>CAVXDA010000014.1:0-499066 GCA_963760415.1 uncultured Acidobacteriaceae bacterium | reverse complement strand
TGCGTTGCTCACGGGCAGCCGCACCGGCCGGCGTGTCCTGCTGATCGAGGTCGACGCCAAGGGCGACGTCCCCGCGCAGTTCGAGCAGAAGGCTGTCGGGTTCACCCCACGCGAGGTGTATCCCGGCGTGAACGCCATGGCGATGGACACCGAGGCGTCCCTCCGCGAGTACCTCCGCGTCAGCATGCGGGTCCCAGTCATCGGCCGGCTCGGCCCGCTGGCGCGGGTCCTCGATTTCGTCGCCGACCACGGCGCCCAGCGTGAAGGAGATCCTCACGGTGCAGATCATGTGGGAGGTCCACGAGTCGATCGAGGGTCGGGCCGAGCACGACATCGTGATCGTCGAGGTCCGCGGCAACCGGCCACATCGTCGCCCAGCTCGGAGCCGCCGACACGATCCAGGAGCTCGTCGACGTCGGTCCACTGCGCGATCAGACCCGCTGGCTGTCCGAGTTGCTCACGGATCCCGACGTCACCGCCGTCAACATCGTCACGACGCCCGAGGAGATGCCCGTGACCGAGACGATCGAGCTCGTCGCGCGGCTGCACGCCGAGGTCGACGTGCCGCTCGGCGCGGTGATCGTCAACCGGGTGCTGCCCGAACTGTTCGCACGCGCAGCGACGAGGAGACGTTCGAGGCACTACGCCGAGCCCGATGCGAGCGAGGTGCTGGTTACCGCACGCCGGGCCGGGGCTCGATCGAGGTGCTCGACGCCGCCCGGCTCGCGGTGTCGTTGCGCCGGACCCGGGCCGCGCATCTCGAGGAGCTCCGCGACACTGTTCGCTCCGCTCCTCTTCGTGCCGTACCTGTTCGTGCGTGATCACGGCCTGCGTGTCACACGCATGGTCGCCGACAGCGCTCGGCGCGGAGCTCGGACATTGACGCGCGGTCCGAGCCCGCGGTCGACGACGCTGGAGCGGCTCGCGACCAAGGAAATCGTGGTGTGTTGCGGCTCGGGCGGTGTCGGCAAGACGTCGGTGGCGGCCACGGCCGCGCCTCGGCGCGGCGATGCGCCTCGGCGGCAAGACGCTGCTGCTCACCATCGACCCGGCTCGCCGGCTCGCCACCGCGCTGGGTCTCGACGGCATCGGCAACGAAGCCCACCGGGTCCCCGACGAGGTGCTGAAGATCGCGGGGATCGAGCCCAGAGGTGAGCTGTCGGCGGCGATGCTCGACACGAAGCAGTCGTGGGACGACCTCGTGCGTCTGCACGCACCCGACGCTGCGACCACGAACCGCATCCTCGAGAACCACATGTACACCCAACCTCACACAGCACGCTTCGTGCAGAGTCACGACTGCATCGCGATGGAGCGCCTGTTCGAGATCCACACGTCGGGCGAGTACTACGACCTGATCGTCGTCGACACCCGCCGACCCGGAACGCCAGTCGACTTCCTCGACGCGGCGCGCATGTCGGAGTTCTTCGGGGGTCGCTTGCTGCGCTGGCTGACACTTCCGTACCGCGTCGGCGGCAAGCGCAGCATGCGCATGATCAACCTCGCGAGCCGGCCCTTCTACCCGGGCGCGGATAGCATGCTCGGAAGCAAGTTCTTGGAGGACATCGCGAATTCTGCGACTTCCAGTCGATGTACGACGGCTTCGTCGAACGTGCGCAGTCGGTCGAGCGGTTGCTGCACGACCGTCGAACCACCTTCGCGGTCGTCACGACGCTCGAAGCCGCACCACTGTACGAAGCCGAGAATTTCTCGCGGTCCTCCGCGATCGCGGGTTCCATCTGGGCACGCTGGTGCTCAACAAGACCCTGCCCGACAGCCTGCTCGATCCCGACGGTGCCACGGCGGCCGCGAAGTTCGTCGACCAGGCGGCCCCGCTGGCCGACCTGCTCGCGACGCATCCAAGCCAGGCGCTCGCGGACCCGTTCGGACCGCCGGGGTGCTGCGGACGATCAGCGAGTCGTACGCCAACTTCTCTGTCGTCGCAATGCGCGAGGCGGAGCTGCGTGCCGAGTTGGAGGGAATGCCCGACGTCGTGATCCGGGTGCCCGGGTTCGAGCACGACATCAGCGACGTCGAGTCGTTGCTTGCCGGCATTCCGGCGCGCTCTTCGTCGACTCATGAGCACGCTCGACGATCTCGCCCGCCTGCGCACCCGACTCGGCGGGACAGAGCTGGTGCACCTCGAGCGACTGGTCGCCGGCTGGCGCCCGCTGGCCGACCTCTCGTTCGCCGACCTCGTGCTGCTCGCGCCCATCGCCGGCGAAGAGGGCCACCGATTCGTGGTGCTCGCGCAGGTGCGGCCGGTCACCGGGCAGACCAACTATCCGCAAGACCTCGTCGGCACGGTCGTCGACGAGGTCGAGAGGCCGTTGCTCGCGATCGTGGCGGGAAGGCGAGCTCGTCGAGGCCGACGCGCACGTGATCGGCGCCAAGGAGCGCGTGCGCGTGCAGTGCATCCCCGTACACGGCGCGCCGGCGCTTGATCGCGCTGCTACCCCGCGAGGCAGCTGTGACCTTCGCCCGGCAGACCGGCGAGCTCGAGCGCACGTACCTCGAGACGTTCCAGCGTTTCCGCGCCGATGGTCGCCGACGGGTCGTTCCCGTTCGACCTCGACGAGGTCGAGACCGAGAGCGAGCCGCGTGTGGGCGACGGTGTGATCCTGATCGACCGCGAAACCCGCGTGGTTCGCGCGCCCGAACGCGGTCAGCCTCCTGCACCGGCTCGGGATCGACACCTACGCTCATCATGCGCACCTGTCCGACATCGGCTTCGACGACGAATCGGCCCGCGGTGCCATGCGTCGTCATCTACCGGTCTCCACCGAGATCGAGCGCGACGACGTCTCCATGCTCCTGCGCGTCCTCCCGTTGTTCGAGGACGAGGACGCGACCGCCGCGCTGCTCCTGATGCGTGACGTCTCGGATCTCCGTCGTCGCGACCGGATGCTGCTGTCGAAGGACGCCACCATCCGCGAGATCCACCACCGGGTGAAGAACAACCTGCAGACGATCGCGGTCGTTGCTCCGGCTCCAGGCGAGGCGCTTGCAGTCACCCGAGGCCCGAGCGGCGCTCGTGGAGTCGGAGCGCCGGATCCGTTCGATCGCGATCGTGCACGAGACCCTGTCGCCCGCGACGCCGGCGACGTGGTGCGCTTCAACGAGATCGTGCGCCCGCTGGCCCGGCTCGTGGAGGACGCGTCGTCGTCGCCCGACCTCGCGATCCATTTCGTCGTCGACGGCGATGCCGGAGACCTCCCCGGCGAGGTCGCGACACCCCTCGCAGTGGTGCTCAACGAGCTCATGCAGACACCGGGGTCGACCACGCGTTCGTCAACGGTGTGTCCGAGGGGCGGGTCGACGTGCGGCTCGCCCGCGGCGAGGATCACGTGACGATGGAGGTGCGCGACAACGGCGCCCCGGACTGCCTGACCGCTTTTCGCCGATCGTCGCGGGCGGGCTCGGTCTCACGATCGTGCAGGCGCTCGTCGACCGGGGAGCTCGGCGGCTCGATCGATGCGCAGCGAGAACGGGGCGTCGGTCAGCGTGAAGGTGCCGATCGCGATGCCCGTGTGTCGAGCTGTGAGCCGGCGACGGTCGGTCAGCCGACCTGCGCGGTGGCCTCGGCGCCCTTGCGCAGGCGCCGGCGCTCTTCCTGGTGAGCCCGCCCCACACGCCGGACTCCTGATTGGTGCCGAGCGCGAACTCCAGGCACTCGTGGGTCACCGGGCACGTCACCGCGCCAACGCTGGGATCGGCGAGCGGCGCGACGACGGTGCGCAAGTAGCCAGGTTCGGCGCGCACGTCGCTGTCGTTGATAACCAGATGTTCGTAGTGCGCCTCGTTCGTGAGGCGCGCCAGCTTTGCGACCTTGTCGTTGGTGGCAATCCGTCCCGAGCCGAACAGCACGCGAATCCTGCACTCCGGGAAATCGGCCATCACCTTCTCGATGACAGGCAGTACTGGATCGGCGCGGTCCCCGACGCAAAACACAATTTCATATTCCGGATAGTCCTGCCGGCAGAAGCTGGCAAAGTTTTCGTATGCGTCGGGATCGAGTCCCCGCACCGGCTTCAGAATGCTTACCGGAGGCGTAAAGCTGGGAGTAGTTCCACATTGTCTGGAAGAAACCCGGAAAAAACGCCAGGTGCTGTAAATGGCGATCAGATAATAAATGAAGGGAATCGCAGCGATTACGAAGAATGCAGAGTAAAAAAGCCAGGAAACCATCAAGCCTCTCGGTGGCAATATTCTTTCATTATCGGGAACGCACACCCACTTCGCAAGTTTGCCGGCCCGGCGTCAGTGCGATCCGAACAGGCTATACAGCAGGACGGCCAGCACGAACAGCGTGATCCCCACATACAGATAATCGTGCTCAATCGCGAACCCGACCGCAGAGAACGCCACCCGTGCCACCGGAGTAGCGATGAGCAGGAGCAAGCCAAGCTGGATGAGCGCGCGTCCGCTCAGATGGATCGCGCCATGAACAATCCCGCCCACACTTCTCAGGGCCTCGGGCTCGCCATGGAAGGTGCTGTACTCCACAACCTCGCGTCCGTGATGCGCAAGGAACACCACCGCGCCGAACAAGACCACAACCGCCGCCAGAATGACGCCGGTGCGCAGCAGCGCGCCGATGATGATCTCCATGCGCAGGTCATTCCAACCGCGGATGCTCATAGCCGGCCCGTTGCCCCGCTGAAAATCATCTCGAATCCCAGCACCACAATCACCGCTGCGAACACATATCGCAATATTTTGACCCGGACCCTCACCAGGACCCGCGCGCCGATAAGCGACCCCGCCAGCACCCCCAGCATCACCGGCATGGCCACGCCCGGCGCAATGTAGCCGCGGTTGAGATAAAGCCCCGCACTCGCCGCCGCCGTCACCCCGATCATGAAGTTGCTGGTGGTGGTGGAGACCTTGAAGGGAATTTTCATCGCCTGGTCCATGGCCAGCACCTTGACCGCTCCCGAGCCGATGCCCAGCAGACCCGACAACACGCCCGCTCCGAACATAAGGCCATAGCCGCTCGGCACTCCTCTGACATTGTAGGACTCGATCCCCTCGGCTGTGGGATACGAGCCGTTCAGACGCAACCTGGTCGCCAGCGGTGCCGGAGGCAGGTGATCGCCATGTTCGATTCGATCACGGCCCGATAGAAAGGCTGAGTACAGCAACACGAGACCGAACACGATCGCAATTGCGTTGCCGGACACATGCATGGCAATGGCAGCCCCCACAATCGCCCCTACCGTGGTGGCCGTCTCCAGAAACATGCCAATCCGGATGTTGGAGTAACCTTCGCGCACGTACGCGGCAGCCGCGCCCGATGAGGTCGCAATCACGGACACCAGGGACGCGCCGATTGCGTAGCGGATGTCAACATGGAACAGCAGCGCCAGCATGGGAACCACCACCACGCCGCCGCCCAGCCCGGTAAGCGCGCCCAGAAATCCAGCGAGCATGGATCCGAAGCCTACGAGCACGCTGAATTCAAGAACGTTCATGGCGGTTCAACTTACACCACGGCAGCCTTGCCATGGTTCGGTGGAGCACGCCTTCAGGCGTGCAAAAGAGATGGGCCTTAGAAATTGCCGGGCTTTAGCCACTGAGGTAAAGCGGTTGGTCAGGAACTTACCTCAGCGGCTAAAGCCGCCACCTTATTGCAGGCCATCGCCTGCACGCCTGAAGGCGTGCTCTACCCAAGTTAGTTTATGCAAAATCTCCTCCGGCCGGTTGTTCGGACACAGGGTTCTTATTCATAGCGCAGGGCCTCGATAGGGTCCAAATGAGCGGCCTTCCATGCAGGATAGATGCCGAAGACCAGCCCAATCGCAATAGACACAGCGGTCGCGGTCAGTACCCACGCCAGTGACATGCTGGCGGGCAATGAGGGAAATACCAGCGGTACCAATGCCGTCAGCAGGCCGCCAATCACTATGCCGAGGACGCCACCGATCCCAGTAAGGGTGATCGCCTCCAGGGTGAATTGCAGCAGAACATCGCGTTTGCGCGCTCCGATGGCCTTGCGCACTCCGATCTCGCGCGTGCGTTCGGTCACCGACACCAGCATGATGTTCATCACGCCCACTCCACCCACAATCAGGGCCACGCTCGACACCGCAAACATGAAGATGAAGATTCCGCTGGTGAGCTGGTTCCAGGTATCGCTTAACGCGTCCTGGCTGAACACGGCGAAGTTGTCGGGCTGGTTCGGAGCGAGGTGGCGGCGGCGGCGAAGCAGCGCTCGCATCTCGTCCATCGCCTTGTCCATGTCGCCGTGTGAGGTAGCCTTCGCGGTGATCCAGCATTGCTTTTGCTCGGGATGAAGCTTGTGCAGGGTCGCGATCGGCATGCGCACGATGTTGTCTTCCGGATTCGAACCGTTGCCGAACGCGGCCTTGCGCTTGGCCATGACTCCAACCACCTGAAACAACTCGCCCTCAATGGCGATCTCCTTGCCGATTGGGTCCTCGTTTCCAAACAGCTTGTCTGCGGCATCGCTGCCCAGGACCGCCACCGGGCTGCGATGCTCATTCTCCGTGTCGGTGAACCAGCGCCCCTTCACGATCTTCAAATCGTCAGTCTGGATCGTCGCCGGAAGGTTACCGTCGAGGATGGTGTTCTTAGTTTTGCGTCCGCCGTACTTCACAGCAAAGGTTCCGGTGCCGAATTGAGGCAGCATGATCCGGAGGCTGGCCGTCGCCGCCTTCACGTGCGGCAGGTCTCGCATGGCCAAAGCGTCGTCGATAACGAGTTCCTTGCGAGTCAGCATCTCGGTCGTGGGGCGCCCGAAGGTAAACGGCTCCATATGGAAAGCGAAGATCATATCCGAGCCCATGTCTTTCAGCATGGCCTCCACATTGGTGTTCAGCCCGCGGACCACCGACGAGATGACAATCACCATCATCACCCCGATTACGATGCCCAGCACGGTCAGACCCGATCGCATCTTGTTCTTGGCGATCGTGTCCAGCGCCATGCGCAGGATTTCTTTGTAGTCGCTACGACGCATAAAGTGCGCTCGTCCCCCGCTCTTCCTGTTCAAGGGTAACTTACAGTCGGAAGGGGCGCACCTTCAAGCCAGCCGTTGGAAGGTTTTCTCTTGTCCACCCGAGTGTCATATGGGCCTGCGGCCCACCCATAGGGATGAAAATCGGATTGACCTAGCGGCGGTAGGATGAAGCCGGTGTGGAACGGTGAAGGCCGTCGTCGCTCTGGATGAGTCGAGGCCGTTCCTGAGTGTGACCTGGGCGCGTTTTGAACCCATGAGTGTGACGCCACTCCTCCCGGCGGGAAGGGTGGTAGCGGGTGACGGTGCGTAACGTCTTTTGCCGCGTGTTCTACCGCTTCCACGCCGGGAGGAAAGCGATGAGCTATACGGCAACAGTACATGCAACGGGTGCTGACCGAGGCGGCGCAAGCCGCGGTGCGAACCAAGGGGAGCCATTTTCAGCTGGTGTTCCGCCGCCTGCTGCCACGGCTGGGCTACAAGCAAGCCCTGTGGGCGATCGCGCACCGGCTTTGCCGATTGGTGTGGAAGATCTTGCATGAGGGCGTGTCCTACATCGAGCACGGCGCCGAACGCGATCCCAAGGCCCGTAAGCAACGCGCTCAGGCCTTAGCACGAGCCTTGCGCAAGCTCGGCTACAAAGTCGAGATCACGCCCCTAGCTCCGGCTACCGCGGAGGCATGATTTTCGACGGAGGGTCAGCTGGTGTTCCGTGTACTCACCGGTGGCGGTGTCGAGCATGGCAATTTGTTGGAAACTCGGATGGAAATCACAGCCTATAATCTTCCGGGCAGCTCCTTTCGTCCGAGTCTTGGTCTTTTGCAAACTCAAGCTTACTCGGCACGGGTTGGGAGCCGTCGTTGTTATGAAATCAAGCGGAGGTTCGGAAAGCGAACCGCAGTCGAAGGACCCCTATTCCCCCGCAGTCCTTTAGTTTGTCAAGCTACACAAATCTTGCGCCCTCAGCGAAGCCGAAGGGTGGAATCTTCTCCTAAAGAAACCATACCATCTTCACCCCGCGACTTTCTCCAGGTGGCGGAAGTGGTCGCTGGCAATCCACAGCGCCGTAAACAAGGCGAAGTTGTAGCCGCAGTGCATCAGGAACGAAGCCGCCACTGAGTCCGTCCGCTCCCGGGTAACGGTGAAGACGATACCCACGACAAAGATGCTGAGGATGGGCGCCCAGGCATAGCCCAATTGCGCTCCATGGATCGCGGCGAACGCAGCTGCCGTCAACAGCACGGCAACGGTTAGCCTGAAGGCGCGCCGCATCAGCGGATACAACATGCCCCGGAAGAACATCTCCTCCATCAAGGGTGCCAGCGACATGCCAAAGGCCGCCAGCAGATAGGCGCTGGAGGCGTCGTGGAAATAGTTATCCATAGGCAACGACTTGGGGATGGGCAGATAGCTTGACAAGCTTTCGACGACCACCGCAAGAATGGCTCCCCCTACAAAGAATCCTGGCGCAGTGATGCCCGGCCAATTCCAATGGATCGCTTCGCGAAAACGCTGGTGGCTTCGGCTGCGTACCAGGATGTAGATAAACCCGAGAACGATAGGATAGGCTGCCGCCTGGGCGCCAACTACAATGCGGGCATCGGTAGCGAGATCGGTAAGAGGCATGTGCCGATAGCTAGGAAAGTGACGCGCAATCGACAGCGCGACAACGCTGAAGAGGAACACCGCGAAGATGGTGAAGCCCAGGACAGCCAGGGTGTCCCACCATGACCAGGCAGGGAAACGCGGCTCTACAGGCAACGGCGTCGGGTCCAACGGAGATAGCTGTACCGGAGGCTAGACGATGCCGCAAGGTGAGGCCTATCAGCGAGGGCTCAGGCAGGTTGTCGCTCGGGCTCCGGCAGCGGGTTAATGGGCAGAGACATGAATATCGAGAACCCTATCTCATAAATCGCTTTGTATCAGGGCACGGCTTCAGCCGTGCCGCACTCCGCTTAATGAAGACCTTGGGCTTTAGCCCCTGATGAAGCCTGGTCTATGGGTGCACGCGCTAAAGCCCCGACCTTTCTTGCACTCTGTTTGGCACGACTAAAGGTCGTGCCCTGATACGAACCGTAAAGATTCATGAGCTGAGCTGTTAGCTAATCTAAAACAGTGAAGTACCCTTTATCATATCCGTCGTTGGCAGCTTTCAGGCCGACAGCCGGGCGTTCAATCAACACCAAAGCTCCTCCGAATTTCCCGAATCGGGAAATCGACGCTAGGGCCTCTAGCGCGCGATTTTAGCCACCTCAATTCTCTTTCGGCCTCTAGATACCAACTGACCATCTCTCGTCGATCCTAGAGCCAGCTCAGCGCATTTAATCGGCACTTTATGGAGAGAATGAGATGGCAAAATCGTGCTTCAGCCAGACACCACCTAAGTTCCCCAATTTGGGACGGAACGGCCCCCAAGTGATTTGTTTCTATGATGATACCAATGGTAAAGCCAGTGTCGTTGTCTACATCTAGACCATTAAGCAATGTCATCCTGAGCGCAGCGCCCGCCCAACCTTTCCGACCCGCCTCTTTTGCGGGTCGGGCGGGCGTAGTCGAAGGATCCCTATGCTGACAATGCTGCTGCATTGTCAGGGGTGTTTCGACTCGCGCGGCCAAAACGGGCCGCTGCTCGCTCAACATGACAGCTCTTGGCAAATTCATAGCGTGCTACAGAGGGTCGGCACCACGAGAACTAACACCCCCTTCGTGCCGGCCATCTCCACCCCATCTCCATTGCCCTTGGCTTTGGACGCGCGCGGCAGCAATCTCGCTAATATTTCTCCGGTATAGGACTTCCTGACGTTAGCAACCTGCTCTGGCGTCCCCTGGGCGACGATGCGTCCACCCTTCTCTCCACCCTCCGGCCCGAGATCGATGATCCAGTCGGCATTGCGGATGACGTCCATATTGTGCTCGATGATGATGATGCTGTTGCCCAGGTCAGTCAGACGATGCAGCACCTCCAGCAGCTTGCTGACATCGTCGAAGTGCAGTCCTGTCGTAGGCTCATCCAACAGATATAGCGTCTTCCCGGTCTGGCGTTTGCTCAACTCGCGCGCCAGCTTGATGCGCTGCGCCTCTCCTCCTGACAGCGTTACTGCCGACTGTCCCAGATGAATGTACCCCAAGCCAACGTCCACCAGTGTCTGTAGCTTCTGCTTGATCTGGGGAAAGTTCTCCAGCAAGGGCAAGGCGTCCGCCACTGGCATCTCCAATAGATCGGCGATGGAGTAGCCCTTGTACTTTACCGCCAGCGTCTCGTGATTGTAGCGCTTGCCGCCGCACACCTCGCACAGGACATAGACGTCGGGGAGGAAGTTCATCTCGATACGTCGTTGTCCTTCTCCCTGGCATGCCTCGCAGCGTCCCCCGGCAACGTTGAAGGAGAAGCGTCCCGGCTTATAGCCACGCTGGCGCGACTCCGGCAGCATGGCATAGAGATCGCGAATCTGGGTGAAGACGCCGGTATAGGTTGCGGGATTGGAGCGAGGGGTACGTCCTATCGGAGACTGGTCAATCTGAATGACCTTGTCAATGAACTCGGTACCGGTGATGGCCTTGTGTAACCCCGGCTCCTCGCGCGAGCCATAGAGCGCCTTGGCCAGCGCGCGATAGAGAATGTCATTGACCAGGGTGGACTTTCCCGAACCGGAAACTCCGGTTACTAAAGTAATCACGCCCAGGGGAAAGCTGACGTCAAGGTTCTTCAGATTGTTCTCGTGAGCGCCGAGTATGACGATGGCTTTGCCGTTGGGCTGCCGACGGGCATAGCGATAGGTAATCTGCTTGGCGCCGGAGATGTACTGCCCGGTCAATGACCTGGGCTCAGCTTCAATCTGCTGTGGCGTGCCGCTGGCTACGAGTTCACCGCCGTGACGTCCTGCGCCGGGGCCAAGGTCAATGACGTAGTCGGCACGGCGAATTGTGTCTTCGTCATGCTCGACCACCAGCACGGTGTTGCCGAGGTCGCGCAGCGATACCAGCGCCTGTAGCAGGCGGTTGTTATCGCGATGGTGCAGTCCAATCGATGGCTCGTCGAGGACATAGAGCACGCCGCGCAGCTTCGATCCGATCTGGGTTGCCAGCCGAATGCGCTGGCCTTCACCGCCGCTTAAGGTCATGGCTGAGCGGTTGAGGGAGATGTAGCCAAGTCCAACGGCGTTGAGGAAGCCCAGGCGTTCGGCAATCTCTTTGCGAATTCGTCCGGCGATGCGCTCCTCGCGCTCCGACAGCGTGATCTGCGCTATCGCCTCGACGGCGCGCGACACCGGCAACGACGTGAAGTCGGCGATGGACATGCCATTCACCTTCACCGCCAGGCTCTCCGGCCGCAGCCGTTTGCCCTGGCACGCGGGACAAGTCGTCGCCGACATGTGGTCCAGCAGCCAGTCACGATAGCCCTGAGAGCTGCTGTCTTCCATGTTGCGCCGCAGATAGGCGAAGACGCCGAGGAAGCCGCCGCGTTTTTTCTCGCTCTTGTCCGGGCCGTAGAGAATCAGGTCCTGGGTCTTGCGGGGCAGTTGCTCGAACGGCGTTGTCAAGCTAAAGCCGTAGGCCTCGGCCGCCAGTTGCAGCATGTGGATCAGGTTCTGCGAGGCCGAGCCTGGCCCCAAAGCCCCGTCCAGCAATGGTTTCGACCAGTCGCTGATGACCTTCGCGGGATCGAAATCGAACTTGCTGCCCAGCCCGTTGCACTCCGGACACGCCCCATACATGCTGTTGAAGGAGAAGGAGCGCGGCTCCAGCACCGGTACGTTGACACCGCAATCCGGGCACGCCAGCTTGGAGGAGTACAGGTGTTCCTCTCCACCCACCACCGCCACCTGTACCAGGCCGTTGGCCATCTTCATCGCCAGCTCGACGGCGCTGGCCAGGCGGCCCTGGATTCCCGGCTTCACCAGCAGGCGGTCCACCACCAGCTCGATGGTGTGGTTCTTGCGCTTGTCAAGCTTGATCTCCTCGTCCGCGATGTTGCGCAGCTCGCCGTCGATGCGGGCGCGGGTGAAACCCTGCTGCAGCAGCTTGTCAAGTTCCTTCTTGAATTCGCCCTTGCGCCCGCGCACCATGGGCGCCATCACCATCACCCGCTCTTCGGGCTTCAACGCCATCACCTGCAGCACGATCTGGTCAGCCGACTGCCGCGAGATGGCGCGCCCGCACTGCGGACAGTGCGGCACGCCGATGGAGGAGTACAGCAGCCGCAGGTAGTCGTAAATTTCGGTGATGGTGCCGACGGTGGAGCGCGGGCTGCGGCTGGTGGTCTTCTGCTCGATGGCGATGGACGGGCTCAGGCCGTCGATGCTGTCCACGTCGGGCCGCTCCATCTGGTCGAGGAACTGGCGGGCGTAGGCGGAGAGCGTCTCGACATAGCGGCGCTGGCCCTCGGCGTAGATGGTGTCGAAGGCGAGCGACGACTTGCCCGAGCCGCTGAGCCCGGTGACCACGGTCAAGGTATTGCGCGGAATCTCGACGTTGATGTTCTTCAGATTGTGCTGGCGCGCCCCGCGCACGGTGATGCTGGTAAGGCCCATGGATGATTCAGTTTTCGCTCTGGAACAAGTTCAGAAATGATGTGCCGGGTGGAGCATCGCTTGAGGCCAGCCCGCAGGGCTGCAAAATCGTTGCCCGAATCTTATCAAGCGGAGTCCCTCGGGGACGGCACACATTGTGCAACAACCTGCCAGGCCTTGTGCCGCCCCCGAAGGGGCCCAGATTCTTAGACACTTTTCCCCCGATTCGCAGCTTATGCATATCAGACGAACGAAGTTGACGTACCAGCGCTCCCCTGATCGCAATTGAAGCAGAGACTAGGCCGGCAATCTCCCCGCCCAATGAATTTCGCGCTCCCTCTCACGAATAAAGCCAGAATTTCAGCTTTTGCAGAGCACCCTGAAATTCTCGTTCGTCATTCCAAGTAAGAGCCCCAAAGGAGTCCAGTGGATCAGGCAGCAACTGGGGGCTGAATCCCGAGACCATCGCAATCATCCCCCTCCCCGGGTGGCGTTGATGGAAACGCTTTATCTCAAAGTTCACCCACCCTCTATCTAGGTTTTCAGGGCGGGTTGCCACGACAACAAAATGCGATGCGGAACGCAGGGCCGCATATATCGGCTCACTCCAGAGGCCGGGATGTCCCTGCAGACTTTGCGGAGCGAAGAATACTTTGCGGCCTGTTTCTTTGGCAATGAACTCAAACACCGTTTGTGCCCTCGCCTGATCGGGATCTCCAAAGCTTAGAAACACTTTGTAGTTATCGGCAACCTCGTTGTAGTTATCGGCAACCTCGCGATTCTCACTGCCGCGGGTTAGCTGTCGGATGTATTTGGCGTGTCTGCGAACGATACTGTAGGTCACCGGACAAAGCCCGATGTCGGCTTTGTCAGCAACAGCCTTCTTGAAGGCTTCTCTCTCTGCCGGAGACCGGTGTTTCTGCACGTCTTCAGCTACAGGAGTTAGCAGCCGCTGTTTGAAATGATCGCCGTTCTCACCTGCTTCTCTTTCGTGGAACACTCCGGAGTGAAAGAATTTATCGGGGAGAAAGCTGCTCTGCCCATTCTAACCTCTTGCTGAAACCGCCCCACTTCGAATAAACCGACCGGCCGGTTCAACACCCGACCCTCGCTGCATTCGCCGTCGCACAACACGACGTCATCCGTTATCGCAATTCTTGCGATTCGATCAAGCTCAATACCGAAATCAGCAGCGTTTATGTTCACGAAACAATTTTTTGAATCGCGATTCCCGTAATCTGTCTTAACTTCGACTAGGTCGGGACCGACGTCCCAGGTAAAAGCCAGTCCTTTGGTTTTGTAGCTCAGGAGGTCAATATCGGGAAATTCCTCCTTCCACAGCCTACGAAAATTGCCGAATGCAGCCTGATCAAGAGACTGGTCCTCGTTTGGCTTCAAGACGTAGCGAGTCTCCTTCTCGCGGCTTGCCACCACGAGTTCTTCGCCCAACTCTCGCTCCAGCGCCTGGAGCGGGTCGAGCAACTCAGCGCGGGTATCGGTAGCGCCGTTAGCTATATTCCAGCCACTGGGAAATATGTCGCGATAAAAGAAACAGTAATAGTCTTCGTCGCCAATGCTGATGATCGGTAAGGTACCCGCGCTCGCCCATCGCCACAGAAAATCCGGATCATTAGCCGAGAAAGTTCCACGCTCATCCTTCAATAGAATCGCATCGAGTTCTTTCTTGTATCTGTCAACACTGACGGAGTAGTTCGCACCCATGCGGCTCTTAACTGTCTCACGGCCCTGCCGGTTCCAAGCGGCGGGCGAGTCCTTCTTAAAAGCTATCTCAAGCTTGACACCTTCGGCACCTTCGGCACCTTCGACACGACTCAGAGTGAAGCTTGAGAGCAAGACTTCTAAGAACACGTTTTCAGCAGCTATTAGCGGGCGGATGAGATCTGTGTGGAAAAAGTTCATATGCAATCCTAATTTAAGACCAGCCTGCCCAGGGCTTACGCCTTGGGCTAATTTTGTTTCGCCCTGCGGGCTCGGTTCAACCGTCACAGCCGTCAGTCCGTTCTCGGCCGACGACTGTTTGGCCCACGAGGAGTGCGCCTTTCTGAATCTCTCGCACCGCTGAAGCGGTGCTCCACCACACCGTGAAGCTGCTCTGGATGCTCTGCGAGAGGGAAAGCGCAACTCTACTCACGTATCTTAGTTGCCAACATCCGGGGGCGTCAACGCGAGGTAAAGTGGATGATGGCTCGGTAGGGCTGAGATGCGGTAGTTTCGGGCGGTGCGCGCCGTAAGCTCGATATTCAGGAGCGTAAATGATTCGGTTGTCATCCTGAGCTCGTGTCGGCCAGCGAGGGTGCATCACGCCAGCTGGAAGCGCCGGGCTTCAGCCCGGCGAAGTGTAAGCCCGTAAAAAACGCTGTAGAGACTGGGTCGCCATCTCGCACGCAAGTTTCTGGTGGAGCGACACTGACCCCGAAGCTATTTCGAGCCAGCCGCGAAGCGGCGGCGGCGAATTGAGCCCGGGGCGCAAGCCCCGGGTCAAAGTGGGGTACGGACCGGGCACATAGTTTACAGATCAGACCGGGGACATACTTTACACCTGGGTCCGTTCACGAAGGCATGTAGAAGAAGGTATGCCTGGGAAAGTGAGCGGAGTGATGGAGCGACGCAAGCAGTTTGTGGCCGAATATGGCTCGGGTGACTGGACGATGAGGGAGCTATGTGAGGCGTATGGCATCTCGCGGCCCACGGGCTATGAGGTGCTACGACGTTACCAACGAGAAGGCGAGGCGGGACTGCAAGAGCAGAGCCGGGCGCCGGTGCGGCATCCCAACCAGACGCCGCGGGCGATCGAAGGGCAGGTATTGGCCTTGCGCGGTTTGCATGCGCGCTGGGGCCCGCGCAGGCTGAAAGGAAGATTGCAGCACCTGCAGCCGCAAGTGGCCTGGCCGGCAGCGGGCCGTCGATCGCTTTCTCTACGTGTTTAACGAGGAGCGCCCGCATCAGGCATTGGACATGCGCACGCCCAGCTCGTGCTATGAGCCTTCGCCGCGCGAATGTCCGGCGCGGGTGCCGGAGCCGGAGTACGGCAGCGCGCTGACGGTACGGCGGGTGGACTGCTCCGGTAACTTCTCCTGGAAGCATGAGAACGTGTTTCTCAGCGAGACCCTGGGATACGAACGCATCGGTCTGCTGCCCATCGACGAGCGCTATTACCGGGTGTACTTTGCTGACTTTCCGCTGGCCCGCTTCGATAGTTACCGCTTGCGCATTGAGCGCTTGCCGGCCCACGACGACGCGGACCAGCGGAGCTGAAGAAAGCAGCCAAGCGGGGAAATGTGGAAATCTCAAAAAGCGAGATTCCCACATTCCCCCGCACGACGACTACTAGCAATGGTTTTCAAACCCAAAACCCGGACCCAAAGTGTAAAGTATGTGCCCGGTCTAAAGTGTTAACTATGTCCCCGGCTGGACAACGATGTAGAGGCAACGCAGTGAATTTTGGATTATCTGCGGTGAATCGGCAGGTCAACCACTTGGTTCGGGACCCAGGGGGGTCGGAGGTTCAAATCTTCTCTCCTCGACCAATTTTTTCAATAAGTTACGCACTAATTCTGGTTTTACCGCTACATCGCTGTAGTCGATTTTGCAGACGGTTGTGTTTTCCGCGTTTCTCATCGCTCGTGCATCAAGGGCTCCCACTCGCATAATTTCTGCAGAGTATCCGGCACTTCCTGCGGTTCTGTCGAAATCCAGGAGATGCTGCCAGAACCGATAGTGCCCGATTGACCTCTTCAAAGCGCTGCGTTCTAATCCTTGTTTACCAGCGGTCCACGAGAGCCAAGGGGAACTGTCGTGGCTGTCTGCTTCCGGTATTTCGGCAGCCAAGGTCGTAAAAGGATCGCATTAACGAGAGAAGGGAAATGAATAGCCGGAGTGCATATGGGTAATCCAGGAAGTCCAATTAGCTCGGTGGCTCAGGTAAGGTTGCTGCGCATCTTCATTTCATCACCCGGCGACGTTGCTGATGAGCGCAATCTAGCGCGAGCTATGATAAAGGATGAGCTTCCCTATCTCCTGGCCTTTCGCGGACGCGTGACGTTTGACGTCATTGCCTGGGACGATCCGGCAGCGAAAGTGCCTCTTTTCGCTGGCGAGACGCCCCAGGAGTCTGTGAACCGAGCGCGGCCACGCCCCGCAACCTGCGACATCGTCATGGTCATAATATGGTCGCGGCTGGGTACACCATTGCCTGAGTCAATTCGAAAGGCAAATGGGGATCCGTACCTTTCAGGTACCGAATGGGAATACCTAGATGCGAGTACCTCCCCGTCCAAACCGACGGTCCTGATTTACCGCCGAACAGAGGAACCGAAGATTGGTTTGAGGGATCCGCAGAGACGGGAAAAGGTAGAGCAGTTCGAAAGAGTCGAGCAATTCTTCGCTCAGTTCCGCAATCCCGACGGATCGCTCGCTGGAGGAGTCAACGAGTATGACACGCCGACTGACTTCAAGGATCTGCTTCGCCAGCATCTGGAGGAGGTCGTGTGGCAACGCTTGGCGTTGACCGACGCCACTTTGGCGATGATCGCGGCTCCCTCGCGGCCGAGGAATTGGACGGGGGCCCCATACCCGGGCTTGCGGCCATTTGGTACCGATGAAGCGACGATCTTCTGCGGCCGCGATAGGGATGCTGACGGGCTGATCGCGCAGCTGCGTGACCCTGGCCGACGTTTCCTTGCCGTGGTCGGTGACAGCGGTACTGGCAAGTCTTCTCTCGTTTACGCTGGACTCTTGCCGCGACTGAAGGACGGGGCGTTCGAGGGGAGTGCCGAGTGGTTCATTGTCGACTGCAAGCCTGCGTACCTTGGCGACGATCCTTTCTTGTCCCTAGCCGATGGGCTTTTCCGGGTCCTTCCTGCGCTTCCGTGGGAACGACCGCGTGATCTCGCCCGGAATCTGCGCACCGAGGCTGCATCTGTCGTGCGGAGTTTGGCTGGCACATGCCTCGATACGTCGGGTAAGGGAACGCTAGCTTTATTCATTGATCAACTAGAGGAGCTGTTTAATCAGTGCTCGGAACGTTTCCGGCTACCATTTGCTAATCTGTTGTCAATTGCAGCAGCCGATCCTCACTATCGCGTGATTGCCACCTTGCGTGCTGACTACCTTGCAGCAGCTGCCCAGCTTGAGCCACTTCAGGAACTTCTCCAGCGAGGCACCTTCTTGCTCGGGCCGCCTGGCGCTTCGGCCTTGGTCGATATGATTCGCAAACCGGCCGCGCTTGTTGGCATTGCTCTCAGTGACGACTTAGTGGATGCTTTGCTCGCAGATTCAGGTGACGGCAGAGGGGCACTGCCCCTAGTCGCTTTTTGCTTGCAGCAGCTTTACGATACGGCGGGACTGACTGGTCGATTGTCACTTACTGACTATGAGCGTATCGGGCGGTTGCGCGGCGCACTCGGTGGTCATGCAGACGCCGTCCTTCGCGCAGCCGAGCAGCGTCACGGGGCTGCAGTTACGAGCGCATTGCCATTACTTTTTGCTGCATTGGCTACTGTGGATGTTTCTGGCGCTCCCACACGACGCCGCGTCCCGAGAAGTGCGCTCACGCACCACGCCGCGGTTTCCGAACTTGTCGACGGCTTGGTCGAAGGACGCTTGCTTATGGCCACCGACGCTGGAGGCCTTGCGACTGTCGAGGTCGCGCATGAGGTGTTGTTCCAAAGCTGGCCAGCCCTGTCCAGGTGGCTCGAAAGCAACCGGGCTGACCTTATGACAATGTCCGAAGTTACCGATGACGCCGCCCGATGGGAACGATCGGGGCGGAATGACGGATACTTATTGCGGGGTGACCGTTTGGCGATTGCCAAACAGGTATTCGAACGCCAGATCGACCGGTCAAGTGACTTAGCTAACTCGAACAGAACAGGATTCCTCGCGGTGGGCCAACCTCTAAGCGGTCGGGCGGCCGACCTGACCCACTCGGTGCGTGAATATATCGAACTGAGTCAGCAGCTGCAAGTGCAAGAACAGACGCGCCTGCAGGAACTGAATATAGAAGCCGTTCGAGGTCGAGAAGAGACTCTCCGTGAACGTCAGATCTCGCTTGCGCGCTATCTAGCCAGCCAATCGGAGGCGATTCGAACTGAACAGCCGGAGCTTGTGGAGTGCAGTGTTTTGTTGGCTCTGGAATCGCTTCAGAGATTTCGTACCGTTGAAGCAGACCAAGCGCTTCGTCGTGGACTGGATTTGCTGCCCCGAGCTATCGCTCGTGTTGCGCACAAAGACGAGGTCCGTTGTTTAGCATTCAGCCCAAATTGCAGGTTTCTAGCGACTGGAGGTAACGACGCTACTGCGCTCGTTACAGAAGTGCAGACGGGCAGGGAGATTGCACGAATTGTGCACCGGAGCGATGTCACCGGTGTCCACTTTAGTCCGGATTCAAGGCTCCTGGCCTCTGCCAGTGTGGACTGCACCGTACGCATCTCGGATTTCTTGACCGGAAAGCCAATTTGGGAGGTTTCTCACGACTCTCAAGTTTATTCTGTGGAATTCAGCCCGACCGAGCCGTTGTTCCTGACCGCCAGTGTGGATAACACGGCTCGATTATGGAGCATAGAGAGTGGAAAGGAGCTTGCGCGGTTCACGCACCAAGATCAGGTTATTACGGCAAAGTTTGGTCCGACTGGAAGCGTTCTTGCGACAGCGAGCTGGGATTCATTGTGTCGAGTTTGGGAAACCGCCAGCGGCAAAGAATTATCATGCTTTAGGCATGGCGACAGAGTCTTAGCAGTTGCGTTCAGCCCAGATGGAAGCTCCCTTATAACAGGCAGCATGGATCACAGTGTGCGTGTGTGGAATCTCGACGACGGGAGCGAGCGCATCAGAATGCTTCATGACGGAGAGATTTCTGACGTTGCGGTGAGCGCGGATGGGAAGCTGCTAGCATCTGCCAGTTGGGACGGCACAAGCAGGATCTGGGATATCCAAAGTGGCAGAGAACTCACGCGCATCACTCACGACGGCAACGTTTATGCTGTTGCATTTAGTCGAGATGGACAATTCCTGGCAACGGCGGGTGTGGGTAACATAGCCCGGCTTTTCGACGCAAGTACGGGCGGTGAAGTCGCCCGTATGACCCATGACGGTCGTATTCACGCGATCGCATTCTCGCATGACAATAAGATGCTTGCCTCTGCTGGCGCGGACCACACCGTGCGAGTGTGGGACGTAGCCAAAGGTTTCGCCACTCCCCTCATGGTCCATGAGGACGGAGTGTATGACATGAAGTTCAGCCCGGACGGCAAGGTGTTAGCAACTGCAAGCATGGACGCAACGGCTAGAGTATGGGATTCAGCGACTGGCCGAGAATTACTACGCCTGGTTCACAATGCTGGCGTAAATGTTATCGAATTCAGTCGAGACGGAAGACTCTTGGCTACCGCAGGTATTGATTGCACTGCACGAGTTTGGGATGTTGTAACCGGTGACGAAATCTTTAGAGCAGAGCATGATTTTCAAATATATGCAATTGATTTTACCCGGGATAGCCGACTTCTGGCTTCCGGCAGTATGGATTGCACAGCTCGAATTTGGGATGCGGCAACAGGTCGGGAGACTGTACGATTTCGCCATGCCGATCAGATCAACGATGTCAGATTCACCATTGATGGACGGTTACTCGTAACCGCCAGTTCGGATTCTACTGCCCGAATTTGGGAAGTGGCCACTGGACGGGAGGTTGCCTGCTTTCGTCACGATGGGCCCGTACACGTTGCTATCTTCAACCGCGCTGGAACATTCGTGATTACTGGGAGCTCGGATCGGACCGCGCGAATTTGGGATGTTAACAGCGGGCAGCAAATCGCTGTGTTGCATCACGAAGACCTCGTACCTGCCGTCTCTCTCAGCCCATGCGAGCGATTGCTGGCTACAGCGAGTTGGGACCGTACAGCTCGGGTATGGTCTTTCCCCGCTGGCACAGAAATTGGCACTCTGACACACGAGCGACAGGTATGCGCTCTCGACTTTGATCCGAAAGGGGAGTTTCTAGCAACCGCGAGCTGGGATCGCACAGCCCGCGTGTGGGAGTTATCGACGAAAAAAGAAATTGCCAGACTTGGGCACGACGAGCGAGTCTACTCTGTCGCATTCAGCCCAGACGGGCGTTTCGTCGCAACGGCCAGCATGGACTGTACTGCACGGCTGCGGTTCTGGCGCACATCCGATCTCACCGCTCACGCCTGTGGTCGACTAACGAGGAACTTAACAGACACGGAGTGGAGGCAGTACTTGGGCGGCGAACCTCGGGCAAAGACGTGTTCCAATCTACCTTAGGTTTCTTCTCGCACGCCACTTCCAATGCTTGGCTTGCTAGGTTCCGTGAATGACGACACAGCCCGTCGGTCGTCGTCAAAAAGTAGAAAATAATGGTGTTCCAGCGGATGTGTAGCGGTATCACTGGGCAGAAAATGGGTGGCCTCGAGGACTCTGTGGACGTGGCTATTTCCACTAAGAGAAGCCAGCCTGACATCACCCCCTAGCTCTCGGGCCTTGTTCCGCAAGTCAACTATTACCCCCAAGCCTTGGCTGTCAATTTGATCAAGAGCTCTTAATTCCAGCACTAGTTTGGGAAATCCGGGCAGAAGTCCACCGACTCTTGTCTTGAAGGATTCTACTTCTTCGCCGATAATCAGCCGACCTCTGCAAAACACGACCTTGACGCCCTTTGAGTCCACAATTTTGAGATCGAGTCGCACGCGACGGGTTCCTTTGCATAGATTCAAATGCTATTTTTGCAGGTTCATCATCATCCTCTGACCAAGGTTGGTTGTCAAGCGTCAACTCCCCCGTTGTGTCGATACCAGATGATGCGATCCACGAGCCTATACTGTATCGCGGTGTACGACACCCTGGAGGAGGCTGGGTTCGAGGTGTACCTGGACAATGCCCGCGACATGAAAATCCTGTCCGGCCGCAGGGACCAGTGTCCACGAAAGCCAATGGCTGGCGCATCTGCACACCTATGGGCTGCTGCGGGAACTCGTTCCGGCACCGCTATCGGCCCGATCGACCGTTCTTTCTGGAAAGTTGTCCCACAAGCTCTGAAAGGGCGCACGAGCGACGAGCGCAGACAGCCCACTCGACTAACCGATCATTTTGCGTTGATCGCCGATGCGGCGCTCGCGTTGGTTTGCGAATCGCTCCACGCCTGCGAAAATCGAATCGGGATCGAGATGCGCTTCCGCGATCACTTCCGCCTCGAGGCCGCCGCTTCTCCAGGAATTGTCGAAGTCGGACGTGAGTGAATACTCATCCGTCAACGGACCGAGGTTGCGCAGCGGCCACATGCGTCGCGTGCCCGTTGATACCACCATCAAATCGTAGCGAGCCTCGGGCGGCAGCACGGAATCGCGATACGCTTGCGGCTGGCGATCGAACAAGTCCTCGCTGATCGCCGCGATCACCTTCACGTTCACACCGGCCGCTTCGAGTTTCGGCAGCACTTTCACGAGATTCACAGTGGAACTCGATCCTTGCGCGATCACGTAACCGTGGCGCGGCTTGTCCGGCGCGAAATCGCGGATCACGTACAGGCCCTTTGCCGCAGCGCGCAGATCGGAGTCGGCGAAATGGCTGCGGTCCGCGACCGCGAAGTCGGGACGCGCCACTTCCAACGTGATGATGCCCACGCGCGGATCGCGCGCCGCGATTTCCGCTGCCGCGAAATAGCCGGGCGCGACATCGTTGTAATCCCAGAAGCTCAAATTGATCACCTGACCACGCGGGAACAGCTTCCACACTTGCGGCGCGAAGATGCCGAAGTGGGTGCGGGCGTCGGCAGCGGTTTCAGGACCGGAGTGCGCGGTGAGAATATGCAGCACGCCCATGCGGAATTTGCTGTCCTGATTTTGTTGACTCCAGACACGCGCCGGAGTGTACATCAGCGGCGTGAACGCTCCGTAGGTGCCGCTCAAAGCCCAAACGCCGGCGAATTTTTCGGGATCGACGGAAGCGCTTTGACTCACCAGTCCGATGGCGGTGGAAACATTGCCCGCTTCTTCAATGGGTGCTTTCAAGCGCGTGCCCAGCGGATTGTCCGTGGGACTGTAGTGTCCCCACAGACTGCCGTGCTCCACATTGATCGACTCCGAAAGGTCGGCGGCCACTGTGAAGAATCGCCCATCCGTGACGTAATTCATCCACTTGATGATTTCGGAAATCGCGCGCCGGGCCCCGGCCACCTCGCCCGGTTTCTTGAACAGCGCAATGCTAACTTGCTTCTCCGCACCGGAAATCGCATTGCGAATCGAGACCTTCTGTGGGTCCTCAGGTAACGCCGCGACGCGCAGGCGATCGTCGAGGAACGGATCGCTGGAGGCGGAGATGCGCAACTTTACGTCGTCGCGCACGGTGTCGCCGATTTCCACAAGACGATCGGCGAGGCGATCGCCCAATCCGTTGCGGTCGAGCAGCGACATCACCACGTCCATGTTTGTCTTGAACTGGATCAATCGCTCGCGATTGTTGCTGACCGCGCCATTGCGAATTCCTTCGAATTCCACGCCGTAATGCTTCTCGAACGTGTGCGCCAGCGCGACAAAATACTCCGAGTTCATCTTCAGGGCGTAGGGATGGCTTGGGTAACTCACCAATTGATCGCCGTAGCCGGGGATTTTTCCGTCGACGGCCGCGGGCCAGTAGCCCTTAATCGTTTTGCCGATCGCAACGATTGGACGGCGGTCGTGCGGGTCCACTTCGTCCATTGCTTTCAGCGCCGCGGCCACATCGCCGTAATCGTTACCGTTTGACAGCGTGAAGACGTTCCATCCATACGACGTCCATTGATTCACGAGATTGTAGCCGTCAAACTGCGCGGCGATTACGCCGCCAAGCAGGCGATCGTCGATGCCCGCATTGTTGTCGGAAACCATCACGCGCAAACGCTTTCCCACTTGCAGCGCGAGGGCCTGCGTCTTCAACTCCTGCGCGTGACCTTCGGTGAGCGCGAATTCGCCTTCCAGAGCGATCACTTTCGGCGAGTCGGGCGCGCCCACCACATCCCAGAACGCCGCTTTGCCCGCGGCCGTCGCGATGCCGATGCCCGAGGGCCCGCCGTTCACGTCGTTGGTTAAGTCGGTGCTTTCGGCATGTCCCGCGAGCGCACGAATGCCGCGGCCTTTCGCTTGCGCGAACAGCGGATGGTCTTCCAAACCCGTTTCCTGCAGCAGCGTCTTCAGCGCGCCAGCGCCGCGCCGGAATCCCAACGCGTCGATCGGCAGCATCGCGACGTGCGGGTCGACGTGATAACGCGGATCGCCGGTCTGCTGATACTTGCGATACAGCGCCTGGCCCATGATCATCCACAGCGCGTAGCACGTGGGGACCGAGTGGCCCGCCGCCATCATGAATTTGTCGGAGTAAGGATGCTTCGGCCGGCGGTAATCGAAACGGAGTCCGCCGTTTTCAGGACCGATCAAATGGGCCGCAACATTGTACGGTGTGTATGCGAGCGGTCCGCCGAGATGCCCGGTCTGCGCGTAATTTCCGAGCAGCACCAGGGTCATGCAGGTCATGTACCCAACGTCGTCGAGCAGCGGATCGTACGCCAAAGGTTGTTGCTGGGAGGGAGAAGGAACTTCGTGGATGCACGATGTCATAGATGGTCTCAAAAAGAGCTACATCATAATATCAACGATAATCTGGGGAGATCGGGACGCATTAGATTTAATCGAAGCGCGGCGCCGAGAGTGGAAGATAGGTGCGGCGGCTCCGTGCCAGATTAGGTTGCATGGTAAAGGATTCGACAGCAGAACTCTCTGAACAAAGCAAGAGTTCCGCTCGTCTCCAGCAGGTGCGATTGTAATTGACTCATTCCAGTGTCGTCGGCGATCAGGAAGTGACCGCCAGGTGTCGTTGACAAAAGAGCCTGCACGGAGTAAACAACCGTGTATCCGGGCCCAAAACAACAACCCCCGACCAGCTGGCTGGCAGCGCGTTGAGCTGGTGTATGTCCTTGCGGTCGCGGTCCTTCTTGCCGCCCCCGGATGCGGTAGTGCTGGTTCGCCGGTATCCAGCCCTGCTCCGAGCCCGGCACCCACCTTTAGCGGAATCAACATCGATTATGCTCCGGAGGGCCGCTGCAGCGACGACAACTGGAGCACGACCACGCCGGTCGCGTGCAACCCTCAGCTCGCTTTCACCTCCTGCACTCCGAATGTGCTGTCCTCCTGCGCGGCGAACTGCCAGGCGTGTTTCAACGCGGACCTGAACACCATAAAGACGCTCAATGCCGGCACCATCACCATCTACCAGCCCAACTACTACATCCTGACGGCGGCCCAGAGCTCCGGGATCAAGGTTGTCCTCGGCCTGTACGATGACAGTGTCACCGGACTGGCACAGCTCGAGCACGGCGACCAACTGCACCTACGGCGGCCAGCCCTTCCCGTACTGCGGCAGCAACTACGCCACCGCGCTCTTCGGCGGCACATGCGGCAACGTGACCCCGTGGCCCCCGGCAACTTTTTGCGAATCGAGCTCGAACAACCCCAACGCCACGTATGTTGCGGCGCTCAACTCGACGGCCGGGCAGTTTCTGCAGAACGGAACGGTAGTCGGCATTCAGCTTGGCAACGAGATTCTTGGGCCGCAGTCGGCTGCGACGATCACCACCGCCGCCCAGAACCTGCGCAGCGCCCTCAACGCTGCCGGCTTCACCAATATCAAGATCATCGTTTCTCTGATCGAGGGCCAGGCGGCGATGTTCTGCAGCAATGGCGCTCCCCCGACCGGGGTTGACTACATCGCCGACCACGTCTACTGCTCCGTTGGTTCTTCCGGAGGTGTGGCCAGCTTGCCGCCCGTCTGGCCCAGCGGGAGCAACCCCGCCCAAACCTGTTGGACGCAGGTCCAGTCCGTGTTCGCCACGGACCAGAAATCCTGCGGAGCGGCCAATGTCTTCCTGGGTGAGACAGGCTACAACACCGGCTGTCCCAGTGTTTACGCCCAGCAGCAGGTCCCCAATGAACAGAGCTTCATCAGCCAGGTGGTCACTGCGACCTGCCAGAACCAGGTCAGCGGACCGCTGGCGCCGTTTCTGTTCGAGTTCGGCGACGTCTGCCCGGCTGGAGGATGCCTGGCGGGCTGCGCCGGCCAACCGCAGGAAGGCAACGGATATTTTGGGATGTACTTTACGCAGGGCTACCTGACCAAAGGTCCGCTGACGACGAAATTCGCGACCCTTCCGTCGCTTACCTGCCCTTGAGCGGGCGCGCACCCAACCTCGTGGCGCCCGTGCAATCCCCTTTAATGGTCATCCCGAGCGAAACGTGATCCGGGCGCTGCGCACGGAAGGCGCGAATGAGTCGGTCTTCGTGCAATGCACCAGACTGTGCGGCCACTAAGCGGTTCTTTCACTGACAAGTTTTTCTTTTGCCCTGCCGCGAGAGGACACCGGCCAATGGCCAAGCATCAGACGAGCCAGGCGCTCAAATCTCTTGGGCTGCCTTGGATCGAGTGATCGAAGATCCAAAAGAGCCCGAGGGTACAGCCGACGTTCATGGATCCCATGAGGCCGAAGACCACGTAAATGTTTGCAATTGAAGCGGTAACTGCACTCATATCCGGCGTGGTAGACTGTAAGCCTAGACGCCGCGGAGAGGTGGCCGAGTGGCTGAAGGCGGCGGTTTGCTAAACCGTTATACGGTCAAAAGCTGTATCGGGGGTTCGAATCCCCCCCTCTCCGCCAGCAAGTCATTGACGAACCGGGCTGTGTGACCGGAGGACTTTATGTTTGGTGGAAAACTTGGTTTGCCCGAACTGGCGGTCATCGCGGTGATTGCGCTGCTCATCTTCGGCCCAAAGAAGCTGGGTGAACTGGGTAAAGGCCTGGGCGAAGGCATTAAGCAATTTCAGGTCGTCCATGAGCGGCGAAAGCTCTGCGAGTAACTCAACCACGCCAGACGAAAAGAAGTAATTCTGCAAAGCTCCCTTCGCAGACCGTGATCGCGCAGGACTCCGAAGTTCTGATCCCGTATTTTTTCCCACCTCAGGTTCAGCATTCATGTTGAAGGAGCGTTTGCCATTTTGTCTTCGCCGAAAGGGTATCCCCGTCCGAAACCGTCACGACTGACTTTCGAATTCGAGAGGCAGAGATTCCTTGGATTGAAAGTCCGCCACATCACGCATGGTGTAGCTGTAGATGTTGCCGCAGGTTTTGCAGCGCATCTTGAACACGAGGGGGAAATTCAGCTGAACGGTCGGGTCCTCGGATGAATCGGAAGTGAACTCGACCTGCTTAAACACCTGACGCCGTTTACAGCCTGGGGTTTTGCAGTCCGCACACCAATTGATAAACACAGCGCCCTCGCCAAGTTAATTTTGATCACCGGGTACGAAGTCTGCACTGTGTCGGCCAGACTTGACGTTGAGCCCGGTGTCGGATCAGGTCGCGCCTGCCACGTATGCCACCCCGCATTTGCAGCTTCCGGATAGCCCGTGATTCGGAGGAATCCGGCTCCTGAGATTACTCGAAGGGTATCGCGATTGCACCACTTACGCGACGGCGATATTTCATCAAGTGAGCTTGGCGACGCGGCCAACTACCGAACCGACCGCACCGTAACCGAGGGCGTCCTTCCGGACACAAGCGCGTTTAGCGATACTGATCTGGCACCGCGTTATCTGTCAAATCCCAGCACGTTGTTACCGCGGGAGCACGCTTCACGAACCCGCCGACGGTCAGTTGCGCTGGTAGGGCCTCCCGGCGAAGTTGACGGCGGGCGTGCTGTCCAAAGGATCCCAGCGTTGCTCGACCAACGCTAATTGAAGCCACGCTACGCCGCACCTTGATGCAGGTCAGCAGCCTTCAGATACAAGTTAACTCCTTGATGTGTGAAGTCACCACAACAGAAACTCAAGGGCCGGATCCACCGACGGCCATGGGCAAACTCAGAGGATGCGGAACGAGTTTAGAAAATCTTCAGCGTGGTTTGCAGGAGAACCCGCGCCGACGGTGACGATCACCTGGTAGAGCCGCTGGCCGTCGAGCAAATCGAGTACGGTGTAGGTGCTTCCCAGTTGGTCGGTGAGCTTGAGGAGCCGACCGGGCACGCCATTCAAATCGACTGGCTGGTCGCTGTTCAGGGTCGCCTTTGTTGCCGACGCAATTCCATCGCGAACACGTTCCAGAAGCGTTTGTGGCTCGCCGGCGACATACTGCTCGGGATAGTCGTTGTACATCACCAGGTACGACGAATTGCCCTCTTCGCACTGAAACTGATGCATGGTCACCGAAACAGTATCGGAGAGACGAAGTGGGCGAGCATTCTGCGTGGGAGGTCCGGGGAAGAGCACGCTGAAGCGGCCGGCGGTGGAGGTGTAGGGTTGCCGTTGCGGTGCGGTCGCTGAGGTCTCGGCCTCAGTTGTGGCCGTCGGGGTCTCGGCCCCCGGCACGGCTCCTGCGGTCTCACCCTGCGGCGCGGCCGTTGCGGCGTCGGACTGCGACGCAGCGGCCGGGTTTGGGGCGGCAGGACTCTCCTGCGCCGCCTTCGCAAGGGCCGTTATCGGGGATGAGCCAAGGCCGGGAACGCGGGGGACGATTACCTTGACGGTCAAGAACGTAAGCAGCGCCAGAAGAGCCAAGGCTCCGGCGACGGGCGCCCACACAGGATCCTTGGCGCCAGGTCGGACGGCTTCAGCCTGAGGCAGAGCGGTCAACTGCCGCAGATCCAGCGGCAAACCAGGGTTTTCCGCCTCGAACCGTTCAAACTGCGCCGGAAACCTTTCTTTCGCAAAGCCGATCAAATCCACGTACCGCGCCGTCATGTGAGGAAACCCCGAAGACAAGCGGGCGAAGAACGCAAATATGGAACCTTTCACCAGCCGATGCTGATCGACCAATCCGTTGGGATTGACGGAGTAGCCCAGTTGCCGCCCGACGAATATCTTCTGCATGGCTGAGATCGCGCTCGTGATATCGCCAGTGATCACCGCCAGGGCAATGCGGTCTCCGGTGTAGACGAGCGCTCGTTCGTAGGGCAGCAGGAAGAGATTGAAAACCAGCAGATGCTGCGCGGCGCGAATCGTCCAACCCCAGAACCCGGCTTGCCGCCGCGCCCGCAGGTATCCGATGAACCTGCCGATGAGCCAGCGCAACTCGTCGTCTGTGACGCCCGCTTCGAGAAGCTCGGAATTGAGGAACACCGCGCGCCGGTGGAAAAAGAACTTCAGCAGGTAGGCGTTGAAATTGCCTTGTTCGTAGACAAAGATATCGACCTTCTTCTTGTATCCGATGGCTGCCTTGAGGTCTTCGCCGATGCGGTAGATGCGAGGATAGTTCAGTCTCCGACGCGAGGATGCTGTTGCCCAGGAAATAGGCAATAGAAAACCCTTCCGCTCAACCACAGCAAGAAGCCAAAAAAGGGCACGATGAGAACGACGGTCCCCGCGACCAAGCCGACCGCGATCAGGGGGAACAGAATCAGGGCGAAAAACAGGGCGAGCGCGAAGCGTCTCGGCTGGAGCGGATGTTTGAGGGACAGAAAAACTTCGTCGGCTATAGCTTGCAAAGGCTCAGGCATTGCGCGCCCCCGTGCTACTAAGCTACTCAGCCCTTGTTCGATAGTACCATCTACTTCTTGGGCCGAGGGTAAAATGACCTCGAGAGGTCACCCGTGGCCGACGTGTTCCTGAGCTACAAGCGAGAAGACGCCGAGATCGCCCGCCGCATCGTCGAGGCGCTGCGCGAGAGCGGAATTTCAGTGTGGTGGGATGACGGCATAACGCCGCGGCAGGCGTGGGACACGGAGATTGAGCAGGCTATCTCGGCTGCCTCGACGGTGGCGGTGCTTTGGTCGCCGCGCTCGGTTACTTCGGATTGGGTGCGCACCGAGGCCCATTACGGCAAGGAACGTGGAAAACTCGTCCCCGCTGTTATCGAGCCGTGTACGATTCCGATCGCCTTCAGTCTCACGCAGACGGTAAACCTCTCCGGCTGGAACGGCAACCGCGAGGACCGGCAGTGGCTCAAGCTGCTCACCTGGATCACCGATCTGATTGCGACTCAACGGGGCAATGCCAACCCACTGGCCGGTGGGGTTTCGGCAGGTACGCCCAACGTCTACCGAAATGCCATCGGCGGTCTGCGTTCGGGCGAGCCCATCTACGACGGCGCGTTTATCAACCCGCATACGCCACCGGGCACCGCCTTTCGCGACGGCGAGCAGATGCCGGTGATGTGCATCGTGCCCAAAGCGTCGTTTCTGCTCGGCACCACCGGCGACGATCCGGATCGCGCTTCCTGTGAAATGCCGCAAAAGCGCATCGACATACCGACGACATTTGCCATCGGTGTCTTCCCTGTCCTGATTTCCGAGTACGTGAACCTGGTCGGTTCGCTTCCGGCCGCGCCCGTTGCACCGGCGCCTGCGCGAAGCTGGTTCAGCCGATTCCGCGCCTCCTCCCAGCCGCTGGCGCAGGCCGCTGCGCCCTCCTTTTCGGAGTCGGAAATTCCGGTGACCAATATCTCCTACGATGAAGCCCAAACATTCGTCGATCGCCTGTCGTCCGCATCCCAGCAGAGCTACCGCATCCCCTCGGAAGCAGAATGGGAGTATGCGTGCCGCGCTGGTTCCGAGGCACGTTACTCGTGCGGCGATACGATCGACTCGACCAGAGCGGCTTTCGCGCTGGCCTCGGGCCCCGTAAAGGTTGGCGCTTATCCACCCAACAGGTTCGGGCTCTACGATATGCACGGCAATGTTCGCGAGTGGACCGCTGACCTATGGCACGATTCTTACGACACGACTCCGCAGGACGGCAGGCCGGCCCTGGACGGCCACAGCGCGATGCGGGTGGTGCGCGGTGGCGGCTGGCACGACAGCGCCGTTATGTTGCGGTCAGCCGCGCGCATGAGAGCCACGCAATCCATTCGCTCCCACGTGATTGGGTTTCGCGTCGTCCGGTCTGTCGGCTGATGCGGGGCCAACAGGACCTTTGCTCTCGAACTTAAGAAGACTTATTCTGACACGTGCCCATTCGTCCGAGCTTGCACCCGCGCTGTTGGCCATCTAAGCACGCGGCCTGTGTAGTGCAACACACTCAGCTATAAGCCTACCTGCCCATAGACAGTCCGCACCTGCACGGCGGTTGGTCACATCGATGACCACAACGTCCTTGTCCGTGGCTACTTTGCATCCGTTGTCGATGTCTGGGTGCGTCGAAGGGCTTGATATTTCGAACCATCGGTCATTTGGCAGCTACGTCGGATTAGGAACGATAAGTCTTAGGGCTGTATCTGAAGCGCCTTCTAGGGGAAGGCGTTTTCTGTTTTGTGCGGTGTGCTGGGCGCTTCCGATACAGCGATTTGAAGGACGCCGCCCTCGAGGATGCGACGACTAGGGGATTTCTAGGCAGTTGCTCGGGGCGCGATGTTGAGTGAGGTTGTTGTTTTCGCCGGTGGTATGAATCGGCAAGTTCTCGCCGACTGACAAATTGAAGCTTTGCATAACTTTCGGTTAGCGACCACACCTGGCACGGTATGCCACCCCGCGTTTGCAGCTTCCGGATAGCCCGTGATTCGGAGGAATCCGGCTCCTGAGATTTCTCGTCGACGTATCGCCATTTAACCACTTATGCGAAGGCGATGTTTCATCAACTGAGCTTGGCGACGCGGCCAACTACCGAACCGACTGCACCACAACCGAGGGCGTCTTCCCGGACACAAGCGCGTTTTCTCGGTACCAATCCGACGGACGAACCGATCACTTCCGGCTTGCCCGTGATCGAGTGTCTATTGGAGGCGGCCGATCGCGCTCTCTACCAGATGAAGCGCAGCTGCGGCGGAGCCGTGACAGCGCCCGTCAGGTTCAACGCCGGGTTGGGCGGCGTTCCGGGACATTGTGTTTCGATCACCCACGTTCCCTTTTCTCGGTCGCCGCACGGAGGAGTATGGTCTGTCCGACCGCCAGTCGACCGATGCGAGTGACCGCGCCGTAGATTCCCGCGGTGTTCTGGTTCGCACGAACGACCGCCTTCAGCACTTCTGGCGCGGGACTTGCTGAGTCGGGATCAAGGTTCACCATCGAGCAGCGGACGTCGCGCATCGTGACGGTGATGGCGGGGGCGTCGTCCCCCTCGCCGAATGAGAGCACACCGCCCAACCACTCGTCCTCCTGGAAGGGAGCCGGTCGCAGTAAACGAACCACAACATTCGGGCGAAATCGTCGCACGTCCAGGCTCCGCCCTGCGAGTCGTCCGATCTCGCGCACCGTATCGAAGGCGATCACGGAGATGCTCGCTTCATCGAAGATGCCATGCCTCAACTGCATCATCTGCACGGGAGCCCCGTACCGGCGTCCGACCTCCGTGGCCAAGTCCTCCCCGAAGACGGGCATCTCTTCGCCATCCGGCGTGCGAATATGCGTAGGAAGGTCTCCCTGAGCACCGTCTTCACGGCGCTGCGGAGCAAACAGGAGCAGGTCGGGAAGCTTGCTTGCTGATAGCCACGGGAACCCGCTGCGGTCATCCATCCGCCGGAATGCCAGGCGTCTGTCACCCTCGAGGCCGTGCCAGCCCAGCTCGGCGACCTCGAGTCGTTCGCCGCCCATGGACTTCACGGGATACCGGAAGATCGCCTCCACGTGTCCGATTTCTATGAGCATGCTCGATCCGAGTCCGCCCAACAGATAGGGTTGTTTCCGTCGGCGCCGCGACGAGGATGTGAGTGCATGTTGGAAGCTGGTGCGTCTTACGGAAACGGCCTGTTGGACTAAGCCGCGAAATTCGCCGCGTATGGAGATAGTACGCCTGGGGCCCACGGGGTGGGTCCTGCGAAGCGCAAGAACCGGCGCCGTGAAACACGGATGCCATAATGTCTTGGGACAACAAACCGGAACGGCGGTACTGACACAGACACGCGGAGCGCATGCAAACGTCAACCTTCGGCAGGATATTCAAAGCATTTCACTATCGTGATTTTCGTTTGATGTGGTTCGGCGCCTGCACGTCCAGCATCGGCACCTGGATGCAGATCGTGGCGCAGGGCTGGCTCATTTATCGCCTGAGCCATTCCCCTTTCTTGCTTGCCCTGGACCAGTTTCTGGGCGGCATCCCTATCTTCCTCTTCTCGCTGATCGGCGGGGTGGTGGCCGACCGGGTGGAGCGGCATAGAGTCCTTCTCGTCTCCCAGTACGTGCAGATGGGGAGCGCAACCGTGCTCACGATCCTGGTAGCGAACGGATTGACCCACGTTTGGCCAATTCTCTGTCTCTCTTTCGTCTCCGGCCTGGCCCAGGCCTTTGGTGGCCCGGCGTACTCGGCGCTGATTCCAACCCTGGTCAGGCGCGAGGACATGCCGAACGCCATTGCCCTGAACTCGATTCAGTTCAATCTGGCAGTAACCATTGGTCCTGCGCTCGCCGGAATGGCGCTGGCGAAGTTGGGCGAGAAGTGGTGCTTTGGATTGAACGCGCTCTCTTTCCTTGCACCCATCGTTTCGCTCTTGCTGATCACCACTCGCTTTCTGCCGGTGAGTACCACCGAGTCGATGTTCACCAGTCTGAAGGAGGGTATAAAGTTCGTTCGCCAGCAGACCTCGATGGAGGCGCTTATCGTGCTGGCGTTCTGCATGACCGCGTTGGCCATGCCCATGCGCACCTATATTCCAGTGTTCGTCAAAGACATCTTTCGTCGCGGGCCGGAAACTTACGGCAATCTGCTTTCGCTGATGGGATTGGGTTCGATCTGCGGCTCGCTCATGGTTGCTGGACTGGGTAACATCCGGCATAAAGGGCGTTTTGCCACTACCGGGCTGATTTGTCTGGGGGTTGCGATCACAGGGTTTTCGCTCTCGAGATCGTTGCCGCTGAGCTATGCCGCGCTGCTGATCGTGGGTGCTTCCATGATGACCGTGTTTGCCACCGTGACTTCGCTGGTGCAGTTGATTACCACCAACGAAATGCGCGGACGTGTGATGAGCGTGTACAACTGTGCGTTCCGCGGCGGTATGCCCATGGGGAACCTGGTGTCGGGCTGGCTCGTCCCCGTGTTCACGGCACCGATTGTGCTGAGCGTGAATGGGCTGCTGCTGGTTCTGATGGCGCTGTACTTTCTACTGGTGCAACGGCGTGTGGCTGCGCTGTGACGGTCCGGTGCACAAGATCGTTTCTCTTCTTGGTGGATTGTCGACTGCAATTCGGGACGAGTTGGTCGGCAACGCGGAAGTTGGCAACTAATGTAGCTTGGCGTATTCGGCTTTGGCTTGTTCTAGGATCGGAATGTTGGGGTCGGCGTCCTTCCACAGAGTTAGAAAATCCTGATACGCCGCCCTGCTCCTTGGCTGTGTCGCCCTGCAAATCGTACGCACGGGCCAAGCCGAGATGCGCCAGGGCGCCGATGGGGTCGCTGAGCACGATGCCTGGGTGGTCCAGAATCTTCTGGAATTCCGCGGCGGCTTCAGCGCCCTGGTGCGCGGCGAGATAGGCTTCGCCACGCACATACGCCGGATAGAGACCCCCAAAGAAGAAGTAGTAGTCAATGCCCGGCACGGCCAGTTCATACGGAACAGCGGTTTGCAGCACTTCAATAGCATGTGAAGGCTCGCCACGGTTCAGTGCGAGCAAAGCACGAAGTGTGGGCAGGTAGCTGAACTGGACGGACGGTGTCTTCCGGAAAGCGCTTTTCCAGGTCATTCGCCAGCGTTTGAGCTTGCGAAGAATCCCCTGCGACGGCCAGCGCAAAAGCGGCTCCATATTCCACATCACGGCCCTTCGAAAGTTCAAGTGCCTCTCTGGCTTTCTGCCTCGCGGCGGGCAGGTTCCCGCAGAGGGCTTCCCACACTGCTGCTCCCGTTTCAAAGACGGCCGCCCTTTCCCGCTGACCTGCCTGCTGGGCCAAATCCACGGCGCGGCGCGACATCCCTCTGGCCCGCTGGAGCTGCCCGGAACGCGCCAAGGTGAGGGACTCGGCGTGTAACATCCAGTCTTCCGCCCCAGGATGTGCCTCTCCGAGGGCGGCCTCCCGCTCCATGCCCGCCTTGTCACCCTTGAGGTACGCGATGTAATAGCGCAGCATTATGTAGTCAGGAATTTCCAGTTTGTGTTCGGAAGCTTGCTGAAGGGTTTTCTCCGCTTCGGTCGACCGGCCAAGATAAATGTAGGCGCTGGCGACATTGGCATAGCCGGGGACGAAGTCCGGATCGAGGCCGATGGCCTCTTTGCCTTCTTCAATCGCCTCCTGATACTTACCTGCGCCTTGCGAAGTAAATCCCGACAGCAATCCGTGGGCGTCCCTGTCGCGAGGATAGGTCTCCGCCCATGACTCCAACGCCTGGTGCGCTTTCTCCAGGTTTCCCGTCACCTGCCGATGGTAGGTCACATCGATGAAGAACCTTTCGCGCTCACTGGTGTGGTTCCTTAATTGGTAGGCCTTACTGGTGTTTTCAGCGGAAAGAGCAAACTCTCCAATATCGCCGTAGGTGCGCCCCAGAAACGCATAGGCCATTGCGAAATTAGGATCAATCTCAACGGCGTGCTTGAGAAGGGGCACAGCTGAGGCATAGCCGGCCGGCAGGAACTTTACCTTCCGGGCTGTGCTATAGGCTTTTAGGGCTTCCAGGGACGAGGTGGTGGCTTCCTCGAGCGGGGTGTCGTGCTGCTCGACCATGGCCAGCGATTCGCCGAGGCGAGTGCGGAATTTCGTCGCCCCTTGACTGAGGGCTTTCAGCACGTCTTCCTTTCTTTCCGCTTGAACCTGCTCTTCGGCCAGGACCTCCCCAGTGCGACAGTTCCCGGCGCGCAGCCCCAGTACGTATTGACTCCCCAGACTGGCAATCGAACCATCCAGCACCGCCGCGCTGCCTGTTCGCTCGCAGATTTCGCGAGCAATCTCGGGCGTGAGCCGCGCATCGGGCGGTTGGCCCATCAGACGTAGAGTCTGCTGGATACGGTCCTCAGAAACCAAGCTGAGAAAAGGCGACTGTTCCAGCTGCACCGCCAACCCTTGCCGCAGGGTTTCATCGAAGACTGGATCGCCCGTCGTGTTGGTGAAGTCGGCGATCAAAACAGAGTCTTTCTCGCCCAAGACAGGCCGGCGCTGGTGAAGAAAAACAAGTGTGCCGAGGACCAGCAAGCCAACGACAGCACCAATCGCGACTAGGTACTTTCCACTTAGTTTGCGAGAAGCCCTCGCCGGAAGGGCACGTACAGTCTCGCCTATTGCGCTGTCCGTTTGTTCCAGAACCATCTGAGAGCGGGACCGGCTGGCTATGACCACGTCCCCGCCGTTTTGGGCTACCTCGCGCACCTCGGCCACGAAGCGATAGCCCTTTCCCGGCAGCGTCACGATGTAGCGCCGATCTTCCGGGGTGTCGCCCAAGGCTTTACGGAGCATGAAGATGTTCTGGCTAAGGTTTGCCTCCTCGACAAAGGCATCCGGCCAGAGCTCGCTCATGAGCGCATCCTTGGAAACGACCTCTCGACTGTGGCGGACCAGGATCAGCAGTGTTTCGAATGTCTTGGGAGTAATGGCGACGGGCTGGTCTTCGCGCAGCAGAACCTGCTTCTCGGGGTCCACCCGAAAAGGCCCGAACTCGTAGAGAATCTTGGGACCTATAGCCATGCCTAGTCCGAAGTTTAAGGATTGCCGTGTAGGAGAGGCGCGAGACCCGCCGTTATCCGGCCAATCTATCATGAGGTTTTCCGTCAAGCAACAAACGCGCAAGGCTTCAAACAACCGCTGATCCGCCCACGGCTTCGATTTCCCTCGCCTGCAAGTCCTTTCCTTTCTTCAGTAAACCTGTATTGAGAGCTTTTGAGAAAGTTTTAGGCCCTCCCTAAAGACTTTTGAACCCGCGATCGCGCAGGATGCGCCCGTATGCAGCGGTTGCAGCAGTGACGAACGTGAATGGAGCAGGTCATGGTGCTGAAGACAACCAGAATCACCGTTGAGACGGACACGCTGATGGTCATTCGCCGCGCAAAGGCAGTCTTGGCTTGGTGCCCCGATTGCCGCGCCCAAGTGAATGTCATCGCTCTCGGCAGTGACAGCCTGGCGGAAGCAGCCACCGCGACCCAGCTCCAGCAGTGGCTGGACACCGGCAAGTTGCACCTTTGGCAGCAAGCCGATGGGCCAGCTCAGATTTGCGTTCCGTCCCTCCTGCAATGCGTCGAGGGGGAGGAAGGTCAGAGGTTTTCATCCTCCCATCAAGACCCACCGAATCAACCAAGGAGGAAAGGTATGAAACTCACTCGTTCGATCGCAAACTTGTTTCGTCTTACCGGCTTTGCCCTGGCGCTGGCCCTTGTGGCCGGACCGCTTGGGGCGGAGGAACATCCAGCCATCCGGCAAACGCCGGGAGCACCGGCTCACTATACTGTCGTTGATCTTGGCACCCTGGGAGGAAGCTTCGGCCTTGCGTACGGCATCAACAACAAGGGACAGGTGGACGGATTTTCCAACTTGCCCGGCGACTCTGCCCAACATGCCTTTGTGTTCGCCAACGGAGTGATGACCGATCTTGGCACCTTGGGGGGACCGAACAGCCTGGCGTACGAAGGCCCCAATGAGTCGTTGCAGACCACAGGTCTAGCCGAAACCTCGACCCTCGACCCGAATGGCGAGGACTTTTGCGGCTACGGCGACAATCTTATCTGTCTCGCATTTTCCTGGCAGAACGGGGTGATGACGCCGCTGGACACGCTAGGTGGCAACAACGCCCAAGGCGGCGGAATCAACGATCGAGGTCAAATCGCGGGGTATGCAGAGAACAGTACGCCGGACCCGAACTGCCCAGCGCCGCAAGTCCTGCAATTCAAACCCGTCGTATGGAGCAATGGCCAAATTCAGTTGCTTCCTACCTACCCTGGTGATCCGGAGGGCGGCGCCTTCTGGATCAACAATAAGGGCGAGATGGTGGGCGCCTCGGGTGCTTGTGCGGCATTTGATCCACGTTACGGCCTGCCTCTCGCGCCGAAGCACGCCCTGCTGTGGCGGAAGGGCCTGCCGCCGATCGATCTCGGCAATCTCGGGGGAGGAGATAAACAACGCCGCCTTTGCAATGAACGACAACGAGCAGGTAGTCGGCACGTCGGACTTGCCGGGCGACCAATACCAGCATGCGTTTCTTTGGCAGAAGGGCGTGATGAGCGACTTGGGCACGTTGCCGGGAGACGTCATAAGCGTCGGCTGTGGGATCAACAATCGAGGCCAGGTGAGCTGGCGTGTCGATTGATGCCAGTGGGAACCCAAGAGCATACCTCTGGCAGAACGGAGTGATGACGGATCTCAACAGCCTAATCCCTGCCAATTCTCCGTTGTACCTGATGCATGGATTCAGCATCAATTCGTCTGGCGAGATCGTGGGCTTTGCCTACAACACCGAGACCGGCAACATCGATGCCTACGTGGCTGTCCCGACGACCGTCGGGACCTACGCCGAAGGCGCCTCGTTGACGGTTGGCAATACCAATAGCGGCAGGCCCAAAGTTGCACTTCCTGAAAATGCTCGCCAGCAGCTTCAGCAGTTGATGCGCTTTGGCCGATTCGGCTACCAGCCTCCGGACCCATGTGGAAAGGACTCGAAGCCTGGCTCGGGCTGCAAAGTCAACTAAAGGTGTTTCGTTATGGAGAGGGCAGGCGAATTCCCGCTGCCCTCCATCTTCCCTGACCTGCCTAGACATCCTTCAGTTGCTCCTCGGTCATTCCAAAATAGTGCCCAAATTCGTGAATGACGGTGCGCCGGATTTGTTCGCGCACTTCAGCCTCGGTGGAACAGATGGCTTCGATATTCTCCTGGTAGAGCACGACATAGTCAGGCCCGGTGGGCAGGCCAAAGACGCTCTTGTGGGTCATCGGCACACCGTGGAACAGGCCGAGAAGTATCCGCTTTGGCTGGTCGCGCTTCGGTCGCACTTGGTCTGCAGGCTTGTCCTCGACGAGAACAGCAACATTGCGGATGCGGCGGCGAAACTCCTTAGGCAGGGAGTCCATCACTTCCTCGACTACTTTGGTGAAATCCTCGCGCTTCATCTTCCACATGGCGCCAACCTTGAATGGCATTCGTCGGCAGAGTGCCAGCATCGCTGCATATGTTCCAGTTCTAAGAGATGCACTAGGCGAGAGCTTCAGGCTCGCGGTTCTCGGGTTCGATCTCTTCAAGCTCGACGTCCTCGGGCATCCTGAGCGCTGTGCCGCAAACCCGGCAGATCATGGTTGAGCACTCGCCACAAGTGAGCGGATCATTTACTCCACGGACACATTTGGGGCAACAGAAACTTGAGTCCGCATCTTCTGTCGACCCCTTCTCAGGTTCAGGCTTCAGTCCTCGCCTGTCTAACTCGTTCTGAAGTGCTGACTGCGCAGATTCGAGGAGAGTTGTTGACTCGCGGGCAAGTTCGAGCAGTTCCTCGTCGGCCATGGCTGAGTAGGTGGTTGGATAATCGAACCCGTCTTCTGGCATTGGCGCCCCCTTTGACATCGGAGGCCGCAAGTTTACTTGATCTCCGGGGAGAAGGACACAAGTGGTCTGCAGATCGTTCACTGAAAAGCCGATCAAACAAATCGCTGCACGTCGCGCTTGACCACGGCCCGGGGTTAGCGTAGCCTCGCGTGGAAAATCCGTGTATTTGCTCGCGTACTAAGAGGAGGCTGCATATATGGTTCCCCTTGCCGCTCTTTGGCTTCCGATCGTCCTTTCGGCCGTGATCGTCTTTATCGCCAGCTCCATCATGCACATGCTTCTGCCCTATCACCAGAGCGACTGCCACCAACTCCCCGATGAGAACAAGCTCCTAGCCGAGCTGCGTGCTGCTGGACTCACGCGAGGCTTCTATATGTTCCCGTATGGGAGTCATAAGGAAATGAAGTCGCCCGCAATGGTGGAAAAATTTAAGCAGGGACCCGTGGGCATGATGACCGTATTGCCCAGTGGCCCGCCCGCCATGGGAAAGTACCTGGGGCTGTGGTTCGGCTATTGTTTGATTATCGGGTTCTTCGTTGCGTATCTCACCGCACATACGGTTGCGCCCGGCGTGAACTATCTGGTCGTGTTTCGCGTAGCCGGCACCGCGGCGTTCATGGCCTACGGCCTAGGTCAACTGAGCAACGGAATCTGGAAGGGCCAGCCGTGGGGCATGACCATCAAGGAAGTCATCGACGGACTGGTGTACGGCCTGCTGACTGCGGGCACCTTTGGCTGGCTGTGGCCTCGCTAGGTTTCAGGGTGCGCTTCCGCAAAAACTTCGGCGGTGAATCCCTGCAGTTCGGCGCCGTGTTGCCAGGCATCCGCTGGCAGGCCGGCCTTGAGGCAGGTTTGGGACAGAAAGGTTTCGCGGTCCCAGTCCCATTCCAGCGCCACCTGCGGCAGGAGTAACCCCCGACGATTGCCCTGCATGACCACCAGGCCATGCCTGCCAACGACGACTTCCTCCGGGCGGATGGGCTGCAGAGACGATAGAACGCTGATTTCCAGCTTCAGGTGCGGGACCTCGGATAGGGTCACGGGTTCAAAGCGGGGGTCATCGAAGGCAGCCGCACGTGCGGTATCGGCGACAATTTTGTACAGCGAATCGGTAGGAGAAACATATCCAATGCATCCTCTGAGCTTCTCTCCAACATGCAGGGTCGTAAAGGCGCCGCGCGGTTCGGCGAGATGGGCGCTTGGGGGAGTCAGGTCGAGGTCGCGATCCCCCAGTGCGCTCTCAATCGAGTTGCGAGCGAGCTGGAGCAGGAGCTGCCGCTCGACCGCCGAAAACTCCCAAGTCTCGGGTGAAACCACGGTGCGGGTTGACTCAGATTGCGGGGACATCGTTGCGCTTCCTCCGGCGAGTGAGCACAAAGGAACGCCGCTTGCGGCGCTTTACCGCGTGACGATCGATCTTCCGCCAGAAGCCAACGAAGTAATCAATGGCGGAAACCAGCGACAATCCCACCATCACCCAGATCGAGACCACGGCAATGGGATGCACCGGCAGACTGAGGAAGTACCACGGCAGGTGCGTCCAGTGGTGATCAATGATCGCCGCCACCACCGAGAAGATCTGCACGAACATCTTGGTCTTGCCCAGTTCGCTGGCCTGGATGGTAAACCCTTCCGACGCAGCAATCGAGCGCAATCCACTGACCAGGAACTCGCGGCCGACGATGATCACCGCCATCCATGCCGGCACAGTGCGAGGATTGAATTGCACCAGAGTGATAAAGGCGGCTGCGATCAGCAACTTGTCCGCCACCGGGTCGAGGAGCATGCCCATGGTGGTGACCTGGGCGCGCCTGCGTGCCAGGTAACCGTCAAGAGCGTCGGTCAAGGATGCCGCAATGAAAACGAACGAAGCCAGAAGTTCGCGGTCACCGTTCGACGAGTTAAAGCGGCTGCTCGAAAGGATCCAGATCAGCACCGGAATGCTGAAAATACGGGTGAGCGTGATGTAGGTAGGAAGATTCACAAAGCAGACTGGTCCGCAACGGCCGCCGGCCCCCGCCGTAACAGCCGATTATCCTCTACTGGTTCGACCGAAAGCAATTTAGAAATTGGGCCAGCCAAGCTACTCGTCGTGGTGGACGGCGATCTCATCCAGCATGACGGGCGCCTCGTATTGCTCCCAGTAGCTATAGCCCACCGGAATTCCCTTGATCCAGTCCAGAACGCTCATCCAGATACGGAGGACCACGCGGAACCGGCTACGGAACGCAGTGATGGGGTGGATGAGAGTCGCGACCGCGATGTACACAACGATGGCGGGAAAAGCCAACGCTACCGCAAGTAGGCGTAGATACAAATAGAGGCGTCGCATGATGCCCTGCACGGAGGGGGATCACCACCACACAGCTTGACCGCTATTATGCCCCAACTTGCTGAGGGTTGCGGCACTGTCATGGAAAATTATTTTGTCCCAAAACGGGAACCGCATTGGGGAGTTTCGTCTGAGCTCACAAGCCAGGCCGCGGATGATCGACGCCAGTGGAATTGACTAGTCATCTGACTAGTTATAGATTACAGAAATGAGCGGAGGTGCAATTTGGCTACTTGGCAGTTGCAGGACGCCAAAGCTCGATTTAGTGAGCTTTTGGAAATCACGCTAAGAAAGGGTCCACAAGTCGTCACCCGACGCGGCGTTGAGGCTGCTGTGCTGGTCTCGATCGAGGAATGGCGTCGGCTGCAGAGGTCTGCTCGCCCCGGAGTGCGGGCGCTCCTTGTTGGTCCGGGCCCAGTCTTTGAAGACCTTGTCCCTGAGAGGCGGAGGCTTCGGCGGCGAAAGCCGGTGAACTTTAAGTGAAAAAGTACCTGCTGGACACCAACGTGGTTTCCGAAACTCGGAAGCAGAAACCTCATGGCGCAGTGGTCGCCTGGCTAACCGATTTGCGAGACGAGCAGGTCTTTCTGTCTGCGGTCACTCTGGGGGAGTTACAGGCAGGAATTGAACTGACGCGAAGCCAGAATCCAGAAAAGGCCAGGGAGATCGAACTATGGGTTGACCAACTGGAGGGTTCGTATCAGGTTCTGCCTATGGATACGGCTTCGTTTCGTGAATGGGGCAGACTGATGCACGGCAAGTCAGACCACTTGATTGAGGATGGGATGATAGCCGCCACAGCTCGCATACACGGCCTGATTCTGGCCACTCGGAACGAGGATGACTTCAAACAGTTAAACGTTCAAGTCTTCAACCCCTTCAAAGCAACCACCTGATGCAACGCGCTGCTACGCGTAGATCCCGCGTTGGCGAATGGTATACGCCACGCGGTCGATAGCCAGCATGTAGGCTGCGATACGGTTATTGACGTGATGGGTCTCGGCGTAGCGTACCACGTCCTCGAACGACGAAACCATGATGTCTTCCAACTGCGAGTTGACCACCGATTCCTTCCAGAAATAGCCTTGGCGGTCCTGCACCCACTCGAAGTAGGAAGCGGTCACACCGCCAGCATTGGCCAGAATGTCGGGCATGACGAATACGTGCTTATCGGCGAGAATGTCATCGGCCGCGGCGGTGGTAGGACCGTTCGCGCCTTCGACTAGCACCTTGGCCTTTACCTGATCGGCATTGACAGAGGTAATAACGTTTTCCGTGGCTGCCGGAATCAGGATTTCACAGTCGGTGATCAGCAGGTCCTCGGTGGCGCGGCGCTCTGCGCCTTTGAAGCCGTGAATGGTGCCCTCCCTCTGGCGGAAGTCCCAAAGCGCCTGAACGTCGATGCCCTTGCCGTTGTACAAACCGCCATCCCACTCGCCGATGCCAACCACCTTGTAGCCAGCCTGATGCATGAGCAGGGCCGCATTGGAGCCGACATTGCCAAATCCCTGAATGATGACGCGGGTCGTCTCGCGGTTCATCTTGAGGTGCTTGATGGACTCGTCACAGATGATCATGACGCCACGGCCGGTGGCTTCACGGCGGCCACGCGAGCCGCCCATGTTCAGCGGCTTGCCCGTGACCACGGCAGTCACCGTCTGCCGCATGTGCATGGAATAGGTGTCCATCATCCACGCCATGGTTTGCTCATTGGTATTGACGTCGGGCGCAGGCACATCTTTCTCCGGGCCGATGAACTCAATCAGCTCAGAGGTGTAGCGCCGGGTCATGCGTTCCAGCTCACCGCGCGACATCCGCTTGGGATCGCAGATGATGCCGCCCTTGGCGCCGCCAAAGGGAATATTTACGACCGCGCACTTCCAGGTCATCCAGCTCGCCAGGGCTCGAACCTCGTCAAGGGTGACATCGGGAGAGTAACGCACTCCGCCCTTGGCAGGACCACGGGCAATCGAGTGCTGCACACGATAACCGGTGAACACCTCCAGTTGACCGTTGTCCATCATGACGGGGATGTGAACGATGATCTCGCGGTTGGGCTGGCGAAGAACGCGCCACAAGCCTTCATCAAGCTTTAGCTTTTCGGCCGCCAAATTAAAGCGGGCAGCTTGTTGTTCCCAAGGGTTTTTTTCCTGTTCGAGTGAGTGTGATGTGGTTGCCATAAGCTCTCCGAAGGATCGCTGGATCTTGCGGCACGATTCGGTGGACGGCTGCGGCAGCGTCCAGGATCGGGCGGACAAACGCTGCAAGTATATGCAGGGGGATGCGGGCGCGCAAGTAAAGTGCAGAACCGTGTAGATGCTCCAAGATAATGTCACCCCGTAACTGCAACGAGACTTTGTCACCCTCGAAGGATGGTGACCATGAGTCAGAAAGAGTTCCAACGGGTGAAAGTGATCGAGAATGCAGCGGGCGGGAGGCTGAGCGTACGCGAAGCCGCCCGTCTGCTGCAACTGAGTGAACGCCAGGTGCAGCGGCTCAAGCGCCGCTACCAGCCTGACGATCCCGGCTGGGTACGGCACGGCAATCGCGGACGCTCCATGCCTTGGGCCGTTTCAATTCCCCAGAAGCAGTTGATCTTGAGTTTGGCCCGCGGCACGTATCAGGGCTTCAACGATTCCCACCTCACCGAAAAACTTCGGGCCGAGGAGAACCTCTCGATCAGCCGCGAAACCGTGCGCCGCATCCTGCGGGGCGCCAAGCTGGCCTCTCCGCAGAAGCGCCGGCCTCGCCAATATCGCTCCCGCCGCTTGCCCCGCCCACGCTTCGGCATGATGGCCCTCACCGACGCCAGCCGTCATGACTGGCTCGAAGGCCGCGGCCCCCAACTCACCCTCATCGGCTTTCAGGATGACGCCACCAGTCAGATCCTGGCCGCCCACTTCCAACTCGAACCCGAAAATACGGTCGGCTATCTCCGCGCTCTCCGCACCCTGATCACCTCGCACGGCGTACCCCTCAGCCTCTACCGCGACCGCCACAGCATCTTCCAGCGCAACGATGCCTACTGGACCCTGGCCGAACAGCTCGTTGGAAAACAATCTCCTACCCAACTGGGACGCGCCTTGGAGGAACTCGGCATCCAGCAGATCCCCGCTTACTCGCCGCAAGCCAAGGGCCGCATCGAGCGCGCCTGGCGCACTTGTCAGGACCGTCTGGTCAGCGAACTCCGTCTCGCCCACGCCACCACTTTGGCGGAAGCTAATGCCGTGCTCGCCCGCTTCTGCGCCGACTACAACCAGCGCTTTGCCCGCCCCGCCGCCGACCCCACCCGCGACTTTCGCTCCCTGCCGCGTCGCTTCGATCTGGCCCGCTGCCTCAGTTTGCGCTACCAGCGCGTGGTCGCTGCTGACCACGTCATTACTCTAGGCGCGCATTCCATCGCGCTGCCGCCCTTGCCCGGCCCTCGCGGCTACGCCGGACAAACGGTGGAACTTTCCCATCAGCTCGATGGCACCCTGCGCGTCTATCGCGGTGACCTTCTGCTGTTGGCCCAGTCCCTGCCCCTGCAAGAATACTCGGAGCGCCGTCCGGCTCCTCGCACCACGCCACAGAAACCAAAACCCAAGATGCCCCGCATCTACAACCTCTCCGGCCGCCCGGCTTTAGCGGCCGTTACTTAAATGACAAGGGGTGACAGAGTCTCGTCGCAGTTAGTACGACATTTTCTCGTTGCAACTACAGTAAAGTGCAGAACCGGTACCTTCCGTATAATCCCTGTAAACTTAGTAACTCGCGACAGAAGACCCGATGCTTGCTCCCGACTACAAGAATTTCCTGCAGCTCAGCCGCGACTTCACGCTGGTTCCCGTTGCGAAAACGTTGAGTGCAGATTTGCTGACTCCGGTTGGCGCATTCTTGAGCATCGCCGCCCGGCAGAAGTACGCCTTCCTGCTGGAGTCGGTGGAGGGCGGGGAGAAGATCGGGCGTTACACTTTTCTCGGGGCGCAGCCGCGAATGGTGATTACCGCGCGCGGCAAGGAGCTGACGGTGCGCCAGGGCTCGTCGTTGGAACGACAGCACGGAAGCGTGGTTGAGTTGCTGCGTACCTGCTTACGGCGACACACTCCCGCGTCGCTGCCTGAGCTGCCACCGTTTACGTCCGGCGGTGTCGGGTACTTTGCCTACGACATGGTGCGGCAGTTCGAGCGACTGCCGGAACGGGCAAAAGATGACTTGGGGCTGCCGGATTGCGTCTTCACTTTCTACGACAGGCTGCTGGCCTTCGACCACCTGCGGCACCAGTTGCACATCATTGCCGCGGCGGATGTCCGCTCGGAATCGCCACGTAAGGCCTATGATCGCGCCTTCGCCGACATCGAGGCGATCGAGCACCAGCTGGCGCGCGGTATTCGTGCCCAGCACGTGCACTGGTCCGCGGCGGAGAAAAAGAAGCCGATCAAAGTCCACGTCAGCACGTCGCACGATAAGTTCGTTGAGAGTGTGCGCGCCGCGAAGGAGTACATCGCCGCTGGCGACGTTTTTCAGGTGGTGCTTTCGCAGCGGCTGGATTTCAAGCCGCCGGCCGAGCCGTTCCAGATCTATCGTGCCCTGCGAACCGTAAATCCGTCCCCGTACATGTTTTTTCTGAAGCTTGACGATTTACACGTGGTGGGCGCGTCGCCGGAGATGCTGGTCCGGGTTTCCGGGCGAAAACTTGAATACCGACCCATCGCCGGCACGCGCAAGCGCGGCGCCGATCCCGCCCAGGACGAGCACCTGGCGGAGGAGTTGCGCAAGGACGAGAAGGAGCGGGCCGAACACGTCATGCTGGTTGATCTCGGGCGCAACGATCTGGGCCGCGTCAGCGAATACGGCACGGTCAAGGTCCGCGACCTGATGTATGTGGAGAGATACTCGCACGTGATGCACCTGGTTTCGGCGCTGGAAGGACATCTACGCGAAGATCTCGATGCCCTGGATACGCTGGCGGCATGCTTCCCTGCCGGCACCCTTAGCGGAGCGCCAAAAGTCCGCGCGATGGAAATCATCGAAGAGTTGGAACCGGTACGTCGCGGGGTGTACGGCGGAGCAGTTCTCTACGCGGATTATGCGGGCAACCTCGATTCCTGCATCGCGATTCGGACCATGGTGCTTCATCGTGGGCGCGCGTATGTGCAGGCGGGCGCGGGTATTGTCGCCGACTCCGATCCCGAGAGCGAGTACCAGGAATGCATGAACAAGGCGAGCGCCCTGCTGCGGGCGTGTGAGCAGGTCGGGGAGTAGTCGAAGAGCCTATTGCGCTGCCTGCACAAACCTGGCGCGCAGGTCATCGATATCAGCGCGGCCGGCGTCCGTAATGATGACGTAGCGCAATCCGCCGTCCGTCCAGGATTCGAGGTTGAACGACAGCCTGCGTAGGAGCTCGTTGGAGCCCAAAGCCCGGTCCAGCTCCGGAGAATCCTTGAAGATGAAAACGGAGAGCACATGCTTCCGCACGGTGAACAGCAGTTCCGCTCCGGGATTCTGGTCCAGGTAAGTCACCTTTCCGCCGAGCAGTTCAAAGGGCGAGCCTTGCAGTTCCGGCAGATTGAAAGTGAACGGCACTCTTCCCTGGAACCACGGCTTCACCGTGTGCCGGTCGGAAGAGACCACGTCAACCCGATTGGCGCTGGCGAGCGTTGCCACGTGCAAGTCCGTCAACTCGCCGACCAGTTGCTGACGTTGCGATTGCCGCACCCAGACCATTGAACCGAAGATCACCAGCAGAAGAGCTGCACAGAGAGCGCCAACCTCCGCAATCCATCCCCATCTTCGCCCTGATGTCTCGGGAGTTATGCTCCTCTGGATCCGCTTGCGAAATTCAGGATCGGGGACGAACCTCTCCCCGGCAAGATGGATGGTTCGCTTCAGCTCAGAACGCGTCAGGGCTTGCGATGAGCACGACGCACAAGAGCGGAGATGAGCATCGAGTTCCCGAGTTTCGGCTTCCGGCAACTCGGCGTCCAGATACGCGTCAATCTTCTGCTGCCAAGTCTCGCAGGTCATCGGTAGGCTCCCTGCACTTTCTCCGCCAGCAAGGTCCGCATGGCTTTCCGCGCCCGCGCCAGCCGTGACATTACCGTGCCCATGGGAATCGTCAAGGCATCGGCGATCTCGCGATAGCTCATCTCCTCCACATCGCACAGCAGAATGATCTCGCGATGGGCGACCGGCAACTGCTGTAACGCCGTTTGAATGGCATCATGATCGGCGCGGGCCAGCAGCAGCGACTCCGGCGTCTCGGTTGTCGAAGGCGTAACCGATTGCGGATCGTCTTCGTCATCCAGCGGCACGGTCCTGGCCGCCTTCAAGCCAGTCCCAGACGTTAGAAACGTATTGCGCAAGATGCGGTACATCCAGGCGCGAAAGTTGGTTCCAGGTTGAAATGAGCCGAATCCCTTGAGCGCCTTGGCATAGGTCTCCTGCACCAGGTCCTCGGCCTCACTCCGGTCCTGCGTGAGCCATTGCGCCAGGTTGTACAGCGAGGCGAACAGGGGCATGGCAAGCTGTTCGAACTCGTTCGCCTTGTCGCGGTCAAGCGCCACGCTAAGAAGAGTAAACCGGAAAGGCGCGATTTTATTCCTTAATTGCTGCGTAGAGATTATTTATCCTGGGCCGTTGACGCCGCTCAGAAAGCCGCCAAGATGGGCGGTAAGAGAGACGACCGCGGCGGCTGCGAGCTCAATGGGCAGGCGATACAGCGGCAGCTTGCCTCTCCGGATTGCGGTGCGCGCGGAAGTGCAAGCTCCAGACCAGCCAGATCATTCCGCTGGCGACGAGGCCCAGCACCAGATGGAGAAGCAGCGTGCCTTTGAGCCGTTGGCCTTCGAGTTGCCAACGCCAGGCGAGCAACCCGGTCGCCACGACCGGCGCGGTGGAGATGGCTGCTACCAGCAGATTGTAGTAAGCCACCTCCGCCAACGCGCGCTTCTTGGTCCACTGCGCAATGAAGTCAAAGACGATACTGACAAGGCAAAGCGCAATCGGGAAGTGGATCAGCACGACATGTTGGGCATGTTTGGCGAACAGGACCGACTTGGGATCGAAGGGGTTCACGCTCGCCGCCATCACTGCACCACGATCTTTGCCGTCATCTTGGGATGAACAGAACAGAAGTAGCTGTAGGTTCCTGGTTTGGTGAAGGTGTAGGTGAATTGCTCGTCCGTATCCAGCACTTTCGATTTGAAAGCCTTGTCCTCACTGACCACGGTGTGTGGGATGTCGTCGCGGTTCGTCCATCGGACCGTGGTTCCCGCAGGAATCGTTATCGTGGTGGGCGAAAAGCTGAAGTTGTCGATCTTGACGGCGACTTCCGACGCGGATTTGTCATCCGGACTAGTGCCAAAGGTGGTTGCCGGGCGAGCACCAATTGCGAGTGCCGCCAGCAGGATTGCAGTCCCTAACTTCCAGTTCGTTTTCTTCACAACATGCTCCTTGTCTTAATTGAGTGGGGTTGAAGGCTGCGCTCCGCAGCTCAGCCCAGGTTTGAGTCGATCACGGCAAGGGCATGCTTGCCGCGAACGTAGTTGACATCGGTAACGCCCAGCAGCGTCCGCAGTTGATCAGCCGGGACCTTCATCGGCCCGGGAGAAGGCGCTTGGCCCGGTTTGGGCTGAGGGAACGCAGTGGACGCGGCAGTGTGGAAGGTGATGTTGCCTTCCACTTTCTGCATGGTCTGGTGAATGTGTCCGTTCAACACTGTGACCGAACCGAAGCGCTTCAAGTACGAGAGTGCCTGGGCGCTGTCGTCGGTGCCCCAGCCCCACTCCGGGTAAACGCTCCACAAGGGAATGTGAGCGAAGACCACGATGGGAGTGCTCTTGGAAAGATGCTTCACGTCCTTCTCCAGCCAATCCAGTTGTTCTCCGCCAAGGCTACCCAGGCCTCCGGCCTTCAGGTTCAGGACGTTCACCAGCCCGACGAAGTGGACGCCGTTCTTGTCGAAGCTGTACCAGCCCGACTCCCTGCGTTCCTTTTCCGTAGCGCTCCAGATATTGCCCGCCGTCGTCGTTAAGAACGTCATGTTCACCGGGCACAAAGAACACGTCCTTGGTGCTGGCAGCCCTTCAGCAGTTGGTCGACGGTGTCGAACTCTCCCGGCTTGGAGAGATGGCTGATGTCGCCGGTGTGCAGGATGAAGGCGGGAGTAACCGGCAGCGCGTTGATTTTGTCCACTGCGGCCTTTAAGGTGCCGACAACGTCCGGATTCGCCGCCTTGTCGAATCCCATGTGGCTGTCGCTGATCTGGACGAAGCTGAGGTCGCCCTTGTGCTCATGACCGCCGAACGGGAAACCGCTCAAGCTGTAGGAATTGAGTACGCCGCCCTTGATCACGCAAAAGGCGCCCGTTCCCGCCCACGCCATGCATTTCAGGAAACCTCTGCGGTCAATGCCATCATGATCTGTGATCACGCCAAAAGTCGCCGTTGACTCCGGGCTTCGCAATTTCGCCACCATCGCCTTCATTCATCGTGCGCTCCTCTGTGCCACTCGGATGTTTCTGTCAGGGTTGCTAACTGAGAAGTGAGGCGTTTATTCCCGCGCACAGCAAGATAAAGGACGGGAAAGAGGAAAGCTCTTGCCAAAGCGGCACACCAGAGGAGAGGAGAAGATGAGGCGGGGTTGCAGCGAATCAACGCAGAAACAAAAATGAGGAGGGCTCTCGCCCTCCTCGGTTGATGGAGTAACAGGTTTTACTCTTTGGCCGTGTGAATCGGACCCGCACTGCAGCAGGTGATGTTCCCCAGGATGCCGTGAGCTTCGCCGAAGGCTCCGGCTGCAAAGTACAGAGTGGTCTTGGGACCGGACTGGGTGCCGTTGCCAAAGTTCATGCCCCACACGCCGTCAACCCGCAGCTGCAGATTGGCGGGATCAAACAACAGACCGACAAAACTACCGGCAGGAGTGTAAGCCGCGATCGCGCCGCTGCCGAACTCTCCAACCAGAATGTCTCCGCTGAATCCGCCAAAACCCGACGCCGGAGCCATCACGACTGCCCACGGGGAGTTCGAGTAAGGAGTGTGAACCAGGCGGGACTTGAGGTTGCCTGCGGTGTCGAAAAGGGTAATGTAGCCATTTCCTGGACCAGGGACGTCGTCATGCTTCGCAGCATCCTGTTTGGCATAGGTCACGGCCAGCACACCGCCTCCGAGGTTGGACACATTGAACGGAGCAAATCCGCTGGGGACCATGGGATCCACAAACGAACCCGAACCGAAGGAGAAGGGGGAGAAGTTTTTGTCGAAGACATCCACCGTACCGTTGCGGAAGTTCGCTACGTAAAGATAGTTGATGCCGCCGGCTGATCCGAGGGCCAACCCCTTGTAAACGGCGTTGCCGCTGCCGCTATTGTTGACTGCAATTACCGCACTGGTTCCGGAGCTCCATCCCGAGATGGTTCCGTCTTCTGTGGCATAGATAAAGAGCGCGGAGCTGCCATTGATCTTGAAGTCGGACGTGCTGTTGAAGACGATGCCCGTGGGCGTCCCGGTGCCGGAACTGCCGGAGGGGACGGTGACCACCAAGGCTTGAGTCTTGCCGGTCCCATCGTACAGAGTCGAAAGTCCGGTGCCGTTGTCGGAAACCCACCACGGGCCGGCCGGGCTTGCGACCAGGCCCCAGGGATTGACTAGGTTTGCGTCCGTGAAAGTACCGACATCGGGGATGTCAGACGTAAGGTTCGTTGGGGTGGCCTTCTGAGCGGCGGCCGGCAGGCTGACCAGGGCAATCGCCACCAACGCGAGCGCTGCGCTGAAAACCAGACGGGATGCTGTTTGCAGACTGAATTTGTGTGACCTAAACATCGTTCCTCCATCCATTTCGGATTCGTGAGTTACTTCCGGCATGTCGACTCGACTCTCGGCTACCAGAAGCTGTCTGCAATCTAATGGGGGCATTGGGGGCAGTTGTCTTGGGGAGGTGACAATGTTGTCAAAACTTGTTGACAACTCCCAAACGTGGGCGTTTGCAGCCTGTGTTTGTCACAGATTTGTTAACAGGCCGTTGACGGCCAAATTGATCTGTTATTAGCTGTATCTCAGAAGCAACTTAAATTAGGTGGGGCGGTCATGGAAAAGATTCTGGTCATCGAAGACGATTTGGCAGTACAGCGGGCCCTGCGGCGGACCTTTGAGTCAGCCGGGTTCGAGGTAACGATTGCTGCCGACGGCGCGGTGGCCATGGAAATGTTTCGCGCCACAGTGCCACGCGTCGTGATTCTGGACCTGCGCCTCCCCGGAAAGTCAGGCCAGGACATCTGCCGCGAGATCAAGCGTGAAGCCTCCAACGTCCCCATCCTTGTGCTCAGCGCCGCCGGCGACGTGCTCGACAAGGTGCTGCTGCTGGAACTCGGGGCGGACGACTATGTAACCAAACCATTCAGCCCGCGCGAACTTCTTGCGCGGGTGCGAGCTGCGGTACGGCGCCTGAACCAGGCGACGGACAAGATCGAAGTCTTCAGCTTCGATGACGTGGAAGTAAACTTTTCCAGAATGGAGTTGCACCGCGATGGGCATCTGGTGCCGCTAACGCCTCAGGAATTCAAGATGCTGCGCTTCTTCCTGAACAACCAGGACCGCGTTGTCTCTCGTACCGAACTGCTCAACGAGGTTTGGGGCTACAACAACTATCCCACGACCCGCACCGTCGATACGCATATGCTTCGCCTGCGGCAGAAGCTGGAGAAAGATCCCGCCGATCCGGTGCACTTCCGGACGGTCCACGGCACAGGCTATAAGTTTGTCAGATAAGGCCAGGCAGGGAAGGGAGTCAGCGATGGGTCGTTTGCGGCTGCGGACCAAATTCCTCATCGCCATGCTGCTGACCTCGGCCGGCCTGACCGCGGTTTCCCTTCTGATCGTTCAGCGTACCGTGGAAAACCAGATCCGGCGCGAACTGGGCAGCGATCTTGCCAATTCGGTTGAGACCTTCCGCAACGTGCAACGAGAGCGGGAAGCAGCGCTGGCGCGCTCCGCCAAATTGATGGCCGACCTTCCCAGCCTGAAGGCGTTGATGACCTCCCGCCACGCGCCCACCATTCAGGATGCATCGGGTGAGATGTTCCGCTTGTCTGGGGGCGATCTGTTCGCGCTCGTCGATCCAGCCAACCAATTCGTCGGATTTCACACTAAAGAACCGGGCATTTCGCGCGAACAGGCGCAGCTTCTGCTGGAGCATCGCAACGCGCTCGATGAACCGTTGCAATGGTGGTTTGCCAACGGATATCTCTATGAGGTTGTGCTGAAGCCCATCTATTTCGGGCGTCCCGCCGACAATTCGCTGCTCGGCATGGTGGCGGTGGGGTATGAAATGAACGCCAGCGTGGCGCGCGAGGTGGGCCAGATTGCGGCCAGCCAAGTGGCCATCGTTTGCGGAGAGGACGTGGTGGTAAGCACGCTCAATTCCGAGCAAACCAGGGAGTTGCGAGCGCACCTCAGCACGCAGGCCCTTCCGCAGGGCCCAACCGATTGGAAGCTGGGGAAGGAAAGCTTCATCGCTTCCTCTCTGGGTCTCGATCCTGGCGCGTCGCCGGCCGTCAACATCGTGGTGATGAAGTCATACGACGAAGCCACCGCCTTCTTAGATCACCTGAGTCGGCTCTTGCTGAGCGTCGGTTTCGGAGCGGTCTTCGTCGGAAGCGTGCTGGTGTATTTCATCGCCAGCACCTTTACCCTCCCGTTGGAAAAACTGGTGGATGGCGTGCGGGCCTTGGGCAGCGGAGACTTCCGCTATCCTTTGCACGCCAGTGGATCGGGAGAGGTTGCGGAGCTCACCAACGCCTTTGGCAGCATGCGTGAGAGCCTGCACCAGGCACAGCAGCGGCTGCTGAACGCCGAACGGCTGGCCACCATCGGCACCATGGCAAGCTCCATTTCGCATGACTTGCGGCATCCGCTCACCGCCGTGCTGGCCAACGCGGAGTTCCTGGCCGACGCTGATCTCAGTCCGCAGCAACGCGAGGAGCTTTACCTGGAAATTCGGCTCGCGGTCAACCGGCTGACCGACCTCATCGATTCCTTGCTGGAGCTGTCGCGCCCCGCCGAGTCGTTGAACGTGGCCGACGCGCCGATCGAGCGGACGATTAGTCGCGCCGTCGAGTTGGTGCACGCGCATCCGCAATTTCAGAAGATCAACGTTGCCATCGAATCGGCCGGCACACACAACGCGCAGTTCGACGCGCGGAAGATGGAGCGCGTCTTCTACAACCTGCTGCTCAATGCCTGTCAGGCAACCCAGGGATATGGGGGAAATGTCGCGGTGACCGTCTCCAATCGCCAGGACACTCTGGACATTCGCATCATTGATGACGGTCCCGGCGTGGAAGCCTCCATTTGTGACAAACTGTTCCAGCCATTCGTCAGCCATGGCAAGGAAAATGGGACCGGGCTGGGGCTTACGATTGCGCAAAAGATCGTGCAAGACCACAGCGGCACTCTGCAACTGGAGAGCTCGGTGCCTGGCCGCACTGCAATGCGGATCATGCTGCCCCGGGTGCTCAAGAAAGCCGCTGTCGGAAACGGCCAGGCGGCGGATACCTCCCGCCACTACAGCATGTAACGACGTAACCACAAAGCGAAGGTTTGAAGGGCCCTTCAAATCCTTGCCCGAGGTGCGAAATGGAATTCAGATTCTCCCGAATATTTGGCACGGCGATGCTGGTATGTCTATCGCTGCAAGTGGGAAGTCGGTGTGCCGCACAAAACCAGCCAGCAGCGCCGGCAGCTGCCAACCCAGGCGTGAATGCCGCCCTGGGCGAGCTGCAGTCTCAGGTGCAGGAATTGAAGCAGATGGTGCTGCAACTCCAGCAGGAGACAAGCGCCAGCCGCGCCGAAATCTCCAAGCTTCGCCAGGAGCTGGAGGTGCAACGTACCGAAAGCTATGCCAACCTGGGAACCAGCACCTCTGACAGTGATCAGCTCGCGGCTGCCTCAACTTCAGGCGGCGCGCAAACAGAACAGCAGGTGCAGCATCTTGCCGAAGATGAGCAACTCTTGTCGGAGAAGGTGAACGAGCAGTACCAGACGAAGGTGGAAAGCGCTTCAAAGTATCGAGTGCGCCTTTCGGGCATCGTGCTCTTCAATCTGTTCGGTAACAGCGGTTATCCCGACAATCAGGACGTGCCCACCTGGGTGATCAAACCAGACCCTATGGACTCGCCGGGATCGGTAGGTGGCACTCTTCGACAGTCGATTCTGGGGTTCGAGGTGTTTGGGCCCGACGTCTTCGGAGCTCACTCCAGCGGCAACGTCAACCTTGATTTTGGCGGTGGATTTCCCGCTACCTACAACGGCGTGAACTCAGGAATCGTGCGCTTGCGCACCGCGACGGTTCGTCTGGATTGGAAGGATACTTCCGTGATCGCGGGCCAGGACGGCTTGTTTATCGCGCCCGAAGCTCCGACGTCGTTCGCGTCCCTGATTGTTCCTGCGCTCACCTACTCAGGCAATCTCTGGTCGTGGACCCCGCAAGTGCGGGTGGAACATCGTTTCGAGTTCTCGAACCATTCCACGGTGAGCCTGCAGGGCGGCGTGCTCGATCCTCTGACCGGGGAACCGCCCGACGGCTTCAACTATGTCTGGTACCGTGCTCCCGACGCCGGCGAAGAGTCGCGTCAGCCAGCTTTCGCGGCGCGGGTTGCCTACTCCCATCCCATGCTGGGCCGTACCTTCACGGTTGGCACTGGGGGCTACTACAGCCGTGAATACTGGGGCTTTAACCGCAACGTCAACGGATATGCCGCCACCGCAGATTGGAGCCTGCCGCTCAACCGGGTGCTGACCCTGAGCGGGTTCTTCTACCGGGGACAAGCCATCGGCGGCCTGGGCGCCGCTCTGAGCCGCAGCGTTGTCTATAATGGGCCGCTCACCGATCCGGCCACAGCCGTGCTTCCGCTGAATTCGGTTGGCGGTTGGGCGCAGCTCAAGTACCAGCCGCTTCCCAAACTCGAGTTCAATGCCGCATTCGGACAAGACAATCCGTTTGCGGCGGACCTTCGCTATTTCGGCAACCAGTCGGAGAGCTATGTCACTCGCAATCAGGGTGCGTTTGGCAATGTGATCTACCGGCCGCGGTCTGACCTGCTCTTGTCGCTGGAATACCGTCGGCTAACCACCTTCTCCAGCTTCTCCCTCTACAATCAGCGCTATGGGGCCGGACAATTAAACATGGCGATGGGGATACTCTTCTGACGCGGGCCATGATTGCCGCAGGAAAACTCGCATTGCTGGCCGCGGTCGCGTTGTGCTGCAGGGGGAGAGCAAGCTTGTGGGCACAGGAAATCAATGTCACCGGTCACGTCGTTCTGCAGGGAGCAGGCCACATCTCCCCGGCAAATTCGACGGTGGTGTGGCTCACTCCACTCGGCGCAGACGCGAATGGCGCGGCAAGCGTCCCTCCCATGCATGCCGTGCTGCAGCAGAAGAACAAGACGTTCGAGCCTCACCTGCTGGTGGTCACCAAAGGGTCAACCGTTGAATTCCCCAACCGCGATCCCTGGTTCCACAACGTGTTTTCGCTGTTTAACGGCAAACGCTTCGACCTCGGACTCTACGAAGCTGGCACCTCTCGCACCGTTCACTTCGACCGCGAAGGGATTTCGTTTATCTTCTGCAACATTCACCCCGAGATGAGCGCCGTGATCGTCGTTCTCGCCAGTCAGTACTTCGCAGTGCCCGATAAGCAGGGAGAATTCTCCATCGCCTCCGTGCCGCAGGGCCGTTACACGTTCCATGTGTGGAACGAAAGCGCTCTGCCCGCCACGTTGCAGGCGTTGTCCCGCGCCGTGGACGTCAGTGCGGCATCTCATTCCGTGGGTACCGTACGTGTACCGGTGACGACAGCCTCGACCTCGCACAAGAACAAGTACGGCCAGGAATACGAACCCCCTTCGCCCAATAATCCGGTTTATGTGCAACCGCAATAGTCGTTCGCGTAATGGGCCACTTTGAACGATCTGGTCGCCTATCTTGAGAGTGGACAGGCGGGGACTGGAAAGAGCAGCTTAAGGTACTACCGACAGGACAAAGGTCAGACTATGCCCGTCATGGGAACTCGTGATTTCCCAGCATCCCTCCATTGGGAAGAGGACCCCAGTTAACATTGCCCAGGAATGATCAAGAAAGGCATTCGTCCCGCCTCGCGAGGTGATGGGTGGCGTATTACCATCCAGACGTCTCAGAACCACAATAATGTCTGGGTGGGGTTCCTTTCGCCAATCGTATCCCTCCTGCCACAGGAACAGCTTGTTGAAGTAGCCCCCGTTGTCTTGGCGAGCTAGATGCCAAACACCCTCGACCGGTAGCAGAGCCCACAGGTCATTCGCACCATACCAGAATGCTCCTTGAGGGGCGTTCATCCGGTACGGCACCGGAGGTACGAACGACGGATTAGACGGAGTCGTGACGGGACAAGAATCCTGCGCGGCTAGATTCGGGACGAACGCCGCCAGCATGAAAATGGAGACCAAAAGAAATTGGCGGAAATGCATGATCTTTCTTGTGACTATACTCCCAAGTTGAGATTTCAAAAGTGGCCCACCGGCATCGTCCAGTGCTTGTGGATTCTCATGGTGCACGAAGCCGCCGTACCGTCTCGGACACGTCGCCTTGCTGAAACAGGCGAATGCCGGCGATCCCGGCGGCCCCAGCCTCGATACAGGCATGAGCATTTGACAGCGTAACCCCGCCCAATGCGAGCACGGCAAAACGATCGCCTGCTTCCGCACAAGCCGCACGCAAAGCCTCCAAGCCGATTCCCGGCGTTCCTGTCGGCACCTTTTCGAAGATCGGCGCGAAGACAGCGAAATCCGCCGCACTTGCTTTAGCGTCATGAACGTCGTCGGCTGTGTGTGCGGAAATGCCAATCCAAGGGCGACTGGCTCGACATTGCATCCACAACGCTCGAACTTCTGACGCAGCAATTTCTCCAGCGGGGAGATGAACGCCATCGGCGCCGCATGCCAGCGCGACGTCAGTACGGCCGTTGATGAGCAGCTTTGTGGTAGCTGAGTGGTCGCGAACCACCCTCAGGGCTTCACCTGTAAGGTATTCCAGTTCGCGTGGCGAGAGGTCTTTTTCCCGCAACTGGATCCAGTCCACGCCCGCGCAGGCCGCTTCCGCCATCCTGCGCAGCAACGCGCTGCGCTGCTGCGCTGCTGCGCCGGGAAAGCCTTTGCGATCGGTGATGTAGTAGAGGAGCATCGCCCCAAGCGATTGTATTCTGGAGTTGCACCGTCGCTAAAGGGAGGGACTTCGCGCGGCGCGAGATAATCGCCGAGGCCGTTCTCCAACCTGCTCCTTGTCAAATCTGCTCTAGAATGGAGCCGTGCCGCCAGCCTCCAAACGTCATCCCCGAACCAGGACGAAGCCTGACACGATACGTCGTTCACCAGTTAAGGCGATCCAACCGGTGAAAATCCTGCGCGCCCAACTTCTGACGCAATTTCCCTGGCTGGTGCACGGATTCAGCACCCGGGAGGGCGGCGTTTCGACCTGCTACGGCGGCGACGCCCTCAATCTCAGCCTGACCCAGCATGACACGCTGGAGAACGTCGAGCGCAATCGCGCACTGTTTCTGCAGGCGGTGGGAGCAACCGGGGACGACGGACGTCCCTGGCCTCTGGTGCAGCTCAAGCAAATCCATTCGTCGCTCGTGCATAAGGTTGACGCTGCTTCGCGTGAGCCACTTGCGGGCGACGGGCTGATTACCGATGCCGCGGGTTTGTTGCTGGCCATCAAGACCGCCGATTGTGTTCCGGTTCTGGTCGCCGACGTGAAGCGCGGTGCCGTCGGTGCATTCCATGCAGGCTGGCGCGGGACTGTCGCCCGGGTGGTCGAGAAAGGCATCGGCGAAATGCGGCGGCAATTCGGGAGTGTGCCACGTGATCTGCGTGCTGTCATTGGGCCGGCCATCCGGCAATGCTGCTATCAGGTCGGTTCCGAGGTGCGAGCGGAATTTCAATCGCAGTTCTCCTACGCTGACGAACTCTTTGAGGAGGTCTTCGACGCCAACGCGATCCATGTGCGTTACCCACTGCTGTTCTTGAACCAGCGAGCTCCCGGCCACGGCGAACTCGGGCCCGAAATCCATCTCAACCTGGTCGAAGCCAACAAGCGCCAATTGCAGGATGCCGGAATTCGTGACGAACACATCAGCGTGATCGAAGGCTGCACCGCGTGCGACCGCGGACGCTTCTTCTCGCATCGGGCAGAGTTCGGGCAGACTGGACGAATGATGGCGGTAATTGGGATCCGGCAGCGAATGAGCCGCTATCGGCGCGGTTGGAGCGGACTTAATGTAGTGATCGCGTTCCTGGTTTTCGCCACGTTGATGGCAGTGTTCATTGGGATATTGCTGCTGCTTCCCGGCAGGCTGCTTGAATCTGCGTGGCAATTCAACCCGGAAGCACGTTCCGACATTCCAGAGCATGGGAAGGCTCGCTTCCCTGCTCCTGTTTGTTGTAGGAGCAGTCGCCTGCGGCGGAGTCGTGGGCATTTACCGGCGCCGCAAATGGGGATGGAGCCTCGCCGTCATGCTGTGTTCGGTGAACGCTCTTGGCGATGCCATAAGTCTGTTCGCGCCGGGAAGAATACTACAAGGATCGTTCGGGGTTTTGATCTCTGGATTGTTTATTTTGTATTTGACGCAGCCGAAAATACGGCAGCAATTCAGCGGACAAGCTGATCCGGGCACTGATCGAAGCTAAGCTCTATGACTCTGGCGCATTTCCTGGCGCCGCCTGAGGCTCGGCGACGTAGTTGTTGACCATGTCTTTCAGCTCTTTGCTGGGCTTGAAGAACGGAATCTTTTTGGCGGGAACGTCGACGCGGTCGCCAGTCTTGGGATTGCGCCCGACGCGGGGCTTGCGTTGGCGGGTACGGAAACTGCCGAAGCCGCGGATCTCGATCTTGTCGCCGGCGCGCAGCGAGCGCACCACGCTCTCAAAGATGGTTTCCACGATGACTTCGCTGTCCTTCCGGGTAAGTTCCGCCAGCCGGGAAACTTCGTCGATCAAGTCTGCTTTGGTCATCTTTCGCACGCCCCTTCTTACGGAGCCAATGTCCTTGACATCGGCACAACCGGATACTCTCAAATTACGGCAAGGTTGGCAAGCCTAACTTTCCGTTGGACTTCCGAGCCACTGCGATTCCCGCAGGTTACTTTCAGCGCCGACCACGTTACCTGGCGTTACTTCCACAGGTAGTAGAACCCAACATTGGTTTCCATCAGTTTGGCGCGGCTGGGCAGGTATTCGGAAACATCGCCGAACAGCAGGTCGAGGACGCTCTTGCGTTCCTTCTCAGGATGCACCAGCGTCGGCTCGCCTTTGATACCCACTGATTTTGCTGTGTCTTCAATCGCCGCGCGGAAATCGCCGATCTGGTCCACCAGCTTCAGTGGCATCGCCTGCTCGCCGGTCCACACTTTACCATTGGCCAGCGTGCGCACATCCTCGTCCTTCATGTGGCGTCCGGTGGCCACGTTGTGGATAAATTGCACATGCATGTTGTCAATCAGGCCTTGCAGGTAGGCGCGCTCGGCGGGAGTCATGTCGCGGGTAGGCGAACCGGTGTCTTTGAACTCGCCCGCCTTCAAGGTAATGTCTTTGATCTTGGCCCACTTCATCAGCTCTTCATAGTTGACCCACTGGGCAATCACGCCGATCGAGCCGACAATGCTGGCCTGGTCCGCAAATATCTTGTTGGTCGCCGACGAAACGTAGTACGCGCCGCTGGCGCCGACGGTTTGAATGGACGCCACGATGCGCTTCTTCTTCTCATCGCGAACCCGCAACACCTCGCGATAGATTTCTTCGGAGGCCGCAGCGCCGCCTCCCGGCGAGTTCACATGCAGGACGATCGCCTTGATGGAGCTGTCATCGCCGTACTTCCTGAGTTGGTCAACCACGTCCTTCGGTGTGATGATCACGCCTTCCAGATCCACCACCGCGATCTTGTCCCCGAAGCCGCTGAAGCTGTCCTTCTGCTGCGAGCGGACCGTGAAATACACCAGCGCAAAGATGGCCACCAGGAAGAGAAAGAAGGCTCCGCCGCCCAACAAAACCCATAGGAATACGCGGGAGCGCGGCTGTTCTGTCATAAGGAAGAACCAAGTTTAACAGACGGGGAATTGGCAGTTAGCACTTAGCGATCGCCAATCCCTCTTGCATTGTCATTCCGGCGCCCGGGTTTGGCGGCAGGCTCGTGATGACAACTCCGACGCCTTCGTCACTCTACTTCTGCAAGCCTCAACGGTCGCGCGGCCTCAGTGAAATACGGTCGCGAGGAAGGCCCCGATCCGGCTAAAGAATCCGTGCTTCTGCTTCGTCGCGGTATCGGTTGTCGACTGCTCCTTGCTCTTCTTCCCAGGTGGTGGCAGAACCACCGGTTCAAGCTGCACCACCTTGTCGTTTTCCAACTTCAAGGTAGCAACCATCTCTGTCAGATCAGGCGCTGGATCGTTGGCGCGGAAGACAAACGGCGCTTCCACCGCGACGTGTTCCTCGGGAGAAGGCGCCGGCAGAGGCTTGGCAGGCGGAGCAGCCGCCGCTTGTACGGGCTTGGATTCCGGCGACGCGGGCGGCGGTGCCGCTCTGGCCACTTGTACTGGCGGGGAGACCGGACACCCGCAGTTCTGCTTCGAGTGAACCGCCTCGCTGAGATGACCACCCTTGAAGAGCACGGCTTCGTCCTGCTTCACCTGATACGTAGCATCGCCCATGGTCTCGGAGACAACAATGGCCGAGGCGTTCCACGGCAACGACTGCACGCAGGTGTCACCTTGCGGCGTGACATGAACCGCGACATGCACGGTTCCCGGACCGGGCAGCAGCAGGCGCAAATCCGGAGTGAGAAGCGTGTCGGCGGAAGCGCCGATGGGATAGTTCATCTCCAGATTGCCGCTGTTCAGGCTGAACATCAGCTCGCGTCCACTCTGCGAGGCGGTGACGGAAAGCTTGGTCCCCTGGCAAACCAGCAGGCTGCCGCCGCGCTCCAGCTTCAGGGTCGCAGCTTGCGCTCCAGCCTGGATGGAAGAGCCGCTCAACACGCTGGTTCCCGAGCCCGCCAGAATCACCGACCCTTTTACGCTGGCGTCGGTGGCGTAAAGTTCACCCAAGGTTTGCTGGGCCACAGCAACGCCGTGCATCGCGATGAGCAAAGCTGGCAGGAATAAGCGCTGGAGAGAGGACAACATGAGTTGCAAGCTGCGATGAAGTGGGACCGCCTTACGACGATAACACCGACGAGAATCGTTCACAACGAAAGCTTCACGCCCAGCGCAATCTTCGGGCAAACAGGGTCGGGCACGAAGTCGCTAGACAGGGCCCAATGGCACAGCCCTGCTCTTAGCGGCTGTTTTTCGACATATCCAAGACCTTTGGAATGAATCGGTTAGTCCAGCACACCCGGAATACACTTGCGGATGACTCACAAACCACCGCTGGTGCATTGTATTCGGACGGTTTCTGAAGCACACTCGGCACCAGTTCGCAGCTGCCCGGGGAAGCCCCCGAGAGGAAGCAGGTAGTTTCTGAAAGACTGGCATGCCTTCGCCGCAGCGGATCCTGGTAGTAGTGCAGCTAACACGACCTGACAAGGAGGTCGAACCATGAAAACGATCATCGCAATTGCAGTTTTCGTTACTCTGGCCGCAGGCCTGGCGCATGGCCAGGACATCGCCGGCGACTGGCAAGGAACGCTCAATGCCGGCACGGCACAGCTTCATCTCGTTCTGCACATCACCCAGGACAGCGACGGGAACCTCAAAGGAACCATGGATAGCGTTGACCAGGGCGCCTATGGCATCGCCATCAGCTCCATCTCGCTCAAGAATTCGAAGTTCAAGTTCACGGTTGACCAAATCCATGGCACTTATGAAGGCAAGGTCAACCCGGACGCGACGAAGATCTTTGGTACTTGGTCGCAGGGACCCGCATACATAGACCTTGACTTGAAGCGCGCCAAGGCGGAGGCGAAAAGTCAACCCAAGGCCGGCCCGCCTTCCGATATTGATGGGGCGTGGCTGGGAACGGTCGAGTTCAGTGGTATCAAGCTGCGCGTGGTGTTCCACATCCTCAATACCGTGGACGGCCTGACTGCGACGATGGATAGCCCGGACCAGGGAGTGAACGGAATACCGGCAACTGCGGTCACGCGGAATGGCTCCTCCCTCAAGATCGAACTGAAGCAGAAGGGCGCCTCCTACGAAGGCAAGATCAGTTCTGACCTTTCGAGCATTGACGGAACGTACACATGGACTGCCGGCAGCATACCTCTGGCGGTCAAACGCGTTACGGATGTATCGACACTGGAACGCCGGCCACGGCCGCAGGACCCGGTTAAGCCGTATCCATACCGCGAAGTAGAAGTCTCGTACGTCAACAAACAGGCAACAGGTGTCACGCTCGCCGGTACGCTGACGGTTCCGCCGGGAAAAGGTCCGTTTCCCGCAGTGCTCTTGATTCCGGGATCGGGCGCTCATGATCGGGACGTAAACTTGCTCGGTCACAAGGTGTTTCTCGTGCTTGCGGACTACCTGACCCGCCAAGGCATCGCGGTGCTCCGGGTTGACGATCGAGGCGTGGGGAAATCCACCGGAGACCGTACCAACGCCACCACGGCGGACTTCGCGACTGACGCCGAAGCTGGTGTCGCCTATCTCAAGACACGCGCTGAAGTGGACCCTCACAAGATCGGGCTGGTCGGCCATAGCGAGGGCGGACTCATCGCTCCCATGGTGGCCGCCCGCAATCCCGACGTCGCTTTCATCGTGATCGTGGCGGGTCCAGGCGTACCCGGCGACCAGTTGCTGCCCGAACAGGTGCGGCTGATTTCCGAGGCTTCTGGTGTTAGCCCTGAGGCGGCAGAGAAAGAAGCTGCTTCGGAAAAGGAAATCCTGACGCTGGTGCTCAAGGAGAAGGACAGTGCGGTGTTGGACAAGGAACTCCAGGAGAAGTTGAAGGGCACAGTTCCGGAGGCGCAAATCGGCGCTTCGATCAAAATGGTCACGTCCCCGTGGTTCCGCTACTTCCTGGCCTACGACCCCGCGCCGGCACTGCGCAAAGTGAAGTGTCCGGTGCTTGCCATCAACGGCGATAAGGACGTGCAGGTCTCGGCGAAACAGAATTTGCCTGCTATCAAGAAGGCTCTTGCGGAGGGCGGCAACCAACACGTTGAAATCGATGAATTGCCCGGCTTGAACCATATGTTGCAAACCGCCAAAACAGGAGCGCCGAGCGAGTATGCCGAGATCGAAGAGACCATGTCTCCGGTCGCCATGCAGAAAATGGTGAGTTGGATCCTGATGCAATAGTCTGACTGGAGAACAATCGTGCATGCTACTTCGCCGCCGGCTTCTTTTCCGGGTTGTAGGTGATGCCCTTGGGTTCGAACATGGTCGCCGGGAAATTATTGTTGTAGGTCACGGTGGTCATAAAGCGCTGGTTGCTCATCTCGCCATTCAAGTTGCGCACCGTGCTCAACGGCGTTTGGATGCCCTGAATCAAACGGTAATTGCTGAACACCTCCGATTCCTCATCGATCAGCCGGTCATTGGGATCGCGCCAGCTATAGGTCTTTTTGACCGGCAGGTGAGAGCGCGGATCGATGGACAAGATCACACTGTCGTTGGTGCCGCTCAATACCGTGATCTGGTCGGCGAGGTTCTGCTCGACCATGGCCGGGCCACTGTACAGAATCATGGTGCCGGGCGCGGGCAGCCATTTGCGGATGATCCACTCCAGCGAGTGCTCGCGGCGTCGCAGATAATCCTCCAATTGCTTGAGGTCCTGTGTTGCCGTGCCCTTGTAGGTGATCTCGTAACCCTGGTCGCCGATGTTGAGCTCGATCACATCACGCTGCTTCGTAAGCTCCCAGCGATCTTTATCGGGCCATTCCCAGAAGCGCCAGAATTGCACCCCCTGACCGGTCGGCTGGCCATGATAGAAGGCATAGGCGCGCCCTTCGGTCTGCATATCGTGGATGTTCAGGTAAGCCTCGCCACCCAGGGCCTGAATCATGTCGTTGAGGATCTTGAGCGCCTTCTGCTGGCTCGGATCTTTGACGGAGGCGAATTGGGCGGTCGGCCAGTTGGCAGGAATCTGCGTTGCCGTCGCCGCTGGCGGAGGAGCGGCCGACTGCACAGGCGCGCCGGCCGGCTGGGCAGAAGCAGATGCCACGAGCAGAAGAACAAGCGAGGTTAGGACAGCATTATGCATGGCTAGGACGATTCTAGAACGCGGGGGCCGGTTCCGCTGCCTCGAACTCACGCGGTCTCCTTAGACTTGAAGCTGGCGAAGGCGTCGTCGATCATGGCTTGCGCTTTCTTGTGTATCGCCTCTCCTTCGAGCGTCTTCTTGCCGACGAACTCACTTGCCGAGCTGGTCAGGGCGTCAGGATTGCCCTTGGTGCGCTGGCCCCAAGGGCCGCGCCACAGTTTGGCGGGGCGCTTTTGCACCGCCGTCAACTCGCGCTTCATGACCTTCAGATTGCGCGCCGCCCCATGTATGGCCGACAGCAGGGCCCCGCCCCTTGCGCGGGTCCATTTCGTTGTACAGAATGGCGCCCAGCACCTGCATGTAGGCCATCTGGATGGAGGCCGCGTCTTCCAGCAGCGGCATCATCAGGATGCGGTTGCCTGTCGGGTCGGGTCGCTGGTCCAGGCAGGGATCAAATAGCACCGAGCGAATTGGCAAAGCCTGACCCAGGCTTTTGTGGAAGTAGCAAAGACGCTCGCCCTTGGGAGCAGGCGAGCCGCAGCGGATGCCGCTGGCCTTGATGTGTTCACAGATTTTGACTGCCATGATGAAGACCCCTCAAACAAAAAAGTAAAAATGAGATCCATGTTTTCAATAATTTACAGGCGCAATTTTGCAAAATATTGAAATCGCTAGGTTTAAAGTCATTTGTTTTTAATATTTTGCGAGGATGGTCGGCAAGTAATTGACCTGTCGAGACTTGCCTGCAAAATATTCGGGAATAAGGAGTTAGCCGTGATGATGAGGTTACGGCGAAAAGGTAAGTTATTGAAACAACGTAAGATATCAGGCCGGGCTGATGGACCGTGGGTTGCATTCCTGCCAAAATATTCCAAACATGACAGTTAGCTGTGAGCTCGTGAGATCCAGTGCCCGAATTTGCCGCGAATTGGAGGGATAGACGAGCCAGGCGACCATGGACGAAACCGGGGCGGATTCTGCCCAATTGTGGAGGCAATTTGCCCGAAATCGCCGTGTTTTGGTCGCGGGTAGAGCGGGCCTTCAGGCCCGCGTTGCATTGCTCGTTTAGGACGGAGCCGGCTTCAGCCGGCGGCACGCCGGCTACGCCCCGACGAGCCCCAGACCGAAATTGCTGCGAGAGAACCACGAACAGCCGCGGATCGCCCCTGTATGGAGGCATCCGATGGCAGGGCGGAGTGGATATCAAGCTCGCACCTCAAAAGCAAAGTCAGTGCAAGCACGCGACACGCGAAAGGAATGGAGGCGTGTTGCGCTAGCTTTTAGCGTAGGGAGTGCAGTAACAGGAAGTCAAGTACTAAAGTAATTATTTACAAGATTACTTCCCGAAATGGGAATTAGGTCTCTTGGCAAGGGTTACCACAGAGGAACAGAGAGACAGAGTTTGGGGATTCGATAAGAACGGTTGGGTGGCGTTGCGCTAGAATCGCGCTCAGTGGCCGACAACAAACTCTTCCACGGCGACAACCTCGACGTGCTGCGCCGCTACGTGCGCGACGAGTTGGTGGACCTCATCTACCTCGATCCGCCGTTCAACAGCCGCCAGGACTACAACGTCCTCTTCGCCGAGAAAGACGGCACGCGCTCTTCTTCGCAGATCACAGCCTTCGAGGATACCTGGGAGTGGAACCTCGACGCCGAGCGCGCCTACCGGGAAGTTGTCGAGAAGGCGGGCTGGGTGTCGAATGCGATGCAGGCGTTCCGCAAATTCCTCGGCAACAGCGACATGATGGCGTATCTGGCCATGATGGCTCCGCGCCTACTGGAGCTGAAACGTGTGCTCAAGGTTACCGTGTCGATATATATGCACTGCGACCCGACGGCCAGCCATTACCTGAAGATGCTGATGGATTCGGTCTTCCGGCCGGAAAACTTCAAGAGCGAGATCATCTGGAAGCGCTCAACCACACACTCCGACGCGAAGCGATGGAGTCCTATTTCCGATACGATTTTCTATTACGCGAAAGGTAGCAATCCAACATGGAACTCGCATTTTGTCCCGCACTCCGATGAGTACGTTGCGGACAAGTATCGCAACCAGGACCGGAACGGCAGAAGGTACACGCTGGACAACATGACCAGCCCGGATCAGGGGTATTTGCTGCCGCCGAACATCCAGGATGTTTTGGGCAAAGAGCATTTGTGCTTTCACGTGCACCGGGTAGTGGAGGCGCTGGATGTGAGCCGTTTTGAGCAGGCCTACGGTGCCGAGGGACGGCTGGCCCTATCCGCCGCGCATGATGTTGAAGCTGTGGCTGTGTGCGTTTTGTCTGCGGCTGACGCCGACGCGTCGGCTGGAGCAGCGGGTGCGCGAAGATTTGGGGTTGCGTTATCTGGCGGGTGGACTGATGGACGAGGTGGAGAAGCAATGCCGTCAACGTCGCGCCAAGGTGACCGCCGCTGCGGGTTTTCTTAGTGGCGCGGGGTTGCATGAGTGTTGTCGGCGCGGCATCGACGTGTATGTGCCGGACCCGAATCTGACGCACGAGATCAACACCGGAGAGGCGGCAGGGGGATTGGACGCACCGCCATCCACGATCCGGAACATCTGCGGCTGCGAGAGAAGTTGCGCAGCCCGGCGGGACGGAAGATGTACCAACGACGGCAAGCGGTAGTGGAACCGGTGTTTGGGGTGCGGAAAGAACAACGGGGCATGGGACGATTTCAGCGGCGCGGCCTGGCCGCGGTCACTACGGAATGGATGCTGGCCGCCATCGCCCACAACATCGCGCGTATGACGACAGCCAAAACCTAAACTCCGTGCGGTCCCGCCCACGCGAGATCGCAAAACTAAAACCGACTCGTCAGGCTGAACTCTGCGGTTCAGCTATGACACAGACACCGTAGGGGCTAGACTTGCTGGGAACCGACCGCGCAGCGGCGTCACAGGTTTTGGGACAGAACCTACCAGTGTGTGAGGCCTGTGCCTTGATTGCGGCAATGGAATAAAGTGCCAAGAAACCAGCCCGCGCAGCGGGCGACTCAGTTTAGCCCAGGGCGGTTTGCGGGGGCCCCCGGCACGCGCCGCCTTTTTTCGGGGTCCCCAGCGGAGGCCGTATTTGCGTCTGCTGGGGTGACTTGGCGCGTGTTGGGGTGCAAGCAAGCCCTGGGTAACGGGCATAATGGGACCCGGAGCCGGCTTTAGCCGGGGACACAACTACCGCGAGGGCGTGAGCCCGAGCGCCTAAACTACAATGCCGAACTCACGCGCACAACTGCTGTCAATGCTGGCGGAAAAGTCGTTTCGCCTGGGCGAGTTCAAACTCTCCAGCGGCGGCACCAGCGACTATTACATTGATTGCCGCCTGACCACGCTGGACGCCACCGGCGCTCTGCTGACCGGCGAGGCCGTGCTGCAGGAAATCCGCGACCGCGGCTGGCACGCCGACGCCATCGGCGGACTGACCATGGGCGCTGACCCCATCGTGGTTGCGACATCTGTGATTAGCGCGCAACAGGGCAAGCCGATCAACGGCTTCCTCGTCCGCAAAGCCGAGAAAGCGCACGGCACCGGGCAGCGCATCGAGGGCTTCCGGCAGAAGGCGGCGCGGGTGGTGATTGTGGACGACGTGTGCACGACTGGAGCCTCGACGGTTCAGGCGATCGAGGCGGCACGCGAGTTTGGATTCGAGATTAGCGGCGTCCTGTGCCTGGTGGAGCGGCAGGAGGCGGGCGGCCGGCCGAGTGTCGAGAAGGCCGCGTCGCCGGCGCCGTTCGTGGCGCTGTTCACCGCGAACGATGTTCGCGGCGAGCACGTGAAGCTTGCAGTAGCCAGTGGACAGTAGTGTCCGGTTAAGCATTTTGAGTTTTCCACGGTGAAATGATGTTGAATATGAATTTAGTTCAGAAGACACGTAATCGATTTGAACTTCGAGGGTGACATCCTTCTGCTGGGCGAGAAATGCGACAATGAACCGCGGACAGTCCCTCTTCTCGCAGTTGATCGATTTCATCTCCCGCTCACGAATTCCGGCGCTGTGTGGCGCGTTACCGCGGCCAGTACCGAGTCCGGAGTTTTTCCTGCTGGGACCAGTTTCTCTCCATGGCCTTCGCGCAGCTCACCTTTCGCGAGAGTCTGCGCGACATCGAAACTTGCCTGCGGGCTCTTGGGGGAAAGCTGTATCACTTGGGGATTCGCGGCCACATCTCGCGCAGCACGCTGGCCGACGCCAACGAGACGCGCGACTGGCGCATCTTCGCCGATCTCGCTCGCGTGCTGATCGCCGCGGCGCGCCCGTTGTACGCGGACGACCCGTTGGGAGTGGAGCTGGAAGAAACAGTCTATGCATTGGACTGCACGACCATCGATTTGTGCCTTTCGCTGTTTCCTTGGGCGCACTACCGGCGCATGGAACGCCGCCGTCAAGACTGCACACGCTGCTCGATCTGCGCGGCAGCATTCCCGTGGGAATCGACATAACACCAGCCAAAATGCACGAGTAATTCGTGTCTTCGATCAACTGCTGCCGGAACCCGGCGCGTTCTACCTGCTCGACCGTGGATACTTGGATTTCGCGCGCCTGTACACGCTGACGCAATGCCTGGCGTTTTTCATCATTCGCGCGCGAAAAGATTTCCGCTTTCGCTGCGTGGCTTCGCAGGCCGTCGACAAAAGCACCGGCTTGCACTGCGACCAAACCATCCGGCTGGTGTGTTTCTATCCGTTGCACGGCTATCCCGAGAATTTGCGCCGCATCCGCTACTGCGATGCCCAGGCGACAAGCAGCTGATCTTTCTCACCAACAACTTTGCGCTTCCGGCAACTCATCATTCCGCAACTGTACAGTGTCGTTGGCAAGTCGAACTGTTCTTCAAATGGATCAAGCAACACCTGCGCATCAAAGCCTTCTACGGCACTCTCCGAGAACGCCGTCAAAACCCAAGTCTGGACTGCGGTCTGCAGCTATCTGCTGGTCGCCATCGTGCGCAAGCGGCTCGACCTGCCGGTAAGCCTGTTCACAATGCTACAAATTTTAAGCGTGTCCCTGTTCGAGAAAACACCCATGAATCAAGCTTTTTTGCTCAACAACTCGCTTTCCGATGGAAGCGAAAACTCTAACCAGTTGCGATTGCTAGAATTTTAAGCGGACACTACTGTCCACCATCCACTATTCATGATTCGTTCGATAATTTACCCTCGCGTGCTGGGCAAGTCGCTGGATGATCTTCAGCCCGCGCTGGAGTTGTTCCGCGCGCTCGGGTTTGCTCCGGGCAACGAGTGGCATGAGGGCGGAAATCACGGCGTCGAGATGCTGGCACGCCGCGGAGGCATCGAGTTCATCGCTGCGCCGGACGCACCCAGCGTTGACGCGATGGTAGAAGTGTCCGACGCCGACTCTGCCTACGAGATCGCGAAGAAACTCGGCGTAAAGATTCGCAAGGAAATCGCTGACACACCCTACGGGGCGCGGCTGTTCGAGGTGGAAGTAAGCGGATTGCGCCTTGGCTTTCTGACTTACGCTAAGAAGGCTGGGGAAACCCAGGGCCTCGAAGCTTCGTTGAATGCCGCGGGCAAGCGCTTCGCAGTCGTGGTGAGCCGCTTCAATTCGTTCATCACCGAGCGCCTGCTGGACGGCGCACTTCAAGCCCTACGCCAATGCGGCGCCAAGGCAGACGACATCACCGTCGTGCATGTGCCGGGAGCATTCGAGATTCCCTCAGCGGCACGCCAGCTTGCGGAGACAAAGCAATATCATGCCATCGTCTGCATCGGCTGCCTGCTGCGCGGGGGCACGCTGCACTACGAGGTGATTGCCAACGAAGTCACGCGCGGCATCGGCCAGTCGGCGCAAGAGACGGGAGTGCCGCACGCCTTCGGAGTCCTCACCTGCGACACGCTGGAGCAGGCCATCGATCGCGCTGGATTGAAGGCGGGCAACAAAGGATTCGAAGCGGGCCTGACGGCGGTGGAGATGGCGTCGCTGCGCGAAAAGGTCCAAGCACCGACAAACACGGGCGGCAAGCGATGATCAAGGCAACGAGCCGCCGGAAGTCGCGTGAGCTGGCGCTGCAGATGCTATTCCAGTTGGACATGGCGAAGCAGGATGCCGGGGAGGTCCGCCGCACCTTCTGGAGCGAGCGTATGGATCTGGACGAAAATGTGCGGGCCTTTGCCGATAAGCTGTTTGGCGTCGCCTGCGAGCGGTCCGCGGAGATCGATGAGATTATCGAGCGCAATGCGCAGCGCTGGCGGATGGAACGCATGGCCGCAGTGGACCGCAACCTGCTGCGCACGGGAGTGGCTGAGTTTCTGGGCTTTCCCGAGACCGCCCGTCCGATCGTGATCAACGAAGCGCTGGAGATTGCGCGACGGTTCTCCACGCCGGAGTCCGTCACGTTCATCAATGGAGTGCTCGACAGCGTGGCGCGAGAGCTGCCGGAAGTGAAGAAGCCGCAGGGCCAGCACTTTAGTAACAAAAAGCGCGCTCGCCGGAAACCCGAGAGCACAGAGTAAGCTCGTATCTATTGCGAGCGCAGCACCCCGCCCAGCGATTCCAGCTTCGCGATAATCTGAGACGACCACTGGGCCACCTCGTCGTCGCGCAGCGTCCGCTCCTTCGACTGAAACTCTGCGTGGAGCAGAACGGAATACTTGCCGGAGCCGACCTTTTCGCCGCGATAAATCTCTGCTGGCACGAACTTCTGCAGCTCGCGAATGTCGAGCTCATCGACTGCGGAGTTGATGCGCTCGAAGGTGACGACGTCGTCGAACACAAACGAGAAGTCGCGCTCCACCGCCGGGAATTTCGAGATAGGCTGGTAACGCGGCTCGCGCAGCCCATGGCGATACAGCCGGTCGAGCAGCACTTCAGCCACGTACACTTCCTGGCGGAACTTACGCGCAGCCGCCAGATCGGGATGCAACTGCCCAAAGCGCGCAACGGTTTCTCCGTCCATCACTGCGCGGGCAGAGCGGCCGGGATGGAAGTACTCCGGCGTCTGAGTATCGAAGTACAGCGAGTTGTGCTGGAATGCCGCCAGCAGCTCCTCGACGTCGCCCTTCATGTGGAAAAAGTTGTACGGCTGCGCCGCGGAGTGAACGCTCTTGGCCAAGGCATCGCCCGTAGCGGCGAAGCCGAGATACCGCCGTTCGTCGTGACCGTCACCGCGCTTTTCGAAGACCTCGCCCGCCTCGAACAGGCGCACGTTGGTGTTGCCGCGGTTCAGGTTGTAGCCGACCATGTTGAGCAAACCGGGCAGCATCGAAGTGCGCATATAGCCCGCTTCTTCACTTTGCGGATTGGCGATGGCCAGTGGCTCACCACCGCCGAAGGTCCGGGCCTCCTGCTCCGAGATGAAGGTGATCGAAATGGCCTCGTCGTACCCGAGCGCGAGCATGGTCGCGCGCACCTTGGCGTCCTTGGGCTCGTCGGGCAGCGTCACTACCGCGCCGGTAAAGGCCGGCAGCGTGTTGGGAAACTGGTTGTAGCCGTGGATTCGCGCCAGCTCTTCCAGCAGGTCAACCTCGCGCTCCACGTCGAGGCGCCAGGTCGGGACCTGCACGCTGAAGTTACCGCCGGATGCGCGTGTGACGCCGAAACCCAGGCGGCCCAGGATGCGCTGGATTTCATCTTCGTCTAGCTCGATTCCGAGAATACGTTTCACCTCCGAGCGATGCAGCACGATGGCTGCACGCTCTACCTTGCGGGCGACCGTGTCGATCAGCTCACCCTGTAGCTGGCCGCCGGCGCTGGCGAGGATCAATTCGGCCACGCGATCGCAAGCCAGCGGCGCGCAGCTCCAGTCGGCACCACGCTCGAAGCGATGCGAGGCGTCGGTGTGCATACCGTGGCGCTTGGCCATCCTGCGGACCGTCGTGGGATCGAACCACGCCGACTCGATGAGCACGTTCTTCGTCGCCTCGGTAATCATCGTGTCGAAGCCACCCATCACACCCGCCAGCGCGACTGGCTTCTTGGCATCAGCGATGACAAGGTCTTCGGGAGTGAGCTTGCGCTCGACGCCGTCCAGGGTTCTTAGTGACTCGCCAGCGCACGCACGGCGCACGATGATCGTTCCGCCATCAAGGAGGTCGAGATCGAAAGCATGTGTCGGATGTCCGAGCTCGTTCAGCGCGTAGTTGGTGGCGTCGGCGACGTTGTTGATGGGGCGCGAGCCAAGAAGCTCAAGTCGTTCGGCGACGAGCGTCGACGACGGGCCGATCTTCACGTCGCGCACAATGCGCGCCGTGTATCGCGCGCAGCCCTGCGCGTCTTCGATGACGATGGGGAAGTTCGCAGACCCGTTTAGCTTCGGCAGCTTCGGTTCAATCTTCTTCAGCTGGACGTCGTAAATCGCCGAGGCCTCGCGCGCCACGCCGTAATGGTTCATGGCGTCCACGCGATTGGTCGTCAGGTCCATCTCGTAGATGGTCGCGCCCTGCTCTTCCTGGACGGACTCCACCGCGATGCCCGCCGAAGTCAGGTCTTCGGCAAGTTGACGATCGTCGGACGCGACGTTCACGAACTCGCGCAGCCATGCGGGAAGGATTCTCATAAGTACTCAGCTGTAACCTTAGTTCTTCGGCCCGCCATCACGACCCAGCGCTTCAGGGGACGTGCTGCCGTGCCGCCCCTGAAGGGGCTCAAATCTCTTGGTGGCACCCTACCCAGGACTTACGTCCTGGGCTACGTTTGTTTCGCCCTTCGGGCTCGTCTCTCGCCTTGAAAACATCAATTCCATCCAGCCAACGTTTCACGTCGATTGGTGTCATCCTCAGCGAGCATTCGCCGCGCTTTGCGAATGCGAGTCGAAGGACCCCTTTACAGCTCGCTACGCGAACTGCTCCAGGAAGCGCACGTCGCCTTGAAAGAACGATTGGATCTCTTCCACTTCGTACTTCAACAGCGCGATACGATCCACGCCCATCCCGAAGGCGAAGCCGGAGATCTTCGATGAGTCGTAACCGTTCTGCTTCACGAAGTCGAAGACATTGGGGTCCACCATGCCGCAGCCCAGCAATTCGATCCAGCCGCTACCTTTGCACTTGCGGCAGCCCTTTCCGCCGCAGAAGATGCAGCTCACCTGCATGTCGGCGCTGGGCTCGGTGAAGGGGAAAAACGACGGGTAGAAGCGGGTCTTCACCGACGAGCCGAACAGCGCCTTCATGGCGTGGTCGAGAGTGCCCTTCAGGTCGCAGAAGGTAATGTTGGTGTCCACTGCGAGGCCCTCGACCTGGTGGAAGACGGGCGAGTGGGTGGCGTCGAGCGGATCGTTGCGATGCACTTTGCCAGGGATGACGATGCGCACTGGCGGCGGCTGTTGCTCCATGGTGCGAATCTGCACCGGTGAGGTGTGAGTACGCAGCATCAAACGGTCGCGCGTCGGTTTGCTCTCCTGGCCCGCGATGAACAGCGTGTCCTGGGTGTCGCGCGCGGGATGGTTGGGCGGAAAGTTGAGGGACTCGAAATTGTAGTAGTCGGTCTCGACCTCGGGGCCTTCGCCGACGGAGTAGCCCATCGCCTTGAAGACGGCGACGATTTCGTCCATCACCCGCAACACGGGGTGCTTGACGCCGATGGGGCGCTGGATGCCGGGGAGGGTGATGTCGAGGCGGGCGGAGGCGAGAATTTGTTGGTAACCAATTTCGTGAGCTTGTTCGGACTCACGTCGGCGCTCTGAACGCCGTTTTTTCATTATGCCGAGGTTCGCGACCCATGCCGTCCGCTGCTGAACCACTTGTGCGAACTCGTGGCGAAGGAGATTCACTCTGAAACCCACCAGCTTCTTATGTTCTGCCGGGGCCGGCCTCAACCACATTTCGTTTATGTCGTTGAGGATTCCTGAGTTCCTAGCCAACCACCGGTTTCTGAACGATTTGAGGGTGTCCTCGTCCCTAACTTTCCTTGCTTCGGCTTTAATCGTGTCGACTAACAGTTGCACGGCAGAATCAAGCGCTTCCGGTGAGTACTCCGCGAGTTCTGGGACGGTGTACATATTCTTGTGCCGCCCCTGAAGGGGCTCATTCTCAAAATTACACCCTACCCAGCACTTCGCCTGCGGCTCCGTGCTGGGCTAGACTAAGTCGCGCCTACGGCGCTGGCATTGCAGTGAATCAGATGTCTTTCTCCCACCGCAATCTCGCAAGTCGACGCACTCACAAGAACTCTGAAGCGTTGGGCTATTCTCTTTCGTCCCTCGGGCCCGGACTGGATCGGTCGCGCCTCGAAATCCCAGTGTTGCACGAAAACCAACAAATGCTGTCATCCCGACCGAGGACTTCAGTCCGAGCGGAGGGACCTGCTTTTCGTGCCGCCCCTGAAAAGGGGCTCATTCTCAAAATCACAATCCTACCCAGCACTCCGCCTGCGGCTCCGTGCTGGGCTAAACTGAGTCGCGCCTACGGCGCTGACGGTATTCGCACTTCATTCCACTGCTGCAAACAAAACACAGTTCTGAATTCCACTGCCGCAAACAAAACACGGTTCTGACACAGACTCTTACGTTCTGGGCTGCGTTTTGTGCCGTCCTGCGGACCGGTGCTACGCAAACGCCACTGCTACCGAATCGCAAGCTACGCAGATTCAATTCCTGCCAAATCCAGCGAAGGCCGAGACAATTCTTAAATCGGCTCCAAAGCACAACGGGCGGCCACGCGGGCCGCCCATCGGAACTCACTACTTTGTTGCTAGGATGGGCGGACTATGCCGTGGCGGCTTGCGCCTGCTTGCACAGCGTCGTAAACCCAGCCGGATCGTTGACCGCCAGATCGGCGAGGATCTTGCGGTCCAACTCGATGCCGGCCTTCTTCAGGCCGTTGATGAACTTGCTGTAACTGAGGCCGTTCAGCTTGGCGGCGGCGCCGACGCGCACAATCCAGATGGAGCGGAACTGGCGCTTCTTCTGCTTGCGGCCGCTGTAGGCGAACTTCAGCCCGCGCTCGACCGACTCTTTCGCCTGACGGTACAGCTTCGATTTTGTTAAGTAATAGCCACTGGCACGCTCCAGTATCTTTTTGCGGCGCGCGCGGCGTTTGGTACCACGTTTTACGCGAGGCATGCTGCTCCTTTTTGCAAACCGTTAAGCGGCTGGAGGCAAGGTAGTTGACCACGCTCGTTAACGCTTTTGGGGCCCCCGGCGAGCGCCGCTTTTGCGCTTGCTGGGGTGAACGAGGGGCCGGATTCGCCTCTTCACACGCTGTTGACCGTCAACTCCCGCCCTAGCTTGGCTAGAACGGGGCACCCACTGGGGTGTTCATGCCGGGTGCCGCACCACGCGGCTAGTAAGGGATCATGCGCTTGATCTTTGGCACGTCGGCCTTGTCAAGCATCACGTCGGTATCGAGCTGGCGCTTGCGCTTGGTTCCCTTGGAAGTCAGGATGTGGCGCTTGTACGCGTGTCCGCGCTTGATCTTGCCCGTACCTGTCTTCTTGAAGCGCTTGGCCGCTCCGCTATGAGTTTTCAGCTTCGGCATAGTGTCCTTCTATTACAACATAAACGCGCCAACCCCGCCAGCAGCGGCCGACCTCTTGCCGGAGACACACAGACCAGGAAAGAAATCTTTTAGCCGCGGATTTTCACGGATGAACACGGATCGAACATCGAATAAAGACAAACTAAAAGAGATGATCCGTGTTATTCCGTAAAAATCCACGGTTAAGGGATTATTGCGGCTGCTGCTGCGGCGGCGCTGCAGGTGGCGCGGAAGGCTTCTCGGGCTTGGGAGCTTGCGGTTTAGCTTCGGCCTTGTGCGGCTTGCCCGGAGCCTGCGCCTTGGGCGGCGCCAGAATCAGGTGCAGCGTGTTGCCTTCCTGACGCGGCCGGAATTCCACAATCGCCTTGTCGCCAAGGTCGGTGATCAAGCGTTCCAGGATCCCGCGTCCCAGGCTCTGGCGCGTCATTTCGCGTCCGCGGAAGAAGATGGTCGCCTTCACCTTGTCGCCTTCCGCCAGAAAACGCAACACGTGGTTCTTCTTGGTGTCGTAGTCGTGATCGTCCACATTGATGCGAAACTTGACTTCCTTCACCACAATCTGGTGCTGGTGTTTCTTGGCCTCGCGCTCGCGCTTTTCCTGCTGGTACAGGTATTTCCCGTAGTCCATGATGCGGCACACAGGAGGCTGGGCGGTGGGCGAGACTTCTACCAGATCGAGGGTCTTTTCGCGGGCAATCTTGAGCGCTTCGAAAGGCGTCATGATACCAAGCTGGTTGCCTTCATCATCAATCACGCGAAGTTCGCGTGCGCGAATACGCTCGTTGGTGCGGATGAAACGTTTATCGATACAGCCCTCCTAGGGAATTGCAGGTATGGTCGAAGTATAGCACGGTACCACGCGGAAACAGCGGCGGGAACCACGTCGCTCAAACCGGCGACGAGCCGAGCAGCGCATCGCTCGTGACCGCTTCAATTCTGCTTCGCAACAGAGTATTGGGGGCGTGCTGGCCGCGAACATGCAGCTTCAAGTAGTTGTCGGTCAGCGCTTCGGTGAACTCCCCGTCGTAGTGGGTGAGGGTGATGGCTTCCAGTTCACGGCCGACGAACGACTGCATGAAAGCCCGCTTCTTGTGTGCCGCCAATTCTCGCAGCACGCGATTGCGCTCGCGCGCGACGTGCACCGGAACCTGATCCGGCATTTCGGCGGACGGAGTTCCCGGCCGCGAGGAATACGTGAACACGTGCAGATACGTAAACGGCAGGCGTTCGATCATCGTGCGCGTCTCTTCGAAGGCATCGTCGGTCTCGCCGGGGAAGCCGACCATCACGTCAGCGCCGATTGCGGCGTCGGGCATGGCGCGGCGGATGCGTTCGATGCGATCGGCGTAATGCCACGGGCGATACTTGCGGTGCATGCGGCGCAGAATGCGGTCGCTGCCTGATTGCATGGGCACGTGCGCGTGCTTGGCGATGCGCGGCGACGACGCAACCAGCTCGATCACCTCGTTCGTCCAGTCCATGGGCTCGACGGAGCTGATGCGGACCTTCTCGATCGCGGTTCGCTCGAGGATCGCGCGCAGCATGGCGGCGAAGTTCATGCGCGGCGCAAGCTCGCGTCCCCAGCGCCCGAGGTTGATGCCCGACAGCACGATCTCGCGGTAGCCGTTGGCGACCAGCGCATCCACTTCGCGCAGCACCTGCTCCAGCTTCAGCGAACGGCTCTTGCCGCGCACGTAGGGGATGATGCAGAACGAGCAACGGTTATTGCAGCCGTCCTGCACCTTGAGATTGGGGCGCGTCTTGTCGAATGAATCGGCTTCGAAGACCGGAGCGGCCATCAACTCGGTGTGGGCGAAGATGTCGCCAACCATCAGCTTGGCATCGCCATTGCCGATGTCTGCGAGCGGAACGAATCCGTCGCGGAACGCCGGCGGCACAGCGTAGTCGGCGAGTTGATGCTTATGAGAGTTTCCGACGACGAGGCTGACGCCCGGACAGCGCCGCCAACTCCTCAGGAGCGCGCTGCGCGTAGCAGCCGGTAACCAGAATTCTTGCTTCGGGATTCTCACGGTGAATGCGGCGGATGGCGGCACGCGCGTCTTGATCGGCGGAGGCGGTGACCGTGCAGGTGTTCAGGACAACGACTTCGGCGTCCACGGCAGCGGCGGCGCGCTCCATCCCGCGGTCGAGCAGTTGACGCTCGATGGCTGCGCCATCAGCCTGGGTCGCGCGGCATCCAAAGTTCTGCACATGATAAGTCGCCACGAAGCCATTATACTGAGCACGAACGTGGTGTAGTGGGTGATGTAAATCCACCGCAGCAACTAAGCGAGTAGAATTGGCATCACAACAGGCACCCGCGCTTGTACGACACTCACCGTTGGAGCTTTCCCATGAAACGCCGCATCTTGCTGGTAGATGACGAATTGGCAATCCTGCTTACTCTGCGCGCCATTCTGGAAATGAACGGTTTCGAAGTTGACACGGCCGCGTCCGTGAAAGAAGCCGAACGCAAGATGAAGAACGGCGTCTTCGAGATGGTCATCACCGATATGCGCATGGAGAGTGAGACGGCGGGGTACGAGGTGATTCGCGCGGCGCGCCAGCAAGCGTATGACCCGGCCACGGCGATCCTCACAGCGTATCCGTCGCTGGGCAATGAATGGCAGATTGAGGGAGCGCACTCGCTGCTGGTGAAGCCGGTCAATACCGACGAACTGCTGCGTCAACTGGAATCGCTATTGATCACGCACCAGGACCATAAGGCAGGCGCTCAAGCGCATTTGCAGAAGGCCCCCAAACCTGCTCACCCCAATCCTTCCGGGGCGCATCATTCGGCCGCAGCCGGCAAGGAAGCGCTCTAGCCGGCCCAGTTCGGACAAGAGCCTTCTCACGGCAGAGTGGGGAGCGGTAAGGCCCAGAGTTGGGCCGGATCAAGATAAGCGCCCTGCCAGCGTACGGCCACATGCAGGTGCGGTCCGGTGGCGCGGCCGGTCGCCCCGCTCAAACCAATCTTCTGACCTTCCTTGACCTTCTCGCCTTCGGCTGACCTCGATGTGTGACAGGTGCATGTACAAAGTCATGAATTGCTGGCCGTGGTCGATGATCACGCAATTGCCTTCATAGAAGAGGTCGCCAGCCAGTACAACCGTTCCCGCATTCGCCGCCAGGACGGGGGTACCGGGCTTCGCGTGATAATCCAGTCCGCGATGGATGCTGGCGAGCTTGCCGTTGAAGGTGCGCCGCACGCCAAACGCTTCCGACACCGTAGAGTCGATGGGAGAGTGAAAGGACCCCGACCATTCCGGCTCCGGAGTTTCGTGGGCGAAGGCCTTCTTCTTGAGCTCCTTGTCCGCTTCAATCTTCTTCAGGGCTCTCCGGATCCGGCTGCACGAAGCGGTCGGGCACGCTCAGCCTTACCGTCTTGTAGGCAGAGGGTCGAACCTGGATCTCCCGCACGATGCTCATCACCTGGCCATCCGGCATGGTGGCCTCCAGTTCCAGTTTGTAGCTTCCCGGAGTAGTCTCAACGTCAACTCCGGCCAGCCCATACCAGACGTGCCGCTTGCCAGCGGAGAAAAAGACGATATCGCGTCCCTGCCATTTTCCTGTCAGGCTGGAGGGCTCAGCCGCCATCTGGACCTTGAAGAGACAGGGTGATCCGACCTTGATCTGACTTGGGTTCCAGGAGACGCTCGTGATTGCAGCGGTTTCGGCCGCGATCGCTGGCGTAACCGCAGTGACAACGAGCAGTATCGCGATTAGCTTGTGGCACAGGTGCATGAATTGGATCTCTCGAGGGACGGCATTGCCGGTCCTTAGAAAACATAAATGAAGGAGTCGAGGGAGGAGAAGCCGCACATAAAGTCTGAAGCTGTTCTCGATCAATCGGCGGTGAGCCTCTACGTTCCTTCCGGATCGGAAATCCCGGCCGTGCGCAAACGATCGGCTCGCCATGAAGTTAGGGTTGGGGAGGGGTGTTTGGCGGAGAGGCTACAGACTTATCACCCATATTAATTAGACAACGAGAAATTAACGCGAACTTCAGTTTCAATCTGGACCGGCTGACCGTCCACGAGGAGGGGCTTGTACTTCCACTGCTTCACGGCAGGCCATAGCCGCGGGCACGAGCATCGGATGGCCGCTGACCGCTTGCAGCTTGTCTACGCCTCCATCTTTGCCGATAAGCACTCTTAGGACAACCTCCCCTTGAATCCGCGCTTGGCGAGCGAGAGGTGGATAGATCGGAGGAACCTGGTCGACTAGAACCGCCGAATCTTTCCGCAGGACGTACATCGAAGGCGCACTCCACAATGAAGACGTTTCCCAATCGGCGTCTAGCGCTTTCCGCATCAAGGCGACGACCATCTTCTGGGTGGCCGCGGCATCGGTTCCTGGCTGCTTCATTAGAGCAACTCTGGCAAATTTTTGGCCCACAGCCGCCATCGCCTGCGCACCGTTCTCGGAATCCCACAATAGGGCACGGTGCCCAAGTCCTTCGATCGGAATTTCGGCGACTCCTGCTTCCGGTCGCGAACGTAGCGCATTGTCATATGCTGCTGGGTCATCGGAGATGACCACTACCAGGAAGGCTCCACCGGATGATTTGTACCCGCAGGTGCTAATGTGGGCGGTATCCTCGGCCGAATGTCCTTCAGTTACGGCCAGGTTGGTCGTCGCGCTCAGGGCGGCATATATTTCGCTTGGCCTCAACACACTGCACGCATCCAGGCCTTTCGATCTCGGGACAGCAAGGCAGAGAGCCACCACAAGAAGCATGGCGATTGTGAGCCTTGGCGATCGATGACCAATCAGATCCCAAGCAGCAGAATAAGCATTCATACTCGCGTCGACATTCCGAGTCCTGAGAGGCTTAGGGTCGATCAAAAGGCTGGAAACTTTCAGGCAGAGGCAGCGGTGGTTCGCCGTTGCTGGAAGCACTCGCGGCAAAAAACCGGCCGGCCTTGCGTTGGCTTGAAGGGGACGGTGGTCTCCTTGCCGCATCCGGAACAGTTGGTCCGGGTTTCCACTCTGGGACGCGTCCCCGAGCCGGCGGTTCCCATGGCAACGGGGCGTTTGGCCTTGCAGGCTTTGCAACGCTTGGGTTCGTTCTTGAACTCTTTATCGTGGAAGAATAGTTGTTCTCCGGCAGTAAAGACAAAGTCGGCGCCACAGTCAACACACTTCAGAATCTTGTCCTGGAATTCCATGGAGAGTTGCTCCCTTCAGCCCGCGATCCCAAGCCATGGACGGGGGTAAAATCGCAACTGTCAGCGGGACCGGACTGAGCGTCCTAGCCGCCAGCCACAAAATTCCAGTGCTCAGGTAAATCCCCTAGGGTTCGGCCCACCACGCGCAAGCGCGTGGTTACTGATTAAGACTGCGTGCGGCCCGGATGAAATTTCCCAACCAGGAATTGGGAAAAACGAAGGGCCGCCATAGGAACAGCGGCCCGGCCGTGAATTAGTCCTGTTCTTTACGTGCCTTCTTGCGGCTGCGCTTGCGCGCCAGCGCTTCTTTCACGCGCTTCTTTTCGCCCGGCTTGAGGTAGAAGGAGTGACGCTTCACTTCCTTGATGATGTCCTCTTGCTGGACCTTTCGCTTAAAACGCCGCAAAGCGTTTTCTAAAGACTCACCTTCTTGAATGCGAACTTCCGCCAAACAGCAAACACCCCCAAACTCGTCCGAAGGGACATCTAGTTATCCCAGTGTTACGCGGGGAAGTCAAGCAAAGACTATCTTGACAGGGCTCAACCAAAGCGCGGGCCAAGGTCTGCACTAAAGTGCTATATTGACTGCATCTAATTCAAAAATTGAGCCTTAGCGAAAGCTGAACCTGCCGGGGCGCGTACGCGCTGGTGGGTAAAAGGAACTGCGAATTGATCTGAAATTGGCCGGGATACATCTTTCCAGCCACCTTCGTCGAATAGGCGACGAACTGGCCGGCGGAGTTATAAAAGCCATCGTCGCTGATGATCACACGACTGTTGGTGCGATTGGTCAGGTTGAAGGATTCGGCGAGCAACTCCATCTGGGCCCGCGTACCCATCTTGATGATGCGCGTGAGTCGAACGTCGGTGGTGAAGTAGTCGGGGCCGATAAACGCATTTCGTTTGTAACCCGGCAACCGGTCGTTGTAGGAGTTGCCATCCTGATTGGCGTCGCCCGCCATGGTTGCGCTGAATGGGCGGCCGGAGCCGAGAGTCATAACGCTGGAAAGTTTCCAATGGTTCGCCAGGGCATTGAGCAGCGTGTTGCCCAGCTCGAGCGGCCGGGGATCCACAACGACCGCGGCGAGGAAGCGGTTTCTCTGGTCGGTGACACTCAGTCCGCGCTCAAGAGCGGTGGCGTAGGCGTTTTGCACATTGCCTGGACGTCCCACTACTAGCGCGTCCTGGCCGTCGTCGATGGCTTTGGCAAAGGTGTAAGCGATACGGAAGAAAACGCCTTGCTTGACCTGGCGTTTCAAAGAAACGGTCATGCCGTTGTAAACGCTGCTGGAGCCGCTCTCGAAGGAATTGATGATGCCGAGCCGCGGGTCTGGCCTCTGCACGTCGTTGATGCAAGGTGGATATGGACAGGTCACCGAGCGCGTGGTTTGCCAGGTCGCGAAGGAAGCGACCTGGTCCATGCCGAGGAACACCGACCCGTCGTCGTTGTAAACGGGATAGTCCGTGATCGTCGGCTTGGGAAGATTGACATCGAGGGAACGCATCAGATGGACACCGTGGACGTACAGATAGCTGACCGAAGCTGTCACTCTTCGCGCCGAGTTCCCGCTCCACGGTGAGGTTCGCCTGTGCGACGTAGGGCGTCTGAAAGTTCGGGGCGAAGGCCGAAACCTGCGTCGTCAGCAGGCCGGCGACCGATGCCGGCGGGGTGCACACCAACGCGCCCGCGGGACAATTCACCAGTGGATTGGGATAGGTTGGAAACAGGCGCGCCTGTGCCGGCTGCATGAGATCCAGAAAGAGCTGGCTTTGAGTTGCGCCGTTCTTGTTGGCAACCTGCGAGGCATAGATCGCGGGAATCGGCGTATAGAAAATGCCCGCTCCCCCACGCAGCACCAGCGGCTTGCGATCGCCCAGGGAATAGGAGAATCCGACCCGGGGAGAAAAGTTGTTCGTGTCAGTTGGCACTTTTCCCGATGGCGGGTACAGAGGATTGGCCAGGAGCGGCCCCGGTTCGAAGGTTTGCAGATCGTAGCGGAGCCCGACGTTAAGGGTGAAGCTGCGAGTGACGCGTATCGCGTCCTGCACAAACGCGGAGTAGAAACGGGTATTGGGATGCGACACGGCTGTGCCGAAGCTCTGCATGTAATAGCGCGGTACCTCATGCGCGTAGGCGCGGAGAGGGGTCAGCGGTTCGCCATACTTCATCGGGGCGTAGGTCCAGGGGTTGACCTTAACGTCGTCGAAGTAATACTCGCCTCCGAACATCGACGGGTAATAGTTGTAGATCCAGGCTTGGATGAAGTCTCCGCCAAACTTCCACTGCACGCGTCCGGTGTGGTAGCTGAGGGTGTCGGCGATGTTCAGCTTATGCTCACGGGTGTCGCGCGGCAGCATGCTGGAGCGCCCGAAGCCGGCAACCAGGTTGTAGATCTTGGTCAGGGGCTGGTCGGAGTTGGCGATCGATTCTTGCAGGTCGCGGGAAAACTGGGCGCGCAGATTGGTAGCCAGATTGTTGGTCCAGGCACTTACCAGCGAGGCCGCCACGCTCTCGGTGCGCACGTCTTCGGTCCCGTTCTCGCTCTCGGCATAGCTGGTGAGCTGGCTGGACGGATCGAAGAACACGTTATTGGTCCCGGTGTAGCGTGAAGTGCTGAGGCGCACAAACGCCAACTGCTTCTGGGAAAACGTGTAGTCCAACTTGGCGAACCCGGCATTGCCCTGCATCGTGGTGGGATAGGCGCCGGCCATCGTATTCAACTGCTGGGCCGCGGCCATCACCAGTTGCTTGTCGGTGTAGTCGTAGTCGGCGGGCTGGGGAACAACGCTGCTGGCGCCGTTGGCAAATTGCATGATGGAGGGGACCGTTAACAGATTCTCGTCAAAGCCTGCATAGAAAAAAACGCGGTCTCTGCGAATCGGTCCCCCCAAAGTGCCGCCGAACTGCTGCTGGCGATCGTCAGGCTTGCAGTCGGCGAACGCCTGCTGCGCGTCGAAGTAGCGGTCGCGAAGGTAATAGAACGCGCTGCCATGCCAATCGTTGCTGCCTGACTTGGTCACCACGTTGAATACCGCGCCGCCGGCCCGGCCGAGTTCGGCACTGTAGGAGTTCGACGAAACCCGGAACTCCTTGATGACTTCATTGCTGAATTGATAGGGCGCGCGATAGCGCCCTCGCGCCTGCGCATAGAAGGAGTTGTTGTTGTCGGCGCCGTCCACCAGGAAGTTGTTCTGGAAGCCGCGGATGCCGCCGAACGCCAGGTCACCGTTCGAGTTGGAGGTGAGGCTGCGCGGGTCCTGGGTCACGCCGGGGGTGAGCAGAGCGAGATCGGCGAAGCGGCGGCCATTGAGCGGCAGGCTGGCAATCGCTTGCTGCGGAATCACGTGCGACACGCCGCTGTCTTGCGTCTCCACGGTCTCGGGCTGGTCGCTGACGTTGACGATTTCCGTTCGCCCCGCGGGAGCCAGCCGCAACTGCACCTGCTCGACTCCGCCGACGTAGAGTTCAACGCTGGCGGTTTGGGTTGCCATTCCCTTGGCCCAGGCGATGACGACATAGCGGCCGGGCAGCAACATGCCAAAGCTGAAAGTCCCGGCGGCGTCGGCCACCGCCTCGCGGTGCAAGCCGTTTTCCGGATTGACGACGCTCACGGCCGCCGAGGCGACCCGCGCTCCCGTGATGTCCTCGACAATGCCATTCAGCGCGGAGGAGCCGTCCTGGGCGAGGGCGTGGCGGGGCAGGAGAAAGACCAGCAGCAGAGAGAACACGGCACAGCAGCAAGTCAGACGAGTTGAGCAAGGCAGAGCGGGAATTCCACAACTGGGCCAGGTTCCCATTACAGCACCACCTGCCATATCTATAGCGGAATTGCGTTGCTCGGGTCTGTGATATCGGGCTTCGCGAGGGGTTACGAAAGTACAATGCCAAAAGGGGAAGGACATGTACCTTCGTAATCAGGATTTTTCTGTCAAAGCGAGATGTTGGAAGCAAATTTGCTTGCTGGGATAGTATTTCGCGTTTGCCGCTGTCGTTCGTTGACCCCTGAATTTCGCGCATGGTACCGTACTTAGTTACGCCAACCTCATTTGCGCGATCTGTGCGCCGAAGGATTCCCGTTTGTCTCCTGAGACCGTGGCGGCCACGCCCATCCGCAAGACTGCCTTGAATGCTGTCCATCGCCAGATGGGCGCGAAGATGGTCGATTTCAACGGTTGGGACATGCCGGTCGAATACCCCGCCGTGGGCGGCCTGATGAAGGAACATCTGGCGGTCCGGAATTCCGTCGGCGTGTTCGATGTCAGCCACATGGGCGACATCCGTGTCTCGGGCCCGCAGGCTCTCGCCGCGGTGCAGCACATCACCATGAATGACGCCGCGGGAATGGCCATCGGCCAGTGCCGCTATTCGGCGATGCTGTATCCGCAGGGAACGTTCGTGGACGACGTCATCGTGCACCGCCTCGGCGAGGACGACTACATGCTGGTGATCAACGCCGGCACGCGCGAGAAGGACGTCAACTGGGTCACCGAGAACACACGCCAGTTCGATTGCAAGGTCGAGAACCTGAGCGACGATTTCACCCAGATTGCCATCCAGGGGCCGAAGGGTGTGGACACGCTGCAGAAGCTGACCGATGCGGACCTGTCGCAGGTGAAGTTTTACTGGTTTACTCACGGAACGGTCTGCGGGCTAAGCAATATTTTGATCGCGCGCACTGGCTACACGGCGGAAGACGGTTTTGAGATCTACGTGCCGACTGACGAGGCCACCAGCGCCCGCGTCTGGAACGAGGTAATGGAAGCCGGCAAGGAATTCGGCATCGTGCCTTGCGGGCTGGGCGCTCGCAACACCCTTCGGCTGGAAGGCAAGCTGCCGCTCTACGGTCACGAGATCTCCGAGACGATCAACGTGTGGGAAGCCGGACTGGAACGCTTTCTCAAGATGGAGAAAGGCGAGTTCGTCGGCCGCGCCGCACTGGAGCGCGCCAAGGCTGACGGCATCAAGCGGACGCTGGTCGGCCTGGAATCGGTGGACCGCGGCATTCCGCGCGACGGATACAAGGTGCTCGATCTGGGTGGCAAGGAGATCGGCTATGTCACCAGCGGATCGTATGCGCCATTCCTGAAGAAGAATATTGCGCTGGCCTACGTGCCGATCGAGCACTCCGCGATCGGCAGCGAAGTGGCGGTGGAAATCCGCAACCAGCCGGTGAAGTGCAAGGTGGTTCCGACGCCGTTTTACAAGCGTCCCAAGAAGCAGTCCTGATACGAATGGGAGACCGATGACCATCAACGAGTTCTTGTTGGCTGAATTTGACGAAGAGATTAAGAAGACGCGCACCACGTTGGAACGCGTTCCAGCGGACAAGCCAGAATTCGCTCCCCATCCGAAGTCGATGCCGCTGGGGAAGCTGGCGCCCCACGTGGCCCAGCTCTGCGGCTTCGGCTTAACTATCTTGACGACTCCTGAGTTCGACTTCTCGCAGGGCAGCTTCAAACCTGTGCCGCTGGAATCGGCGGCCCAACTGGTCAGCGTTCTCGATGAGGGCGCAACGAAGACGCGGAACGCGCTGGCTGGCTTGCCTGAAGATGCATGGAACGATAACTGGAAGCTGACGATGCAGGGTAAGGTCATCTTCGCAGGCTCCCGTTTCCTGGCGTACCGCGAAATGTTCCTCAATCACCTGGTGCATCACCGGGCCCAACTTGGCGTTTATCTGCGCCTGAACGAGCAACCGGTTCCGGCCACTTACGGTCCTTCGGCGGATGAGGCTCTTGGTTTCTAGTTCTGCTGTGGACTCGACAGGATTTGCAGGCAGACGAAGTAGAAATCGCAGAAGCATCTGCCTAGAGAAGAGATGAGTTTGATTCGTATTTGATCTTGCCGATGCACGCTCGGTGCTGATTGGAGGCAGTTATATGGCTTATCCCGCTGACTACAAATACACCAAAGAACACGAATGGCTGAAAGTGGAAGGCAACACCGGTACGATCGGCATTACCGATCATGCGCAGGAGTCGCTGGGCGACATCGTGTTTGTCGAGCTGCCGAAAGTTGGGTCTGAGATCGCCGCCGGAAAAACCTTCGGCACAGTGGAGTCGGTGAAGGCCGTCTCCGACTTGTTTGCGCCCGTGTCGGGGACGGTGACAGCGGTGAATGAGGCGCTGAACACCTCGCCCGAGCAGGTGAACAAGGACGCCCATGGCGCGTGGATGATCAAGGTCACGCTGAAGGACCCGAACGAGGCGAACCAGTTGCTGTCGGTCGGCGACTACGAGAAGTTCGTCGCCGAAGAGGGCGGGCACTGAAGGCACGTGACCGGCTTGCACTATCGATTGGCAATGCTGTTGAAGACACAAAAGCAGATCCCTCGACTCGGACTGAAGTCCTCGCTCGGGATGACAACTCTGATGTATGACATTTAGTTTGCTCGGCCTCGGGCCGTTAGTCTCATCCACAATACTCTTCATAGATTCGCCCAGGAAAGCTACAGGTACTCATGCGCTATCTTCCTAAATCTGAATCCGACCGCGAAGTCATGCTGCGCGAGATCGGCGCCAAGTCCATCGACGATCTGTTCGCCGCCATCCCCGCGGAATACCGTCTCAAACGTGATCTCAACATTCCGCGCGCCTACGCCGAAAGCGAGATCGTGGAGTTCTTCCGCCAGCGCGCGGCGGAGAGCGCGCAAGGCTACGCCACATTTCTTGGCGCAGGCGCCTATTCGCACTATCGTCCGGTAGTCGTGGACTCGCTGGTTTCGCGCGGCGAGTTCTTCACGGCCTACACGCCTTATCAGCCTGAGATCGCGCAAGGCACGCTGCAATCCATCTTCGAGTTCCAGACGATGATCTGCGAGCTGACCGGCATGGACGTGGCCAACGCGTCCATGTACGACGGCTCGACTGGCGCGGCTGAAGCCCTGATGATGGCGGCCCGCGTCACCGGACGGCACAAGTCGGTTGTCGCCAGCAGCGTGCATCCCGAATATCGCGAGGTGATCACCACCTACGCGCGCTATCAGGGCATGCCGGTCTCGACCGTCGGCTACCTGAAGAACGGCCGCGTGGATCTGGAGGCCCTGGACAAGGCAATCGATAACGAAACAGCAGGTGTGCTGATCCAGTCGCCCAACTTCTTCGGCACCATCGAGGACGTCGCGGCGGTCGGCGCTATCGTCCACAAGAAAGGTGCGCTGCTGATCGTCTCCATCGCGGAGGCGGTTTCGCTCGGCATCGTGAAGCCTCCGGCCGAGGCTGACATCGTGAGCATGGAAGCGCAGTCGTTCGGCGTGCCGCTCGGTTTTGGCGGACCCTATTGCGGGGTGATGGCAACGCGCGAGAAGTTTGTGCGCCAAATCCCCGGACGCCTGGTGGGCGAAACCCGAGACCGCAACGGAAAGCGCGGATTCGTGCTGACGCTTTCCACCCGCGAACAGCACATCCGCCGCGAGAAGGCGACGTCGAACATCTGCACCAACCAGGGGCTGGTGGCGTTGATGTGCTGCATCTTCATGACGGTGTATGGGCGTGAGGGTCTGAAGGACCTCGCCAGGCAGAACCTGGCGAAGGCGCACTACGCCGTTGGCGAGTTCAAGAAGGCCGGTGCGACGCTGCTGTTTGAAGGCGCTCCCCGCTTCAACGAGTTTGTGATTCAAACCAAAGCCGATCCGCACTCGATCAATGACAAGCTGCTGGGGCAGCGCATCATCGGCGGCTTCCCACTCAAGAAGCTTTATCCCGAACTCGGCAACGCCTCGCTGTGGTGTTGCACGGAGACGACGGCCAAAGCCTCGATTGACGCGGCTGCGAAGGAGGTGGCGCTGTGAACTGGAACGATAAGATCCGCAAGGTGACCACCCATATCAGCCAGAACGAGGTGCTGATTTTCGAGCGATCATCGGCAGGCAAGAAGGCGTACAAGCTGCCTCCGCTTGATGTGCCTGATGTCGATCCAGCCAAGCTGCTGGGTGACCAGGCGCGCGAAGACCTTGGCCACATGCCTGAGGTCAGCGAGATCGAAATCATCCGCCACTTCACCCGGCTTTCGACGTGGAACTATGCGGTGGACCACGGCATGTATCCCCTGGGTTCGTGCACCATGAAGTACAACGCTCGCGTGAACGAGTACGTGGCGCGACTGATGGGCCTGGCCGAGGCGCATCCCTATCAGCCGGAGCGCATTTCGCAGGGCGCATTGCTCATCCAGCAGATGCTGCGGGTGCAGCTCATGGAAATCACCGGCATGGATGCCATCACCTTGCAGCCCGCGGCCGGCGCCCACGGCGAGCTTACGGGGATTCTGCTGGTGCGGGCTTATCTGGAGTCGCAGGGAAATCCGCGCAAGAAGATCCTCATCCCCGATTCCGCGCACGGTACCAATCCTGCGACTGCGGCGATGGCCGGCTACACTGTCGAGAACCTGAAGTCGAACGCCGCCGGCATGGTGGACATAGCATCGCTGGAAGCGCAGGTGAACGAAGATGTCGCCGCGCTGATGCTGACCAATCCCAACACGCTGGGAGTGTTTGAGCAGGAAATTCACAAGATTGCCGACGTGCTGCACGCCAAGGGTGCGCTGCTGTATATGGACGGCGCCAACATGAATGCGCTGGTCGGCAAGGTGCGTCCCGGAGACTTCGGCGTTGACGTAATGCACCTGAACCTGCACAAGACGTTCTCTACGCCGCACGGCGGGGGCGGTCCGGGTTCGGGTCCCGTTGCTTGCAAGAAGATTCTCGAGCCTTTCCTTCCTGTACCGGCTTTGGTGACCAAGCCCGATGGCTCTCTGGGTTTCGACTACAACCGGCCGAAGTCCATAGGACGAGTGCGCATGTTCTACGGCAACTTTGGGATGCATGTGCGCGCGCTGGCCTACATCATGGCCAATGGTCCGGACGGGCTGCGGCAGACCACGGAAGACGCGGTGCTTAATGCGAACTACATCCGCAAAGGGCTGGAGGACAGCTACGACCTGCCCTACAAGACGCCGACCATGCACGAGGTCGTTTTTAGCGATCGCCTGCAGACGCCGAAGGGCATCAAAACCGGTGACATCGCCAAGCGGCTGATCGACTACGGATTCCATCCCTACACAGTGAGCTTCCCGCTGGTGGTTCCGGGCGCGCTAATGATCGAGCCGACGGAGAGCGAGTCGAAGGCGTCTCTCGATATGTTCATCGAGGCAATGAAGGACATCGCCGAGGAGGCCCAGGAGCATCCCGAGATCATCGTGGAAGCTCCGCACAACACCCGGATTTCGCGCCTCGACGAGACCATGGCGGCTCGGAAACCAATCCTGCGCTGGAAGCCGCAGAGCGAGGCCGCGGGAAAGTAAACAGCAGGTGTCCTAAAGCTCTTCTCTGATCCTGCGATCCTGCGCGGTTGTGAGATAAAACAAAAGGCGGGCTTTGGGCCCGCCTTGATCTTTAGGGACTGAGTCCCTTGGCTACTTCGCCTTAACCGCCTTCACCCGGGCGCTGAGGCGCGCCTTGTAGCGGCTGGCGGTTTTCTTGTGCAAAACGCCCTTCTGAACGCCCTTGTCCACGACAGAAACTGTCGCCCGATAGGCGGTCTGGGCGGCTTCCTTCTCGCCCTTTGCAATAGCTTCCCGCAGGGAACGAAGGGCGCTGCGCAGGCGTGAGGTATTGGCGCGGTTGCGCGCAGTCTTCTTTTCAGTCTGGCGCGCACGCTTGAGCGCCGAAAAATGGTCTGCCATAACTTTGCTGTAATCCTTCGGTGAGAAATCTCGATGTGAAGCCTAATTCTACTGGATGGTGGGCGCATCGGGCAAATCCGGCGTCAGTTAATTGCTTGCGGCGGGCATGCATCTCGTAGAAGGCGCAAAGCGAACCATCTCGCCAGCGATCCTTTTTCGCTGTTGCACCATCTATATGACTGAATGGTGGCGGAGTGTTACAGAGTTGCCGAAAAGTACCCCGAGCAGCACTAGTTTGTCTGTCAGTGCCATTGACTCTTTCTGCAAACGGGGATACGCTAACCGCCAATGAGAGTTGTTTTTCGCCTCGGCGAACTTTCCGGCAGCAGTTCCTTCTCCGCGCCAAAATACTGCCACCTACACAAACGTCAGACCGAAGCGGTTGGTCTGCTCGTCGTCCAGCCAGTTTTCGGGATGCCAGCTTTCTGGAGGCAAACTTCCGAGTCTAGATGAAGAAGAACATCGAGATCAGCCCCAACATCGAAACCCTATTCGGTACCCGCGACGAAAACCTGCGCCTGCTGGAAGATGGCTTGAACGTGACCATCGCCATGCAGTCCGACTCCATCGAGATCGCAGGAGCCGCCAGCGATGTGAGCCGGGCCGAGCAGGTCTTTGCCGATTACCGGCACCTGCTGCGCAATGGCTTCACCTTTGTGAACGGCGACCTTGGGTCGATGATCCGGGTGCTGACTGCTGATTCCACCGCGACCCTGCGCGGGCTGGCCGAAGCCGGCAAGCAGCGTTCCTTCGGCAAGCGCCCCGTGCAGCCCAAGAGCATCAACCAGCGCCGCTACATCGAGGCCATCGAGAAGCACGACATGGTGTTCGGCGTCGGACCGGCGGGAACGGGCAAGACCTATCTCGCCGTCGCGATGGGCATCGCTGCCCTGCTGTCGAAGCGCGTCAACCGCATCATCCTGGCGCGGCCCGCAGTAGAAGCCGGCGAGCGCCTGGGCTTCCTGCCGGGAACACTCCAGGAAAAGGTCGATCCTTATCTTCGTCCGTTGTACGACGCGTTGTACGACATGCTCGAGCCCGACAAGGTGGACCGCTATCTGGAGAAGAACGTGATCGAGATCGCGCCCATCGCGTTCATGCGCGGGCGCACGCTCAACGACGCGTTCGTCATCCTCGACGAAGCGCAGAACACCACCTCGGAGCAGATGAAGATGTTCGTGACGCGTCTGGGGTTCAATTCCAAAGCGGTCATCACCGGTGATATCACGCAGATTGACTTGCCCAACTCGAACCGCAGCGGCCTGCTGGAGGCGGTCGACATTCTGAAGAACGTGGAAGGAATACGCTTCTGCTACTTCGACGAGGGCGACGTAGTGCGCCACCACTTGGTGCAGCGCATCATCCGCGCTTATGACGACTACAAGGGCCGCAACGAGCAGTTGTCTTTCACCCTGGAGGTGAAGAATGGCAGCGGCTACGCGCCGGCGCGGAACGGCACTGGGCAGGGGTTTCCGGTGAGCATGGAGCGCGAGATGCCGCTGGTGGAAGCTCCTCCAGCGGAAACGCCTCCTCCGCCGCAGAATCGCGTTTCCGAGTAGAGACTTGTTATCATGATATGGGAGGGCTTCTCGGCCCTCCCATTTGTTCTTGAGAAGAAAGTGATTGTTCTGGAACACAAGACCCGGGTGGTGAGCGTGCGAGCTTTGAGCCTGTTTGCGGCAAAGGCCCGGCGCGCGCTTGGGCTTTCCGGCGAAGTCAACGTTCGCATCACCTCGAACCGTGAGCTGCAACGACTGAATCGCCGTTTTCGCCGGAAGGACACGCCCACAGACGTTCTTTCCTTTCCCTCGGGCATACCAAAGCTAGCCGGTGATATTGCCATCTCAGCCGACATCGCCGCCGCCAACGCTGCCGAGATTGGCCACACGCCGGAGACGGAACTGAAGATCCTGATTCTGCACGGGCTGCTGCATCTCGCCGGCTACGACCACGAGACCGACAACGGCGGCATGCAGGTGCGCGAAACCGAATTGCGACAGCAGCTCGGACTGCCCACCGGATTGATCGAACGCGCCCATTCCAAGCGGCATCAACGCGCCAGCGAGGTGGGCAGACGCTCTGTGGCTAGGAAGCTTCAAGGCAGCCGGAAATGACCCTTCCGTTATTCATTTTGCTGCTTGTCCTGCTGGCGCTGCTGGCGCTGGTCTCGTACGTGGACCGGCTGCATGCCGAGATGGGCAAGTTCCTGGCGCGCGAGTTTCAGGAAAATATCGATGCTTACGAGGAGCAGGTTGAACCCGGGCTGCACGCCAGCCGCGGGCGGGCTGCGCTTTCCATGGCGGTACTGACGCAACTGAGCATGGCCAGCATCGGCGTGCTGATCGGGTATGTGCTGTTCATGGAAAAGCGCTGGGTGGTGCTCGACCTGGTGCAGGCCGCGGTCAGCATCATCTTCATCATCGTGATTTTCAACCGCTTGTTGCCGTATGTGTTGTTCGTGCGTACGCGGGGCGAATGGCTCCGGCATTGGTTGCCGGTGTTGCGGGTGCTGATCTATCTTTCGCTGCCGGTCACATTGATTCTGGGCTTTGCCCTCTCCGTCACGTCGCTTTCGAAGGAGCACACCGAAAAGGACCCGGAGCATCCATCGGAAGCGGTTGATGCCCTGATCGAGGCCGGCCAGGAGGAAGGCATTCTGGAGGAGAGTGACCGCGACCTTATCCAGTCGGTGGTCGAGTTCGGGGACAAAACCGTGCGTGAAGTCATGACGCCCCGACCGGAGATCGTTGCCGTTCCTATCGGCATGACCATCGCCGAATTTACAGACCTGGTGAAGAAGCACCCGTATTCACGCGTCCCGGTGTACGAAGGCGATATCGACCACATCAAGGGCATTGTGTATGCCAAAGACCTGTTGCAGGTGCCCGACGTCGAAGCCCACAGAAAAACGGTCCGCGACCTGATGAAGACCGATGTGTATTTCGTTCCCGAAACCAAGCTGGGAAGCGAATTGCTGCGCGAGATGCAGCGCGACAACATCCGCATGGCGGTCGTGATCGACGAATATGGCGGCGTCGGCGGCCTAGTCACGATCGAAGATCTGGTGGAGGAGATCGTCGGCGAAATTCGCGACGAGCATGAAAAAGCTGATATCACCCAGGAGAGCGAGACGTCCTACATCTTCAACGGCAATACCGACGTTGATCTACTGGAAAAGGTGCTGGGCGTAAGGCCCGATGAAAAGCAGGCAACCACGATCGCCGGCCTGGTGAGCGAACTTGCTGGACACATCCCCAAGGCCGGGGAAGTCTTCCACGAGAACGGATTGCGCTTCGAAGTGCTGGAATCCACCGAGCGCCGCATCGCCCGGGTGCGCGTCAGCCTTGAACCCCGGCAAGTCCAGGCGTCCTGACATGGCATTTCGCTCCGGATTTGTCTCTATCATCGGCCGTCCCAACGCCGGCAAGTCCACACTGCTGAATGCGTTGGTCGGCGAGAAACTAGCCATCGTGACGCGCAAGCCGCAAACCACCCGCAATCGAATTCAGGGCATAGTCAACGTTGACCGCAGAGGTAAGCGTCCTGCGGGACAGATCGTCCTGGTGGACACCCCCGGCGTTCACAAGCCCATCAACTCGCTCGACCGGCGCATGATGAAAGAAGTCTATGACGCGCTGGAGGGCTGCGACCTTCTGCTGCTCATCGTGGATGCCGCGGAAAAGTTTGGCACGGGTGACAAGTTCGTACTCGACATTGTCAAGAAAAGCGGCCAGCCATGCTTCCTCTTGCTGAATAAGATTGACAAGCTGGATAAGCAGCGGCTTCTGCCCTTGATCGCTGAATACAAAGAGCGGCACGATTTCGCCGAAGTCATTCCCATCTCAGCCATGAAGCGCCAGGGCCTCGACACCCTGCTCGACGCGGTGGTCAAGACGCTTCCCGAAGGGCCACGTTATTTTCCCAAGGACCAGATCACCGATCAGCCCGAGCGTTTCCTGGTGGCGGAACTGATCCGCGAGCAGGTTTTGCTGGCCACGGAGCAGGAAGTGCCGTACGCAACCACGGTGCTGATCGAGCAATACGAAGAAGGCAGCAGGCTGACCCGCATTGCGGCGACGATCTATTGCGAGCGCGAAGGGCAGAAGGCCATCCTGATTGGCAAGCAAGGATCGACGCTGAAGAAGATCGGCACTGCGGCCCGGCTGCAGATCGAAAGACTACTCAACACTAAAGTCTTTCTCGAACTGTTCGTCAAGGTGCGTTCGGGCTGGCGCGACTCGCGCGACTTCGTGCAAGAAACCGACTGGCGTACGCAACTGGAACGCATGTCAGAGAGGCTCGGGGAGCCCGATCCTGGATCTGAGCAATAGCTCGCGGCTCAAGGCTGCTTGGGCGCCATTTTCTCAGCCGCAGCATTCTCGGCCTTGGCCTTCTTGGCTGCGATCGCCTTGTCCGTCCAGTCGTCGGCCGCTTTCAGATCGGCCTTGCGGGCCTCGGGATCGTCGCACTCATACTCTGCGCGCTGGCGATATAGCAGGTTCATCCAGCCCATGGCGTCGTCATAATCGGGCTGTAGTTCGAGCGCTTTCTGCAGGCGCTGAATTCCATCCTCGACTTTTTGCTGGTTCTGGGTCCGCAGAGCTGCGCAGGCATCCGGCTTGCTGATCATTTCACTTTCGGTCAGCCGCATCTCCTGGCGTGCTTTTGTCTGCGACTTGTTGACCTCGGTCCAATCGATCACGGCGATGGAGAAGTAGTTGCGCGCTTCGTCCGGCTTGAGTGCAATGGCTTTTTCGTAGTATTCCCGGGATTCCCCCAGACGCTTGAGATTGAAGCTCAAGGACGCGACCGGCACTACGCTTTTATATCGTTCCAACGCGCTCGGGTCGTCGTTCAGAACCAACTTGAACTGGTCGATCGCCTGCTCCGCTAGGTCGACATTCGCGGCCGACTCATCGCCCGCAATGTATTGCTGAGCGTAGGTGGTGGCGAGGAAAAGCCGAGCCTGTGTGAGATCAGGGTTGATGGCAAGCGCTGCCTTGAAGTGTTCTTCTGCGCCAGGGTAATCCGAAAACTTATAGGCGACCACCCCCGCCTTCAGTTCATCCGCCGCCGAGGGCACTTGGGCAACGGCGGCAGTAATGGTCGCGAAAGCGATAAGTAGCGCGATGGCGACTCTTTGACCGAGGGCCGGCGAGGCGGCCCTCGGCAGTTCATTGCAAGACTTGCCAGTAGATGTTTTGCTCATAAGAAATTAAGAAACCGGTCGATCCAATGACCGCTATCCGCCATTATTCCTTCACCGCAATTCCGAGCGCCTTCATCTTGCGATACATGTGGCTGCGCTCCAGGCCTAGCACCTCGGCGGTGCGGCTGACGCTGCCGTGATTTTCGTCGAGTTTCTTAAGAATGTAGTCGCGCTCGTAAGCGGCGCGGGCCTGGTGCAGGCTGGAAAAATCGCCCATCGTGCGGCGCCCACTGTCCCGATAAATCAGAGAGGGCATGTGCTTGCGCTCCAGTTTGCTGACAGTCGGATTCATAATCACGATGCGTTCAATCAGGTTTCGCAGTTCGCGAACATTGCCAGGCCAGGAGTAACGTACCAGTGCATCCAGGGCTTCGTCGGACATTTCTTTCTGCCGCCGGTCGTACTTGTTGGAAAACTCGCGCAGAAAGTAGCGTGTCAGTTGTGGGATGTCTTCCTTGCGCTCGCGTAGTGGGGGCACGTAGAAAGGAATCACGTTGAGCCGGTAGAACAGGTCCTCGCGAAAGTTTCCCTTCGAGATTTCGTCTTCCAGGTCCTTGTTGGTTGCGGCAATCACCCGCGCATCCACGGTGATCGCTTCCTCTTCACCAACCGGGGCGAAGCGACCTTCATCCAGCGTGCGCAGCACCTTGGACTGCGTTTTCAGGCTCATGTCGCCCACCTCATCGAGGAAGAGCGTCCCACCATCGGCCTTTTGGAATTTGCCTTCCTTGTCGGCCGCGGCCCCGGGAAACGCGCCCTTGCGATGGCCAAACAGTTCGCTCTCAATGAGGTCTTCCGGGATGGCGGCGCAGTTGACCTCGACGAACATTGCGTCCTTGCGAAGGCTCTGGGCATGGAGCGCCCGTGCCGCCAGTTCCTTGCCCGTTCCCGACTCGCCATAGATCAGCACCCGGCCGTTGGTGGGCGCCATCAGGTCGATCTGCTGGCGGAGCGCTTTCATGGGAATGCTGTCGCCCACAATGACGCTCTTGGCCTGGAACTGTTTCTTGAATTCGAGGTTTTCGCTGCGCAGGCGCTTGGCCTCGATGGCGTTCTTCAGAACAATCAGGGTGCGCTCGATGGACAGCGGCTTCTCCAGAAAATCGAATGCGCCGAGCTTGGTGGCGCGCACTGCGGTTTCGATGTTGCCGTGCCCCGAGATCATGATGATTTCGGGGTGGTCCTCATTCTCCACCAGCTTTGCCAGGGTTTCGAGGCCGTCGATCCCGGGCAGCCAGATGTCGAGCAAGACCACATCGACGGACTTGCGGCGCAGGATGTCCATGGCCTCCTCGCCGCTTTCGGCGAGCAGGGCTTTATAGCCCTCATCCTCCAGGACGCCTTGCAGCGAGCTGCGGATTTGGACCTCGTCATCCACGATCAGAATGGTGTGCATTTTGCTCGGCGGCGGTGACGACCATTTCCGGGGCCACTGGCAACTCTACGATAAATCGAGTTCCCACGGGTGAATTCTCTTCCACCCGAATGGACCCGTGGTGGTCTTCCACGATACGGCTGACAATCGCGAGGCCAAGGCCAGTCCCGCGACCCTTTGTGGAGAAGTAGGGCAAGAACAGTCTTTCCTTCACGTCAGAAGTGACCCCGTGCCCGGTATCGGCGACCACGATCTCGACCGAATCGCGCTCCTCGAGCAGTACGGTCGAGATGTGGATCTCCTTGACCAAAGAGTCCTTCATGGCTTCAGCTGCATTGTCCACCAGGTTCGCTATGGCGCGTTTCATTGCTTCGGGATCAGCCTGTACCCGCGGCAAGTCGGCGGCCAGGAAGCGGCGAACCTGAATGCCGTCGAGGCGGCCATCGAACATCAGCAGTGCCTGGTTCACGATGCTATTGATTTCCGATGGTTGGGGCTGCGAGGCGGGGAAGCGCGCCAGCGTCGAGAACTCATCCACCAGGGAGCGCACGGTCTCCACCGAGGAGCGGATCGTCTCGGCACACTTGCGAATCACGTCGAGCGAAGCAGCCTCAGGAGGGGAACCGCGTGCCAGGTGGCGACGGATGCGCTCGGCGGACAGCGCAATCGGCGTAAGTGGGTTCTTGATTTCGTGCGCAATGCGGCGGGCCACCTCGCGCCACGCTGTCTGCTTTTGCGCGCGCAACAGGTCGGTGATGTCTTCGAACACCACAATGTAGCCCATACGCTGTCGGCCCGCGCTCGGGGATTGTCCTGTCGTATCCAGCGAAGCCGCCGTTATCGCGACGTTGAGATTTGCGCGCCCAGTGACGATCTCCATCTGGCTGGTCGTGCTCCCCATGCGGTCAGCTTTGCGCAGAAGGTGTTCGAGATCGGAAACCACATCCGCGGGAAACAAGTCGCGCAGCGTTTCGGCCCGATGAGGCGGGTCTTCCTCAAGCCGCAACAGGCGGCGGGCCGCCCGGTTGGAATGCAATACCCGGCGGGAGGCATCGAGCGAGAGCACGCCCGACGGAACACTCTCCAGAATGGTCTCGCTGTGCCGGGTGCGCTGCTCGAGTTGCACATTCATGTCGGCCAGTTCACGGCCCGACGCCTCGATGTTGGCGCGGCTGGCCTCCAGGTCCGCAGCCATGCGGTTGAACGATTCCACCAGCTTGCCGATTTCGCTGCCCGCCTGCACGTCCACCCGATAGTCGAGCCGTCCGCGCGAGATTTCGTGAGTCGCCTCGGCCAGCGCCACCAGCGGGCGCGTCACCATCTTTGAGAGGTACAGCGCCAGCCAGGTAGAGACGAATAACACCGCGACCGTCAGCAGCAGCAGGAAACCCATGTAGGTGCGCTTCAGGCGGCGGCGCTGTATGCGCAGCTCGTCGTATTGATGCTGGCTTTGCTCGAGGTCGCGCAACACCGCTGAGTAGTTTGAGGGCAGAGGCATGGCCACGAGAATCTCGCCCTTCTCCGCGCGCGCGCGTCCCAGGACATAGGTCAGGCCCAAGACATCGAACGCCTTGCCCTGCCCGGACGCAGCCTTCGGTGGCAGGTCTTGCCGCAACAGCGGCCAAGCTTCGGGCGCATGAAAGCTGGCTTCTGCTCGTCCGTCCACGATGGCAAACGCAAAGCCGCCCTGCAAGGTAAGCTCACTGCGCCGGAACTCGTCCATGAGGAAGCTGAAATTGCCGGTTTGAAAAGACTTCTGCGCTTCCGGCGTGGCGGCGATGCGCTGCGCTTCGGCGTCGGCATTGGTTGCCGCATACTGGGTCAACAGCGAAACGATTACGTTGGTGCGGTACTGCATGTCCTCCACCGGCCGCGAGAACCATTTCTCGATGGAGCGGTTCATCAGGCCATAGGCGAACAGGAAAAGAAAAATGACGGGGCCCAGCGACAACAAGAGTGCCCCAAGCACCATCCGGCTTCGGAACTTAGACCCCAGGGCGCCAGTTTTGCGCTCGGCGTAGAGCCGCAGCAGAGTGCGCAGCAGGACGAACGCCAGGGCCACAAAGAGCAGGAAAATCAGCGCCGAAAGGGCGGCAAAAATGATGGTTTCTTCACTGGTATCCGGCTGCAGGAAGGTCAGATTGAACGTGGCCTGCGCGAAGATAACGGCGAATAGAAAAAAAATGCAGACCGAGAGCGCAACAATCGCTGGCGTACGGTTGGGCTTTGGCTTCGGACGAATTGGAGGCGTGGACGGCAACATCGCGAAAAGAACGCTACTCTTACACTCCTATCGCGCCCCTGCCTGCTGAAACGTTCCTGAAAGCTAATGAGAAAGTTCCATTATATCGATTCGTGGGGCAGACGCGGCAGAAACAAACTGAAGCAATCGCAGATTTGGCCCACTCCCCGATTCGGTTCAGACCCTGACCGGCGCTCGCGGACGATTCGGCTTCACCAGCCAGATAATCAGTGCGACGACCAAGATCACGGGTAGCAACGGCACAAGAAGCAATCCCAGAAAAATCGCGGGGCCGGAACGGGAAGTAACGTCGCCTTTGACTACAGCATTGGGGTGGCGCGACAAGCCTCCGCCGACGGTCACGGCATCGCCCTTCACCGTTCCTTCTATGGAGATACTCCCGCCAACGGCGACAATGTCGCCGCATGTGCCCATCATGCGGATCGAGCAGCCGATGCAGACCAGATCGCCAGCCTCCTCGCCTTCCTCTACCACGATGCTGTGTCCGACTTGCACCCGGTCGTTCTTGTCGTTCGCACGGAGCGCGGAGGGCGTGGCGACCACAAACAGCAGAGCCAACAGGATCAAGCAATGGGCGCGAGACAACATGTGTTCCGCCTCCTTGGGAGACTGTGCATAGGGTAGCCCGGATACCGCCCAGAATACAATGCGCGCCCCGAGTGCCGCCCTACAGTCGCGTACGTGGGGGCGGATGCGGCTAGTGCTTCGATGGCTCCCCGTGGGGCGGCGGAGACGCATGCACCGCTGGAGCCGCGTGGGGTGGAACTTCCCGGTCCATCATGGGTCCGGCTGGCTTGCCGGCATGGAGGTTTTCTTTCTGCTGTGGCTCCAAAGGACGTCCGGGGTGCTGCTCCATAGCCGGCAGTTTCTGCTCGTACGGCAGTTTCTCTTGAGACGGCCGGGTTCTGGATACCAACGGAGGCCGGGCCGGAGGCGGACCGCCGCCGTGCACCTCGGCTGGTGCGCTGACCGGCGGTGGCGCGTGCGGGACGGTTGCCTGATTCACGCGTTCATTGCTGTTGGGAGGCTGCGGCACATTATGCTCGGTCGGCGTTGGGGCATGGGCAAGATTCTCATTCGGCCGCGCGGTTTCGTTAGGCCGGGTATTTGCTGGAGGCAGATTTCGCGTTTCCGTTGCGGGCTGTCCCGGCCGATTCACGAGTGCCGTATGCGGCACGATCATGGGTCTTTGCGCTCTCACGGGCGGACGGGTGGGAGGGCCTCCTGCGGCCAGGGCGCGCGGAGTGGGATTGATCTCCGGATGAGGAATCACCTGGGCCCGCCGCAACTGTTGGGGATCGACCTTGACCAGGTTGCGCGCAACCGGCTCCGAGCTGCGAAACGCGTTCGCATTGACCGCGGTCGTCGCTACGGTCTGATAGCGGTAGTGGATGTCGTTGACGTTCGTAATGTTGGTGATGTTCGTGACGTTGATATTCCGCACGTTGGTGATGTTCACCTGTTGCAGATAAGCGTTGCTATGGTGATACCAGGGAAAGAATGGTTCTCCCGGTCCAAGAGGGAACCACGCAGCAACAGCTCCAACGCCAAAGCCCACCGAAAATCCGGGACCGCCGACGAAGGCGACGAATGCCGGACCATAGATCGGCGCGACCGCTATTGGGCCGGGCAACCAGCCCCAGCGCGGCCCGATCTGCACCCAGCGCCCGTAGTGGAACGGCGCGAATCCCCAAGGCGCATCGTCCACCCAAGTCCAGCCCCACGGTTCGACCCACGCCCAGCGTCCGTAGCGATACGGGCACCAGCCAACAGGAATCCCTCCCGGATACCAGATCGGGCCGTACTCCGCCACGGTGGTCCAGCTTCCGTAACCATCGAGATCGTAATATCCGGGCACGTAGGGGCTAACGTACTGCCGCGAACGGGCATCCTGATATTTCTTGTCGCGCTGAGCGCACCATTCGTCGAAGCCGTCAGGGGCCGGGACGCCGACTGCGCTGGCCTGAACCGAATTGCTGCCGGTCAACATTACAGCCTGTCCGCTTTGCACCATCTGACTGAGGCCATTCCCGGTGATTTGCACCTCTCCCCGGTTCACCGTCACCAGCGTTCGGCTCTGATCGGGATAGGTATCCACCCGATAGCTACCGGCCTGCACAATCGTCACTGCGGCGTTGGGCGTGTCCACCTCTACTTGACCTCCGGGACGAAGGTCGTAAGCGGTGATTCGCAGCGACCCCTGGGCCAGCCCCAACTGCAACAATTGATCAGTCAGGTTGGCAGCGGTGAGGTCGGTCTGCTCCGACATCCGGATTGCAATGTTGCCAGTTTCCAGTTCGGCCCGGGCGCTTTTGTCGGTCCACAGCCGGTCGCCTGTGGTAAGCGGATAATTGAGGGAAGCCTGGCTCCAGTTGTCTTCACCTGACGGTTCGAAGGAAACCGAGCCGTCCATATAGCTGAGCCGTGCTACTCGTCCAGGTGGGTCGCCGGTATTCTGGCCGCATGCCGGCCGGGCAGACAGTGCCGCAAGAAGGCAAAGCAATGACACCAACACTCGAGGTCGCATGTTTGCAGCTCTCACTGCCCACCTCCTCCCTGACAAGAGATGCCGTCCGCCGACCAAGTGTTGTGCAATCACGCGGGGAGGGATGGCAACTCCTCCAGCTATGATCTCGAACCCGGCGGCTGGCCGGTAGTTGTAGCGACTTGATGGCGACGCCAGGCAGGCGGCGCCGCGCAGCACGCCGATCCCCCCGTCCTTGGTGTCATAACCCAGGATCGGCTACCGGATTGAGTTGTACTCGGCTGCCGGATTCGACTATATATTGACGCCGAGACCGTTGGTGCCAAGGCCACTCGATCCAGCAACGTTGTAATGTACTCCACTGCTGGGGATCGGTCCTATTGGAATTGCATTGTCGGAGACCCCATTGCCGAAGAAGCTCACTGAATCACCCTCGCCGAAGGCCTGCCCGCCGCCATTGACCGTGCCCAGCGTCATGGGCAGGCCACTGCGAGCGACGAAGATCGGCGCGTAAGTCCAGCCATCGAGCAGGCGCCCTTTCCACCCAGCCTGCCCTTTAAAGAAAGGGAGCTGGCAAGCCATGAACAGGTTATAGACCAGCGTGCGGTCGAACCCTTGCAAGCCGTATTGGGTGTTCGAGTTAAACTTGACTTGCGTCTAACGTCTGACTACGCGGATTGGCAATCAACAATTAGGCCGCTTGAAAAGAGAGATCCTAACGACAAAGGACAGAACAGTAATCGGTCTTGAAATGCCCGGCGCCCGCCTCTCCATTTCGGGGGAAACGAGAGAAACCCGGCACCAGCTAAGCTCTGAAAGCAAGCTAACACTATGAAAATATTACAGCTTTCGAGGGCAGGATTCTGAAAGAATTACTGATTCCTGAATATCTACCTAAAACCACATCCGTTTTTCCATAGACGGCTGCCGCACAGCGTAAGCCCGATCGCACCATGAAAAAGGCCACCCGACATGCGAGTGGCCTTAAGAACTCCGGCAGCCTTCCTACAACCACCGGAGGGAGTGCCGCAGCTTAAAACGCAATGCGCATGCCGAACTCCATGGCACGCGGAGCGCCCAGGTTGAACACGCCGGTGCCTGCTCCGACGCGGTTTGTGACGCGGCCAGCGGCGGTGGTGCCGTTGATGGTGCCGGCGCTTCCCGTCAATCCGCCGGTCAAGGCGTTGGGCGGCAGGTCGAAGTTACAGAAGTTGAACAGGTTGTAGAAGCCCACGCCCGGCTGCAATTGAATGACGTGGCTCTTCAGCTCAAGTTTGTAGGCCCAGCTCAGCTTCAGGTCAAAAGACCGGAGCGAACCCAGGTTTACCTGACCGGCTGGGGCTGGTTGCAGGGTGCAGTTCGGACTGTTGATGCCCATTCCCTGAACGCAGGGCGCCACTCCGCCAAGCTGCTGGAGCTGGCTGACGGTGAACAGGCCGTTGTTGACCAGCGTCATTCCGGCTGGCGTCGGCTGGTTGCCTTGGGTGGCATTGTAGCTCGCCAGTAGCGTATTAAGCGTACTGGCGTGGACGGACCGCCCGAAGGCTCCATTGAGCGTCCCCGGCAGGGGATCCTGGGTGGTCCCATCGCCGGTGAAGTCGGTCTGGAAGATGGTTCCAGCTCCGGTTCCGGGCACAATGATTGGCACTGGCAGTGACGATTCAAAGTGGCCGATGAAGGAGGCCTGGAAGTTCCACGGCAGGTTGCCGACGATACCGAAGGAGAACTGCTGGGGACGATCGAGCAGTGAGGGCCCAAAGTACTTGTTAGGGTTGTCGTTGTCGAGTGCGGGAATCACGAAGTCCTGGTCGCTGTTGGCAATTGCCCCCGGAGCAGTTGCGCTTCCGCCACCCGAGTTCTTGAACGAAGAATAGGCGTAGGCGATCTGCGCGTTCAAGCCATGCAGGCCCTTGAACGGATTGTTCTTCTGATAGGTCAACTTCATTTCCACCGCGTTGTATTTCGAGATCCCTGCCGGAACCAGGAAATTCATCGCGGGTTGGGAGGGGTTAATTCCGCCGAAGGCACAGCCTCCTATGGCGGCGCAGGGCCCCGTGCCGCCCTGATCACCCTGAGAGTCCAACCCGTTGTTGGCAAAGTCGGTTATGGTGGCGCCGGCGGCGATCGCGCAGTTGATAGCTGCCGCACTGAAGCCTCCGGCGCAGCCGAAGGAAGACGTCGTATTTGCGATGGCGGCTTGTGCTCTGCCGGCGTTGAAGTACTTGACGCTGCCGGTGTGGTTCAAGTCCACGTCAAGCAGCAATCCGGTGGTGACGTTGCGGACATAGTCCACGCTGCCGACCACGCCGGGAGCGAATTCATGCTGCATGCCGACGTTGATCTGCGTAGAGCGAGGAGTTTTATAGTTCGGAGCGAACAGCCCGGCCGGGAAGTTGGTTGACCCAGTGTACGCCGTCGGCAGATAGCTAGGGTTGGGGGTGCTGAGACTGAACGGCGACAGGCCCTGAAATTGCTGCTGCAGAGTGGCGATCGCAGCGCCAGCATCGCCGATTCTAACTGGCTGGCTGGCCGTGCCGCATTCCGCCGCCGTAGGTTGAAGCTGGGGAAGACCCGGGATCGAATTGGGAACGGCGCCAAATACGCACGGCGTGGCGGTTTGCAGGAACGCGCCAGTGGGGAGACGCAATGGACGATCAAACAGAACGTTGTTGAAGATTACGTTCTCATAGTAGAGGCCAATGCCGGCCCGAATGACGTTCTTGCCACTTTTCCATGGGTCCCAAGCTATACCCAGCGAAGGGCCGAAATTCAGGTTGGGATTAGGAATCGGGGCGCCCAGGTTGGGGTAGTTCGGCAGCAGGCCGTTCAATTGGGTGAGACCTGGCAGATCGCTGTCGGTCCGTCCAGTGTCACGAACATAGCGAAGACCGAGGTTGACAGTGAAATTGGAAAACATCTTCCAGGTATCCGCGATGTACAGCCCCAGACGGTTGTCCGGCCCCAGTCCACCTGCCGGGAAACCAAAGGCGGCCTGGGTGGTCGAGTAGCCTTGACCGTTGCCCAGCACGGCGATGTCCACTGGGTAGTTCAGCGGGTTCCCGGCGCCACCGGGATAGGGACCGGTAGCCGCGAATGCCTGGTCTCCCGGAAAGTTGGTGATCACTTCCGGAGCCAACGAGAAGAACTTCGCAAAGCCACCTCCCTGGATGTGATTGAAATCCACGCCATAGCGCAGGATGTGCTTGCCCCATGTCTTCGAGCCATCGTATTTGATTTGTTTGTCGCTCTGCGGCGTGGCTTGCGGCGCCAGCAGGTTGGGTCCGGTGGCCGGGCCGTTGTTCACCGAAATGTTGAGATAGAGACCGTTGCCGGGGAAGTTGGCCAGCGGAAGAGTCGTGCCGATTACCCCATCGGCGATTTCATTCTGGAACTTCAGATAGCTGAAGCGGAAGCTGTGGGTCCAGGAACCGGTGGTGAAGTCGGCGCCTCCAACGTAGTTGCGGTCGTAGTTTTTCGACTCGTACACCTGAAGGCTGTCGGAAAAGAAGGTACCCTCCGCCTTGATCTGGGAATAGCTATAGCGGAAAAACAGCTTGACGTTGTGGGGAGCCACGAAGTCCACGCGCCCCAAGGCATTCGGGTTACTGTACGGCGAGTTGAAACCGCCGGAAAAGCTGTTGAAGGGGGGAGCGTAATTGACAGGCACAAATAGACTCTGATTGGTGCCGTCGCCTTCAGCGAAGAAAAACAGTTTGTCCTTGATGAAAGCTCCGCCCACACTGCCACCGTATTGGTTACGGTGGTAGTTGGGATCGGCGAAGCCCGCCGGCTTGGGCAGCGACGCGTCCACGTTGCTGCTGCGGTAATACTCGTAGCCTTCGCCATGGATGGTGTTTGTGCCCGACTTGGTGGAAACGTTGACCACGCCCGACGAACTCAGATCGTTGGACAGGTCCATCGTGGACTGCGCGATCTGGAATTCCTGGATAGCGCTGGCCGAGATGTTGCCGGTGGTCGTGCCTACGGTTTCGTCCGAAATGTCCGTGCCGTCCACCTGAATGCGGGCGGTGCGGCCAAAACGCCCGCCCATGGAAATGGACTGATAGCCGATTTTGGTGGGATCGAAATTGGTGCCATCTTGGATCTGTACTCCGGGCTCAAGCTGGGCCAGGTCGAGGAAATTGCGTCCATTGACCGGCAGATTCTCGATCTGCGCGGCGGTCAAAACGCCCTGCACCGAGGTCTGTTCCGTGTTGACGCCAACCGCCGCGGCCTCGACGGTAACGGTCGTGCTCTCTGCGCCCACTTGCAGCTTGAAATTGACGGCGCTGTTGTTGCCGATCTGAACCTGCACACCGGTCTCGGAACGGGAAAAACCCTTTGCCGTCACGCGGACCGTGTAGTTGCCCGCCGTGATCGAACCGGAGTTATAGAACCCGCTCGAGTTGGTGGTCACATTGGTCGTGACGCCGGTGTCGGTCCTCGTGATGGCCACCTTGGCCCCCGATACGGCAGCCCCGCTGGGATCGGTCACCGTGCCATTGATGTTTCCCGTGGATATCGTGGATTGGGCGTTCAGGGTGTAGGGCAGCAACAGGAGCAGAGTTGCCAGCGCGGCGATTACACAAAGGATCGCGCGCTGTTCGTGGGCGTTTAAACGCGTCATACACTTTTCCTCTCTAGGGATGTCGTCAACCTGCCAGATCGCCCACTAGAAGACGTGCGTCTTCTTCCCGCCGGTCAACCTTGTGAATGTGCGCTGTCAACTTCGACAACGAATGCCGCAGCCCAACGGCTGCGGATTCCAACTGCCGGTTCCCAAATTCGGTGGTCACGGTGACGAAAATAGACGGTGGAGCACGTGCCGAGGTAAGACTTCCGCCGATGAACCAGGCGGAGGCGGCATGCTGCCGAATTGTGTAGATGCTCTGAATAACTTGGCACAACCGACCCCAACATCGGTGGCGCTTATTCACGATCTGGGCTGCTTTTTTGCAATCCGCTGGCCAAACTGGGGAAAAGGTAACTCTCTGGAAACGCTACGACTCAGGGACGGATTGCAGGGAAAGAGGTACCAAATTCAGAATAGCGGGATTTATGACATCTCGTTTTTCATAGCCATTAGGAGGGGGTGTTGGTAGCGACGGCAGTGGGATGAATCCTTGGGCCGGGCATGTAACTCGGTCAGCGAAGCTGGAAGTAACCTGTTAATTAAGCTAAGGGGGTTATAATAAGCGTAGGTGCATTCTCAGCCAGGCGTGCCGGATTATCAATTCGATCTCAGCGGCGGGGCGCTCTGCCTGGACTTCGCCAACACCGTGAGTTGGCGTAAAGCTCTTGGGCAGTTGAACGACCACCTGAAAAGCTACGACAATCTGGTAGCTTTTGCCGAGCAATCGCGGACATTGTCACCCCAGCAGGCCAACGAGTTGCGCGGCCACGCAAGCAGCCACGGCAACGCGGCGCGGCGCACTTTGAAAACCGCGATTGCTTATCGTGAAGCTCTCTACCACGCGTTTGCAGCGCTGGCTGAAGGGAAATTGCCGGCACCCAATGACCTGCAGAAGATCAATGACTTCGCAGTGGATGCGTTGGGCCACCGCCGTCTGGCGCGGGCCGACGACCGCTATCGGTGGGAGTGGCAGTGGAACGAGGACCCGCTGGGCAGCATTCTATGGCCGGTCACGCAGTCGGCTGCCGACCTCCTTATCGCACCCGAGCTTGCCGAAGTGCGCATGTGCGAAGCCCCGGACTGCGCCTGGCTGTTCCTTGACCAGAGCCGCAATCGCAGCCGCCGCTGGTGCGACATGAAGGTCTGTGGCAACCGTCAAAAGGCCCGCCGTCACTACCGCCGCACCCATCGATAGCTCTTCGGCGCGAGCTTGCGTGTAATCGTGGGTGGAGCAAGCCTATGACTGCAACCTGCTCTATTGCACCTTCCTCTGCAGTTCCATGCACTGGTCGTGCAGTTTGGCATCGTGCGTGAGGCCGTCGGCGACCATGCACTCGCTCGATCGCGGCCTTGGGGTCGGAGTCCTTCAGCAGGTTGGTGAGCATGATGTGCGGAGTCGGCCAGTCGGGCAACAGCTTGGCCGCCGCTTTCAGTTCGGCGATGGCCGCGGGGAAGTCTTTCTTTTTCTGATACACGATCGACAGGTTGTAGTGGATCTTGGCGTTTTTGGGATCGAGCTTCAGGGCCTCCTTATATTCGGCGATCGCGTCGTCGGCCTTGCCTGCATCGTCGAGTGCGCTGCCCAGGTTCATGCGCGTCTGCGCGCTCTTGGGTTGGATCTCCAACGCGGCTCGATAATGCTGGATGGCACCGGCGTAATCCCGCTTGGCGTATAGCACATTGGCCAGATTGTTCTGCGCTGAAGCCAGCTTGGGATTCAATTGCACGGCCTGCCTGTACTCGAGAATAGCGCCATTCAAATCGCCATTGCGCTTCAAGGCCAACCCGAGGTTGTTATGGGCGTCGGCATCGTTGGGCTTAATGCGCACCGCCTCTCTCAGTTCCTTGATCGCGTCAGCGTATCCTTGTTTGTCGAGATACAACCGGCCAAGATTGAAGTGGGCATCGAAATAATCCGGATAGGTCTTTGATGGCGTCCTTGTACTCCACGATGGCATCGGTCGTGTCGCCGTCTTTCTCATAAAGGAATCCCTGGTGATAGTGGCGCTCGGCGGCGGCTGGAATGATGGGCTTCTCCTTCGCCGGTGCGGATTTATCTCCCGAGCCCGGGGGCGCCACTTGCGCCTCGGGCTCATGCGATGGCGCGGATTCAGTGGGTTTCGCGACTGCGGGTTTCTGGCCGGAACCCTGAGTCGAAGGCGCCTCGGGAAGCTGTTGCGCCGTGGTTAACCCACCAGCCATCAGCACGACCCACGATCCGCACAGTAGGAAGATCAATCTCGACAATCGCATCAGGAGCTCGGTGGAAGTATATCGCTTGCAGAAGAACAGGCCGCTACAAGCCCAGCGCCGCCTTCACCTCGGCAACGGATTTGTTTTTCCAGAATCGGCCATGGAGATCGAGGCAACAGAAGGTGCGGCTGAACATGCGGTCGATGTACAGAGTGCCCTGCAGGTGGTCGATCTCGTGCTGCAGGATGCGCGCATACCATCCCGTAGCCTCAATGAGCTGCCGCTCTCCCTTTTCGTCGAGGCACTCCACGCGCACGTCGCGAGCTCGCGTGACGACCGCCGTGTATCCCGGCAAGCTGAGACAGCCTTCGAAAAACTCGACCTCCGTCAGCGACTGAACATGCAGGGTGGGATTGATGATCACATGAAACGGAATCGGCCGACGCTCGCGCTCGATGAGTTGCTCGTCGGAGAAACCGGCAAAATACTCCTGCTTGTCTTCGATGACCGCCAACTGGAGTGGCATCCCAACTTGCGGCGCGGCCAGACCTACTCCGGGCGCGTCGTTCATGGTCTCGCGCATGTGTTCGATAAGGGTCTGGATCTTGGTGCTGCGGATTTCCGTGGATGCCAGTGGCCGCGCCCGCTGGCGCAAGACGGGTTCGCCGACCATGCCGATCTTCAGTCGCATCGGCTTAGTTCACCGTCACGTTGATCTGTACCGTGTGGTTCAGGCTGCCGCTGCTGGCCTGCACGGTGACCGCGCCGCTCTGGGGCTGTGGGCTGGGTTGTTGCTGATTGACCGTGCTGTTGCTGCCGCCACCGCCGCAGGAGACCGTGCCCAGCAACACGCTGATCAGGAAAAAGCCAAGCAAGTTTCCAAGGCGGCTCCCCTTTCGGCGCCGCCGATCAGTGCGGGATGCTCCGCTGAAAAGCAATCCAGCGGCGAAGACGAGGCCGCTTGCCAGTTGCCAGCCGGGATGCAAGAACGGACGGACCCGCAGTTTCGCGCTGGTGGAAGTCGCGGCTACCGTCAGCGCGGCAGTTCCACCGGGACTAACGCTGGCCGGACTCAGGCTGCAGGTCGTATTGGTCACGCCAGCGGACACTGTGCACGTCAGGTTCACGGTGCTGGAAAACCCTCCCAGTCCGGTCACGGTCAGCAAGTCCGTTACCGGGATTCCCCGGGCGATGACCAGGCTGCCACTTTGCGCCGTCAGGCTGTAGTCCGGATTCGCAGGCCCATTCCACGCCGCCGCCAGCGCTCCCACATCAATCGATCCGAGCCCGGTCGTCAGGTCGTAACCCGGGCCCGCGCTGTATCCGATCATGCCGCCGGCCGGACAATCCGTGGTGCCCTGGGTGCACGGAACCATATTGTCGCCGGTAGTGATGTCATGGAAGGCATTGGACGCGCCCGCCGCCAGTCCGTAGAGCACCGGATTGACGTTGCCCTGGGGTTCGTTGGTCTGTTGATCCAGCAGCGCCACAATTCCGGCGAAAGTGGGGGCAGCCGCCGACGTCCCACCGATCACGTTCAGGGTCTGGTCGGACCTTCTGTATCCAGTGACGCAACTGCTGCGCGAGCAAATGAGATACCCGTCGTGATCGGCCGCGGAGCTGAGTGCCAGATCTGGCACATCCCGCTGGCCGTCGGCCGGAACGCTGGCTCCGGTCTGCCAGGACGGCTTGGCGAAGAGCGTGCTGACCCCGCCACCCGTCGCGGCGAGAAAACCATCCGCCGCCGTATCGTTCCAGACCATCTCCGGGATATAGGAAATCGCCGAACCGTTGTTGCCATTGTTGGTGGCGCTCCAATACTGCGTGCCTCCGGTGCTGTCGCCGTCGCTGAATTCCGTGCCGCCCATTCCCGTCACATAAGGAAGGCTCGCAGGCACGTCCACAGCATAGCCATGCGTGGCGCTCTTCACCGGATTGTTCGGGTCAGCGCTGAAATCGCAATCGGCGGGACCCGCATCCCCGGAGGACGAGACGATGGTTTGTCCTTGCGCGTTGGCCTGTTGCCCCATCGCCGTCAGGGTCGCAACGTCGGTGCTGCCGAACTGGGCCTCGCAGAGTCCATAACTGATGCTGATGACCGGCGCAAGGTCCTGGTCCACTGCATATTGCATCGAGGTGAACAGTGCGTTTTTCGAATACACATAGATGAGCTTGGCATTCGGCGCCACCGCGCCCGACCATTCCAGATCGAGGTTGGCCTCGTCCTGATCGGCCGTCGTGCTGCCGGGATCGGTCTGGCCGGGAACCAGAATCACCTGCAGGCTGGCGGCCGGCAGGTTGGAAACGATACGGAATGTCTGCACGTCATACTGGTTGTTGTGGTTGGTATCGGTGGAGAGGTCGGTCTGCCCCATCACCGCAATGGCCTCACCCGAACCATTGATGCCGCTGTTGTAGAGACCTTGGAGGTCGTAGATGATGGCGAAGTCGTTTGGCGCGAGAAAATGCTTTCCGCTGATGTCAGATGTGAAGTGCGGCTGCACGCTCTTGGCGATGCCATGCGGCCGGGGACGGAAGTCGTTGAGCGCTCCGATCGCCATTACCACGTCACGAAACGCGCCTGGCAGCGAGGGTTCGGCGGCGTTGGCGTAGTGCATCTCGCCGTTCACCAGATACTGGTGAATCGGCGTGTGAAAAGCAGCCTCGACCTGTGCGGCTGAACCGTTGAAACCAATCCAGGTACGGCTGCGCGCCGCAATCACCGAGTTGAACCCCTGCCGGCGCAGCCAGTTCGCCACGCGGCTGATGTCGCCGGGACCTACTCCAAAGCGCTCGGCATATTGTTCGGGCGTGAGCCATTTGTGATAGTTCGGCGAAGAGGGATCGAGCTGCTGCCGAAGCAGTATATTGAGGCTGCTCTGCTGCTCCGGAGTCGGCTGGAAGACCAGCCTCATACCCTCCATCTGCAGGGCGCCATCCACGGTGCCGCGATCAAATTCGGCACGCGCCCGCAGCGGCACGCTTCCGCGAAGACGCCACAGGTTCGTGTTATCAATCGTCGGCGGAAGACGTTCGGCCCGCACCGCAACCGGCGTCAAAAGGCTGGCCAGCATCAAACCAAGGAGCGTGGCAAACCTGCGGGGAGCGGTGGAAAATCTGGGAGTCATGAGCACCTTAGATTCGGGCCTCAGGGTCTTCCCCGTGCCGGTTGCACCCTTCCGGCTGCTGTGGCATCCGTCTAGTTAGCTGTCGCCCAGGAGCGACTCTGGTACTCTCGGCGCAGCGGGGAATGCGCAAACCATGCCCTCTGCCAAACCTACCACAAGACAGTCGCGGGCGACCCACGTTGCCCTGAAATCGCAGCCTGCCACGCCCTCTCGTGGCCGCGACCAGCACGAGCTTGTCATTATCTCGGGCATGAGCGGTGCGGGCAAGGCCTCCGCCCTGAAGACCTTCGAGGACCTCGGCTACTACTGCGTGGACAATCTTCCGGTTGGACTCATCTCCAACTTCGCCGAACTGGTGCTTGACTCGCTGGAGATCCAGCGGGCAGCGCTGGTGGTGGACATCCGCGAAGGCGCGCGGCTGGACAAGCTGCCGCAAATTCTGGCTTCGTTGCGCCGCATGCTCAAGACGACCGTGCTCTTCCTCGAAGCCGACGAGGATGCCCTGGTCCGCCGCTACAGTGAGACCCGTCGCCCCCATCCCCTGGGGCGCCAGCACACAGTAAAGTCCTCTCTTACCGCAGAACGGCGTCGCCTGAAACCGTTAAAAGCGCTGGCCGACGTCGTCCTGGATACTTCGAAGTTCAATGTCCATGAATTGCGGGCGTCGCTCATCGAACGCTTTCAGGCAGGCAAGCACGACAAGAACATCCTGATTTCGTGTGTTAGCTTCGGCTATCGTGAAGGCGTCCCCGAGGATGCCGACCTGGTGTTCGACGTCCGTTTCCTACCCAACCCGCACTTCATCCCCAAGTTCCGTCCCCACACCGGACAGCACCCCGAGGTGGCAAAATACATTCGCTCCTTCCCGCAGACGCGCGAGTTCATCGGCCGCATCTCCGAGCTGCTGATCTACTTGATCCCGCATTACATCAGCGAAGGCAAAAGCTACCTGACCATCGCCTTCGGATGCACTGGCGGCAAGCACCGCTCGGTGATGATCGCCGAAGACGTGCAAAAACGCCTGGCCAAAGCCGGCTACAACGTCAAGGTTGTGCACCGCGATTCGCCGGTGGCGACCTAGGGGCGTCAGCGGCCCCCTTTTTTTGGCAGCGTGTCGATTTCCAACCAGCCCGAACGTCTATAAGATGGCACTACCCGCAGCCGGGGTGGGGAAGGAGTGAGGATGAGCAAAGTACGAGTCTTGGTTGGCACCCGCAAAGGTGCGTTTATTCTGACGTCGGACGGCAAACGTGAAAGGTGGGACGTCAGCGGCCCGCATTTTGCCGGCTGGGAGATGTACCACATCAAGGGGTCGCCCGTTGACCCCAACCGCCTGTATGCGTCGCAGTCGAGCGGCTGGTTTGGGCAGGTCATCCAGCGGTCCAGCGATGGCGGCAAGACCTGGGAGGCGCCCGGAGGTGACATAAAGCCCGGCCCTGAGGCCATGCAGGGGGGCGCGAGCAACAAGTTCGTGTACGACACATCTCCGGAACACGGCAAGCCTCTTACCACCCACCAGTGGTACGACGGCACTCAACACCCCTGGGAGTTCAAGCGAGTGTGGCACTTGGAACCGTCCCTCACCGATCCTGACACGGTTTACGGCGGCGTGGAAGATGCCGCGTTGTTCCGCTCGACCGATGGCGGCAAGTCCTGGCAGGAACTCCCCGGACTGCGCGGCCACAGCACCGGACCAGCCTGGCAGCCAGGTGCCGGTGGCATGTGCCTGCACACCGTCATTCTCGATCCCAGCGATCCCGGTCGGATTTACATTGCCATCTCGTCAGCGGGCGCTTTCCGCACGGATGATGGCGGCAAGACCTGGAAGCCGATCAACCATGGCCTCCGTTCGACCCACATCCCAGACCCCGACGCCGAGGTCGGACACTGTGTTCACCACATCGCCATGCATCCGGCGCGTCCCGGCGTGCTGTTCATGCAGAAGCACTGGGACGTGATGCGGAGCAACAACGCCGGCGACTCCTGGCAAGAGGTCAGCGGCAACCTGCCCACCGACTTCGGATTCGTGATCGACGTGCACGCTCACGAGCCGGAGACCATTTACGTTGTGCCCATTAAGAGCGATGGCGAGCACTATCCGCCCGACGGGAAGCTGCGTGTGTATCGCAGCCGTACCGGCGGAAACGAGTGGGAGGCGCTCACCAAGGGCCTGCCCCAGAACGACTGCTACGTTAACGTGCTGCGCGACGCGATGGCGGTAGACACTCTCGACCAGTGCGGCGTGTATTTCGGCACCACCGGCGGGCAGGTGTACGCCTCGGCCGATGCCGGAGACAGTTGGGCGCCGATCGTCCGCGATCTTCCGACCGTGCTTTCTGTCGAGGTACAGACGCTGCCATGATCCGGGTAGAACTCCCCGCCCATCTGCGGGCGCTGGCACACGTCAACACGGAGATCAAACTCGAAGTCGAGGGCCCGGCCACGCAGCGCTCGGTCCTCGACGCGCTCGAGGCCCGCTTTCCCATGCTGCGGGGAACCATCCGTGACCACGTCACCCAGCAGCGGCGGGCCTTCCTGCGCTTCTTTGCCTGCGAGGAAGACCTGTCCCTCGAGCCGCCCGACGCTCCACTGCCCGAAGCGGTCGCGTCGGGCAAAGAGCCGTTCATCATTATCGGTGCGGTCGCGGGGGGTTAATCCTTGCCGGGGCGCTCTACCTTTGTCATCCTGAGCGACGAGGTCGCTCAAGATGACACTTCCGCTCACCAAAACCCCAGTGACGCACGCCCTCGCTGACTTCTTCCCCGCCCCAAAATCCAGTAGAATCAAGCCTTGCGCCCCAATTTGTCTAAGGCACGATCGTCTCGGATGCCACAGCGCTGCACCCTGCGGAGACTATGCGCCAACTGAACCGCCTACTCCGATACCTCAAGCCGTATTGGCTGCACATCCTCGCGTCCGTGCTGGCCATGGCCTTGGTTGGAGTGCTCGAGGCGTTCCGTCTGCTATTGATCGGTCCCATCTTCGACCGGGTGCTGAATCCCTCGTCGCATGGCCGCGACCTGCCCTTGTTCCGCATGCCCATCACCAACCAGCCGATCCAATTGGGCTGGTTTGTGCCGCAGCACTTCCACAACGTGTGGACGATGGTGGCCTTCGCCCTCGTCGCCTCCACCGTGCTGAAGGGGCTGTTCGACTACCTCGGCACGTACCTGGCCAACTACGCCGGCTTCGGCATGATCACCGACCTGCGCAACGAACTCTACACGGCCACGCTGCGGCGCTCGGTTGCGTTCTTCCAGAAGTACTCCACCGGGACGTTGTTGTCGGCGATTGTGAGCGACATTGACCGCGTGCAGTATGCCGTCTCCACCGTGGTGGCGGAATTCCTGCAGCAGTTCTTTACCTTCCTGTTCACCGCCGTGGTGGTTATCCTGCTGGGCGGCCGCCTGACGTGGGTACTCGCCATCTTTGTTCCCGTCATTATTCTGGCGGCACGGCGGGTCGGCCAGCGTGTGCGCACCACCACCCGCAAGGGCCAGGACAAGGTCGCCGACATCCAGAACATCCTGCAGGAAACCATCACCGGCGTTCGCATCGTGAAGGCCTTCTCGATGGAGGCGTGGGAGACAAAGCGCTTCCGCGAGGCCGCCCGCCGGCTGTTCAAGGCGAACCTGCGCTCGGTGAGCGCCTACGCGGTGAGCTCGCCCATGATGGACATCTTCGGCGCCATCGCCATTGCCATGCTGATCCTGGTGGGGCGCGAATACATCAAGCGCGGCTTCTTTACCGAGGGCGTCTTCCTGGCGTTCATCATCGCGGTGTTCAAGCTTTACGAGCCGGTGCGCAAGTTTGGGCAGTTTCACAACAACTTCCAGCAGGCGCTGGGCGCATCCTCGGCGATCTTCAATTTCCTCGATGCCCAGGATGACGTGCGCGTGAAGCCTGACGCGGTCAAGCTCCCGCCATTCCACCAGAGCGTGCGCTTCGAGCACGTTCATTTCGGATACGAAAACGGTGACGGCGCGCGTGAGGTGTTGCACGACATCAATCTGGAAGTGCGGCCGGGAGAGCTGGTCGCAATCGTAGGCTCCAGCGGCGCGGGAAAGACCACGCTGGTGCACCTGCTGCCGCGCTTCTTCGACGTCACCCGCGGACGCTTGCTCATCGACGGCCACGATGTTCGCGACCTTACGGTAGCCTCCTTGCGTTCGCAAATCGCCATCGTCACCCAGGACACAATCCTGTTCAACGACACCGTGCGCAATAACATCGCCTATGGGCAGCCGCACGTTTCACCGCAGAGAGTGGAAGAGGCAGCCCGCGCTGCACTGGCGCACGACTTCATCACGGAGCTGCCCGAGGGCTACGACTCGCTGATCGGCGAACGCGGTCTGCGCCTGAGCGGCGGCGAGCGGCAACGCATCTCGATTGCGCGCGCCATCCTCAAAGACGCGCCTATCCTGATTCTTGACGAGGCCACCTCGGCCCTCGACACGGAAAGCGAATCCCTGGTGCAGTCGGCGCTGCAGAACCTGATGGCTGGCCGCACCGTTTTTGTCATCGCCCACCGCCTGTCCACCGTGCGCCGGGCTGACCGCATTCTGGTGCTCGATAACGGAATGATTATCGACGAAGGCTCGCATGAGTGCCTTATGTCACATACAGGCGCCTATCGCCGGTTGTATGATCTGCAGTTTGAAGATGTAGAAGCCGCTTCCGGGACCGAGTAAGTCTGCGCCATGAACATCCGCTCCATGACTGGCTACGCCCAGGTGAAGACCCACGTGGACGACCGGCTCACGCTGACCCTGAGCCTGAAGTCGGTCAACCACCGCTTCCTCGATCTCCACTTGCGGCTGCCCGCGGAACTCGATCCTGTAGAGATGAAGGTCCGCCGCGTGCTCAAAGATCGCCTGCATCGCGGTCACATCGAAGTCACGCTCACCCTGGAGCGCAGCGGAGGCGCCGCCTTCGCCGTCAACCGCGAACTAGTCGGCGGATATCTGCGGACCTTCCGCGAGGTCGCCGAGGAGTTCGGGGTCAGCGCCGAGCCCGACCTCAACGCCGTGCTGAAGCTTCCGGGCGCACTGAATGCAGCCGAAGACGGCGACGCCATGGCCGCGCTGGAACAGCAGGTGACGGCCGCTCTGGAGCAATGCATCGAGCGGCTCAACCATATGCGCGAAGAAGAGGGCCGCGGCGCGGCGGCGGAGTTGCGCACCCGCATGACCCACCTTTCCTCAGCCACTCACGAACTCGACCAGCTTCGCGGCAAAGTGCTCAAGGCTTATCACGAGAAGATCCACGGCCGCATGCAGGAGCTGCTCACCACCCATGTCGATCCCGACCGCATCCTTCAGGAGGCGGCCATGCTCGCCGAGCGCAGCGACATCCAGGAAGAGATCGTGCGCATGAAGAACCACGTCCAGCACTTCACGGCGCTGCTCGACGCGGGGGGCGAGGTCGGCAAGAAGCTCGACTTCCTGCTGCAGGAGATGAACCGCGAAGCCAACACCCTGATGTCGAAGACCACCGGAGTCGCCGGCGAGGCGCTGCGCATTACCGGTCTGGGGCTGGCCATGAAATCGGAGATCGAGAAGGCGCGCGAACAGGTGCAGAACCTCGAATGAGCGGCATCATTTTCATCATCTCGGCGCCCTCGGGTTCGGGCAAATCCACGCTCACCAACGAGCTACGGCGCATTGTGCCGAACCTGGAGTTTTCCATCAGCTACACCACGCGGCCGCCGCGCGGCAGCGAGCAGTCAGGCCGCGAATACTTTTTCGTCAGCCGCGAAGAGTTCGAACGCATGATCCGCGAAGACGAGTTCCTCGAATACGCCGAGGTCTTTGGCAACTACTACGGGACGGCCCGCCGCTTCTTGCGCGAGGCCACCGAGCGCGGCCAGGACTTGCTGCTCGACATTGACGTGCAGGGTGCGGCCCAGGTGAAGCAGAAGGTGCCCGAGGCGGTGACCATCTTCATCCTGCCGCCCTCGCGCGAGGAACTGGAACGCCGCTTGCGCCGCCGCAGTGAGGCTGACGACGACTTGCAGCGCAAACTCCTGGGCGATGGCGCGCGGCCGTTCAATACCGAGGACATCATCCAGCGCCGTCTGCAGACCGCCTCCCGGGAAATTGAGAATTTCTCCCAGTACGACTATATTTTGGTAAACGACCGGTTGGAACAGTCCATCGACACTCTGAAGTCGATTGTGGAAGCGGAGCGGCTGAAGCGCTCCGGCGCGGACCTGACCGCGAAGGACAGCGATGTTCTGGCCATCGCCGATCGTGCCCTGCGAGCAAACATGATGCAAGAGGTGCAGACTATTCTTGCAACATTCGAGGTTTTTCGTTCCCCCACCGTTACGGAGTGAGCTATGAAACTGGTTGAAGGCTTCGACAGCAATTATCGCTACGTTCTGGTGGCCGCGCGCCGCGCCCGTCAGATCCAGAATGGCGCCCGCCCCGTGGTTGACACCCATTCGCGCAAGCCATGCCGCATCGCCGAAGAGGAAATCCAGGCGGGCAAAGTGAAGTGGGAGGTTCCGCAAGCGCCCAAGACTCCGCTGGAGGCCGCCAGCGAAGTGTTGGAGGCCGCCGGCCATGACGCCGACGACTAGGCGGGAATCGTTCCCCGGCCGCGCGGCATCATCTTGATCAGGCACACATGAAAATCGCACTGGGTGTGAGCGGCGGCATCGCCGCCTACAAGGCCGCCGAGATTGTCCGCCAACTGCAGGAGCGCGGTGTACGCGTGCAGGTCATCATGACCGCCGCGGCGCAGGAGTTCGTTCGTCCCCTCACCTTCGCCGCGCTCTCCGGCGAGAAGGTCATCACCAGCATGTTCGGCGCGGGTGGCGAGCAGCCCAACCTCGACTCCGCCGTCGAGCACATCTCGGTGGCGCAATCCATCGATGCGCTGCTGGTTGCTCCGGCCACCGCTGACACCATCGCCAAATTCGCCCAGGGCCTCGCCAACGATTTCCTCAGCACCCTGTACCTCGCCACCACGGCCCCGGTGATCGTCGCGCCCGCCATGAACGTCAACATGTGGGAGCATCCCGCGACGCAGGCGAATCTTGACATTCTGCGCCGTCGCGGTGTGCACGTCGTCGAGCCGGACAGCGGATATCTCGCGTGTGGGATGGTCGGCGCGGGCCGGCTCGCCGAACCCGAGCAGATTGTTGCCGCCACGCTGGAGCGCCTCGGCGTCGCCCAGGATCTCGCGGGCGAGACCGTGCTCGTAACCGCCGGTCCGACGCACGAGCCCATCGATCCCGTGCGCTACATCGGCAATCGCTCCAGCGGCAAGATGGGCTATGCCCTCGCCGAAGCCGCGCTGCGTCGCGGCGCCAAGGTCATCCTGGTGAGCGGCCCGACCGCCCTGCAGCCGCCGTCCGCAGCGGAAACCATCTTCGTCGAGACCACCCAGCAGATGCGCACCGCAGTGCTCGATCGCTGGGAGCAGGCCAGCTTCATCATTATGGCGGCGGCAGTCGCCGACTACCATGTGAAGAATGTTGCGCCGGAAAAGATCAAGCGCACTACCGCGATCGAGTTGCAACTCGAGCCCAACCCTGACATCCTCGCCGATCTCGGTAGTCTGCGGCATGCAACCGGAAAGCGCTCGCCGGTACTGATCGGCTTCGCGGCAGAAACCGAGAACCTGCTGGAGAACGCGCGCGCCAAACTCACAAAGAAGCGGGTTGACGCCATCGTGCTCAACGACGTTTCGCGTTCGGACATCGGCTTCGATTCCGAGCGCAATGAAGTGACCATCATTACTCCGAGTGAAACCATTTCCGTGCCCGAGGCGAGCAAGCTGGATGTCGCACAGAAAATCCTGCAAGCCGGCGTGCGCCTCCGCCAGCAACAGGCCGCGGAGGAGAAAATACCTGCGGGCTAATTTGATTGTCATCCTGAGCGAAGGTTCGTTGTTCCTCAACCTTTTGCCACCCACTCACACCTGCCGTAGAATCGCACCATCGATGACCCTCGACTCCAACACCAAATCCGCCCTGCGCGAGCGCCTCAACTTCTATCGTGAGATGGGAGTCGGGCCGCTCTATCGCCGCGAAGTTCCGGAGCGTGATGACGCGCCGCGGCCGGAATCGTCTGATGCTGTCGTCGCGATCGAGACTGTCGCCCCTTCCGAAGATCGGGCTTCTCTCCTGCAGGTTATCGCCGACGACATCGGCCCCAACTGCCAGCGTTGCAAGCTGGCCAAGCTTGGGCGCAAACAGATCGTCTTTGGCACCGGCGACCCGCACGCCGAGCTGATGTTCATCGGCGAGGGCCCCGGCGCGGATGAAGATCAGCAGGGCCTGCCCTTTGTGGGACGCGCCGGACAGTTGCTCAACAACATGATTGCCGCCATGGGCCTCAAGCGCGAACAGGTGTACATCGCCAACATTGTGAAGTGCCGCCCTCCGGGCAATCGCACTCCTGAGCGCGACGAGTGCGAAACCTGCTCGCCGTTCCTGATGCGGCAGATCGGCGTCATCCGGCCGAAAGTCATCGTGGCGCTGGGCGCTACCGCCGCCAAGAACCTGCTCGGCGTAAACGACTCGATGGCCTCGATGCGCGGGCGCTTCTACGACTACTCACCGCCTCGCACTCTGATGGATGCCAGTGAGCCCTTTGCGTGCAAGCTGGCTGTCACCTATCATCCGGCGTTTTTGTTGCGCGATCCGCGGCAGAAGAAGGAGACTTGGAAGGACCTGCAGATGGTCATGCGTTACCTCGATCTGCCCGCGCCCAAGCGCGCGCCCGAAGGCAGCTAGCCAGCCATGCCGCAATTCTGCGATGTGGCCGTGCCCGTCCCGCTCGACGCCACCTTCACCTACCGCCTTCCTGAGAACGCGCCCGAACCCTGCATCGGCGGCCGTGTCATCGTTCCGTTCCGCGAGAAGCGCTTATGCGGCATCGTCACCGAGTTGCACGATCGCGAGCCCAAGTTCCAGACCCGTCGCCTGAGTCAGGTGCTGGACTCCACCCCCGCGCTGACATCTGAACTCATGCAACTGGGCCGCTGGATCGCGCAGTACTACATCGCGCCCATCGGCGAAGTTTTCCGCACCATGCTGCCGTTGTCTGCCGAGTTCCGGCGGGTCGTCGGCTACCACATCACCGACAAGGGAATTGCTGCACTGCATGCTGCAGCCAACGCTGGCTCTTCCCGACGGTCGCAGAAAGAACCGGAGCATCAGGCCCTGGAATATGCCGCATTAAACCGTCTTGCCGACGGCGAAGTCGTGCGCGAAGCGGCGCTGCGCTCGGCCTCTGGTGCGACGAAATCCGTGCTGCTAGCCATGCTGCGAAAGAAGTGGATTGCCCGCGACGACCTCAGCGACGTGCGCGATGCAAGCCGTACCGTCCAGATGGCGACGTTAAAGAACTCGGAAGGCAAGCTCAACGCCAACCAGCAGAAAATCGTGAATTACCTGGGCAGCCAGGAGGGACGGCGTGCTCCGGTGGAGGCCGTTCGCCAACTGGACGTTCCACGCACGACGCTGCAAACCTTGGTGCGCCGGGGCGTGGTCGAGCTGGCCGACGAGGCGGCCACGTTCCACGTCTCCGGGCTGAAGCCGCGCAAGCTGGAATTCCTCTTCACGCCCGCGCAGAGACAAGCACTCGATACGATCATTGGCGCCGTCGATGAGCGGAAGTTCCTGCCCATGCTGCTGCACGGCGTTACCGGCTCAGGCAAGACCGCTGTGTACCTGTCGGCGATGCAGGCTCTACTGGCCAAGGGCCGGTCGGCCATCCTCCTGGTTCCGGAGATCGGCCTCACCCCGGCCATGGCGGCCGATCTGCATCAGATTTTCGGTGACGAGGTTGCCATCCTCCATTCTGCACTCAGCGATGATGAGCGTGCCGAGCAGTGGAAGCGCACCCGCAATGGCGGGTCCCACATTGTGGTAGGCACCCGCTCCGCCATATTCGCACCGGTGCCCGACCTCGCGCTCATTGTGGTGGACGAGGAGCACGACCACTCCTACAAGCAGGAAGAAATGCCGCGCTACCACGCTCGCGATGTGGCCGTGATGCGCGCCAAAATGTGCAACGCTGCCGTTGTGCTCGGGTCGGCCACGCCGTCGTTGGAAACGTATTACAACGCGGTGCAGGGCAAATATCGTCTGTTGGAACTGCCGGAGCGCATCGAGAAGCGCCCGCTGCCCGAGGTTGAGATCCTCGACATGCGGGAAGAATTCCAACGCACCCGCAAGGACGAACCGCTGTCCCGCAAGCTGGTTGCGGAAATCGGCGAGCGCCTGGCGCGCAACGAGCAGGTCATGGTGCTGCTGAACCGGCGCGGCTATTCCGCGTTCGTGCTGTGCCGCGAGTGCGGCGAGAGCGTGCAATGCAAGAACTGCGCCATTGCCATGACCTACCACAAACGTGAGCACCAGCTCATGTGCCATTATTGCGGTTTCGCGCGCCCCGCGCCCAGAACCTGCCCCCAGTGCGGCAGCGAGTACGTGCAATATCTCGGTACCGGCTCGGAAAAGCTGGAGCACATCCTGCACGGCCTGTTCCCCCAGGCGCGCATAGCCCGGCTCGACCGCGACACCGTGCACGGGCGCGACGACTTTGAGCGCATGTTGACCGCCCTGCATGCCGGCGAAATTGATCTGCTGGTCGGCACCCAGATGATCGCCAAGGGGCACGACGTGGCCAACGTCACGCTGGTTGGCGTGGTTGGCTCCGACGCCGCGCTCAGCTTCCCCGACTTTCGCGCCGCCGAGCGCACGTTCCAGCTGCTGACACAGGTCGCGGGCCGAGCCGGACGCGGCGACACGCCCGGCAAAGTTGTGCTGCAAACCTTTTTTCCTGACCACTACGCCATCCAGTTCGCCGCTGCGCATGACTATCACGGCTTCTACGAAAAGGAAGTCCGCTTCCGCAGTTGGATGCACTACCCGCCGTTCGACGCCGTGAGCAACGTGCTGGTGCGCAGCCACAAACTTGACGAAGCGCTGGCCTGGTCGGGCATTCTGGGTAAGTGGTTCCACGGCACCCGGCTCGACGGCGTGCGCGTGATGGGACCGGCGGCGGCCGCCATCGTCCGCCTCAAGACCGAGTACCGCTACCACTTTCTGCTGAAGTCACGCAGCCGCGAACGCATGAATGCCGTGTCTGCGTTCCATGCTCGAACATGCGGCGGAGCAGAAGATCCCGCGCAACAACGTGGTGGTGGATGTGGACGCGCTGTCGCTGATTTAGCAGCTTCCACCCGGGCAAAACCAGTCTGGGCGAAATACCCGGCTTGCGACGATAGAGATCCGCCCGACCGAGAACCGGGTGATGGCGCAGAGGTGGTAAGGTCGCCACAACTCGCTGGCCGGTGAGCACTACCCGCAACCCGCCACCCAGGAGGCATATCTTTGGCCGGGCTGGTTGTGTAGTATTACGCCATCCCACGACTCTAGGGAATATCTCAGGTTACATCGTGCGTTGGCGCTTGGGTTTAGCAGGCTCTTCTGCACCCCTGTGCCGGCCTGCGTCGCGTGGGGTCGGCCAAATGCAATTCCAATACACACTTCAAATTCAGACGGAGGAAACACATGCTGGGAGAACTACTCGGAGAAAATACTGGAAAGCGAATCGTAAGAAGGGTGCTGGGAACGAATCCGCTGACGGCAGAGGTATCGTTTGAGGAAACCGGCACCATGCTGGGAGTCGCCACCAGCGGATTCGGGACCTACACCTCGGTTGTGCGACCGGACGGGAGCATCTACGGAGAAGGTCATGGCGGGCTCTTCACATCGGATGGCGAGGGGGTCACCTGGAAAGGCTCGGGCCTGGGAAAATTCGGACCCGGCGGCGCCGTCAGTTATCGTGGGATTCTGTATTTTCAGACCGCATCACAGAAGCTGGCGCGGCTGAATGCGACGCCTGGCGTCTTCGAATACGAAGTTGATACCGAAGGCAAGACGCACACCAAAATTTGGGAGTGGAAGTAGGTAGCTAGCCTGCTAGACTCAACTGGAAAATCACAACACAATTAGGAAAGGAAAACTGCATGAAGAAAATGCTGATGGGTTTCACCGTGATTCTGATGGCGCTGGCGGTTCAGGCGACAGATGGGCGGCGTCGAGAAGGCCATCGCCGGCATGGAGCAGCAATGGGCGGCGGCGGGAAAGATGAGCAATGCGGACGCGATCGCTCCGCTTCTGGCCGACAACTTCACCAACCTGAACAGCGATGGGACCATGATGAACAAGACCCAGACGCTGGCCATGGTCAAGGGAGCCAAGTGGGACACCAACGAAATCGGTGACGTCAAAATAACGACGTTTGGCAACACCGCGATCGCCACCGGTACGTGGCAAGGCAAGGGCATGGCCGACGGCAAAGCCGTTGATGCCCATGAACACTGGGTGGACACCTGGATGAAGATGCCGGGTGGCAAATGGCAGTGCATTGCCAGCGCCAGTGCGCCCGCGAAGATGTAGCACGCACAACCAGATTTGCGCGGCTTTGTTTTGTGGTCGAGATCATTTCTAGAGCAGCTCAACTGTTGATGTATGCGGGTAGAGCGGGCCTTCAGGCCCGCGTTTAACCATGCATTCCAAACGCAAGCTAGAGCGTCCACTGCATTGCAGCGGACGCTCTAGCTCGATACGTAGCGGCGTCTACGCGGCGCTAAAAGCGCCGCTCTACCCGCGTGTTCATGGATAGTAGCCGCGATACAACCCGAAACAATCTCTCAGATGACCCTGGTAACCACAAATGAGAAAACGCCGGCCTGCCTTAGCTGAGCTCTCCCAACTCGACGTCGTGGTACAGCTCCAGATGATGACAGCGCGGGCAGAGAACCAGGCGAACCGGCAGAGCGCTGGCTACGTTGATGCTCTCACCGCTGCCGTTATGCGGGTCAATATATCCGGGGAGGCCGAACCTGGTGTCCAGCAGGGTCCGGTCGGCGTGGCATTTGGGGCACTCTCTGTTGAAGTTGAATCCCTTTGACATCAGCCGTCCTCCACTGGCAGCGCGGATTATACGCTCCGCCTCCTACTCTGACCTTGCCCTCGCGGCCACTTGCCGATCCTGCATCATCGGGCCCAAACCAGGACGCTCATCGAGCACCCGGCTCTCCCCCGAGAACTGCGGTACGGACTCCCCGCCAGCACAAAAAACGGAATTTTAGCTGACAAGTTGCCCACAAGGACCGGCAGTTGTAGCACAATAGAGCTTCACGCCATCACCTGTTCTCGGGGGGAAGCAATGTCAGTCAACCAAAACCGCGGCATAAATCAACCATCCTTGGAGCTTCGACCGTTTGACCGCTTGACGGTGGGATTGATTGGTCTGGGAGTGATCTTTGCTTCCCTAGGTCTGGGCGAAGCCGTCTATCGGCTCGCCTTCTTCGATTTCGATGGGGCGACCGACCGTCTTCCCATTGAAATGTTGTTCGGGCTGGCCTTCGCCTGGATGGCGACCAAAGTGGTCAAGAAGATCTACCAGAACCGCATGGAGGCCTCAGCCAGAATCAATTTGATCTGGGACCGCAACCACAAGATCCGTCACGCGGTCGAAGCCATTCCTCCGGTGCCGTATCCCGGACATCAGCAGGCGATTCGGGTGATTCGCGAGGAAGTGGACCGCATCGAGTGGGCGCTCACCGACATTCTTCCGCGGTGATTGACCCGCGAGTCATTGCCGGCTGAGGCCTCCTCAGGCAGCTTCGCGATCCTGTGTTGTTTCGGGGTAGTCAACGGCCTCTACCGGGTCACGCCAGGACCGAAGTTTGTTGACACTCTTTCCGATTAGCGCCGATACGGTGAAAAGTTGTCCCGCCGTGACGCCGGGCAACACCCTAAGATGTCCCACCGCGGCCATCCCCATACTTGCGATACAGCCACACTGCGAACAGTCGGGCGTTCCGCCAAATTGACACGGGGTGATTTGCGTCTTCAAGTCCGCTGAAACAGTAAGTGTGATTTGCGCAAAGATGCAATCCTTGGGCGAAGCCGGCGGACGCCGGAATTCCTCAATCACGCGCCGGTGCATGTCGACTGAAGGGTAGGCAACCCGCAATCGAAGCAGTTCCTCGGTGACGCGCCTCCGCTGATTCAGCGTGAGGATTTCCGGAGCGACCGCCCCCTGCTGGGGCGTAAAGAGGCTAAACCATATTTTCTTCGTCTCCTCGCGCTCGCTCCAGAATCGGACGAAATCCTCAAGGTAGCCTGACCGGTCCATCATCTGGCCGGTAACCGTGCAATGAATCGTGACCTTGCTTCCTGCGATGCTCTTCAGGATGCGTTCATAGGTGGCCGGCTTGCGCCGCACGTCATGTTCCGGCTGCAGCCCGTCCACAGACACTACGACGTTCAGCCGTGACAACGCATTCCATCGCACGGGAATCTCACGAAAAGCGCTGGTCACGAGCTGTACATGAATGCCACGCCGGTCCAGCTCGGGCAGAAGTTCTTCGAGCTCGCGAAACCGCACCAACGGATCGCCTCCCACCAGGGACACATGAACCGGGCGGTGCTCGTCAACCAGCCGGAGCGCTCCTTGCACCAAGGCGCTGCCTTTGTAATCGGAAAGCTGACGCAGCGTTACGCCCGGAATCCCCAGGTGTTCAGGCTCGTAGGCGTAACACCCTGGGCAACGAAGCGGACACTCGCGGGTGAGTTCGATCGAAATAGCGGGCGTCCTGCCGGAAAGTATGCTGCCCCACGCTTGCAATACTTCGGAAGTCTTCAAAGATGTCTCCTGCCTCGTACGTGATTAGACGAAGTCCATGACAATTCGATGTAAGGAATGAGAAATGAAATTTGGCGGTCAAACAGCGCCGGCAGACCTGCCGCTTGCAGCAATCAGGACTTCTCGAACCTTTGCCCTAAGTGAGCGGCTTCCCCGACGTCCGGGAGGCTATCCATCCTAGGATACCCAAAGCCGGTGCGAAGTAGGGAAAGATTCCATACAGGGTGTCGCTGACGGAATGGCTGTGTCGATCCACCGCCACAAAGACTTGTACACAGAATATGACGGTGAGGATGAGGACAACCCAGCCTTGCCACGCAACCGGACGGTAGATCCAGCCCTAGCTTCGAAACCAGACACGCTTCATCGAGAAGTGCTCCGAAGAGAACATAGCCTCGTGTCCAACCTTGGTCGCACGCAGGACAAAGATTGCACTCTCCTTCCGCGATCTCCTTGCCCCACCGGCCGAATCGTTGATGCCCAATTAGCCCGCCAGAGACTCAATCGCCTGCACGGCGTGGGAAGAGAGCGTCACCTCGCGGCTGGCCAGGTCCTGCTTCATGTGCTCGGCACTGGAGGTTCCGGTCAGCAACAGCATCCCAACCGCACGCGCGAAGCTCAACACCACTTGGGCGGGAGTCGCATTCGCACGCGCAGCGAGACCTTGAAGCAGAGGATGTTGTAAGACCTCGACGTTTGCCGTCAGCAGTGAAAATCCCTGGTAACGAATGTTGCGCTTCTGGCAGAACAGCCGCACCTCGCGGTCCCATCCCATGCGGGCAAAACACCGGTTTTGTACAAATGCGGGCACTTCGGTGTGCGCGGCTGCCATCTCCTCAAGATGCTGCACGGAAACATTGCTTACTCCGAGGAGACGGGTGTGCCCGGCATCGCGCTCTCTGACCATCGCCTCCCAGACCTCGGCGTCATCGCCGGTCCAGCCATAGCCCGACGAGGGCCCATGCAACACGTAGCTGTCCACGTAGTCGGTACCAAGATGCTCGAGCGAGCCCGCCAGAGACTGAGCCGCCTGGGCCGATAGTCTGGCTTGAGGATCGTAGGGTAGCCGATGGTCCTGGCCGCGCTGATAGGTGAATTTCGTCTGCAAAAAAAGGTCGCCGCGCGCCACCACTCCCGCGCGATAGGCTGCGGCTAGTCCCTGTCCTACTCCCGCTTCCCAATAATGCCGTCGCTGGTTGGCCGTGTCGATTCCCCGGAATCCCGTGCGGAGCGCGAGTTCGGTGAGGGCCGGGGTGCGGTCTTCCTTCCACGCGGTGCCATAGAGAAAATCGGGGACGGAGGGTTTCTCGTTGGGCATCGCGCTATTCTCCCATGTCGGTTGACAACCGGTCTTTGACAGTCCATTGGTCAAGCAGGGAACGTTCGGGAAGATCCGGCCCAGTTCCTTGTGACGCGCGTCATAGCTTCTGGCGGCAGCAAATGATACGAATAGTTGTTTGCCCCTTAATCCCAGGGCGCAAGGTTACACCATCCCCAGACGAGGAGTAGTGGTGTCACCCAACCGGAGGGAGCGCCGATGCACGAAGGTGTCCTCAAATTGTGGCCTGAGATCGGATGGATAAAGGCGCCTGAGCTGCGCGAGCAGGTCGCCAGCACTTGGCAGCGTGCGCTCGAACTCAGCCCGCTCACCGCTGACGACCTCAATCGAATCCCTTTCACGCTGCTGGTGCCCAACTGCCCAACGACGTTCATGGAGCACAAGCGCTGCGTGGTGCACATCGCGCGCAAGGCCGCCGAAAGCATGACCGAGTTTATGGGACGCGCGCTGCCCATCGATCTGGACACCGTGATCGCGGGCGCGATCCTGGCCGACGTGGGCAAGCTATTGGAATACGACAACGTGGACGGCAAAACGCGCCAGAGCAAGCGCGGCGAGATGTTGCGTCATCCTTTTACCGGCGTGGCCCTGGCCATGGAATGCGGCGTCCCCGACGCGGTCTGCCACATCATTGCGACGCACGCTGCCGAAGGCGATTTGGTGAAGCGCACAACCGAGGCGTACATCGTGCATCACGCCGATTTCATGGCGTTCTTGCCGTTCAACAACTTGGCTAAGTAGGAGAAAAATCCATGTCCACCACGACCGCGCCCGCGCCAACCAAAGCGGCGGCCAAGCCGACCATCACCGCCGTCATGTCGCAATGGGCCGCCGGCCTGACCTTCGACCAGCTTTCCCCTGACGCCGTGTACCAGGCCAAACGCTTCCTGCTCGACAGCATCGGCTGCGCCCTTGGCGGATATCAACAGCACGACGTCACCATCGCGTTGGCAGTCCTGAACGAAATTGCCGGCCGCGGCAAGGCCACCGTCATCGGCAGCGGCCAGCAGATGGATGCGGTTTCGGCGTCGCTGGCCAATGCGCTGATGATTCGCTGCATGGACTACAACGACATCTACTGGAAGCAGGACCCCTCCCACCCGTCCGATATCTTCCCTGCTGCGATCGCCTGTTGCGAGCGCGCGGGTAGTGACGGACGCGAGTTGATCGTCGGCCTGGTCCTGGGCCACGAGTTCGAGATGCGGCTGTGCGAAGCTGCCTTCCCCGGCATTCGCGAACGGGGATGGCATCATGCGACGCTGACCGCTTTTGTGTCGCCCATGGTTGCTGCGCGCATGCTGCACCTTAGCGCAGCAGAGATGCAGCATGCCATCGGCATCAGCGCCAGCGCCCGTGCCACGCTGGGCGCGGTTACTGCCGGTAAGCTGACCATGATGAAGAACACGGTAGACCCGATGGCGACCCAGAGCGGCGTCCTCGCCGCGTTGCTGGCCGAGAAGGGATACACCGGCCCGGAGCACGTCATCGACGGTAAAGAAGGGTGGGTGCACTGCTTCGGGCCGGAATGGAAGCTGAACATTTTGACAGACGGCTTGGGCGATTCCTGGCGTATCACACAATGTGGGATGAAGGCGTTTCCTACCGAAGCGCTCACCCACACGCCGATCTCGGCGGTACTTGCCCTGGTGAAGGGCAACGGTCTCTGCCCCGACGAAATTGCCAATGTGCACATTCGCACCACGGCGCGCGGGGCCGACATTCTCAGCGATCCCAGCAAGTACGATCCGCACACCAAAGAGACCGCCGACCATTCTCTGCCGTATGTAATCGCGGCGGCAATTGCCGAGCGCCAGGTCACGCCCTTGCAGTTCACTCGGGGGAAGATCATGGACCCGGTGATCCGCGCGCAGTTACGCAAGGTGCAGGTGGTTGCCGATCCGGAGATCGAGAAGGTCTTCCCGGCGCTGCAGCGCGTGATCGTCAGGATTCACACGGTTGACGGCCGCGAATTCACCAAGCAACTCGACTATCCCAAGGGCGACCCGCGAAATCCGCTGACCGATAAGGAAATTGAAGAGAAGTTCGAGGCACTGGCCGAGCCCGTGATGTCACCCGACGGCCGCCGCCGCGCAATGGACGCGATCTGGAACCTGGAGAAGCAATCGAGCGTCACGGAACTGATGAAGCTGTTCAAGGCCAGGTAGGGCCCGTGCGAGGACTATTTGTTTCGAATGGGGCAGCAGACGAAATAACGGAGGAACAAGCCCCGCAGCCGGGTCCCCGGCGAGCGCTTCCTTTGCGCTCGCTGGGGTGGGTAGGGGCGACTCAGTTTAGCCCAGCGCGGAAGCGCTGGGTAGGCCTCGTTTCTATCATCCCGGGCGGACTTTAGCCCGCGACACAGAGGATCATATGGGCCAAACCATCGTCGAAAAAATCGCCCAAGCTCACATGGCCGAGGGCCCGGAACGCCCACTGCGCGCGGGAGACTTTCTATCCATCCGGCCGTTTCACGTGATGACCCACGACAACACGTCGGCTGTCATGAAGAAGTTCAAGGCCATCGGCGCGAAAAAAGTTCATGATCCCGCCCAGCCGGTCATCACCGCCGACCACGACATCCAAAATAAGGACGAGTCGAATCTGGCGAAGTATCGCAGCATGGAGGTCTTCGCGCGCGAGCAGGGCATCGACTTCTATCCGCCGGGCACCGGCATCGGTCACCAGATCATGGTCGAGCACGGATACGTGCTGCCGGGGACGTTCGTCGTCGCGTCCGATTCGCACTCCAACATGTACGGCGCCCTGGGCGCTATCGGTACCCCGGTGGTGCGCACTGACGCCGCGGCTATCTGGGCGACGGGCGAGTTCTGGTGGCAGGTTCCGCGCACCGTGCAGGTCGTGCTCGAAGGGAAACTAGCGCCGGGCGCGACCGGCAAGGACGTGATCGTCACGCTCTGCGGCCTGTACAACCAGGAAGAGGTGCTCAACGCGGCCGTCGAGTTCACCGGCACGGGCGTGGCCTCGCTCAGCATGGACGCGCGCCTGAGCATCGCCAACATGTCCACCGAATGGGGAGCGCTGGTCGGCTGGTTCCCCGTAGACGGGGTCACACTGAAGTATCTGGACGTACGCAATTGCGCGCCGCGGGCGAGCGGCTCGAGAAAGCTTTCCGAGAAGAACTTTGCCGCGTGGCGGACGAATCCTCCGGCGCCCGGTCCGGACGCAATCTACGCCGGACGCATCGTTCTCAACCTCGCCGAGGTTACGCCGCATGTCTCCGGCCCCGACACTGTGCAGGTGATGCAGCCGGTTGCCGAGATCGCCAAGAAGAAAATCGCGGTCCAGAAGGCCTATCTTGTCTCCTGCGTGAATTCGCGGCTGGAGGACCTGGAAGCGGCAGCTCGGGTCTTACGCGGCAAGAAAATTGCACCCGGCGTCAAGTTCTATCTCGCCGCCGCCAGCAGTGCGGTGCAGGGGGAAGCGGAGAAGCACGGCATCTGGCAGACTTTGCTCGATGCGGGCGCGCATCCGCTGCCCTCAGGATGCGGCCCGTGCATCGGGCTGGGCACCGGCTTGCTGGAAGCGGGCGAGGTCGGCATCTCGGCCACCAATCGCAATTTCAAAGGCCGCATGGGCTCGCGCGACGCGCAATGCTATCTCGGCAGCCCCGAGGTCGTGGCCGCATCCGCGGTGGCCGGCTACATTTGCGGGCCGGCGGAAAAACTAGCTGAGCAAAACAGTCCGCGGGTAGAGCCGCGCTTCAGCGCGGCGTCCGAGCCGTCTACTTTGGTCATTCCGAGCCGGCTTGGGCCCGCGAAGCATTATGAAGTGTTCGAAGTACAGGCAGCTTCGCCGGAGACGGTCGCGATCCTGCCCGGCTTCCCGCAGAGTATCCGCGGACGGCTCATCTTCCTGCCGCCGGACAATCTGAACACCGACGGTATCTACGGCAAGGATTACACCTACCGCGAGGACATGACGCCCGAGATGATGGCGCGCGTGGTCATGGAAAATTACGATCCGCAGTTCGTCGCGCGGACATGCGACGGCGATGTGATTGTCGGCGGCTTTAACTTCGGCACCGGCTCCAGCCGCGAGCAGGCCGTCACCGCGCTCAAATACAAGGGAATTCCGCTGGTGATCGCCGGCAGCTTTTCGCAGACGTATCGGCGTAACGCGTTCAACAATGGGTTTCCGTGCATCGAGACGCCGGAGTTGGTAAACCGGCTGCGTGCGCGCTTCGCCGATGTGGTCGCGCGCAAAGAGAAGACCATCATTCCCGGAGACGAGATCGAGATTGATTTCGCTGGCAGCACGGTCCGCTATGCGGGTGAGGAATTTGCGTTCCCGCCGCTGGGCAGAGTGCCCCAGTCGCTGGTAATCGCGGGCGGAGTGGAAAATCTGGTTAACAGCAAGCTTGGGCTGCGTTCAGTGGCGGCCATCTGATGCCACAATGTGGGGCATCTAGCCTCACAATGTAGGAGGTTATGTCGCGAACTGTGGGAGGTTGGGTGTATAGGGGTCCTTCGACTCCGGTGGCCGCGGGCCGCCTCCGCTCAGGGATGACAAATACTGGAAGGAGCACGCAATCATGGCAAAACATACCATCATAACCATGCCCGGCGATGGCATTGGCAATCAGGTGCTGCCGGAGGCGATCCGGGTGCTCGAGGCCGCCGGTTTCGACGCCGAATACGTCCACGCCGACATCGGCTGGGAGTGCTGGACCAAAGAGGGCAATGCCCTGCCCGAGCGCACCATCGAGTTGCTGCGCCAGCACAAGGTCGGCCTGTTTGGGGCCATCACCTCGAAGCCCAAGAAAGAAGCTGAGGCCGAACTCACCCCCGCGCTCAAGGGCAAGGGCCATCGCTATTTCAGCCCCATTGTTTCCATGCGGCAGATCTTCCACCTCGATGTGTGCATGCGGCCCTGCCTGTCGTTCCCCGGCAATCCGCTGAACTTCATCCGCAAAAAGCCGGCAGGCGGCTTCGAGGAGCCGAAGGTGGACGTGGTCGTCTTCCGGCAGAACACCGAAGGCCTTTACGCCGGCGTGGAATGGACGAACCCGCCGCAGCAGGTGCGCGACGCGCTCGGCCTGCACCCCAAGTTCACGCCGTTCGGTAAAGTTCCTGGCGAAGACCTCGCAGTCTCGGTGCGCATCATCACGCGTCCGGCGGCGCGGCGCATTTGCGAGGCGGCGTTCCAGCATGCGCGCAAGTTCGGCTATAAGTCGGTGACCCTCTGCGAGAAGCCCAATGTGCTGCGCGAAACTTCCGGCATGATGGAAGAAGTTGCGAAGGAAGTGCAGAAGCGCTACAGCGACATCCCGCTGTGGTCCACTAACATTGATGCGCAGACCATGTGGCTCACCAAGAATCCCGAGGATTACGGCGTCGTCGTCGCTAGCAACCTGTTCGGCGATGTCATCAGCGACGCGTTCGCCGGACTGGTTGGCGGCCTCGGATTCGCCGCTTCCGGCAACATTGGCGACGCGGTTGCGGTGTTCGAACCAACCCACGGTTCAGCGCCGAAGTATGCGGAGTTAGTTCCGGCCATCGTGAATCCAATCGCCATGATTCTCTCGGCAGCCATGATGCTCGACCATCTTGGGGAGAATGATAAGGCGTGCAAGGTCCGCGGCGCGATTGCAGCAGTTGTGGCCGAAGGCAAAGTACGAACCTACGATATGATGCGCATCCCCGGCGGAGCGAAATCGCTGGCGCAGGGCGCGGCTTCGACCACGCAGATGACCGACGCCGTAATCGCCAAGCTTGGCGCGAGCGCGGAGGCGGTGTTGGCAGGCGGTTCGCGAGAAGCCAGGGTTTAGTCGCAGAACCTGGTGGAAGGGCACGGCTTCAGCCGTGCCGCAAAAATCGAAGCCACCACAGGGGCTTTTTAGCCCCGGAGGTTTTTCTTTGACTCTCTCGGCGGTAGCAACAACCAACGCGAAACGCGGCGAGGCTGGACGCGCGGGGGGCGATATCCGCTCCGACTTGCACGTTGTCTTCGAGGAGCGCACCAGCGGCGGCCTGGAAATCGAGCTACGCTCCCGCGTCGAACTCTATTACGGTGACGTGATCCGCCGGCAGGCGCGTGATGTCTTGCGCGCGCTCGGCGTCGAGCACGCATTCCTTGAGATCGTGGATGAAGGCGCGCTTCCCTTCGTGATCGCCGCACGAATTGAGGCGGCGGTGCGTCGCGCCGGGCTCGGCCAGGGCAAGTCAGCAGTGCCGGAAGCGGTGACTCTGCCCGCGCCTTCGGCACGTGATCGTCTGCGCCGGTCGCGGCTCTACCTCCCCGGAAACGAGCCGAAATATTTTATCAACGCCGGGCTGCACGCTCCCGACGCAATTATTCTCGACCTCGAGGATTCCGTTCACCACGCCGAGAAGGACGTGGCGCGCTTGCTGGTGCGCAATGCCCTGCAGGCGGTGGATTTTGGAGCGGCCGAGCGCATGGTGCGCATCAACCAGTTGCCGCTTGGGTTGGCGGACCTGGAAGAGATCGTTCCACAAGCACCCGACCTGATCCTCATCCCGAAGGTCGAAACCGCTAAGCAGGTATCTGACGTTGTGGGAACTATCGACGCGATCGCGCAGCGGAAGGGCACCACTCGCCCCGTCTGGCTGATGCCGATCCTGGAATCGGCGCTCGGTATCGAGAATGCTTTCGCCATCGCGACCGCGTCCGACCGCATTGCCGCCGTCACGATCGGCCTGGAAGACTACACCGCCGACCTAGGCGTGGCGAAGACCGCGACCGGCAGTGAATCGCTTTACGCGCGCATGCGTGTCGTCAACGCTGCTCACGCCGCACATGTGCAAGCCATCGATTCGGTTTACAGCGACGTGGCCGACGCCGACGGCATGCTGCGCTGGGGCGAGTCCTCGCGCGCGGTGGGCTTCGAAGGCATGGGCTGCCTGCATCCCATTCAGATTGAGGTCATCCATCGCGCCTTCACTCCTACAGCGTCAGAGTTGGAGAAGGCGCTGAAGATCGTAGCCGCTTACGAGGATGCCCAGGCCCGTGGCCTGGGAGTGGTGAGCCTCGGCTCCAAGATGATTGATGCGCCGGTGGTGCAGCGCGCGTTGAAGCTGGTGGCGCGGGCCAAACAAATGGGCATTATCCTCGATCAAGCGACGGGAGAACAGCTATGACGGCAACCGTCGCAACCACCAGCTTGCTCACCAACGCCATCGGCCGCCGCGTGCCAACCACGGTCAACGGCCGCGAGCAAGCTCCCTACGCCGGCGTGGACGGCCATCGTCCAACCGGCCATAAAGCCGGTCCGCCCATCCGCAGCAACAGCGCCTATCCCACAAACGGGGACAAGCGGGTGCCCGATCTGGAAACCGCGTTGCGGCTTTGCGGCCTGCGCGACGGCATTACCATCAGCAGCCATCATCACCTGCGCAACGGCGACCACGTCGCGCTCACCGCCCTCGCAACCGCCGCCCGCATGGGCGCGAAGGACCTCGTCTGGTTCCCCAGCGCCTCATTTCCCTGCCACGAGCCGGTGATTGACCTCATGAAGTCGGGCGCAGTGCACCACATCGAAGGCAGCATGAACGGCCCGCTGGGCGATTACTGCTCGCATGGCCACATGCGCGGCCTGGGCGTGTTGCGCTCGCACGGCGGACGCTGGCAGGCGGTGCAGGATGGCGAAGTTCACGTTGACATTGCCGTGATCGCCGCGCCCACCGCCGATTTCTTCGGCAACGCCGACGGCTCGCACGGCAAGTCGGCGTGCGGCTCGCTGGGCTTCGCCTTGGCCGATTCCGTTTACGCGGACCGCGTCATCGTCGTCACCGACAATCTCGTGTCCTTCCCGTGCATTCCCTGGCAGATCCAGGGCAACAACGTGGACTTCGTTGTCGAAGTCGATTCCATCGGTGATCCGGGGAAGATCGTCAGCGGCACCACCCAGATCACGCGCAGTCCCGATCGTCTGCGCATTTCCGAGCTGGTGGCGCGCTTCCTGCGCGACAGCGGCATCATGCGCAACGGCTTCTCGTTCCAGGCCGGGGCGGGCGGCATCGCGCTGGCCTTCGTGGACTATCTGGCGCGCATGATGAAAGCGGCGAATGTGAAGGCCGGTTTCGTGCGCGGCGGCTCGACCAAGTACCTGGTCGACCTGCTCAACGAAGGCCTCATCGGATACATTCTTGACGGCCAGACCTTCGATCTGGATGCGGTGCGCTCGATCGCCAGCGGTCCGCGCCATGTCGCCACCAGCCCCTTCACCTCCTACAACTTTCACGGCAAGGGAAATTTCGCCTCGATGGTCGACGCCGCGGTGCTGGGCGCAACCGAGGTGGATATCCACTTCAACGCCAACGTGGTCACACACTCCGACGGGCGACTGCTGCACGGCATTGGCGGCTGGCAGAACTGCCTGTTCGCCGGATGCACGATCCTCGCCGTGCCCTCGTTCCGCGATCGCATCCCCGTGATAGTGGATGAAGTCACCACGCTCACCGGCCCGGGCGAGCTGATTGACGTGGTGGCTACCGAGCGCGGCATCGCCATCAATCCGCGGCGGCGGGACCTGATCGACGCGGTCAAAGGCAAAGGCCTGCCCATCCGGCCAATCGCGGAGATCAAAGCTGAAGTCGAAAAGATCTGCGGCGGCAAACCAGCCAAGCCGCGCCTGCTGGAGCGTCCGGTGGCCGTCGTGAAGTGGGTGGATGGCACCCTCCTCGACACCGTTTGGCAGGTGGTGGACGACAATCCCTACGCCCCAAAGGTGAGCAGGGCAGAATAGAGCGCGGGGAATCAACCTGCTCATTTATTGTCATGCTGAGCAATGACGTGAGGCGCTCGCGTTTTGCCGGTTTCGAGCCAGTCTCACCACTTCAATTTAGCGTCTGATGGCAGATCCTTCTGCCTCCATCTCGGCGCCTTTCGCGATTCTTCGGCCGCCACGTAGAATAAGTACGCCGAACGCCGAAGCCTTCCGAGCACTCATGATTGCCACCTCCGAAACACGTAAGCTGCGTCACCGCCACGGGAATTTCTTACGCGAGGCGGCGCTGATCGCGCTACAAACGATGCGCGCCCACAAGCTGCGCTCGTTTCTCACCCTTCTGGGCATCATCTTGTCCGTCTCCACGCTGATCCTGGTGATCGCGCTGATTAGCGGCATGAACCTGTATTTCGCCCAGCGAGTTGCCAATCTTGGCTCCAATGTTTTCTTGATCGAGAAGATCGGCATCGTGCCGGACTGGCAGGATCGGATAAACGCCGAGCGGCGTAACCGCGATATCAGCTGGGAGGATTACGAGGCTCTCCGTAACGACCTGAGGCTTCCGAAGGAAGTGGGGGTCGAAGTCCGTAATCCGGGGAAAGTTCGCGCTGAGCACCGCGACCTGGACGAGGTAGCCATTCGCGGCGTCACCGCCAACATAGCCGAGATGGATGTGCAGGAGATCGCGAGCGGCCGCTACATCAGCGACAGCGACAATCAGCACCACGCCATGGTTGCGGTGCTGGGCGCCGACGTGGTGAACAAGCTATACCCCAACCGCGATCCTTTGGGCAAGACCGTGGCGATTGATGGCGAGGAGTTTACTGTCATCGGCGTCTGCAAGCCCGTGGGCACGGTCTTTGGGCAATCGCAGGACAACTTCGTTTATATTCCCGTCCGCAGTTGGCTGAAGATGTATGGGCAAAGGAAATCGCTGAGCATCAACATCCAGGCGAGGGGGGCGGAATACCTGGAACGGACTCGCGAAGAAGCTCGGGTGCTGATGCGCGCCCGGCGCCACCTGGCACCCAACGATAAGGACAACTTCGGCATTGTGGCCAGCGACAGTTTGATGGCCCTGTGGAAGAACCTCACTGGCACACTGGCCTCCGGTATGGTCGCGCTGGTGTCCATCTTCCTCATCATTGGAGGCGTCGTGATTATGAACGTGATGTTGGCGGCGGTCACCGAGCGCACACGCGAAATCGGTATTCGCAAGTCACTGGGAGCAAAACGGCGCGACATATTAATGCAATTTCTAGTCGAATCCACGGTAATGTCGGCCGTGGGCGGGGCCATCGGTGTGGCCATTGCATGGCTTCTGGCAGTGGTGGTTCGGAATACGACTCCGGTTCCGATGGCCGTCCCGATTGTTGCTGTCGCTATCGCGATTGGGATTTCGTCAGCGGTGGGCATGTTCTTCGGCGTCTATCCAGCGCGGAAAGCAGCGCGCCTGGATCCGATTGAGGCGCTGCGCTTCGAGGCCTGATATGCGAATGAATTTTGGGGAAAACTCGCGAATGGCACTGCAGACGGTGCGCGAACACAAGACGCGCTCCTTCCTCACCGTGCTAGGCGTCGTCATCGGCGTCGCCGCAATGATTTTTGTGGCCTCCATCCTGGTTGGCGTGGACAAGAACACAGCGGATTACCTGAACGACTGGGGCACCAACACACTGTTCCTGTTTCGCTTCGATATAGGCTTCCGCACGTCCCAACTTACGCCAGAGGAGCGCGCGCGCAAGCCGCTCACCCTGGACGATACCAACGCTATCCTGGCCGAGGTGCCAAGCGTGAAGAACGTTACCTCCGAGCTGACGCAGCGCCTTACCTTCGGTCCCGGAATGCGAACGTTCAGCACGCGTTATGGTTCGCACGTGGTTGAGAACATTGATTTTGCCGGCACAACCCCCTCCTGGCAAGAGGTGTACAACGGGCATGTTGCCCAGGGCAGGTTCTTCACCGACTTCGAGAACCTGCACAGCGCCGATGTTGCCATCGTTGGAGACGACATCAACAAAGCCTTCTTTCCGGCGAACGATGGCGTAGGACAGACCATCCTGGTCGATGGCGTTCCCTACACTGTTGTCGGGGTCATGGAGAAGCGTAAGAGCGCTTTTCTCAGCGACGACTCATCCGACAAACTCATCCGCATTCCTTACAACAGTTACCATAAGCATTATCCCGCTGATGACGAGAACTTCATTGGTGCCGAGGCTTATCCCGGAAAGATGGCGCAAGCGGAGGATGAAATTCGCGGACTCCTGCGCCGCCGGCGTCACGTAGCCTACGACAAGCCTGACAGCTTTGCCATCACCAGCGCCGCTGCCATCGCCGATACCTTCCGCCAGATCATGAGTACAGTGGCGCTGATGACGGTTGTTGTAAGCTCGATCGGCCTGCTGGTGGGCGGAGTGGGCGTGATGAACATCATGCTGATGTCAGTGACCGAACGTACCCATGAGATTGGCGTACGCAAAGCCATAGGCGCGCGGCGTGGCGATGTCATTCGCCAATTCCTGACTGAGGCTGTCGTCTTGACGGGGCTGGGGGGAATTGCCGGAGTTCTCGTAGGCATTGCCGGAGCGTCGCTGTTGCCGTTAGCGTTCCCCTCCATGCCGACGTCGGTGCCCGTCTGGGCTATCGTCATGGCTGTGGGGATGGCTGCCAGCGTAGGCCTGTTTTTTGGCATGTATCCAGCGGTAAAGGCCGCTCGATTGGATCCAGTTGAAGCCCTACGTTACGAGTGATTTGCAGTTGCCGACCTGCTGGGAATCGAATCAATGCAAACCACTTGCGCTAGCGAGCGCACTGGAGTCACGATTCGAGGTTTTTGCCTGCCGCCAGCTTTTTGCGCAGGTCCTCGGCATAGTGGTCGGTCATCCCGGCGACATAGTCGCAAACCACTCGCGCCTGCGATTCTGTCCCGGCCTTCTCGCGATAGCTGGAGGGCAGCGCATCAGGATGGGCGACGAGATATTCGAACACTTCGATAATAACTTTTTCAGCCAGCCGCTTCTCCGGTTGAAGAGGCTTGCAGTTGTAGAGAGCCTGGTAAAGGAAGGTCTTGGCCTCGCGGCGCTCCTCTTCCACCTCCGGACTGAAGCCGGCAAGCCGCTCAGGATAATGGCGCAATTCGTCGAGGCTGCTAACTCCGGCGTGCTGCACCCGCTGCCGCGTGTTCTCGATTAAGTTGGTAACAAAGCGATTGAGCACGCGCTTCAACGCTTCATTGAATTTCAGCTTATCCGGCGCGTCCGGATATCGCCTTTCTGCCTCGACGTAGTATTTCTCGAACACGCGGACATGCTGGCGAATCTCCGGAAGCCGCAGCAGCCTGGCTTCAAATCCGTCGTCGAGGTCGGCGGTGCTGTAGGCGATCTCGTCAGTCAGGTCGATCAACTGCGCCTCCAGCGGCGGACGCTGCGCGAGCAGATATTCGGCCAGCTCCGGATGGTCGGCTTCACTGTAATCGTGCGAGTGCTTGATGATGCCTTCACGGACTTCGAAGGTGAGATTGAGCCCGCGGAACTCGGCGTAACGCAGCTCCATGTCCTCTACGGTGCGCAGCGCCTGCAGGTTGTGATCGAAAAACTCGTCGTGCTGGCGCATCAGTTGGTCCAGGGTGCGTTCGCCGGCATGCCCGAACGGCGGGTGGCCCAGGTCATGAACGAGCGCCAAGGCTTCCACCAGATCGACATTGAGGTTGAGAGCGGCGGCGATGGTGCGCGAGATCTGCGCGACCTCGATGGTGTGGGTCAGGCGGGTGCGGAAGTGGTCGGAGTAGCGGCGGGTGAAGACCTGGGTTTTGTTCTCGAGACGGCGAAAGGCGCGCGCGTGGACGATGCGGTCACGGTCTCGCTGGAAGGGATTGCGGTAGGGGTGGGGCGGCTCCGGATAGCGGCGCCCGCGGGAGTCCTCCACACGAACCGCGTAGCTGGCGAGCATAAGCGAAGTGTAGCAGCCGGAAGAGCCGGAGCAAATTGCCTTTGCGGAAGCCAAGAGCGCTGTGCTCAGACCCAGGCTCTTGAATAGGGGTTCTTCGTCCCCGGTTCTGTCCCCGGTGGCAACCGAACCTCTACTTGATTTCATAACAACGACGGCTCCCAACCCGTGCCGAGTAAGCTTGAGTTTGCAAAAGACCAAGACTCGGACGAAAGGAGCCGTCATGAAGATTATAGGCTGTGATTTCCATCCGAGTTTCCAACAGATTGCCATGGTCGATAGCGCAACCGGAGAGTATACGGAACGCAAGCTGAATGCCGCCGAGGCGCACCCGTTTTACCGCGAGCTGCAGGGCAAAGTCATCGTCGGCATGGAGGCTTGTGGCAACACCCTGTGGTTCGAGCGCCTGCTGGCCGAACTGGGGCACGAGTTGCGGCTGGGCGATGCGGCCAAGATCCGGGCCCTGGAAGTGCGCAAGCAGAAGACCGATCGGCGCGATGCCGAATTGCTGCTGCGACTGTTGCTGGAAGATCGTTTTCCGCAACTGTGGGTGCCGAGTCTGGAGCAGCGCGATCTGCGGCAGCTGCTGTTGCATCGCCACAAACTGGTGGCTATGCGGCGGCAGGTGAAGAACCAGTTGCAGCATCTGGCGCTGAACCAGGGAGTACAGCAGAAGCGCAAGCTGTGGAGCACGGCGGGGCGCCAACGGCTGGAAGCGCTGTCGCTGACGGGCTGGACGGCACGGCGGCGCCAGGATTTGCTGCGGCAGTTGGATGATCTGGATCGCTGCCTGGCTGAGCTGGATGGCGCGGCCCAACAGGAAGCGGCGAAAAATCCCCTGGCGCAGTTGTTGCGGACGCATCCGGGCGTGGGGCCGATTACGGCGCTAGCCTTTGTGCTGACCTTGGGCCAGATCGAGCGCTTTGCCCACAGCCGCCAGGTGGTCAGCTACCTGGGGCTGAATCCGGCCGAGCATTCCAGCGGCGGCCGGCAGCGGCTGGGCAGCATCAGCAAGCAAGGCAATCCCATGCTCCGCAGTTTGTTGGTGGAAGCGGGACAGAGCGCAGCCCGCTGTGTTCCCGAGTTAAAGCGCGCCTATCAGCGACTGAAGCAGCGCAAGCATTCTGCAGTCGCCAAGGTCATGGTAGCGCGCAAATTGGCGGTGCGGCTGTACTGGATGTGGAAAACCCGACAGCCCTACGCCGCCGCTCGCACGCAGGGTAGCCCGAGTCATCCTGTGGTAGCAGGTTGAGACCGGTCACTTGAGTGGGCCCCCTGCCTCCCGGAAAAGTCTGGGAGTTCGAAGACCAGAATCATGGTCGGAGGAACCGACCGAATAGATGGTTGGTGGAGCCGAAGGGCTGCCATCCCGTGATTCTCGCAGAGCGCGAGTCTTGGTCTTATGCAAAGGTTTCGATTTCAACGAGAGCGAAATGGCGCTACTTTAAAACCGTGGGCGCCGCCGTCCTCGTCCGCCCTTGACACCGCCGTCGTTGTTATAGACAGGATGACAAACAAAAGGCGCTGCTGCAGCAGCGCCCGCGAAATCCATGGAAGCTATTGTTTATTTGTGGCGGTTGCGTTCTGCTTGGCGAGCTTCACCCGGGCCGATTCCAGTTCCTTCTGCACCTTGGCAACATCATCGGGATCCACCTCGGCGGGAACGGTCTTGTTCCACTCCTCCAGAGCGCGCTCGTAGTGCGTGGTGGCCAGCTTGAGACGTCCGGTTTTCTGGTACAGTTCGCCCAAGTGTTGATGAACGGTGGGGTCGTTGCCGATGCGCTCGGAAGCGCGGCGCAAGTTCTCTTCCGCCAGATCGTAGTTGCCGAGCTTGAAATAGGCCCAGCCGAGCGAGTCGAGGTAGGCTCCATTCTGGGGATCGAGCGCCACCGCGCGGCGAATGTATCCCAGCGCCTCTTCGAGGCGGGTGCCGCGATCCGCCAACATGTAGCCGAGATAATTCAGCGCCATAGCGTTCTTGGAATCGTCCGCTATCACCTTGTGGAATGATTCTTCCGCCAGGTCGTACTTCTTCTGGCGCTCGTAGATGGAGCCCTGGACGAAAATTACGTAGTCCTTATCTTCCTGCTTGGTGGCCAGTTCGAGAGCCTTGTTGATTTCGTCTTCGGCTTCCTTCCAGTTCTTTACCCGGCTATTCATCTGGGCGAGCGCGATATAGACCGGGCGATCTTCCGGAGTGCCCTTCAGCATCGCCTTTACATGCTGGATGGCAACGTCGGCATTGCCCATGTCGGCCTGTTGCGAGGCCGCGACCATCTGCAAATCGCGGTCGTCAGGAAATTTCTTGGCGGCCTCGGCCGCGACCTCAGTGGCCATCTGCCACTGCCGGTCGTCGCGATAGGTCTCAATGATCTGCTGGTATCCGCGAATGGCGTTGTCGGCACCCAGTTCGAGCATCTTATGGAAGGTGTCCACCGATTGTTGATACTTGTTGGCCTCACGATAGACCGTTCCCAGCCGCTCAATGAAGACGGCGCGGTTGTTCTTCTCGGGAACGCTGTACTGGCCGTCGGCATGCTCGGTCTTTTGCAGGAGCTGATTCAGAATTGTGATGGCATCGTCGTATTTGCCCTGCGCTTCGTTGATCACCGCAATGTTGTATTGCACCTCAAGCAAATCGGGGACGACCGAATTGGCCTTCTTCAACGCTTCCAACGCCTGGTCGAACTGCCCACTGCGGCGGTCGATCTCGGCAATGCGCATATAGGTTTGCGCATCCGACGGATCGGAATCCGCGATGACCTTGTACTGTTCCAGGGCCGCTTCGGTCTGGCCATCGTTCATCAGGTTCTGGGCCAGCCCGCGCACGGAATCCAGGTTGTCGTGGTCGAGCTCAGTGGAGCGGCGATAGGCGTCTATGGCTTCCTTGTATTGCTTCTGCTGTTCGTAGGTATAGCCGAGAGCGGAATAAAGCTTGGCCGAGCGGGCGCTTTCAGGAATCGCGTTCAAAACCTGCAACGCGTGCGCGGAATCGCCCTCCTCGTTGTAGAGATAGGCAAGAGTAGTGACCGCCTCTTCGGAATCGGGCTGGATCTTGACCGCAGTCTTGAACTCGTTTTCCGACTTCAGAAGCTCATTGTTCAGCCGGTACAGCCGGCCCAAGAGCAGATGATCTTCCACGCTCGTGGGATCGAGCTTTACCAGCTGCTCGTATTGCTCGATAGCCAGCTTCAGGATTTCCTGTGACTGCGTGCCGGCCTGCATGTCGCCCAACGAACGTAGATATATCCGGCCCAGAAGCCGGTGTGCCTCAAGGTTGTTGCCATCGCGCTTGAGTATGTCCTGGGCTTCGAGGACGGCATCGCGGATGCGTCCGGTGCGGGCGTAAAGCTCCGCCAAGGCAGCATTCAGGTAATCGGAGTTGGGATCGTTAGCAATGGCCAGGCGATACTCGTCAATGGCCTTGTTGGCGTAATCCGAGCGGCCATACATCGAGACCATCTCTTCGTACATGTGCGCCAACGTGTAGTGATAGTAGGCCGCAGCCTGGTCAGGCTCCTTCGGCGGAGCAGGCGACTGCTCCTCCTGGGCGGAAGCAGAGGACTGCTGCTGCTCCTGCGTCGCTGCTGGCGGATTCAGCTCAGGTGCTGGTGAGGCAGAAGCTGGGGTAGAGGTCTGCGCGATTCCGCTCACCGAGACGGCTAACAACAGCGCCAAAAGGGAGAAATGGATACGGTTCAGGATCATTAAGGGACCAGCCACTCAAAAGCGATTGGATGCTTTCCACACCGCCTGAGTCTTCTTATTTTAGTCGTTTCCAGGCCCGCGATGGGGAAGTTCCAAATTAATTCGCCGCCACGCAAACCAAATAACCAATCCTTATAAACACTGGAAGTAGTTGGACGTAGCGGGGGTGGAAAAGTTTAACGCGGGGGGAGACCGGGCATTTTCATGCGTCCATGTCAAGAACCGCGCAGATCGTCACGCGGACCAGGCTGTTAGTCGCACTACTTTGGGTTTGGTTGGAGTCTGCCCTCCATGACGAAATTACCCACTTACGCCGATTCCTTCTCTGTGAGCACACGTCAGCGAAAATCGCCTCACTGAAAACAGAAGACTTAGTCAAGCACCGTCGTGGCGGAGTTTGGCAGCCAAACTGTAACAGAAATAGCGTTGCCGCAACGATCAGCGGCGGCCCGTCGCGCCACGCGCCGAAGATCCGGAGGAACTCGTAATGAAGATCCAAGTTTTGTTCACGTTGCCGCTGGCTGCCGCGCTGTCGCTTGCGGCAATGGCGCAGCAAGCGCCCGTTAATAGCCAGCAACCGACGGCATCGTCGGAAAGCAGCTCCAAACCGAGTGCCGATTCGGCCCAGAGCTCGGAGTCAACTGCTATTCAGAACGCCAACTCTGATCAGAACATGTCAGCGCGCCAGCCTCTGGAGCCTGACTATCACCAGGGATTCTGGGGCAAGCTCAACCCCTTCGCCCGGAAGAAATATGTGCAGAACCAGCTCGCACCGCTCCGCAATCGTGTGAATGAGCTGGACGACCTCACCGCCGCCAATGCGAAGGAGATCAAAGACGTGGATGCGCGCGCTCAGGAAGGCATCCGAATGGCCGATGCCAAGGCGAGCCAGGCTGACCAACACGCGATCGAGGCGGGAAACCGCGCCCAGCAGGCGGACCAGACTGCACAGCAGGCCAGTAGCCGCCTGAACACAGTGGAACATGTCGTCGGCAACATTGACCAATACCAGCCTGCCACACTGACCGAAATCCGCTTCCGCTCGGGACAGACGACGCTCAGCCCGAAGGCCAAGCAAGCGCTAGACGATATGACCGCCGATTTGAAGGACCAGAAGGGGTACATCATCGAGGTGCAGGGCTTCTCGCCGACCCGAGGCCAGGCGGGAATCCAAAGCTCGCAGGCAATGGCCAACTCTGTGGTTCGTTACCTGGTGGAGAAGAACGAAGTTCCGGTGTACCGCATCTTCGTGATGGGCTTGGGCAATGCCAAGCTTGCGGCGATCGAAGAAAACGCCAAGCCGGCACATGTTAACCGGGTTGAGATCAGCTTGCTGAAAAACAACGTCGATCAGCTCGCGTCCATGAACCAGTCCGCGGCCGCTGGCGGTATGCAATCTGGCACCCAGAATAGCACCGGTTCCGGGGCGTATCCCTCTCCTTCCTCGAAGCAGCCGTCGAGCAGTGTGAACTCTTCAGATTCGGCTCCTTCTGACCGCACCGTACCAAAGCAATAATTTGGTTTTAGCCTTCCCCTGAACAAAACCCCTCGCGGTATGCGAGGGGTTTTGTTCTTTGGGCTTGGTGGTAATCTTGGTCTGCGGAGAACGCTGATGGAAACCCTCTACTACTCGCGCATAAGTTCGCCCGCAGGTCCCTTGCTGATCGGAGTCTCAGACACTGCCCTGGTCGCGCTGGAATTCGATCGCGGCCTGCCGGAAAAAATTGGCGGGCAGGCTGTCCAGTGGCAAGAGTCGGAATCGCGCACCCGGCCCGTTCGCCAGCAACTGCAGGAGTACTTCGCGGGCCGACGCCGCGATTTCGAACTCACACTCGACTTACGCGGAACTGACTTCCAGAAGCGCTGCTGGAACGAATTGATGCGGATCCCCTACGGTGAAACCCGCTCTTATGGTGAAATTGCTCGGGCGGTAGGCAGCCCGAAGAGCTTTCGCGCCGTGGGACAGGCGAACCACTACAATCCGATCGCCATTATCGTCCCCTGCCACCGTGTACTGGCCTCCGCTTGCTATCTCGGCGGATACGGAGGCGGGCTCCCGGTCAAAGCGTATTTGTTGCGGCTGGAAGGCGCGGCGTTTCGGGAACGCGTCCTTGCGCCCGAGCTGGTTAGCGAAGTAGTGACGTAGGATCGGGATCGGCCGCCACGACAGGACTGGGAATCGCGTCCGATGCTTCGTCTACGGTGTCGCCCTCTCCCGGTGCCAGGAAGAGGTTTTGCTCGATTCCATGCTGCCTGGTGTAGAGCTCGAAATAGCGGCCACACAGCTCAAGAAGTGACTGATGGGTGCCACATTCGACGATGCGGCCACCTTCGACCACCAGGATCTGGTCGGCACGGCGAATCGTGGACAGGCGGTGCGCGATCACGAATGTGGTGCGCCCCTGCATCAGGTAGGAGAGCCCTTCCTGGATCATGCCCTCCGACTCGGAATCGAGGCTGGAAGTGGCTTCATCGAGGATGAGAATGCGCGGGTTGGCCAGAATGGCGCGAGCGATCGACACCCGCTGACGCTGCCCGCCCGACAATTTCACGCCGCGCTCGCCGATGATGGTGTCGTATTTCAGCTCGTACTTTTCCGCAAACTCATCCACACGCGCAATGACGCATGCGCGCAGGATCTCCTCTTCGGTCGCGTCCGGTTTGGAAAAGCTGACATTCTCCCGAATGGTTCCATCGAAGAGGAACGAATCCTGCAGCACCATGCCCAGCTGCGTACGATAGGACTCCAGCCGGACCGTCGAGAGATCGACCGCGTCAACCAGAACTTCTCCCTGGTTGGGCGTATGGAAAGCCGCGATGAGTCCGATGATGGTGGACTTACCCGAGCCGGACGAGCCGACCAGCGCGGTTACCGTTCCGGGACGGGCGCGAAAGGAAATGTCATGCAGAACTGTTTTCGCCTGCTCGTAGGAGAAGGTCACGTCCTGAAAGGCAACCTCACCGCGGATTTCCGGCAGGGTGATCGTCCGGCGAGGGTCTTCATCTTCGGGGGTTTCGTCCAGCACCTCGCGAGTCCGCTCCAGCCCCGCGATCGCCTCGGTGATCTGGGTCCCGATGCCGACCACCTGAAATAGCGGAGCGGCCAAATAACCAAGAAACATGGTGTAAGTAAAGAATCCGCCCAGGGTCAGCTTGCCGGCCAGAATCTGCCGCGTTCCCATGAACATGACGATTGCGCCGATGATGCCCATCAGCGTGGACGACGAAAGGCTCATGACGGATGTCGCAGTCAGAGTGCGAAAGACATTCTGCAGCAGGCGCTCCACGCCTGAGCTGAAGACCTGGTGTTCGCGCTGTTCCGCGTGGTAACCCTTCACCACGCGCACACCCCCTAGGGATTCGGTCAAACGGCCGGTCACCTCGGCATTGATCTTGGCACGTTCGCGAAAGATGGGGCGGATGGTCCGGAAAGCCTTGCGCAGTCCAACTCCGAAGACCAGCAGGAAGCCGAAAGCGATTGCGGTCATCACCGGGCTGATGCGAATCAGCACGGCAAAGGCGATCACGGCCGTCAGCAGCCCTCCGACAAAGTCCACCAATCCGGTCCCGATGAGATTGCGCACCCCTTCCACGTCGCTCATAATGCGCGACACCAGCATGCCGGTTTTGTTGGCGTCGTAGTAGGAGACAGAAAGGCGCCCGACGTGCTCCTGCACGCGGCGGCGCAGCTCGGCAATGAGCTTTTGCGCTGCTTTGGAGAGCGTCTGCGTAAGGGCAAACGACGTCAGTCCTTGCACCAGCGTGGCAAGCAGCACAATGCTCACCAGCGGATAGAGCAACTGGAAGTGCCGCTTGCCCACGACATCGTCGATCAGATATTTGGTTGAGTAGGGAAGGATGAGCCCCGAGACCCGGTTGATAATCATCAGTCCCAAGCCGAGGAGCATCAAGGCCCGGCGTGGGCGAATGAGCTGCCAGATTTCCGGCAACGCCTTGAACATGGGGGTTTTTCGGACGGGTTTAGGAGGACTGCTATCCATGATGGGGTAAAGTCTTTGGATTCACCTGGCAGGGGTTTGGGTTCGGCACAGACCGACGCTTCCGTCGTTGACGGGCTTGGTAGGATAATGCACCCGCAGGAGTTCCGATGAAAATCGTGCTTCGCTGTGCCGCTATGCTCTTGATTCCGTTTGTGCTGGTTGGGCAGGACAACCACCAGCTCAGGCCCGATGCCGCGCTGCTCGACGAGATCAACCACATTCAAGCGATCGATAACCACTCGCACCCGCCAGCCCTCGACAATGCCGGCCAGCCAGACGATGACTTCGATGCGCTGCCCTGCGACCCTTTGGAGCCCACCGCGGCAGGGCTGATGTTCCGTGAGGACAACCCGGTCTACATCAAGGCATGGCAGACGATGTTCGGTTACAAATACAATGACGCCAGCCCGGAACATGTAAAGGAACTGGTAGCCGCCAAGGAGCAGGTGAAGCAGCGAGAGGGCGAGAACTATCCCAACTGGGTGCTCGATCAACTGGGCATTGAGAGCGAATTGGCAAACCGCGTTGCCATGGGGCGCGGCCTGAGGCCGCCGCGCTTCCGCTGGGTGCCGTTCAATGACACGCTGCTGTTTCCCCTGAACAACTCCTCACTGGCGGCGCAATCCCCTGACCGCAAGATCTTCTTCGGCCGGGAGGAACTGGTTTTCGCACGCTATTTGAACCAACTCAACCTAAGCAGTGTGCCGCTGACGCTGGTCGATTACACGGCGAAGATCGTCACACCGCTGCTGGAGCTACAGAGAAACGACGGTGCGGTAGCCATCAAGTTCGAAGCCGCCTACTTGCGGTCGTTGGACTTCGCTCCCGCGAAAGAGACTGACGCTGCCCGCGTCTATGCGCGCTACGTGAAGGGGGGCGTTCCCAGCGATGCCGATTACAAGACGCTACAGGACTATCTATTCCGCTACATCGCGCGCGAGGCAGGGCGGCTGGGGATGGCGGTGCACTTTCACACCGGTGGCGGATGCGGCGGCTATTTCGCGATGGAGGGTAGCAATCCGCTCCTGTTGGACTCGGTGTTCAACGATCCGACCCTGCGCAAGACCAACTTCGTTATGCTTCACGGGGGCGCTGGCGGCTTCGAAGCATTGGTCGCTTATCTGCTGATGAAACCAAATGTTTACGCCGACTTCTCTGAGCAAACCTGGATGACTGCGCCGCGTCACATCGCGGAAAGCATTCGCTTTATGTTGGAGTTCTACCCGGAGAAGGTGCTCTTCGGCACGGACCTGTATCCGCTAGAACCGCAAGTGAACTGGGAAGAGACCGGTTACCAGACGTCAACTGCAGGACGGACGGCTCTGGCTATCGCTCTCACCGGAATGATGCAGGATGGAGAGATCACGCGCCAGCAAGCTAGCGCGATCGCCCACCTGGTGATGCACGACAACGCGGCCAAGCTCTACGGATTGAGCACATCGCCGCCGCAGTGATTCTCGTGAGCGTCGCCAGGACGAGTGACCAGCGATGCGGACCTTGTAGGACTTCTCAAACCCCGGTCGATCATAGAACGATTGCATGCTTTGATCGCGAATGATTTGCTTGCGCAGAAGATTTCTTGTCCGAGCGCGATCGGAAAGCTCATTCACTGACTGCCTGGACGCAAACGAAAAGGCCGCCCGGCAACTGGGCGGCCTTCTCTTCAAGGGAGAATAGTTCCAACGGAGGCTAGACCGTCAAAACTTTCTGCACAAATCTTAGGGTCACGGAAAGTGCGTGTCAAGCAATTTCTAGGACTTAAATCGCTGTGTTTTCAATAACTTACATTGCAACCAGGGAATGGGACGGAAATGGCCGAAAAGGGCCGAGTTTAAAGGGAAACCGGGTAAGCCGTTTAGGTTCAGCTATTTGGTCGGTCTGCTGCTCTCCCCCAGTTTCAGTTGGATGATCTCGACGTCTTCGGGACGGTCGAACACTCGATCAGGAAAAAGACGCTTCAGAAGCACGCGCAGACCTCCGAAGAACAGTCCGAAGACGAGAGAGATGAGAAGAAGAATCCCTATCAACGCGAACACCCCGAGAATCAAGTTGCCGATGTTGTCGCGCTTGCTGAGCGACGTGGCCTCGTTCCAGGTCACCTCAGCTTCGTAGTTCACCGAGGTAAGTAGTTTTTGCGCCTCGTCGCTCCCGATAGTTCCAGTCACAACGTCCACGATTGGACCGGACCGCCGCACGAGCAGCGTGTTGGGAGCCGATTGCTCCACGCTCTGCAAGGCGCGAAGACGCTCGCCTGCAATTTGCGGAGTCGGATACTGCACCAAGGTCAATGTCAGAGGGCCGCTTTTGGTCGCGTAATCCTGCATGAGGATTTCCGGATCGTGGCTGAAGTCAACCTGTTCGGGCGTGAGCGCCGCTTTTACGGCAACGAGCGCTTGCGGGCCGAGAATATATTTGGCCGAGTTTTCCACAGCATCGCTCTTGGGGAGGTACTGCGGAAGAGTCGGCAGGCTCGCAGCTTCGCCCTGGGCGGCGGGCAACAGGCCCGCAAGCTCACGCAGTTCGGCGGCGGACATTTCGGTGAGCCGATCGAACTTCGCGTCGACTAAGACGTTGTCCCGAAAGAACAGAATGCGCTGGTTGGCGGAGGCGGCTTTGGTCCCGATTCGCTCCGTCCCCATTGCCGGCTGGCGATAGAAGGTGAAGGCCCCATATGCACCTGTAGCGTCCTTGAATCGGGCCGCCTTGATGGTCAGCTTGCGGCCGTCTTCGCGGGTGTAAGTCACGATCTCTGAGCCGGTAAATCCGTACTCCTTCAGCACCGCCGGATAAGCAGCATCGGCTTGGGCCGCATCGGTCGTCGTCTGCGCTGGGGCGGACTCGATCCAGCCGGCAAAGGACTTCGGTAGCAAACTGGCGTTGTCGGCAGCAGAGGTAGAACCTGCGAGCGACACGCAGAAGAGAACGGCGATGAAAATACGTCTCATTGGATAGGAGGGAAAATAGCCCGCACCACTAACGAATTAGACTACTGCGGGCGGGGCAAAGTTTCCAGAACGGTGGAGCGTCTTGTGAGAGATAGCGCCCGATAATCGTTGATTTGCGCTTGTACTGGTGCTATCTGGTTACTTCCAGCGAAATCCCCTGGCCTTCGTAAACTCTTTGTCCCGCACCGGGAATCGTGCGCACCACCATGCGCGTGCCGGAGGGCACCGCTTCCGGGGCGTTGACGTCAGCAGGAGGCGCCTGGCTGGCGATGTGTCCCACGTGCAGGCCGGCGCCGACGATTTCGTTGACTGCATCGTCTTCGCTGCGGCCCGCGAGATCAGGCATGACGAACGAGGCGCGGTCCTCGGGCGCTGCCAAGAGCACACTGATTCTCGGCGCGGACACATTCACGGCGTTGGCCGGCGGGCTCTGGGCCACAATCTGATCAGTTGGCGCGCCGGGAATAGTCGCGGTGGCGACGCTGGCCAGTTCCAGGCCACGGCGGCGAATGTTGATTTCGGCGGCCCGCTCGCTGCCGCCGATGAGATCGGGAATGACGACGCGCTGCGGTCCCATGCTCTCGGCGACGCGAACACGCCAGCCCCGCCGAACCTGCTCACCCGGCGCTGGAGCCTGCGACATGACCCGACCCGGAGGCACATCGGAGCTGAAGAACCGATCGCCAGGCTGGAGCACCAGCCCGTGATCGGCCAGCGCTCGCTCGGCTTGAGGGGTTGTCATCCCAATGAGCTTGGGTATCTTGGTCTGGCGGCCGTGGATGGCGAAGCGCATCGCCGTCAGCGCTGAGACCATGAACACCACGACGAGCACCAGCACCCGCACCACGTATTGGAGAAATCGCCGCATTAATGCGCCTCGCTGTCGCCCGTCGAGTGGTCTTGCGTGTCCTCTTTTTGTGCGACGGCAGCCGGAGGCGAAGGAGGCGGCGCAGCAAAGTCTTCGGACTCCCGTCCCTGTAGAGCCACACGCATGAAATCGATCCAGATGGGCAGGGCAGCCATGGCGCCGGTTTCCTTGTTACCCAGCGTCTTCTTCTCGTCGTATCCCACCCAAACCCCGCAGGTCAGCGAGGGTGAGAAGCCGACAAACCACGCATCGGTGAAGTCGTTGGTGGTGCCGGTCTTGCCGCCCAGGGGATGGTTGAGCTTGCTGGCGGCGAAGCCGGTGCCGTGCTTGACCACCTCCTGCAACATGCCCACCATGATCCGTGCGGTGCGCGCGCTGACCACATCCCGCACCTCGGGATAATTCTCTTCCAGCACCCGGCCGTCGTAGTCGGTGACCTTGCGAATATAGCGCGGTATCACGCGCACCCCGTCGTTGGGAAATGTGGTGAAGGCGGCCGTCTGCTCGGCAAGGGTAATGTCGGCGGCGCCTAGGGCAACCGGCAGGTACGCGGGCATGGGCGAGGTAATGCCGAACTTGCGCGCGTACTCAATGACCGTCTTGATGCCTCCCACGCGCTCCGTCACCTTAAGCGCGGGAATGTTGCGCGACTCGGCAAGGGCGTGGCGGAAGGTGATCACGCCTTCGAACTTGCCATCGTAGTTGTGCGGGGTGTACAGGCCGGACGGTGTGCTGAAGCTGATGGGCGCATCCAGTACGGTGTCATCCGGCGTCAGTCCCTGGTCGATGGCGGCGGTGTAAATGTAGGGCTTGAACGACGAGCCCACTTGGCGCTCTGCCTGAGTGGCCCGGTTGAACTTCGACTCCTGGAAGTCGCGGCCCCCGACCATCGCCTTGATATCGCCGCTGGAGTTATCGAGCGCCAGCAGCGCGCCTTGTACCCCGGATTCCTGTTCCAGCGAGACGTGACTGTCGCTGCCGTTCAGCTCAACGATCTTCACGTACACCAGATCGCCGGTAGTAAGGAATTGCTGCGCCGAGGCGTAGCGCGTCCACTTCAGTTCCGCCGGCCCCAGGCGCGCCTGGTAGCGGCCAAATTTCACCGTTGCCGCCTGCGGTTCGACTTCCGTTACCAGGGCATGCACGTAGTTGCCGGGCGCCAGATTGTTGTCCCAGTCCACGTGACGATAGGCCGCGATCGAATCGCCATTGGCGATGACATTAAGCAGGTTGCCCTTCCAGCCGTGACGGCGCTCGTAGGCGGCAAGGCCATCGCGCACCGCCTGTTGCGCGGTGCGCTGCATTTCCAGATTGAGCGAGGTGTAAACTCGCAGCCCGGCTTCGTGGACCTCTTGAGTTCCGTACTTCTTCTCCAGATATTGGCGAATCTCTTCCACAAAATAGGGGGCGATGTCGTTGGCTTCAGCCTGAACGTTGAGCTGCAGCGGCGAACTCTTGGCGCGCTGCGCTTCGGCAGCGGTGATCTTGCCGTCCTCGAGCATGTTGTTGATGACAACATTGCGGCGGCGGAGCGAGCGCTCGGGATTATTGATCGGCGAATAGGCATTGGGCGCTTTCGGCAAGCCGGCGAGGACTGCGGCCTCCTCCAGTGTCAGGCCCTTGGCCTTCTTGCTGAAGTAATAATTTGCGCCAGCCTCAAAGCCATAGACGCCGTGGCCGAGATAAATCTGGTTGGCGTACAACGTGAAAATTTGTTGCTTTGTGAAGCGCCGCTCGATCTGGATGGCCAGCATCACCTCCTGGATCTTGCGCCGGAAGTTGCGATCGGGCGAAAGAAACAGATTGCGCGAGAGCTGCATGGTCAGCGTCGAAGCGCCTTGGGCCCGGCTTTCCTGAAGAATGTCGCGCCAGGCCGCGCCAAACACACGCCAAACATCCACACCCCAATGCCGCTCGAAGTCCTTGTCTTCGGTCGAGATCAGCGCGTCGCGCAGCACTTTGGGAAAGTCATTGTACGTGTCGATGACGCGCCGCTGGAGCGCAAACTGCCCAATCACGCGGTCCTGGTCATCGTAGAGCTGCGTGATCGTAGCGGGCCGGTACTGCTCGAGCTCGGTGACCTGCGGAAGGTCGGTGGAGTAGACAAGTAACAAGCCGGAAGCCGCGCCCGCCACCGCTGCCACCACGATCAGCAGAACGAAAAGGGCATTTCCTACGAGCCTCCGCCCGCCACGGCGCGGCTCCGCCGCGGACTCGGTGCCGATGGGGGGATCTTCTACATCGCGCTTCATGGCGTGGGCTGGTCTCAGCATAGCATCGAAGGCTAAGCGCTAGTGGTTGTTCCGGCTGCTGGATCAGCACTCTGCGGAGCCAGCGCCCTGAGCCTCGCCGGTTCGTACGCAGGAACAAAGCCGTCGGAGCGGCGGAACAATACTGGAATGTGCCCGGCGGTACGGGGACTCAGAACCGAGGCGCGTGGCGACGACACCAGTTCAGTACGTCACTTCTTTGGGTCAAGGTCCGACGGGGCGTCATCCAAATCCTAGAGATCCACGAATCGAGAATCGAGAACTGAATCCCAAATGCCGTAAGCTGATAGGTGACGGCTGAGAGCTGCTAGCGATTCAATGGTCATCCACGTCCTTCATCTCGGGCTGGTGCCCTACGGGACAGCGTTGCAACTGCAGCGCACGCTGATGGAGCTGCGCAAGACGGACAGGATTGGGAATACGTTGCTGCTGCTGGAGCATCCCCCGGTGATTACCCTCGGGCGCAATGCTCAGTTGAACAATGTGCTCGCTCCGCCGGAGTTCTTGGCGCAGCGCGGAGTCGAGCTGTTCGACATTGACCGTGGCGGTGATGTGACCTTCCACGGGCTTGGGCAACTGGTCGCCTATCCCATCTTCGATCTGCGCAGCTTCGAGCCTAGAATTGGCGCGGTGGAGTTCGTGCGGCGCCTGGAAGAAGTGCTTATCCGCACCTGCGGTGACTTTGGTATCGGCACGCAGCGCATCAAAGGGTTGACCGGCGTGTGGACCTATGCCCTACGTAACAAGCCAGAGGCCAAGATCGCCGCCATCGGAGTGCATATCTCACGCGGCGTGACTACGCACGGTTTCGCGCTCAACGTCAGCACCGACCTGGACTTCTTCTCGCTGATTATCCCCTGCGGCATCACCGGCCGACCGGTGACCTCGATGCAGCGGGAATTGCAGAAGACGTTAACGATCGATGAGGTGGCGACGTCCTCCTCTCGCAACTTCGGGCGGGTTTTTCAGGCGCAGATGCTGTGGCTTGAATCGCTAGACGACCTGATTGGGGAGGCAGTGGCCGTCGGGCCGAAGCCTCTGGCCAACCAGGACACGCCCGCGCGGGTCCCCAAAGAGCTGCGCCAACTGCACGAGGATGGCAGCGAGTTGGCGTAAAACAATTCGGGCCAAACCCGCAGGCGATATTTGTGTTGGCCGCGGGCCTGGCCTGCGGACGCGTTCCGTGGATGAGCAAGCCGCGTAGAAGCGACATTCTTCACCCGCCGTTGCCTCAGATACAATCTCCTGTTTCACTCTACTCGGAGGCCTCATGTCCGAAGCACGCAGTTCGGCCGCACGCATCGCATTTCTCCTCGCACTGGCCATTCCAGCAATCTCGCAGACCAAGCTCTCCCCCAAGTGGGAAGAGCTCACCGCCCCCGACTTCGTGCAGGCCGTTCACCAATCGCAGGGAGTCTGTGTGCTTCCCATCGGCATCATCGAAAAGCACGGTCCGCATCTTCCGCTCGGCACCGACCTCATTGACGTCCGATTCGCTGTGCTGAACGCCGTGCAGCAGGAGTACGCCGTCGTCTTTCCGGAGTACTACTTTGGCCAAATCTTCGAAGCCCAGCAGGAACCGGGGACCCTCGCCTACAGCCTGAGCACGCAACTCACACTCCTGCAGGAGACGGTGAAGGAGATCGCGCGCAATGGCTGCAAGAAGGTCCTGATCGTCAACGGCCATGGTGGCAATGAGAGTCTTCTCCCACTTTTCGCACAATCGCAACTGGCCACGCCGCGGGATTATGTGGTCTATGTCTTCGGTCTTCCCCGCGAGAATGTCCCGGGACGCCCGCCTCTGAAAACCAAGAACGACATGCACGCCGGCGAGACCGAAACCTCCGCCATGCTGATCGCGCGGCCCGATCTTGTGCACATGGATCGCGCCGACAACGAGTCTGGCGTCGACCAGAACCGTTTGCAACTGCCTGAATCTGTTTACACCGGCATCTGGTGGTACGCCAAGTTTCCCGACCATTACTCGGGCGTAGGCTCGGCCGGCAACAAGCAGTTGGGCGAATTCGACCAGAAGACATGGTCAAGCCAGATCGCCGAAGCTATCAGGGGCGTGAAAGCCGACCAGCAGGCACTGAAGCTGCAAAACGAGTTCTTCGAAAAGACGCAGCATCCGCTGGACACGAAACAGTAAACCAAGGGCTGGGCAGACTAAAGTACGCCCCCGCGTCACCGTCTGGCTGCTAACTACACGCTCGATTGGCCATACTTGCCTCGCGCCTGCCAGACGTTTATCGTTTCTCTGCAACGTATGCCAAAAAAGAAGCACCCAAACCGCGGGAAAACGGCTGCCAAACCGCAAAGGGTCGCAACGAAATCGTCGCAGCCGCGCGCCGCTGCGACGAAAACGACACCACCTAAGCCAGTGCGAACGCTCGATGTGACCGCGCTGTCGGCTTCGGTTCGTAGTTACTCCATTCCCGATTTTCGCCTCGAGCGGCCCGAGTTCCGCATCTTCATGTCGGGCGAAGGGGAGAACCTGGAGTACCGCATCGAAGGCGACCTGAGCGCAGCGCCGCCGCCGATTCGCGAGTCGAAATACCTCACCCGCGAACAGTGCATCGCAATCTACCGCTGGATGCTGCTCAACCGCCGCATGGAAGTGGCTCTGGAGAACCTCTACAAGCAGGGCAAGGTGGTCGGCGGCGTTTATTTCGGGCTCGGCCAGGAAGGCTGCTCCTGCGCGTCGGCATACGCGCTCGGTCCCGACGACTGGCTTGGCCCGATGATTCGCAATCAGGGCGCGATGCTGGTGCGTGGCTTCGCCGCGCGCGACATCATGCGGCAGTACATGGCCAAGGGTGACTCGCCGACCTGGGGGCGAGATGCCTCGTCGCACTTTGGCGACTGGCAGAGACGCAATGTGTGCGCGCCGATTTCGATGCTCGGCGAGTTGATTGGTGTCATGGCCGGAGTTTGCCTGGGTGCGCGCTTGCAGGGCAAGAATGTCGCAGCGCTCACCTATGTCGGGGACGGCGGCCAGTCTACAGGCGTCACCTACGAGAGCCTGAACTTCGCAGCCGTGCAAAAGCTCGGGCTGGTGCTTATTGTGGAGAACAATCTTTGGGGCTACTCGACGCCCGCTGACATGCAATTCTGCGTGAAGGACCTGGCCGAGCGCGCCATCGCTTATGGCATTCAGGGTGTGATCGTGGACGGCACGGATCCGTGTCAGGTGTACGACGCCACGCACGAGGCCTGCGAACGCGCACGCCGAGGCGAGGGCCCGACGCTCATTGAAGCCAAGATGATGCGCATGAAAGGCCACGCCATTCACGATGCCGCGCAATACGTGCCCGCGAAGCTGTTGGAGTTCTGGCGAGCTCGTGATCCTATCGCGCGATTCGAGAACTACCTGGTCAACGTGAAGCATTGGCTCACCGTGGCTGACAACCACAGACTCATCGAAGATGTGGAGCGCGAATTGGAAGCGGACCGCGAGGCAGCCGTCGCTTCGCCAATGCCCGATCCCGAAACCGACAAAACCCACCAGGGCGTGTACTGCGATCCTTCATGCCATGAGATCAGGCCCAAATATGGTCCCGTGGTTGTCAAGCCGCGCGATGTGGCAACAGCGAGGCCCAAGGAGGCTGAGGCGCTCCATTTGAAGTGAACGACCCAGCATGTATGGATGCCATGACGCTGCATAATGAGACGAGGTCCAGGCGTGCGCTCCTCTAGAGTCCTAGCCTTTTCTTAACAACCTTCCACGGAATTCTCTTCTCTCCTCCGGCTTTGAGAATGAGCTTCAAATCCCGTTCGTCTTCCAGACGTTCCAGAGCCGTCCGGCGTAATGCGGAAAAAGGAGGTCGTTTACCGGTCATCCCACCATCTCCTCAAACTTCAGCGGGTCCGGCGGCACCGGCGTAGGCGGAGGCTCGATCGTCCGCAGCACCTGGTAGGTGTAGCTGATCCGGTGAATAACGGTGATCGTGCTAAGTACCGCGATGACCCACAGCACCGGACCCATGCGGTTGAAGAGCGCGCCGATAATGACGAGCACGATCCGCTCCGGACGCTCCATGAAGCCCACTTTGCAGCTTGGAATAAGCGACTCAGCCCGCGCGCGAGCGTAGCTCACCATCACCGAGCTAGTCATGACGAAAGCAGTCAGCACCACGTAGAAGAAACGGTTGGCGCGGGCGTAATACACCAGTAACCCAAAGAACAGCACCACATCGCTATAGCGGTCGATGATGGAGTCGAAGAAGCCGCCAAACTGAGTGACCTGATTGGTGGCGCGAGCGACGCGGCCGTCCACCATGTCGAAGATGCCGGCGCCGATGATCACCAGCCCTGCATAAAGAAACATCCGCCGCTGGTTTTCCGCGTGGGCATAGCCGAACAAAATGCCGGCCACCAAGTTGATGCACAGACCGATGAAGGTGAGAGCGTTGGGCGAGATGCGGGTGAGGGCAAGACCGTGAACGACTTTGTACAACAGCCACTTGCCTGACCGTCCAACTGCGCTCGTCCAGGTCATACCGCGGTTACGCCTCGTCGTGAATCGTGATCAGCTTCAGCACCTCGAGCTCACGCTTGCCTGCGGGGGTGACGACTTCACTTACGTCTCCGACCTTCTTGCCCATCAACGCCCGGCCGATGGGCGAGCTGGTGGAGATCAGTCCCTTGGTGACATCCGACTCTTCGCTGGTCACCAGCTTGTACTCGATTTCCTCGTCCTTGGTGGAGTCGTAAACGGTCAGGGTCGATCCGATGGCAGCGCGGTCCTTGGGGATGTTCGCCATGTTCACCAGCGACAGCTCGCCCATGCGCTTTTTGAGCTGGCCGAGCCGGGCGCGGACGAATTCCTGCCGTTGCTTGGCCATGTGGTACTCGGCGTTCTCGCTGAGATCGCCCATAGCGACAGCCTTCTTCAGCTCTTTGGGCAGCTCGTGATTGAGCTCACGCTCGAGGACCGCAATCTCTTCTTCGAGCTTTTTTCGGATGTGTTCCGGCATACTTCTGGGTTGATGCAGAGATTATACGCGACATTATGACCCGATCCGCCGCACAGACTATGGAGGGCCGTGGTCGCGAAGCCGTGTGCGGCGGGATGGGTAAAGCCCCGATTCGCCGAAAACCACGTCAATTGACCCATTCCGGCGAACGGGGGTACAATGCCACTATTCGGTAAGTGGTAGTTCTCCCCTATAAGATCCGGATGGCGCCCGGGGAGCAGTAGTCCGGCCCTCATGAATAACCTGACCTTTAGCATCGGAGACAAGGTCGTTTACCCCAATCATGGGGTAGGCGTAATAGAGCAAATCAGCAGTCGAACAATCGGCGCCCAAGTCGAGCGGTTCTACCTCCTCAAAATCAAAGCCAGCAGCCTGAAGGTGATGGTGCCTTTCCACAACGTGGGCAGCGTCGGCCTGCGAAGAGTCATTCGCAACGGCGAAGTACAGAAAATCTTAGACTTCCTCTCTGATGGCAAGTGTGAAAACAACGCCGACTGGAAGTACCGGTTCAAAGAAAATTCAGACAAGATGCGGACCGGTTCTCTACTCGACGTTGCCATAGTCCTGAAGGGCCTCCTTCTCCTCGCTCAAGCCAAGCCTCTCAGTTTCCGGGAAAAGAAAATGCTGGAACGAACCCGCTATCTGCTGGTCAGTGAACTGGCCATGGCGAAGAACTGGGAAGAGACCGAGATCGAGGACCTGCTCAACAAATCCTTGTCGAAATGCAAATTGCGATTCCCCGAAGCCTCGAGCATGGAAGCCTAGCAGGACCCCTGCAAAGCGGTTCCGGGATCGATTGCCGAAATCCCGCGGTCGCACTTGCGCAACTGTCAAGCCTAGACATAAAATGCATCGGCTTCGCGACTACCACTGAGCCGACTCTGATACCGCCCTCGGAACCATATGCCAGGAACACTACACATCTTCCGCCTGAAAGCTCGATCCGCTGCAATACCAGGTCAACTACAACCTCGGCGCCAACTCTTACGTGCAGGTCTTCGACGCCGCCGGGATCGAGGAATTCCTGCTTCACAGCTCTTCGCTCCCCGTCAGCGAGGTGAACGCCTTGCTGGACGAACTGCGCTCCAACGGGCGCACGACCGAGGCCAACGTTGACCTCCCAGAGTCGCACCTGGGAGAGATGGGCTTCACCGAGACTCCCAGCGACGAGTAGCCGCCCGCGCTACTCGCAGAAAATCCGCACATGCTTGCTGCCCTCATCGATGTGGACGCAAAGCGCGTTCAGTGCCTCGTTCAGCTTGTCGCCCCTCAACTCGGATAGCGCCTCCAGATTGAATCCTTTGTCGGTCAGCTTCTCGACGACGCGTGGCGGCAGAACGCTGATCAAGCCCACACCAGAGCGCACGAAGGCGAGTGGCACGCGCACGTTGACGTCCTTGGCGTCGCCATCCTGCACCAGAATCCGCAGATACTTGCGGGCGGGCGTTGGGCCCGAAGCTTCCTGATTCTCGGAAGCGTTGTTTTCGGCCGGCTCCTTGGCCGCGGCGAGTTTGTCGAGCAGCCGCTCCGCGTCCTCGGAGGTGATCTTTCCGGCGGCGAGCATTTCCAGCACTTTTCTGGTTTCCACTGACATAGTAGTTTCTCCTTGGACTCAGCCCAGTTTCTCCAGCGCTTCGTCCACGCTGATCTCTCCGCGTGAAAGCTGCTCCAGCACGTACTCGCGTGGCGATGGAGCCTGCAGGCTCTTGTCGAGCTGAGCGGAAATCGCATTCAAGCGGTTCTTCACCGTGGGATAGCTGATCCCGAACAGCTCTTCCATCTTCTTGATCGAGCCGTGATGCCGCACAAATGCCATCACGAAAGCCTGGTCGTCAGGCGAGAGCTGGTCAAGGGGCGACAGCTCGATCTGGCCTTCCATTGCCAGATTGCAGGTCGCACAGGCCAGCCGCGTAATCTTGAAGGGCTGATTGCATTCGGGACAGGTTGTTCTGGAGATTGCCATGGTTCTGAAGTTCCAGACACATATTGCTACTGGAAATTAAGTTTGTCAATAGTAAAACTTAAATTATTTAATGTTACGGTGGAATACGATTCATTATATGAAGTTTGCCCTTGACGTCTTCTTGACATGGAGCTGAAAACGTCTGCTCCGTTGGCTTCCCTCCCTCGCATCCCCCTTCAATGACATTCTTTAGAATCACGGGATTACGAATTTTTTCCTGGCAAGTTATTCGGCCGCAATGAGTTATCGGCATCCTCTTGACTGGCAAGGACTTAAGCCCTCTCAGTAGATAGTGGTTGGGGGATAGGGAATAGATCACTGTCAAGCATCTACTCCGCGGCTTGGCTTTTGTCGGCTTCGGCGCGTTACTCATTGAATTTTTCTCCTCGAGACGCACGATTCGCCTGAGTTAAGACAGACTTCAACCCTCGCATCGGCACACGTCGCCCGTTGAACGCCGCTGTCGGCGACAGGTGCCGCCGGCTGAAGCCGGCTCGTTTCGGAACTCCGCCGCAACGCGGCGCTGAAGCGCCACTCTACCCTTACGGTTCTATCCACTATCCACTAACCACATCCACTAGCTGCCAACCGCTGCTTTTGCCGCTGGCTTCCTCTGCGCCTCCTGTTCGGCCTGCTCTTGCGCTGCTTCCAGGCCGCGCACGATGCCCAGGTGATAGGCGCGGCGATGCGCTTCATCCATGCTGGCGTATTCCTGGTCCTTCGCTTTCTCGGCGGCGTTGCGGCGGTCGGCCTCGGCCTGCCAGACCGCATCCTGCCGCTGGCGAAACTCGGCATAGGCCTGGTTGGAAATGCGGTTCTGGAGCTGCTGGGCCTGCTGATTGAACGCGTGCACGCCCATCTGCTCCCGGCGCTGGTGCAACTCCTCCAGCTCGATCGCTTCTTTGGTCCACCGCTTGCGGTGCGGCCGGGCGACCATGGGCGGAGCCGGAACGACCTGCCAGACTTGCTCGGGAGCAGGGAAAAGCACGTGCGCCGGCTGCGACAGGTCCAGTCCCGCCGGTAGTCCGTACTCGGCCTCAAATTGGGGATACTCCTCAACCAGGCGCTTCTGCTCGTCCCCACCCTGTCCCCCGGCGGGTGCCCCACCCGACCGGGGTCCCCAAGGAGTGCCGGGTTTGCACTCCTTGGGGTGGTTGCCCGCTCTCGCCCGCTTTTGGCGAGAGGGTGGGATCGGAGATGGTGGTATCCCTCGACGAGGCATTCATCTGGACCAGGGCCAGGATGCGATGATTGATGGCCGACTGTTGCAAGGCATAGAGCAGGGTCCCGGCCTGGCGCCGCTCCAGCAGACCTGCGCCCAGGGCGCGGGCCACGTGCTCCACCGCCGCCTGCACCGCGAACAGGTCGTCGAGCGCGGGCAGGTAGAAGCGGTAGGGCTGGCGCTTGCGCGATGGCGCGCGCCATGCGCATCTGCTGGCCTCGCCGCCGCAGATGGCTGTAGCAGTAGCGGCGGTCGCGCAGCGCCGGACTCTGGCAGCAGAAGCCGCTCTCCATGACGTGGTGGCAGAGGGCAGTGCAGTTTCCAGTTTCGAGTTTCAAGTTTCGCGTTTGTTCTGTGGTTTCGTGGCGCTCATCCGTGAGTACGGCAGCGCCGGCTTTGGTTGCGTCATATTCAGTGGTTGACATGTTTCCTCATTTCTCGAGGGTCTGTTTCAAGTTTCGAGTTTCGAGTTTCACAACGCCTACCACGGCAGTTGCGAGTTTCAAGTTTCGAGAGCCGATCTCATAAATCGCTTTGTATCAGGGCACGGCTTCAGCCGTGCCGTAACTCGGCGCTAAAGGATCCGGGCTTTAGCCCCGGAGCAAGTATTTTGCAGGGGCTGAAGCCCTATGCTTTTGTTGCCCCGTGTTCGGCACGGCTGAAGCCGTGCCCTGATACAAGGCAATTTGCGAGATAGCTTTCCATTTTCGACCCAGCCTTCAAAGACAAAAGCCCTGCGGCCAGGTCCCAAGACATTGCATTGGGGCCTGATCACAGGGCTCGTTTCAGTTACGATGACCTGCGTGGGCTATTTACTTGCGGGCTGCCAGCGCCCGGGTTAGCGCCCAAAAGAAGGACGCGAACCTGCGGCACATTAGCTCCGCTCGGCTAGATTGCACGTGATGTTCGTGCCGGTGCGAGCGGTGGTACAACAACCCGACTGTGCACAGGCTATGCGAGGCTGGGGAAGGCTGTCTGTGACGTAGCGCACACGGGCCGCGATCGCTTGCCGTGGGGGCACCAGGCAACTGACCGGAAGGGAGGGAATGAGAAGAAATGACTTGTTTCGCGACGTGAAGGAGCGCACAATTGCCAATCGCTGGGGCAAACCGGAAGCTCCTTGCAAAAGATCAAAGAAGAAGCAAGAAATATGAGCCTTTGGAAGAAACTTTTTGGATCCAAGGAATCGCCAAGAGCAGGTATTGCCGGAAGGGGCTCAACGCGACCGTCCGCCACTACTCATCCGCAGCCTGCTTCCATCCGGCCAATACCAGCCACAAGGCCGCAAGAACTTCCACAGGCGGCTCCTTGGGTGTTTGGCGTCGAGGAACCGCCAAAGCCCAACCGACGGGTGATTGAGGGCCACAAAGGGCAAAATTGTCGGGTCCTCAGCATGGCGGCGAGCGCGGACGGGAAGGTGGTCCTCTCGGCATCCGAAGATGGGAACGTGAAGGTGTGGGACGTGGCGCGCGCGGGGGAACGACACAGTCTCTGCAGCGACGGAAGCATGGTTTGCGGCGTAGCGGTGAGCGCGGATGGAAAAACGGCAGTTTCGGCGAGCTACTGGGCGCTGAGTGTATGGGACCTGAAAAGCGGGCAGGAGCGGCAGAGACTCAAAAAGGCCAACTGGGTGGGCGGCTTGGCGCTAAGCGCGACGGAAAGGTCATCATCTCGGCGTCTTTGGAAGGAAAGCTAATTGTCTGGGACGCGCAGACTGGGCGGGAACAGCGGATCCTCCGCGGCAGCGACATGGTCGGAGATGTAGCGGTGAGCGCCGACGGCAAAGTGGCGGTCTCGGGTTACGAGAATGGGGCGCTGAGGGTGTGGCGACGTGGATAGCGGGATCAGCAATTGCGAACGCTCCAGCACGCTAGGAGTGTCCTCGGAGTGGGTGTTAGCGCGGATGGAAAAACGGCAGTTTCGGCATCCAGTGACGGTACGCTCAAAGTGTGGGACGTCGAGAACGGGCTGGAGCGCCGGGTACTGCAAGGCCACACTGATCGCGTTAATCGCGTGACCGTAAGCGCGGATGGAAAAACGGCAGTTTCGGCTTCAAGTGACGGCACGCTCAAGGTGTGGGGGTTGGAGAACGGAACCTGCTTGGCGACGGTTTCCTGTGATGACGAAGCCCTGTCCTGTGCTTTGGGCCCAAGCATGATTGCTGCCGGGGACAAGGCAGGGCGCGTTTACTTCTGGAACGAGTTCTTGGGCATTCAGGAATCGCCAAGGCTCGACACTGCCAAAAAGCAGCGCACGCAGCCTCCCGCACCTTCAATCCGCAGCACCCTTCGATCGAGCTCTGAGTCAAGTCATAACGCCGCAATCGATCGTTCCTGCGGCGCAGGTAGTTGCGGGACGTGACGAGTTAGCGCTGCCTGCAAACGTCAATGCAGCCGATCAGCATGGTCGCTCATGGAATCGAAGAATTGTCGACAGTGGCGCTGCTGCAAGGCCACCGCTTACGCAGTGGCTGCGGAAGTCAAGTCGGGGACCACTTACTGGACTCCCCACACCACATAGCGGGCAGTAGAGATCTGCAACCGAGACGTTGGTTTCGCAAGTGCCCGCCATGGCTGCCCACTCCGAACCTGTTCGATTGCTCTGCTCTACAGGGTGCATGTGCGCTGTCTTTTAGGCAAGCTGAATTGTCACTTCGGCAGCGCGACGTACTGGATGCCCGCAGGCTTCCTGGCGGCTCGCGCATGCGACCATGATCTGGTGGAGGCAGCTTTGGTCGCTCGCGAAGTCATGCAGTTGGAGAGTCCAGAGTTGCCTGTCCGTGAAATTCGCTCTGGCGTCCATCCGAGAGATGCTCGCACCGACTTAGGAACGCAACGCTCGAAGCCTTGATCTCGGGGCACGCTGCAAGAACTTTATGAGGAGCATTCGTAGATCGAAGAAACCGGTATCGGCAGAGGGGATCGCGCGCCTGGCAGAGCAAGGCAAGGATGTCTCGCGGTTTTTCACCAATCGAGGCCGAATGATGTCCCCCATACAAAGGGTAAACGTGGACTTTACGGCGCCCATGCTCGAAGAGTTGGACAGAACCGCAGAGGGAGTTGAACATCAGTCGGCAAGCGGTGATTAAGACGTTGATCCGGCAAGCCCTGGATCAGCATTACATGGCGACTGCAGGAGCTGCTGTCCGCCGCGACGAGAGACGAAGATAGAAAGTCTTTGTAAGTGGCTGTGCCCAGGTTAGCGTTCAAAACCGGGGCGCGAACCCGGGAAACCGGCCACCGGGCTCAATCGCCGGGTGCCCCGCCCAACCTTCTTTTGGTTGGGTGGGACAGGTTACTTTCGTACATCTTCGGTTCCTGACCGCCTGAACGTACGGTCCCGGATTCTCCCGCCCTTCGCAAAAAGCGCGAATGGTGGTGTACCCGGCTAAACGTGGTAGGAGAGGAACTGTTTGCTCTGGCCGCCAGCAATCAGCCTTCGACATGCAGCGAAGGTGAACGACTCTGAACCAAAAAACGCCGCGAGTTCACGATCAATACACGTCGCGGCGGTGCGCGATCCGCGTTACATCGACAGTTTTCGCGGCATCGTTGATGGTGTAGACGACCCGGTAATCACCAATGCGAATTCTCCAACGGTCTTTATAGCCGTGAAGCTTTTTGCACCCCGGAGGTCTTGGGTCATTGGCGAGGTCACGTATTTTTGGCCGGATGCGTTCGATGACCTCCGGCGTCAAGTCACGAAATTCCCTTTTCGCCGAAGAGGCAAAGGTGATCGCATACAAGGTCACTTGATCTTGCCGAGCGAGCGGAGTTCCGCCTCAACCTCATCCAGGCTGAAACGCGGCTCTCCAGCCCGCGCGTCGGAGACGATTCCGTCCTCAATGTCTTCGTAGAGCATGGCGAGCGCCGTCCCAATCACTTCATCGGGATCATGGTAGGCGCCGGAAGCGACCGCGAGATCGATCATTCGCTTTTGTTCATCTGTCAGCTCAATGGTCATCGCTTCATTCTCGCTTGGCGACCCCGGGAAAATCAAGAGGTTGTGGGTCTAGAAAGGGCGACGCGTCCCAGCGGTATAGCGGAGAAGATCTTCTTTCGGCGCTGGGGATCGGCCAGCGCCCCGGCCGTCATGGGAGTTTCCACCCATCCCGGCGCGACACAGTTGACATAGATACCGAAGGGAGCAAGTTCGGTCGACAGTCCTTTGGTCATGCTGATAAGCGCGCCCTTGGTGGCGGCGTAATCGGTGTGGTTGTCCTCGCCGCGCTGTCCGGCGGTGGAACTGCGCACAGGCTAGCGCCGCCTTCGAACGCTTGTCTGTGACGTAGCGCACACGGGCCGCGATCGCTTGCCCCGAGGTTACCAAGGCGCGGGTTAGCGCCCAAAACCGGGGCGTGAACCCGCTTCACCAGGCTCGGCACGACCACAGCATCCAGGAGCCCATAAGTTCTTACATTAGGTATACATTGCCTGCATTTCGGAGTGCCAGAATGGAAATTCCAGATTGACAGCCTCCCCCGGGCGGGAAGAGACTGTAGCCCTCGCTTGCAAGTGCGAGTTTCCCCTCTCGCGGTGTAAAGGTAAATCAGGCCTTCACGGCGCTTCTTGCCGTAGGTTTTCGTGCTTACGACAGGAAAGGGGAACAACCATTCTCTCTCAGGAGGAGGAGCCAAATGCAAAGTCGTATGATCGTTATTGGCGCGTTCTTACTCGTTCTGTGTGTATCCGTAGGTATTGCGCAGGATCCGCCGTTGACATTCTTGTTCAGAGATGTCATCGCCATCCAGACAGCGCAGGAGACGGATACGTATGGAATAAACAATGCACGTGCAATCGCCGGCGACTACGTCGACAGCGCCGGGGTCCAGCACGGCATGGTCCTGGGTGGTTCGAACGCCTTCACCCCCGCCGACCGGCCGGATTGCGTAAGCACCCCCAGCGCGACATCCATCTCCTTTTATGGCATCAATTCCGCGGGTGTTGCTGCGGGCTGGTGCACCAATACAAGCGGCGTTGAAATAGGGTTTACGTGGGCCAGGGGAAAGTTCACCGACATCAACATCTCGGGCGCAACTCTCACCAATGCGAATGGGATTAATGACTCGGGCGCGGTGGTGGGCACTTACGTTGACTCGTCCGGCGTACAGCATGGATTTTTGCTGGTTGGCGGCAACCTCACGAAGTTGGACCCGCCGGGTACCGTAAGTTTGAATACTGCCTGGGGCATCAACAACGCAGGCGTAATCACCGTATTCGGCGTCAACTCCAGCGGGACGTACCTGTCGTTTACTACCGCCGATAAGGGCCAAACCTACACGCCGTTTCACGCGCCCGGGGAAGGGTCGACTGGGACGGCCATCCATGAAATCAACAACAACGGAGATATTGTAGCCACCGTTTTCGATTCCTCTGGCAACCGTCACGGCGTGCTGTATCACGCGGGACAGTACTACACGTATGACGACCCCAACGGCGTGGGCAGCACGCGAGCTGACGGCCTGAATGACAACCTCGTCATGGTCGGCCGTTATGGATCTGGTGTTTACGGCGGCACTGGCTTTCAAGCGTTCACCCAACCGTAAAGCGATTACGCTACCTGAATATGTAGTTCGGGGCGACGGGCTTCCCGTCGCCCCTTCACTTGTACTAAAAAGCCGAATACCCGTTCCAAGGTCTTAGGACCATAAGCTACTGGATCCCTCTAAGAACCTGATGGGCCTTCAAGATCGGTAATCATTGAAAATCTGCAATAATCGCAACAGCGTGGCCACGATCGGGTTAGAATGAGCACCGGCATACGTTCCAAAAACCTTGGCAGCGCAAGGCCGTCCAACTCTTATGGTACGCCGCAGGCGAACTTTGGGATTCGCGTTGTTGCTGACGGCAGGGCTCTGCCTGCCGGCGCTGGAATCCCGAGCGCAAAGCGCGCCGCCGAAGAATGCTCCGGCTGCCGTGGCAACAACCACCCCGAAGCCTAGCGCGCATCCTCGCCGCAAGAAGGCGGCGCCTGAGCCGCCAGCCCCACAAGTTCCCAAACCGCCGCCGACCCTGGAGCAATCGCCGCCGACTCCGGCCGAGGTCACCTACAACAACGGACAGCTCACCATCATCGCCCAGAATGCGACGTTGTCGCAGGTGCTGCGTTCGGTGCAGTCGCTGACCGGAGCCTCGGTGGAAATGCCGGCCGGGGTGTCAAGTGTACGGGTTGTAGGACAGCTTGGCCCGGGACAGCCGCGCGACGTGCTCGACTCCCTGCTCAACGGCTCCAAGTTCAACTACATCATCCTGGGCATGAACGGCAATCCGGGAGCGGTGCAGAAAGTAATTCTCACCACACTGAAGCTGGCGTCCGCCGTGAACACGGCACAGAATAACGCCGTGCCGCCGCCTGAGGAGTCGCAAGAGGAAGAGAATTACGGCGAGCCCGAAACGCAACCGCAGGAGCCACCGCCTCCCCAGATGCGTTATCGGCCCAACATGCCGGGCCGCGTGCCGGAGGCATTTAATCCGCAACAGCTGCCGCAGGTGCAGTCGATCCAGCCCGAGCCCGACAACAGCGGAGACAACACGCCCCCCGACGGAGCCAAGACTCCGGAGCAATTGTTGCAGGAATTGCAGCAGATACAGCAACAGCAGCAGCAAATGCAAGAGCAGATGAATCCCGCCAACCGTCAGCCTCCGCAGCAAATGCCAGAGCAGGTGAATCCCGCCAACCGTCAGCCTCCGCACTAGTAGAAGAAGTTCACCCCACAGACACAGAGAGGCGCAGAGAAAAATGCGGTGGACTGCCTGGTGCCCCACCACCCAACCTTCTTTTGGTTGGGTGGGACAGTTAATCCATCCCTCCGATTCTCTCCCTAGAGCGATTTCAATTGCTTCCATGATTCTCACTAGAGTCTTTCGAGTTGTCATGACGAGCGAAGCGAGGCATCTGCTTGTTCTCCCGCGCGAGGTCCTTCTCCATCCACGAAAAGCAGATCCCTCGTGGACTGAAGTCCGCTCGTGATGACAACTAAGAACGATCCAGTGTTTGGCGGGGGGCGCTTTACCCCACCAGCACCGCGCCGCCGTTCACGTTGAACACTTCTCCCGTGATGAATCCGGCGTGGGGCGTGCACAGGAACAGGATGGGTGCGGCGATTTCTTCTGGTCTGGCGACGCGTCCCAGCGGTATAGCGGAGAAGATCTTCTTACGTCGCTCGGGATCAGCCAGCGCCCCGGCGGTCATGGGGGTGTCCACCCATCCCGGCGCGACACAGTTGACGTGGATGCCGAAGGGAGCAAGTTCGGTGGAGAGTCCTTTGGTCATGCTGATGAGCGCGCCCTTGGTGGCGGCGTAGTCGGTGTGGTTGTCCTCGCCGCGCTGCCCGGCGGTGGAACTGATGAACACGATGTGTCCGCCACGCTCCTGGCGCTTCATCTGGGCCACCGCGTGCTTGGTCAGGGCGAAGGCACTGTCGAGGTTGACCGCGATGGTCCTGTGCCACTGCTCGTCGGTCATCTGGTCGATAGCGGCATCGTCCAGCCAGATGCCGTGGTTGACCACCAGCGCGTCAAGCGACCCAAAGCGTTCCACAGCCGCGTGCACTAGCGGACCGGCGTTGGTAGTGCCGGCGAGATCGGCCCACACCGCATGGGCATGATCGGGGCCGCACTCCTGCTCCAAGCGCAGCGCTTCTTCCTTGGCGTGAACGTAGTTGAAGACGACGCGAGCGCCCGCACGGACGAACAGGCGCACGGTCGCTGCACCAATGCCGCGGGAGCCTCCGGTCACGAGAGCAACTTTTCCGTCGAGGGACAAGGTGGGACGAGAGGACATGGCTTCCAGAAAGCTACCACAGGAAGTCATGGTCAGATATAGCCACGGCCACTGGCAGCAATTGTCACGGGATTGGTGAGGCGCGATAGAAGCGTTCACTCGTATCGCAGGGCGTAAATGTTGGAGTTGCTGCGAACGCAACTGATCAGGAGTGATGCGTCCGGTGCGAATCCCCAAGCCCAACAATAGGGACTTGCAACCATCTCACTGAGGGCCAGAACCTTCTCCGTCATGCCGCTGTGGACCTGGACGCGAACAACTGAGAAGTTCTTGCCATGGACAATGTTCACATAGGCCCATTTGCCATCAGGTGACCAGGAAGGGCCCTGAATTTCCGCCTGCGAGTTCTCAAGCAAAACTCGCCACTGTGAGCTGGCAAAGTCATGCACCGCAAGCTTGTGTTCGTCGATGGAGAGCGCCAGAAAACTGCGTCCGTCGGGTGATAAGCGTGGACTGAACCATCCTTCCGAGCCAGGGACCTTGGAAATGGAGTTGGTCTGCAGGCTGTGGATGTAAATCGCTCTTGGAGTATCCGGCTCGGTGTAGTACCGGGGTGGTTGGCCGAAAAGAATCGACTGATTGTCAGGCATCCAGTTCGGGTCAGCCTGACTTGTGATGGGCACGTTGAGCTCGTGAAGAGCGCCCCCGTCGGTGGCAACCCAGTAAACCCTCCACGGCTGATCGGGCCATTTGGCCATCAGGGCGATGCGCTTACCATCCGGGGAAAATCGAGCATGATGCACCCTCAATCTCTGGTCCGTTAATGGGAGCCACTCACTGCCGTCGCTGCGTGCGCGCCAGAGAACCCATTGCCAGTCGTGCGCCTGACAAAGAGCCATCCACTTACCGTCTGACGAGAACGCGGGATTTTGAACGCTCATTTCGGGGAGGAACGGCGTAAGTTGACGTCGCTCCAGATCAAAACTAAACGCTATTACGGACCCCTCGTACCCGATGACGAACAGCGTGTTCTCGAGCGGACTGGCTGTGGCAGCAGTCACCGCCTGGCCTCCGCTGTTGAGCGGGAAAGGCTTTCCCGACCGGAACGGCGACCCTCCCTCCGTGGCAATCCAATAGTCGGTTCGTTCGTCGCGAAGTTCACGAAAGAGGAAGTGCCGGCCATCTCTGGTCCAGATTCCGCAGCAGGCATTCATGGGCCCGCCCCACTTCATCGCTACAGGCTGCCCTTTCCCGTCGCTGCGACCTTCCCATATCGACGAAGCAGACGTCTTGGGATCACGCACCGTGAAACGCAGGCGCTGGCCGTCGGGCGACCATCGAATCCAGGAAACACTTCCCGGCGTATCCAGCAGCCGGCGATACGTAGCGCCATCGTTTTCAGTCAGGTAAATGGCATTGTGTTGCCCGAATGCGATGACCTTACCATCGGGCGACCAGGCAGCGGACTCAGCCTCGATGTCTCCCAATGGGCGCGCCGGCCCGTCATTCGTCGTCAGCAGCCAAACACGAGCAGCATTCCCGCCAGAGGGCCCAATCGCTTCCTTCACGAGCAATGTTGAACCGTCCGGTGAAATGTGAAGAATCACCGGCTGGACAAATCTGGTGGCATAGCTGTTCTCCACGCCTCCAACCACCGGAACCGAGTAGAGGCGAGTGTCACCATACTTGAAGTAATACACGCGTCGGCCATCGGTCTCTATGGAGAAAGGCGAAGAATTACCTGTGGGGAAAAAAGTCAGTTGTCTGGTCGCGGTGATTTTGAGATACGGCGGATAAGAAAGTCCCCGGAGGATAAGGAAGCCGGCACCCATCACGACGACGAGGGCGATGATGAGGATGGTCGTGCGGAATTGCCAATGAGGTCGCGGAGGCGGCGGCACTTCCGTACCCAGAGCGACACCGGGATTCAGCGGTGCAACAAACCGGTATCCCTTACGCGAGATCGTTTCAATGTAGCGAGGGGTGTCGGCGTCGTCGGCCAGGACGTCGCGTATCTTCTTGATGGCGGTGTTCAAGCCGTGTTCGAAGTCGACAAATGTGCCTTCCGGCCACAGTTGCTGGCGAAGTTGCTCGCGAGTAACCAGTTCGCCGGGATGTTCGAGCAGGGTGCAGAGAATGTGGAAGGGCTGGTCCTGCAGCTTGAGGTGGACGCCGCTCTTGCGCAACTCGGCAGAATCGACGGAGAGCTCAAAAGGGCCGAAGCGGTATATGCGTTGGGAGAGGGTCCGCTCCATACAGCACCCCGCTGCGCTCAGGTTAGCACCGGAAAAGGCGCCTGACTCAATACTTGAAGGGCTATTCTGAATTGTTATCCCGTTTTGGGACGATGTGGGGACCTACCACGATCGAATACAGTCTCTATGTTCGGTATATATAGGCCATTAGGACCCACCTTTCCTGGCGCTTAGCTGGATATATCTGTTTCACTTCCGATTTATTGCCAGTGCATTGATAGGGCAAGAGTCTCATCCGATACTGCGCGCAGGTTCCCAGAAAATCCGGGGAGCCAGATGGAGGGGTTATGAAAACCAAAGCAATCGCGCTTCTCGTAATCATTGCGGGGCTCGCCGTGGGAGTGGCAAGCGCTCAGTCGACCCAGCCGGTGAATTTCAGAGCACCGTTTGCATTCGTGGTCGGTGATCAACTGGTGCCGGCGGGCGAATACACGGTGCGGGTCGTCTCTGTAACCGGGATGCTTTCATTCCGCAGCAGGGCTGACGGAAGCCGCAACGTTTTCGTTAACAGCATACCGCTGCAAAAAACCGAGCCGGCTGACAGATACAAGCTGGTCTTCCACCGCTACGGTAGCCGCTACTTTGTGAGCGAGATCTGGGCGCCTGGTTATCGGACGGGCCGGACAGTGATGCAGTATCCGTCAGAGATGAAGCTCGCGAAGGCCGGTGAACCGCAGCATGTCACATTGTATGTGGAAGCGCCGGGACGGTGAAAATAGACGGTTGGGAGGGAGGCCGGGCGTAGGTCCCGGCCTTTCTTGCGTCAGTAGTGGCTGGCAGTTCGGAAAACGGGATCATTCATAACGCAGAGCGATCAGCGGGCTGACTTGGGTCGCCCGGCGCGCGGGAATCAGGCAGGCGGTCAGACCGACCGCAATCAACACGAAGATCACGCCGAAGAAGGTCACCGGATCGTTGGGAGACACGCCCCAGAACTGGCTGGCGACGAGTCGAGTAAGTCCCACGCTGGCAATCACGCCCAGGGCGATCCCCAAGCCAATTAATCGCAGCCCCTTACCCAGCACCATATTCAGGACGTTGCGGGCCGGCGAACCGAGGGCCATGCGGATGCCGATCTCATGGGTCTGCAGCGACACGGAGTAGGCCATCACGCTGAAGACCCCGATCGCCACCAGGATCAGACCGACGGTGGCGAAGATGCCCAGCAGCACCAGCCCGAACTGCGGCCCCGCGTAGGAGAACTGTTGCAGGTAGCCTTCGAGCGTTCCCGTCAAGGTCAGGGCAACATTGCGGTCCACCGACCAGATTTCGCGGCGCACGCTCATCAGCATGGAGAGAGGCTCCACCGCAGTCCGGACGAGGATTCCGCGCTCCATCGCACCGGTGACGGTGTACGGGATGTACGCCTCGGGGGCAATCGCTTCCTGAAGCCCGCGATTCTTGGCGTCGGCGACGATGCCGATGATTTCGAAGTACTGGTCCTTGGGAGATTGCGGCAGGCGATCGAACAGTTCGAACTTGATCTTTTGCCCGATGGGATCGTCTTTGCCGAAGTAGGTGCGGGCCAGCGTCTCGTTGACCACGGCCACGGGGCGGGCGGAGTCAACGTCGGTCTCCGACAGCAGCCGTCCGCGCAACAGGTGACGACCCATGGTCTTGAAGTAGCCTTCACTACAGAGTTGGAAGATGGTGTCCCATTTCTCGGAGTGGGTCTTGCCGGGAATCACAACGTCGCTTTCCGGACCGCCGTAAGGCGGCAGAGAGGAAGTTTCGGTTGCTGCGATCACCCCGGGCAAGGCCGACACTCGCTGCAGCACCTGGCTGAAGAATAGTTTCTTCTGTGCCGCTGTTTCGTACCGGCCCTTGGGGAGCGGCAATCGCGCCACCAGGATGTTGACCGGGTTCAGTCCGAGATCGACGTGCTGCAACGCGAGCAGGCTGCGCATCATTAGACCTGCGCCCACCAGCAACACGATCGATAACGCGACTTCGGAGACGACCAACCCGGAACGAAACTTGCCATGCCGGAAACTTGTGTTGACTCCCTTTCCGGTGTCTTTCAGCCGACCATGCAAGTCGCCGCGCACCGCGTGAATGGCGGGAGCAAGACCGCACAGAATCGTGGTCAGGAAAGTAACACCGACGGCAAACAACATCGCCGGAACGTTCAGGCGCAGTACCGCCTCCGCCGGAATCGTGTTCTCCGGCATCGCGGCGGAAACGCCTTTTAGCCCACCGTAGGCAAACAGGCAGCCGAGAAGACAACCGCCCGACGCCAGCAAGAAGCTTTCGACCAGCAACTGGCGAACCAGTCTCCCGCGCGACGCGCCCATGGACGCACGAATCGCAATCTCGCGTTCTCGCGCGGTGGCACGCGCCAGCAAAAGGTTGGCTACATTGCTGCACGCGATCAGCAGCAACATGCTCACCGCGGCGAGCAGAGTATAAAGAGTCGCCCTGAAGTGCCCGACGACACTGTCGGTCAAGGTTTTAGAAAAGACGGAAAACTTCGTCGGATATTCCGCGGGATACTGCTTGGCAAGTCCCCGGGTGATGACCTCGAAATCGGAGGCGACCTGTCGCAGGGTGACACCTGGTTTCATCCGGCCTAGAGTCCACAGAAACGTCTGCTGATTTGTGGGATCGCTGCGATTCAAAGCCAATGGGACCCAGATGTCGGCATTCCACAACAGGAATCGCGGCGGCATCACACCCACCAGGGTGCGGGCCTCGCCATTCAGCACCAGCGTGGTTCCCACGATGCCAGGATCGGCATTGAACTCCTTCTTCCACAACCGGTAGCTTATGGAGAACACCGGCGGCGCGCCCGGCTTACCGTCGTCGGGAACGATGTTCCGGCCGAGCATCGGTTTCATACCCAGCATCTCGAAGGAGTTGGCGGTCACCGATGCGCCGGTAAACTGCTGCGTGCTTTCCTTTTCCTGGTACAGAACGTCGAGCGGAGCCACCCCCAGCACCTCATCGAAGACGTGGTTCTGTTCGCGAATGTCGAGAAATTGGGGAACGTTGTAAAAGGAACTTCCGTCGGAGTCTGGCTTAGTGACGTCGTGGACGTACACCACCGCAAGACGATCAGCATTCCTGTAGGCAAACGGCTCGATCAGGACATTCTCGATGACGCTGAAGATAACCGTGGTTGCGCCGATACCGAGGGCGAGCGCGAGCATGGCCACCAGGGCGAAGCCGCGGTCCTTGCGGATGCCGCGCGCCGCATAGCGAAGATCCTGCCACAACCAGTTGAGTCTCTCCATACGCACCACCAATCTCGCGTCGCGACTATCCCGCTGCACCAAGGTACGAGCCGGCCGGGACCGCAGTTCCACAAAACCACAGCGGAACAGGCACGGTTTGAAGGTGAAGACTCCGCGAACATGGCGAAGGTTCCCGCCTGGTGGGGGGCGATGTGACGAACGGGCTGGTTGGCGTGGCGGTCGCGACTTCGACCGTCAGTGCTTGCTACGGGGGAACGGTAGGATGGCCGGTAGCCGAAACTGACCGTCGTTTCGCTCTGTACTGAATTGCGGCATCTGCGCTACACTGCTGGGCGAGCCGCCTGTGACGATCGCCGTCCGCTAACGAAACTCCGCTTCCGAAACCATCGCCCATCCGGGCACGAGCCACCACTCTGTTCTGACGAATCAATTAGGAGTTTCGAATGTCTGATGCACAAGCAGTTCTTTCGCAGCAGCTTCCCCATTTTGTTGATTTGGAGTTCGCCCGCCGGTTGGAGATGGCGGAAACCACTCTGCCCGAATGCGTGGAGGCGATACACCGCAATAAACCATCCCGTCCGATCGCGGCGGAAACCATCGCCGGTGGCGTGGCCTTCTTCGGCGGTCCGGCGTTTCCGGCGAACCAGATCGTTGGCATGGGCCTCTACGGCGAGGTCACGCCGCACGATGTAGACCGGGTTGAGCAATTCTTCCGCAGCCGCGGCGTTCCCTCGACCGTCGTGGTGTCTCCGCTGGCCGATGCCTCACTGCTCAATCTTCTGGGCCAGCGCGGCTACCGCATTGCGGAATTCAACTCGGTGCTCATCCGGCGGATTAACCCCACCGAGCCGTTCCTGCTTCCGGCGGGGATTGCAATCGAGCGGGTGTCGCCGGAGACAGAGTTGTTGTGGAGACGCACCATTGCCCAAGGTTTCCACGACGTGGTGCCGGTATCGGAGGAGGTGTTCGATGGATTCGCATCACTGCCCGGCTCTCTGGACTTCCTGGCGCTTATTGAGGACAAGGCCGCCGGGGGATGTGGCGGGCGCATCATCCCGGAAGCCGGAATCGCCACCCTGTACGGGACCGCCACGCTGCCGGAGTTTCGGCGGCGCGGGGTGCAGAGTGCGTTGATCGCACGCCGTCTGCACGAGGCCGCGCTTGCCGGCTGCGAGTATGCTGTGGTGAGCACGCAGCCGGGCAGCGGCTCGCAACGCAACATGGAGCGGCGTGGTTTTCGCGTGGCCTACACCAAAGTCGTCATGCTGCGCGAGTGGACGGAACTGGCGCCCGCGCAGGGAGAAGTGAATGGACATTGAGGCAATCCGGCAATACTGCCTCGGATTCCCACACACCACGGAAATCGTTCAGTGGGGGGCGGACCTGTGCTTCAAGGTGGACGGCAAGTTGTTCGTGGTGGCCGCCATCGAGATGTTGCCGCCGCGTCTGTCGTTTAAATGCACGGCGGAGAATTTTGCCGAGCTATGTGAACGGACGGGCATCATTCCGGCCCCGTACATGGCGCGAGCGCAGTGGGTCAGCCTGCTGGGCCTTGAATGCGGTGCCCGATGACGAACTACACGAACTGATCGCCGAGTCGTACCGGTTGGTGTGGGAGCGGCTTCCGAAGAAGCGGCGGGTGGAGTTGGAGGGCGGCGTTGCCCGGACAGCGGCATCGCCGAAGAAGGCCGCGACGCAGAAAACCGCAGCCAAAAGCAAGCGCGCTGGGACGGGGAAAGAGTAATGAGATGGCTTCTCGCAGCGCATAGCCTGCTGGCAGGCGGACTTTTACTGTTCGCAGGCCTCAGCATGGCTGCGGCGCAAACCACGTCATCGCCTGGTGCTTCGACCCCACCAGCGGCGGAGAGACCGGCGGTGCTGGAGCGCAACTTCTTCGCTGCCATTCGCGAAGGGGACACGAAGAAGTTCTTGTCCTATGTTCCGGAACAGGGCATGGATGTTGGGTCGCGCGCGGAGCACGTGTCCCGCGCAGAGATCGAACAGCAGTTTGCGCAGCATCGTGATCTCTACTGCAAGCTGTTCGATTCTTCGTGCATCCAATCGCCGATCCAACTCGATGCCAGCGCACGCCCCTGTTCGTACCGTGAACTGCTAACTGCCTCGGGAAAAGTCCGCACCGCGGCCACGGATGCGGTCCGCGGGGGCGTACGCCAGGCCATCCTGGTGGCCGAGGTGAAGAGCGACAAGTGCTCCGGCCTGGGACTGATCGATTTTATCTTTAACGAAGATCGCGGCGAGTGGAAGCTGTTCTCAGCGCCGTAAGTCCAGCGTGATTCGTATGTCCGACAATGTGGTACCCGTCCGTGATACACGCTCTCCCCTCTCCGAAATTGCGCTGCTCTTCCTGAAACTGGGCACGACCGCCTTCGGCGGCCCGGCAGCCCACATCGCCATGATGGACGAGGAGGTGGTGCGCCGCCGCCATTGGCTGACGGAGCAGGAATTTCTCGACTATCTCAGCGCGGTAAATTTCATTCCCGGCCCTAACTCCACCGAGATGGCCATCCACATCGGGCACCGCCGCGGCGGCTGGCCGGGCCTCGTCGTGGCGGGCGCATGCTTCATCGTGCCGGCGGCGATTCTCGTGGGCATCCTGGCCTCGGCGTATGTGCGATGGGGAGCATTGCCGCAGGCGGCGAGCTTGTTGTATGGCGTCAAACCGGTAGTGATTGCCGTCGTCGCGCAGGCACTGTGGAAACTGGGCCGCTCGGCGGTCAAGACAAAATGGCTGGCGGTGGTCGCAATGCTGTCCATGGTACTGGCTGCGATCGGCGTGAACGAGCTGTTGGTGCTGGTGATCGGCGGAGCGCTGGGACTGTCAGGGCGTTGGAGCGAACTGCGCCAACGAAGATGGCTGCTGGGAATGCCGGGGTTCAAGCCGGCGCTCTCCGCCGCAGGCGTTATCGCGGCCGGCGCCTCGGTTGGCCTGTGGCCGATCTTTCTGATCTTCGCCAAGATCGGGTCGGTACTCTTTGGCAGCGGCTACGTATTGTTGGCGTTCCTGCGCGCCGACCTGGTGGAGCGCTACCACTGGCTCACACAGCAGCAACTGCTGGATGCCGTCGCGGTTGGACAGGTGACGCCGGGGCCGGTGTTTACCACGGCCACATTTGTCGGCTACCTCCTGCACGGGCCATCAGGAGCAGTCGCGGCCACGGTGGGGATCTTCCTGCCGGCGTTTCTGTTCGTGGCTTTAAGCGCGCCTTTGCTGCCGCGACTCCGCGCCTCGCACACCGCCGGCGCCATTCTCGATGGAATCAATGTGGCATCGCTGGCCCTTATGGCGCTCGTGACCTGGCAATTGGCGCGGGCGGCATTCGTGGATTGGTTCACGTTGCTGCTTGGAGTTGCGAGTGCGGTCGCACTCATTCGCTATCGCCACGTGAATTCAGCGTGGCTGGTGCTGGCGGCGGGAGTGTTGGGGATTGCGAAGAACGAGCTCTTCTGACCACAAGAAAAGCGGCCCGCCGTGAGTTGGGCGAGCCGCCAATGGTTCTTACGCGATGCTGCAACTTACTTCTTCCTGCAGTTGCCTCCATTGGTCGAGGTGAGCACACCGGCAGCGGCCTTGATGACCTGGTTCCAGCAGGCGCCGGTGGAATCGTAGTACCGATAATTTTCAGCGTTCGCCTGTCCCGAGGTGGTGACATTGCCCGACGCGTCAACCATCAGAGTGTCAGTCGGCGACACAGCGTCAAGAAAGGTCTGGTTGTAAGTTGGGGCGCCATTCAGGGTCGACAGCTGATTGCTCTGGAACCCCTGTTGCAGCTTGGTAGTCTGCTGGTACGAGCCGTCGGGGTTGGCTGTAAAGTCGTAGCCCAGGTTGAGTGGCCAGAAGAACTGCTTGTAGTTGCCGATGGTATTTCCGCCCTGCGTGGTGGTGGTAGCCGAAGAGATGGAGGTCATCTGTTGTATGCCCTGGTCGTACACCGAGCCATCCACCGCTACGTTGTACTTTTGCCTGTTGGAAAAGTCGATACTCTGCACGATCTTGGTGTCCACTTTGCCGTGGGAAGTCTGGACGTAGCCCTCGAGCGTGAAACCACGGAAAGAGATAACAGACACTGTGCCGGTCACGAAGGTTCCGTTGTTCTGGATGTTTTCTTTTACGACTGGAGCAGGCTGACCGATGGTGTTATTGGTGACCGCTCCGGTGACCTGGCTCGATCCCGCGTCGAGGTACAGCAAGAGCGTGGCTGTGGCGGAGAAATAGCCGTCGGCATTGTAAACGTTGAGGGCTACGGTATGCGGCTGGCCGTTGCTCAACACACCGGCGAACGGGGTGAGGTCCACACGATAAGGCTCAAAGTTGAGCGTGTGCACGCCGGGAATCGGACGCCAGAGATAGGGATCGATGCCGCCGGTGTAGATCCAGGGATAGATCGGCGCGACTCCGGCAGGTTGTCCGTCGATACTGACTTCTCCCTCGCGGAAGCCGGTTGAACCGCAGTTGGCCAACTCGCCGGCGATATCGCTGGGCGCGCAGGTGTACCAGAACTCGTCGCCGCTCTGGCTCTGCGCGAAGACGTCAAGGTAAGCGCGCTCCACATTAGGTGGCAGAGAAAACGTGGCCGCGAGCTGGTCGCTGGGCGTATTCAACGTGACCGTTCCGCCGGTGGGACCGCCCGACATCGGCAGCACTACGTTGGCGCTGGGCGGCGGCTGCTTTCCGTGGGCCACGGGATAGAACTGAATGACGGCAGTGCCGTGCAGATGGCTGGTGTAGGTGCCATTGACCAGGTTGCCGAGATCGACCCGGCCGGCCTGTGGAATGGTGAACAACGGGCTGTAATCGGTCAGGTTGTTCTCGACGTGCCAGGTGCGCTGCACGTCGTGTGAGGGCTCAGCGGTGGTGCCGAAGTAAACATTTGCGCCGCCGATCCAGATTTCCGCGGTGCGGTCGAACTGGCGGCCCGCATCCACCGACCAGTCGGCCTCAAGTACGACCGCGGCCCAGGGTCCGGGGCAGCCAGCGGGGGGCGCGTAGTTAAAGAACTTGGGGTTGAAGTCGGAAAAGTCGAGGTTCTGGAACAACTGCACAGTGCACGGCGTGGTGGCCGGCCGCGGCACGGACGCGTTAGCAGTCACCGTGTTGGCGGAGCCGATCTGCGGATTGCTGGGCGCAACATAATTCTGCGCGGTAACCGCGCAAGTAAGAAACAACGCAACACAGACAATGGAAAGAATCCTGGCGGGCAGGAAGGAGGAAGAGGGAGACATGTCAGTACTCCTTGGCTGGCGCACTCAGAGTGCGGCGCGGCTAGATCAGCCAAGCATAGTCTTTTGGGGTGGCTTTCTACAAGCGATAACACACTATCTGGTAGTTCCTCGGCGAGAGCACCACCACCTTTTTCCGATACGTCTCGCCCCGATAAGAGCGCTACTCCATCCAAAGTGCCATGATACCTTAGACCGCAGATTCCTTACTCAAGGGACGCCGCAATGATACTGGAAACGGAAGTCTTCAAGTTTGAGCCCGACATCACCGCGATCTCCTGCTCCGGGCGCTTTACGTTGGGTAATCGCCTCAGCGAGTTCGAAGGGCTGGTGAACTCGCTCCTCGAAGAAGGGGTACGCAAGCTGGTGGTGGACCTTGCGCAGGTTGAATTCGTGGACAGCGCGGGTCTGGGTGTCATCATGCGCCTGTTCGGAGAAATCGAGCAGCTCGGGGGCAAGCTGCGGATCTCAGGCGCCAATGACCAGGTGCAGCGCTTATTCAGCATCACACACACAGGGACGATCCTGTCGCTCGATGCAGACTTGGTAACGAGTGTGCAGAAGCTGCAGGCCGGGGAGACGCAGCCCGCGGGTCAGTCTTCCTGAACGGAGGTGGCGGAATCCATTTGCAGCCCGCCGGTCAAGTCGCTGATCTTCGCGATGCGGTGCTCCAGGCACCACTTTTCCAGCGAATCCACCAGGGTTTCGCAGGCGCAAGGGTCCCAGAAATTCACCGTGCCGACCTCGATGGCGCTTGCGCCCGCCAGCATGAACTCAACGACATCTTCCGCAGTGCTGATGCCCCCGATGCCAATCACAGGGATCTTGACCGCCTTCGCCGCTTCCCATACCATGCGCAGCGCAATGGGCTTGATGGCGGGACCGGAGAGGCCGGCGGTGACATTCGAGATGCGTGGCTTGCGGGTTTCGGCGTCGATGGCCATCGCGACGAAGGTGTTGACCAGTGAAATAGCGTCCGCACCCGCCTCTTCGGCGGCGCGCGCCACCTCCGGAATGCTGGTAACGTTGGGCGACAGCTTGACGATCAGCGGCCGGGTGGCGATTTTCTTCACCGCGCTGACCACCTCGAATAACATTTTCGGATCGCTGCCGAAGCTGATGCCGCCGCACTTGGTGTTGGGGCAGGAGACGTTCAGTTCATACCCGGCGATGCCTTCGCCGTCATTCAACATGCGCACCACGTCTTCGTATTCGTCCTGCGAGTGGCCGAAGATGTTGCAGAAGAAAACGATGTCTTTAATGTTGCGCAGCAAAGGGAGCTTTTCTTCGAGAAAGGCGGGCGCGCCGATATTCTGCAAGCCGATGGCATTCAACATTCCGGCGGCGGTCTCAAACAAGCGCGGAGGAGGGTTGCCCGCCATGGGTTCACGCGACAACCCCTTCACCACGAAGCCGCCCAGCCGGTGCAGCGTGACCACGTCCTCGAACTCGACACCGTAGCCGAAGCTCCCACTGGCGGCGAGGACCGGGTTTTTCAGCGTGATGCCGGCAACATTGACAGTCATGTCGAGCATGGGTTTCGGGGGAGGACTCACGCGGAGGTCTCCGTCATTGCGCTTCCCTTTCGCGACGGACGGCGATGGGCTGCTTCACGGTGGCGGCGCGCTCCAGTTTGTCCCAGGCGAATCCGCGGCCCTCGATGGCGCGCTTGAGGGTCTTGATCAACACGACAGAAAACAACTGCCGGTAAGCGAAGCGTTGCAGCCAGACGTGCCCCAATAACAGGAACTCGCGTTTTCCTCCCGGCTGTTGCCGTTCCAGGGTAAAGGCAATGGTGGAGGCGATGAAGTCAATCACCATGAAGAGCGCGAAGTACACAACCAGCTTGTGAAAGTCTGCTGGGTTCGCCGACTCGGGGTGGCGGTACTTGTCAATGAAGTAAATGACCGTGCCCGCAACGAACATAATGTCGATGAACGGAGAGACCAGCGGCAACAGAATCTGGAAGATGACCATGTTGGGTATCGCAACCCAACCGAGAGCCCCCTTTTGCTTGACCGCGGCCCGGTGCTTCCACACCGACTGCATGATGCCGAACGACCAGCGGAAGCGTTGCCGCATCAGCCCGTTCGCGGTGCTCGGCGCTTCGGTATAGGCCAAGGCCCGGTCTTCGTAATTCACCCAATAGCCGGTCTGCAGAAGGGCCATGGTGAGGTCGGCATCCTCGGCGACGGTGTCAGGCTGATAGCCGCCGGCGGCGCGCACGGCAGAGGTGCGCCATGCACCGATTGCGCCGGGCACTACGCTGACGGCATTGAGCGTGTTCAGGGCGCGGCGTTCAAAGTTCTGGCTGGTGATGTACTCCAGCGCCTGCCAGCGCGTCCACAGGTTCACCCGATTGCCCACCTTGGCGTTTCCCGCCATGGCGGCGACCTTGGGATTGCTGAAGTGCGGCACCAGCCGGCAAATCGCGTCGGGGGCGATTTCAGTGTCCGCGTCGATGCCGACGAAGAGCTCCTCGGTCACGTATTCGAGTCCGTAGTTGAGGGCGTCGGCCTTGCCGGAATTCGGCTTAGTCAGTACGGTGACGCGGCCCGCGGCGATCTCCTTCTGGAAGGCGTGCTGCGTGACTTCGAGAGTCGCGTCGTTGGAACCGTCATCAATCACGATCACGCGCAAATTGCGGTAATCGGAATCGAGCACTGACCGCACCGTGCGCTCGACTACCTTCTCCTCGTTATACGCCGGAATGAGCACGGCGACAGCAGGCCGGTAGCTGGGATCAACGTCGGTCCCGCGGCGATGGAAGCGATCAAAAATTGCCAACGCGCCCACCAGCACCAACCGACCGGTCATGAGCACGTCGCCCACAAAGAAGACAAAGATGATGAGTGACGAGATTGCCGCGAACAGGGAGAAATTCAAGCCATCGATCCAGGCTGCCCAGCGCTCGTTGGTGGTGATCGGCGGCATGACCTCAGCGCGGGTCTTGCCCATCAACTCAGAGACCGGCACAATTTCGTAGCCACGCGCCTTGATTCCGTCAATGATCAGCGGGAGCGCCTTCACGGTTTCACGGCGATCTCCGCCGCCATCGTGCAGCAGGATGATGTTGCCACAGGCCAGATTGCCCGGCTGGCAAGGCGGCAGGTTGGCGAGTACATCGCTGACGATGTCGCTGGCGGAGCGCCGCGGGTTGTCGTGCCAGTCGTTGGGATCCACCTTGTCGCCCACGGTGATGTAGCCCAGGTCCTGCGCCAGCTCCAGCGGTCGCACCTGGTCAGCTGTATCCGGTTCCTGGTCGATGGAATACGGTGGCCGGAACAGCACCGGTTTCACGCCCAGTTTGCCCTCAAAGAACCGCTCGGTCAGGTTCAGCTCGACTTCGAAATACCGCTTTGAGACGTTGCTGATATCGGGATGGGTGAAAGTGTGGTTCCCGATCTCGTGGCCTTCGTTGTAAACGCGTTTGGTGATACTCGGATACTTTTGGGCCTCGAGTCCGATGAGGAAAAACGTCGCCTTAACGTCCTTGTCCTTCAGCACGTCGAGGATCTTCGGTGTCCACTCTGGATCGGGCCCGTCGTCGAAGGTAATGGCAATCTTGTTGGGCGAGCTGCCGTACATGTTGACTTCATACGGCGACGGCATGGTCTTGAAAATTTCGTCACCGACCAGGTTGTTGGGATCCACCTTGATCTGGCGTTCGCCGGGAGCCGGGCGCGCGTCAATGCGGAGGATTTCTCCCTGGCCTTCAATGTCCACGTCCTGCCCCGGGGGAACGGTCTCGAGCTTGGCGGGCGCGTTGGCCTCAAACGGTCGGTCCCACACCGCCCAAAGCGAACGGTCCTCCGAGCCGAGCCGCCACAGCGCAAAGGTATCTATGCCCAAGGCGTGGGCACTGCGCATCTGGTTAAGCGCGGAGACGCCATCGAGAAACCACACATCGTGGCGGACGTTGTTGTCGTCCAGGTAGGCGAAGTGGGGATTCATGGAGTCGCCGTCGAAATCCACGTCAGTTGCAGCGTCCGAAGCCTCCAGCCAGGCGTCCTGTACCGAGACGCTGTGAATGTCCGCCGGAGGCGTGCCCTTCTTCTGGCCCTTCTTCATTGCCCAGTCGTATCCATAGTTGCCGACAGCGCAGATGATTTTCTCCTTGGGTATTACTTTCAGCGCGTCCTGCAGGTTCTTGAGGAACCAATCCTGCCCAGCGACCGGGCCCGGCTCGCCACCGGGATAGTGCTGGTCATAGTTCATCAGAATCAGTCCGTCGGAGATGCCGGCAATGCCCGCATAGTCAAACGTCCTATCATTGACCGGCACTGCAATGTAGAGCTTCAGGCCTTTGGCATGGAGCGCGTCATAGAGCTCCTGCACGAGGTCGCGGTAGTCCCGGCGTGACGTCTCGGGGAACGCTTCGATGTCGAGGGTCAATCCCTTGTATTGGTCGGTGGCAAGAAAAGTCATGAGCTCGCTGCGAAAGCGCTGGCGCGCCGCCGGATTGGCCATGAATTGCGCCGTGAGCTCAGGCCGCCACTCGTTGGTGATGGGATCGAAGTTGTTGACCAGCGGCAGAACCTCCATCTGCGCTTTCTCGCCCTTAAGGAACGACATGACCTTGTCGTCCACAGGCCGCGGCTTGCCCTTATCGTCCATCACGTCATAAAGGGTGTTGAGCTCAGTGACCGCCTGCAGCCGGCCGTCGGTGGTCAGCACGTGCATCCATTCGGGAAACAGCAGGTCGATCTGGGGGTAGTATTCCTTGAGCGAGGCGTAGCTGGCTGCGTCCCACTTCACGTAGAACGCGCCGCGAATGCCTTCATCGGAATTCAGCACCACCTGCGAGGCGGGGCGCTTGGTTTTGCGGTGGGTATTCTGGGCGCGGGTGGGCTTACGTTTCTGGTTGTCCTTGAGGGCGTGATAAGGCTTCTTGATTCCGGGAAGCGCCAGGCCGGGAACCGACGATCCGCGGATAATGGAGACGACAAAGAAAATCACCAGCAGGGTGATGAGGATCACGCTGGTATCAGCGATGGCTCGCAGGCGGCGCCAGCGCTTGCGCTTCTCGTCATAGAAGATCTGTTTCGACTGGGGCATTGTCCGGGGTCAATTCAATCGTAGCACTTGGCGGGAGGCAATTAGCAGTTAGCATTCAAGCCGCTTGGATCGGTGCCATAGTTGCTGTATCCGGGTGGAAGCACCGGGCTTTAGCCCGGTGAAAGAGTTGCCTTTGGACTTGGGCTTCAGCCCGGTGCTTGCAGCCGGGGCTAAAAGCCCGGTTCCATTCCGCTCTGAACTCGCCGGGCTGAAGCCCGGCGCTTCCACCGTTCATACCCGTGGGCGCACATCCACTTTCCGTCTGCTCTAGAATCCCGGCCAGCGCTTGAGCCAAATACAAATTGCAAATTGCTAACTGCTATCTCCAAGCTGCTATATTCGCCACGTGCTGGAACAGGAGCGCAAATCGCTGGGGAGAACTGAGCTGCAGCCCTTTTGGCGCATGCTCGGGGAGTCTCGAAAGTACTTCCTGCTGGTCACACTGGCCGCATTCGCCCTGCGGCTGTTCTTCTATTTTAGATTCCCGCACGTCACCGGCGATTCGCTGATTTACGGCGATATCGCCAACAACTGGCTCGACCACGGCATTTACGGCCTTTCCCATGCCGACGGTCCCAGCCCCACCTGGATTCGCCTGCCCGGCTATCCGGCGTTCCTAGCCGTCTGCTTTGTGCTGTTTGGGCGCGAGCACTACCACGCCGTCTTGCTGGCGCAGATTGTCGTTGACGTCGCGGGCTGCTTCGTCATTGCGGACCTGGCGCGGCGGACGGTTTCTACCACCCCAACAAGCGCAAAACCGGCGCTTGCTGGGGACCCCGGCGAGCGGGCAGGACGCATCGCCTTCCTGCTGGCGGCGATCTGCCCGTTTACAGCCAATTACACCGTCGCTCCGCTGGCCGAGACGCTCAGCATCTTCTTCACCGCAGTGGCGCTGGACTGCGCCGTGGCTGGCATTCATGGCGTCAGACGAGGGGCGTAGCTCCTGGGCTGCCTGGACGTGGTGCGGGATTGCGGTGTCCGCCGGAATCATGCTGCGTCCGGACGGCGGCATCCTGCTGGTTGCCATCGGATTGTTCCTGCTGTGGCGGATGTGGCGGCAGCCGGCGCAGCGCGCGCGTCTATTCTGGGCAGGAGCGCTGGTGCTGGCGATTGCCATCGCTCCTCTGGTGCCGTGGACTCTGCGCAACTGGCGCGACTTCCACCGCCTTGAGCCACTGGCGCCGCGTTACGCCAACGACCCCGACGAGTTCGTGCCCTCAGGCTACGACAAATGGGTGCGTACCTGGATCGCGGACTTCGTTTCGACGGACGAAATTTACTGGAACATTCCCGGGGACCCAATCGATTTGCATTTGCTGCCTTCGCGGGCCTTCGACAGTGCCGAGCAACGCGAGAAGACAGAAGCCATTTTCCGCGACTACAACAAGATTGGCTTTGTGAATCCTGATCTGAACGCCCGCTTTGGCGAACTGGCGAACGAGCGCATCCGGCAGCATCCGCTGCGCTACTACGTTGGGCTGCCCATGTTCCGCATCGCCGATATGTGGGTGCGCCCGCGCACCGAGATGTTGCCGCTAACTTCGCGCTGGTGGGAATACTGGGAGGACCCTCACGACTTCACAGTCGCGCTGGTTTGGGGCGTGCTGAATCTGCTGTTCCTGCTGCCGGCGGTGATGGGAGTGGTGCGCGGACCGCGGCCGCGATACCTCACGCTGATGGTGCTTTTCGTGCTGCTGCGCTCAGCCTTTCTCGGCACGCTGGAAAATCCCGAGCCACGCTACACGCTGGAATGCTATCCGGTCGTGTTCGTGTTGGGTGCGGCGTGGATAACGGGGTGGAAGAGGCGAGCGCCGACCCACTGACGACGCCGCATCGTTCTAAGTCACAGCCGCAGGATCAGATGTCGAGGTTCTTCACATCCAACGCGTTTTCTTCGATGAACTTGCGGCGCGCCTCGACGTCTTCGCCCATCAGAGTGGAGAAGATGTTCTCGGTTTCGGTCATGTCTTCCAGTTTCACCGAGAGCAGGGTGCGGCGCTCGGGATCCATGGTGGTTTCCCAGAGTTGCTGTGAACTCATCTCGCCCAGGCCTTTGTAGCGCTGCACGGTGTAGTCCTTGCGACCTTCGTTCAGCACGTAGTCGAACAACTCGCGTGCCGAAGCCTTCTCGACTGTCTCCGCCTCGGCCGCTTTGCGCTTGGAGGTCTTGGGACTCTTCTGCTCGGCTTTTTCCTGATCGGCGCGCTCGGCGTCGCTCAGCTCTTCCTTGCCGTTGCTGCCCGTTTCTTTCTTTACCGCTTCGATGAAGTACGGCGGCTGCATGTACTGCTCGATCTGCTTGTACTTCGACATCATCTGGCGGTACTCGGGGGCGGAGACCAGCTCCCAGTTGATGACATGCTCGGCGCCCTGCGAGTTCACGAAGGACACTTCCCACAGGCTGTGCTCTTCTTCGAAGCGCTTCTCGACGCTCTTGATGCCGCGGTCTTTCTGGATCGCCTTCAGCGATTTTTCCAGCGCAAGGATTTTCTTCGGCGGATTCTTGCTGTCACCCTCGAAGTCCACGCGTTTGACCAGGTCCGCCGGTGGCAGCACCTCGGTAATCTTCTCGTCGCGAATGCGCTTGTTCACCTTGTCGACGAAGCCAATGTAATCATTCAGCGTGGTCATGAACTTGGTGAGCGGCGCGCCTTCCAGTGCGGCGGCGCCTTCTCCGTAGCGCACCACGATGCCATCGGCGGCGCGCTTCACCATCACTCTTCACGAACTCGGCGTCGTTCTTGATGTACTGCTCAAACTTGCCCTTCTTGATGCGATACAGCGGCGGCTGCGCGATATAGACGTTGCCCCGCTTGATGAGCTCCTGCATGTGGCGGAAGAAGAACGTGAGCAGCAAAGTGCGAATGTGCGAACCGTCCACGTCGGCGTCGGTCATCAGGATGATCTTGCCGTAACGCAGCTTGGCAGCATCGAAATCTTCCTTGCCGATGCCCGTTCCCAGCGCGGTGATCATGGCGCGAATTTCCTCGTGGCCCAGCATCTTGTCGTAGCGCGCCTTTTCCACGTTCAGGATCTTGCCCTTGAGCGGCAGGATGGCCTGGAAGCGCCGATCGCGGCCCTGCTTGGCGGTGCCGCCTGCGCTTTCGCCCTCGACCAGATACACTTCGCAACGCTCAGGCTGGCGTTCCTGGCAGTCGGCAAGCTTACCGGGCAGGCCGCCGCCATCGAGCGCGCCTTTGCGGCGAGTAAGGTCACGGGCCTTGCGGGCCGCCTCACGCGCGCGGGCGGCCTCGATCGCCTTGTTGATGATCTTCTTGGCCACAGGAGGATTCTGCTCGAAGAAGCCGCCCAGACGCTCGTTCACAAACGCCTGCACGATACCGGCGATATCGGAATTGAGCTTTCCCTTGGTCTGGCCTTCAAACTGCGGCTGCGACAGCTTCACGCTCACTACTGCCACGAGCCCTTCGCGGACATCATCGCCGGTAAGGTTCTCCTTCACGTCCTTGAAGAGTCCAAGCTGCTGGCCCGCGTAGTTGATGGTGCGTGTCAGCGACGTGCGAAAACCGGAAAGGTGCGTGCCGCCGTCCACGGTGTTGATGTTGTTGGCGAAGCTGAACACGGTCTCGGAATAACCGTCGTTGTACTGCAGTCCGATCTCCATGGCGACGCCATCGCGCTCCGCCTCCATGTAGATTGGTTTGTCGTGCAGCACGCTCTTGCCGCGATTCAGGTGTTTGATGAATTCCGCAATACCACCGTTGTATTTGAACTCGGCGCGCTTTGGCTCGCCCGTCTTTGGGTCGTTGGCGCGTTCATCGGTGAGGGTGATTAGCAGGCCCTTGTTGAGGAATGCCATCTCGCGCAGACGCTGCGCCAGGGTGTCGTAGTTGTATTCCGTAGCGGTGAAGATCTCCCGGTCCGGCAGGAAATGGACCTTGGTACCGCGCTTCTTGGTATTGCCGGTCTTCTTCAACTTGGTAGTAGGTTCGCCCTTGGAGTAGCTCTGCTCCCAGACGAATCCCTCGCGCCAGATTTCGAGATCAAGCTGATGGCTGAGCGCGTTTACACAGGAAACGCCGACGCCGTGCAATCCGCCGGAGACCTTGTAAGTCGCGCTGTCGAACTTACCTCCCGCATGCAGCATGGTCATGACGACCTGCGCCGCCGGCAAACGCTCGCCATCAACGTCCATCTGTTCGGTTGGAATGCCGCGGCCGTTGTCCACTACGGTGACGGAGTTGTCGATGTGGACGGTGACGTCAATGTGGTCGGCGAAACCCGCCAGAGCTTCGTCCACCGAATTGTCTACCACCTCGTATACGAGATGATGCAGGCCCATTTCGCCGGTCGAGCCGATGTACATGGCCGGACGTTTGCGCACCGCCTCCATGCCACCGAGGACCTTGATGGAGTCCGCGGTGTATTCTCCGTTCGCCTGGCCGTTACCATTCTTCGTGGACTTGCGCGGGGGCTTTTCGTTTTCGGCTTCGATCGGCTTGTTATTTTCTTGGGCCGCAGCAGCGGCTAACTGGGAATCTTTCGGCGGCATCCTGCTCCATTCCATCGGCAACGCAAATCGAACGTGGTTGCTACTTTCTGCGGACGGATCGCGGGCACGAGTTATCTTCGCAGATAACCCCTATCTACTTTAAATTTCAATGGCTTAAGAGCCCTTCGATCCATGTCTATTTTAGCACAGGAGCGGCCCGGTTGACGACTGCTTTGCAGGGTTGTAAAGCATGATTCCTCAGCGGGTTACGGAGCATGGAAATGGGCTCCCTAACCGAGACTTCCGGGGCCACACAAATAAACGCAATTCGACGAAAAAGTGTTACAGGATTTCTTGTAAAGATTTGTTGCGGCTTCCCAAAATGGAACCCAGAGCGCGTCAAGCTTCCGAAGATTGTCCGCAACATCTACTCGTGGCGAGGAATAGGGACTCGCCGCGGCGTTGACGAAAACCGGAAGGCATAATGCGGGAACCTGCGCCTCGCTTCCTGGTGGCGCGACGCCCACCTACGTCCTAGGCAATCACGGAAGTGCAAAACGCGCACTTGCGGGCGTCGAGAGGAATGTCGCTTTGGCACTCAGGGCACTTCTTCTTGTCGGGAAGGGCCTGCTTCTCGAAACGCTTCATCAACATGTTCACCGGCAGAACCACGAAGTAGTACACTGCGGCCGCGATCAGCAGGAACGAGATGATGGCGTTGAAAAAGTCGCCGTACAGAAATTTCGCGCCATTGAATTCGAAGTAGAAGCTGGAGAAGTCGGGCTTGCCGGCGACGGCGGCAATGATGGGCGTGAGCAGGTCTTTTACAAAGGCGGTGACCACGGTGCCGAAAGCCGCGCCGATTACAACGCCCACCGCCATATCGACCACATTGCCGCGCAGAACGAACTCGCGAAATCCTTTGAACATGGGAGCCTCCCTGAGATGCACTACGTTACGCGAGAGACTGGTCTGCAATTCAAGACCCATCGTTCGGGCGACGCGCCCTTCAGGACTTGGCAAACCACTCCTTCACCGGCTCCTGGCTCAGGTAGTAAATCACCAGCACGCGAACCATGATCTGTAGCGCTTCGCGAAGGATCGCATAGAGCCGCTCGTCACCGAACGCGCTGGAAATCGCCGGCATCGCCAGGAATATGCCGGCAGCGGCGAGCACAATTGCCGCCCGACGGGCGCCCTTCCATCGCCGCCACAAGGCCAGGCCTAGGACGGCCAGGATCACTCCAGAGAGAAGAAATGCGACAGGGCCAAGCTGCTCCAGGCCTCCGCCCAACAGAGACGCGCCTGCCGACAGCGGCACCACATGCATCAGCAGCAGGGCGGCGAAGGCCAGTGAGGTCGCGCTCAACAATGCGCAGACCGCGACGATAATGGCCACGCCTCGGGGCCGTTCCTGCGCATTCGCTTCGGAATTCGACAAGAGCATGGAAGCAGCTATGGTACAGGGTGCGGCCCCTGTAGCTCCCCGCGTGGGCGCACAACCTTCAACAGGTTGCGCGGCGTCTCACATAGAAAGGGAGGCAGGTAATGGCGATAACCCGAAAATCGAAATCCAGTAAATCGAGCAGCACGCGTAAGTATGGACCGAAAGCGCAGAAGACGGTGGAGCGCGAAATGCGCGAATTCAAGGGCGGCAAGCTGAAGTCCGGAAGGGGTGGCAAGAAAGTGACCAGCCGGAAACAGGCGATCGCGATTGGCCTTTCCGAGGCGCGCCGTTCCGGAGCGAAGGTCCCGCCCAAGAAGAAAGCGGCCTAGGCTCCGGCCGCCACGAATCGCTACGAGATAAGACCTCCGACAAGAAAGGGGCGGATCACTCCGCCCCGAGAACCCAATCCAGCCGAAGAAGCGTTAGCCCACCTTAACAGCCGACTTCTCTTTGTCTGCCGTTTCCAGCTTGCGATGCATCACGCCCGTGTAAATCTGGCGCGGGCGCGCGATCTTCTGCTCAGGATCCTGGATCATCTCATTCCATTGCGCCAGCCAGCCGGCTGCGCGCGGAATCGCGAACAGCACGGTAAACATGTCGGGCTGGAAGCCCATGGCCTGGTAGATGATTCCGGAGTAGAAGTCCACGTTGGGATACAGCTTGCGAGTGACGAAGTACTCGTCCGCCAGCGCAATCCGTTCCAGCTCGAGGGCGATATCGAGCCTCTGGTTGCGCCCCGTGACCTCGAACACTTCGTTGGCAACGGCTTTGATGATGGCGGCGCGCGGGTCGTAATTCTTGTACACCCGGTGCCCGAAGCCCATCAGCTTAAGCTCACCCGCTTTTACGCGCTTGATGTAGGCCGGAATGTTCTTCACCGAGCCGATCTCATCGAGCATGCGGAGCACTTCTTCGTTTGCTCCGCCGTGCAGCGGGCCGGAGAGCGCCGAGGCGGCGCCAGCCATCGACAGGTACGGATCGGCTTGCGCGCTGCCCACCACGCGCATCGTAGTCGAGCTGCAGTTCTGTTCATGATCGGCGTGCAGGACAAACAGCACATCGAGCGCGCGGGCGATGACTGGACTGGCCACGTACTTCGGCTCGGTCATCTTCCACAGCATGTTCATGAAATTCTCGGTGTAGCTGAGATCGTTGTCGGGATAGACGTAGGGATGACCGCGACGATGGCGATAGGAATACGCCGCCAGCGTTGCCATCTTGGCGATCAGGCGAACCGTCTGCCTCTGCCGGTTCTCGGGATCATGTATATCTTTTGCTTCCGGGTACACGGTCGAGAGAGCTGCCAAGGTACTCACCAGTATCCCCATCGGGTGCGCGTCATAGCGGAACCCGTCGATGAAATGCTTGGTGGTTTCGTGCAGCATGGTGTGGTGCGTGATTTGGTGGGTCCACTCCTTGTCCTGCTCGGGGGTGGGCAGCTCACCGTTCAGCAGCAAGTAAGCCACCTGCAGATAGGTGCAATGCTCGGCGAGGGTCTCGATATCGTAGCCTCGATAACGAAGGATTCCCTTGTCGCCGTCGATGAAGGTGATGTTGCTCTTGCATGAAGCTGTGTTCATGAATGCGGGATCGTAGGTCATGACACCGAAGTCCTCGGGATCAGTCTTGATCTTCCGCAGGTCCATGGCGCGGATGGTCCCGTGCTCGATTGGAGCTTCATAGGTTTTATCGTTGCGCTGGTCCGTAATGGTCAAAGCATTCTTCGGCATGACCGGTCCTCCTGGTAAGAACGTATAGAAGTAGGGAGCGATGCGTGAACGAGTGTTCGTTCCCAAACATTCTACTGCCTGCCCGCAACCCGGCGTGAGACAAACGTCACATAGGTGTGTGATGTCTGGGGGTTGCCCAAAGACGCAGTGAAGCGCTTATTTTTCCTGGCTCGAGCCGCCTTTGGAGGGGGAAGTGTCGGCGTTGGGAGCCTCCGTCTTGCCCTCAGAACCACCGGACTTGCTATCGGAAGACGACGAGGACGAGGAGCCATTTCCACTGGAAGTGCCCGAACCGGAGGACTTCTTGGCGTAATCGGTGACGTACCAGCCGGAGCCCTTGAACCGAACCGAAGGAGCTGAGAGCAACTGCTCCAGCTCGCCACCGCAGTGCGGGCAAACGGTCAGCGGCTCATCAGAAAACTTCTGGATCCGCTCGGTCAAGCTATGGCACTTCTTGCACTGGTATTCGTAAAGAGGCAATGCGGTGTCCCCAATCGGTCTAAGTTATTGATTCTATTTTCCGCCATTGGTTGCGGTCAATTTTGGAAGGCGAAAGGCTGAGCGGCGAACGGTCGGCTGGTTGTCCCTTGCCATTCTGTACTCCGCCCCATGACACTAGACGAATGAAAGCCATCGCGGTCATTCCGGCGCGACTCGCGTCCACCCGGCTGCCCCGCAAGGTCCTGCGCGAGATAGCCGGACGGCCGATGCTAGCGCGCGTCTACGACGCGGCGCGCGCTTGTTCGCAGTTGCAAGACGTGATCGTGGCCACAGATTCGGAAGAGATTGCGGCCGTGTGCCGCCAGAACGGCTGGCATTACCGCCTGACGTCGCCCACGCACCGCAGCGGAACGGAACGCGTCAACGAAGTTGCGCAAGCGATCGCGGCCGATGTTTACGTCAACGTGCAGGGCGATGAGCCGCTGGCCCGGCGCGAGCATCTCGACATCCTGCTCAAGCTGATGCAACGCGACGGGGTCGAGGTCGGAACGCTGAAGACTCCGTGCACCGCCGAGGATGTAAACAATCCGAATGCGGTGAAGGTGGTCACAGCACTCGGCGGCCAGGCGCTTTATTTCTCACGTGCGACGATTCCGTTCGACCGCGACGCCAGCGGAGAGATTCGCTACTACAAGCATCTGGGCTTCTATGCCTATCGCAAAGCTGCGTTGGATGCGTTCTGCACCTGGCCGGAATCTGCCTTGGAGCGCAGCGAACGTCTGGAGCAGCTTCGCTTTCTCGACCACGGCATCGCTATCTACGTGGCCGAAACGCCGTTCGACACGGTGGGCGTGGACACGGAGGACGACTTGCAACGGGTCGAAACGATTTTGCGTAACCGGTCTAGCTGACTGGCTGGGCTTCGGCCGGCTGGTGTTGGCTCGCCCAAGACTCGGCCGCGGCTATCCGCTTGCTAATTGATGGATGCGAGTGGAAGAGCCATTCGACGAACTTTGACGGCTCACGCTCCGCAAGATTCTGGTCTGCCAGCTTCTGCATTGAGGTAACGAAAGGTGAGATAGCGGAAATGCTTTCCCAGGCGTAACGGTCGGCCTCGCGCTCATGACGGCGCGAGATCGCATTCAAGGCGGGCATCAGCAGAAAACTCAGGACCGTCACTACCAGCACGATCAGCGGCAGGTTCGCAAAGTCATAGAGCCGCGAACCAAGCACCGGAAACCAGTTTCTGGCGATCACGAATCGGAGCGCCTGGTTGACCAGCCAAAATCCTAAGAAAGCAATTCCCACCTGCGTGAATATGCTCTTCAAGATGTGGCGGCGAACATGGTGCCCGAGTTCGTGCGCAAGGACGGCCTCAATCTCGTCGTCGGTAAAGTGCTCCAGAAGAGTATCGGAGAGGATGATGCGCCGGGTCGAGCCCATGCCGGTGAGCGCGGCGTTCGCTTTCTTGGACTTCTCCGATAGCTTCCACTCATAGACGCCGCGGACGCGCGTGCCGGCCCGCTCGCCCAGCTTCTTCAGCCGAGCCACCAAGCCGTCGTTCTCCAGCGGCTTGAACTTGTAGAAGATGGGCAGGAGCACCACCGGCGCGAGCTGTGCCATGAGCAGAAACAGGCCGACAAAAACCGCCCACGCAATGATCCACCAGCGCTGCGGTGCGAGGCGAATGATGGCATAAACAATCTCGACCATGATGGCGCCGAGCACTAGGTTGACAAGCCAACCCTTGCATTCATCCCAGAGCCAGCTGCGCAGTTTCTGGTTTGACAGCTGGTATTGATGCTCGAGCCGGAAGCCTACGAAATCGAAGGGAGCGCCCAGCACTTTGGCGATCAGGGAAAACATCAGTACGTACAGAAAAACTGCGAAGAAGTAGTGTTGGCTCGCGCCAACGTACGACCAGTCGCGAAGTTTTCCCGTCCAGCCAGTGACCAGCAGCACCACGAGCAGGGCGAAGCCGATGACCGCGTCGGCCATGCTCAACCAGCGCTGGAGGCGGTTGTAGCGGCGCACCTCCGGCGAATCGGCCGGCTGCGGATTGGGAATTGTTGCCATCCTCTTAAAAGTCAGCGGAGCGAAATTGCACGTGGCGCAGGCGCTCTCATCATTTGATTCCAGTATGCCAGAAACGACGCGCGAACCCGAAGCGCGGTTGCTGCCTGTTCTGATTTCAGACCGATACGCCAACTTCCTGTCCGGCCTGGACGAAGGCCTCAGTCTCCTGCAGGATCTGGGACACCAACTCCGGAGAAGCGGCTTCACAGTAAATCCGCAGCAGCGGTTCCGTCCCCGAAGCCCGAACCAGCACCCAGGCTTCTGCGCCGTTTCCGTTGGTTGGAGCATCAAGAAAGAACTTGACGCCATCCAGCGTCTCCACCTTGCGCACCGCGAAGCTGCCGACCTTCGCCGGCTCGGCGCTGGCACGACGCATGGCATCGTCCTTGATCTGGTTGCTGAGGTGCAGATCGAGCCTGCCGTAATGATGCTGGCCGTACTCCTGCTGCAGGTCGCGCACCAGCTGACCCAGCGGCTTGCCCTCTTCCGCCATGATGTTGGCCAGCAACAGCGAATTCAGAATGCCATCGCGCTCCGGCATGTGCCGCCGAATGCCGATGCCGCCTGACTCCTCGCCGCCGATGAGGATGTCGCGCTCCAGCATGAGATCGCAAATGTATTTGAAGCCGATACCGCATTCGTGCAGCTTGCGGCCATATTTCGCGGCGATGCGATCGAGCATGCGCGTGGTGTTGAAAGCCCGAACGATCTCACCCGGCCACTGCTTACGCTTGAGCAGCCATTCGAGAATGACCGAGAAGCATTTGTGCGAATCCACAAAACTGCCGTCCTCGGCAACTGCGCCCAGGCGGTCGGCGTCGCCATCGGTAGCCATGCCTGCCTGGCAGCGCTCGCGCACCACGGTTTCCTGCAGCATCGCAGTGTGCGGCGGAATCGGCTCAGGGTTGATCCCGGGAAACAGCGGGTTGATCTCTCCACGGACTTCAAGATGTTCGATGCCGTTCTCGACGAAGATGTCCCGCAGGACGCCGCGACCGGCGCCATACATCACGTCAATGGCGAACTTGAAGCGAGCCTGCTGAATCGCTTTGAGATCAACGAAGTTCTTGATCGCCGCAACGTAGGGAGTCTTGAAGTCGGTCAGCGTCACGCTCCCGCCCGCGCGTTCAAGACGCGGCGAATCGAGTTCGCTTTCGATGGACTTCATGATGGCGGGAGTGCCCGATCCGCCGTAGCCGGCCTTGTACTTCACGCCATTCCAGTTGAACGGATTGTGGCTGGAGGTGATCATCACGCCGCCCGCCGCGCCCAGGTTCTTCACCGCATACGACAAGGCCGGCGTAGGTGTGTAATCGTCGGAGAGGCGCACGGCAAGCCCCGCGCCAGCCAGGATCTCCGAGATAATTTCAGCTGCGCGCTTCGAGGCAAAACGCGTGTCGTAGCCGACGACCAGGCCTTTGCCGGCATCCTCGTTCTTGTGGACATAAGTCGCCATTGCGTTGCCGACACGCCGCACGTTGTCGAAGGTGAAATCGTCGGCAATGATGCCGCGCCATCCGTCAGTCCCGAACTTGATTTGCGTTGTCATGATAACGACCAGAAAATGCCTGTCCTAATGCTTCGAGTCAAGCCGTTTCCTCACTTCGTCCAGAGAATGAATGGCTTCCTTGCCTGCCCTGACACGGCGCAAAACTCGCCTCGCCTCGTACGCGTCTTCCTGATCCTCAATGTGGTCAAGGATCGCTTTTCGTGCATATTCACTGGCGCTAAGGCCTCGACGTCGTCCAAGCCGCGCAAGGCGTTCTTCAGCGGACTGCGAAAGCGAAATCGAACATAAGACTTTTCGTCCTAGACCAGGTGCTTCATCTTCTTCTCGTCTAAATGCTTCACGACTTTGCCCACGTCCTGCGAATGCTCGCGCGTAGTGATCAATAGCGCGTCGTCGGTCTCCACCACAACGAGGTTCTTCACTCCCACGGCCGCAACAAACTTTCGCTGGGAGTGGATGAAGTTCCCTTCTGCATTCAGCGTGAAGCTCTGCCCCGCCTGGATCACGTTCGCGCCGTCCTTACCCGAGCTGCGATGTTCGTAGAGCGCAGTCCAGGAGCCCAGATCGTTCCATCCGAATGTGGCTGGAATGCAGTAGATGCCCGACTTACCTTCGCCCTTCGCTGAGCGTGGCTCCAGCACGGCATAATCAATGCTGATGTTCTCGCACTTGGGGTAAAGCCGGGCGAACGTCTTCTCGAAGCTGCGAGTTCCATAGCTGGCGGCAATCTCCTCCAGCAGCGTGGCGGTATTCGGCAGATGCTCGCGAAGCGCGTCAGCCAGAGTGCGAGCTCCCCAGATAAACATTCCGCTGTTCCAAAAAAAATTGCCGGCTTGCAGGAATTGCTCCGCGACTTCGGCTGTAGGCTTCTCGGTGAAGCGGCGAACCTGCAATACACCTTTGGCCGACTTGCCGCCTGCCTCGATGTAGCCGTAACCGGTTTCGGCGCGCGTCGGCGGGATGCCGATCACTACGATATTGGCGCCCTTGCCGGCAATTGTAGCGGCGCGCTTGATGTCTTCGCGAAAGCGTTTCTCATTCTCGATGACGTGGTCGGAAGGAAACATTCCGATCACAGCGGTTGGGTCGAGCCTTGCCAGAAGAAACGCAGCCAAGCCAATCGCAGGAGCGGTGTTTCGTCCCGCTGGCTCGGCGATGATTTGTTTTTTCGCCAGACCCTTGAGCTGGCGCACAATCGCGTCGCGTAAATCCCCATTGGTGATGATCCAGAATTGCTTCGTCTGGGCGAGCGGCCGCAGTCGCTCCACGGTTTCCTGGATCATGCTCTTCTCGCTGTTGAGCGGAAGCAACTGCTTGGCCATGCGCTTACGGCTCAAGGGCCAGAAGCGCGTGCCGCGTCCACCGGCGAGAATCACGGGATAGAAAGCAGATTTGCTCAAGCTACCTCAGCGGCTAAAGCCGACTTCAAAAGAGAGTCGAAATTGCAGCGCTAAAGCGCTGCTCCACCCAACGCCTCATGCACTACGGAGCACTGACCGGCTGGCTCAGCACTGTCTCCGGTTCTGCCACATGTCCTGCGGGCAGCGACATGCGCATGATCTCGAGTTCCCATTGCGGGCGCACCGTGTATTCGCGAACCGCGGCCGGGATGACAACCGCCTCTCCGGTTGCGAAGCTTATGGCCTCCATGCCTTCCGACTCTACGATCCCCGCGCCGTCAATCGCGACCACGATATGCGGCGACGTGAGACTAACTTGCGCACGCAGTAGGCTCCGCAACCTGATCTTTTCAACTTCGAAGAACGGCGAGCGAACTAAAACATTATCGGTATTGCTCTGGTCCCTGACCACTTTTCCCGCATTGGTATGTAGCTTGGTCGCCGCGAGGCCTTCGGCGACATGCAGCTCGCGCGGACGCCCGTAGTCATACAGGCGATAGGTAATGTCGGAGGTCTGCTGCGTCTCAACCAAAATCAATCCGCCACCGATGGTGTGCACGGTGCCGGCAGCGACATAGAGCATGTCGCCCTGATGCACATCCACCCAGTTCAGCAGTTCTTCAGCCCGCTTGTCACGGATCGCTTCTTCGAAATCCTCCAGGGTCGTGCCAGGCTTCAATCCAAGAGCCACTTGTGCTCCAGGTTTCGCAGCTAGCGCATACCAGCATTCCGTTTTGCCGCAGGGCTGACCGGCCTTCCGCGCCTGTTCGTCGTCGGGATGAACCTGCACCGACAGCTTGTCGGAGGTGAAGAGGAATTTCACCAGCAGGGGAAAGCGATCTTCGTACCATGCTGCTTCTCCGACCAACTCGCGCCGGTATTGCTTCGCCAGTTCACCGAGCGTGCGTCCCGCCATCGGCCCATTGGCGACGCGGTTGTCTTCCCAAGTAAGCCAGCTTTCGCCGATTGGTTCTTTGACAATCCTGGTGTAGATGGGGCGCAGGTCGCGCACGCCCCACGGCCGCTCGTCAAAGTTCGGCATCAACAGGAATGGGTAGAGTCCGGACATGGGGACCGTTATACGCTGGCGAAGAACTTGCGCATGCGCTCCAATCCGCGCTCCAGGTTTTCAGCCGAAACCGCGTACGACACGCGGATGTGGTCTTGCGTGCCAAAGCCCTCGCCCGGAACCACAACCACGTGCGCCTCGTGCAGTAGCCTGCGTGCCACGTCGGACGCCGAGTTTAGCCCGCCACGCTCGAAGTAATGGCTGACGTTGGGATAGGCGTAAAAGGCGCCGTTCGGTGATGTACACGTAAGGCCGGGAATCGCGCGCAGGCCCTCCACAACTTTGTCACGCAGCGAGATGTATTCCGCCCGCATCTGCTGCACGCAATCCTGCGAACCGGTCAGAGCGGTGACCGCCGCCTTCTGCACAATCGACGTAGGATTCGACGTGCTCTGGCTTTGCAGCTTCTGCATCGCACTTATGATCGGAGCAGGGCCCAGCGCGTAACCCAGGCGCCAGCCGGTCATGGCATAGGTTTTCGAGAGCGAGCCGATGATGATCAGCCGCTCCTTCACTTCGTGGACGCAGCCCGCCGAGAACCGATGGCCGGTGAAGTTCAGATAAACGTAGCACTCATCGGAGACGACATAGATGCCGCGATCATGCGCAAGCCTCAGCACCGAGGCCATGTGGTCGGGCTTCATGACCGCGCCCGAGGGATTGCTGGGCGAGTTCAGCACGATGACTTTAGTGCGCGGCGTGATCGCGCGCTCCACCATATCGGCCGTCAGGTCAAAGTCATGGCGCTCGTCGGTGGCGACGTAAACCGGCTCGCCGCCGGCAAAGCGAACGATGTCCTTGAACGAAACCCAGTACGGGACCGGAAGGATGACTTCATCGCCGTGGTCCACCAGGACCTGAATGGCGTTGAACAACGCGTGCTTGCCGCCGACCGAGGCGATGCAGTCCTCACGCTTGTAGTCGGAACCGAAGTCGGTGGCGTGACGCCGAATGATGGCGTCGCGCAGTTCAGCCGTTCCACCGACGGCTGTGTACTTGCTGAAGTTGTTCTGGATGGCCGCAATCGCCGCTTCCTTGATGTGCATGGGCGTGGGGAAGTGCGGCTCGCCGGCGCCGAAGTCCACCAGATCGGCGCCGTTGGCCCGCAGCTTCTCGGCCTCGGCCACAACAGCCATTGTGGCCGACACTTCGATGCGCTGAATGCGATTGGTAAGAAACGACGAGAGCTGGGTTCCAGCAGCGGTCATGGTTTGGCCCCTCATTTGGAATGCGTTCCGGTGGCATGCAACTGTTTCTCGGCGATCTTGCGGCGCACTCGCTCTTCCACCATTTCCGGCACCAATCCGGTGAGCGGTCCGCCCAGATTCGCGATCTCGCGCACGATTCGCGAGCTGAGATAGGAATACTTTTCGGCGGGCATCATGAACACGGTTTCCACGCGCGGCTCCATCTTGCGATTCATCAGCGCCATCTGCAATTCAAATTCGTAGTCGCTGACGGCGCGGATGCCGCGCAGCACCGCGTTCGCATTTTTCTGGATGCAGTAATACACCAGCAAGCCATCGAATATATCAATTGTGACGTTATCAAGTTCAGAGGTCATCGCTTCGAGCATCTCTTTGCGCTCGTCCATGTCGAACAGCGGCTCCGCCTTGTCCATGTTGCGGGCGATGGCGACGACGAGCCGGTCGAAAAGCTTGCTGCCGCGATGAATCAGGTCGAGATGGCCGTTCGTGACCGGATCGAACGAACCGGGATAGATGGCGACGATGTCCTTCAAGAGGCCTCGGAGGAGAGGATTTCCGCGCGTTGATTTTATTCTGGCCTTGCCTCCGGAGGCAATCGGAGAAAACGAAAGCCACCGGGCCGGTCTCAGCGTTGCAGTCGACGATTGCTCGCGGTGCCGCCTCGTCCCGTTGGCAAAAACCTCGCCCCTACTTCCTCCCCGCTGGACCCTTGGGCGTAGCACTGGGCGCGGCTTCGGCGTTGGCCGCTGCGGCCTGCGCCTTGTCTTCTGCTGAAATGAGCCCCAGCGACTTGCGCACTTCGGCTTCAATCTTCGCGGTAATGTCTTTGTTGTCTTTGAGGAACTGCTTGGCGTTCTCGCGGCCCTGGCCAATGCGCTCACCCTTGTAGCTGAACCACGATCCCGACTTTTCCACGAAGTTCATGTTGGCGGCCAAGTCGAGCAAGTCGCCCTCTTTCGAGATGCCTTCGCCGTACATCATGTCGAACTCGGCTTCGCGGAAAGGCGCAGCCGTCTTGTTCTTCACGATCTTCACCCGCGTGCGCGAGCCGACGACCTGGTCGCCATCCTTGATCGCGCCAATGCGCCGGATGTCGATACGGACGGAGGAGTAGAACTTGAGCGCGCGCCCGCCGCTGGTGGTCTCCGGGTTGCCGAACATCACGCCGATTTTTTCGCGGATCTGGTTGATGAACACCAGGCAGGTATGCGACTTGGCCACGATGCCGGTGAGCTTGCGCAGCGCCTGCGACATCAGGCGGGCCTGCAGGCCGACATGGCTGTCGCCCATCTCGCCGTCAAGTTCTGCCTTGGGGACCAGCGCCGCCACCGAGTCCACCACCAGCACGTCAATCGCGCCCGAGCGCACCAGGGCTTCCGCAATTTCCAGGGCCTGCTCGCCGTAATCGGGTTGCGAGACCAGTAGGTTGTCAACATCCACGCCGAGCTTGGCAGCGTAGATCGGATCGAGCGCATGTTCGGCGTCCACGAAGGCCGCCATGCCTCCGTTCTGTTGCGCCTGGGCAATCACCTGCAGCGCGATGGTGGTTTTGCCGGACGATTCCGGCCCGAAGATCTCGACCACGCGCCCGCGGGGGAAGCCACCGACGCCGAGCGCCGCGTCGAAGGAAATCGCTCCTGTGGAGATCACGGAGATGGGCACCACTGCTCCCTTGCTTCCCAGCTTCATGATGGAGCCTTTGCCAAACTGCTTTTCGATTTGGGTCATGGCCAGGTCAATCGCCCGGCCCTTTTCCGTCTTCTCATCGGCCATAAGTGCCGCTCCTTGCGTGCTCCGTTCCGGCGCGGTAGGTCTCCGGACGGGCGGTTGGATATGAATTGCGGTTGGTCAGTCCACCCCAGGCCACGCAAAACCAGCCCGTGCTGGGGACCCCTGGTAGTTTGGCAAGCGCCGTAACAGAGTGGGCGTTTCGTGATGAGTGGCACATGAGTATCGACGCTGAATTATACATCTGATCGCTCGATGAAAGCGAAGAAATAGCGAATATCGTCATTATCGAGGGAGGCTCTCCCCTGGCTTCTTTCATGTTCGCGTGTGACGCGCAAAAAACAAAAACTGATCACCCTTTGTTTACAATAACTTACTTGTAAAATATTCAAAAGATTATACTTAAAGTCTTTTGTTTTTAATATTTTGCGGACATAACGCAAGACATTGAAACAAGACGACTTAAGGTCCTTTCTTTTGAATATTTTGCAAATTACCTGCAAGTCATTGAAACCGCAAAACTTAAAGTCCAATGTTTTGAATATTTTAGCGATCCCAGCCGCTAATTTCCGCCGACGAACCGAAGTTCTGTACCTTGTATCCTTGGCCACCTCAAACTCCAGTGGAGTTTGTCCATCCGACGTGGCGACCTCGAGTTTCCGAAGACCTCCGTTTTTCGGGCCGTTTGCAGCCATTTAGGCCGTCGAGGACTCTGCCGTTCCACGCCGTGGCCGGTTCTTGCCCAAAGTGTGACGAAAAAAGACGGCTGCGAGCCGCAATCTGGCTGCAAAAGAGCCTCCGTTCCACACGCGAATTGTCAAAGAACAGTTCCGACCACGCCCTAGGGCGGGTGGGCGCAATACGCCCTACTCAAGCGTAGGCCCAAAATGCAGGCTGTCAAGATTACGAAGGTACAGGGTGGGTAACTGTACTTTCGTAACAATTTGGAACCAGGGTAACGTGCCTGGGTAAAGTGATCGACAAGCTTGACTTCATCCTCTATCCCGAGTTATGAAGTAAATTAGCAAAGGGTGAAGGAGTTCACCCCAACCGCTGTCCTACCGATACCGGGACAGATGATGACTCCTGACGAGGAAAGCTTGTCGCGGGGTCATGTCCCCGGCGAACTTTCAGCAACAATCTGGAGCAACGTCCATCGTTAGCACTTGTTGAGATTGGCCGCTCGGATCATGTCCGGGGACGAAGGATCAGCCTTGCACGAGAACGACATCGCGTTGAATCCCAGCCAGCGCCAACGCTTGTTGATCACCTGTAAGCACATCGACAAGCTGCTGGGGGATATCGAAGAAACGCTGGATGTTACAGCTTCCAAGAGAGTTTTCCCCGGCTATGTTGGCGACATCACTCTCCGACAGAGGAAAACGATCGAGGAGTACATCGCCCGGCTTCGAGGACAGCTCCTGCAAGTTTTGGCGAGGCAATCGCTTGCTCCGGAGGAGCCGCGCATCTCGGCGGCCCATGCGATCCACGTCGATCTCACTTTCATCGACATTGCGATCGCGGAACTGGCTCCGCACTACATGCGGGGTTACGGGCCGGTATCCGAGCAGGGAGCCACCGATCTTCATGACGTAATCGCGGAGTTGCAGTCCTCTGTCAAAGAGCTACATCGGTATCTGCTTCAGTCCAGCTCAGGCAACTTACGGAACAGCGATGATAGTGAGGCCCAAGTCCCCAGAGTGCCTCAGGATGAAGAAGAGTGATGATTTCCGGATCCGCAATTTTAGGACGTGAGGAGGAAGTCGAGCAACTGCGTAAGCGTTTAGCGACTCGCCGATCCTTCCTCTTTCACGGCCCAGCGGGCGTCGGAAAGACCCTGCTGCTTTCGCTGCTGTCGCTGGAATTCCATGATTTGCTGTACAGTGCGGAGAATCCTACCGCCTCGGCTGTGCACCGGAACCTGGCACAGTTACTTCTGCAAGCCCGCCATCCGGTGTTCACCCATGCATGTCCCGGTGGGCTGGCGTCACTGCAAGCGAGGACTGCGATTTCCGTCAAAGGGTTGTTGCGAGAAGCTTTGCTCAATTCCCGGTATTTCCTTGTTCTCGATCACCTGGTGCGCCCTTCGCAGGCCCTGTCGGCCGCGATTCGTGAGCTCATGCTGCACTGGTCGGTTCCGGTGGTTGCGGTATCGCGTTCAGCTCACATGGAAGATGCGGGATTCGTCCTGCCCCTGTTTTCGGATCGGTCTGAGAGATTCGCACTGCGGAACCTCTCCCCTGAAGTTGCCCGTGGTTTTGCAGCAGGCTGCGCCGAAAGGGAAAGGTTAACGGCGGAGAATCTTGAGCAGTTTCTAGACAAGGTGGTCGAATACAGTGGCGGGAATCCTGGCGCTGTGCTGCAGATGGTTCGCATGGCCCATGCTCCCAAATACTCTCAACAGAACCACCTTAAGATCACGCCTCTTTATATCGATTACAAGATCGCGATGGTGGGTCAATAAGCAGGAGACTCGGAAGAGTCTGAGCGAACAAAGAATGCAAAACGTAGGAGACATGCCGATTCAGAACCCGGCTTCCGTTGCCCAGTCACCCGAGGCACGAGCACTGGCTCGCCTGGTCGAAATCGCGGAAGGTCTGGGCGAAGCTTCGATCGCCGCCGACGTGCGGCAACTCGTTGCCAGGATCAAGGAAGGGCGCTTCTTCGTCGCCTGCGTCGGCCAATTCAAACGGGGCAAATCCACACTGCTCGATGCCCTTGTGGGGGACCTGATACTCCCGACGGGTGCTTTGCCGGTGACCACTGTGCCCACGGTGCTGCGATATGGAAGCCAGCAGACGGCGCGCGTTCTCATCGACGCAAACTGGCAGACCATTCGACTGGAGAACCTTGCGCAATACGTCTCGGAGGAACTCAATCCGGAGAACAAAAAGCGGGTTGAGGGTGTGGAGGCATTTCTTCCATCGCCGCTTTTGGCTTCCGGCATGTGCCTGGTGGACACGCCCGGCATCGGATCGGTCTTCTTGGGAAATACGGAAACGACCAAGGATTTCATACCCCAAATCGACGCCGCCATCCTGGTTGTCGGCGCCGACCCGCCGATTTCCGGGGAGGAATTGGCGCTGATCGAGGCTTTAGCGGTTAACGTAGACGAGATTCTGATCGTTCTCAACAAGATCGACCGCGTGTCGACAGCGGAACGGCAACAAGCTTCGGCCTTCGCGACTCGAGTTCTGGAAGCTCGCCTAGGAAGGCGCATCGGACAGATTTACGAGGTCAGCGCGCTAAACAGGCTTAACCACTCTACAGATGCCGACGACTGGAACAGGTTGTGCGAGGACCTCAGTCGTTTGGCTAGCAAATCGGGGCAGGACATGACTCGCTCGGCCGCGAAGCGGGGCCGGCGGCGATTTTCGGCTTCGCTGCACCGCTCCATCGATGAACGCAGACGAGCGCTAACAGAACCTATCGCTAACTCAGAACAGAGGATTGCGAATCTCCGGCAGACGGTGAGTCAGGCTGAGCAATCGCTGCGCGATCTGGGGGCGCTGTTTTCTGCCGAGCAGATGAGACTCTCGATGACGCTCTTGGCCCGTCGCAAGGAATTTCTGAAGCAGGTTCTGCCGATCGCCCGGGAAGAGTTTAGCAGCGACGCCAAAGTCATCACCACCAACTTTGGCCCAGCGCGGCGGCTCGAGTTTATGGCCGTCGCCCAGGCCGTCGTTCGGCGTCATGTTATGCCGTGGCTGGATACGGAGGAGACGCAAGCCGAAAAGCTCTACGGCGCAGTCACGCAGCGCTTCGTGAATCTGGTAAACGAGCTCCTGCAGCGAATTTCCGAGCAGCAATCGGCCGACTTTTCACACTTGCCAAGATCCCTGGACTCCGAACGCGGCTTTCGCACGGGCTCACGCTTCTTCTTTCACGACATGATCACGGTCGCGCAGCCCGCCTCGCCACTCTTGTACTCCTTCGACGCCTTGATGGGGGCTGTTCACGTCCGGCGGTGGTTCCGAAGGGACGCGCTAAACTTCCTGGAACAGCTCCTGAACACCAATACAGCGCGGGTTCAAGGTGATGTGGAGCACCGAGTGGTCGAAAGCCGTTTGCATCTCGAATCCGATGTCCGCAAGCTGCTTCGCGAGGTAAGCGCATCAGCCGAGCAAGCGCTTTCCAGAGCCAGAGATCTCATGGCAACTGGTACCAGTGCCGTGCAGAACGAGCTTGAGCGCTTACGCAAGTTGCAAGAAGAACTCAATGCCCTTCCGTCCGCTCGATAGGCGCCTGTGCGACGCGTTGCCCAAACGCTGCCCTGTCCGCGCGGTGTAAGCCGCACAGCGGCAAAATCGCACCAACGGATTAGCGCTTCAGCAGTTCCACCGGCTCGCGGACGTCGGTGACGCGGAAGTATTTCGCCAGCGCGGGATAGCGGTGCGCCACCGCTTCGTACATCGCATAGGCCACGTTGCGGTAAGAGAAGTGGCCGGCAGCGCCCGTGCGCAGCTCGCTGATGTAGATCGCCTCCGACAAATCCATCTTGAATAGAGTGCGCTTGCGGAAGGCAAGCGGGATCGCGTATTGCGAGCGCTCTTCGGCTTCGGGCGCGCCGTCAGGCCGTTCCCGTTTGTCATTCCCATCGGGCTTGGTCTCGTGAGTGGCCGCCTCCTGTCGCGCAAGCTGCGCGACGGTTTCGGCCGCGCTCTCCATCATGGAGCTATAGCGGCCGCTCAGACCAGCCGCCTCGATCTCCGAGGGCGTGTCGTACCCGTGGAGGGTCGTGTAGTCCTGCACGATCTGCACACAGCGGCGGTGGCGGTGCATGTCGCGGAAGCCGCCAATGTCCATCAGGATGTCGAAGCGAAAGTGCTGCCCGGCACAAAAGGCGCGTGAAACCTCGTCGTGAGGGCCGCGATGCTGCAAGCCCAGTTCGATCAGTTCCCGGCGCTGCGATTCGGGAAGAGCATCCACCACGTCGCGAACCTGGCGGTACGAATGATGCGAGTGCTGGTAGAGCAATGTGGCGGCAAGCTCGATTTCGAGCGGCTCGTCGTCCAGCAGATCAACCAAAGGCGCTGGCCCGATGGCTATCCCCGCGAGAAGCTCTGCCGCGGCGGTGGTCATCTGGCGGCGCGTTTCGATCTCGTACGGGTTAGGCTCGGCATACTTCATCAAGGTCGGCGCCACCCGGACATCGCGCAGCAGAAATTCGCCGGCGCGTTCGCCCAGCGACGGAGATTCGCGTTCGATCTCCTGCAGCAGTTGGCGCGCGGCGGCGTGGTTCACGTTGTACGAAGGCTCAAGTGCGGCCTGCTTCAGCAGCTCTCCCAGACGGCGCACCTCGGCGTGGGTGTGGGAGAGCAGGCGCGACACCTGTATCTCCAGGGTGCGGGCGCTGACGATCTGGCCGAGCGAGGTGTTGGTCGCCAGCGGCAGCAGGTATCGCGAAATGTCGAAGGCGCGGGCGCGCAAGGTGCGCTCGTACGCTTCCTGCTTCATCTCCAGCGGCTTGGGCGTGCGGTCGCGCAAGTAATCGAACATCTCGCTGGAGAAATGCCGGTATTCGGCGAACAGCAGCTCGATGGTCTCGCGATAGAGAGCGCACGCGGCAGCGTCGCTGCCGAAGTCGGGAACGAAGTAGCCGCTCTTCTGGAAATCCTGGTAGCGGGTGGAGCGCTCCTGGCCGTCCCAGCGCGGCTCGTCAACGACGACGGTGGCCGCAAGAATCGACAGGCGCTCGATGGCAAATGCGATGTGCGCCAGATCGGCAATACTGCGATGGCCGTACTGAAAGTAGAAGGTGTTCAGGAACTTCTCGGCCTTCTGCTCGTTGATCTCGGCCAGCGACTCGCGCATGGACAACGCGGAGCGCGAGTATTTCGCCAAGCCGTAGGCTTGCACCTCAGGATCGGCCCCGTGGACGGCATAGACCTCAGTGCTGGGCTCGTGGCCGGATTGGACGGTGGCGTGGTCGGCGTCTGGTTTGGTGATGGATGACATTGCGCTGAATCATATGCGGTACGGAAAGCGCGGGCAACCGTGCAGGCTGTGGGAAACTGTCGGAAGGGTCGGATAGGAAGCCCGAATGCAGACGAGCTCACAGAATGACGCAGTTCCTCACTGGCCAAAAATCAATGTGAGAATCTGTGCCGCCCCTACGGGGCTCGGGTCAATAACCAAGTGTACCCAGCGCTTCCGCGCTGGGCTAAACTGAATCGCCCCCTGCGGGGCTGGACTTGCGGCAAGTTTTGCCGTATTGCTCCCAACGCATTTCAGAAGTCGTTCCCGCTCAACCTCGAAAACTCGGTCCGGCAGCGGCCATTTGCAGCGCGACGAAAGCCGTACCTTTCCAAGGCCCGATTCATTCCAACAGCTGACGCCGACTAGCGCTTGGCGGCCAGCACCGCGCCCAGTTCGATCGGTGGCGAGCCATCGAAGCTGATGCCGCCGGCAGGCATGGCAGCCAGCTCACCGAAGGTCGGCGCCATGAACGACCAGACCAGCAACATCTTGTTGTGATTGGTGGCGAAGATGGTTTGCGACATGCGCTGGACCAGTTGACCGCCTTCTCCAGGCACGGCAATGGTCCCGCGGAAGACCATAAAGAGCTGGCCCGAGATCGAGACCAGATCATGCGAAGCAACTTCGCCGAACTCCGCCATTGCTTCCAAGCTGACGCCAACCTCCTCAGCAATTTTCGCGTCGGTGGATGTAGCCGGAACCCGCAGCGAGAGACAGGCCTGATCGAGAGCGCGCAAGATGATCAGCGGCGGCCGGCCGTTGGGGGCACTATCGGCGGAGCCGGGTTGCTGGATGCGCAGAAGGGTTCGCGAGCAGGCGTGCAGGAACTCGAACTGGCGCAGCGAATCGAGGTTGGCAGGCGGATCACCGCCGTTGTGGGTTGGGAGGACGTTCCATCCTTTCGGCAACTTGTACTGCATGCCCAGCGCGGAATTGCGATACGCGCCCTCGCTCACTTCTCCGGGAGGAATCGAGAGGCCAGGATTGCTTCGGATCGCGGCGTCAGCGCGCCAGGTTGGGACGGTAGGACCATCGTAGCGCTCGCCCTCCGAAGTAACTAGTTTGCCCTCTTTGGTGGCGAGCGTGTCGTCATCGGCGGTGCAGTAAAAGCGCACCCCTGCCATCGCCTGCTTCGCCTTCTGTAGGAAATCCTTGTCGTTGGTGGCGATAAGCACACCAACTCGGTAGTTCTTAATTTGCGTCCAATACAGCGCAGTGTATTTCTCGCCCTTGTGGCGCAGCGATGAGTGAAAACGCTCGGTAGGCAACTGAAATTGCGGCGCGGCAAGCTGGGGCTGCGGCGGCATCAGCGTGCCTTGCGGGCTGACTTGTGGCTGGTCCTGCGACTCGGGCTGCGCTCCGACTGGTAGGGTTCCAGGTGGTCGAGAGCTGAGTTGTTGTTGCTGCTGCTGCTGTTCCGTGGAGAATCCTTCCAGACCCTCACGCGGGTCGATGGCATCGATGGTCAGCGAACCGGAACGATCTCCGTTCTGATAGGCGATGGCCAGCAGCGCATGTTGCCTCTCCGGCATCAGCGGCAGCTTGATCAGGTGCCCGCGCGAGGCGATAGGAAGATCGAGCGCGAAGCCGAAGAAGTCGCTGGTGTAAACGGCGTCGGAAAGATGCCCGGATTCCGGTAGCAGCGGCTCGTGGGGTGCGCCGTGCGCAGACAGCTTAGACGGATCGACTTGCAGCGGGGCGCATTGCGCATGCGCCGCACTCGCCGAGGCAAGCGAGAGAACCATCACGACTGCGAGGCCGAGGAAGCGACGCGCTGTGATCGGTAAAGTGGACATCGGGGCGAACCCCTTCATCCGCGGCAGAGGACCGCAGTCCAGAAGGGAATTGCGCCAATGATGGCAGCACTTCCTGCCCGGCGCAAGCTACGTCACTGGCTTCCTCAGACGCCAGATGGCAACGGCCGGGGCGGGAAGCCGCTCCGGCCGTGGTCTGCGCGGGGGGTGGGTGGAATTAAGCTTAATGTCTGCGACTCAGCCACAAAAAAGATCGCCTCCCGGAGGAAGAGGCGATCGAGCAAACGGCGATGTTTCGTGGGCAGAGAGAAGGAACCGGCCTATCCCACTTGCCGGGGACGAATATCGTACTGGCGGATTTTGTAGAGTAGTGCTTTATAGCTGATGTTCAACTTGGTGGCCGCACGCTTGCGGTTCCAGGCGGTCTCTTCCAGGGTCTGGGCGATGACTTCCATCTCGGCGCCGTTCTTGAGATTTCGCACCATCTCTTTCAGGTCTGGTTGCGGAGGTTTTTCCTCCATCTGCACGACAACTGAGTTTTGGCTCTCGTATGCCGAGCCTCTCTGCAGTTCGCCAATGGCAGCCGATTCGTCGCCGAGAACCAGGTAGCGCTTTACAAAATTCTCCAACTCGCGGATATTGCCGGGCCAGTCATAATTCTCGCAGGCTCCCACCAGCCGGGTTGAGACATTCAACGGCGCACAGGCGTATCGGTCGGCGAGGTGAATCATGAAATGGCGCAGTATCATGGGAATTTCTGCACGCCGTTCGCGCAACGATGGCATGCGCAGGACGAAACTGTTCAGGCGGTAGTAAAGGTCCTCGCGGAAGGTCTTCTGGGCGATGGCCTGGGGCATGTTGATATTGGTCGCGGCGAGCACCCGCACATCCACTTTGACGGTGACGCGTCCGCCGAGGCGGGAAAACTGACCGTCCTGCAAGACCTGCAGCAGCTTGGCCTGCAAGGCGGGAGACATCTCCCCGATTTCATCGAGCAGCAGAGTGCCCTTGTTGCAAAGTTCAAACTTGCCGGGCTTGGACTTATTGGCCCCGGTGAAGGCCCCCGGTTCATAACCGAACAACTCGCTTTCCAGGAGTTCACTGGGCACGGCGGCGCAATTGACTTTCAAGAACGTGCGGTGGGAGCGATCCGAGTACTTGTGGATGAGATGGGCGAGGACCTCTTTGCCGGTGCCGCTTTCACCCAGCAACAAAACCGGGAAATCGAAGCGTGCCACCTGCATGGCCTGGGCGCGCAACTGGCGCATTTGCGGGGTGGCGGAGAAAAAATATACGCCCTGGCTGACTTCGATAGCCTCTCCGGCTCCGGGGCCCCCGGGATCGGTATTCTCCAGGCAGAAGCGCAGCACCTCCTCCATCTCCTCCTTCTGCACCGGCTTGGAGAGATAGTCCTGCGCGCCGAGACGCATGGCCTGCGCCACCTTGCGAGTGTCGCGCACACAGGACAGCATGACCACCTTGGTTGAAGGACGGACCTCGCGAATTCGCTGCAGCGTTTCCAGGCCATCCGCTCCCGGCATAACCATGTCGAGCAGCACCAGGTCGGGGTTGACGCGCTGCACCTTCTCGACTGCTTCGGTGCCGTTGGAGGCAGTCGTCACCCGATAGGAATCCAGTTCCAACACCGTCTGCAGATACTTCAGCATGCTGGGTTCGTCGTCTACCACAAGAATGTGGCCAGCGCTCATTGCTCCTCCGCAACACGTTTGGGTGAGGGATTCAGCAAAACCAGAAACGAAAACTTGCTGCCGGTGCCGGGTTCACTTTCAACCCAGATTTTCCCGCCCGCCGCCTGTACCAGCCGGCGCGCTATGGCAAGACCCAGGCCATAACCTTCGGCTCGTGTCCCTTCCGGCGTGAGGCGGAAATACTCCTCGAAGACTTCCTGCTGGAATTCCGGCGCGATTCCGGGCCCGGTGTCGGAGACGGAAATGCGGCAGCAGTTGGGTAAGTTCACGCGCTGACGGCGGCGTTCCACCGGCGTCGGACGCTGGACCGTGCGCCGCTCCCAGAAATAGGGCTCGATGTGCAGCCACACGGTGCCTGAGGCCGGGGTGTACTTCATCGCATTGTCCAGCAGGTTGGAGACGATATGCTGAACCTTGTAGTAGTCGAAGGGGAAGGGCCGCAACTTTTCGCCCGGCAAAAAGTAAAACGCGATGGCCTTGTCCTGAAAACGCTGCGCCCAAACCTCGGCGATCTCGCGCACGCAGCTGTTGATGTCGCCGGCCTCGTATTGCATTTCGAAGCGGTCAACCTTGAGCGTGGCGTAGGCCAGCAGGTTCTGCACAAAATTGGAAAGACGCGCGCCGTTGGCCTGCATCTCGGTGAGCACTTCCATCTGGCGTGGATTCAATGGACCCAATTTCTGTGCCAGCAGCAGCTGCAGGTAGCCCCCCATAATTGCCAGAGGCGTCTTCAACTCATGTGCGGCCGAAGCCAGAGCATCGCGGCAACTACTGCAATGCTCGTCGCTAAAGATCTCGAACTTTTGCCGGACGGAATTCACACTTGCTGGTTGCATGGCTGCGGCTCCATACCTCTCCCCCGACGGGGACAACAACGTCGCGTCCGCGGGTTTAGGAAAGGCCCCTAAAGATTGTTCTACAGGCATACTCTCGACAAAAGCCGGGTTAAGGTTTAGCAAGTACCAATGCCTCGGGGAATAGAGCTGGAGCGCTCTACAGGGGGAGACCTGATATTAGCGCAATCGGCCACAAAGTCAATCAAAATTATGAAGAATATCATCGTCCGATATGAAAGATAGTCGTTATTATGCGCAAACTTTTTCATTTCTTGCGGTATTCTTCTTCTCCTCAGCCGCAAGAGATTGCGATCCTGGGCCCCGAAGAGGCATGTTAGCCCATGGCTTATGTCTAACAAGCAACAGGGACTTACCAAGGGTTTGTAGCTATGTCAAGTTTGGCCGCTGATGTGCGTATGGTATACCGTAGCAGAGTAGGAGCTTGCAGTGCGTCGAACCGCATCCGTAGCTGAGCGCCGCGGCTGGGACCGGTTGCCCATCTCAATTCCCTTTTTCGTCCGCGGGAATAAAGCCAATGGCGAAGAATTCCTGGAGTTTGCCACTGCCCTGAACCTGTCGGCTGGCGGCTTGTTGCTGGCCACCCGGCGCTACCTCGACCCTGGCACCCAGATCTCACTCGAAATTCCCGTTGCGCTGGTGAACAAAGCGCAGCTCCCGCGTTCAGTTTCCCTCCTCCATGCCACCGTGCTACGATGCACTCCGGATCGGCAGTATTTCCTACTTGGACTGCAGTTCCAGGAGCCCCTGCTGAACCAGCCGTCAGGCCCGAACGGCGGTAAGCACCGACCCGCAGGGAAAGTCGCTTCCTCCGAGTGAAAAGTTTTTCACACTTCTAAGCGCAAAACATCCGTTTTGGGCCTTCCGAGCGACCTTTTTTGAGGCGTGATTAGTAAATGTAAGATATTTACAATACAATAGCTTGCCGGGATGGTGCGCATCACTTTGCGATGTGCACAAACTTGGCGCAAGAAATGCAATTCATTGCTAATGCTGTGACGGGTCTGCGACCCTGAGAAACACAATGCCTCTACTGGCCGGCTCGAACAACGAAAGCGCAATTACGGCCCATCAGCTGCCCCCAGAATCAGTGATCTTCGGCCAAACCCCGGCCATGCGGGACGTGCGCCAGAAGCTCGAGCGGGTTGCAGGGTCCAATCTTTCGGTCCTCGTCTCCGGCGAAAGCGGCACCGGAAAAGATATTGTCGCCCGGCTGCTGCACCTCTACTCCCCCTGGTCCAGCGGTCCTTTCGTCAAGGTCAACTGTCCCGCCATTCCGGGGACGCTGCTGGAGAGCGAACTGTTCGGCTATGAGCGGGGCGCTTTCACTGGCGCGTTCAATCCCAAGCCGGGACGGGTGGAGTTGGCGCATCGCGGCACGCTGTTTCTGGACGAGATTGCGGAACTCGATGCCATGCTGCAGGCCAAGCTTTTACAGTTGCTGCAGGATGGCCAGTTCAGTCGCATTGGGGCGCAGGAGGACAAGAAAGTCGAAGTCCGCATCGTGTGTTCCACCAACCGCGAGTTGCACGAGGAAATCGGGCAGGGCAATTTCCGCTCTGACCTCTTCTACCGCATCGCGGCGATGACCATTCATCTTCCTCCGCTGCGGGAGCGGGCCGTGGACCTCCCCGTCATCTGCGATTACCTATTGCAGCACTACAACGAAAAACTTAACGGAAGAGTGCTGATGGTCCGTCCGGCATTGATGGCAAAGATGCAGCGCTATTCCTGGCCGGGCAATGTCCGCCAGCTGGAGAACTTGATCAAGCGCTATGTGGTGATGGGAACCGAAGATGTTATCTTGAGTGAGCTGCTGCAGCCCAATGAGCGGGACAATGTTAACACCCTGATGCTCGATGGGCCGGTCTCCCTGAAGAAGTTGACCCGGCAAGCAGTCCGCAAGCTGGAAGCGCGCATTATTCTGAACGCCCTGCACGCCAACAACTGGAACCGGAAGAAGGCCGCGCGCTCGCTTGACATCAGCTATCGCGCGTTGTTGTACAAGCTGAAGGAAGTGGGGATTCCTCAGCGGCGTTCCAGTTCCGCCAGCAAACACGAGGACGAGGATAAGGCCGAGTAAGACTCGATAAAGGTGGGTAAATGCATTTGCAAAAAAGGGACCTGGGAAACCGTGCAATTCTTCTCCTGATACTGCTGTGGGTCTTGGGCTGTGGGGTGGGTGTGGGGTGTGGACAGAATGGCACGAGTTCGACCGGCGTCGCCCAATCTGCGTTGCCCGACGCGGGCGCTGCGGCCAAGTCCGGTCAGCCTGCCGCGCCTGACACTACGCCTCCGCGGGTGGCCGACGTGGTACCTTCCGGTTTCATCATCGGCGTGGAAGACATTCTCAACATCAACGTGTGGAAAGAGCCGGAGATGTCCAGGGCCGTTCCTGTTCGCCCGGACGGGATGATCACGATGCCGCTGATTGGAGAAATCAAGGCAGTGGGCTTGACGCCGTTACAATTACAAGACCAGATCAGCGGATTGTTGAAGAAGTTTATGTCGGACCCGCAGGTAACGGTGATCGTCGTCGAGGTTCACAGCCTGACGTTTAATGTCGTGGGTCAAGTGTTGAAGCCGGGATACTATCCGCTTACCCGACGCATGACGGTGCTGGATGCGATCGCGCTTTCCGGCGGATTTCAGCCATTCGCCAAACAGAAGAAAGTGTACGTGCTCCGCACCGCCGCTAATGGCAAACAGGTACGATTGCCCTTCAACTACAAGGACGTGATCAAGGGCAAGCGTGCAGACGAAAATATCGAGTTACAGCCGCGGGACACATTAGTCGTTCCGTAAGGGGGGTAAAGATGAATCTCCAATTGGGAACCCTTCTGGTCGTAATGGCACTGTTGCCGGTGCCGCTCTCCTGGTCACAGGTGGGAACGGGCGATGCACCGCAGAGCGGCTCGGTCGACTCCTCGCAGCAGCAGTCTTCCAATGGACCACAGCCCGCCTTCACGCATCCTGAGCAGCGGCCTCCCCTGGCCCTGCTGGATGAATTGACGCAGCATAACTTCCTGAGCGTGGGCTTGGGGGCAAGTGTGGCGTGGGACAGCAACGCGAACACGTTTGGTTATCAGGGCTACTCCCGGACGCTATTCATCGTCAACCCTTCGCTTGAGTTGAGGCAGACCCGTCCCACCCTTACTTGGTACGCCGCGGCTAATGGTGGACTCACCACCAGTACTGGCCAGGGGTATTACGACTCCTCCAACCCCACGGCGAATGGGGGCATCACCTACAACATCAACAAGCACTGGCAGATCAATGCCTATGACAGCTACCTGTATACGTCCGATCCCTACCAGCAATACTTGGTTTATAGTGGCACCCCCACCTACAATCAGCCCAACCCAACCATCTACGTGCCGCTAACTACCACCCAACAGAACTCCGGGGTGCTTGATTTGACCTATCAAATCGACGCCCATAACAGCCTAACCTTTACCGGGACTGAAAGCTTTCGCCGTTTTCTCCACAATGACACCTATTCTGCTTACAACCTGACGAGCTGGGGCGGAACGAGTGCTTACCAGCATCTATTCACGGCCAGGTTTTCAGCCGGCGGCGCCTACAGTTTTGCCTCTCTGGATTTCGGACACGGACAGTCGCGTTCGGGAATCCAGACGATCGAGGCCTTCGTCAACTATCAACTGAGTCCGCACATGTCCGTGGGGGCATGGATTGGTCCCCAGTACACCGCAACCAAGAATCTGGTCCCTATTCTTTGCACTCCGTACGGCTGCTTTATTGAGGTGTTTCACAACAAGATGTGGGATGTGGCCTACGGAGGGAATTTTGGCTGGAGTGGGCAGCGCAATGCCGCAACGTTCAGCTTCATGAAATCAGTTTCCGACGGTGGCGTCCTGCTGGGGATCGTGGATCTGTACACGTTTAACGGCAACTACATCCGACAGCTCAACCCCCGCTGGAGTCTCCTCCTCGGTGTGCTGTACGGGAACAACACAGGGACCTCGACTCGCTACAAATCCCAACATCTCGACTCGTTTACCAGCAACATAGGCTTGACGCGTCAATTGACCCCTACCTTGAGCGCGAGCATGCAATACTTTCGCTATTACGAGACCCAGAAAAACCTTATCGGCTATGGCGCGGCAGCGCCAAAGTGGACCGACAATCGGATCCAATTCACGCTCCAGTACAACTGGGGCCATTCTCTTGGACGGTGACCCATATGGAAGAACTTGACGATCAGCGAGCAACCCGAGGTTTGGATGAATATCAGGCCATCTTAAGCCGCCGCAAATGGTGGATCCTGGGTCCGCTATTCTTCGGCTGGCTGCTGGTGTTTCTCTCCGCCTGGGTCTTGCCGGCGACCTACACGTCGGAAAGCGTGATCCTGGTCGAGGAACAGAAGGTGCCGAAGTCCTACGTCGAGCCCAATGTGCAAGTTGACCTGTCGGAGCGCGTCCAGGCCATGACCCAGCAGGTCCTCAGCCGCACCCGCTTGCTCAACCTCATCCAGAACCTGAAGCTGTACCCGAGGTATGAGAGCTCTCCGGATGACCAGGTGAAGCAAATGCGTGAGGACATCAAGCTTGAATTGGTGCAAGCTCCTCCTTCTGCGGGCAGGAACACTGGGGAACTGGTGGCCTTCAAGATCGATTACGAGGCCCCCAATCCCACGGCCGCTCAGGCGGTAAACGCGAAGTTGGCGTCATTCTTTATCGACGAAAACGTGCGTGCCAGCCAGGAGCAGTCGGAAGCCACCACCATGTTCCTGGACTCGCAGACCAGGGCCGCGGCCCAGTCGCTGGCCGACCAGGAAGCCAAGCTGCACGCGTTCGAGGCCCAGCACGAGGGCTCGCTGCCGCAGGAGCTGCAAAGTAACATCCAGATCCTGAATGGCATCCAGGCGCAGCTGCAGTCCGCCTTGGGGGCGCGTGAGCGCGCCTTGCAACAGCAGACCTATCTCAACTCGCTGCTGAACCAGTATCAATCCATGGGCCCCGACGGTCTGGCGGGAGCGCCGACTAGTATCCAGGCACAGCTTGACTCGGCGCGCGCCGGGCTGGCACAACTGCGCGCCAAGTACACGGACGACCACCCCGACGTTATTGCCCTGAAGGACGACATTGCGCGTCTGGAGAAGCTGAAGAAAGACATGAGCGCGGAGGCCAAGGAAAACCTGGAAACGAACTCCGCGACCCCGGCGCAAGTGGCCGCCATGACCCCCTTGATGCAGGTGCAGAGCCAGTTGAAGTCGAACAAGCAGGAGATCCAATCGCTGGAAGCCAAGATCCAACAGCTGCAGGCCACTGGCCAGCAGTATCAGCAGCGCATGGCGGACACTCCCGCGGTGTCGGCGCAGATGGACGACATCATGCGCGATTACCAGGCCACGAGAAAAGCCTATGACGATCTGTTGGAGAAGAGAGGCGGCTCGCAGCTGGCCACCAACCTGCAGCGACAGCAGCAAGGCGAGCAGTTCCGCGTTATCGATCCTCCCAGCCTGCCTGACAAGCCTTCCTTCCCCGACCGCTTCAAGTTCTCGTTGGCGGGTTTGGCAGTGGGAATCGTGTTCGCGGTGTTCTTTGGGGCGGGCCTGGAGTTCGTCGACGATCGCATCCGTACCGAACAAGACCTAGTCGACTCAACTTCCTTGCCGGTTCTGGTGGAAATCCCGCCGCTACCAACGGAGGCCGAAATCCGCCGGGCGCGCTGGACGCCCTGGATCACGGCGGCGGCGGCGCTGCTGGTCGCGATCCTGATTCCCATGGGAATTGTTTACGCCTGGTATTGGGGATAGTGCATGTACAAACAATTTTTCGGGTTGACGCGCAATCCTTTTGAGATCAGCCCGGACCCGTTCTTTTATCATCCGACGCCGCGCCACAACGAAGCGCTGGCCAACCTGCACTACGGGGTGGGGCGGAGAAAAGGCTTCATCGTAATCACCGGCGAGGTGGGTACGGGGAAGACCCTGCTGGTCCGCTGCCTGCTTTCGGAACTGCGCAAGAACAACATCGCGTTCGCGTACGTCTTCAATCCGCTGTTGCCGGTGGTGGAATTCTTCCAGTACATCATGGCGGATTTCGGCTTGGCCCATGCTGGCCGAACCAAGGCCGAGATGCTGCTTGATCTGAACCGCTATCTCATCCAGCGTCACGCCCGTGGACTGATCACAGCGCTGGTAGTAGATGAGGCACAGGCGCTGCGTCACGAGCTGCTGGAAGAGATCCGGCTGTTAACCAATCTGGAAACGTCGCAGCAAAAGCTTCTCCAGATCGTGCTCATGGGCCAGCCGGAGCTGGAGGTCATCCTTGACTCGCAGCAATTGCGGCAACTCAAACAGCGGGTGGCCCTGCGCTGCCAGTTGCAGCCGCTCGACCACCAGCAAACCCGCGGCTATATTTTGTCGCGCCTGGAACGGGCCGGAGCCGGGCCGGAGCCGCCGGTTTTTTCTGCCGAGTCCCTGGACAAAATCTACGAGTATTCGCGCGGAATTCCGCGCATTGTGAATACTCTTTGCGAAAACTCCATGTTGAACGCCTTTGCCCGTGAACAGCGGCCGGTGGCGCCCGAGATTGTCGCTGAAGTGGCCGCGGATTTTCGCCTGACGACCCCTTCCTTGCCGGAGGAAACGCCGCCGCCTCTGGCGGCGCGCGAGGAAAACGGCGAGAGCCTTCTGCGCTCCCTGTTCCGCCTCCTGCGTACCATGGATAACCCAGCGGTAGAAGCCGAGAACCCGATGCCCACTGGCGCCGGGAGGAGAGTTTAACGATGAGTCGAGTGTTCGACGCGTTGCAAAAGTCCCAAGGTGAAAATCCAAGTGTCTCGCCATTGTCTCAAGGTCAGCCAGAGGCGGTGTCGGCCGAAGCGCCGGCGGTAGCTGCCGCTGCCCCTGCTTTTACGGGAGTTCCCGAAGAGGGTCCAGCTCCCATGCTTGAGATGCCCTCGTTGGCTGTGAGCGGCCTTCCCACGGCCGCGCCGACCGATGGCAGGTGGCTGGCGGTTCCCTCCGAGCGGGTGCTGCATCCCCATCCCACACCCGAACAGCGTCTGGTCTCCGTGGCCGATCCGGACAGCCCGGGGGCAGAGATGTTCCGCGTGCTCAGCACGCGGCTGGCCCACATGCAGCGCAAACGGCGGCTGCAGAAAGTGCTGGTTACAAGCTCGGAGGGCGATGAGGGCAAGTCGGTAGTGACGGTCAATCTGGCTTTCGCCATCGCCCGGCGTCCCAACGAGCGCGTCCTCCTGATCGAGGCCGATCTTCGCCGCCCCAGCGCCAGCCAGCTGCTGTCCAGCTCTCCCATGCGCGGAATCACCGAATGGAGCGAGGGGAAGCTCGCCCTTGAGGACGCGTTGTACCGGGTGGGTGATTTGCCGCTGTGGTTTCTGTCTGCCGGCCAGGGCATCGAGGAGCCCATGCCTCTGCTGGAGTCTGCCCGCTTCGCCAAAATGCTGGATACCGTTTCTGCGAGCTTCGATTGGGTGCTTTTGGACGCCACGCCGATGTTGCCAATGGCGGACTCTACCTCGCTTTCCCGGCTTTGTGATGGCGTGCTGGTGGTAGTGCGCGAGGGATACACCCGCCGCAAGGTCTTGAGCAAGGCCCTCGCCTCCATTGAAAAGAACAAGATCGTCGGGACGGTGCTGAACCAGGCCTCCATGTTGAAGATTGGCTACGACCGCTATTACGGCAGCAAGAACGGCAAGTACAAGAAAGAGGCGAAGACGGAAGGTAAGACGGTCGACCCGGTCACGGCATGATTCGTTTGTTCAATGCCTATTTCCCCACCCGCACCCTGCTGCTCACGGTGACCGAAGCATTACTGGTTACTTTGGGTTTTACCGTGGCGGTGGTGTGGTGGGCGGGAACGGCATCGGACGCCAAGATCTATCTGCTGTATCTGAACGGGCTTGGCCGCATTTTGCTAGTGGTGGCGGTCTTCGTTGTACTGATGTACTACTTCGATCTCTACGATTCCTTCGTGCTCTCCAATCGCCGGGAGGTGGTCACCCGGCTGGTGGGGGTTCTGGGTTCCACGTTCGTCGCCCTGGCGGTGCTGTACTACGCCTTTCCTGAGGTCAGCCTGGGCGGCAGCAGCTTGTGGATTGGGGTGGGCATCGTAGCGGTTGCGATCCCGGCGTGGCGACGGCTGTTTTTCGTGCTCAACCGCTCGGCGCGCTTTTCGGAGCGCGCCATCATCTACGGTGACGGGCCGTTGGCCACAGCACTTATGCAGGAAGTCAGCAACCGCTCGGAGCTTGGGGTCAAGATCGTGGGCTTAGTCGGCCAGGACACTCCACCGGTTCCCGGCATTCCGCTGTTGAGCGGTGACCTCGACTACCTGGTGGAGCGGCACGGCGTGCAACGTGTGGTCGTGACCATGGGCGACCGCCGAGGGAAGCTGCTGGTGGAGCAGTTACTCAAGCTGAAGGCCCGCGGCGTCTATATTCAGGACGGCCCTGACTATTACGAGAGTGTTACCGGGAAAATCCCGTTGGATTCGTTGCGGTTGAGTTGGTTGATCTTTTCTCCGGGTTTTCACGTCCCCACGATAATGCAGCTGTACAAGCGCGTCTTCTCGCTTGTCCTGGGCGCCCTGGCTATAATCGTGACCTCGCCGATCATGCTGCTGGCCGCCATTGCCATCCGTCTGGACTCGCCCGGGCCGGCGATTTTCCGCCAGAAACGTGTCGGGGAACATGGGCACCTGTTCAATATCTACAAGTTTCGTTCCATGTATGACGGATCGGACAAGAAGGAACTAACGCCGGCAATACATGGCGATTCCCGAGTGACCCGGGTGGGCAAGTGGCTGCGCCGCACTCGCATCGACGAACTGCCCCAGCTGTTCAACATCGTGAAAGGCGACATGTCCTTCGTCGGTCCGCGGCCGTTTGTCCCCGAACAAGAAATGGAGTGCGCCGAGAAAATCCCATTCTACAAAGAGCGATGGCTGGTCAAACCCGGGGCCACCGGATGGGCGCAAATTAATCGCGGCTATAACGAGACTCTGGAAGACAATCGGGAAAAGCTGGCTTACGACCTCTTCTATATCAAGAATGTTTCCTTCGGGCTGGATCTTTACATCTTGTTCGCCACCGTCAAAACGCTGATGCTGGGCCGAGGGGGAAGATGAGGTCGGCCGTGGCCGGTGCACGGCAGGAACCGGTGAATCAAATTGGAGACCACGACGATGTTCGGACAAATCACCGGAGTGCCCATTGTTGATTACCACCGCCTGGTGGCGGCCGGCGGCTCCGCGATCCCGGGAGATCGATTCGCGGTCCACGAATCCGAGTTCCACAGCCAACTGCAACTGCTTCGCGATCTGGGAATGACGACGGTCGCACCCCAGGACATTGCCTCCGGTCAGGCGCCGGCAAGGGCCGTGGCGCTCACCTTCGACGATGGTTACTCCTCGCACTATGAAGTTGCGTTCCGCTTGATGGCGGAAGTTGGCGCAACGGGCACGTTCTTCGTGAATACGTCGCGCATGGGCAGCAGCGAGTGCCTCAGCTGGTCGATGGCCGCCGAGATGGCTCGCGCCGGAATGCGTTTCGGGTCCCACGCGCACCACCACGTCGTGCTGACAACCCTCGATTCGGAACGGCTGAAAGAGGAACTGCGCGTCTCCCGGCAAATGTTGGAGCAGCGGCTTGCATCCCCGGTCGAGGTGTTTGCCGCGCCCTATGGGTTTTGCGATCAGCATGTGCTGGAGGCGGCCTGGGAATCCGGGTATCGGGTGGTTTGTACCTCCCGCCCCTGGCCCGCACAAAAGGGAGCGCGGGTTCTTTCGCGAGTGTGCGTGATGCGGCAAACCTCCCTGAGCGACTTCCGTAAGCTCGCGGAGAAAGACCCGGCAGTGTATTTGCGTTTATGGGGTCGTGATCGCGCCCTGGCCATTCCCCGATATGTCTTTGTGCGTTTGAGACCCGAACTGCTGGGCGTGCGTACCGCGGAGGACCGGCTATGAGCGACCGCCTTCAGGTCATCGCGCTGATCGATGCACTGGGATGGGAGTATATCCGCGAGCGGCCCTTTCTGGACGATGTGCTACCCTATAGGACGGCGTTGCAGACGGTATTGGGCTTCAGTTCAGGTGCGATTCCAACGATCCTGACCGGCCTCATGCCGGAACGTCATGGCCATTGGAACCTCTTTTATTATGATCCCCAGCACGCTCCTTTCTGGTGGATGAAGGCGTTCCGCTGGCTGCCCCAGCGAGTGCTGGATAATCGCTACGGCCGCAAGATCATCAAGGAACTCGGCCGGCGAGTGTTCGGGCTCGGTCCTACGTTCGAATGCTGCGTGTCGCCAAGCCTGTTGCCCTACTTCAATTTTTCCGAACGCCACGACATCTACGCGCCCAGAGGATTGGAAGGCACGCCGTCTCTATTTGACGAATTGGAACGCGAGGGCCGTGCCTACCGCGTGTACACCTATCACCAGTGTTCCGACGCGGAGATCATGCGGCGCGCCATTCGCGACATCGCCGAAACCAACGCCACGCTGTTCTTTCTTTACCTGTGCGAGATGGATGGTTTCCTGCACATGCATTGCAGGGAGCCAGAGGCGATCGCGGAGAAGCTGAATTGGTACGACCAGCAGTTGCGGGAGGTGTTTCGTGCTGCCCGGGAGCGCGATCCGGAGGCTTCCCTTATGGTGTGCTCTGATCATGGCATGACCCCGGTCACCCGGCACGCTGATCTGGTCGGCGAGGTGGCAAAACTCGGCTTGCGTATGCCGCAGGACTATCTCGCGGTGTATGACTCGACCATGGCGCGCTTCTGGTTCTTCGACCCCTCGGCACGGCGGCAGGTACAGCAAGCTATGGAGTCTCTGGATTGCGGGCATATTCTGACCAAACCGGAGTTGCAGAAGTTCGGGCTTGATTTCTCCGACGACCGCTACGGTGAACTGATCTTTCTGCTTGACGCCGGCTGGATGGTCGCCGAGAGTGACTTCAACGGGCGGGGATGGTTTCCCGAGGGAATGCATGGTTATCACCCCAGCGATTCCTATTCAGACGCGATATTCTTAAGTAACGAAAAGCCACTTCAGCCCATGCGCACCATCGCCGATGTTTACTACTCAATTCGCGAGGCTGGGCACGAGACCAAGGAAAGGATTGCCTTATGAAGAAAGCTTTGATTACCGGTATTTCCGGGCAGGACGGGAGCTATTTGGCCGAATACCTCCTGGAACTCGGATACCGGATCTATGGCTTGGTGCGCCGGGAGCCGGCGACCATGCACTGGCTCAGCCATCTCGAGGGCCAGATTGAAATTCTGTTTGGCGACATGCGCGACTCGGCGTCGCTGGAGGTCGCTTTTGCCAAGGCGTCACCCGACGAAGTCTATAACCTTGCCGGTCAGGTTTTTGTGCCCACGAGCTGGCAGATTCCAGCCGAGACGTTCGACATCAACGTGGGTGGCCTGGCACGCCTGCTGAACATTATCGAGCGGCATAAGCCGGACACGCGGCTCTACCAGGCTTCCAGTTCGGAGATGTACGGCAACCTGAACGGCTTGCGCAACGAGCAGACGGCGCTAACGCCCACTTCGCCTTACGGAGTTTCCAAGACGGCGGCGCATGGTTTGTGCGGAGTCTACCGGGCGCGAGGCGTTTTCGCTGTCGGCGGCATTCTCTTCAATCATGAATCGCCGCGCCGCGGGCCCGAAATGGTGACCCGCAAGATCACTCTGGCGGCGGCCGATTGGGCGCAGGGCAAGAAGAACAAGCTCAAGCTGGGCAACATGCAGGCGCGTCGCGATTGGGGATTTGCCGGCGATTACATTCGTGCCATGCACGCCATGCTGCAACAGGATGCCCCCCGTGACTTCGTGATCGCGACCGGTGAATCGCACAGCGTGTACGAGTTTGTCGTCGAGGTTCTGCAGTGTCTCGACCTCATTCCCCCCGGCGCCAACGTTGCCGAGGTGGTGAATGAATACATCGAAGTCGATCCCAAGCTCTTCCGTACGGGTGAGATCCACGACCTGCGCGGCGATTCCACCCTCGCACGCAGCTCTTTGGGCTGGCAGCCGGAGGTGGACTTCAAGTGCCTGGTACGAATGATGGTCGAAGCCGACGTTCCTGCCGGACTTATATCTGTGGAACCCAAGAGGCAGCTCGCGCGGAGCGGAGCATGATGGAGGGTCCAATCCCGGTGATGCAGTTCAGCAACACCTCCGTACGCGCCGGGGCTGAGGAGCACATCCTCACGTTGCTGCGGGGATTGGACCGCAAGGAGTTTCGTCTGCACCTGGTATGCAGCCCGGAAGTCGCGGACGCGGTACGCCCGGACGTGCCCTCGGATGTGGAGCTGTTGCCCCTGTTCTATCCCTCTCCATCCCATGTGGAGGGAGCGACGCGGCTGGGCCGGTGGCTTCGGGAGCGCCGCATTCAGGTGTTGCACTCGCATCTTTTCACCGGCAGCCTGTGCTCCTCTCCCGTGGGCTGGATGTGCCGCGTGCCGTTGGTCATTGAGACGCCACACGTGCGCGAATCCTGGCGCAGGGGTTGGAAGGCGAAGAACTTCACCATTGATCGCATGGCGGGACGCTTCGTGGACCGCTACATTGCGGTTTCCTACGCGAATGCGCGATATCTGATCGAAGAGAAGGGCTTGCCGGAGAAGAAAGTGCGCGTGATCCAAAATGGTACGGATCTGAGCCGCTTCAATCCCGCTCACGTTCCGCCGCCCGGCCTGCGCGCCGAGCTGGGCATTGGTGCAGTCGATCCGGTGGTCCTTGTCGCGGCGCGACTGGAGCCGCAAAAGGGTCACAGCGTCCTGCTCAATGCCATGCCCGAAGTGCTGCGCGAGTTCCCCAACCTCCGAGTGCTTTGCCTCGGCGATGGAGTTCTGCGCCACGAGTTGGAGGGCCAGGCGAAGCAGCTCAACCTGCTGGAAAATGTGCGCTTCCTGGGCTTCCGCAACAACATAAGCGACTGGCTGGCGCTGTGCGACTTTACCGTGCTGCCCTCATTCTACGAGGGGCTGCCGCTGGTGGCGGTCGAGTCGCTCGCGGCCGGACGGGCCATGGTGGCGACCGCCGTGGACGGCACCCCGGAAGTGGTCATCAACGGTCGCACCGGCATCACCATTCCTCCTGGAGATCCCGGCGCGCTGGCGGCCGCGATTTGCAGCCTGCTTCGCTCGCCTGCCTTGCGGCAGCGCCTGGCGGACCAGGGTCGCGCGCACGTACTGGAGCGCTTCAGTCAGGAGCGGCAGGTGCGCGAAACCGGCGAGTTCTATCGCGAGGCGCTGGGCCGGACGCAGTCTTCCGTCCACCACCACGAGACGCGGCAGGTGGTGGCGAGTTGAACGAGGTCGCCAACTCGAAGGCAGACGGCAACGCCGCTGCCCAGGCGGTGGAACTCCCGTTCGCGTCTCGCGACATTGAAGCGAAATTCCGCGTCAGCGACACGATGCTCCGCTGGTGTCTCCTGGGCCTTGAAGCGCGCCTGAAGGCCCTGATCCTCACCGGCAGCCTGGCGCGCAACGAAGCCACCTGGCAGCAGACCGACCAGGGTATTCACTTCCTGAGCGATGCGGAATTCATCGTCATTATCAAGGACAAAGCAGAGATTCCTTCCCCCGAGTTGGTCACTCTCGTCTGCAGTGGGGCGGAAGAGGAACTGCGAAACAAAGGCGTGCTCTGCAAGCTCTCTTTCGGCGCAGTGCATGAGGGATTCCTGTCCCGTCTGGGCGAGACGATTTTTGGCTACGAACTCCTGACCTGCGGCCAAGTGCTCTACGGCGACCCCGACCTCCTCCGCAACCGATCGCGCTACGTGACGCATGTCAGCGAAGAAGACGCCTGGCGTATGCTGGCGAACCGCACCGTCGAGTTGCTGGAGATCGTGACCGAACCGGTAGAGGACACGGCGGCATTGTCGGGCGGCGGCGCAGTACCGACTAACCAAGCTCTACTGTGACATGGCAACGTCCATTCTGGTTTTCAAGCAGGAATTCGTCGCAGGATACCAGGCGCGCGCCGATAAGCTTTGCGATTTGCACGAACGCCACCTCCTTTCGGACTTACCGTTTGATGTGGATTGGTTTGTGAGGTTGGTGGCCCGCTGTACCGAATACAAGATTGCGCATGCCTGGGATGGCCCCTCGCCCTTTGCGTCGCCTGTTTCCTTAAAGCAAGCTGTTGCCGTCCTGCGTTCGTTATGGGCGTGGGAGTTGTCCCGGATTCACGGGGTAGAGATGTCCTCTCCGGAGGCAATGCAGCATCTGCACATGCGAAAACAAAGCTGGCAGGAACGCCTGCGCGGCTGGGCATTCCTGGTGCGGCGTCGTGGGATGCTTGACAGTCTGCGCCACGGCTGGCGATGGCTGCAGCTGCTGCGCGCCGGGTCGCCACGCTATTGCGTCTATGCCGCGGGACTAGACGCCGTCTCTAGCCTTCAGCTTGCTGATTCAGGGGAAACCCGGCAGCAGCCGGCCTTGACCTCGTCGAAAACGGGTCAGCTGACGGCCGGGACTTGGCAACCGGCAAGTATCTTGCGCTGGCTTCCCGTCCCCAATCTTCTGTCCCGTACGGCGGCGGGCCAGAAGGACGTGGTCGAAGCAGTTCTCTGGAACTATCGGGAGTTCCTGGTGGAAACGCGCGCATGAGTGCCAGCCCAAGTCCGCTGATCCTGGAAACGGAAGGCAGCCGTTCTGTGCGCTATGCATTGGAGCCATTGACCCTCGAGGAGCAGGAAACGTGGGACGCGCGTATTGCCGGCTACGAGACTGCGCACCTGTTTCACCGTCGGGCCTGGCTCGAGTATCTCGCCCACAGTCAAGGAGTCCAGATCCGCTATTGGGCGATCCGGGAAGCCGGGCGGACCGCTGGCTATTTCTGCGCAGGGATCTTTCGAAAGGGACCGTTCCGCATTCTCGGTAGTCCCCTGAAGAGCTGGGGCACCAATTTTATGGGTCCAGTAGTGAACCCGGACTTCAGCGCCGAGGCGTTTCTGCACGCGCTGGATGAGCTGGCCGCAAGTGAACATATCGCCATGCTGGAGATCGAAAACCCGATACTGGACGCAGACTTGATGGCTTCAAGAGGTTACGACGTCAGAGTCGGTTCGACCTACATCGTCGAACTTACGCCGTACGACGAAGAGCTGGTGTGGAAGCGCATTGACAAGAAGGACCGCTCGACGGTGAGGAAGGCCCTGCGCTCCGGGTTGACGGTGGTGGAATCGAGTGATGCCGGCATGACCGATGAATACTACGACCAGTTCATGGAGGTCATGACGCGTAAAGGCCTGTTCCCGCCTTACGGCAGCGATCGTCCGCGACTGCTGTTCCGGCACTTGTATCCCAAAGATATGCTGCTGGCAGTGCAGGTCCTCAGCCCCGAAGGACAGTCGATTGCGACTGGGCTCTTTCCCCACGACGACAAGACGATCTACTACTGGGGCGGTGCAAGCCGGTTGAGCGGACGGCAGTATGCGCCCAACGACCTTATGCATTCATGGGTGATGGAATGGGCCCTCAAGCGCGGCCTGACCGCCTATAACATGTGCGGCCCGGGCAAGTTCAAGCAGAAGTTTGGAGGCGTTCTGGTGCCCATCCGGCGCTGGCAAAAGTACTATTCTCCCATGGCGCGATGGGGAAGCGCCGCCTATGCCACTTTCCACGACGTGCGAATCAAGATGCGCGGACGCCTGGCTCGCGCCACCCGGGCGAACGGAGCAGCCGACTGATGCGGGTCTTATACATCTCGGTGGCCTATCCCTTGCCCGCGAACAATGGCGCCAAGATGCGCCTGTGGTCCATGCTGCGCGCCATCAAAGGTGCGGGTCATGAGGTCACTCTGGCCTGTTTTGCCGAGCCGGGCGAGGTGGCAGGAACTGAGCGCGAGCTAAGCGCCGTGTGCGCGGAGAGCGACATCGTTCCGTTGAGTTACACGCGGTTGTCCGCCGGTGGTGACTACTGGAAACGCCTGCGCGCTATCTTTTCAACTTCTCCGTTTACCATCGATCGCTTCCGGTCTGACCAAATGCGGGTGCGCTTGGAGCAGCGCGTTCGTGATCGCGCCTTCGATGTGATTGTGTGTGACAATGTTTTTTCGGCCATCAACCTGCCCGCTTACGCCGCCCCGGTGGTAATGAACAGCCAGAACGTGGAGTATGTGATTCTCAGCCGCTACGTCCAGCATGAACGCAATCCGCTCAAGGCGCTGTATGCCCGATGGGAGGCCAGCAAGTTGCGCCGTTTCGAGACTGCGATGTACCGGCGCGCTGTCCTCGCTATGGCCTGCTCCAACGTGGACACCGGATTAATCCGTTCCCTTTGTCCCGGCATCCGGACCGCTGTCGCACAGAACGTAGTGGATGTCAGTGAGTACGCGGTAGACGCCGAGGAAGAGCCTCTGACTGTCGTATATCAGGGAGGAATGGATTGGTTTCCCAACCGCGATGCGCTGGAATACTTCGTGCGCGCGATCTTTCCGCTGGTGCGGCAGGAGGTCCCTGGTGTGCGGCTGATCGCTGCCGGGCGCAATCCCTCTCCCGAGTTCCGCGCCCGCTTTGCCGATGTTTCCGCTCTGGAGTTCACTGGCACTCTGCCTGATCTGCGGCCGGTGGTCGCCCAGGCGGCGGTGTGTGTAGTCCCATTGCGCATCGGTAGCGGGACGCGATTGAAGATTCTGGAAGCCGGGGCAATGGGCAAGGCCATGGTTTCAACCACGGTCGGCGCGGAAGGGCTGGATTTTGTGCCGGGAAGAGAAATTTCTGATCGCCGACGATCCAGCCGAATTTGCCAGGAACGTGATTGAATTACTACGCGATCCGGCGCGGCGGAAGACCATGGGCGAAGCGGCACGCCGTCGAGTGCTGCAGGACTACGACGTCACGGCCCTGGAACGCTCCATCGCGGCCGCGTTTCAAGGCTTGCAGCAAGCGATTGGCGAGGAAGCCGGAAAAACACAGCCCGTGCCAGTGGGCCAAGGAGAAGTGGCTTGATATTTTATTTTCTCGTGATCATGTCGATGCCGTACTTCCGGCATCAGTTCTGGGACGCGGAGATCGGCCCAGGCATTACGGTGACTAAGTTGCTAGGCGCGATTTGCCTGCTCTACGCCCTGGCCTATCTGGCGCACCGCCACGCCATTCCCCGCTACTTCGCCACCCCGCAGTCATGGCTGATGATCACGTTCTTCGGGCTCGCCGCCTTCTCTTATCTCACCCGGGGATTGAAGGCCTCGATGACCGATTTCGTAAATCCGATTTACATGTACGTCTCCAGCCTGGTGTTGTTTTTTGTCACCATCACCATCATTGATTCCATCAAGAGGCTGTACTGGTCGTTCATGGCGGCCATTGGCTCAGTCGCTTTCGCATCCCTTTACATGCTGCGGGAATGGCAGAGGGGAACGGCGGCATTTGGAGAGGGGTATCGTCCCGGCTTCGTGGTGGGCGACTCCAACTACTTCACGGTGGCGGCGTTGGCGGTCCTACCCATTGGTTTCGAGCTTGCCCTGATGGCCACCAAAAAATGGGAGAAGGTCTACGCCGTGGGATGCATGCTTCTGATCTTCGCGGCCATTACTCTGGGCGCATCGCGTGGCGGCTTCCTTGGCATCGTGCTGATCGTGTTCTACCTGATTGCTCGCTCGCGGCGTCCCGTCCGGAACCTGGCTGTCGTATTCCTCGCGACCCTGCCGTTTCTGATTTTTGCCCCAAACTCCCCGATCAACCGGTTTTTCCATCCCGCCGGAGGAGACACGGAATCGGTCACCAAACACCTGGTGGGATGGGAAGCGGGCCTCAACATGATTAAGAAGAACCCGCTGGGAGGCGTCGGATTCGGAAATTACAAAGCTGTCGTCGCCAATTACGACACCACCGGAACCATCCGGCATGATCCGCACGTGGCCCACAATGCCTATCTGGAAATTGCGGCGGAAATGGGCCTGCCCGCGTTCGTGATGTATCTGTCCTTTCTTGGAGCTGCCTTCTTCTCTGCGGGGCAGACCAGGAAACGCGCGGCGGCCCGCGGCTCCCAGTTGCTGGCGGCGCTGGCGGTTGGCTGTCAAGCCTCGATCCTGGGTGTCTGCGTGGGAATCTTTTTCGTTAGCGGCCAATATACCCGGCTGTTCTGGTTTGTCTTGTGTATGACCATGTGCATGCCGGCGCTGGTCCCACGGCGCTCCCTTGCGAAGCCGCAGATGAAGCAACCACCCGTGCGACAGGAGCCTGAGACGGAAGAGAATTTTCGGATCGGCGAAGCTCTGGTGGAGCTGCGCTGATCCCACCTCCCCAGCCGGAACGAGGCACGCTGCATTTGCCCGAAGTTGACCATGGAGATTTGCTCTCCGCGGTCAGCATCGCCAATTTCGAAACTCAGGAAGAGCTGACCCGCGACTCCGCGCCTGTGCGGCGGAAGTTCGAGAAGGAAAACGAATAGTCGAATGTTTCGAGGCTTCCTTTCAACCTGGGCCGGGCTGATCATCAACGGGATTGTCGCGTTCTTCCTGACCCGGGTGCTGGTCCACGGATTGGGCGACTTCTACTACGGCCTCTGGATTCTCGTCTCCTCCGTGCTCGATTACTATGGCCTGCTCGACATGGGCGTGCGCTACAGCATGCAGCGCTTCGTGGCGCGCTACGGCGGAGCCAATGAGCGCACCGCGCTGAACGAGACCTTCATGACCGGCGTCTCGATGGCGATTTGCATCGCCGGCGCAGCCGTCATTCTTTGCGCTATCTTGCTGGTGGTCCTGCCCGGCTTCTTTGGCTTGTCGGGAGAGTCGCGCCACCTGTTCCGCATCCTGCTTACCATCCAGACCGTAACTCTCTGCTTGGACTTTCCCGCGCGCATTATGGGCGCCTACCTGTGCGGCCTGCATCGCTTCGATCTGTATAACGGCGCAGGCATCACCTGGGGCGTCTCGCGCGGAATCGTGTTCTGGGCCGTCATCCACATGGGTGGCCGCGTGACCGGGATCGCCATAGCGCAATTAATTATCGTCACCTTCCTGTTTGGGCTTTACGCGTTTTTCGTCAAGCTTGCCGACCCGCAACTCAGTCTGGGATGGAAGTACACCAGTTGGGCCCGTACCCGGGAACTGATGCATTTCAGCTTCTTCGTTTTTGTCAGCGACGTCGGGGACCGCCTGCGTTTCTATACCGGCGTCATCATCATCTCGCGCGTACTGTCGGTCGCCTTGTCCACACCCTGGAACGTGATCACGCGCTTGATGGAAGTTTTCAAGATGTCCTTCTATCCCATCACCGGACCGCTCAACACGGAGGCTAACCGGCTTGAGGGACAGAAGAAGTTCGATGCTTCCCGGAACCTGTTCCTGCGCTCCACCAAGATCTGCGTTCTGCTGGCGTTCGCCGGAACCACCGTGTTGGTACTGCACGGACGCGACATTCTGCGCTTCTGGATCGGCGAAGGTTTCAGCCGCAACTACAATGTGCTTCTGGTGCTCACCATCGGCTATTGCGTAGTGCTCATGCAATCGGCATCCACTGTCTTCCTTTACGTGCGCAGCCGTCATAAGCCGCTCGCTGCGTGGACGCTGGCCGAAGGAATTGCCAACCTGGTGCTTAGCGTTTACTGGGCACGGCAGTATGGCATCCTCGGCGTTGCGCTGGGGACGACCGTGCCTCTGCTGATCGTGCGCCTCGGCATCGAACCCTTCTATGCGCTGCATGTGATGGGCATAAAGTGGAGCGAGTATCTGTCCAAGTCGCTTCTGCGCCCGACCCTGGTTACCGCCGGAGTCCTGGCTATTGGCTCGGTCACCGGGCTGCTCCACCGTGCCCCCAATCTATTGACCTTCGCCGGCATGATGATCGCGCTGGGACTGCTGTTTGGCGCCCTGTCGTACTGGATCGTGCTCAACCACGACGAGCGCGACAGCCTGCGTCAGCGCGGCCAGCTCATCATGCAGCGCGTCAAGACGCAGAGCGCCTAGCTGCGTTCAGCAACCGGCAACTGCCCGCGAGGCCCCCAATCACAAACGAGGTTACGTCTGGCTGGCGGATGGCTTGGGTTGCGTTTTCGAGGATGACTGGCGAGGGCGGAAGGCGTAGAAATACCACTTCAGATATTGCGGCAGCCAGGCCCAGACACGAAAGCGCGACTCGCCTTGGGTGCGATTGCGCCAGGTGGTAGGAATCTCCGTGATGGAGTACCCCGCCAGAAAAGCCTTTACTGTCAGCTCGAGATTGAGCTCGAAGCCAGCCCTGCTCTCGATGGTGAAGCTTCTCAACATCTGGCTGTCGTACAGCTTGAAGGCGTTGGTCGCATCGTGCGTGGGAATGCCGCGAAACCAATGCAGTGTGACCCCCGCGCAGCGCGACATCAGTCCCTTCAGCGGCGGCGCGTCGAGCAACTGTCCGCCACGCATGTAGCGGCTGGCCACCACCACCTGATACCCCTGCCGGTAGTGCTCGACCATGGTATCCACTTGCGAGAGGTCGTCGGAGAGATCGGCCATGACCACCAGCACCGGACCGTGCTCCACGCGGTTGAATCCAGTGTGGATGGCGCCGACCACACCGCGTCCGACATCGTTCTTCACCAGCACCAGGCGTGGCTCGCCCTGGGCAATAATCTGCCGGACAACGGGAACCGTGTTGTCCTCGTCGAAGTCGTACACCACGAGCGCACGAAACGGTGTCCGGATGTGGGAGCTGACCGCTTCCCACAGAGCGGGGAAGTTTGCTCCTTCGTTGTAAACCGGAATGACCAGCGTCAGCTCATCAAGACTGCGTTCGGCGGGAACCCCCACTAGATTTGACCCACTTCGATCTGTTCTGCCACCCAGGGAACGACCTCGTCCAGGATTTGGCCCAAGCTGGTGAGCGACTCGAATCCCAGCAGCTCTTTCGCCTTCCGAACGTCGGGCGAGCGTTCTTGCACGTCATATTCGAAGGGAGGGTCAGAAACGTAGCGGAACGGTTTGCTGTCACCGTGCACTTTGCGCCAGATGAGCTCAGCCAGCTCCAGCACGGTGGTGCGGGCCGGCGTGGAAAGATTGAAGTCCTGATTCAGCGCCGCAGGGTTCTCGATACAGATCCTTATTCCCTTGGCCAGGTCGCCACCGTAGGTGTAATGCCGAATCTGGTTTCCGGCGCCAAGAATGTGCAGCGGGTCCTGTCCCTTCAGCACCTTCTGGGCGAGATCCGGAACCACATGCGACATGGCGAGCTTTACATTGCCGCTGTAAACGTCGTGATCGTGCAAGGCCCGCTTCTCTCCGACGCCAACGCAGTTGAAGGGACGGACGATGGTGTAGGGAAGTTCGTACTGCTCCCATGCCCCTTTGACGAAATACTCAGTGGCCAGCTTCTGGAAGCCGTAGGTGGAGCGCGGCGGCGGGCAGCGATGCTCCGCACCCTCCGGTGTTGGGTACTCGGAAGTACTTTCGAAGACCATGCTGGACGACATCACCGTGATCTTCTTCAGTTGGTTGTGCTTGTGGGCATGGATAGCAGCATCGAAGGAGGCGGCGGTAATGCGCTCGTTCTCCGCCAGCAAGTCGTAGGCGAACTCGTGAAAGTAGCTGATGCCGCCGATCATGGCTGCCGCGGCGACGAAGTGATCGCAGTCGGAAAGCAGGTCCTTCAGCAGATCAATGTTCTTGCAGTCGGCTTCAATGAACTTGTAATGCGGGTGGTTGTCGTAAGACTTTTCCACCCTTCCGTACTTGCTGAAGTTGTCGAGGCCTGTGACTTCATAACCGGCCTGCAAAAGTTCTTCGATCAGATAACCACAGATAAAACCGGCAGAACCAGTTACCAGCACCTTCATGAACGATTCTCTCCTGCCGCCACTGCCACCGCAGGCTGCACAGAATTGCGACGGCGTTCCGGCCAATAGTTCCAAATGTCAACTACGATCTTGTCGAGCGGGATCTCGAGGTCGCGATAGGCCGAATGCGGTGCTCCCAGTACGATGACGTCAGCCTGGCGCACCGCTTCGTCGAGCGGTACGAGCCCCGGCTCGGGCACAAAGGGATCGGTGCACAGGACCTCCTGGGCCTCGACTTCGAGCAGCTTCTTCAGCTTATAAGACAAACTGTCGCGAATGTCGTCGGATTCTCCCTTGAAGGCCATGCCCAGGATGGCAACCTTCTTGTTGGCAACGTCCATTTGCCGCAACTGCGAGACGATGAAGTTGGGAAGCCCCTCGTTCACCAGCATCGCGGCGTGACCCAGGAAGAAATTGTTGCCGGAGAAGGAGGAGAGCTGCAGGGTGTCCTTCAGCAGACAAGGTCCGGCAGCAAAACCGGCGCGCGCAAAACTGCGCATCCGGGGATATTCGCGCGTGACTGCTTCATGAATGCGATAGAAATCCAGGCCGTAGGTTTCCGCCAGCATGTAGAACTGGTTGGAGATGGCGAAGTTCAGGTATCGCCAGCTGTTGGTGAACAACTTCGCCAGTTCGGCTTCCAGTGGCTCTAATTCGATGACCGTGGGCGCGATGGTTAGGAACAGATCACGGGCGCGCCGCACCGCAGCAGGCTCAAAGCCGGAAACGATTTGCGGCAGCTTGACCAATTCCTCCATGGCATTGCCTTCGGCGATGCGCTCCGGGCAGAAGGCCAGGTCAATGTCGCGGCCCAGCGAACGAATTCTCTGATACACCAGCTTGGTAACGCCAGGGCTGACCGTGCTGCGCAACACCAGCAGCGTTCCGTCCTGGATGTACTGCAAAACATTGTCCAGACTCTTATACAGCTCGTGGACGGTGGGGTTGAGGTGGCGGTCCACCGGAGTGCCCACGACGGTTATGACGATGTCGGCCAAGCGCAGGCATTCTGCGTCGGTGGTGGCCCGGAGAGTCTTTCCCAGGACCTGCTTGAGGACCGGTTCAGCACCATCCTCGCGGAAGGGCATGATGCCGGCGTTGATGGTCTCGACTTTGGCGGCATCGATATCAAGCAAAGAGACAGACAGGCCACGGCTGGCCAGGACGATGCCCAAAGGCAGCCCAACATGGCCACAACCACCTACGACCACGACATTTTCGGAAGTTGGCAAAGGGATTTCCTCTCGTGCAGGTAAAGCTCGATTCTACATTTTCATCCGCAGCTGTGTCACTCACGTCACCGGTGTCGGCGACGTCACGGCGAGGGGCCAGACGCCATGTGAATAGATTTCGCCAATCGTCAACGACGGACGTTCCTCTACCGTTTTTCGCCGGCAACTACTGCAATGTCGCCTTGATGAACTCCTGCAAGATCGTCGAATGGGTCTTGGTGACGCTATCCAGGAAATCCCCGTAATTGGCGGTCTCACCGCCGCATGGGTAACCGTAAGGATCGGTGCTTTGCGCAATCACCGCGCAGCGTCCATCGTAGGCGTTGTCGCTGTAGGAGAGCAGTCCGAAGTTGGTCTTCTCGCTGCTGTTGTCGGTCAGGGACCAGAAGCTGGTGCCCAGTAGATAGTAGTCACCGTTGCTGCCCTGCGCCGCAAAGATGGCTTGTTGGTCCTTGGCGTATTGTTGGGCCCGGTCGTGGCTGGCTGGGATAGTCGGCATAGGCGACCCCATTCTGGGGATAACCACTCACGTCGGAGTCCGCCTGAGAACTGATCGCATACCAGAGATACTCTGGCAGCCCGGTAGCATCGTACTGCGCCTTGTTGCCGGCGAGTGCAACCCCAGGGTGCTGAGAGTTCCAGTTTCCCACCAGCAGGTTGCAGCCCGCATCCTTCAACGCCCGCAATACCGGCAGTCTGGTTCCACCTTCACCGACTCCCCCAAAGGTCCCGCAAACAAACAGATGGTTCTGGTCGTAGGTCCTGATGGTGTTGGTCTGAACGGAATACACGCGATAGGTGTATTGATAAAGGAAGGCGGCCAGGTCGGCCGCAAGGTTAGAGTTTACCCCGGACAGAGTGAAGTAGCGGTCATGGAGGTCGCTACTGAACCAACCCGTGTGGCGGCCATCTTCATCGAGCACTCCGGTACCGCTCCCGAAGCCGCCGGCATCGCCAAAGGTAGTGTAAAAGCCGCCAGTGCCCCAGGCTGCATTGAGAGCGGCGATGTTGCCGTACTTTTTCTGAAGATAATTCACCCAGGCGTACTTGGAATACAGCTTATTGTCCTGAAAACCCGAATACTGGAAGTTCACGGTAGCCACCAGCATTCCCGGATGCGGATAGGCGGGCACTCCGGCGGGCCCGGCTCCGTTGCCCTTAATTGCAAAAATATAGTCGGTGTCGCCCAACGAGATGGCGGTGATCCATGGATCGTTGTTAAAACCGCCGGTGTATAGCTGCTCTTGATTGATCAATTCCTGCTTATTGCCGGCCACCCACTTGGGATCGAAGATATCGGCCAGGTTGCTGCAGTAGAAATAATAACCGTTCTCATCGAACCCCCGGCAGATGTCTTTCACCGGTTCAGGCAAGCCGAGATCGTGGGGCCGGTTCAGGACGTCGTTGAGGCTGTTGAAAAAGAGGTTGAAGGGGATTTTGACGGACGCTGGGGGATTATTTCCCGTGGGCACGGGAAGCATATAAAGAGAGTAGTAGATGTCAATCGAATTGAAACCGTAGCTTGTAATCCGTTGCAGGGAGTGGTTCGCCCAAAGCGCGGTGATGTTGCCGTACCGTGACTGCATAATCTGCGGCAGGATGAAGAGCCGGTCCGCGTCATACACCGCTCGCTGATAAAAAGCGTTGCAGTTGGGGTCGGCGAAGACCCATCTTCCATTCACTTTCATCAGTTGAAAATAGCCGGTTTGCGTACATCCCGGAATCGGCGAAGCGGTCAGACCGCCATAAGTGTCAAAGCCGATGCTAACGGGAATGGAGTACGACAGGGTCTTTTGCTGGGCCGGAGAGGAGGAGTCTGTGACCTTTACCGTGAACCCCGAAGTGCCAACGACAGTTGGAGTGCCGGTGACGAAGCCGGAAGAATCCATGCTCAGCCCTGCTGGCAGACTTCCGGAGACGAGTTGATAGGTATAAGGCGGCTTGCCGAACTTAATTAGCAGGTCCTGCAAGTCAAAAGAATATGGCTCCTCGAATTTCGCTTGTGGAGGGACAAGTCTTTGCACTCCAACTACCTGAGAAGACAACCATATAACGCTGATTGCAAGGGCAGAAATTACAGCTTTAAGGGAACGCATCGCCGACCACCTCCGTTAGAATTCCGGTGCGTCGCCTATTTCCAGGCTCATCACCGGACAAATGCCGCTAGGCAGGATTTTTTGGGTGGCCAGTTTTCGTACTATAGGACAGTGGAGAAAACGAGTTGTTAACGGAGGGGTCCGATGGCCAAAACTAAAGTAACAATTTATCGTGGTTACTTTGGCCTTAGGGTAACCAGAATGGGACCTCACAAAGTTGTTACCGAGATATCTATCCTCGCCGCACGCTGATCATCCGCTCCTGGTCTCCCCGCCGCTCGAACGCAATTTCCACGTCGCGCTCCTTCACGAAGCGGGGGAACTTCTCACCCCACTCCAGCAGAACCAGGTTGCCGTCTTCGGCGAAGAGTTCGTCCAGGCCAAGGGTATCGAGCTCCCGCAACGTGTCCACGCGGTAGAGATCGACGTGAAAGAGGTTGACCTCGGGGCCGCGGAATTCGTGGATGAGCGTGAACGTGGGACTAGTTACATCGTCCTGCGAGGCCGCGTGAAGGCCTTCGGCGATGCCCTTTACCAGGGTGGTTTTCCCGGCGCCGAGGTTGCCCCGCAGGAGGACCATGCGTGCGCTTTTCAGCGTCGGCGCCAATTTGCGGCCCAGCGCCACGGTCTCTTCGGCTGAGTGCGTAATGTACTCATCCGTAGTCATGGGCACTCACGCATGCGAAGCGGTGGTGATGGTCTCCAGTCCGTGGCCTTGCGGCCCGGTCTCCCGCTTCCACAGCAGGAACGAGAAGAAGAGGGCAAGAAATCCGAGGATCGAGAAAATCCACATGCCAAGCGCATAACCCTGCGGATTCGTGGGGCCGGCATTACTGATGTCATTCGCTTTGCCGATGGCCAGATTGAAAATGAAGAAGCCGATCTGCTGCAGCAGACTCATCAAGGCGTACGCCGTGCCCAGCCTTTTTTCGTCCACAATGTAGGCGACGGAGGGCCACATCACCGCCGGTATCAGCGAGAAGGCGATTCCCATCATCGTAACCGGAATCAATAGTGAGAAATTGCCGTAGGCAATCATCAGATAGACGGGCATCAGCAGTAGCGACCCAAACATCATCAAGGTTGCTCGTTTGCCAATCTTGTCCGCCAGCAATCCGAACAGGGGCGTGGCGATCATGGCAGAAAAGGGCAACAGGCTATTGAGCGAACCCGCTTGCTGTTGGGCGGAGGCGAAGGCTGCCGTAGTGCCAGCGGCCGCACCCATGCCGGCGAGAATCTTGCTGGTGAAAAGATCGATGGCGAACGTGCGGAAGGGAAAAATACCGGAATAGAAAGTGAAGCAGAGAGCGACGACATACCAGTACGACTGGTTGAACTTCAGGCCCTCGCGGAAGGTGAACTTGTCGGGCTCGCCTGACTTGGCCAACGCATAACGCTTCTCCGCGTAAACCTCAAGCCCCCAGTACACCAGCGCTCCCACCACCGCCAGCGATCCCACCGCTACGGCCAGCAACAGGGGACGATGCCAGCTGGGTTGCGACGTGACCCCGTTCGGAAAGAACGCAAACTTTGCCCAGGTAGGAGAGTTGTCCGCAGCAATCGAGGCCATTCGTGCAATCGTGAGGTTGATGCCGAAGGCGAAGCTGAGCTCTTTTCCTTTGAACCATCGCGCCAGCGCGGTCGTTACCGCCACAATCTGCGACTCAGCACCCAGACCGAGAACGGCTCGTCCAGCGACCATCATGTAGAAGCTGCCTTTCAGGGCCGTCAACAAAGCGCCCAACAGGCACAGCGCTGAAAAGAAAAGCAGCGCCTTTTTAATGCCGAACCGGTCAATGAGGATGCCGCCGATCAGCAGGGTCGCAACCGCTGTCACGCTATAGCTGGCGTTCAGCCATCCGAACATGGAGGCGGAATAATTCAATTGCTCGAGAAAAATCCGTTCCAGCGGATTGATGCTGTCATAGATGTAGTAATTGCCGAACATGGCCAGGCTGACGAAGATCAGCACCAGCCAGCGATACATCTTGCTCGGTTGCGGTCGTTCAGCCACCGGCAATTGGATTGCGGACATCAGGACCTCATGGAGTGATTGACCAAGATATCAGAAGCCGGAGGGATCGGTACCTCTCCGGATGTTTTTCCGAGAGGCGGCGTCGTGCGGTGCTCAACAGCCGCGATCGGACACAACCTTTCCTCGCGCGAACGCGACGGGTGCGGCAGCTGCCGGCAATTTGATGTTGCTCAAGGTGCCTTGCCGGACTACAATCTCGCCGCAGCTTAGACGTTCCAATCAAGGAGAGCAGATGAAAGCCAGAAAGATTGCATTGACCCTGGCCCTGTGTCTGGCCGGAGTAGCAGTGTGCTATGCCAGCGACACCGTTATGGGCACCTGGAAGCTGAATGAAGCCAAGTCGAAGTTTTCTGCCGGAGCAACCAAGAACACCACCGTGGTCTATGCGCCTGCGGGCGACCAGATCAAGGTCACGACCGATGGGACCGACGGCGATGGCAAACCGGTCCAAAGCGAGTGGGTCGGCAAGTTCGACGGCAAAGACTATCCGCTCACCGGAGATCCCTCGAGCACCCGGGCGTATAAGAAGATCAACGATCGCACGCTGGAACTGACCAACAAGAAGGATGGCAAGGTCACGAGCACCGGTCGCGCCGAGGTCTCAGCCGACGGCAAGACCCGCACGGTGACCATCAAGGGAACCACCTCCGACGGCAAGAAACTTAACTACACCGCCGTGTACGACAAATAGTAAAAGTGCGAAAATTCCCCACCCACGGCCGTTCGGCTTGGGTGGGATTTGTTCAGCGGGATGCACTTAACCTGGCGCACGATGTCTGTGATCTTCGTGCGGGGGCTCCTCACCGCATTATCCCCATAGCGGGAACTTAGCTACGGCGTGATCTCCCAGACAACACCGTGTCCCTGTGAGCCGCCGGCGGAGGCGGTGCCGTAGAGATTACCGCTCGCGTCCACGCTCACGTTGCTGATCGGGTATTCCCCATCGTCGCCGCCGGTAAAGTCATGCAGTGAAGTGTAGGTCCAACCGCCGCCGGAGGGGCTCAACTTGAAAACGTTGCCAGCGTGATTGGCGCCGTCGCACAACGTTGTGCCGTAGAGATTACCCGCCCCGTCCATCGCGAGACTGGCCCAGGGACCTGCCCCACCATATTGATTGCCGGGGTTGGGACAATTGCCGCCTTTGCTTCCGGTAAAGCTGTAAAGCAGGGTAACCGTCCAACCGCCACCCGCAGGCGACAGCTCGAAAATGGCGCCGCCTCCACCCGCACCGCCTGCGGTGCTGGCGCCGTACAAGTTGCCTGCCTGGTCAAATATCAGGCCGGCGTTAGGATATATTCCCTCGTCGCCCGCAAACTGAAACTCGAAGAGAATGGTCCCTGTCCAACCTGACCCTGACCGCGTAAATTGGAAGACCGTACCGCGGTAATCGTAGCCGCCCTCTTGGGTTGTGCCGTAGAGGTTGCCGGCGCTGTCGAAAGTTACGCCGCCGAAAGGGAGTAACCCGTCGGAACCGGAGAACCCATGAACAACGCTCTCCGTCCAACCGCCCCCTGAAGGTATCAGCTCGTAAATGTTGCCACCGTCCCTACCGCCAAGATATGTCGTGCCGTAGAGATTCCCCGCCTCATCAAAAGCCAGCTCCCCACTGGGGAACTCCCCGTCAGAAAGCGTTTCGAACAGATATACGTTTTCTATCCAAGGGCAGGAGACGGAGCGGCAGAAGGTCGCAGGTGGCTGAAGTTTGAAGACGCCGCCGCAACCAACGCCGCAAAATTGGCCTGGGCCTCCCACGCTCGCCGTACCATAAAGGCTGCCATCCGGGCCGAAGAATACCCTGCCCAGTGGTTGAGCTCCATCGTTGGCGCCACCCAGAAAGCTATAGAGACCGTCAGCGACCCAACTGGATCCCGAGCGCTTCAGCCGGTAAACGGTGCCGAGCTTGGAGCCGCCGCCGGAGAATGTCGTGCCGTAGAAATTTCCTGCCTTGTCCATCGTCAAGCCGGCATAGGGAGTTGCTCCGTCCTGTCCGCCGCTGAAGTTGTGAATAACCTGATAAGTTTGAGCCTGCGCCGGGATGGCCGTCACCAGCAGCACGAGAAGGTTGGCTAGTCCTGCCAGACGAGCGATTCCTGAAGTCCTATGTTGTTCTGAGGGCGCCATGACACTTCTCCTTTGCGAACGAGCAATTCTCCATCCCATGTGCTGAATCCGCATGCCGAACTTCAAAATCCCACGTTGTGGGATATTTCCTCTCGCTCTTGATATATCCTACTTTGTGGGCTCTCTCTCTTCGCTCGCTCGCTCTCGCTCGCTGGACAACTGGCTGCTAACTATCGGTAGCTTTTCTTAGGGCGTGATCTCCCAGACGACTCCGCCCTCCAGTCCGTCGCCCGACGCTGCGCCTTCCGACGTTGTGCCATAGAGATTTCCCTTGCTGTCGATTACAACATTGCTCCACGGACGATCGCCGTCGCTGCAGGGATAGCCACCGGCGCAAAAATCGTGCAGCGAGGTGTAGGTCCAGCCTCCGTTCGAGGGGCTCAGTTTGAAGACATTCCCCCAGCCGTAAGCACCGGCGCAGAACGTAGTCCCGTAGAGGTTACCGGCCGTGTCCCTGGAGAGCCTGGAGCTGCTGAGGGTCCCGTCACAATGGCCGCCGCCCCCGGTAAAGGTGTAAAGCGTGCTTAGCGTCCAGCTGCCAGACGAGGGTGACAACTCAAAGACGGTGCCAAAGGTGGTTCCATAGAGATTGCCTGCGGCGTCGAAGATCAGCTCGCTAGAGGTGTTTCCGCCGTCATTGCCTGTGAACTGGTGCAGGACTTGGTAATCCCCGGCGGTCGTAAACTCATAGACTTTGTTATAGGTCGTGCCGTAGATATTTCCGGCCGGGTCAAGGGTGGGGCCGGCAAATGGCGCCCCGCCATTGTTGCCCGCGAAGTCGTAGAGCATCGTGTAAATCCAGGAACCGTTCGAGGGCGCCAACTTGTAAATAACACCCTTGTAGGCATCGCCGCCTTGGGAAGTGGTGCCGTAAATGTTCCCGGCCGGGTCGAAGACAATTCCGTTGGCGTCCCAGCCGTAAGCCCCGTTGAAGCTGTAAAGCAGGTCCACCGTCCAGGGACACAAAGCGGTCACGCACGCCCTGGCTGGCGGCCTTAACCGGTAAATGGTGCCGGTGCCGTAAGTCCCACCGTAAACAGTGGTCCCGTAAAGGCTGCCGTCGGGTCCGAAAATCGCCCTGGCTCCGGGGTCGGCGCCATCGTTTGTGCCGTAGTGGAAGACATGCAGCGGTGTATAGACCCAGCCCGCGCCCTTGGGCGACAGCTTGAACACCGAACCGCTGCCATTGCCGTGGTCACCCCCGAAATAGGTGGTGCCGTACAGATTCCCTGCCCCGTCCATGGATAAGCCGGCCAAAGGTTCATACGTGTCTCCCCCCGTGCCGCTGAATGCGTGAATCACTTGAAAGGTCTGCCCCTGCATCACGATAGCCGTGACCAGCACGATGAGCAAGCCGGCCATTCCTGCCAGACGAGCGATTCCTGAACTCCAAGATTGCTCTGCGTGTGCCATGACATTTCTCCTTTGTGAACCAGTAATTCCGCGGCCAAATTGCCTTCAATTCTTTAAATCCCACGTTGTGGGATATCCCGGTCCCACTGACAACTGACAACTGGCCACTGGCAACCGACGACCCTACGGCGTGATTTCGAATATCACGCCGCCCGATTGCGAGCCTCCGCCGCTTGTTACTCCGTAAAGATTGCCGTTGGCGTCCATCACTAAGTTGCCGACGGGACCGGCACCGTCGCTACCGCCGGTGAAGTCGTACAGTTCGGTGTAGACCCAGCCGCGTGAATACGTCAGCTTATACACTGAACCCCGCTGGTAAGCGCCGCCATTGAACGAGACGCCATAGAGATTTCCTGCCGCATCCTCAATGAGCGGGCCCTCAGGCGCAGTAACAGGCTCCCTGGTGAAGGCGAAATTGTAGACCGGCGGGTTGAAACCATAGAACCAATTGAAGACCGTGCCGCCGGCGGTTGATCCGCTCGGCCCGCATCCTTGTGCCACCCCATAGAAATTGAAAGTGTTCGGGTCAAGCAGCAGACTGGTATCGACGTCACACCCGACACTATCCGTGAACTGCTGGACGTTGTAATAATCCCAAGTGTTGTTGCCGTTCGGCTGCAGTGTGAAAAAAGTTTCGTTCCCTAGAGAGGTCACACCGTACAGATCGTTGGACTGGTCGCGGATAATCCCGCCAAACGGCCGCGATCCGTCAGTATTCGGATCAAAGCTGTGCAGAACGCTTTCCGTCCAGGCGTTGCCCGTGGGCGAAAGTTCGTAAACGGTTCCGCAGCCGGAGGCTCCACAACCCGGGACACCGCCATATAGCGTCGTGCCGTAGAGGTTGCCGGCGGAGTCAAAGACCAGGCTCCCGTATTTCGGTACCGCCCCGTCCGTACCTCCCTGGAAGCGATACAGCACGGTTTCGATCCAAGGCGATTCTGCATTGGCGACAGCTTGCGCTAATGGCCTCAGGCTGTAAACCGTACCGCAACCGCCGCCGAAGCCGCATGACTGATCACCTCCCTCTCCCGTGGTGCCATAAAGGACGCCTCCAGGACCAATGGTGACGCCCGCAACTGGGTCGGCTCCATCACTGCCTCCCTGGAAGCTGTAGAGCACATTCAGCAACCAACCCGATCCCGCGCGCTTCAACCGGAAAGCCGTCCCATTTTCGTAGGTTCCTCCTCGCGAGGTGGTTCCGTAAAGAGTGCCCCCCGCCGTTATCGCCAAACCGCTGTACGGAACGTAGGGAGCGCCGTTCGACCCATTGCCTGCGAAGTTGTAAAGCACAGCGAAGGTTTGCGCCTGGGTCGCCGGGACGGCAATGATACTTGTGGCAAAAGCGACCACCATGACGACCGCGAATCGTCCCTTTCGCAAGCGAATGTCGAAAATCGAAGCTGCATTTGGACGTTTATCTGTCATCCTGATTCTCCTCGACGACCTTCCGGCAATGCTGTGGCCAACTACTGGAAAGGCGGCTAACCGGCTGCCGGTCGGTCGGGTTCTCGGCTGGCCTTGCAGCTACTGTTGCGCTGTCGCAGGCGCAGGTCAACTTAATTCAACATTACGGCCTAACCACTTGATTTAAGGCCTTTTACTCCAAGCGCCATCGCGAGACTTTTGGGCGGTGCGGTTGTTTGCTCCGAACAGCCTACTCCACGACCGAGCGCGCTAGCCTAGACTCCGTGCCTTGGCTGCGGCCCTAGTTGCGCCCACCTCGTGAATGAGGATTGCTTGTGATATGGCGATTTCACGACGGTAATCGCTTTGTTTTCGGGTTGCCGACAACTTATCCGCCAACGATACGCCTGGGACGTGGAAGGTATTGAGGGTTCCGTGCGCGGCGCGACCGTGAGTATGACGCACATTGTCTACGTCACGGTAGATTTGTGTTTCAGTCAGTAGATCGAGATCCGATTAGTTGTGGTAACCGGATTTCGCCCCAATAAGCTGATAGGGTGGGCGCTCGCTGCGAGCGACACCCGTCGCATTCGCAGCGAACTCGAAGATTTCAGTCCAAATCTGTGTGAACAGCTTTTTCGTGAAATGCGGCGTCGACCGGAGGATGTCGTAACTCTGATATTCGCGATCCACCCCCCACCCCGAGTTGGCCCGCTTTGCATCAGGCGCTTTCACCAATTTGTAGTGACCAACCACATCCAAGTGGTCAGCCGTGACCACAACGTTGTCGCCTTTGGGCCAGAACATGGACGCGGTGTTGACAATGCCGTCGTTGTCCCAGCTCTCAAGCGGTAGAGCCGGCGGCTCCCCCAGCACGCGGCTGATATGGATAGGCTTCTTCGGCAAGCGGAACGGGCCGCCCGCACATGCTCGGTAACAGAGGTCATAGGATAAGTCGTGATTGGCTTTCCTCCATGAATCCTTGACTAAATGGACGTAAGGTCCAGGGCTGGTGAGTTCCCAGACTGGCGCAGGTTGGCCCGGTGGAAAGGTGTAGGCACGGCCTCCCACCGTCGCATACGAAAGCGCCCTGATCGGTGGGTCAGCCCACAATGCTAGTTCTCGTGTTCGCTCTGCTTCATCGAACTGTGCCGGGCTCTTCCGATCGGAATGGTATGCACGGCAAGCGAGGTCATAGATGACATCGAAGTCCGACCACATCTGGCGAAAATACATCGTCAAGTCGGATGAAGCTCTTATTGCTTGTGCGGAGCGTGATGGGCTCTGCTTGCCATAGTTCTCGTGGGCTTCCGTCAGGGCGTCTTTCAGCGCCAAAAGCATTCCCGCGTCGGCCAATGCGGCGGCGATTCCCATTACTTGCGTTTCGATCAAGTTGAGCAAGTACAGTCGCGAGCCCAAAACAGCGAAACGCAACTCGGCGATCATCGCGTTACACAGCATCCTGTGGGAATGCACCCAATCGGCGATGTTGGTACCCCAATGGGGGACGGACAAGAATACGACCCCCTTCAACCTTTCGCGGATCTGTCGGCTCGTCACCACGTATCCGCTATCGACATGGACTCGCTGGTTTTCGCGTTTGTGGAGGTCGCAAATAAGCTGGCGGATATCGAGGCCGCCGGTTGAATGTCCCACCAGGACGATTGCATCGTCCTCCAGAATCTCGCCGCGTGCTATGCGTTTGCCAAGATACCTCAGTAACTTGATTGCACGCGTGGATACGGCGGCACTGGGTAAATTGCGGAAGTCGTGGAGGGTTACAGGCAGATGGTTCCGGTTCCAATCATGGTATACGGGAGTGATGCCCGAGTAGTATTCCACCTGCCCAAGGGCATCAAAAGCGCCGAATCCGGGCACCATTATGACGTGGACATGATTGCACCAATTGGGCTGCTTCATGTGGGGAACTCCTCGTTTGGACGCCCTGGGCGCGGCCCGGATGCGCTGGTGAATAGGCCCGATACTGCGTTCCCGATGGACCCAGGTGCATTTTGACTTGCGGCTACGATTCTGTCGGTGACGGCTAATACGCGGGATTGTGACAACCAGTCGAAGCTGTGTTCCGATTTAGCAGTGATACGTGTCACTGTGAACGTGACTGCCGCAGAGCCAAGCTAACGCCAGAGAATGTAGCAAAATAGCTGTGGTAAACAGCCCAAGCCGTAACCGATCCTGAAGAGGCACGCTTCGCCTTGGATCACGAGTGACATGGCGATTTTAGGCCAGCTATCCGGAACACAGCCGTCACTTCCCACTATGTCAGGCGTCACTGACATTCAATCGCCACAGGAATGGAATTTAGTTGAGCAGTGCCAGTTACAGCCGGCATCACTGGCTCAATGGGATCGACGACCAGCAAGGTACAACACGTTTCGTCAGACTTACGCCAGCAAGGAAGTGAAAAGGCAGCAACGGCTGGAGCTTAAGGACGAGAGGAGTTGACCAAATGGCAAAAACCAAACTCAGCGCAGCAGATGAGGCAGCATGGGAGGAACTGATTCGCAGACGTGCCTATGAAATTTACGAGCAGCGTGGGCGTGTAGAGGGCCAGGACTTGGAGGATTGGCTGCTAGCTGAGGCTGATCTCAAGAAGAGGCAACCCGGCGTATGGCCAACCTCGCCAAAGAAAAAAGCACATCGAGAGGCTGCAGCTTGAACTTGAATGGTAGCTCTGGAGCCGTTGACGGTATGGCAAACGACGCTTCTGTCCGCCTGTTATGTCCCGTTCGAACGTCACCGGGTGTTGTTATGTACACATGTTGCCGATGTGCTTGGACGTTCCGCGTCGACGGCGATGATGTCAGCGTCTGGGGCCAAGTCGCTTTTGGCGCCCATAGCTGTGAGGATTTCCCGCGCAACGAGGGAGTTTGACCCCGTTGCTACAGACAGCTGGCGACAACAGGCCATTCCACAACCTAACACCGTTCGCCTGGATTCCAAGACTGGCTAACAACCTCAGTTGCGCTCGCCCGACCGCAAGCGATGATCCGCCTTTCAGGACGAGGTAAAGGTGATCCCCAAATGGTCCTGACACGGCAGTACCCGGAGCATGTGTACGCATGGTATTTCCGAAGAGCCACCTACGATTCCCGACATTCTCGGGATTCGCTAAGTCCCAAATCGGGAAGAATTGGTTACCTTCGTAAGTTGATCGGGCCGAATTTTGTTGCCCGCCGTTGCCTCTCGTCCTAGGCTGAGGCCTGGGTTTGAGGCCCAGGCGTCGTGCGCGGCGCAGACGCTCTTTGAAAATCAGGGGTCAGGGATGGGGGTCAGTCCTCAGAAGCAGCCCCTGGTTGGTTCGCAAGACCGAACGCCTCAGCGCCGAAGGAACCACTGAACCAACTGGGAAATGGCCACTAACTCATTGTGAATCTATCATTTACATATAAGTATCTTAGAATCTATCATTTACATAGATTTCATGTCTAAATTGCTCATTCTAAGTAGGGCACGGGAGGGGTACGCGCCATCATTCTTGGAATAGCAGGACCTCCACGGTACCCTCCGAGCACCCACGACCGAAAGGTGAACGGCGAACCGCGGCATAGTACACACTCGTCACCAAGCCACTTGACGTGCGTCACAGCATTCCGGTTCAGCCTGCGCTACAAAGGAATCAGGAAACTGGGAACCTCTTGCCAGCAGGTCGGCTGGTTCGAGGCTTCCCTGCAGCGCCCCCACCGCGTGGGGAGAATGGTCGCGCAAGATGGCTACAGCACAGCTCACACCCGTCGGGGTGGGCATCCACAATGTGCTCATCGCGACAGATTTTTCCAGTTGCTCCAACCTCGCCCTTAGCTTTGGACTGGAACTGGCGCATGGATACCAGGCGAATGCCTATGTGGTCTTCGTGGTTCCCAGCGATGAATTCATGATGGCCGGTCCCGAGGCTTACATGGCCGCCAAGGACGCGGCCCGCCGCGATCTGCTGGAGTTGAAGCGCGAGTTGCGAAAAAAGCACTCCTACATCGAGGGCGAAGACTACCACCTGTTCCTGCTGGAAGGCGATGTTGCGCAGGCCATTCTGGACTTCGCCCAGCAGAAGGAAATTGACGTGGTCGTGGTCGGTACCCACGGCCGCGGCGGCCTGGGGCGGGCGCTGATGGGTTCGGTCGCGGAGAACGTCTTCCGGCGCTCGCCTGTGCCGGTGCTGACGCTGGGGCCGCACCTGGACCGGATCACGGGAGGCCGAAACCCGAAGAACATACTTGTGCCTGTTGACTTCTCTCCGGCCTCAGAGCGGGCGGCACGTTACGCTGCGGCCATGGCCCGGGAACATAACGCGACGCTGACCATGCTTCACGTCATCGAGCGCTGGCCGGCCCAGGCACAAGTGGACCGCGAGCGGGTGAGGCGCGGGCTGCGGGAGAAGATCGAAGGCCTTCTCGGCGAAGACGCTAAAGGTGTACGGTGCCGGTTCCGTATTGAAGTGGGACGGGTGGTGGAAACCGTTCTCTACACCGCCAAGGGGGTCGATGCCGATCTGCTGGTCGTGGGTGTGCGTCCGCGTACCGGACTGCTCAACCGCCTGATGTGGCCACACGCTTATGAGATTGTGCGGGAGGCCGCGTGTCCCGTGTTGACCGTCCGCGGCGAAGTTGCGGCGGACTAATATTTTGAGGAGAGGGAATGTTACATAAATCAAGCACTAATTCATCGGCAACAGCAGTATTGGAGCCCGACCTGGCGGCAGACGTCAGGAAAGCGGAGATGAAACAGGCGATCCTGCGGCGCTTTTGTTATCGAGAAAAAGCGGTCACGCCTGGCGTCCGGCCGAAGGTACGCTCGCCCTACTGGCAGCCGGTGGACGAAGAGTGCTAGGGGGCTGACTGCCAGTTTTCCAGAGGGTTTCCTTTTGCGCCGCGACCACCGAACGAACGTTATTTCGCTTCCTTCCATCCGCTGACCTGGGGACATTCTGCGGAGTGCACGTCACTGCTCCAGCTTCCCTGCATCCAAGAAAAGGCAACCCTGGAAGTTGTTAATCCAGACGAGGAGTTGTAGAGTTTTTCTCGCCATTTCGAAGCAGAAAATGAACCGAACCTGCAAAAGTGCAACCCTGGTGCTCGCGGCGTTTATGACCTTCTCCACGACGCTGGTTGCGTTGCCTGTTCGCCCGCCCCAAGCCAACAATCAAACGCAAGTACAGCCAAGCGGCGGTTCGCAAGAACAAGAGGCGAACGAAGCGCTCAGTCCCGAGGCACGAGACCAGCTCATCAAGGAAGTCCGCCACAAGCTGGTCATGCTGCCCTATTACAGCGTGTTCGACAATCTTGTGTATCGCGTGGATGGACGCACCGTCACGCTTGAGGGCCAAGTCGTCAACCCCGTTGTGAAGCCGGACGCTGAGAATGCGGTGAAGCACATTGAAGGCGTCGATAAAGTGGTCAACAACATTGAAGTGCTGCCGCCGAGTCCGGTGGATAATCGCATTCGACGGCAGGTCTATAATGCCATCTACAGTTATGGTCCGCTGTTCAAGTACGGTCACATGGCTGTGCCTCCGATTCATATCATTGTGAAGAACGCCCGCATAACGCTCGATGGAGTTGTGGACAACGAGACCGACAAAAACTTGGCCGGCATGCGCGCCAACCAAGTGCCGGGAACGTTTCAGGTGACTAACAATCTGCGAGTCGTGCCCCCTTCCGGAGGGAAATCAAAGACGAAGTAATTCGAAAGCCGCAACGCATCGCCGGCGACAAAGCCCCTCGTAATTATCCGTAAGGATAGAAGATGAAGAACAGCAATGACAGCGCCGTAAGAACCCATAGTCCGGGTTTCAGTTCCCCCCGCTTTCCAGCCACCAGTTTGCAGATCGGATAGAGCACAAAGCCCGCACAAATGCCGATGGCGATGTTGAAGGTGAAGGCCATCAAGACGACGACCGCGAAGGACGGAACGGATTCGGTGTAGTCGCCGAAATCAATGCGCGTGATCGGCGCCAGCATGAACAATCCAACAACGATCAGTGCCGGCCCGAACGCCTGCGCCGGAATGGCGGCAACGAAGGGCGCAAAGAAGAGAGTCAGCAGAAAACAGGTTCCAGTGACGAGAACAGTAAGTCCGGTGCGGCCGCCGGCTTCGATTCCAGTCGCCGATTCGACGAAGGCGCCCGCAGTAGTTGTTCCCAATGCAGGAGCGACACAGGTCGTGACTGCGTCCACCAGCATCGGGCGCTCGATCTGCGGCAGCTGTCCGTTCTCGTCGAGGAAGCCCGCACGTGCCGAGAGCCCGATCAGCGTGCCCATGGTGTCCACAAAGGCCATGATGAAGATGGTCAGCACGATGGGAAACGCGCGCCAGGCAAGTGCTCCGCGAAAGTCAAGCTGCCAGACGATGGGCATTATGCTCGGCGGCGCGCTGACAACGCTATGCGGCGGCGCTGCCGTCTGCACAAGGAAGGCCAGGATTGCGGTGATCACGATACCCAGCAAGATTGCTCCCGGGACTTTGCGAATGACCAGAATCGCAATCAGGACGAACCCGAACATGGCCACCAGCGAAGGATGCGAGGTAAGATTCCCAGGCTGCACAGGTGCGCCTGGAACGCCGAGCCTTACCAGCCCCGTTTCGTTCAGGCCTATGAAGGTGAGGAACAAGCCGATTCCCACCGCGAAGCTGTATCGGAGCGAAGTTGGCACACCGTCCACAATCCATTGCCGCAGGCGCAAGACGGTCATCACGATGAACAACACACCTGCGATGAAGATGGCCGCCAGCGCCGTTTGCCAGCGAAAGCCCAGCACTTTGCAGATCGTGAAGGCGATGAAAGCGTTCTCGCCCATATAGGGCGCGATGGCGAACGGCCGGTTGGCGTAGAGCGCCATGAAGTAGCAGCCGAATGCTGCAACCAAGACCGTCGCCACGAACGATGGCCCTTCCGGAATTCCCGCTGCCGCAAGAATGGCCGGATTGACTACCACAATGTAAGACATCGTGGTGAACGTGGTCAGTCCAGCCACGATTTCCTGCCCTGATGTGGTGTGGTGGCGATCGAGGGCAAACAGCGTGTTCAGCGCGTTCAAGCGGCGCTCCCAAGGAAACAAACTGCCAGAAATGGCCGACGAATGATCATGGCGAGGCGTCTTTGGAGCGCGGTGCAGTCATGGCCACACGGAACGAAGCGAAGCTCAATCGCTGGGCTTCTCGCGCGGAGGCGCAGAGGCGAAGAAGTCCTGGCGAAACCGCTGCGCGTAATTCCACATGAGCTCCTCCACCCGCTTCGGGTTGTGTGACTTCACGATCAACCCGACGTGGTGCTCCTTGTCGTCCATGCGCCAGACAATCTCCGGATCGTGGTAAGCGGAGGTGTCAGGATGCGCCTGCCGCGCCAGTGAAATCAACAGGCCGGCGGAATCGCTCCGCGGAGTTGGCGGCTGGTAGGGCGCTTTGCCACCGGCGATCTCGATCTTGGCCCATTCCCGCCACATGTTGAGGCCGGTCGCAGCCTCGATGAGGTCGGCGATATGCGCGCCGCCGACGCGGGCCGAGGTCTCCAGAAAGTACAGTTTGCCGTCATCACGCCCGCGGATAAATTCGCTGTGTGAGACACCGCGCACCAAACCGAAGGCTTTCAGCACCTGCTCGTTGAGTTCGATCAGCGGTCTTTCTTCGTCCGAGCCTCGCGGCAGGGTGCGAGTGGTGAAGATGTCTCCTTCGTGCGAGACATCCATCGGCGGCCGTCCATAACGGCTGGCAATGGCGAACAGCAAGTCCCGCTCGTAGAAGATCGAGTCCACGTGATAGATGTCGCCAGGCACGTACTGTTCCAGGAGGAAAAACGATTGCTGATCGCCAAGCTTCTCCAGCGCGGACCAAAACTCATCGGCGGAATGAATCTTCTTGATTCCGATCGAGCCGGCGAACGAGCGCGGCTTTAGCACCCACGGAGGCGGCACGCGATCGAGAAATTCACGCAGCTCGGGGTAATTCAGAACATGGATGAAGTCCGGCACCGGCAGGCCTTCATCGCGCGCCTTCGTCCGCATGGCAAGCTTGTCACGGAAATAGCGCGCTGTGGTGTCACCCATGCCGGGCATGCGCAGATGCTCGCGCAGGGTTGCCGCCGTCTCCACGTCAAAATCATCGAGCGGAACGATGCGTCCAATGTTCTCCGAGCGGGCCATATAGCTGACGCCTAAGAGCACATCGTCGATCTTCCACTTCTTGTCGACGTCTGGAATGTAAAACATCTCGTCGATGCTGTCGCGGGGCCAGTCGGCATTGGCAAGGCTGTGCGACGTGAGCAGCAGAACCCGGCAACCTTGACGGCGGCACTCGCGGATGAAATCGATGCCTTTGTAATAGCTGGCAATGCACAGGATAGTCACCGGATGCGTTGCCGGAACGTGAACGGTGGATGAGGAAGACATGCGAGCTCCCCGATGCACATCGGTTGAATCACAACAATGTACCACTTGGGGCCAACGAAAACGGCGTCCCGATGCCCTGGGACGCCGTCCTCTCTGTTAACCTCTTGCTAAAACTTCTTACTGCCGGCCGGCAGGTGCAACCCTCGCGGTGCTTAGAATTGGGTCGCCGGTAGCACTGGCGTACCCTCCTGCTGCACAGACTGAAGTTGGTTGGGGTCCAGTCCGAGCGCCTTGAGAATGGTTGGAGCAACCTGCATGGTCAGAACGGGCACGTTGATCGTGCTGGCCTTGAATGCGGGGTTCGAAAGCAGCATGATCACGTTCGTGTCGTCGTGCGAGAATCCCCCATGTTCTTCCTGTTTCTTGCTGCTTCCGGTGTAGACGACACCGTAGTCGGGTGTAACGATGATGTCTGGAGTGCGTGGATCGCCGCCGTTGGCCAGGGTCCCCGGGGCATTAAACATGGTCGTTAGCGAGGCCCCATAGTAGATTTGGCCGATGCCGGCCATGACGGCATTGCTCTCCAGAATGGACACGGCATTCTGCGTCTGATTCGGATCGCTGAGCCAGAGCAGCGAGACATCATCTTCCGTGGGTCCGATCCCGTTGGGGTTGTTCGGCGACTCAGAGAACGGCAGGAAAGAAGCGATCAGGCTCGCCGGAGACGTGCCGTTGTTCCCGCTAGGTCCTGGAATTGGGTAGTACCGGTTGGGGTCGATCGGTGACTGACCGTGTTTGGCTGTGATTATGATGAGGGTCGAGTTGAAGAGCCCCTGTTTCTTGAGTTCGCTGACGAACTCGCCAATTGCAGCGTCCACGAGTTGGAACTCGCCTACTAACAAAGTACTCGGTGTCCCAGCTGCGTCGAGGTAGCCGCCCGAGCCAAAACCCTTCTCGATCAGCTTCTGCCCGACGCTTACCGCCTGGAAGTTCATGCCGAACACCACTGGCACGGGAGCACTTGATTTACCATTGTGCGTTTTGCCATCGATCTCGTCGAGGATGGCGTTGACTTTGAGTGTGTCGTAGCACTGAATGTTCAGGAAACTGTCGGTGTAAGCGCCCAACTGAGACGGATCGGGAATAGGGCTGCAGGGCATTCCAAGCGGGGTAGTGACGGGCAACGCTATCACGGTTGAATTGATCTCCGGTGAGTAATAGTCGTCAACGTTGGTCCCGTCTCCGGGACCCGATACCGAGGAATAGGCCGGGTGCTTGTCAGACCATGCGGTGTATCCACCGGCCTTGTGGATCACTCCGAAAATCGTGTTTGTTCTAACGAAGTTCCACGGATATACCGGCGCACAGTTTTGTTTGGGATCACGCTCCAGGCGGTCGGGGTCGATCGAGTTGATTCCACCGTCGCCCGTCGGAGCGCCGCCGTTAAGCTGTGACTGGTCGATATCGATGCCTTCCTCATACTCGGTTCTTGTGCCAGGGGGGCTAAAGTTCGAGGCCGGGCATGGCCCGCCAGCTACTCCATTGCCGCTGGTAACTTTCGGCGGAGCCAGCGAACGATCGTAGGCGACGTCGTAGTAAACGCCGACGCTACGAGGGGAGCCACCGCTCACAATGGCCATCAGCCCGGGAAACGAGTCCGACGGCTTTGAAGTAGTGGCATTGAGGTAGGTACTGCCGGTCGCACCAAGAGCCGCGAGGTTCGGACAATAAGGAGCTCCGCCATTTACGCCGCTGACGCCGTTCGCGCAGTTCACGTAGTCCAGCGAGTGCATACCATCAATGCTGATCAGCAATACGTGCTGAAATCCTGAATTACCAGGATTCCCCGCCAGCCTTGAATTCTCGGCCGCGGTAAGTTGTAAGGGGGCTGTGGCTACTGCCGCTGCGAGCAGGGAGGCGAGTAGAGGTCTTACGGGATGCATGAGCGTTCCTCCGCGAGTCAACTTCAGATGTCGGAAACTTTATCTGCCGGAGAGAACGGCGTGGTGAACGAAAGATAAAAATTCAGTTACGGTACAGTTGCAGCGCACTTTGTAATGTTCTATTTACATTCGCAAGGCCGACTATGAACAAGTCTACGAATCCCCAACGCCGATGAGATGGCGCAAGGCCCATCTTTCTTCTGATACCGAGTGCGCGAGGCTGCTTCACAGTCGCGATACTGCCAGCTTGGCAGCGTTGTAGCCGCACATGCCGTGCACACCGCCGCCCGGCGGTGTGGACGATGAGCAGAGATAGAGGTTGCGCGCTGAGGTTGCATAGTGCCGCCACGTCGGACGGAACAAGAACTGTCGCAAGTCAACCGCGCCGCCGCCGATGTCACCGCCGATCAGATTAGCATCCATGGCTTCCAGTGAGGCCGGAGCAAAGACCCGCCGCGCCAGAATGCAGTCGCGAAAGCCGGGCGCGAAGCGTTCGATCTGCGCCTCCAGTCGCGGCAGCATGTCGAAAGTTGAGCCGTTCGGAACGTGGCAGTACGCCCACGCCACATGACGCCCTTCGGGAGCGCGCGTCGAATCGAACAGCGTTGGCTGGGCCAGCAGAACGAAGGGCCGCTCTGCATGATGACCGTGCCGCATTGCGTCTTCTGAGGCGGCAATCTCCCCGATCGTGCCGCCGAGGTGGACCGTCGCCGCGCGCAGGCAATCGGCGGCCTTCCACGGGATCGGGGCCGACAGAGCGTAATCCACCTTGAAAACGCCAGGCCCATAGCGATAGCGCTCCAACTGACGTTTGTACCCTGACGACAAACGGTCGCCGGCGATCCGCAACAACTGGCGTGGTGTGATATCGCACAAAACCAAATCACAGTCCCCGGCCGCGGAGAGGTTCTCGACTCGGTTTGCTGTCTTCACCATTCCGCCAAGCGTGGCGAGATGTGCGCAGAGCGCGTTGCTAATGGATTGTGCGCCGCCGCGCGGTATCGGCCACCCCACTGCATGAGCGGCCGCGCCAAGCACCACGCCGAACGAGGCGCTTAGCGGCTCGTCGAGGGCAAGAACGGAATGTGCGGCCAGCCCGGCGAAGAGTGCCTTGGTTCGCGGATTGCGAAACCAATGTTTGGAGAGCGCGGTTGCGGAGGGGAAGCCAACCAATCCGAGGTGCGCCAGCAGCAAGGGGTGCCGAGGAAACAACTGAACCGGACGCAGGATTTCCGGCGCCAGTACCTTCCAATGCTTCGCGAAGGCACCCAGGAGCCTGCGCCATTGCTTGCCGTCTTCGCCCAGTACAGCTTCTGCGTCGTGGAGATCGCGCTCCAGCGTCACAGCCGTTCCATCGTCGAGCGGATGCGCCAGTGGCGCCGGCGAGTGGATCCACTCCAGTCCGTATTCGTGCAAGGGCAAGGAAGAGAAGAACGGCGAGCCGGCGGCCATGGGGTGCACCGCCGATCCGAAGTCATGCAGGAAACCCGGCAGAGTCAGCGGAAGAGTCCGCGCCGCGCCGCCGGGCTGTGGCTCCGCTTCGAAGACTTCAACCCGCAACCCGGCTTGCGCTAGAACGATGGCCGCCGCCAGACCATTGGGACCTGCGCCAAACGACAACGGCTCGCTTTGGTCTTGCAGGCATAACGATCAGTTTAGACTGCTGGTCCGGCTAATCCCAAGAGCTGGCTGTAGCAAGGCGGCAATTGCCACCGTCATGCTAGTCGTGCGGCGGTAAGGGCTCCGGCCATTGCACGACGCCGGCCTTTCCGTCGGGCAGAAGCTCCAACACCGGCGCGTAAAGTCCGATCAGTTGCCGGTTCCACCACATACCGGTCGCGCGTTTCTCAGCCAGAGTTGTGAACCAGTAGCGCCACAACACCGCGCGGACTTGCTTCGGGGGCCCATGTGGAAAAGGATTTCCGGCGAACAGCGCAAGCACGTCCGGTGCGCCGACGAGCAGACGCTCCTCGGCGCTCGGGACGATGAGGTTGTCGCGCCATGAGCCCAGCGACGCGAACCACAGGTTCCACTCAAAGCGTGGCTGGTAGGGTGCGTAGATGCCCGGTCGCTTGCCCGGGTCTTGCGGTTTGTAGCGGAATGGATACGTGATCCAGGTTTGTCCGTCGTTCGAGCCCTGGAATTCGATCTCGTAACGGCCGCGAGTCATCACCGCAAACAGCCCATAGCGATTTGCTATGCGAAATGGATCGAGGGCAGCGACTGGTGAGGTGGGCAGTGGCAGCCGTGGAACGAGAACCCAGATCATCTGAACGGTCGTTGCGTAGAAGATCCAGATGAGCATCACACTGGTAAGAGCGAGCTTAAGCGCGTGAAGCGAATGCGGCTGCGGGCGTGGACTCGTTCTTTCACTTTGCACTTCGAGACTTGATTCCGCAGGCGCCGGAACTGCCAAGGCATCCAAGCCTTGCGCAACTTGTGGTGGAGGCGGGCTCGGCTCTGCGGAGATGAACCGCTTCCACCGTTGCGGCATAATCCGCAGCAGAAAACGGTCGTCCAGCAGCAAAAATCCAAGCAGCAAAACGAGGTAATTCAAGAAAGTGTAGTTCGCGGTCAGGATTACGGGGATTTGCCACGCCGTCACAATCAAGAAGCAGACGATCCGCCAGCGCCGTGGCAGAAACAGCATTAACACTAATCCCAGTTCGAGCACCAGAGTGGCGCCGGTAGCGAAGGCATGAACGGAATGTGGCAGGTGCTGGGCGTACCAGCCAATCCAAGTGGGTAGAGGACCGTTCTGGTAGTACTCGTCCATGGCGGTGAAGTTACGCCACTGGGGATCGCCGCTGGCCAGCTTCACCATGCCGGACTCGAAATAGATGCGAAACCACTCCCATTGCAGGAGGAAGTAACTGGCGCGCGAAGGCGGATGCGCGCGACCCAGGCCCGGCCGGAATCCCGCCGGTGCGAGGAATAGGGAGAGGAATCCCGCCTCCAGTAACATGCCATCGGATTGGTAGCCTGAGAAGTCCTGGGCCGCGCTCACAAACGAGAGAAAGCACACGAAACAGATCAGCAGCATGGCGCGCGGCCAGAAGTTGATGGCGAGCAGCAGCGACGCAGATCATGCCCACCCAGCAGATCGCGGTGAGCATGTGGGGGCCGTTCGAGATCCAAAGCAGCGTAGGTGCGAACCAGAAGCGGCCTGCGCCGAACTGGCGCGTCACGGCCGCGAGAAATTCGTTGGCCGGAAGAATTCCGTCGGCGCCGATGAGGCCGCGGATCTGAAAGACCAGCGAATAGAAGGCCGAGAAGTAGATCAGGCCAAGCGCGCGCAGGAAAATCCAGCGCGGAATCAGGCGCTCGCGAAGGCCGTATTCCGAGTCAAAGAGCCAGCGGATGATGGAGCCAGGCGACCAGTCCATCGCGGTCGGATTATACCGACGCGGTCGGCCCGGTGTCTTGCGCGATTATTCCTTCGTCCAGGTAACGCCGCCGTCGGAAGTGTTCCAGCGCGAGCCCGCGTCAGTGGTGATGACGCCGTCGCTGCTCATCGCTGAACCGAATGGAAACAATCGCGCCCGTCTCGACGTTGGGAGGTACGGAGAGCTGTTTCTTGTTCCAGGTCTGGCCGCCGTCGGTGGACTGGAAGAGCACTCCACCACTACCGCCAGCCCACACGTTATTACCGACGACCGACACAGCGTGAAACTTGGCGGGCTGATCGGCGAGGACAGGCGTCCACGTTCCGGGAGACGTCGAGTGCTCGAGATGCCCGTCCGAAGTGACGCGCCACTGTCGTGGCGTCACGACAGCCGGCAGGAATCCCATCTGCGGTTTTTCAAGAGCAGGCTGAGATCTCACTGCCAGGTCGGACGTCTGCTGGGCTTCGCTCTCGACAAAGGAATTCTGTCGTGGAATCGCGGCGGGCGCAGGTTTGTACTCCAAAATGGCAGCGTTTGGAAGCGGGCGAACTAGGTCGTTCCAGAGAGGCCCTTTCTCCGGGCTCAGATGGAAGTTGCCCGGCGGCCTTGGATGCGACCACACTTGAAGTCCCGGAAGGCTGCGCTGGATTGCTGCGCGCAGGCGCAGACTTCGAGAGAGGCTTCTGCACCGCGAGGTTCGCTGGAGATTCCTGGCGCCGGCGGGACAGCACTCGTCGGTTGTGAAGTCGTCGCAGAGGACAGCGGCTCTTTACTGGCGATGGTCGCTGAAGATTGAGGCGCATTCTTAATGAATTGCGAGCGTTGAACTAGAAGCGCGGAGACAAGTAACGCGGCCGCAGCCACCGGTACCCACGCCCAGCGCCACCTCCATTCGCGGCGCGGTGATTCAGGGATCGCCTCTTTAGCCTGACCTGCGCCGGCCTGCGCTCCGGGATCGGCAGTCTTCGCCTGCAGAGCTGGAGAGATCCGAGGCACCGCAACCTCCGGCATCAACTCTTGCTCCTCGCCGGCCGATTCCTCGACTGCGGCACTGGCCAGAAAAACGACTTCGCGGCAATCCGCGCACTTGGCCAGATGGTCGGTGATCTGCTGGCTCTCACGGCTTGGAAGGCTGTGCTCCATAAACGCGGTGAGCACATCGGACGAAGGATGGGTGTCACCAGCCGCTTGTCTGGCGAGCGCTTCCCGCAGCGACCTTTGGCAGTTCCTGGCTCATCCCTCGTTCCTGCTCTTCTCTTTATAGAACGCTCCGTTGGGCGTTCCTTGCCTTAAAGTTTCCTCCACATTCACGCGTAAATCCCGAACATCCACGTCCTGCAAGGCTTCGTCGGCCTGGCGCGGAGACATGCCCGATTGAATCATCCGCTTGCGAATGCGTTTTCGCAAACCAGTGGTCATGCGATCCAGCTTTCGGCTGATGGTGGACTCGTGGACGCGCTGCAGCTTTGCGATCTCCGCCAGGGTTCTGCGGTCGAGGTAGTAGGCCGCCAGCAGAAAACGCTCCTCCGGTTCCAGCGCCCTGCAACTCTTCTGCAGCGGCGGCCTCGACGCGAGGATCAGCGACGCTGAGGTCAGGCTCTTTGGCTTCGAACTGTTTGCCTTCGTCCAGCGCAGCGTCCAGACTGGTCTCCCGCTTCCTGCTGCGATAACGGTTCACGTACTCCTGCGCAAGCACCGTCCGCAGCCAGCCTTGCAGCGAGCCGCGTCCCTGATAAGAAAGCAGCTTGGATGGCCGCTGCTGACCCTTTTCGTTGACGCCGTAAAGTTCAGCGTACAGCGAGTCTGCCAGTCCACGTGCCGCGCTTTCTTCTCGGGCAATCTTGTAGGCCGATTCGTACAGCGTCGCCCGATAGCGATTCAGGAAAATCTCCCACGCGCGGTCATTCCCTGCGGCGCAAGCGCGCGCCAGCACCAACTCGTCCAATCGGAGCGACAGCGAGCAAGGCTTCAGCGTCTTGCCCCTCAACGGCACAGTCCGAGTGACTTACTACGCTGGCAAGGATTTCCGCCAATCCTGCTTGATCGATCCCGAACTGCTCCGCTCGGCTCGCCGCGTACTGCTGGCAGTGCGAACTCCCGCACCATCGCAGAAATCTGCGTGCCCAACGGGCCGGGAGCGGGTACGGAAGACATTTGTGCGAATCGTATCAAAACCGGGGCCCCCAACGAGCGCCGATTTTGCGCTTGTTGGGGTGGAATTCGTGTGCAAGAAAAACACTGGCCAGCGTTCTTCTGCTAGAGACGCCCCAGCGCCTCCGGAGGTCAACCATGAACGCTATCCTGTCGCAACTTGCTTTCCTGATGGTCGGCGCGGCACTCGCCATAGCCGGTACCAGCGACGGAATACCGCGTACTGCCGCCGGTGACGAGAGGAAATCTCAGCATTTTTCCGGTCGTCGGCGGCCCAGAATACGCTCACCGCGCAACTGTTAACCCTCGACGAAGGACTGCGTTCCGGCGCGGTGGTGGTCACCGAAGCCGGATCGCTACAGGGCCTGGTGCGGCCGGGCACGCGGATTCCGCGGCAATCGGGAGCGGAAGTCAATCGCCTGGTGCTGATTAACAACTCCGACCATCCACTGCTCCTCCTGGCCGGAGAAGTCGTGACCGGCGGCAAGCAAGATCGCGTCATTGGCGTTGACCGCATCGTGCCGCCGAAGTCCGGGCCGATTGACCTGTCGGTTTTCTGTGTCGAGCCGGGACGCTGGGTAGCTTCGTCGGAACATTTCGGGACGATGAAATCCCAGATGGCGCAGCCGAGCGTGCGCATGCCCGCGATGGCCGAGCGCAATCAGCAGAGGGTCTGGGCCGAAGTCGCCTCGGCGATCGGAGGCATGGAGCAGGCCGCTGCCAGCAGCCGCGCCAGCCATGCATGCTTCGACCTCGTATGCCAAGGCGATGGAGAATCCCGAGGTACAGAGGAGAGTCAGCTTGGTCACCGCCGATTACGATGGCATGCTGCGTGAGCTGCGGAAGGCCGGAGCCAAGGGCGTCGTGGTGGCCATCAACGGCAGGATCACCTGGGCCGACGTCTTTGCCAGCACCGATCTGCTGGAAAAGTATTGGCAGAAGCTGATCCGGTCGTATGCTGCCGATTCCCTGACCACAGTGAAGGCAGGCGGGCCAGGCCGATCAGAAGTCGGCGCAGTTGTTCCTCGACCAGGTACATGGGAACCGGGAAGTGACGGAGACTGAGCCCGGACTCTTTCGGCGCACGGAGATCAGCGGCGATGGCTACCGGGTATTCACGTTGACTTCGCTGGTGTCGAAGCCTGAGTACACCGTCCACATCGCGAAGATGTCCTACAGCGGATCCGAACGTTCAGACTTCTATCCCATCGACCTCAGACGATACTGACACTCCGCACTAACTGAAGAGCAAGCGTGCCGCATTCGCGGCATGCTTGCTTCATTGCACTTCGAAGTCCGCGGTACGCGATGGCGTGACATTTCCGGCCGTGTCCAACGCCTTCAGTTCGAGACGGTAGGAACCGGGCGGAAGGTTACCCACCGGCAGCTTCAGGCCCACTGGAACCAGGGGACTGCCAGCCTTCGCGTCTGCCGCCAGGCTGCGGGTTTCGATTTTCTTCTCCCCTGTCTTGCGGTCCACGACTGCAACGTCCACTCCAACTTTGGGAGGATTGGGGCCGACGAGCGCGGCGTCATAAATCTCCACGTAAAAAGCGGCGCCATCGGTCGTTTTGAAGTGGTTGCTGCCCGACGGGATAAGCTGCAGTCCCTGGGTCACCAGCGGCGTACGGTCTTCCAGAAGGGTTGCATCCAAGGACTCACCCATTTGGGAAACCGGATGGACATCCTTGCTCAGGGCGACCGCGCTCATGCTGAATTGCTTGCCGTCATACGGGTCAATCACCAGCGGAACCTCGAGCTTTCCGAAGTTGTCGGCGCCCTGGGGATTGAAGGCCACCTTCAGGTTGTAATGACCAGCGGCAATATCGAACTGGTTTTCGTAGTGAAATGGTTTCGAGTTGAATTGCTCCAGTTCTTTCTTGTCTTCGAAGGTGAGAGCGATGCTGTCGCTGAATCGAGCGGCGACCCCTCCGTCCAAGGTGTAGGCGATTCCCATTACATTGACGGTCGCATGCAGCTTGCCCTTCTGCTTGTCGAACTTAACGGTGTTAGGGGGGATCTCGATGGCCAGGTTCACTCTTGCAGTGTTCGCCGAGGTGTAAAAGTAAGGAGCCAACATGGAGGCAGCAATCGTGCCTTGCTGCGCGCCCGTGATCCGGGCTTCCATCTGCTTTTCTTCGGGCTTCCCGGCCAGCATGTCTGTGGGTTTCACGTTGCAGTATCCGGTGCGCCAGCGAGCGACGGTCCCGCCGCGTTCTACCTTGACCTTGAGTACGTGGCAGCTTCCTTCCTCCGAGGCGGGAGGCGCATATCCCAGGACGTAGTACTGCGTCTGTTCCTTGGCGATCTTCTGCAAACCACCGAGCAGATCATTGGAATTCACGATTACGAAGCCACCAGTGCCCTGCGCCAACTGGTAGAGGATCTGCTGGTTGTCCACCACCTTTGGAATCGTCGGAATGAGCATGCGGCTCTGGTCGTAAGGATTGTAGCCGGGGTACATCGTCGGATAGATCGTGGGGCCGCCACCGGTGCCACTGCTGGTTCCCGTAGTAGTGCCGCGTGCGAGTGCCACTGCCGGTGGTTCCGGTACCGGTAGTGCCGCCGCGAGTGCCACCGTCCCGTCGTTCCCGTACCACCGCCGCCCGTGGCTCCCGTGCCACCGCCATGAGAGCCCCCGCCGCCGGTCCCTCCGCCCCCTGTTCCCCCACGCTGCACGTAAACCAACTTGGCGGGCTGGTCACCCTCGGAGTCGTAGTGGAGGGTTGCGGTCACAAGCCTTCCGGCGCCGAAGTCGGGAATGGTCTCCAGTCGTGCAGAGCCGGGGCTGGCGGCGGTGATGCCCGAGTCCAGACCCCGAACATCAATCGGGTAAATCGCCACATTCGCGCGATTGCACGCGCTGATCACCGCCAGCAGTTCAGACTGCCGCTCAAGACTGTCGGGATCGTGGGGGTCAATGGAAAAACCTGCAGTCAACAGGACCAGGCTCTTGCGACCGGGCACGGAAGCCAGGTTCTTGGCGACACTGCGCAACGCCAGCAGCAGGGTCCGCGCGCCGAAGTTGGCCTCTGCATTGCCGAACTGCGGCATACCGAGCGACGCAACCTCCACCGGCTGGTTCGGCGACACACTGGAAAACTTGACGTTACGTACAACCTGCTTCAATCGCTCGGCGTCGGCCGTGAAGTTTTGCGCCACACTCACGGTGCCGCCAAAATTAATGATCGCCATGTACCGGTCGGGACCTGCATTGGCCTCGATAAACTTCGCGGCGGCATCGCGCGCCCGGACCTGGTCGGTAGTGCTTATGGTGGAGTTGTCGAACAACAGCACCAGGTAGTGCCGGTGATCCTCAGAAGGAGAGGCGGAGCCTGACTCGAAGGAGAAACTCTTGATCGGCTGCTCCTTGTTGTCCTCCCAAACCTTGAAGTCCTTGGCGGTCAGGTCGGTGAGGTATTTCCCTTGCTTGTCGGTGACGATCGTATCCACCAGGACCAAGCGTGTCTCCGCCTTGAAGACCGGCGTGGAACTGTCACTGGCTGGAGGAGGCGCCTGGTTTTGCGCCTGTTGCTGCTGGGCCTGGGCCTGCTGGGCGTGCGCCACGGTCGTTACAGCAACGAACTTCCAACTCATTCCGGCGCTGGCGACAATCAACAGTGCTAGAAAAAGGCGACTTAACTTCATAACCACCTCGGGTAACACCGAATCCTTACGGAATCTCAATGGCGCCGTTCTGCGCCGCTAATTGTCCCTCGTCATCGCGCACCACCAGCCGCACCAGGTAGCTGCCGGGTTTCACGTCGAAGATGCTTTTCAAGGTGATGCCCGAGGCCAGCTTGCTCCCCAGTGTCTCATCCTTCAATCGCATCTGGACGATCTTCTCCGTGCCGTTAACAAAGTTGCCGTTGCGGTCGAATACGGCCGAGACCACGGTCAGATTGTTGTTGTTCCGGCCCTCCACCTTGCGATAGTGCAGATGCCGCACATCGAGCCGGACCAGAACAGAGAGCTTGGCTTCCTCGTCGCTGGTCTTGAAGAATTGGGTATGCATTTCGACGGGAAGATCGTGCAACTCTTCCTGCGAAAAAACTTCGTCCTGGATTTGCTGCTTGGCTTCTTCGGCTGCGCCCACAGCCTGCTTGGGAGCGTAATAGCCCTTGCGGGCCTGTACGCTCGCCTTTTGCGGGGCCGTAACCTTGACTTTCAAGCTGTGGTAGCGGCCGTCGAACTTCAGGTTCTGCGGCGAAAAGGCCAGCAGGTAAGAGACCTCCGGCGGGCTCGCCAACTGCTGGAAACCTTTGTCCAGATCGTTGCTGTTGTGGAAGAACGTGCCGCCGGTGGCATACGCCAGTTCAGACAAGACATCGGCGTTAGCTACCGCCTCCGCCTGCTGATACTGCGACATCTGGGCCGCAATGATGGGTGCGGGCGACCGGCTGTTACTGACATCCAGCGAGGAGGGCGTGTACAAGCCTCTAACATCCATCGCATTGATCGTGACATAGGAGTGGAGGGCGCGTTCCACGACCTCGGTCTGTTGCTGAAGTTCATCCGGATTGTAGAATCCCGGCGAGACGATCACGACGTTGCGCTGACCCGGCATCCCGGCGATCCGGCGGACGACGTCTTTCAGCGTGGCGAGGGTAATCCGGGTCTCCTGGTCCCCCTGCTCCAGCACGCGCGTTGCGGCTGCCATGGCCGCATTCTGCCCTGTGACTTCGCGCTGCCTGCGCGGCCGCGGTTGTGGAAGTATCGAGTCTGCAGGCAACTTACCGCGTCCTGGGTAGCGGTCCTCAAGACCGCCGCGTCGTGGTGGTTCTCGATCTGGTCCGCCATGTAGTAGGTCATGTTCGGACATTCGGTCATGCCTGTCTTGGCGATGGGCCTCGGGACGATCCGGTTCAGGGTCTCGCGTAGCTTCGCAAGGTCATCTGTGAAGTCGAGTTGGGTCTGGCCGGAGGTGGTGAAGATAGCGGCTCGGTCGGTCGGCAGCAAGGTCTGAAAATGGCGGTCAGCCGCGTTTCTCGCCTGCGCCAGATCACTGAATTCCAAATGGATGTCGTCGAAGAGGTAAGCAATGTAGCGCTTTGGCAAGACCAGGGAAGCACCGCTCTTCTCCGGGGCCTCTGCCGAAGGCTCTTGGTGAATGACCGGCGGCGGCTTCGCCCCAGCCTGCTCCACCGTAAACCGGCTGATGACCTGCGGCTTGCCATTGTCCAGGAGCTGGAAGTCCTCCTGCTTCAAGTTGCCCACCGCATGGCCTTGAGCATCACGCACTACCACGCGGACTTCAACCAGGTTCACCTTCACCTTAAACGTAGTTGAGGTGTCTTCCGTCGAGACCTCAGGAGCGTTCTTGTCAGTCTGCTGATCGGTGGTTGCGGCCGGCTGCGATGCCTGGGGAGGCGTGGAGGAGACGGCGGCGGTTCCACCAGGCGGCAGTGTCTGAGCGGGAGTCGTGGCCTGTTGCGCACTTGCCACAGTGCTGCACAGCACTAAGCCAAGGATCGCCAGCGGCAAGGAGCCTCAGAGCAGGCGTTAAAGGAGCGTCCGCTCTTGTCCGGCGCCGCAGGATTGATTGTCCTCTGGGAACTCTGTTGCGACGGCGACTCCAAAGGTCGGTCGCGCAAAGCATAGTGTTGCAAACGTTCCCACGCGGTACACGGGAAGCAGAAAGATGACCTTCCACAGCATTAGCTCCGGTCGAGCCATTCGGGACAGTGTGATCTAAAATCCTAGTCCGTTCCCGGCTAAAGCGCCAGCTATGTGGGACGAATGGTATTTACGTCGCCGCTCCAACAACAACCCTCTATAATTGTAGTGTTAGCTGCTGGGCCGGACGGTCGCTGCCGGCCCGTGGACACTGGTCATTCCGCTTCGGCGGCAGATCAGGTTGCGCGGGCAGGCAGAGGAAAGTCCGAACTCCACAGAGCAGTGTGCCGGATAACGTCCGGGCGGCGTCGTTCAAGCGGCGTTGACGGAAAGTGCCACAGAAAACATACCGCCCGCGCGCAGAGCGCGGGTAAGGGTGAAAAGGTGCGGTAAGAGCGCACCGCGCCGTCAGCAATGGCGGTGGCAGGGAAAACCCCACACGGAGCAAGACCAAATAGGGGAGGAATCGTCACGCTTCGGCGGATGTACGTGCCGGCTCGGTGCGTCACAACTTCCGGGTAGGTCGCTAGAGCCGCGCAGTAATGTGCGGCCCAGAGGAATGACCGTCGTGCCGCTCTTTGTCTTCGTGGGTTCGCAAGCCAGCGAATCTACGGGAGAAAGAGCGGCACACAGAATTCGGCTTACAGGCCCGGCAGCTATCTAGAAATCAGCCCGGTTTCAGCGCTTGGCAATGCGGCTAAGCTGTGCTTCGTTTGAACAGTCGGTAAATCGCCAACAGAATGATCGCACCGATTAGCGACATGATGAAGCCGGCTGACTGTCCTTCCTGATACCAGCCCACCAGGCGGCCAAGCCAGCCAGCGAGCAGAGCGCCGGCGATTCCGAGCAACATGGTGATGAAAATCCCGCCGGGGTCTTTGCCCGGCATGATGAGTTTGGCTAACGCGCCGATGATCAGTCCGATAATAGCCATCCACAGCCAATGCAGCATACAGCCCTCCTTGCGGTCTGGTTGAGCACTTCTGTTGTGACTTGGGTCGGTACCCATCAGTCAGGACAGACGTCCCGGATGGTCAGTAAGTCTAGCGCAAGCCCTGGAGAAAGCCAAGCACGCATTAGCAGTTGAGGCGGCGGTCGCGAGGCGTGCCGTGGGCCGCCTGAACTATTTCCGCTGCGCTACTTCCCGATAGACCTCGAGCATGCGGCGGACGCCTTCGTCCCAGGAGAACTTGCCCGCCTGCTCCACTCCACGGGCCTTCAACTTCTCACGCACGCTCTGGTCGAGCAGTACACGATGCAGCGCCTTCATGATTTCGAACACGTTTTCCGGATTGACCATGACCGCCGCATTTCCGACGACCTCGGGAATGGATGACGTGTTGCTGGTGACCACCGGCGTGCCGTGAGCCATGGCTTCCAGCGGCGGCAGGCCGAAGCCTTCATACAGTGACGGAAACACGAAGATCTTGGCCTTGTCGTAAAAGATGCGCAGCACCTCGATGGGCACAAAGCCGAGAAACCGCACATCGTTCTGCACCCGGCCTTTGACCACCGCTCGCCGCAGATCGGGATGCTTGGACACCTCGTCGCCGATGATGATGAGCTTCAAGTCCTCGAACTGTCCTTCCTTGGCCAGCTCAGCCTTCAGCGCGGCGAACGCCTCGATGATGCGCACGATGTTCTTGTGCGGGCTGATACGGCCGGCGTACAGCAGGAAGGGATAATTCACCTGGTAGCGTTCGGCGATGAACCGGCTGTCGGCTTCGCTGGCATGTCCAAGGCGAAAGCGCTCGTCGAGGGCGTTGTAGATGACCTCGATCTTGTCCGGGGAGACCTGAAACAGCCGCTCGGTGTCCTTCTTGGAGAAATTGGACACGGCGAAGATGCGCGCCGCGTGATGCAGCACCCGCTTGGTGAACTGGAAATGCAGGTTGCGCTTTACATTGGAATGGCTGTTGACGCGGTACATGTGGTCGAGCAGGTCATGTACCGTGACCACGTAAGGACACGGGATGCCCTGCGGCTTCCAGAACAGATGAGGCACATGCAGCAGGTCGCAGCGGAATCGCTTCAAGAGCTGGTGCAGCTCGAAGTAGCTTCCGATGGAGAATTCGTTGGGCTGCGCGGGCAACATCTTGAAGTTCGCCGGCAAACCCTCGGTTCCGGCGACCTTCCCCGGAATTCCGATGAGAAAGTACTCATTCTCGCGGTCCAGGCGCGCAAGAGTGCGGATGGCGTTGCGGGTGTAGGTTCCCACGCCGAATTCGCCGATGCGCCGGATGTCGATGGCAATCCGCACAACTCAAGTGTAAACCGCATGTCGAACTCAGAGCGCGACGTCATCGGGCTTCAACCTCGCCACGGCCAAGTCGCTCACGCGGCGACGAACGCACGGTATTCGCCCGAACGCGAATGCATGGCTTCAACTGCGAGCAGATGCTGTGGCTCACGCGGACGCACGGTCACAGGCACGCCGCCTTCACCGGGGCGCAGCGTGGTGGCTGCAAGCGGGGTGACCACGGCGTTCGGCGCCGCGCTCACATGGAAGCGCTGGACGATCGAAGCCACTGCCAGCATGGCTTCCGCCTCCGCAAACAAGGACCCAATACACCTGCGGGCGCCGACGCCGAACGGCAGGTAAGCGAACTTGTGCAGGGACTTGGTGAACTCCTCCGTCCAGCGCTCTGGCCGGAAGACTTCCGGATCGGGATAGAAGCGCGGATCGTGATGCACGGCCCAAATGTTCATCACCACCGTCACGCCTTCGGGCACGCGATAACCGCCAAGTTCCACATCGCGGTCGGTCCTGCGCGTCGCGTACCAAGCTGGCGGATAGAGCCGCATCGATTCCTTGACCACCTGCTCGAGGTAGGTCAGGCGCGGCAAGTCCTCAAAGCTGACCGGACGGCCCTGAAGCTCAGTCTCCAGATGCTCGGCCAGGCGCTGTTCGACCTCGGGATGCTGGACCAGCAAATGCCAGACCCATGCGAGCGCGATGGCGGTGGTTTCATGGCCTCCCAGAAGGAACGTCGTGGCTTCGTCGCGAATCAGTTCGTCGCTGATCGGAACGCCGGAGCGCTGCGCTTCCAGCAGCACGCTGAGCAGGTCTTTGCTGCCCGCGGCGCCGTTCGCAATCTCGGCCCGGCGCTCGCGGATGATGTCGTCAACAATGGCGAGGATGGTCTTCACCGCTCGGCGGATGGCGCGGTTGCTGCGCGTCGGCACCCAGCGCGGCACCAGGAAGCACTGGTCGGCCTGCACGATGAACTCATCCAGCACAATTCCCAGGTTCTTCAGCAACGCATCCTGACGGCCGTTGAGTTGCGTTCCGAGGAAGGCCTCGGCCGCGACGTCCAAGGTCAGGCGCATCATGTCGCGGTAGATGTCGTGAACTCCTTCGTCTTTCCAACTGCTCATCATGCGATCAATGTGGCGGGTGATGATCGGTCCGTATTCTGGCAGCCGCTCGCGGCTGAAGACCGGCAACAGCAGATTGCGCTGCCGTCGCCAGAGTTCGCCTTCGCTCGTGGCCAGACCGTCGCCAAGCAACATCCGCAGCATGTTGGACTTGGTGTAACTCTGCGCGTTCACGACGAGCACATCCGCAATCTGATCCGGATGACCGACGACGCAAGCTGGCATTCCAACGTACTTGCAGTACGCGACATCGCCAGCGTCCTTCAGAACATCTCCGAAGGTGCGAATCCAATCTCGTCTTCCGGGCAGGATGCCGAGAAACCGATGACCTTTCGGCTTGGGTGGCAGTTGCGAGGGAAGCTGCACTTTGCGGATAGCTTTCTTGATGGTTGCGACTGGGCAGTTCATCGTCGTCTCTCCTTGACACTGGAATCTGAGCGGCGGCTTTTCCGGTTGTGCGGACCAAAAGCCGCGCGAGCAAGCCGAGATTAAGGTCACAGCGAGAACGAAGTCCTTTAGAGTGAGTTAAGAAAAGGTGGGAAATTTGTTAGGGCCGAATCAGGCGAAGGCAGCAGAATGGCAGGCCGTGTTTTTTCAATAACTTACGCGATAAAAAATTAAGGCCACAGCGCGAACTGTGGCCTATCTGATCGGATAGTAACGGCTCTTACGCTCTCACCGCCTCGGCATGTTTTGCCCGGCGCGAAGCGTACAGCGGAAACGCCTCCGCCAGCTCCAGCACCTCCCGGCGGATGCGCGACAGCACGTTCTTGTCGGTGCGGTTGTGCAGCGCCTCCGAGATCCACTTGCCGACCTGGCGCATCTCCGGCTCCTTCATGCCGCGGGTGGTGAGCGCCGGCGTTCCAATGCGGATGCCGCTGGGCTTCATCGGCGGGTTGGTGTCGAACGGGATCGCGTTCTTGTTCACCGTAATGCCGGCCTCGTGCAGCGCGTTTTCGGCCTCGCTGCCCAGCATGCCCTTGGCGAAGACGTTCACCAGCATCAGGTGAGTGTCGGTGCCACCGGAAACAACGTGGAAGCCTTCGTCGGCCAGCGTCTGCGCCAGCACCTTGGCGTTGGCCACGATCTGCCGCGCGTAGTCCTTGAAGCTGGGCTGCATGGCTTCGCGGAAGCACACCGCCTTGGCGGAAATGATGTGCACCAGCGGGCCGCCCTGCATTCCCGGAAACACAACTTTGTCGATCGCCGCCGCGTACTCGGCCTTGGAGAGAATGAGCCCGGCGCGCGGGCCGCGCAGCGTCTTGTGCGTGGTGGTGGTGACGATCTGCGCGTGCGGCACCGGCGAGGGATGCGCTCCGCCCGCGACCAGCCCAGCGAAGTGCGCCATGTCCACCAGATAGATTGCGCCGACCTTGTCGGCAATCTGCCGCATGCGGACGAAGTCAATGAAGCGCGGATAGGCGCTGCCGCCGCCGATGATGAGCTTTGGCCGCTCGCGCTCGGCAATGCGCTCCAGATCGTCGTAATCGATGGTCTCGGTTTCCTTGGTCACGCCGTAAGGAACGATCTTGTAGGTCTTGCCGGAAAAATTCAGCGGATGCCCATGCGTAAGGTGTCCGCCGTGCGCCAGGTTCAGTCCAAGGATGGTGTCGCCCGGTTGGATGACGGCGGCATAGGCGGCCATATTCGCCGTCGATCCCGAGTGCGGCTGCACGTTGGCGTGCTCGGCCCCGAAGAGTTGCTTGGCGCGGTCGCGCGCCAGGTTCTCGACCACGTCGGTAAACTCGCATCCGCCGTAATAGCGCTTGCCGGGATAGCCTTCGGCATATTTGTTGGTGAAGACCGAGCCCATCGCTTCGAGCACGGCTTCGCTCACGAAGTTCTCCGAGGCGATCAGCTCCAGGCCTTCGTGCTGGCGCCGCTCTTCGTTTTCGATGGCCTGCGCGATTTCCGGATCAACGTCCGCCAGCGGCTGCTCCATAGGATTTGCATTCATGATTTCGTCTCCACCCCTTCACATGGTGACATTGTAGCCTCTGGCGGCAAGGCTGCGGCCACAGTCCACAGAGGATCACTCCTACCATCGAACGATTCGATCCGGCATCGCGATCGGCGAGCCGGCTTTCCCTCTTCAGCGTCGAGCGCCGTTTTCGACCGGTCCCTGCTCCCGTCACTCCCAAATTGGGACAGATTGGCTCACCAATGCCGGGTACCCCCTCCCCCTCCCCTTCTTTGAAATCAGCATGTTAGGCAGAATTTCGCCGCAAAATCTTGATTCCCGGAAGTTTACACGTATAATATTTGAAAACAAGAGGGTTATTGGCCAGTGATTCGCCGGGTCAGGAGCTTTCCGGTCGCGCAGATAACCAGCCCCGGCCATTGTCAGTTGTTAGAGAGCTCGTCACCCGCGTCCTCCTTAGAGGCACGGAGCCGCCGCAGCTGTCATCTCGCCGCCCGAGCGTGACGGAGCCGCGGACAGACACAGAGAGACGCCAGCGCCGCGCGCAGTCGGTGCACGGCAACCCTCCACGGTAGAAGCAGGAATGTTTGTTCGCAAGAAGAATTCAGCGTGGTTCGGTTAAGAAGTGTAAATGCGTTCCAAAATGGGAATCGAGCAGACGTTGACAGCCGCCTCGGCATTGTGCGCAGTCTCAACTTCCGGATTGCCAGCCACCCGGGAACTGCTCCATCGTAGACGCAACGGCGTTTGTCGGTACGAATCCCGAAAATGCAGCCAACGTCTGCATGCCCTTCGCTTCGGAGGGAATCTCGACGATTGTCAGGAGCAGACCTCCTAGAACCAGACTTGTGGCCCGGAACAATTCCTGTTAGGCCACCTTGGGGCAACCCGAAAGAAGATCCCAGTCCGCTGTGGCCCGACCATCCAGTCCCGCACAGGCTTACTCTCAAGATAAGAAAAATCAGAAAAGGACCTTCAACGAGAATTGGATCTGTCGTGATGTTCCTGAAGTCTTGCTGATGTAGCCGAATCCGCTGCCGCGCAAGACATTCGAAGGCAAGCCGAAGTTCACGAAATTGAAGATGTTGAAGAACTCGGCGCGAAACTCCAAGGTGCCAAATTCGGCGCCGCCGCGGCTACCGAAAGGCGTGTCCTTGATCAGTGCGATATCAAAGTTGTGATAACCGGGCCCGCGAAACGTGTTGCGACCGAGCGTTCCGAAATAACCCTGGTTAGGTCCGGTACCGCCTGGGAGGTTGATCGGGATGCTAAAAAACGAAGCGTTGTCAGATCCCCGGCCGAAGTAGTCGGCGGGCACCACGCCGCTGGTCGAAAGTTTCGGCATGGATACCAGGTCAGGGCGATCGGCTCCGCTGGCGCCTGCGCCCGTCTGCTGCACTCCAGAGTAGACGGTGAAAGGCGGACCGGTCGTGAAGGTCGTGATGTCGAGAAACTGCCAACCGTAGGTCAAGGAACGCGGAGCGGAACGAAGAAAACTCACTTGATTGAGCGGGAGTACCTGGATCCAACTAAAGGTGAACACCTGTGTCTCGTCGAAGGTCGACAGTCCTTTTTCCGCGGCCGGATTCCACGGGTCTTGAGGAGATGTTTGCAAGATGACGCCGGCGCCTGCGATCTGGCCACCCTGAACCGAACTGGTATCGTCGAGCGACTTGGAGTAGGTGTAGCTGACCTGCAGACCCGTGCCCCAACGTGCCGAATTCTTGCTCAGACTGGCCTGCAATGCGTTGTAGGAGGAATGCGATTCGCTGGAAACCACGTAAATCGTACTGGCGCCTCCGATTGGCTTTCCGGCGGCGTCGAACTTGGTGAACGGAGCAAACTCGGGATCGGCACCGGTGTAGCTGTTGGGATAGAAGACATAGGGGAGGTGTATTCCCGCAGTACCCACGTATGCCAGGGTTGCGTCGAAATCGCGAAAGTTGTGCTCAACCGAGAGAGTCCAGCTGGCGATGTAGCCGTTGCGGAAATTGTTGGCCACCGCGGACAGGGCCGGCAGTTGCGTCTGATGGCCTGGAACCTCGGCGGCGACGGCATCCTGGTAGAGCTGGAGATCCATCACAGTGTTGGGCTTGGCGTCTGTGCTCTGCCCGTTGGGAAAGATCAGGTTGCCGGAGACGTCGTAAGCCGGCGGCAGCGGTATGACGGCGACGCTGTTCTGGAACGGGACCGCGCTGCCCGGCTGCGCGGTGATAAAGGGATTGAACAAATACGGTACCGAAGCCGTTAGAAAGTTTTCTTGCCAGAGGTTCATGAGGCCGGTGGTGATCGCTCCACCCGCACGTACCACCGTGTTCTTGGCAACGGCATAATCCGCCGCCAATCGCGGACCCCATCCGTTCCAGTCGAACTGGTACGGCGGTTGCGGGTTCACGACGAAAAGCATGTTGGCCTGATGGTCCCAATACGAAGTTCGTTGGCCGTCAGCAAAAAACTCGGGTAACGAGGTACGCTTAGTCGCTTCAGCGATGCGACTGTCGACTTCATAGCGCAGGCCATAGGAAAGCGTCAGGCGCGACGTGGCTTTCCACGCGTCCTGAAAGTAGAAGTTGTAGGCTTGGCGACGGACTCCCGCTGCATCAAACTTGCTGCCCACGGGAGTGAATTCGGCCGGAAGGCTAATGTTGTAAGAGTAAGGTGTGGCAGTGAGCAGCCCGGTGAGCGAATCGGGCAGCGGATCACCAACGTTGATGTTGTGCTTGCCGCTCAGTGACTGAATCGCAACCGGCGAATACGCCGTACCACCTCCAAACGAGTAAGCGCCATTGGGAGCAGTGCCGAAAACAGTGGTGTCGCGGTTTATGCGGATCTCCGCGCCCCATTTCATCGCGTGATTTCCGCGCAAACCCGTCATGTTGAAACGGAACTGATAAAGATTGCCGTAGGATCCAAAGATCGATCCCGCGGGAGCGCCGTATGCCTCGAACAAGCCGTCACCAAAGAGGATGCCCGGTTGCGTGTGATTGGCCGCAGGAAAATTTGGTGTACTGCGGATATATCCGAGCATAGCCTGCAAGGTCAGGTGCGGATTTATCTCGCGCGCGTAACTCAAGTCCGCGCTTCGCTGGTGATCAAAGAACTGAATGCCGAAGCTCGGATTGATGGCGGTTTGATCAGGATTGGTAACCGGACCGGTGATCTGGTTGTAACTGAAGCGCCCAAATAGCTGCGACTTGCCGGAAAGAGTTTGGTCCAATCGCACGGAAAATTGGTCGTAATCCGTCGAAACCTTGGACGATGTTTCATAGGTCCGCGCACCATAGGGACCAGTTGGATCGTTCGGCAGAGGGTAAGCATCGAGTATCGGTTTGATCGCCGGATTCACCGGAACGATGAGCGTATCCCCCGGGAAACTGGTCGTGTCGATCCCCTGGCGTTCCGCCGCCGTGGGCACCGACAGCACCTGCGTGGTTCCAAGAACCTGCCGGAACCCCTGGTATTCGCCGAAAAAGTAGGTGCGATTTTGTCCGTCGTAGCCAGGCAGCACCACCGGACCTCCGACCGTTCCACCGAACTCATTGCGATTGAACGGCGGTATGCGGCGACCGTTCAGTTCAACGTGGTCGAAATAATTGCGCGCGTCGAGCGCAGCGTTGCGGAAGAACTCGAACAGGCTGCCATGGATAGCATTCGTTCCCGACTTCGTCACCACGTTGGTGAAACTCGCGGCCCCGTGACCGATTTCGGGCAACATCACGCCGGAACTCGATTGCACTTCCTGGATGGCATCGACATTGAAGGTCGAGAATGTAGCGCCACCCATTTCAGGATCGGTGGTGTCGGCTCCGTCCATGGCAAAGACAGAGGTCACGCCGCGCTGACCGTTGACGGCAAACTGCTGCGTGAAATTTGCAGCTCCGTTGGTGTCGGTCATGGTGCCCGCCGCCAGCAAGAGCAGCTTGCTGAAGTCGCGTGAGTTCAGCGGCAGGCTCGACACCTCAGATCGAGAGAGGTGCTCTCCCCCGCTTCCCTGAGGAGCTGTCGCAGTTTGCCCCTGCCCCAGGACGAGACTGGCATCCGCTACGGACAACTGCAAATTTGTCTTGAGTGCGACGCCCTCGGTGACGACCAAGGATTGCGCGGCCTGGTAGATGCCCTGCTGAGTAACCACAGCGACTTTGTACGTGCCGGTTGCAATCGCTGAAAATGCGAACTCTCCGTCTGTCCTTTGTTCTCGCCGTATAAGCGCTCTTGCCGGAGCCGTCCGAAAGGATAACGGTGACTCCAACGATTGGCGTCCCCGAGTTGTCCCGCAACACGCCAGACCACGAGGCTTCCGGCAGCGCGGCTGAAGGTAAAACACATAAGCACTGTAGTATTGCCAACACTAGTACAACCGCGGGAAACGGGGTCAAGCGTAAAGAGTGGAGTATTGAAAACACTAGCTTAGTTATCATTGAGGGATCTCTTCGGCGCACTGCAGTTTCTCGACCTCCAGGTCGCAAAGAATGGGCACGGATCACCTTGACGCTTGTACACTGACGGCTTCAATTCTTATCTTACTGAGTCGGATGTCGCGTGAAGCAGCTGCTACATAGACACGACTGTCAGGAATATATTTCCAGTCGTTGGCGCCGGACAACCCCAAGTTGGCCACAAACCGGCTTGTGGGAGATTAATCCCGAGAAGTCGGCTAGTAGGAAATGACCTCCAGCTTGGCCTCGATTCTGGGCGGAGCATGGGCAACCCGGAGGCTCAGACCGAGGGGGAATATCCCCGGGGCAATCCCTTATCCTGCAAACGCCTTCGCTAGGAAGCGGGAGATGTGCCAGGCGTCCATGTACTTGTACGGGGTTTCGCCGAGGGAGTAATGGCCGCAAGGCAGCGCCTTGATGGTGGTGTCGAGGCCGCGGCGCACGAATTCACCCGCCGTCTGTATAGAAAATTCTGGCAGGAAGGTCAGGTCGTAGCGGCCGTAAATCATCAGCGACTTCTTGGGCCAGCGCCCAAACTTGTCGAAGTAAGCGATAGGGCTGATGCACATCCAGACGCTGCGCACTTCCTCCTGGGTGAGCACGGTTTCGAGACTCTGCCGAATGTGCTGCGTCGATTGTCCCGTCCAGGTCACGTCGCCGAAGGTGGTGGAGGCGTGGTTGAAAACGCTGACGCTAATGCGCGGATCGTGCGCACCGGCCAGAAATGCGTAGCAGGAGCCCAGGCTGGTGCCCACAGTGCCCAGCCGCGTGTAACCACGCTCCTGCAGCCAGTCGAGGCAGGAGCGGATGTCGATGATCGCCTGCCGTCCTGCATGGACGGTGCGCCCGATGTTGGAGGAGACTGCGTAGTCGGCGCGCGTCAGCCCTGCGGGACGGCGAATGTCGTGGTACGGCATGCTCAGGCGCAGCGCGGCAATGCCCAGCACGTTGAAGATACGGCACAGCGCGTTCTGGCTGACGCCGTCGGCGTTCCATTGCGGCAGCAAAATTACGGCGCGCCGCCCACGCGCGGGAAACCAGCGCGCATTCACGCAGTTGTTCTCCGGATAAGGCGACTCCACTGCTGAGGTGAAGCGCAGGAACTTGCCCCACTCGTCCTTAGGCTGCTTCTTTGGCGGCTCGCTGCCGGTGTGGAACAGTTCCACCTTGCGATGCTCGATGCGGAAATCCGTCGGCGTCTTGTAGGAGTAGAACTCGTCGCTGTTGGCGATGGCTTGCTGGTTAACCGCGGTCCAGTACTCCAGCATCGCGGCCTTATCGGTCTGGTCATGCGGCGGCTGCAAGTTCTCGACCGTAGGCCACTGGTTCGCCCAGTCCAAACCCCATTCGAAGGGACGCACGACGCGATTGTTGTCGCGCGAGGTCATGCGCGATTCCCAGTCATGCATCCAGCGCCGATAGTGTTCTCGCATCTGTTAGGAACTATATCGAAGCGGGCGAGGCACGGTCGCGCCCAGCCCAATGAAGATGCGGCTCCGTGAGCTGAACGGTGTCCCTCACAGGTTGAGCGGGAAGGCGCTCCGCGCCTAGTCAGGGCTGGGTTGACAGTTCAACACCGTAACGCGCCCGGAACCGGTCGGCGATTGGGGCGAGTCTCGCAGATCGGTTCGGTCAGAAGCATTCTGCAGTGGCTCCGTCCGCATTAGTATGGGAAATGGAGGCATCGTCGCGTATGTTTACTTCGCAGCCGATTGGATTTGTGAGCAGTCCGTACAAGGACGCAAGCGAGATTCCCAAGGGCCTCGGCGCTAAACACGAGGCAGAGGGTGTGCTCAATATCCTGCCCGAGTTTGAGCCAGGGCTCACCGACATCGAGGGCTTCTCGCATCTCATCGTCCTCTGGGAGTTCGACCGCTCCCAGGGCTTCGAATTGCTCGGTAAGCCGCCCTCCGACAATCGGCCGCATGGGGTGTTTGCGACCCGATCTCCGCGGCGTCCGAACCCGATTGGGCTGACCATCGTCGAGCTGCTTCGTCGCGATGACGTCGAGCTGCATGTGCGGGGCGTCGATATGCTAAATGGGACGCCAATACTCGACATCAAGCCCTACCTGTCCAGCGTTCCGTCCGAAAAGCTGCGCCGTGGGTGGCTCGCCGAAGCTGAGGCACGGAGGACATGAAAGGGACGCTGGATGCCACGGCTTCCAAGAGCGTCTTTCCCGGCTGTGTTGTGACGACGTCTCCCCGGCAGAAGACTCATTCATCGAGATTGCCAGTCGCGGAGCCGGCGCCCCACCACCTGCGCTATTGCGCGAGCAGGCGATTGGCCTCACGCTGCGCATCGCGGAAGTTGTCGGACACGCTTCTGGCTTGCTGCATGGCAGCTTGGGCTTCGGACTTCTGGCCGTTATGTTCCAGAGCTTGGGCGAGCAGCACATATCCGAAGCCTGAAGGCTCGACCTTCAGGGCGCGAGAATAAGCCTGAATGGCGAGACCAAAGTCGCCGGACTTTTGCGCCACCAATCCCAAGCTGATCCAGGCTCCAACATATTCGGGATTGACGTTGACTGCGGCTTGCAGGCTCTGCTGAGCGTCGGCGTAGTCTCCGAGGTCCTTGTAGGCATAGCCGAGATTGTTGTAGGCCTCAGCTTTGAGCTTGGGGTTCCTGGCCAGGCTGATGGCTTTCTTGTACTGCTCGATGGCCATCGGCACCGCCCCGCGAGAATGTTCGTAGATGCCGATGTTCATGTTGCTGACGGGATCGGAAGGATCGATCGCGGCCGCAGCCCGGAAGTGAGGAATCGCGTCGTCCATCTGTCCGCGCCGCAGCAGCGCCATGCCCAAGTTGTTCTCGGCCTGCCAATTGCCGCTGGTGACCTGCAAGGCGTGCGACCAGAGCGTTACGGGATCATTCCAGTAGCCGATCTGACGATGAGCCAACACCGTCAACACCAACAACACTGCGACGCTGGGAGCGGCCAGCCACACCTTGCCGACGTGCCGCGCTTGCGCCCAGTCGGAGATGCCCCAGCAAATCATGATGAACAGACCGATGAAAGGAAGATACGCGTAGCGATCGGCCATCGCTTGCGAGCCCACCTGCTTGAGGCCGATCATCGGCAGCATCGTGCCCAGGAACCAAAACCATCCCACTGGAAGATAACGATGGCGACGAGCGGCCAACACCAGCGCCGTAATGATAAGCAGCAGGAAAAACGCCGCTGCCACCTGCCACGACTTCAGGGAGTCGCCAGGATGTGGATACATGACCGCAAGGCGAGCGGGCCAGAACGCCTTCTTCAGGTAGCTCGCGTAAGAAACGATAGCGTTTCCTACGCGCGCGGAGAACGGATACCAACTGGTCGCGCCGCCCGCTGTTTGGGCTTTGATGGTGAGGAATGCGCTGCCTGCGGCAAGCGCAAACAATGGCAACTTCTCCCACACCAGATCGGAGAAACTCCTGACCGCGAATACGGTAGAGTTGGATTCCTGATCGCCGACAAGCATCCTGTCGCAGAGGCCAGTAATCCCAAAGCAGCAGAACGCAGGGCAAGGTTATGACCTGCGGCTTGGACATCAGGCCCAAAGCGTAGAGAAGAGCGACCACGGCGTAGCGGCTGACGTCTGGCTTAAGGACATACCACCGGTAAGCGCCAAGCGCGAGCAGGAAAAACAACATGCTGAGGAGGTTCTTCCGCTCGGCAATCCAGACGACCGACTCCACATTGATGGGATGCAGAGCGAACAAGGCGGCCACCATCGCGCTGCGGCCGACGTAGCCTGTCGCTTGTTGCAGCACCCAGAACAGCAAGACCACATTCAGGGTGTGCAGTACGAGGTTGACGTCATGGTGTCCGGCTGGATTGAGCTGGAAGAACTGGACATCCGCGGCGTGAGACAGCCAGGTTATCGGATGCCAGTTGGCCGCGGCGTAGGTGGTAAACGCCCACGTCACCGTGCTCCAGTGCAATCCGGACTTCACATGGAAGTTGTCGAAGACGTAGTCTGCGTCGTCGTAGTTGGCGAATGGCTGGTTGTTGACCGGGTAATACAGGGCGATGGTTGCGATCACCAGGAGAAGGCCGAGTACGAATTTCTGGCTGCGCTTTGAAGTCAGCAAGCCGATGCCGGCGCGAGACTGCCCGGCTTCTCAGAGCCCGCATCGACTGATGTCACTGGTCCTCTCCGGCGATGGCGGTTATGTCCATAGAAGGCTATTCCGCGAGAAGGCGGTCGGCCGTTCGCTGGGCCGCCGCAAAGTTCGCCGACAAACGCCGGGCTTGCTGAGTGGCCGCTTCCGCTTCGTCCTTGCGGCCACTTTGGTCCAAGGCGCGGGCGAGCAAGAGGTAACCGAAATCCGACCCCTGGATTTCCATGGCCCGGGAAAAAGCCTGGACTGCGGCAGGGAAGTCGCGCATTTTTTGTGCGGCCAACCCCAGACCAACCCACGCGTCTGCGTAACGAGGACTCAGGTTAACAGCCTGCTGAAACTTGTCCCGCGCAGCGGCGTTGTCCCCGAGTTCGCGATCAATCAGCGCCCAATTGTTGTAAGCCTCGGCTCGAAGCTTGGGGCTGGGAGTGATGTTCAGCACCTGTTGGTACTGCTCGACAGCTTGCGGCCAATTCTTGTGCTGTTGTTCGTAGAAGCCGATGTCGAGATGGCTGACCGGGTCTTCCGGGTAGATGGCCGCGGCCGCACGGAAGTGCGGTATGGCTGCGTCCAGCTTCCCGTCTTCCATCAGGGCTCCGCCCAGATTGTCCTCAGCGACCCAGTTGTTCCTGGTGACCTGCAAGGCGCGCGTCCAGAGGGTAATGTTGTCGTTCCAGTATCCGATCTGTTGATGGGCGACAAACGCCAGGACCAGCAGCACTGCAACTCCGACTCCGCTCACCCATATCTTTGCTACGCGCTGCCGTTCAGCCCAGTCGGCCACGATCCAGCAAGTCATGAGGAACAAGCCAATGCAGGGCACATAAGCATAGCGATCGGCCATTGCCTGCGTGCCGACCTGCACCAGACCGATCATGGGAACCAAAGTCCCCACGAACCAGAGCCATCCCGTAGGGAGATAGCGACGTCGCCGGTCTGCGATGACCAGCGCCGTGATGATCAGCAGAAAAAGCAGTGCCGCGAAGACCTGTCCCTTGGCCAGGGAATTGCCGGGATGAGGGTACATGGGCGAAAGATCCACGGGCCAAAATGTCTTCTTCACATAGCTGGCATAGGAAACAACGGCGTTCCCCACCCTGATCGAGAGCGGATACAACCTCATCGCGTGGCCCGCCCGCTGCGCCCTCACCGTGATCAAGGCGCTCAGTGCGGAAAGGGCGAACAGGGGGATCTTTTCGACGATAAGCTGGGAAATACTCCTTCCCGAAGTGTCTTCCGTCCCCTTACCCCGTGTACCGGTGAACATTCGCCGCAACGGCCAGTAATCCCACAGCAATAGAACGCAGGGAAAGGTTATGACTTGAGGCTTGGCCATCAGCCCCAACGCGTACAAAAGCGCCACCAGACCGTAGCGGGCCGCGTCAGGCTTTTGCGCATAACGCCGGTAAGCGCCCAATGCCAGGAGAAAGAAACTCATGCTGAGCAGGTTCTTGCGCTCAGAGATCCAGACTACGGTTTCCACGTTGATGGGATGCAGCGCAAACAGTGCCGCCACCATGGCGCTGCGGCCGACGTAGCCGGTAGCTTGTTCCAGTACAAAGAACAGCAAGACCACATTGAGCACATGCAAGACGAAGGTTGGTCTCATGGTGTCCGGCGGGATTGAGGCCGTAAAACTGGCAATCTGCGGCGTGCGAAAGCCAGGTCAAAGGATGCCAGTTGCCTTGATCGAAAGTGGTGAAAGCCCACTTGACCGTCTGCCAATTCAATCCGCCGGTCACATGAGCGTTTTCCGTTACGTAGAGGTTGTCGTCAAAATTAACGAAGGGATGGCCATCGGCCGGATAGTAGAGGGTAACAGTAGCGACGACCAGCAGAATCGCCAACCCAAATTTCTGCCTCGATGGTGAAGCGAAGACGCCAGCCGCGGGGCGGGACTGAATCTCTTTCCCAGGGCTCACACCAACCGAGGTCACTCATCCCCCAAGCTTCGAGATTATATCTGAATGGTTTGGGCGGCACGTTTGTCTGTCTTTGGATCCGCCGTCGTTAGTGGACAAGAAAAAAGCCGGAGACGCATGCTCCGGCTGGCAAACAACAGTCAAGTTGGGAACTAAAAGTTCATTCTGCGGCGCAGCAGGCCAGCTAGACTCCCAGTATTCCGGAACCAAACAGCAGGATGCTGCTGGGCTCAGGAGTGCTGCCGGAGGTGCTGCCGCTGCTATTGATGGTGAACGCTTCCGAAGGAATCGTGCCGACGGCACTCTCGGAGGCACTCGACGGGCAGCCATTCCCGGTACAGCCGACGCCGCTGTTCTCATCCCAATAGACCGGATCGCCGCTGGGGACGACCGCGTTCTGCAGGTTGAGCCAGTACGGGTTGGCGCCGTTGCCCACGTTCACGTTCAGCCCGGTCACCGTGATCAGGTCAATGTTATAGCCATACTGGTTGCTGGAAAGGAATGTGTCGGTCAGGTTGCCGCCGGAGGCGGTGCCGGATCCGAGCACCATTCCGCTATTTTCCCCGGTGGTAAGCGACCAGTCCACCGAGGTCATTACATCGCCGGGGAATTCCCAAACGCCGAACATGAAACCGGTAACGATCGGTCCGCCGATGCCGTCACCATGATCGGTTCTGCAACAAACACTGTCGCTGACTACATAGCCAAAGTTGATTGTCCACGCATCGGTGGCGCCGTTGATGGGACCGTTGCTATAATCCGCCCAGGCTGGAATCGCTACCAGCGCCAGGCACAGTATTGTGAGCGAAGCCATTCGCCTTTTCAAAGGTACCGCCCTCCTGTGGTGAAGTGACGTTTCTACGGGGGCCGAGGTAAGTCTGGTCCTTGGTTTTGAAGCCGATTAGTCCATACCGCAATTCTGGTTCCCAAGTAACTACAATAAAACCAGCGCATCACCGCAGCCCATGTGCATGCGTTTGCAACAAACGCCCAGAAAAGTTCCCTGTGATGGTATCTCAAACCAGGGCCTTCGACCGATCTTTTTTGCTGAGGCCGTTGGCTGGTCGGACGCTACTTCAGCTTTTCGTACTCGACGCGAGCTACCTTAAAGATCGGAAGGTCAGGGTCGGCACCCTTCCATAGCTCGAAGAACTCCTGGTATGACTTGCGGGCGGCTTGCGGGTCGCCCATCATGGCCTGCGCGCGTCCGAGTTGCAGATGCGCCAGGGCCCCGGTAACGAAGTTCAGCACGACGCCCGGATGATCGAGCATCTTCTGGAACTCCGCAGCCGCCTGCTGGCCCTGCCCAGCCTTCAGGTAGGCCTCTCCGCGAATGTAAGCAGGGTAAAGATACTTAAGGGACGCATTGCCCAGTTCATACGGTGCCGCGACGCGAAGAATTTCGATTGCCTTGGCCGGGTCGTTGTTCTCCAATTCAATGGCCGCCCGGATTGTCGGCAGCGAGTAGCCTTGCATCATGGTATCCAGGGGAAACTCACGGTCCAGTTTGTCAACCAACTTCTGTGCCTGGGCTGCCTTACCCGAACGAGCGAGGGTTAACGCCGTGATCACCCTCACATCCTGTCCCGGCATCAAAGCCATGGCTTGAGTTGCGGTTTGCAGAGCCCGGGCCTTGTCGCCAATCTCGGCCTCGCGCAGAGCTTCATTCGCCCTCCACCCAGCCCCGGTTTCCAAGGCATCGGCCCGCCGGGCGGACTCCAACGCACGCCTCGACAACTCGCGCGCCTTTTCGAAGCGGCCACGGTAGGCCTCCGTGTCCGACTGGCTCGAGAGTAGCAAGTCTTCGGCGCCGCCTTTGCCCATCGCCCACGACACCTCCTCTGCCATCACCGCCTCATCGCCTTGGAGAAAAGCCGTGTCGTAGCGATAGAGGCGCAGATAGGGATCGTCCAACTTGCGGCTACGCGCATCCTCGAAAGTGGCCTTCGCCTTCTCGAGCTGGCCCATCGCGTTGTAGGAAAATACAAGAGTGGCATAAGGCCCGAAATTGTCCGGAGCCAGTCGAATTGTCTTCTGCGCCTCTTCAACGGCTTTCTCGTACTGTCCCAGGTCGGCGTACATGATACTCAGGTTCTGGTGCGGCTTTCGGTCGCCAGGGTCGTTCAGCGACAACTCTCTGTAGCTTTGGATGGCCTTCTCTTTTTCTCCAGTGACGCCATCATAGTAGTGTCCTTCGATGTTCAGCCGCTCCCGCGGGCTTACGCGGTCGCGCAGCTCGTAGGCCTTCTGGTAGTTGGACAATGCCAGCGTGGATTGCCCCTTGTTCTGATACGCCGCCCCCAGGAGAGCGTAAGCAGCGGCAAAGTTTGGATCGAGCTCCAGGGCACGCTGAAGATAGGGAACGGGATCAGCCTCGCCGGTCATTTGCACCCTCCTCGCCCGGCTGTAGGCTTGCAGCGCTTCCAATGAAGGAGTGGTGACTTCTTCCAGCGGTTTGTCTGACTTCTCCGGGGCCAGCGATTCGCCCAGTTGTTCACGCACCTGGTTGGCCACCTGTTTCACCTTCTTGAGCACCTCGTTGCGGTTCTCTGCCTCCGCAGAAGCGCTCGCCAGGGTGTCGCCCGTCTGGCAATTCATGGGCTGTCAAAGTGATCAGGTAGTGCTCTCCGACCGCCCCAATCGAGCCTGTCAGTAGCGCCTTGCTGTCGCTGCGCTGACAGACATCGTTGGCTACCTCCTTCGTCAGGCGCGCGTTCGGGCTGTTCATCAGCTTCAGGGTCGCGCTCACCTTCTCGTCGGAGAGCACATTCAAGAAATGCGACTGTTCCAACTGCATGGCCAGCGCGGTCTTCAAGGTATCGCCATCGAGCACCGCGTCGCCCGTGTGGTTGTCGAAGTCGGCGACCACCACCGTGTCCTTGCGGGAGAACGCGGCGGCCTTGTGCGAGCGCCAGTAGAGACCGCCGGCCAACAGAGCTAACCCGACGACGGCGACCGTCGTCAGCAGCGTCCGCCGCCGGCGCAGAGGATGCTCCGCCTCACGCTTTACCTTTTCCAGATCATCGCGGACGTCCGCCGCCCGCTGGTAGCGGAGCTCGCGGTCGCGCTGCAGGCACTTGCCGATGATGGCTTCGAGCTCAGGCGGGAGATCGGGATTGAGCTGCAGCGCGGACGTGGGCGAGCCGTTCAAAATGGCGTCCTGCAGCGCCTCGACACTGGGTCCACTGAAGGCCTGCTGTCCCGTCGCCATCTCGTAGAGAATCAGGCCAAAGGAAAACAGGTCGGTGCGCCCGTCCAGGTTTTCGCCCCGCACCTGCTCCGGCGACATGTAGGCTGCGGTGCCGAGGACCACGCCGGGGCGGCTGAGGTTTAGGGCCTCGGGTCCCTTAGCGGGTGGTGCCTGGACATCGCCCTTGGTCTCGGCCTGGGGAGCGCGGTCCTCCGGCTCACTTGCCCGGGCACGCTTTGCCAAGCCGAAGTCCAGGATCTTAACCAGACCTTTCTCGGTGACGAAGATGTTTGCCGGTTTGATGTCGCGATGAATGATCCCCTTCTCATGTGCGGCTTCAATTCCATTGGCGATCTGGATCGCGAAAACCAGCAACTGGTCGAGAGGGAGTCCAACGGCATGGCCCGCTCGGTCTCGGAGGGTTGCCAGGCGGTCTCTGAGGGTTTGCCCTTGCAACAACTGCATGACGATGAACGGCTGGCCCTCATGCTCGCCAAACTCGTAGATGGAACACAGATTGGAGTGGTCAAGAGCGGAAGCGGCCCGGGCTTCGCGCTCGAACCGTTCCAGAGCTCGCGGATCGTTGCCTAAGTCTTCGGGCAGGAACTTCAGGGCGACGGCGCGGCCGAGCCTGATATCTTCCGCGCGATACACCACTCCCATGCCGCCGCCGCCGACCACCTCCAGAACGCGATAATGCGACACTATCTTTCCGGTCAGGCTGGTGGGCTCAAGTTGCAGCCGCGCGGCAGTCCCATCGTCACTGCCGGAGGTTTCAACGCTCGGCGGGCGATCGCCGGCGCTGGACGGCAACCTTTGCACCGGTACCATCAGCCGGTAGCCACGACGCGCGATGGTTTCTATGTATTTGGGACTCTCGGCCGAATCGCCCAGGGCAACGCGGAGTTTCTTGATGGCGGTGTTGATACCGTGGTCGAACTCAACAATGGTGTTGTTGGGCCAAAGTTTGTTTTGGATTTCTTCGCGGGTGGCGATTGCGCCGTCGCACTCGATCAGAATCTGCAGCACCTGGAAGGGTTGGTCCTGCAGCACGATTCTACGCCCGCCCTCACGCAGCTCTCCCGCCCTGAGGTCGAGTTCAAATCTTCCGAAGCGGACGCGCCCAGCCAAGGTCTCTGTCATGCGGTTTGCAACAAGTGGGTTAGAGTTTACTATCCTCGCCCACGGACTTCCAGACAAGGCTGCCCGGCGGGCATTGAATCGTCGCGGGCGACAAGGCTGCAATTGGTAGCGGCAGACGCGCTAAAATGACGCGATGGCGGATTCGCTTTATCTGAGCATCTGGTTTCCCAGCTTTCGCGAGAACGAGATGATGTCGCGCACGGTCGGCGTGCTGCGGCAATTTCCGTACTCCGCATTGCGCGAAGGCATCACGTATCTGTCGGTCCATCCGGTCGCCTGGTCAGAGCCGACCGTGCTGGAGCGCCGCTTCAATCCAGGGATTTCGCCGGAGGAGGCTGCCGACGTAGCCAGTGAATTCGCTCACGACGATTTTGCCATTGTCTTCGAGGTTTTCTGGGACCTCTGGGTCCCGAGCGACGATGAGCACGGCGACAGCTGGGTGCAACGCCCGGTTGCCGTCCGCTTCCTCGTGCATGGCGTGCAGTTCGACGACGGGATCTACAGCGAGGACGGACACATCGAAGTGGATTTCGGGCTGGATACCTTGTTCGTGCACGAGGAGTTGGAGATTTCGTCTGTCATCGAAAGCCATCTGCGCTCCAACATTGCCAAGCTGGTGGCGTTCTCCAACGCGGTCGAGAAGCATTGCGCCATCAGCGGACGGGTGCTGTGGTCCGAGTCCGAAGAGAGCCTGGCCCAGAAGCTGATCGCCAAGCTGCAACAGACGCAGTGATGCAGTTGTAAGTTGCCAGTTGTCAGAAAAGCAACCGTGGATTTTCACGGATGAACGCGGATTGCGAGACTGCGAGACTGGCTCTGCATTTCTCCGATCCGCGCCATCCGTGGAAATCTGTGGCGAAGGTCTTTGTGTATATGAGGCTGCGGTGTTTCGGCGGTAGGAGTCTATATTCGGTAAACGAAAGGCCCGGCATCTCGCCGGGCCCCTGTTTCTCTGACTGACACTGACCACTGACTACTGGCAACTGCTTATTTCGTCCTTCCGCCCTCGATCTTCAGCTCGGCGCTTGCGCCGGCCTGCGCAGCCGCCAGTCGCGCGGTGAGCACCCGGAACGGTGAACACGAAACGTAGTTGAAGCCGAGTTGCGCGCAGAACTCGACCGACGACGGTTCGCCGCCATGCTCGCCGCAGATGCCGATCTTGATGGTCGGACGGGTCGCGCGACCCTTCTCGACGGCCATCTTTACGAGTTGTCCAACGCCTTCGCGGTCGAGCACCGCGAACGGGTCCTGCTTCAGAATGCCTTCCGCAAGATACGTCGGCAGGAACTTGTTGATGTCGTCGCGCGAGAAGCCGTAGGTGGTCTGGGTGAGATCGTTGGTGCCGAAGCTGAAGAACTCGGCCTCTTTCGCGATCTCGTCGGCGACCAAAGCGGCGCGTGGCAGCTCAATCATGGTTCCCACCAGGTAATCGACTTTGTGTTCCTTCTCGGCGAAGACCTCTTCGGCAACGCGGCGCACGATGGCAGCCTGGTTGGCCATCTCCTTCAGTCCGCCGGTCAGCGGGATCATGACCTCCGGCTTCACCTTCACGCCCTCTTTCGCGACCTTGACAGCGGCCTCGAAGATGGCGCGCGCCTGCATCTCGGTGATCTCCGGATAAGTGATGCCGAGACGGCAGCCGCGATGCCCGAGCATGGGATTGACTTCGTGCAACTGCTCGACGCGATTCAGCAGCGAGCGCAGCTCCTTCAGCTTGGGCGATTTCGGCTTGGTGACTTCCAGCTTGCCGATCTCCACCATCAGGTCTTCGCGGCGAGGCAGGAACTCGTGCAGCGGCGGGTCGATGGTGCGGATGGTGACCGGGAAGCCGTCCATGGAACGGAAGACGCCGATGAAGTCGTTGCGCTGCATGGGGAGCAGCTTGCGCAACGCGTTGCGGCGGTCCTTCTCGTTGTTGGCGAGAATCATGGTGCGCATGTGCGGCAGGCGGTCTTCGGCGAAGAACATGTGCTCAGTGCGGCAGAGCCCGATGCCTTCCGCGCCGAACGCCCGCGCCTGCAGCGCGTCGCGCGGGATGTCGGCGTTGGCGCGCACGCCCATGCGGCGGAACGGCTCGGCCCAGCCCATGATCTTCTGTAGCTCTGGATCGTCCGGCCGCGCCGGAACCGTGTTGAGCTTGCCATTGATTACGCGGCCCGGTGCTGCCGTCGAGCGAAATCCAGTCGCCGTCTTTCAGGGTTTTGCCTTTGACCCGGATCTCGCGCGCCTTCTCGTCAACCTCGATATCGCCGGCGCCGGCCACGCAGCATTTGCCCATGCCGCGCGTTACCACCGCAGCGTGGCTGGTCATGCCGCCGCGAGAGGTCAGAATGCCGGCCGCGACTTCCATGCCGCCAATGTCCTCGGGTGTGGTCTCGCCGCGCACCAGGATCAACTTCGCGCCTGAATTCTTGTTGAACCTTTCCACCGCTTCGTCGGCGGTGAAAACGATCTGCCCGACTGCCGCGCCCGGCGACGCCGGCAATCCGGTCGCCAGCACCTCGACATCCTTGCCCTTCTCATCCAGGCTCGGAACCAGAAAGTCGTAGAGCTGGTTAGGCTCGACGCGGAAGATTGCCTCTTCCTTCGTGATCAGGCCTTCCTCGACCATCTGGATGGCAACACGGACTGCGGCCCGGCCGGTGCGCTTGCCGTTGCGCGTCTGCAGCATGTACAGGCGCCCATCCTGGATGGTGAACTCGAAGTCCTGCATGTCGCGGTAGTGCTTTTCCAGCCGCGTGGTGATCTCGCGCAGCTGGTTGTAAACCTCTGGCTGGATCTTCTCGAGCTCCGAGATGTGGACCGGCGTGCGGATGCCAGCGACCACGTCCTCGCCCTGCGCGTTCATCAGGAATTCGCCGTAGAACTCCTTCACGCCCGTCGCGGGATTGCGCGTGAAACCCACGCCCGTGCCGCTGGTCTCGCCGAGGTTGCCGAAGACCATGGCCTGCACGTTGACCGCGGTGCCCAGTAGGTCGTCAATGTTGTTGATGCGGCGATAGGTCTTGGCGCGGTCGTTGAGCCAGGAGCGGAACACGGCGTCGCGCGCCATCACCAGCTGCTCGTGCGGGTCCTGCGGGAACTCGCGCTTGGTGTGCTTTACGACAACCTTCTTATAGTCCGCGATGACTTCCTGCAGCGCCTTGGCGTCGAGGTCGGTGTCGAGCCTGGCCTTCTTCTGCTTCTTCTTGCCGTCAAAAACTTCTTCGAAGGCGTGCTTGGGAATATCGAGCACCACCGAGCCGAACATCTGAATCAGGCGGCGATAGGAATCGTAGGCGAAGCGCGGATTATTGCTGCGCTTGGCCAGGCCCTCGACCGACTTATCGTTCAGCCCGAGGTTGAGAATGGTGTCCATCATTCCCGGCATCGAGAACTTGGCGCCGGAGCGGACGCTCACCAGCAGCGGATTGTCGGCCCCGCCCAGCTTCTGCGCCTGCAACTTTTCGAGGCGGCGGAGGGCTTCGTCCATCTGACCGTTGACTTCCGCCGAAACGCCGCCCGTGCGCATGTATTCGCGGCAGGCCTCAGTCTGGATGGTGAAGCCGGGAGGCACGGGCAGCCCGGCGTTGGTCATCTCAGCGAGACCGGCGCCTTTGCCGCCCAGGTCGTCTTTCATCTTGCCGTGACCTTCGGCGCGCCCATCGCCGAAGAAGTACACGTATTTCACAGCCTGGCCGTTGGTGCCGGCCGCCTTCTCAATGTCGGTGGTGGCAGTGCTCATGGTAGGAGTCCTTTACGGTTCGGAAAGTTAGGATGATTTGTTTTCGGTAACGATTTCGCTGAAATCGGCAATGGTGGAGAATTCGTTCAACAAGTTTTGCAACAGCGCCAGACGGTTGGCGCGAACTCGCTCGTCGTCAACCATCACCATGACCTTGTCGAAGAAAGCATCGACCGGCCGGCGTAACTGGCTAATCTGCTCAAGGGCGGCCTGTGTAGTTCTTTTCCACGCGCAGCTCGCGGACCCTCGCCGCGATCGCCGGCATTCCAGCCGCCAGTTCCTTTTCGCTTTGCTCGATGAGGGCCGCCGAGTCGAGTTGTGGAGCGACCACTTTGTTCGTTTCCTTCGCCTGACGAAGAATGTTCTTGATCCGCTTAAACGCCACGGAAATCGAAGCGAAGTCCTCCGAGCCGCGTATCTGGCTCACCGCTTCCGCGCGTGCGATCGCATCCACAACGTCATCGCTTCCGGCGGCGAGCACAGCATTCACCACATCGTAAGCAAACCCGCGCACATCGCCCAGGTAGAACTCCAGGCGCTCGCGCATGAAGGTCGCAACAGCCTCGTCAAAGTTAACGTCCTTCGAGAAACGGCCCTCCGCTTCCGAGCCGATGTATTGGATCCGCGCGTCCGAGAACAGCTTGGAGACCGGCAGAGGCAGCTTGTGCTCGGCGATGATCTTCACAATCCCGTTCGCGGCACGCCGCAACGCAAAGGGATCTTTCGAGCCGGTAGGTTGAAGGCCGAGGGCAAACATTCCGGCGATGCTGTCGGCTTTGTCGGCGATGGCGAGGATCGCGCCCTCCAGGGTACGAGGCACGCGATCGTCCATGGATTCCGGCTTGTACTGATCGTAAATTGCGTCGCCAATCGCCTGGGCCGTGGCTGCCGGAAGAATGGGATCGAGCTGCTGCACCTTGGCGTAGAGGCCGCCGACGATTCCCTGTAATTCGGTGAACTCTTTCACCAGTTCGGTCGTGAGATCGGTCTTGGCCAGCAGCGCCGCTTTGTAAACCACTCCCGACCGCACGGCCACACCCGCATTCCGAATGGCTTCAGAGACGAGGCTGGCCAGTTTCTGCACGCGCCGCGTCTTATCGAAGTAGCTGCCGAGGTCCTTCTGGAAGGTCACCGCCTTCAGCATGTCCACGCGCTGGCGCAGCGGAATTTTCTGGTCGGTCTCCCAGAAGAAGCGCGCGTCGTTGAAGCGGGCGCGCAGCACTCGCTCGTTGCCGTGGCGGATGAGACCGTCGGGATCGCCGTTGGTGTTCAGCACAGCCAGAAAGTGCGGCAATAGCCTGCCGTCTTCCCCCTCGAGCGCAAAATACTTCTGGTGGTCGCGCATCACCGTGACCAGCACTTCGTCGGGAAGCGCGAGGAACTCGGGATCGAAGCTGCCGAGAACGACCGAGGGGAATTCCGTAAGGTTGACTACCGTGTCGAGCAGGGACTTGTCTTCGCGCCAGCGCGCGCCAGGAATGGTCCGGGTCGCTGCATCGAGCGCCTTGCGGATGCGCTGCTCGCGCTCTGCGGCGCTGACCACCACCGACCCGCCTGCGAGCTTTTCAGAGTATTCAGATGGCTGATCGATCTCGAGCACTCCCGAGGACAGAATGCGATGCCCTTCGCTGGTATGGCCGGCGCGAATACCGGCAAACTCCAGCGGCACAACTTCGCCGTCCAGCAGCGAAACCAGCCAGCGCACAGGACGCACAAAGCGTTCCGCCGACTTGCCCCGCCAGTACATGCTCTTTGCCCAGTAAATGCCGGCAATTTCCTTCGGCAGAGACTCCGCAAGGATCTCAGCGGCAGGGCGCCCTTTCTTCTGCACGGTCGCGGCGAGGTACTCGCCCTTGGGAGTCGTGATCTTCTCCAGAGCATCGACCGGAATATTCAGCTTGCGCGCGAAGGCTTCCGCGGCGGGAGTCGGCACACCATCTTTGTAGGCGACCTTGACGGATGGTCCGGTGATCTGCTCTTGAACGTCGGGCTGCGCTGGGAGAAACGCCAGCGGCGAGCACCGCAAGTCGACGAGGGGTGGAGAAGGCCTGGACTGCGGGACTCTCCGCCAGTCGTTCGCGTTGCAAAAGATCGCCCACGCGGCGCGCCAGTTCGTCGCGCGCGCCAGTCAATCATTCGCGCGGGAATTTCTTCGGTGCCGATCTCGAGAAGGAAGTCAGGCATAAGAAGCAACTAGCAGCTAGCAACTAGCGATTAGTAAAAGCAAAGAAATAAGCCGAGTCACAAGAGCGACTAGTTGCTAGCTGCTAGTTGCTCCTACGACCTACTGCCGCTACCGGTTCCTCTGCGGGCGAAGCCTCTGCCTCCGCTGCGGAAGCACTATTATCCTCGGCCCGCTGCTGATCGACGTAGGCTTTGGCCACGCCGACCGCCAGCGCTCGAATCCGCGCGATCACTCCCACGCGTTCGGTGACGCTGATGGCGCCTCGGGCATCGAGGATGTTGAACAGATGCGAACATTTCAGGCAAAGATCAAAGGCAGCCAGCACGGGAAAGCGCTTGCGCTCGGCCGCAGTGAACTTACGTGCCGCGGTTCCCTGCGAGTTCCCATCCTTGCCGCCCTTCGGCTTCGACGTCCCAGCGGCATATTCGTCGAGTAGCGCCTGGCACTCCGACTCGTACAACTCAAGGTGCTTCCAGGCCTTCTCCACATCGGCGCGCTCGAAGTTATAGACGGAGAATTGCAACTCATCCTGCAGCCGTATTTCGCCGTATTTCACCGGCCGGCCATCAGGGTCGACCACCCAGGTGATGTCGTAAATGCTGTCCACATCCTGCAGGAAGGCCGCGATGCGCTCCAGTCCATACGTCAACTCGGCGGAGATGGGATCGAGATCGATTCCCCCGCACTGCTGGAAGTAGGTGAACTGCGTGATCTCGAGGCCGTCGAGCATCACCTGCCAGCCGATGCCCCACGCACCCAGCGTGGGCGACTCCCAGTTATCTTCCTCGAACTTGATGTCGTGCTTGCGCAGATCAATGCCCAGGGCGGTCAGCGAGTCCAGGTACAACTCCTGCACGTTCTGCGGCGGAGGCTTCAGGATGACCTGGTACTGCATGTGCTTGAACAGGCGGTTCGGGTTTTCCCCATAACGTCCGTCCGCAGGACGCCGCGAAGGCTGCACGTAGCCGACACGATAGGGCTTGGGGCCAAGCACTCGCAGGAAAGTCTCAGGCGCCATGGTTCCGGCGCCGACCTCGACGTCGTAGGGTTGCTGCAGGACGCAACCGTGCTCCGCCCAGTAACGTCTGCAGGCGCAGCACCAGTTCCTGGAAGGTCAGCGGGATTTGCGCGGGAGCCAAATGGTTTTCCTGACGAGGACGGCGTCTTGAACGGGTTACAGCCTAATGTCTCGCGTTGGAAGGGCACGGCTTCAGCCGTGCCGTGAACCGTCGCTTTAAGACTGGGCTTTAGCCCCCGAGGTAAATTAGTTTTCCTTGAACCACCGAAATCCCTCAGCGGCTAAAGCCGAGAACCCTGTTATCCCGGTGTGGCACGGCTGAAGCCGTGCCCCTTCAAAGCACGACAAGCCCGTTTTACAACTTCGCCAGCATGACCGCCGTTACCAACTTCTTCTCGATGTGGCGCTCCAGAATCTGCACCAGAAATCGCCGCAGATCAGAGTACTGGCCGGCAGTCCACGACTGGGTGGCAAAGTCTTCCAGCGGAGAACGGAACATCTGCGCCACCAGATTCCGCGAGTCCGCCGACAGCTCCGAGGACGCCAGGCGTTTGTGCTGCGGGCACCTCAGGCCATCCGCGAGAGCATGATAATAAGCCCGGCTCCCGTTGAGCGACTGACCACAAGCGAGGCACTCGCCCAAGTCCGGTAGGAATCCAACCAGCCGCACCAACCAGAGCTGAAAGTACGTCAGCGGCGCCCAGATCGAACCCGAACGCAACTGGTGAAGCACCGAAACCGCCAGCCGGAAGATTGCGTCATTGGCTTCGCGGTCGGGAAGCAACTCATCCAGCGTTTCTGCCACGTGCTCCAGCGCTACCACTCGCGGGTAATCCACGGTCGCTGACAGCGGTGACTCCAGAATCTCGCAGGAATCAAGTCGCGTCAGTTCTTGCCCTTCGCGGTCTTCGTAGTACGCACGAACCCGGGTCAGCGGCTCGAGGGCCCCGCCAAAACGCCGCTTGGACCTCTTTGCCGAACGGGCCACGCCCTTGACCTTGCCCTCTGCACGCGTGAACAGCGTCACCAGCAGATCAGCTTCGCGTAGCGGGTAAGTTCGCAACACGATCGCTTCCGACTGCTTCAGTGGCATGGAGAGGCATTCGGCAACCAAGGCAGCAAAGTCGCCGGGGCCAAAGTCCTGCTTTGTGCCCGCTCCATGATTCTACCGGGCGAGGTTGTGATGTGCAAAGAAGCGCACATGAAATCCGCGTAGGGCCCGGGCCAATAGCTCAACCGCCCTCCCGGCGAAAGCCGTACGCGAGCAAACACGGCCGAGCCGTATCGACATCGTAGATACGTTGGACTATACTGCGTATATCCGAAAGGACAACGTTTTATGAAGACTCAGATGGTCAAGTGGGGCAATAGCCTCGCCGTTCGAATTCCGAGGCCCGTGGTGGCTGAGGCAAAGCTTAAGGAAGGCGATAGGCTCGAGATCGAAGCCGCGGCCGAAGGTCAGCTGGCGCTCCGCAAGGCAAGCCCGATGCCTACCCTGGCACAGCTGGTTTCCCAAATCACTCCCGAGAACCGGTACTCAGAAATATCAACGGGCGCGGAAACGGGTAAGGAAATTGTTGAATGGTGACATCGTACGTTCCCGAAGGTGGGGACATCGTGATCATGGATTTCGATCCCCAAGTCGGTCGCGAACAAGCCAAGCGACGGCCGGCGCTGGTGCTCACCGATCAGCGTTACAACCGGGCCAGCGGCTTGGCGGTAGTTTGCCCACTCACGAGCAAGCGAAAGCCGTATCCCTTCGCATTGCCCGTTACAGTTGACGAGGTGGAAGGCGCGGTCCTCGTGGACCAGCTAAAGAGCATGGATTGGTCTGGCCGAAAAGCGGAATTCCATTCCAAGGCAGACCCTGTTCTGGTCAGGAAGGTGCGGCAATATATTGCTGTTCTGCTCGGCCTTCGTTGATTGCAACCAGGGTGCGGTCGAAGCCCCAATCCCTGGGCTCAAAATTCTCTTTCAAAGAATCGAATGCGCGGAAGCCCGCAGGCCTCCGCACCATCACCTCGATCCATGCTATCGATTTACAAAGAGCTCATGCTGGATAGGAATTCGTTGTTCGAGCGGGTCTTGCCTAGCTTCTCGATCAGCAGTTCCATGGCCTCGACCGGCGAGAGCGGATTCAGCACCTTGCGAAGCACCCAGATACGTGCCAGGTCTTCCTTGGGAATCAGCAATTCCTCTTTACGCGTGCCCGAGCGCTGAATATCGATGGCCGGGAAGGTGCGCTTGTCAACCAGCTTGCGATCGAGAATGATTTCCATGTTGCCGGTGCCCTTGAACTCTTCGAAGATCACGTCGTCCATGCGGGAACCGGTTTCGATGAGGGCGGTTGCAATGATGGTGAGCGAGCCGCCTTCCTCGATATTGCGGGCCGCACCGAAGAAGCGCTTCGGACGCTGCAAAGCGTTGGAATCAACGCCGCCCGAGAGCACCTTGCCCGACGGCGGAACAATAGTGTTGTAGGCGCGCGCCAGACGGGTAATGGAGTCGAGCAGGATGACGACATCCCGCTTATGCTCGACCAATCGCTTGGCCTTTTCGATGACCATCTCGGCGACCTGCACGTGACGCGCTGCCGGCTCGTCGAAGGTTGACGAGATGACCTCGCCCTTCACCGAGCGCTGCATGTCGGTCACTTCTTCCGGCCGCTCGTCGATCAGCAGCACGATGAGCACTACTTCCGGATGATTGGTGGTGACCGAGTTGGCCAGGCTCTGCAAGAGCATGGTCTTGCCGGTGCGCGGCGGCGCCACGATCAAACCGCGTTGCCCCTTGCCGACCGGCGTGAGCAGGTCCATAACCCGGGCGCTGATGTTCTCGCGGACGGTTTCCAGCTTGATGCGCTCCTGGGGATACAGGGGGGTTAAATTGTCGAAGAGGATCTTGTTGCGCGCCTCTTCGGGTGACTCGAAGTTGACCGCCTCGATCTTGACCAGCGCGAAGTATTTCTCGCCCTCATGCGGAGGCCGCACCTGGCCGCTGATGGTATCGCCGGTCTTTAGATCGAATTTACGGATCTGTGAAGGTGAAACGTAAATGTCGTCGGGACCGGGAAGGTAGTTGTAATCAGGCGAGCGCAGGAAGCCGTAGCCGTCCGGCAGGATTTCCAGCACGCCCTCGGCGAAGATATGGCCCTCTTTTTCGCTCTGGGCTTGAAGAATCTTGAAAATCAGGTCCTGCTTGCGCAGGCCACTGGCGCCGGGCAGCTCCAGGGTCCGAGCTATCTTGGTCAGCTCGGTGATGTTTTTTTCTTTTAACTCTGAGATTGTCATGTTCACCTACGGGGATTTTTTTGCGGAAGGGCGGGCCGGAGGATCCTGCGGGGAGCGCGCCGAAGGCGCGGCGCGCTTACGCTGCGCGCCGCTGCGCTTCAGAGGCGGTCTCCGGTTCGACGATGACTTCCTGCCGTTCGGAATCGGCAATACGGAGCAATACTTCGTTGGTGGTGTCCTGAATGCGCGTGTTGGGCTTGTGAAACTTGCGAGTTGCCTTGGAGGCAAGTTGGCACAGCATGTAACGGTTGCGCAGTGTGGTCACCGCTTCAAAAACTAGTTCAGAACGCATCATCAGTTTCTCCTCGTGTCTATGAATGTTCCGGAGGTCGGACCGATAGGACCTTTGCTCCTGGCGTATGAAATACAATGCGGTGGGAACCAATTACTATTAACACGGCAGGAGTCATTTGGTTGGATGCCGCCGTGGTTGTTTCGGTTCGACTTTTTTCCGCTGTTGCCTCAGACCCTTGTCGCTTTCAATAAACTACTGTACAGCAAGAATTTAACTGTGTTCCCCGCATCCAGACGTAATCCCTCGTCCGGGATTTGCCTTCCTCGTTCCTGAAATGATGGCGTTCAGTGTGTGGCCGACTGGAGCGGGGCGCCTCTGAGTGGCTCCTGCGTGGTGACGCCTGACGCGAAAACAGTAAGGTAGTCGCCGGAAGCCTCCGAGTCAAGACAAATCGTTCTGTCCCGTCATAACGTACGCATCATTTCGGCAAATCGGTTCCCCGTCTGCGGTTAGACGCGGCGTACCCGCAAAGGTCGCTTATATTTTGTAACCCATTTACTGTCAATAAGTTGCTCTCGACTTTCCACCACGGTCGAAGTAACTCAGCTCAAGGCTCCGGGACGGCTACATCTTGTTGAGAACAAATTGTTTACATGATTTTCCCTGCAGGAGTTGGCTCCTGATCAAGTCTCACGCCCAAAATGTGCGATCCAGGGTCCGGTACTGAATTGCCTCGGCGATGTGGCCGGGCTCAATCATCCCTGCTCCGGTGAGGTCGGCCACGGTCCGCGCTACCTTCAGAATGCGATCATGGGCACGGGCGCTCAGTCCCTGCTTGACCATGGCCCGTTCCAACAGGTGCTCTGAATCGGTGCTCAGCTCGCAGTACTTCCTGATTTCACGCGAGCCCATCTGGGCATTGGCGTAAATATGTTCTCCGCCAGCAGCAAACCTGTCCAGCTGAGTCTCTCGAGCCCGAATGACCCGGGTGCGAATGGCGTCCGAACTTTCAGGCACGACACCTCCTCGCAGCTCGCGATAGTTCACCGACGGCACGTCAATGTGAATATCAATGCGGTCCAGCAGAGGGCCGGAAATCTTGGAGACATAACGCTGAATGATCATCGGTGTGCAATGGCACTCCCGGGAGCGATCGTTGAAATATCCACAGGGGCAGGGATTCATGGCCGCCACCAGCATGAAGCGCGCCGGGAAGCTGAGCGACATGGCGGCGCGAGCGATGGTTACGGTGCCATCTTCCAGGGGCTGCCGCATGACCTCCAGGACATTTCGCGGAAATTCCGGCAACTCATCCAGAAACAGCACCCCATTGTGGGCCAGCGACACCTCGCCGGGCCGAGGGATCATGCCGCCGCCGATCAACCCGGCATCCGAGATGGTGTGGTGCGGCGAGCGGAACGGGCGTGTGCCCACCAAACCGCTGCTGGAATCGAGCACGCCCGCCACGCTGTGGATCTTGGTGGTCTCCAGGGCCTCGGCGAACGTCAGGGGAGGCAGAATGGTGGCCATGCGCTTCGCCAGCATCGTCTTGCCGGAACCGGGCGGCCCGATCATGAGCAGGTTATGTCCCCCGGCGGCGGCAATCTCAATGGCACGTTTCGCCGTTTGCTGCCCGCGCACGTCGCGAAAGTCCACCGCAAACTCCCGCGACGTCTCCAACAGCGCTCGCGTATCCACCCTGACGGGAACCACACCGTTGCCGGTGTTGAGGAGTTGCACAACTTCAATCAGCGAGTGCACCGGATAAACGTCGACGCCTTCCACCAGTGCGGCCTCGCGCGCATTCACCTCGGGAACAATTAGCCTACGAATGTTGTTGGAGCGCGCCGTGACCGCAATCGGCAGCGCGCCCCGGATGCCGCGGACACCGCCATCGAGCGACAGTTCGCCCACGAACAACGCATCGGCGGGTGGCTTGTTGTTCAGCCCCCCATAAGCGCCCAGGATGCCGAGCGCCATGGGAAGATCGAAGCCGGAGCCTTCTTTGCGAATGTCGGCCGGAGCCAGGTTAATGGTGGTCGTTGTGGAGGGAACATCGTAGCCGCTATTTTTCAGGGCTGCGCGGATGCGCTCGCGGCTCTCGCGGACGGTTGTGTCGGGAAGCCCAACCGTCGTAAATGAATCGTGGTCAGACTTTACCGGCGCGATATCGACCTCAACCTCAATGAGGCTGGCGTCGATGCCGTACACTGCGGCGCTAAGAGTTTTATAGAGCATGCGAGGGAGCGCACGCCTACCACGTCGTTACAAATAGCAGATTTCGCGGGCCAGCGGTGTGACCTGACTCACGCACCAGCGTGACCAGGGCAGATTGAGCACCACCTCAGTGCCTTTCCATATGCAGCCAATGGCTTCTGCGGGCCTAAATCCGTCGTCGTCATTCCCTCACACGCTTCTTAAAGTAATATGTTGGGAGGTCGCAAGCGCCAGTGCTTCGTCAGAGGTAAAGCGATGGCCCAGAGCCGTTCCAGTTTCGACCTTCCGATCTATCCCAGGGCCTTCATCGCTGCCGCGAAACTCCAGCGTGAGCGCGATCGAGTGTTCGTGGCCAATGCCTTTCGAGGCGAACCACTCCAAAACTCTCTGGAAGTTGATTCAGTCCACCTGTGAGATCCACGAGCTAGTTCCTCGCCGGGGAGATAGCAACCAGGCGGCGCACTCGATCGTGGCCGATGTGCTCGAAGAGTTGGAGACCGCCCAAATTGTTCTCGCCGATCTGACGGGCCTTAATCCCAACGTTCTCTATGAACTGGGGATTGCTCACGTGCGATGCGATTCGGTAGTCCTCTTATGCCAACGAGGGCAGGCGCTGCCCTTCGATCTCGCGTCCATCCGCTGCCTGTTTTATGACCTGAGCACGGCGTTGGGAAGGGAAGAGCTGGCCGTCAGCCTGGGAAGGATTTTGGAGGAGCTTCGGCAGCCGGGCAAGCCAACGATCATTGACGGCAGCACGGAACGGACCCAGTCGGTGATCGCCGATCTGAAGCTCCTGGCTGATCTGCCCGATGACGAATTGAGGAATGAAGTCATCTGGTACAGCGGATTTCTGTCGTCGTTTAGCGTGGGCGAAGAGGGGAGCTCCAGCCCCACCGGGACGGGCTATCTCGAGGCCCGGCTGCTGGAGCGCGAATGGCTTCTGAAGCTGGCTCACCGGGGCTGCTCCATCCGTTGCGTTATTACTCCGCCGAGTAAAGACAATCTCCTCCCCGACCGCGTCTCCTATGCGCTGGAACGAGTGCGGGCGCTACTGGCGTTTCTCGAGAGCGATGAGCCTGCGCTGCAGCATATTGAGTTTGTGATTTCCCCGTTCCTGCAGAAGAACTTCTACATCATCGGGCGCCTGTGCTTCTCCGAGGGATTCCGGATCGGTCTGGAGTCAGGATATCCGCTTACGCTTCGCCAGAGTGATCCGGATGCCATCAACTCCAGCACACTCCTGCATCGCGCACTGTTTGAGCGTCTCCGCGACTACACGTTGATGCAATATCCTCCGGCACGCTCCCATTCCATCTCGCACGAAAACCTGCGGCTCGCAACCATTCGGTGTTTACAGGAGTCGCTCGCCTTCTGCCAAGGCGAGCTCCGGAAGACCCTGGGAGGCGAAGCTGGATCCAGACGCGCGCCAAAAGCGCTGCGCGCTACCAAAGACAGTTAGCAGGCTACTAGAAAAGCTTGGCCGAAGCAGTCAGCAAGACGCTGCAGGCGTGCGATCTGGGAGCCGATGCAACATCTCGTGTGTTGATTGGGGCTGCGAAGAGGAATAAAAAGGGCGGAATCCCGTCCGGAAGCGCAGCGCCCAGTTGCACATCCGAAAGACCGAAACGGCCCAAGAATTCCGCCAACTTGTGGAGGCAGCTGAGTACGCTTCCGTCTCTCGCTCCCTGTTCGCTGCTCTAACAGCGGATGATCCCAACGCAAAGCATTGTTACATTAGCGACCCGGAGGGCGAATCCCCCGTCAGAAGTATCGCCCTACAACTTCGGTAGTATCCCCCGCACGTTCCGGGTCACCAAGGAGGGCGCGCCGTCGCCGACGCGCCTGAATGGTTCAAACCGTGCATCTGTGCTAGCCGACCGCAACTCCAGCCGCGGCTGCACGAGTTGCCGTGAAGCCCGCGGTAAACGCGCTGTCTTGCGCATCCACCACGGCGATGGTCGTCATGTTGACGATTTCCTCCACCTCGACGCCACGTTGCAGCAAATGGACTGGCTTCGCCATGCCCATAAGAATAGGGCCAACCGCCTCCGCGCCACCAACGCCGATCAGCAGCTTGCAAGCAATGTTGCCTGCTTCGAGGTCGGGGAAGATCAGCACGTTGGCGCCACCCTTCAGCGAGGAGAAGGGAAAGGCGGCTTCCAGCTTCTTGCCGCTGACCGCCACGTTGCCCTGCACCTCACCGTCGACGATCAGAGTGGGGTCTGCGTAGCGAGCCAGCTCAGCCGCCCGGCGCATCTTGTCGCATAGCGGATGTTTGGTGCTGCCGAAGCTGGAGAAGGAGAGCATGGCTACGCGTGGCTCAATGTCGAACCGGCGTGCCTCCTGGGCCGCGCAGAGAGCAATCTCCGCCAGGTCCTCGGCGCTGGGATCGATGTTGACGGTGGCATCGGCGAGAAAATACGGATCGCCCTTACGGCTGATGATGAGATAAAGCCCCGACACCTTGTGGATCCCTTCGCGAACCCCAATCACCTGCAGGGCCGGACGAATGGTGTCGGGATAGTTCTGGGTTACGCCTGAAACGATGGCATCGGCGTCGCCCATGCGGACCATCATCGAGCCGAAGATGTTGTGATCATTCATGAGCTCGCCGGCCGACCCCAGGGTCACACCGCGACGCTGCCGCAAGCGATACAGCTCACGAACGTACTCTTCCCGGCGCGGCGCACTTTCCGGTTCGATGACCGTAACGCCTTTCAGCGGCAGCCCCAATTCGGCTGCGGTGCGCCGGATCTCGGCGGCGCGACCCAGCAGAATGGGAATGGCAATCTTCTCCTCGATCAGGACATGGCAGGCGCGCAGGATCTTCTGGTGCGAGCCCTCCGGGAAAACGACGCGCTTGGGATTCGCCTGTGCCTTGTGAATCATGAAGCGCATCAGCTCATGTGCTTTGCCCAGCCGTTTCTCGAGTTGTTCACGGTATTCGGCGATATCCACCGGATTTTGCGCTACGCCGGTCTCCATGGCGGCCTTGGCGACCGCTGCCGCCTCCCAAACCAGAACGCGGGGATCGAACGGCTTCGGAATGATGTAGTCCATGCCAAACTTCAAGGTTTCTACACCGTAGGCTCGGCAAACCGAGTCGGGAACATCTTCTTTCGCCAGCGCCGCGAGGGCCTGAGTGGCCGCCAGCTTCATTTCCTCATTGATGGTGGTGGCATGCACGTCGAGAGCTCCGCGGAAGATGAACGGAAATCCGAGAACATTGTTAACCTGATTGGGATAATCGGAGCGCCCGGTAGCCATGATGATGTCATCGCGGACCGCACGCGCCTCGTCGTAAGTGATCTCTGGGTCGGGATTTGCCATGGCAAACACCACCGGCCGTGGTGCCAGGGACGCGATCATTTCCGGCGTGAATGCGCCCTTCTTGGAAAGACCCAGCAACACATCGGCGCCCTTGGCGGCTTCGGCAAGAGTCCGGAGTGGTGTCTCCTTTGCGAACCGCTCCTTGTAAGGATTCATCCCCTCCTTGCGGCCCTTGTAGATGACGCCTTTGGTGTCAACCATGGTAATGTTCTCGCGCTTCACGCCCATGCAGACATAGTGCTCAGCGCACGCGATGCCCGACGCGCCGGCGCCATTGACGACCACCTTGATCTGGTCCATGCGCTTGCCGGTCAGCTCCACGGCATTCACCAGCGCCGCACCCGAGATAATCGCCGTGCCGTGCTGGTCATCGTGGAAGACCGGGATCTTCATGGTCTTCTTGAGGGTTTCTTCGATGTAGAAGCACTCCGGCGCTTTGATGTCTTCCAGATTGATGCCGCCAAAGGTGGGCTCGAGCAACTGGCAAGTCTTGATGATCTCGTCGGGATTATGGGTGTTCAGCTCGATATCGAACACATCAATATCGGCGAACCTCTTGAACAGGACACCTTTGCCTTCCATGACCGGCTTGCCGGCCAGAGCGCCGATGTCGCCCAGTCCCAGTACTGCGGTTCCATTGGTCACCACCGCCACTAGGTTGCCCTTTGCGGTGTATTTGAATGCATCCTGCGGGTTCTTCTCGATCTCGAGGCAGGGATCGGCGACGCCGGGCGTGTAGGCGAGGCTGAGATCGCGTTGGGTAAGACAAGGCTTGGTGGAAACGACCTCTATTTTTCCCGGCCGTGCCCCAAAGTGATAGTCGAGAGCATCCTGCTTGGTAATTGCCATGACGGCCTCCGAATGAATGAACGTAAGATTGCGTGCAGGGCAAACAATTCCGGCTCAATTACGGCCGCGGCAACTTATCGATGAGCGGCAGGCAGTAAATAAATTGGCGATGAAAATGTGCCTTCCACAAACACACGGGACTCATGGGGCCGGAAAATGCTCTCCCTGGACTTTTAGCATGGTCTCTTCCCGGTCCAGGCAATAGTGCAGATGTCACAAGACGATGTGAGGGAAAACACAAAGCAGTGGATAGTGGTCAGTGGATGGTGGATAGACAGGGGTCCCAAGGTGATGATGAGACTTCTCCTGCTTTACAGCTATCCCCTAGCCCCTAGCCACTATCCACTGTCTTCACGCCCGCAGCAGAATCCCCACGATGCTGGCCGACATGAGGTTCGCCAGCGTACCGGCGATCATGGCGCGAAAGCCCAGCTTTGCCAGATCTCGCCGACGACTTGGCGCGAGCGCGCTGAGGCCGCCAATCTGGATTCCGATAGAGCCGAAATTGGCAAATCCGCACAGGGCAAAGGTGGCAATCGTAAACGAGCGCGGATCGAGGGACGCCTTCTGCGCACTCAACATGGTGAACGCCACCAGTTCGTTCAGTACCATGCGAGTGCCCAGCAGATTGCCGATCGAGAGGCAATCATGCCAGGGCACGCCGATCAACCACGCCACCGGCGCGAAGATCACTCCAAAGATGGTCTCCAATTTGGCGGGAAACCAGCGAAAACCGTGCGCAGCTAGAAAATTGTGCGTACCGCCAAGAAGGCCATCCAGCAGCGCAATCAGAGCCAGAAATGAAATGAGAATTGCGGCTACGTTCAGCGCCAGGTGCAGACCATCCGTGGTCCCTTTTGCCGCTGCGTCGAGCACATTGCTGCTCCTCTCCTCGAACTCCAGGTCATCGAGCTTGCTTACTCCGGCGGTAAGCGGCTTCTCGGTTTCGGGCACCAGCATCTTGGAGATGAGAATGGTGCCGGGCGCCGTCATGATCACCGCCCCCAGGAGATGACGCGCCTCAATCCCCAGCAGAATATAAGCGCCCAGCATGGCTCCAGAGACATGGGCCATGCCGCTGGTCATGATGGTCATCAGCTCGGACCGCGTCACCTTCGGCAGAAACGGGCGAATGGTCAGCGGCGCTTCGGTTTGTCCCATGAAGATGCTGGCGGCCACGTTGAGCGATTCGACACCACTGGCGCCCATGAATCGCATCATCACCTTGGCAAACTGCCGGATAATGAACTGCATCACCCCGTAGTAGTAGAGGATGGAAAAGAACGCCGCGATAAAGATGATGATGGGCAATACCTGGAAGGCAAAGACGACCCCGAACTTCGACATCCTGCTGCCCAGGTCCCCGAAGACGAACTGCGACCCGGCGTAGGAATAACTGAGAAGCTGGTTGACCGCATCGCCCGCCGCAGCCATTACCCGCTCGCCCAGCCCGACGCGCAGTACGAGAATGGCAAATACGAATTGCAGCACCAGCCCGACAACAACCGTGCGAAGGCGAATGGACTTCCGCGCCGTCGAAAACAGAAAAGCGAACAACAGGATGGCGACGATGCCCAGCACGCCCGTCAGACGTGCCATGCGATTTCCCTGGAGTGTGCCGGAATGCCCCACCCATCGCTCGTCTTGAGCCGGGTGGCATGGTGCGGCTGCATTTCCCCTGTCATCTCAACCCCCCGAAGGAGCCCCCATTTCCTGCACGATCTGCACGCTGGCGCTGGCGCCAATGCGGTTGGCCCCGGCGTCAACCATGTCCATGAACTGGGCTGCGGTCCGGATGCCGCCTGCCGCCTTCACGCCAATCTTCAGCCCAACCACGCCCCGCATCAAGACCACGTCGGAAGCCGTGGCGCCAGACACCCCAAAACCAGTCGAAGTCTTCACGAAATCCACGCCCGCATCCGCGGCCAACGCGCATGCCAGAATTTTCTCTTCCTGGGTAAGTAGGGCGTTTTCGAGGATCACTTTGAGGAGCGCGCCGCGATCATGGGCCAGCTGTGCCAGGCTGCGGATTTCCGTTTGCACCAGCGCCCGGTCGCGAGACTTCAGCGCGGCAATATTGAGGACAGCGTCGATTTCATGGGCGCCGCAGCGCAAGACTGCTTCGGCTTCAGCCAGTTTGGTCACCGTCAGGTTGGCCCCCAGGGGAAAGCCGACCACTGTGCCGGCCTTGACCGCCGACCCACGCAACCTGGCGGCGGCAAAACTTACATGCGTCGGGTTCACCATCACGGCATGGAAGCCGTAACGGATCGCTTCGTCGCACAAAACGCTGATGTCGTCGCGGGTGGCGTCGGGCTTGAGGAGTGTATGGTCAATGAGATTGGCTGCGCTCCGCCAATCGCTAACCAGGCTGGCCGGTGCTACCCCGGCGATAACAGAAGAATTCACAGACATGAGCCGGTCAGATTCTATCGCGTCCCCGAGTCTGACTCCAACACACAAATGTCCGGAAGGTTACGATAACGCTCGGCGAAGTCGAGACCATATCCGACGACAAACTCGTCCGGAATGGCAAAACCGACGTAATCCCCGTGGACGGGCTCAGTGCGGCGCGATATCTTATCGAGCAGCGCGGCGATCTTCAGCGATTTGGGGCGGTGCGCCTGCAGCACGTTTAGCAGATAGGTCAGCGTCAGTCCGGTGTCGAGAATGTCTTCGACCAGAATGACATTTCGCCCCTCCATCGAGCGGTCCACGTCTTTCAGGAGTCTCACCTCGCCGCTGTGCTGCCGGGCGTTTCCGTAGCTTGATACTGCAATGAAGTCGAAAGTGGTGTCGAGCTTGATTTGACGGGCAAGATCGGCCAGGAAAATGGTCGCACCCTTGAGCACTCCGATCAGCACCAGAGATTCGCCGGCAAAATCGGTGGTAATACGCTCTCCTATCTGGGCGACCTTCGTCGCGATCTGTTCGCGCGTAATCAGTACTCTGAGATGGTCCACGGAATTCCTTACCTATGATGTTGCCCGCTGGTGTACAGTTTCGTGGTTCTGGTTTCAAGTTTCAAGCTTGGAGACTACTGCTCTTGGGGGTAGCTATGGAGTTCGCTTCGCGTTCCCTGGCGCGAGCTGCTAAAACTCTGGGGTTAGTTGCACTACTGCTCGGATTGGTCGCCATGGCGGCGACCGGGCATGCCGCCTCGTCCGATGAGGCCCGCACCGAAGCCTATTTCCAAAGCATTCGCAAGAACCCGAATCTATTGCTGCCGTTTCTGCGCGAGATGCCCAAGGGCGCTGACCTTCATAACCACCTGTCAGGCTCCATTTACGCGGAATCGCTGATCCAGTGGGGCTCGGACAGCAAAGATTGCGTGGATCCGAAGACTTTCGTGGTCAGCCCTGGTCCCTGCGGGCCCTCGCTGCCGATCAGCCACGCCTTCGATGATCCCGCCCTGTACGCCGGAATGATTGATGCCTTCTCCATGCGCAACTGGCAGTTGTCGGGGCAGTCCGGGCACGACCACTTCTTCGACACCTTCGGGAAGTTCGGCCAGGCCGCCGATGGCGCTGGCGGCAAGATGCTGGCTGAGACCGCAGCCCGCGCAGCGTCGCAACACGAGGTTTACCAGGAATTGATGCTCACGCCCACCGGCAAGGACCTCGAGGCGCTCGCCAAGTCAGTCGGCTGGAGTGACGATTTTGGCCAGCTACAACAGAAACTGCTCGACGAAGGATTGCCAGAGATTTTGGGGGCCGCGAGCAAGCAGATTCGAGCGGCGGAAGCCTCGCGCGACAAGGTTCTCAATTGTCTTACCAGCAAAGCCGACCCCGGTTGCGAGGTCAAACAACTCCTTCTGTTTCAAGTCTCCAGAGGGAAGCCCAAAGAAGTAGTCTTCGCCCAAATCCTTTCCGGCTTCCTTATGGCTGGCGCCGACTCCAGACTCGTTCCTCCCGATCCCAGTGTGGTCGGGCTCAACCTCGTGATGCCGGAGGACTGGTACGTTCCCATCCGCGATTTCTCCCTCCACATGCGCATTCTTGACTACTTTCACAAGAAATATCCCCAGGTACACATCGCTTTGCACGCAGGAGAACTGGTGGAAGGACTTGTTCCACCCGAGGACTTGCAGTTTCACGTGCGCGATTCCGTGGAGATTGGACACGCAGAACGCATCGGCCACGGGGTTGACGTGATGAACGAGGCTCGTCCGATCGAGCTGCTGCATGAGATGGCCACGAACAAAGTCATGGTCGAGATCTGCCTCACCAGCAACGATGTCATTCTTGGCGTGCGCGGGCCGCAGCATCCCCTGCGGGAATACATTCGGGCGGGCGTGCCGGTGGCGCTCGCGACCGATGACGAGGGGGTTGCTCGCTCCGACATGACGCAGGAATATCTCAAGGCCGCCCAGGAACAAGACCTTTCTTATTCGCAGTTGAAGGCGATGGCGCGCACCAGTCTGGAACACGCGTTTATCGGTGGCTCCAGCCTGTGGCGCGATGGGAATATGTCGGCGGCAGTGCCACCATGCAGTGGAAAACGACCGGGCGGCGATAAGCTCTCGGCGGCCTGCCAGAAGTTCCTGGATGGAAGCGAGAAGGCGCGGTTGCAGTGGAAGCTGGAAGCCGAATTCAGCCAGTTCGAATCACGGTCGTGGAAGTAATCAGAACGAGGTCTTCGTTCCGTTCTGATACGCTGCTTTCGCGATCACACACGCGCCAGGTGCACCCCAAACCACTTCTTGCGGTCACACCAGGTCTGCTCCAGCGTGAAGCCGCTTTGCCGCAGAATCGAATCAATCATCTCGTCGGTGTATTTGTAGCTGTTTTCGGTGTGAATGCGCTCTCCCACCTCGAACGACAGGTCCATATCCAGCGCAGGGATGAAGACGCTTTGCACCGCCAGGCTCTCCAGGTAGATCTCCATGCGGGAGTGGCGCCGGTTCCACAGCGCGACGTGCCGGAATAAGTCGAGGTTGAAGTCGGCATCCAGCTCGCGATTCAAGCGCCCGAGGATGTTCTTGTTGAAGGTCGCTGTGATGCCCTGCGAGTCGTCGTAGGCCGGTAGCAGTATTTTGGGGCTCTTGGGGAAGTCGGCGCCCAGCAATAGCGCATCGCCCGGCCGCAGCGCTTGGCGGATACGGCGTAGAATGCGCACGGCGTGGGGCGGTTCGAAGTTCCCAATGCTGGACCCGATGTACAGCACCAGCTTGCGTCCGCTGATGCGGCCCAGCGCCGGGACCCCGCCGGTATAGTCCGCCACGATGGGACTCACCCGCAAGCTGGGAAACTGCCGGCCCAGCTGTCGCATGGCTTCATCCAGCGCCGAAGGCGAAACGTCAATGGGATAAAACAGGGCGCGACTCTGGCGCTGCAGCAATTCCTCAATCAGGATGCAGGTCTTGCTCGCCGTGCCCGCTCCCAGCTCCACCAGCGTCAACGACGCCCCCGCCTGCTGCAAAATCTCGCCCGCAAATCTTTCCAGGATGGAACGCTCGGTGCGCGTCAGGTAGTACTCGGGCAGCTCCGTGATCTGTTCGAACAGGGCCGAACCGAGTTCGTCATAGAACAACTTTGCGGGAAGACGCTTCGGCATGACGCTCAAACCCTCGCGTACTTCGAGGGCCATCGCATCGGTGGCGATGAACTGCAGCTGTTTGCTAGTTGCCATGAGCCAACCGGATGCCCGTAAATTGCCAGCGCGCGTGGGGCGGAAAGAAATTGCGGTAGCTCGCTCGTACGTGCGATCGTGGCGTGGCGCAGGAGCCGCCCCGCAACACCATTTGGTTGCACATGAACTTGCCGTTGTACTCGCCGACTGCGCCTGCCGCCGGCTTGAAGTTGGGATACGGGAGATAAGCGCTGCCCGTCCATTCCCATACGTCACCGAACATCTGTGCCAGGGGCTCATCGGGCTCAGCCGCGTGGGGATGCAGCGCTCCAGTCTCCAGTAAATTTCCCGCCACGGCACAAGACCGGCCGGCGACCTCCCATTCAAACTCGGTGACCAGGCGTGCGCCTGCCCAACGCGCAAAGGCATCGGCCTCGTAATAGCTGACGTGGCAAACCGGCTCGCTCATCGCCAACGGTTTCATGCCCTCAACCGTGTAGTGCCACCATTGCCCATCCCGCTGTTCCCAATACAAAGGAGCGTTCCATTGGTTGTTGCGGACGGAGTCCCAGCCATCCGAGAGCCACAGCTCCGCCTTTCGGTAGCCACCGTCGCCCATGAAGTCCACATACTCAGCGTTAGTCGTCAGTCGCGAAGCCAAGCGGAACGGTTCCAGGTACACATCGTGTCGCGGGCCCTCGTTATCGAACTTGAAGCCCTCACCTTGGAAGCCGATGGTGTAGACACCTCCCGCAAACGCGCGCCACCCCAACTGCGATGCGGGAGCAGCGGTGCTTGTTTCGTTCCCTTCCGGAACGGTGCGATATGCCGGCCGAAGCGGGTTCGTCCACAATCCGTTCTTAACGTCGGTGACAATCAATTCCTGGTGCTGCTGCTCGTGGTTCATACCAAGGATCACAACGTCGAGTGCCGCCGGCGCAGCGTGGTTTGACAACAGATGGACCATCGCCTCGTCGGTGTAATCGCGATAGGCGTGCACTTCGTCCAGTCCAGGACGAGACAAGACGTGCCGCAGCGCGCGCAAAGGGCGATCGCCCACGGCGTTGTAGTACGAGTTGAACAGGTTGCGGAACTCTCCCTGGAACGGACGGTAATCTTCGGCGTACTCGGAGAGCACAAAGGTCTCAAAAAACCACGTTGTATGGGCCAGGTGCCACTTCGCTGGGCTGGCGTCGGGCATCGGCTGCAGGCTGTGGTCTTCAACGCTTAGTGGCGCGCACAAGTGCATCGAAGTCTGGCGCACGGCCTGATACTTCTCCAACAGCGACATTTCCCCCGCAACAGTCGGAACCCCTGATGCTTGCGATGTAGTCGTGCTCTCCATAGGAAACGTCGATCTACCTAAGATGCGGAATTTGGATATCAGGTCACCGGACCCGGCAACGAAACAGTCCGGTAAGGCCGGCCGGTCGGCACTCAACAAAAGATGCTGATTTCAAAGGAAGGCTACAAAATTTTGCGTTGGCGCTGCGTTAAATCGGCGCGTTATCGAAGCATTCAGGAACGCACAGTGATCGCGGTAGTGTCCTAAACAGTGGCCCATGACTACTTTGCGGAGCCTACAGGGTCTGCGGGCTCGATGGACGTTTCTTGCACCGGGAAGGACGGCTGTTCGTAGCGTCCCCGCAGATCGTTCCAGCGCACATTAAGCATCTCCAGGCCCATGTTGATCCCGTCGCGCAGTGGATTGATGCGGGAGCGGTGATCGTGGGCCCATTCCACCGGAACTTCGACCGTACGCAGCTTGAGTTTGTCGGCCAGAAACAGCAACTCGGGATCGAAACCCCACCGCTCCACGTGTTGCCGCGAAAAAACCGTGTTGGCCGCGGCCCGGGTAAATGCCTTGAAACCGCATTGCGTGTCGCGATACCGCAACCCCAGCACGATCCTCAGGCCGAGATTGAACAGCCGCCCATACAACTGCCGATACCAGGGCTGCCGTTCGGTTTGCAGCTCCGCCTGCAACCACCGCGACCCGATCGCGATGTCGGCGCCCTGCGCGATCGCCTCAAACAGCTTTCCCGCTTCGTATATGGGCGATGACAAATCGGCGTCGCTGAACAGCAGGACATCGCCATGGCCATGCAGCATTCCGTTGCGGACGCTGTACCCCTTGCCGCGGTTCCCCGGATTCTCCAGCAAATGGATCGCAGCATTCGTAGCGGCAAACTTGCGAACGACATCAGCCGTACCGTCAACCGACCCGTCGTTCACCACGATGACTTCCGCTTGTAATCGCTGCTGACGGATGTAGTCCAACACCTTGGGCAGGGAAGTACTGAGCCGCTCACTCTCGTTGTACGCCGGGATGATAAAGCTGTAGGTCAAATCGATCGTCGGCAATTTTGATGCCCGCTTATTGTATGCCAGTTGCTGGAACGCGAACCGCAAACTGAGACCGCATCGTTGCTGCCAGACGTCGTGGAAAGGACATCCTGCGACTCTCGTCATGTTGGGCTTGCGGCTTGCGCTAGGCGGGATTAGCCTTGCCATAGAGATGCGCGCGCTTCGTGTCCTCGGTGTTGTGCTGTTCTCCGTGCTCGCTGCTGCTGTTTCCAAGCCGCACGTCGTGGGCTTTGGCAGCCCGCAGCCGGTCAAGGTATTTATCGGCCCGGCCGGGGACAATACCATCGACATCACGGTGCGGGCGCTGTACGTTGATTCGAAGCTGAAGGAGTTCACCACTGGTAAGCCCCACGACGTTACCGATCGCGAGTTCGTGGTGCGCCGGGCTTTTCGCATTAACGATGCTCTCCCCGATGATCCACACAAGTCGCCCAAGTGGCTGTGGCAACGCGGCGGATGGCTGCTGGTAGACCGGGGTACGGGAAGGATTACGCAGCTCAAGCTGGCGGATTTCGACCCGTTCTATTCGGAGGTAAGCTGGTATCGCGACTACGCGGCCTATTGCGGCCTTAGCGGCAATGCCGAGCGACTGCTGGCGGTGGTGGCGCAAATCGGGGTGAAGAAGCCGCTCTATCGCAAAGAGATTGGGAAGGCAAGTGGGGGAGACCAGCCGGACTCGGATTGCGCCGCGCCACACTGGGACCGGCAGCCGGCGCGCGTGACGTTTCTACCCAAGACGGGAGAGAAGTTCAGCGTGAATGTGAGCGGACACTTAGCCGACGCGGTACCCGAATCCTCCGCGGAAGAACAGTAACGGCAACTCGTCTCAATGGATCTTTACGCCTCCTAGGATTCTTTTTGGTTCGTATCAGGGCACGACCCTTCGGCTTCGCTCAGGGCAAGCTTACAGTCGTGCCGAACAGGACGCTGGAGGGGTCGGGGCTTTAGAGTTTGTGTGATGTGAGTACCATGTGCTGTTCGCGCGGGTGGAATGAAGTAGCAACAAATCAGCCCCGCAGGGCGAATCAGTCTAGCCCAGCATGGAGCCGCAGGCGGAATGCTGGGTAAAGTGGGAAACTAATCTGAGCCCCGTAGGGGCGACACGCGGTTCTCGCACGAACTCTTTAGCCCCCGCGCCGTTCAACCAAGCCCCGACAGGGGGCTAAAGCCCCAGTTCTTGGTTGACCGGGCTACAGCACGGCTTGAAGCGGTGCCCTGATACAAAGCGACATATTGGGATAGGTTCGAGTTGAGCGTGATTTCGCTATGAAAACTTTTGACGAGCTGCTGCGCGATGCCGAGGTAGCACACGGACATCTGTGTGCAGGACAGGTGCTGGGCGTTCGCCTTGCCATGCTCGGCCTGGAGTTGCTGGGCATCGACGATCCCCACGGCAAGGACCGCAAACGCCTCATCACCTTTGTCGAGATTGATCGTTGCGCCACCGACGCCGTCGCCGTCGTGACCGGCTGCCGCCTGGGCAAGCGCGCCCTCAAGTTTCGCGACTGGGGCAAGGTGGCTGCGACCTTCGTCGATCTGGACTCAGGCCGCGCAGTACGCGTCTGCGCCAGGGAAAGCTCAAAAGCGCTGGCCCGGCAGATGCATCCCGAGATCGAGAGCAAGAACCAGCAGCAGATGCTGGCCTACCGTGAGATGCCGACCGATGACTTATTTAGTGTGCAGTGGGTGAAGGTCTCGCTTCCCCCCGAGGAGCTTCCCGGTTACCAGGGCAAGCGCATCGTATGTGACCAGTGCGGCGAAGGCATCAACTTCCAGCGTGAAGTGCGACACAACGGTCGAATCCTCTGCCGCTCCTGTGCCGGCGAACGTTACTACGAAGAAGTTTCCTGAGGTTGTGGCGGTCCACGCCTACCGGTAAGCGAACAGCATCGCGTAGATGATCCAGATCACGACGCTGAAGCCGATGGTCAGCGCGATCCACGCAAAGAAGCGAATGGCCTTGACCACGATCTCGGGTTGCGGTTCCTCGAGGTGGGCCTCAAGCTGGCCGCTGGCCACGAGCACTGCATATTCGCGAGGTTTGTCGCGCTTCAGCTCCGCCAGAGGCATGTGGCCGGTGAAGATGGTGGTGTCCATGGGAAACTTTTCCGGACGCAGGTGGGTGTTGAAGAAATGCACGGTGAAGATGAAGCCCGTCGCCAGCAGGGCCTCGTCACTGTGAATGATGGTGGCCACGTTGATGAACGATCCCGGCAGGAAGCGGGTGAAAAACACGGGGAACCACAGAGTGAGTCCCGTGGAACCGATGACCACAATTCCCCAGAACACAGCGAAGTAATCGAACTTTTCCCAGTAGCTCCAGCGCCCGTACTCGGGACGCGGACCCCGGCCCACGAACCACTTCATGGTGCCCAGGAACTCCTGCGCGTCGCGCTTGGTGGGAATCAGGGTATTCGGCCCGAACAGGATGCCGCCCCAGGTTTTCCCGCTGCGCCGCTTCTGCCGGATGAGTCCCACGATGTGGGCGGTGAACGTCCCGAACATGATGAGAGCGGCAAAGCGATGAACGTATCCCGCGGTCTCGAATCCACCCAGCACGCGCGACAGCCTGACCGCCCAGGCCGTGTAAGAGAACTTCAGGCAAAGTCCGGTGAGCGCCAGAGTCAGGAAGCTGACGATCATGCAGGCATGCAGCACACGGTAAAGGCGAATGAAGCGGACGAACTCGCGCGTGTCCACGGCGGGGCGCGGCACCGGAGCAACGCGGGAGGCTGGCGGTTCCTGCAGCGCGGTTGCGGCGAATTCGTGTTTAGTGTTGGGCATCGTTGTCATCCTTCGCCTCAGGTGCCCTCGGGGGCTTTCGTCGCGGCCTCGCCTTCCGCCTCCCTGGCTTCGGCGGCGCGCAATTCGCGACGCATCTGCAGAGCGCGCGGGAACCACAGGATCGTATGGACGCCGCTCACCGTGAACGTACCCACCAGCAGGATCGTCATCCCCCAGAACGTGTAGTACAGGAAGGGAAACTTCTTGGGATCGTGGTGCGTGGCGTGGGTGAGATATCCGGCGAAGCGCCGGGTCGCATCGGAGTGGCACTTGCGGCAGGTTTCGACCACGTTGGCGCGGCTCAGGTGCGAGTTGGGATCGGCCACCTTCAGAATGTCGTGCGCACCGTGGCAGTCGTAGCATTTCGCCGTCTTGGTGTAGCCCAGCCGGGAAACCTTGCCGTGATAGGTGTCGAAGTAGGTTTTCGCAATCTCCCCGTGGCAACGTCCGCAGGTGGTCATGATGTCAAGCTTGAACCCATCCTGGTCGGTGCGGCGAATGGAGTGCGCGGTGTGACAATCGTTGCAGACCGGAAGCGGCTTGTCCGTCTTGGTGACCGATGACGAATGGATGCTCTGAACGAACTGCTCTTCGATGCCGTGGTGGCAGGCACCGCACGTAGCAGGCACGTTCTTGGGATTGACCGTCGATTCCGGATCGGAAGCCGGCAACTCGCGGTGTGCGGTGTGGCAACTGGTGCAGGTCGCGGTCACCGTCAACCCGCTCTTCAGCAGGCCTTTGCCGTGGATGCTCTCAGTGTAACGAGGAATGATCTGGTGCTCCGTGCCGGTATAGAGCAGGGCCGCCTTCTGGCCCTCGCGGTGGCACTTGGCGCAGAGATCGGGCACGTTGGTCGCAAACGTCAGCGATTCCGGATTGTGCTTGCCGAGCACATGATGGCTGCCGTGGCAATCCTTGCAAAAGGGAGCGTTGGGATCGCCCTTGGCGTGCATCTGTCCGTGCGTGCTGCGTTGGTATTGCTGCCCGACTTCCGCATGGCAGGCGGTGCAATCAACCGGGTGTGTGATGGTTTCGCAGGGACGCACGCGGGAAGCGTTCACTTCCGAGTGACACTGGCTGCAGGCGACCTTCGCATGGCGCGAGTCAGCTACCTGGTCAACCCGCACCAGCATGGAACGGCCGTCCGCGGCCTTCAGGCTCGCATTGGCGTGGCAGCGCATGCAATCGGCATCGGCCATGCCCTGGGAGTAGAAAACGTTGCTGACCTTGTGCGGCTGGTGGCAATCGACACAGGCGGGAAGCGTGTTGGCCTGCTTTTCCCAGAGTTCACCGCGAATCGTCTTGCGGTGCACCAGTTCGATGTTGGCGTGGCACTTGGTGCAAGTGGCGGCAATGTTGCGCCGGTTGATCGAAGAGTTGGGGTCGGTGTGCGGCAGGATCGAGTGCGCCGTGTGGCACGAGGCGCAGTTGGCCGCCACCACCAGCCCCTTCTTCAGCAATCCCTCGCCGTGAATGCTCTCGGAATAGTTCTCCAGAATGTCGTGTTCCGGGATGTTGCGGGTCGTCTGGACAGGCGTGCCCTCACGGTGGCATTGCCCGCAGACGAAGGGGACCTTCATCGCTGCCACCGACGAGCGCGGGTCCTTCACCGGCAGAATGTCGTGATTGCCGTGGCAGCTCACGCAGCGCGGCGCCAGAGCATCGCCGCGACCGGCCGCCTTGCCGTGCATCGACTTGGCCAGCAGTTGTGCTTCCTCGCTGTGGCAGGAGCCGCAGTTGACCTTCGCCAGCGGTGTCGAGTGCGGCAGTTCTTTGCCTTCCAAGTCGGCATGGCATGAGGTGCACTGCAGCGAGCCATGAATGGAGCCGGTGAACTTCTTCTGGTCCACAAACAGCGAAACCGTCCGCCCGCCGCGCTTGGTGGAGAGCGACTTGTCGCTGTGACATGCCAGGCAATCATCGCTGGTGGGCCCCTGCGCCGCCCAGCACTGCGGCAGGCAGCAATGCGATAACCATCAGCAACAGCGCAGGCAATAGCCACGCCTTACTACGCAAGGGCTGGCGGAATCCCCCGGACTTCGCCGTGGAATCGAGATCGCTGATGTGAGGACAGAGCGCCATAGCGTACATCTCACGATTCCAAACATGCAGAACATCTGGCTGTGACCTGGTGCACCCTCGGGTGTGACTGGTATCACGCGAACGATGTACGCGCCTGACAAATTCATCCCTTTGCGCACAGTGTCTGGTCCGGCCGGATGACAATCCTGCCCGTACTTCGTATCCTGCTAACAGGGGCGTTGCGCCAAGTCGTCACCGGAACGCAGGACACAATCAAAATGGCATCATCCAGCAACATCCAGGAAACTCCGCTCGCCACAGCCACCTCCGGCAATCTGCCGGAAATCGCGACCGACGTTGTGCGTCGCGCCATGCAGGGCGGAGCTACCGCTGCCGAGGCCGTCGCCATGGACGGCAGCGAGTTCTCCACCGTGGTTCGCCTCGGCGAAGTGGAGACGCTGAAGGAATCCGGCTCCAAAGCCATCGGCGTTCGCGTCTTCTTCGGACAGCGCGCCGCCAGCACCTATTCCAGCGACCTCACTCCGGATGGCATCCGTCAGATGGTGGACGCGGCTCTGTCACTGGCCAAGGTCACCAGCGAGGATCCGTTCGCTGGCATTCCTGAAGCTTCGCAGCTCGGCAAGCTCGAGGGCGATCTCGATCTCTACTACGACGATGTATATTCGCTCTCCACGGCCGATCGCATTGACTACGCCCGGCGCGCCGAGAAGGCCGCGCTCGATGCCGATCCGCGCATCGTCAATTCCGAAGGCGGTACCTTCGACGCGGCCATCGGCTATAAGGTGCTGGCCAACTCGCATGGGTTCGTCGGTGACTACAGCCGCTCCTACTGCTCGGTTTCAGCGGTGCCTATCGCACAGGTGGAACGCTCGGCCATGCAGCGCGACTACTGGTACTCGGTGGCGATGACGCTGAAGAAGCTGCAGTCGCCGGAAGAGATTGGCAAGATCGCAGCGCAGCGCACGCTGAGGCGCATTGGCGCGCGCAAGGTCAAGACCGCAAAAGTTCCCATCGTCTTCGAGCATACCGTTGCCGGCGCTCTAGTCGGACACATCTTCGAGGCGGTCAATGGCGACTCCATTTATCGTGGCGCGTCGTTCCTCACCGGCAAGCTGAACGAGAAGATTGCCGGCGACAACATCAACGTCGTGGACGACGGCGCCATGCGCGGCGGATTCGGCACCAGCCCGTTCGATTCCGAAGGCGTGCCCAGCCGCAAGACCGTCGTCGTCGAGAATGGTGTGCTGAAGTCCTACCTGCTCAATACCTACACCGCGAAGAAGTTGAAGCTGCAGACCACCGGCAATGCCTCGCGCGGCTTGGCCGGTACTCCCGGGATCGGGCCGGGAAACTTTTTCCTGCAGCCGGGCGCGAAGAGTCTGCAAGAGATTATCGGCGACATCAAGGAAGGCCTGTTCGTTACCGAATTCCTCGGCTTCGGCGTTAACCTGGTCACCGGTGACTTCTCACGCGGCGCCAGCGGGCTGTGGATCCAGAACGGCGAGCTCACATTCCCGGTGGAGGAGATCACCGTCGCCGGCAACCTCAAAGATATGCTGTTCAACATCTCGGAGATCGGCAACGACCTGGAGTTCCGCGGCTCCATCGCCTCACCCACGCTTCGCATTGACGGCATGACGGTGGCGGGAGAGTAAGACCTACAAGTCCCGGCCGCAGGAGCGGCACATTGACGTCGAAGGCGTAACGGGGTTGGTGATGCACTGTTCGTTCCGCTAACAGCTACAACCAGGCCATACAAATAAACGCAATTCGGCAAAAAAGCGTTACAGGATTTTTGGTAAAGATTTGTGAAGATTCCCAGAATGGGACGCCCTGATGCGAAAATACTGCGGGCGCATACGTAGAATCAGCGACTTAGCCTCAGGCCGCCGCTCTCAGATCGCCGAATTGTACGCAGCGAGACAGTGCAACTGTCCGGAAATGAACATAGTCCCTACGCTCATTCCCAGTCCAGATGCACAGTCCGGAAACGTGCAGAAAACAAAGCGGCCGGCACCGGATCAGGATGTCGGCCGAAGTTGGGCCGCAAAATTTCAGTTACGGCGAAATCTGGAGACGGCACTTTCTGCCCAGGTCCCCACGTTGTGTGCGAGGCGACTACTGCCGTTTTCATCTGCGGGCGCTGGGACGCCGCATGCGGATGGCGCGCGAGCAGGGAGCGCCCACACAAGACTCCTCCCCTACGGTGCAAAGTAGCTGGAGATGTCCAGGATCAGTTGGGTAATGCCCGAAGCGTAGGCGTCAACCTTGCCGTTAATGTTCGGCACGATCGCCATGTTCGAGGTGATCGCCCCGTCAATCGCATTCAGCGTCGAGACCACGGGCTGGCCCTCGCCGTCCGGCCAAAGCGTCAGATAGCCGAGTGCGCCCACCGGCACCACCGTCGCATTGAAGACATAGGCCTGCGCCGTCGCGGGCGGGGCACAGACGCTGTCCACCACATCCACCGTAAGTTCACCGCTGAACGCCCCGTTGCCCTTGCGCGTGTCGATCACTCGGCAGGGCGTCACCGGATAGAGCGACAGGCCACCCTGTCCCGGCGGAGCAAAGTAGCCGTCGATGTCCGCCACCAGCTGGGTGTTCTGGTCGGGATAGGTCGCAATCCCGCCGCCGGTCCCGGCGGGCACGATGGCGGCGTTGGCCACGATGGTCGCCGTCAGATTATTCAAGGTCGATACCAGCGGCTTGGACTGGCCCTGGGGCCATACCGTCAAATAGCCCAGCGGTTGTCCCTGCACCGGCACCACCGTGAAGTTCATGGAGTAGGCTTGCGGCGTGACGCCCTGCGGAATGCAACTGCTGGCCAAGACCGGAAAATCGCGCTCCTGGCCGCCCGTTAAGGATGGTCCGCCCAAGTCTCCGTTCGCCTTGCGGGTGTCCAGCACACGGCAGGGCGTCAGCGAATAGAACTGCAGGGTGGAGGCGCCACTGGGCTCAAAGTAGCCGTCGATGTCGAGCACTACGTTGGTCGTGTTGGACACATATACGCTGACCGATCCGGATGGCGTCCCCGCGGGAACGATCGCCGCGTTGGCTTTGATCCGTCCATCCAGCGAATTCATCGTGGACACCACAGGCCGTCCCTCTCCTGTCGGCCAGATCGTCAAATATCCCAGCGGCCCAGCAGGTACAACCGTGACATTGAGCGAATATGCCACAGCACTGGCGGGAATACTGCAGGGGTTGCCGCTCTGGGAGAGCGGAAAGTCGCGGGAAGAATTCGCGCCAATGGGCGGCCCGCCGAACGTACCGTCGGGTTTGCGCGTATCCACCACCCGACACGGGGTCAGGGGCACGAATTGCACCGGCGACGGCACTGGATTCACGATTTGCACCACCGAGCCCTGGCTGGGACCATAGTTGCTGTCGCCGGAATAGCTGGCGACGACGGCATCGGTGCCCGTGGGCAACGCTGACGTCTTACAGACTGCGGTCAGATTCGAGAGCGTTACATTCGTGCAGCCGGAGATCGCCGTACCGTTCGAGGTGAAGCCAACCGTGCCGGTAGGCTGTGGAGGTCCGGAAGGCCCGACCGTGGCGGTGATGGTCACCAGTTCTCCGAACGTGGAAGGGTTGGGCGAACTGGTCACCGAGGTCGTGCTGGGCGGGGGCCCCGTCAGACGGAAGACTGTGCCGCAGCCGCCGAGGCCCGCGGTGCATGCGGGGTTTGCGCCATACGTGGCTGCCCCATAGAAGTTCCCATCGCTGGCTTGCACCAGCCCTGCGAAAGGCTTACCGCCGTCACTGCCGTCGTCGAAGCTGTACAGCGTGCTCAGGATGCCGTTTGCGGTGATTCTAAAGACCGTGCCACAGCCGCTGTTGGGTACGCAGTAGGCCCCGCCATGTAGGGTCGTCCCGTAGAAGGCCCCGTCGCTGGCTTGCACTAGCGGGGCGACAGGATCGGTGCCGTCAGCACAATTCGTTTGCGCGCAAAAGCTGTACAGCGTGGTTAGCACACCCGCAGGAGTGATTTTGAAGACCGTGCCGGCCTGGTGGGGCCCTCCGGCCTCGGAGGTGGTCCCGTAAAAGTCGCCGTCGCTGGCTTGCACCAGGCTGGCGAAAGGCATAGCGCCGTCGTTCTGTTGAGAGCCAAAGCTGTACAGGGTAGTCAGCGTGCCGCTTGGGGTGATTTTGAAGACCGTGCCGTAACCGTTGGCCCCGCGCTCGAAGGTTGTCCCGTAGAAGTTCCCGTCGCTGGCTTGCACCAGCCCGGCGTATGGGTTGCCGCCATCAGCGCAGCCAGCTTGAGCGCAAAAGCTGTGCAGCGTGGTCAGCGTGCCCCCTGGCGTGATTCTGAAGACCGTGCCGCAGCTGCCGGCACCCAAAGAACAGCCGGTGTTAGCCCCGCCCTCCAAGGTTGTCCCGTAGAAGTTCCCATCGGTGCCTTGCACCAGCCCGGCATAAGGCAGAGCGCCGTCAGCGCAGTTCGCTTGACCGCAAAAGCTGTAGAGCGAGGTCAACGTGCCGCTGGGGGTGATTTTGAATACCGTGCCATAGTACTGGTTGGCCCCGCCTCCATAGGTTGTCCCGTAGAAGTTTCCGTCGCTGGCTTGCACCACCCCGGCGGTAGGGCTGGCGCCGTGATACCAGTCGAAGCTGTGCAGCGTGGTCAGCGTGCCGGCTGAGGTGATTTCGAAAACTGTGCCACAGCCACCGGAACAGTTGCTGCTGGACCCGCCTTCGTAGGTTGTCCCGTAGAAGTTCCCGTTGGTGGCTTGCACCACCCCGGCATCAGGAACGCCGCCGTCACTCGGGTATCCCGCGAACATGTGCAGCGTAGTTAAGGTCTGTGCAGGCAAGCTATTTGCCGTCGCGAAACAAAATAGCGCGAGAACCGCAACCGCTCCCCAAAAGCTAACTCGGTTTGGCATTGACGATTTTGTAGGACGCATTACTCCTCCAATGGCCTTCCGTGGTGGTCGACTGCCGGGCCTTGAAACGGATTCGTAACTAAACGTGCATGGACGGGCGCTGGCACGTGGGAGCGAGGAAGGCTCGCATTCTGCCCGGCTCGGAGGTCCTGAACGCAGCGGATTGTGTAACACATAAGTTAGGTTGCGTCAACAGCTTTGTTTCAAAGACCACGCCCACGCCTGTTGTGCCACCGCCGTCGGAAGTGGTGCCATACAGATTGCCGTGGGAGTCGAAGATCAAACCTGCACTGGGATTGCCCCCATCCCGACACGGAGAAATAGAACAGAAGTTATAAAGCACGGTTTCCGTCCACGGTCCGCTGCCGCCAGCGGGCGGGCTCAACTCAAACACCACGCCGGAGCCGATTGAGCCTCCATTATGTGTAGTACCGTAGAGATTGCCCTGCGCGTCCAAGATCACACCAGCTGATGGTTGTTGTCCGTCCTGACACTGAGCAGGCGAGCAGAAGCTATGAAGCACGGTTTCCGTCCATGGTCCGCTGCCTCCGGCGGGCGGGCTCAACTCAAACACCACGCCAGCGTTGCCTGGGCCACCAAAGCCTGTAGTACCGTAGAGATTGCCGTGGGCATCGAAAACCAGGGTGCCTTCAGGGCTGCGGCCATCCGCGCAGCCCGGCAAGGTACAAAAGCTATAGAGAACCGTTTCGCTGTCCTGCGCCCGCATGGCCGCTGGCAAGAGCATGACCACGATGACTGCCAGGCACAGCGCGGCCCACTGCATGAGTCGGCTTCTTGGGTCGAGCGTCATCGGCCCTCGGGGCAATGCGGTCTTTTCGGTGAAATGGCTTTGTGAAGTTGCTAATTCGCTGCTGCAGAACTGGGCGCGACGAGGCAAAAGCATCACAGATGGGATTCCCATTTTGTAACCATGGCGCAAGGACTATACACCAAAGTCGCCTCCGCTCGTGCTCTGTTTTTGTATTGTCTGGTAATGGTCTGTTGCGGTCGGATAGTCGCGAATCGGCCACGGTACGCCTACACGCGCCGTGACTTGGTGGCTTCCGCTCAGTAGATGAATGCCCGACGCCTACGGTGCGAAGTAGCTGGAGATGTCCAGGATCAGTTGGGTAATGCCCGAAGCGTAGGCGTCAACCTTGCCGTTAATGTTCAGCACGATCGCCATGTTCGAGGTGATTGCCCCGTCGATCGCATTCAGCGTCGAGACGACCGGCTGGCTTTGGCCGTCTGGCCACAAGGTCAGATATCCCAGCCCGCCTTGCGGGACCACGGTCGCGCTGAAGACGTAGGCCTGAGCATTGCTGGGCGGAGCGCACGAACTGCCAACCACGTTCACCGTAAGCTCTCCGCTAAATGGCTGTCCGTTGCCGATCTTGCGGGTGTCGATCACCCGGCACGGCGTTTCGGTGTACAAGGACAGACCGCCGCTCGCCGGCGCCGCGAAGTAACCGTTAATGTCAATCACCAGGTCGGTGTTCGCATCGGGATAAACCGCGATCGCACCGCCGGTTCCAGCCGGGACGATGGCCGCGTTGGCCACAATCGTTCCCGTCAGGTTGTTTAGAGTCGAGACCAGAGGCCGCGACTCGCCCTCAGGCCACACCGTCAGGTAACCGAGGCCTTGCCCGCTGGGATGGGGCACAGCTGTGAAGTTGAAAGAGTAAGCCTGTGGTGCCACGCCTTGCGGAATGCAAGCGCTCTCCAGCACCGGGAAGTCACGCTCCTGTTGGCCGCTCAGGAAGGGCCCGCCCAGGTCGCCGTTGGCTTTGCGGGTGTCGGCGATGCGGCAAGGCTTTAGCGGGTAGAACTGCAGCGTCTGCGCCGAAGCGGGCGCGAAGTAGCCATCAATGTCGAGCACTACATTGGTCGTGTTGGTGACGAACACGCTGACTGAGCCCGAAGTTCCCGCTGGCACAATTGCCGCGTTGGCCTTGATGCGGCCGTCCAGCGAGTTCATGGTGGAGACCACCGGCTGGGTCTCGCCGGTCGGCCAGATCGTCAAGTACCCCAGCGGACCGCTGGGAACCACTGTGACGTTCAACGAATAGGCCGCAGCCGTACTGGGGATTCCGCAGGTGAGGTTGTCGGGAATGACAAAGTTCCGGTAAGTGCCGCCCTGGATTGGCGGCCCCCCAAACTCTCCGTTCGGATTTCGCGTGTCCGCGATACGGCAAGGAGTCACGGCAATGAACTGTACAGCGGGCGGAGGAGTGAAGTTAGCGGTTTCCCATCGGTTTGCGCTCATGATCACACAATTGCTGGAATCCAATGGATCCCCACTCCAGGAACTGAAAGCCCATCCGGGGTTCGCGGAAGTTGTCAGGCATACCTTGGTTCCAGCCGCATAAACTCCGTTCTGTGGCAGAGGACTGGCGGCAATGCTCCCCGCTCCGGTCGGATTCACCGCCAAGGTGAGAGTAAAGGTGTTCTGTGCCCCGTTCGGCGCGTTTACCGCTATAGTGTCGATGCCAAAGTCGCTACAGACCGAGCCCGTGACGCATGTCGTGATGCCAAACGCCAGCGACGTAATGTTGGCTCCAGTCTGGTCCACGACTCCGACATAGGTAGCATCACCGTTGGCATCGCTGAGGACGTTGAACGAACCAAGCAGAGTTGAGCCGTTGAAGGCCTGCACTTGGACGGTGAACTGACCCGGTCCATCAGCCTGGATCAAGGCGCCACCGCCAGCCACGTTCTTGGCGAAATTCAATATCACAGGCCCATTGCCGCCATTGCTGGCGTCCGAAGTCCACAGCAGACTGTCGGCGGCGACAAAACCCGTACCACCAGTCCAACTACAGGGACTGTTGACGCAAACGACCGAGATTACGCTATTTGGCCCCATCAGCGGAACGGCGACACTGGTTCCTTTGGCACTTTGCACGATGAAGCTGACCGGCAGGATCGTTCCATCGGACCCGAGTTGCGACCAACTCACCGAATCGTTGGCTCCCTGACTGCCCTGGCTCGTGATCAGCTTGAGTGTGTCTGCCCAGGCAGCGGTTGCTGCAACTAAGGTCAAAACCGTCAGAGCGCGCTTCATCCAGAAACAAGTAGTGGTAGACATAAATCCCTCGCGTTTGGGCCTATTGGCAGACTGGGCCTGCGCCGGTGGTAAAGGTTCCGTTGTCGGAATACAAGCCGCCCGCACCTATTGACGGCGACTGGCGGTAGAACCACGAAAAGAAAGCCAATTCCTGCAGGTGATAGGTGTAGCCATTGAGGTTCACGGGAGGCAGCAGGGTTCCGGTGAGCGGATCGCCCACCTCGAAGTTGTTTTGGCAATTTGGCTGCTGTCCAATATGGCCCCACGCCGGGGTGGGATTGTTCGTGGTCGGATCGTCCATCCACTCGCCGATCTCGTGGCTCATGATCGAAATATCGCCGAGGAAGTACCCCGATGTGTCCCAGCTACCGATGGCGTAGGTTTGCAAAATGCCATTGGGAGCATAGGCGCTGTGGTAGCCGAGAACGCAGCACTGGTTGGGATCACCGTTCTCGTACTCAACCACACTGTCGAAAAGGAAAAGCGGCAAGTTTGTAGGACCTACGCCTTGGCCCGCCAAAGACGGAATCAGTGTGGCCTGCACCAGGTTGTCCCACCAGTCAATGTCCATAAGCCCGAGAGGCCCACATTCGCCGCCCGCGGGGTAGGTTTGGCCGTATTGCACCGGCACGGTCACCTGGATGGCAGGGAGCACGCTCAACCCCATCTGCGAATGTTGCGGTGTGCCCGCCACGTAGGACCAGAACTCTGCGCGCTGGAAGGCATCGATGTATTGCGTGCTGCCTATATCAGCGCCATTCATGACGTAGTGAACATTGTCGAAGATGGGCGAGTTCGACACTACGCTCACTACGGTGTGGCCCAGGCAAGGGTCGTTAATGGTAGGGTCGAAAACCGTTCCCGTGTCAGCGAAAGTGAAGATCACGGGAACCATCAAGGTCGGAATCGTGGTTGTCCTGTGCCCATGAAAATAAGGCGCACGGCCGACGATCATCCCGGAATAGGGCTGGTTGTCCACCTGCGACACCAGACTGTAGGTCCACAGCGGTATGGTCATCCCGGTTGCCGTTTGCAGGCGCACCGCTTCCCGGTACTTAGCGGCGTCCTTCCAGGGCCGGACGGTGTACATTCGCCGGAAGTTTTTGGACAACTCAGGGCTTTGGACTGACTGTTGGCCCCAAGCGACGGCGCAAAGCAGAACTGTTCCGGCCAGGCCAGCTGACCAACGATTACGTTTCATATACAGCTCCTCTGATGGGCCGAAAGCTCGACACTCCCGGTGCGCAGTTTCCGCGCGTTTCAACCCCACACAAGCAGCGGAAGCCATGGTAGTGCTACATCGCGTTTAACCTGCAAGGCGCATACCAAAACTCATAGCACCTTAGGCTCGATTCTATGTCCTTGCAATTGCGATAAATATGTTGTGCGAAGAGTGGCCGCAAGAAAAAATTTGCCTATTCGCTGTCCGCTGTAGATATCCGAACGGATAGCCTCCCTATCCATTTCGTTAGTTCGCGACGCTCTCGCCGGCTGCGATCCAGCGGGTGGGCAGTCCGGCGTTGAGAAAGGGGAAAAAGAGAGACGCGATGGGATTGCGAGTGCCGGGCGAAATAAAAACGGGCGGCAAGCTCCCCCAAACCTGCCACCCAAAACCAGTTGTCAAGTTCGACAACTGGAGCAGTCGTGGATCAATGCGTCTCCACGATAAACTGTTTCACCGTATTCAGGTTCGTCTGTGTCACCTCGTCGAGGAAGTTGCCATAGTTGCGATCTTCACCGCCGGTGGCGAATCCCCACTGGTCCTTGCCGGGAGCAGCGACGGCGGCCTTGCCATCGTAGGCGTTGTCGCGGTCCGACATCAGGCCCCAGTTGGTGGCTTCTCCGCGTCCGCTGTCGGTGAGCGACCAGAAGTCGAGGCCCAGAATGGGGCGGTCGCCATTGGTTGATCTGGCGTTGTACAGCACGCTCAGGTCGCTGTTGTAGTGCAGCCCACGAGTTTCCTGCGTGGGATAGTCGGGCCCGTCGCTTGGCGACTTGTACCAGTACGAGTCCTTGTTTGCAGTTACGCCATACCACGTGATGGTTGGTTTGCCGGTCAGATCGTAGGCCTGAGTAATGATGTTGACGTTCTGCGGGCTCCTTGGGTCGTAACCGATGGCGAGGGCATCCACCCCGGCATCAGCCAGGCCTTGCAGCACTTGCGGGCGAATGCCGACATCACCCACGCCGCCCAAGGCGGAAGGAGCAAAGATCAGATGGTTCCTGTCGTAGCTGCGGATGGCCTTCACCGCAACACTTTCCATCTGGAAAACATACTGGTAGAGAAACGCATTCATATCGGACTGCAAGGCCGCGGTTTCGCCTTTCAGCGTGTAGGGATCGGCGCCCATCCATTTGGTGTGCCGCCCGTCTTCATCGAGGACGCCGGTGCCGGTTCCAAAACCACCACTGTCGCCGAACGCGGTATAGTTGCTGCCCCAGGCGGCATTCAGGTTCGCGATGGTTACGTATTTCTGCTGGAGATACGCCACCCACGCATACTTGGAGTACAGCTTCGCGTCCTTAAAACCGGACTGCTGAAAATTAGTGACCGCCACCAGCCATGCGGTGTTGGGGTACCAGCCGTACTGGCCGCTGCCCAGTCCCTTAAGCGGCCAAAAGAAATCAGCGTCCTCGGTGGTGATGCCGACGATCCAAGGTGTCGTGGCGAAGCCGCCGGTGAAGATATTCTTTTGGTAGTACGCAATGTCGCCGGCATAAGCCTGCGCCCACTTGGGGTCAAAGACATCCAGCACGCCCTCGCCGCAATAGTTAGGGCCGCAAGGATAAGTGGACGATGGAATGCCGTTGATGATCTGCTTGATGGGTTCGGCAAGGCCGATGTCGGAGGTGTGGTGCAAAGCGTCGGAGGCAACGCTGAAGAACAGGATGAACGGCAGCTTCACCGGGTTGCCGCTCTTGCTGCCCCAGGTTCCGACCGGCAGCCCGCGCTCACAGGTGTATTCGCCAAGCGTGTTGAATCCCCAACTCAGCATGCGTTCGCCGCGGTGGGTGGCCCACAACTCCCGGTCGTTGTTGTAACGCTGCTGCATGATGCCGGTTTCGATGAAGCTTTCGTTGGCATTGAATACCGAGAGCAGATAGAAGTTATTTCCGACAGGAGAAACCAGTTTCCAGCGCCCGTTCTGCTTCTCCATATGGAAGTACCCGGTCGCTGGCCTCAAGCCATGGGCGGCCGTCAGACCTCCGTAAGTATCGAATCCGATGGAAATGCTCAGCGAGTACGACGACGTCTTGCTCAGAGGCGGCTTGCTGGAATCGGTGGCCCTTACCTGGAAATTCGAAGCGCCGGTGCCGCTGGGTGTGCCGGCGATCTTGCCCGCACTGTTCAAGGTGACGCCTGGCGGCAGACCTCCGCCCACCAGCGCGTAAGTGTAGGGAGCCTTGCCAAAGGAAGATTGCAGTGCCGCAGAATAGAGCTGGTGGAAATAGCCATTGGGAATGCCGCTCAACCCCGGATTGGAGCTGAGGCCGCCGGTTGCGCCCGAGCTGCCACGTGCGCCCGGCTGGCCCGAGGGAGCGAGGTTTGCACGCGAGAGACTTATTCGCGACGAGGCGGCAACCGCCGCGTTCATTCCGGCCACATTGGACAGAGCGCTGGCGGACGCCAGCAGACAAGTGAGCAAACCCACAACCAGCCAAGATTGGTTTTTGAGGAAGTTCCAGCGAGCCATGGTCAAACTACCTCCACAGGCTCTACATCGGCAGTTGGGCTGGGGTTTCTACTGGCTCTGGGAAGTAGTTCGGGCCAGTTCACGGAGCTGTACCGACCTGTACCGAAGTACAGGTCGCGACCTGCGCTAAAAGTCAGGATGGCAGTTGGAGCGTTCGCCTTTGAGCAGGCGGCGACGGACCATCCCGCGGAGCAAGTGCAGATGACGAACCCGGGAGGCACTAACAACGATGTTTTTTAATCCGCGCAAACTCATCGTTGAGCGATTGCGTGAGGAAGCCTGCAGTCGGTTCGGCACACCGGTACGCATTTTTCGCGCTCCGGGACGGGTGAACCTCATTGGGGAGCATACCGACTACAACGACGGCTTTGTGATGCCCGCGGCGCTGCAGCTTTATACCTACGTGGCGATCAGTCCTCGCGATGATCGCCGCATTCGTATCTATTCGCTGGATTTCCAGCAGGGACGGGAATTCGATCTCGACGCCATGGCGCCGGGTCCCTTACGTGACTGGAGCGACTATGTGCGTGGAGTGGCCGCGGCCCTCGACGCGGCCGGACATCCGGTATCAGGTGCGAACCTGGTGATCAAAGGCGAGGTCCCGATGGGCGCCGGGTTGGGTTCTTCGGCGGCCATTGAAGTTTCGTCGGCGCTGGCGTACCTGGCGAATTCCGGAATCGGATTGGGCCGGACCCAGGTTGCGCAGCTCTGCCAGCGTGCCGAGCATACGTACGGCGGAACCCAGTGCGGCATCATGGACCAATTTGTCTCCTGCTTTGGCCGGGCCAATCATGCCTTACTGATCGATTGCCGCAGTCTTGCGTCTCAGCCGCTGAAAATTGACGAACGCGTCCGTATCGTGGTCTGCGACACCAAGGTAAAGCACAATCTGGCCTCCAGTGAATACAACCAAAGGCGTGCCCACTGTGAGGCTGGAGTTCATTCTCTGCAGGAGCATTTGCCCGTGATCCATGCCCTGCGTGACGTCACCCCGGAGGAACTCGAACACTACGGCGGAAGCCTGCCAGAGGTCACATTTCGGCGCTGCCGGCACGTCGTCACGGAAAATGAACGCGTGCTGGCCGCGGCCAAGGCATTACGGTTCGCCGATCTGAGTGGGTTCGGTCAATTGATGGTGGAATCTCATCGTAGCTTGCGCGACGACTACGAGGTGAGTTGTCCGGAACTCGATCTAATGGTGGAGATCGCGCTGAACCTTCGCGGTGTATTCGGCGCGCGCATGACCGGCGGTGGATTTGGCGGCTGCACGGTCAACCTGGTAAGCGCCGATGCGGTGGCAGAGTTTCAGGGGACAGTGAAACGCGAATACCAGGCTGCCACCGGCTTGGAACCGGATATCTATGTTTGCACCGCCGCCGACGGGGCGACCGAAGTGCACGGCGGTCTGGGATGACAGGCCTCGACATGTTCAAAACGACACCGCCTCGCGGGTTTTGTCCGCCCGGACCTCAGCCTCGTTTGCTCACCTGACGATTGGATTTGCGCGCCTCTATTTTGCCGGCGCGCCTTCCAGCACCAATACTTCGAACGGCTGAAGCGAAATGTTGCGCGACTGGCCTGCGACAAGCCGCAGACCCTCCTGTTTGGCATCTTCTTTCCAAGGACTGTGCAGCACGTAGGCCTGGGCCGAACCTGTGGGCAACTCGAACGCGCCTGCGATGTCGATGCTTATAGTCTGCGGCTTCTCAGCCGGGTTTCGCAGCACCAGAATCGCCTTGCGCGGAGCCCATGACGCCCAGCCATATACCTCCAACTGACCGGGGTCTCCGCCGATCCAGTGCGTATCGACCAGCACGTCGGCGTTCTCGCGCGACCATTTTGCCGCTTCCGCCAGATTGTTCCAGTCGGCGTTGGAAAGCAGCGATGGCGTCACGTACATCTCCTGCAACTGCGTTCCGTTTCCGAAATAGTCGCGTACCTCGTTCTTGAAGTCGCCCTGTGCATCGGAAGCCAGGTCTTTGGCATGGCGAGCGTAGATGATTCCGTGGAGCATCAACGAATTCAGCGGGAATAAGGGCCCGCTCAACACGATATGTTCGTAGGTTTGAGCGTCGCGATAGGTGATCCATTGCTCCCGCCGGGAACCCACGCCCAGAAAGTCGTGGTCTTCGCCGCCTCGCCAAATCGAGTCGGCGTATTGCAGCCAGAAAGGCGACGGGTAAGTTCCGGTGGTCAGGTTGATGAAAAGGTCCGGCTTCAGGGCCCGCAGCTCTCCAATCAGATGAATGACGGCTGCAAAATCGCTGTCGAACTCGCTGCCGGCAAAGACCCGCTCGGCGTTTCCGGTGCCGTCGAACTTGAACTGGTTCACGCCGTAGTCCTGCAGGAACTTCACGCAGGTATCGTGAAACGCCGCATAGTATTTGGGAGCGGAGAGCGCGAAACCGTTCTCGACGATTTCGTAGCCTGCACTGCGCCCTGCCGCAATGCGCTCCTGTTTGGGCTTGCCGTAGCCGCCCCACGGCGACATCCAGACACCTGGAGCGGTTCCGAAGGTTGCCGCGAGTTCGCGCAACTTTGTGAAGCCGTTGGGAAAACCGGAGTGAAAGTGCCACAACGTCGCCGGGTCGTCCCAGCCATCGTCAAAGAGGAACGAGTCGATGCGGACGCCGCGCTTCTGCGTCAATTCGGTTCCGAAAGCCTTGATCACTTCCAGCGCGCTGGCCTCCTCGTATTTGCTGAAATACCCCAGGTCGTACCACGAGTTGTAGTGCAGAAAGGTTCGATACGGGTGCGCCCGCTCGCGCTCCAGATAATGCAGGAACCCGCGGCGCAGCTGACCTTCGGTGGTCACACCAATGACAGAGGAGTAAGTTATGGACTGGCCAGACTTCAACGGCAGCTCGCGTTCGATCCAGCAGCGGGCGCGCTGAGCGGCCACCGCGCATGATGCGAGTGGATCCTCGAACCCGACGAACAGCGTCCGGGCGACGATGGGCGATCCCTTGACGATCCCTATGACATGAGCGTCCGGCAGGTTCCAATCCACCAGCCTGACCTCACGGACGGCAACATCGCCAGCCTTGGCCAGCAGCACCAATTGCTGCCTGACGTAGTTAGAGCCGTCGCGCAAAATCACCTGCCAGCTGACGTTAAGCTTCCCGCTTGCATCTTCGAATTCGACCGCGACCGCCTTTCCAACAATCCTTTCCGACAGCCGCGAAGCGTCCGGATGCGCGTCGAGATTGACGACCTTGGGAACTCCCATCATGCGCAGGTCGGAGGCCGGGATTACGCGTCCGTCTCCCAGGATGAGGACAAACGGAAGAGACTGTGCCGACAGTCCCCGGTGAGCGAGCTGATCCTTGAACTCCAGTCCCTCCACACGTTCGCCTGTGATTTTCCAGCTCATGCTGAGAACGGAGTTAGATACCGAAAAACCGCTCCGGCTAAGTTCAATTCGAGCGACGCCAGGATCGGGAGCGAAGTAGACGGGCGTCTCTTCCGCCCACAACGCGACGGTAGGGAAAAGTGCGAGGCACAGCAATGCTGTTCGAATCGCGAGCTTCATGAATGAGGCCTACGAAATCACTGCTGAATCTGGGGCGACGGAACCCGAGCGCTTGCTGGGCCGTTCTTCTTTCCCAGCAGCGAGCCCACGATCATACCAATGGCTGCCAGGGCGAACGCGCCCGCACCGGCGTAACTGGCGGGAGTCCTGAAGAAAAAGAAACCGATGGTGGCGATTGCGCCGCCACTCATAGCCAGGTAGCCGCCCAGCGTGGAAGCCCGATTCCAGAACAGTCCGGCGACCACCGCTACCAGGGTTCCCGACAGATAGATGGTGGCCGTCATGTTGAGATAAAAGTAGGTGGGTCCAGGCAGCGTGTACCACAGGCCCCACACCATCACGAACAAGCTCACGAAAAGATTGGCGCCGCGGTTCAGCATCACCTGCTGCAAGGAGGTGAGAGGATTTTTTCGCAGCGGCAGAATGATGTCTTGCGCGATGATCGAACTCCAGCCGAGCAGATAGGAACTATTGACCGACATCGTGGCCGCGAGCATGCCCGCCACCACCAGTCCCAACACCCCGGACGGCAATATCGTGGCCAGCATTCGAGGCATGGCCTCCAAAGAGTTCTGTGCGGGACCGAGCATTGCCAGGGCCGCGATGCCCCACATCATCGGCATCATACCCCGCCCCAGGTAGATGAAGCCGGCCCACGAGAATACCTGCTTGCTGATCTCTGGGCTGCGGGTGGAGAAGGTGCGCATCGCCGTCGTCTGCCAGCAGGTATGCACTGCCAGCCAGATCAATACCTGGAACGCAATATAGGCCCATCCGTAGTCCGGATTGGCAAATGGGTTGAAGCCGCCGGCGCCCATCGTCTGGCGCACCGCTTCATACATGCGCGAGAACCCGGTGGCGTGCACCGACCAGATGGTCACCAGAATTGTGCCCAGGCTGAGAGCCACGAATTGAATGAAGTCGGTGATGACAATCGACACCATTCCACCCAACACGGTGTATACCAGCTCCAGCAGAAGGATACCGGTCATCACAGCCTTGATATGGCTCAAGGAGACCCCTGAAATGATCGCCAGGAATGTGCCTTCAACCTTCAGGAACACGCCCATATTGAGGATGCCGCCGGTGGCCACCAGAATCCCGGTAAACACCCGCAGGTTGCGACTGAACTTGACCTCGAAGAACTCGGGTACGGTCATCAGCCGCATTGCTCGCAACCGCTTGACGATGAAGCCGGTGCGGCCGAGGAAGATCATGACCAGACCGGCGATCAATCCATTGACGAACGAGGCATAGCCCGTCTTGTACCCAAGTTCGGCGTAGTACATGAAGGTGATGGTGCCGATCTCGGTTGCGGCCAGGGTCGCGACCGCGAGAAACGTTCCCAGCTCTCGCCCTGCGACCAGAAAATCGGAGATGCCGCCGACGAACCTGCGGCCATAGAGGCCCGTCGCCAGCGTAGCAGCGAGGTACAAGACGACAATGATCCAGTCGAGAACGGAAAAGTGGGTCGCGATCACTGTGGCCGATGTGCCTCTGCCCGCAGGTTGGCAAACATCTCTCGCAGGTCGCGCAGCCCGCGAACAAGGACGATGATGGTGATCACGGCGAACGCGGATCCGGCAACTACGAAGTTCGCCATCCAGAAGTAGTACCAGCCGATCATGGTTGCCGGTGATTGTAATTCACGTACCAAGAAACCGCGGCGAATTCGACGGCTGCTTTAGACTGGTTCTCTTGCCATGAATGACGGTGGAGCAATCAACAAGTGCGTGGTTCTCGCACGTGGTCTCGGGAGCCGCATGCGCAACCAAGATGCAGGTGTGCGGCTGTCCGCGTCGCAGTTCTCTGCCGCCTCCGCCGGCCTGAAGGCCATGATTCCGGTCGGCCGACCCTTCCTTGATTACGTGCTGAGTGGACTGGCTGACGCTGGATTTGAGCAGGTCTGTCTTGTTATCGGCCCCGAACACGACGCGGTCCGGGATTACTACACGCGCGTGCAGCAACCTACGCGAATACAAGTTAGCTTTGCCCTGCAAGCCGAAGCGGTTGGAACCGCCAACGCCCTGCTGGCTGCAGAAGAATTCGCCGGCGCAGACGGGTTCCTTACGATCAACGCCGACAATTACTATCCAGTGGAGGTCCTTCGTGCGCTCCAAGGCCTCGGACAGCCGGGAACGGTCCTGTTCGAAGAAGAAGCATTGGTCCGCGACAGCAATATTCCGGCGCAACGAATCAGGGATTTTGCCTATGCCGTAATCAATGGAAGCGGCTTCCTAAGTGACTTGATCGAAAAGCCGGACGCCGACACCGCCGCGAAATTTGCGGGACAGGCCCTGGTCAGCATGAACTGCTGGAGATTTGACCCTGCCATCTTTCCGATCTGCCGTGAAGTCCCAGTTTCTCCGCGGGGCGAATTCGAGTTGCCGGGAGCAGTAAGGTTGGCGATCCAGAAGGGCATGAAGCTCAAGGCCGCCACCTGCCGGGCCGGCGTGCTTGATTTGTCGCGGCGATCGGACATTGCTGCCGTCGCCGTGCGGCTCAAAGATGTGCAGGTGCAACTATGATCCCCAGCGTCGCTGACTCCCTAGTGCGCGCGGGGATGACGGAGATGGAGGCGCAGCAGAAGGCCCGGCTCTTTGAAGCTTTGGAGGGCCAGCCGCCGTCGGGGGATGGCGCCGAATGGATGCGCTGGTACGTTCCGGGACGGATCGAAGTACTTGGCAAGCACACCGACTACGCCGGAGGCCGCAGCCTGCTGTGTACTGCGGAGCGCGGTTTTTGCGTTGCCGCTGTTCCCCGGTCGGACTCCGTGGTTCGCATCAACGACGTCGTACGGCGAAAAAGTCTTGAGTTCACGATTTCTCCCGAGCTTGCGATTCCAGTCTCAGGCTGGACCGTTTACCCGACGACGGTCGCCCGTCGAATCGCACGCAACTTTGCGGGTGGTCTGCGCGGCGCAGACATGGCACTGGCCAGCGATCTTCCACGCGCCGCCGGAATGAGCAGTTCCAGCGCGCTGGTGGTGGCCATCTTCTCGGTACTCAGCGCAGTCAATCGGCTTTCTGAGCACAACGCTTATGCCGCCAATATTCAAGGGATGGAGGACCTCGCGGGGTATCTGGGCTGCATCGAGAACGGGCAGACGTATAAATCTCTGCTCGGCGACAGCGGCGTCGGAACGTTCGGCGGCAGCGAAGACCATACCGCCATCCTCCGAGGACAGGCTGGACATCTGAAGCAATACGTCTTCTGTCCGGTTCGATGGGAGCGCACGCTCGCGCTGCCAGCCGACAGTACCTTTGTAATTGCGGTCAGCGGAGTGGTCGCCGATAAGATCGGTTCCGCTCGTTCGCAGTACAACCGCGCCTCCGAGGCAACTCAAGCGATTCTCGAGATCTGGCGGTCGGTCTCCGGATCGGAAGGCGGGACTCTCGCCGCTGTCGTAACTGGCGCCGGAGACTGCCTGGACCGGCTACGCTCTGCCTTGCGTGAAGCCGCTTCCGCCGGCCCCGACTCCCAATGGCTCTTGAACCGATTCGAGCAGTTCTGGCTGGAGTCCGAGGTGATTATCCCCAAAGCCTCCGACGCGCTTGCGCAGCAGGATCTGCGCGCCTTTGGCGAACTGGTGCAGGAATCGCAAGCCGCGGCGGAAACGCTCCTCGGCAACCAAGTCCCAGAAACGATGTGGCTGGCGCGTGAGGCCCGCTCGCTCGGAGCGTATGCTGCGTCAGCCTTCGGCGCGGGCTTCGGCGGTAGTGTCTGGGCCCTCGTAGCAAAGAATGAAGCCGCGAAGTTCGCGAATCGCTGGCGGGAAGCCTACGAACACAGTTTCCCCGAGGCCGCCCGGGACAGCCAGTTCTTCGCTTCTGCCGCCGGACCACCATTGGTCCGCCTGTAACCGCCTTCAAGGACGCCGGCACCGAATCTTGTGTTCCTCAAGGCGCAGCTCATTCGCCCTGGCCGCTGCCGATCGCCAGAGTTGGTACTCCATGCTTGCGCATCAGATCGTTCAGAGCGGGAACGTCAACGCTCACGATCTGCTGCCATCCTGACAACTGCGAACCCAGACGCGTGTGCAGCTCGTCGAAGACGAGCAACTGCTGTGCGGTCGGCGCTCCATCCACCCCCTGCACAAGATCGCTGAAGCTCGAGTACTGTTCGTTGAGCATATTGGGATAACGGAGGTTGCCCTCCGAACTTTTCATCTTCACCTGTATCAAGCTTTCTTCAACCGGCGTCATCTTCCGGTCGAGCGCGCGGGCGGCGGAAACAACCGCGCCGCTGGAAGGGCCTTCTCCGGCCCACTTTTGTAAGGTCTGCAAATTTGCGCGCAGCTGGCGTATCTGGTTGACGGCCCGATGCAGCGCGTCAATATCTTGTTGCACCTTGAACGCGAGGTCGATCTGCTTTTGCATGTCCGCGGCGGTAACGGAATTCTGCAACCGGGGATCGAGCTTCACCTCCAACGGCGCAGTCTGGGTCTTTCCCTTGACGGTGAGCTTTACCTGGTAAGTACCCGGAATCACCAGCGGACCCCGCGGCGGTTCACCCACGTAGAACGCCCCTGGAATCTGGGCGGGGGGATCGTATCGGAAGTCCCAAGCGAAGCGGTTCATCCCCGTGTCGGCGGGCAACAGGCTTACCGGCTTCTCGTGGTCGGGCCACTCGGGCGGCTGCTCTTGCTTGCTCTCCTTATGATTGGAAAGCTTGCGCACCCGTTTGCCTTGCGCGTCGAGGATCTCAATCGTGATCTCTTCTTTTTCTGCCGGCTTGGTCCTGAGGTAGTAGTCCAGAATTGCGCCTTTGGGAGGATTGTCTCCCACCGGACGCTTACGGTCGACGTCGTCAGGAAAGTGCAGGCGTATGGCCGTGGCCGGCTGATAAAGATGGAAATCCCCTGCTGCAAGCGCCGAGTTCGCCTGTCGCAGCGGGCTGACGTCGTCGAGGATCCAGAAGGAGCGGCCGTGGGTCGCGGCAACGAGGTCATCGTCTTTGACTGCCAGGTCGTGGACCGGGGAAGTCGGCAGGTTCAACTGCAGCGACTGCCAGTTCGCGCCATCGTCGGCCGAGAAGTAGACCCCCGTCTCGGTGCCTGCGTAGAGCAGGCCCTTCATTTTGGGGTCTTCGCGCACAGATCGCACGTACGAGCCGGCAGTTATGCCGTTGGTGATGCGAGTCCATGTCTTGCCGAAGTCGTTGGTCTTGTAGATCAGCGGATCGAAGTCGTCCAGCTTGTGACGGTCGATTGCCGCATATGCAGTGCCTGCGTCGTAGTGCGAAGCCTCGATAATGCTGACCATGCTCCACTCCGGCATATCTTTAGGAGTGACGTTTTCCCACGTTTTCCCATCATCCCGCGTAAGGTGAATTAATCCGTCATCGGTTCCCGCCCAGAGCATCCCTTTCTGCAAGGGCGACTCGGCAAGGGCGAACACCGTGTCGTAATACTCGACGCTGGTGATGTCCAGCGTGATATTGCCGCCAGAGGGTTTCTGCTTGGTCTTGTCATTGCGGGTCAGGTCCGGGCTGACGGGATTCCAGCTACGCCCCTGGTCTGTGCTCCTCAACACGAACTGGTTCGCGCTGTAGATGACATTGGAGTCGTAGGCCGAGACCAACACCGGCTCCGTCCACTGAAAGCGGTATTTGAGGTCGCCCGCGCCATTACCCGAGGTGTCCAGCGGATAGGGCGACACATCCTGCAACTGGTTGGTGCGGTGATCGTAGCGCGTAATGATGGAGCCTTCCGAACCGGCGTACACAATTTCAGGGTCACGCGGATCGGGGGAAATATATCCACTTTCGCCGCCTCCGACGTCATACCAATCCTGGCGCGCGATCACCCCGTCGTCGGTCCGGCTGGCGATGGCCACCGTGCTGTTGTCTTGTTGTGCTCCGTAAACGCGGTAAGGCCAGTGGTTGTCGACGGCGACATGATAGAACTGGGCGGTAGGCTGGTTGTTCTGCTGGCTCCAGGTCTTGCCGCCGTCCACGGAAATCGTTACTCCGCCGTCGTTGCTGTTGATGAGGCGTTGCGGATTGGTGGGATCGATCCAAAGTCCATGATGATCGCCGTGCGGCGCCGGCAGCAGCTCGAAGGTTTTTCCGCCGTCGGAGGAACGGAACGCGCCGGTGTTCAGCACGTACACCGTATCGGCCTGCTTGGGATCGGCGAACACGTGCATGTAATACCAGGCGCGCTGGCGATAGCGTTCATCGTCGTTGACGCGGGTCCAGGAGTTGCCGGCGTCGTCGGAACGATAGAGTCCGCCTTCCTTGGCTTCGATCAGCGCATACACACGATTGGAATCCGCTCCCGAAACCGAGATGCCAATGCGCCCCAGATTGCCCTCCGGCAGACCGTGGCCTTCCAGATGTTTCCAGGTAAGTCCGCCGTCCACGGATTTGTAGAGACCGCTGCCCGGGCCACCGCTGTTGAAGTACCAGGGCTGGCGCCGGACCTGCCACAGGGATGCGTAAACAACGCTGGAATTACGCGGGTCGAATACGACATCAATCGCCCCGGTATCGTCGTCTTTATAGAGGACTTTCTGCCAGCTCTTGCCGCCATCTGCGGTGCGGAAGACGCCCCGCTCGGAATTCGGCCCCCACGCATGTCCCAGGGCAGCAACCAGAACAATGTCAGGGTTGCGAGGATCGATAATGACGGCTCCGATGTGGCGCGTGTCTTTCAGGCCGACGTTCGTCCATGTCTGGCCAGCGTCGGTTGACTTGTAAACCCCGTCACCGTAGGAGATGTTGCCGCGAAGGCACGCTTCACCGCTGCCCGCATAAATGACATTATGGTCGCTATCGGCCACCGCGATCGCGCCGATGGAAGAGACGCTCTCGTGATTGAAGGTCGGAGTCCAACTGAGGCCGCCATTGGTGCTCTTGAAGATTCCTCCAGCGACCGCGCCGAAGTAGTAGGTGTTGGGATCGCCGGGAACTCCGGCGACGGCAAGCACGCGGCCACCGCGAAATGGCCCGATCTGCCGCCACTTCATGCCGCCGACGATTGCGGGGTTGACCTGTGCAAGCGCATTCGCTACCAACAACCACAAAACTACTGGGCACAGCGCACGTCCCCGACGCATCAATTGATCCTCCATTGTTACGAAGTCCCGTCATGGTAACGGGAAAAGAGATGGGTGTTCAAGGCAAGCTTAAGACTAAAGCATAAGAGCAATGACTGCCAGGTTGGCAACAAAGGCAGACTGGCGGGGCACTGTGTCGGAGCAGGGCCAACTCTGAACGCGAAGAGCCTTCCCGCTTCGGATTGTTGCAGGGGCTGTGATACAAAGTTAACCTTCCTATGCCTTCAAGAAGACAGTTCCTGACCAACGCCGCGATCTTGAGTGCCGCCGCTGTGCCTGCCTTTGCCCAGCGCGGCCGTGCCAAACCGTGTGGTGCGTTGCCGCCCTCGCTCGCTGCGCTGCACTCCCGGGCTGCGGAAGCCCGGCCCATCACTGCAGACGAGCGTCGTGAGCGCCTGGAGCGCGCTCGCCAGCTGATGGGGGAAAACAAGCTCGACGCCATCTTCCTCGCCGGCGGTACGTCGCTCGTCTATTTCACCGGCATACATTGGGACAACAGCGAGCGCCTTTTCGCCATGGTACTGCCGCAGAAAGGCCCGTCATTTTTTGTCTGTCCTGCGTTCGAGGAAGAGCGTGCGCGTGAGCAGATCGCCAAAGGCCTCCTCGATCGCGACGCTGACATTCGCACCTGGCAAGAAGATGAGAACCCATATGATCTCGTCGCGCAAGGCTTGCGTGCGCGCGGCATCGCTGCCGGCAACTTAGGGATTGAAGAGCGCGTCGCCTATGTCTTCAGCGCCGGCGTGGCACAGGCGGCGCCGCAGTTGACGCTCCGCAGCGCCACTCCGGTCACCGCCGGCTGTCGCATGATCAAGAGCGAGCACGAGCTGGCACTCATGCTGCTGGCCAACCAGGTAACTCTGGCAGCTTACAAGGCCGCCTACGAGGCCTTGCGCCCGGGCATGACGCAGAATGATTTCGCTGCGCTGGTCGAGACCGCGCATTCCCGTCTCGGCTTCCAGGGCGACGCCAGCGTCCAAGTCGGCGAGTATTCGGCGCTGCCGCACGGCTCTGCCACACCGCAAGTGGTACGCGAGGGCGTCATTTTGCTGATTGACGGCGGCTGCAGCGTGGAAGGCTATGCGTCCGACATCAGCCGCACATTTGTTCTAGGCAAGCTCGCCGGCCCATCAGCGGACAAAATGCGTCGCACCTTCGACATTGTTCATCAGGCGCAGTCGGCGGCGCTGGCCGCGGCGCGGCCCGGTGTGGAAGCGCAGTCGGTGGACGCGGCTGCGCGCCGGGTGATCGATACCGCCGGGTTCGGCCCCAACTACGCGCACTTCACCCATCGCGTTGGTCACGGGATCGGAATGGATGGTCACGAGTGGCCGTACCTGGTACGCGGTGACACGCTCCCGCTCAAGCAAGGCATGTGCTTCAGCGACGAGCCCGGCATCTACATCCGCGGCGAGTTTGGCGTACGCCTGGAAGATGACATGCACATCACCGCAGACGGAGCCCAGCTGTTCACGCCGCAAAGCCCGTCGCTGGAGCATCCGTTCGGCTGACAGTATTCTTAATTGTTGATCCCTTTTTGACGCAGACGCGTCAACTGGAGTCGCCGTGCCGAAGCATATTGGAATCGTGGCGTGCAGCGCCGAAGGTGCGGCGCTGTGCTACCGCACGATCTGCGGCGAGGCGCCCGCCTTGATGGGCCGCCACAGGCATCCAGAGATCAGTATGCACACCCACTGTCTTGCCGAGTACATGGAATTCATTTATCAGGATGACTGGCAAGGCGTCGCCGACCTCATGCTGTCGTCGGCTAACAAACTGGCCAGAGCAGGCGCCGAATTTCTCATTTGTCCCGACAACACAATTCATCGGGCCTTCCATCTGGTTACGACAAACTCCCCGCTGCCATGGCTGCACATCGTCGAAGAAGTTGCCGCCGCGGCCCAGCAGAGCGGCTTTCGCAAGCTGGCAATCACCGGCACGAAGTACACCATGGAGGGACCGGTTTATCCCGAAAAGTTGTCGGCCAGTGGAATTGCGCACCTCATGCCCAGCGCCGACGAACGAGCGCGCATCGACGCCATCATCATGGATGAACTGGTAAACGGTATTATCACGAGTGAATCGCGAAAATACCTCCAGCAGGTGATCGGCAGGCTAAGCCATGAGGGCTGCGATGCCGTGGTGCTCGGTTGCACGGAGATTCCGTTGCTGATCGACGACAACAACTCTCCGCTGCCGACGCTCGACTCGACGCGCATTCTGGCTCGCGCCGCGCTAACGAAAGCGCTGGAGTAGGACGCTATAAACGATTCCAGAGTCGCTGTAGCATCGGTACGGGTAGAGCGGCGCTTCAGCGCCGCGTCCGGTTGGACTTTTCGAACTGAGCCGGACTTTAGCCCGGCGGCACCTTCAGCCAGACGAAACTTGGGGGCTGAAGCCCCAGATTCCTTAGAAGACTTGCCAACGCGGGCCTAAAAGGCCCGCTCTACCGGATATACCAACTTCCGAATCGTTCTATCTATACGCTACCCGCCACGCGAAACACCGCCAGCCGCTCGCGAACATTCAATACATGCTGTGGAAGTTGCAGCTGTGCACCTTCCTCGAGAATTGGAATCAGCTTGTCGAACTCCGGCCCGGAGTGCGATCCGGTCAGCGCGATGCGCACGGGATGAAACAGGTCTTTGCCCTTGGCCCCGGTCTTCGCTTTCACTTCATTCATGATCGACTTGAAGCGCTCGGCCGTCATCGGCGAAGGATCGCCCTCCACCTGCTGCGTGAAGGCCATAAGGACGTCGCGGCTCTTCGGCGCGGCCAGAACCTCGGCGTTGTCAGGTGCGGCGATCGCAGCGGCGGCATCGTAGCGGAAGATCAGTCCTGCTCGCTCAGGAAGTTGGTCCAGCCTGTCCACCGACGGCGCGAGCAATGCGACAACCTTGGCAAACCAAGCTCGCGTTTGGTCATCTGGACTGTCCGGCAATAAACCGGCACGCACGAAGTACGGCTCGGCAAGCCGCTCGATGCGCTCCGGTGGGCTCTCCTTGATGTAGTGCCGGTTGAGCCAATACAGTTTCTCCATGTCGAAGACGGCAGGCGAGGGCGTAACCCGCTCCAGCGAGAATTCCTTCTTGAGTTCCTCGAGGAGTAAAGATCTCGCGGGTGCCGCCGCTGGGCGCCCAGCCCAGCAACGCGAGGTAATTCGTCAACGCTTCCGGCAGCACGCCCATGTCGCGAAAGTTGGCGATGGAGGTTGCGCCATGCCGCTTCGACAGCCGCTCGCGATCTTTGCCGAGAATCGTAGACAGATGCGCGAACTCAGGTACGGGCCAACCCAGCGCCTCGTACAGCGCCACCTGCTTCGGCGTGTTGGAGAGATGATCGTCGCCGCGGATGACGTGCGTGATGTCCATCAGCGCGTCGTCCACTACGACCACGTAGTTGTAAACCGGCATGCCAGTGGAGCGCACGATAATGGGATCGCTGACCACCTCGTTGGAAAATTCGACCGGCCCGTGCACGATGTCGTGGAAGCGAATGGGATGCTCGGGGATACGCAGGCGAATAACTGGCTTCTCGCCATTCGCACGGCGCCGCTCGGACTCGGTGGGATCGAGCGCACGGCACTTCCCCGAGTACATCGGAGACTGACGTTGATCCTGCGCCTGGCTTCGCTCCTCCATTAACTCCCAATGCGAGCAGAAGCACAGATAAGCTTTGCCCTCGCGCAGTAACCGTTCGGCTTGTTCGCGATAGAACTCGAGACGATCGCTTTGACGGTACGGGGCATACGGACCGCCGACGTCGGGACCTTCATCCCAATCCAGGCCAAGCCACTTCAGGTCTTCGAGAAGCTGGCCTTCGAAGCGCCCTTCGCTACGCTCGACATCGGTGTCCTCGATGCGCAGCACCATGACACCACCCTTCTGCCGCGCGAAGAGCCAGTTAAACAGGGCGGTGCGGGCGTTACCGACGTGCAAATGTCCGGTTGGTGAAGGGGCGAATCGAACACGAACCTTGGAAGGAGTGCTCACCAGATGATGTTAGCAGGCCAATTCCTTCATACGTTGATCTGTGGAGCGCTTATTCCTGGTGTTTGGTGGCGCGCGCAATGAGAGCCTCCTGGGCGTTGAAGGCGTTCTTTTTCTGAAAATCAGGGTCCCGCGGGTACTTGCCTTCGGAGGTCATGTGGCGGGCCTTGGCCTGGTCTTTGAGGTAGGTGCCCAGCACCTCATCGCGGATCACGCGGATGAGATTCCGGTTTTGCACGGGGAAATCCACTTCGACCCGGCGATTCAGATTGCGCGGCATCAGGTCTGCACTGCCCAGGTATACCTCTTCCTTGCCGCCGTTGCGGAAATAAAAGATCCGGCTATGCTCCAGGAATCGTCCAACAATACTTGTAACCCGGATATTCTCGCTGACGCCCGGCAGCCCTGGCCGCAAGCAGCAGATGCCGCGCACCAGCAGATCAACTTTTACCCCCGCCTGCGAAGCCTGGTACAGGAGTTGAATCATCTTCCTATCGAGCAGCGCGTTCATTTTCAGGATGAGATGACCGCCTCGGCCGTTTCGCTGGTGTTCGATTTCGCGCTCGATCAACTTCTCGAAACCCTGGCGCAATGTGACCGGAGCGACCAGTAACTTGCGGTATGAGGTTTTCACCGAATACCCGGTCAGGTAGTTGAACAGGTCAGTGCAATCCGCTCCGATGGCGGGATCGCAGGTGAGCATTCCCAGGTCCGTGTAGAGTTGCGCGGTAACGCTGTTGTAATTGCCGGTGGACAGATGGGCATAGCGGCGAATCACGTCGCCTTCCTTGCGCACAATCAACAGGGCCTTGCAATGCACCTTGAGTCCCATCAAGCCGTACACCACGTGCACGCCGTATTCTTCCAGCTTGCGCGCCCATTCGATGTTGCTCTCTTCATCGAAACGCGCTTTCAACTCGAGCAGGACGGCTACCTGTTTTCCATTTTCGACCGCTTCCAGTAGAGCGTCCACGACAGGAGCATTACGGCCGACCCGGTAGAGCGTGATCTTGATGGCTAAAACGTTGGGATCCTTGGCTGCCTTTTGCAAAAGTCCGACAATCGGCTGGAAGGAATCGAAAGGATGATGAAAGAGCACGTCCCCGCGCCGAATGGTGGCGAAGATGTCTTCCTCCTCGGAGTCCTTGAGGGCCGCGGGAAGGGCGGGAACGAAAGGCGCGAACTTCAAATCCGGGCGATCCACTTTAGTGAGGTGACGTACTCGGACTAGCGACAATGGGCCCGACACTTTGTAAATGTCGTCGCGATCAAGTTCCAGGTTTTCGATCAGGATGTCGAGAACGGGCGCGGGCATCGCCTCGTTGATCTCCACGCGCACCACATCGGCAAATCGGCGTTGCCACACGCCTTCTTCCACCGACTCCAGCAAGTCCCCAGCCTCCAGGTTCTGGATCTCGCTATCCGCATCGCGGGTAATGTGGAAGGGATGCGCCTCGAGAATTTCCATGCCCGGAAAAAGCGCACCCAGATTGGCGATGACCAACTGCTCCAACCAGACAAAGCCTTGTTCCTTGACCAGTGGCTTCTTGGCGCGGCTCTTTACCTTGGGCGCGACATTAACCGGAACCAGCTGCGGCAACGTGTCAGGAATCTTCACGCGCGCGAAGTGCTCGTCGCCTTCGCCGCCCCGCAAGAGCACAGCCAGGTTCAGGCTCAGGTTTGAGATGTGGGGAAACGGACGGCCAGGATCGAAGGCCAGCGGAGTGAGGGTCGGGAAGACGGTTTCCTGAAAATAGGAATCAGCGAGTGCACGTTGTTCTTCCGTGAGATCGGAGTAATTCAAGATGCGAATTCCCGACTGCTCCATCGCCGGCACGAGTTCCCTGCTCCAGTACTCCTGGGTGCTGCGATAAAGACGTATCACCGATGCTCGGATGGCTCGCAACTGTTCCGATGAACTCATGCCGTCGGGTCCCGGGTCGCTCACGCCCTTCTCCACCTGCCGCTTGAGGCCGGCCACCCTGACCATGAAGAATTCGTCCACGTTGGAGCCGACGAACGACAGGAACATCAGCCGCTCCAGCAGCGGATTACTGCTGTCCTGTGCCTCTTCCAGCACGCGCCGCTGAAAATCCAACAGACTCAGTTCCCGGTTGATGAACAGTTCCGGATCATCCAAGTCGCGGGCGAGCTGCGCAACGGCATGCCTGCGTGCTCCATTCGTGCCGGTTGCACGGGCGGTTGAAGCGCTGGCGCGAACAGACTTTCGCCGCGCTTTGGCGGGAGCGGTTTTCAGCGATGTACTCATAAAGGGATATGGCTGGAGGACAGATGTTCATTGTAATGCGCGGGGCAGCCCCTTGAATACTAAGCGTTTGCCGAAGCGCTCTTCCACACCCTTGCTTAATGAGGTGTTCATAATCCAGCTTGAGCGGCGTTCTAACCTGGCCTCATGTCATCTGCTGATCGTCATCAATGCCATGTTCGCGAGGTTGGGAAGGCTCCAAACCCTGTGCTACCCTGTTGATGCCATCCATTCGCCGGGATGGCGGAACTGGCAGACGCAGCGGACTCAAAATCCGCCGGGCTTCGGCCCTTGGGGGTTCGATTCCCCCTCCCGGCACCACTCCTAAACCCCTTTGCATCAGTCTCCGCCAGAACAGCCCGACTTTCCCTTGCCAAGCCGCCTTCGGCGGAGCCACAATCAGCCGTCAATCCGCCGCTCCGTTCCACGCGTATTACGATGAACAGCAAAGAGATTTCACTCTATTGGAGCTTGACCCTGCCGCTTGCAATAGGGCTGACCGTCTCTGTCGGTCAATCAGCGCAGGCGCAAACGTACAAAGTGCTTTACAACTTTACCGGCGGGCCTGACGGTGCAAGCCCCTAGGCAGGCTTAACGATTGACCGCGGAGGAAATCTCTACGGCATTACGCACGGTGGCGGAGTCGGCTACGGTGCTGTTTTCAAGCTGGCGCACAAGAACTCTAACCGGATCTTTAACACCCTCCGCTCTCCTGATGAATCCGCGATCACGCCCCTTGGCATTTCCCCGTCCCGTGACAGGCGCGTCCCTTCGACGAGCAGTTGCCAGGCTCGGCCAGCTCTCCGTCCGGGCCGATGCAAGTCTGGGTGTGCAGGCACCAGAACAGGCCGTCGTTGGAAGGAGGCACCGAGATGTCGTGTTCCGCCAGAATGAACTGGCCCTTCCAGCGCAGCGCCGGGCAGAGGTCTTCGCGAGTGGGATCGAAGCGATCGGCGTCGGGCATCGGCATCATGCGGCACCTCCGGAGCTCTGGCCGGCGGCTTGAAGAATGGCGCGTTTCACCGCCACTTTGGTCAGGGCGACTTTATATCTGTTGTGGCTGAGCGGCCGGGCCCGTGCGACTGCAGCATCGGCCGCGGCCATCGCGGTCGCAGGCGTAATGGCATTGCCGACCAGCGCCTGCTCCGATCCCAGGGATCGCCATGGAGTGGGAGCGACTTGGCCAAGTACCAATCGCGCGCTCTTCACCCTGCTGCCATCCATTTCCATGGTGATGCTGGCTTGGGCCAGAGGCCAGTCGAAGGCCGCCCTCTGGCGTACTTCGTAGGTGCCGGCCTTCAGATTCTGCGCCGGCGGAGGAACGACGATTTCAATCACCATCTCGCCCGGCTTCAGGTCGTGTTCGAGTTCGGTCTCCGACTTGGGGACGACAAAGAAATTTTCCAATGGCAACTCGCGCACACCGCTGCCCGGCGCGCTGGCCGAATAGAGGCGAATCTTCGCGCCGTAGGCAATGAGCGCAGGCGCGACGGTGGACGGACTTACGAAGTAGGCCGGACCGTAGTTGCCCAGGATGGCTGCGTAACGATTGTCGCCCTCGACGACCATGGACTTGCCGTCCGCAGTTTTCGCCATCAGGCCCATGCCGTTGCGGAAGTACCAGCAGCGCGGGCGCTGGCACATGTTGCCGCCGATGGTGGCCAGGTTGCGAATCTGCGGGCTGGCAGCCTCGTTCAGGGCCTCGGTCAGCATCGGGTACTCAGCAAGATCGGATTTCGCTTCGGCGAGCTCGGCGAGGGTGGTCAGCGCGCCGATACGTAGCCCATTTCCCGGCTGATAGCTTATGCCGCGGAGTCCGTCGATTTGCTTGATGTTAACCAGTCGCTTGGGGGTGACCACGTCGTCCTTCATCAGCGCCAGCAAATCCGTGCCACCGGCGAGGATCGAGCCTTGCTCTCCCAGAAGCGTTGCGACCTGCTCTTTTTTGGTTGGAGTGACGTACTCAAACGCTTGCATTGGCCCCTCCTTGTCCCAGCGCTTCCAGAACGCGGTCGGGTGTAAGCGGCAGGAAAGGCACACGCACGCCGATGGCGTTGGCCACCGCGTTGGATATGGATGCGCCGGGCGAAATCACCGGCGGCTCAGCCAATCCGATGACGCCGCGCTCGTCGTATCCCTTTCCGGTCATCATGTGGACCTTGAGTTCGCCGATGTCGGCGATACCCGCCAAACGATAGAACTCCATGTTCGGGTTCAGCATGCGCCCGGTCACGGGATCGAGGATCTTCTCTTCGTAGAGCGCGTAGCTGATGCCCATGATGAGCGCGCCCAGCACCTGGCTCTCGGCGGTCTTCACGTCGATTACCAGGCCGCAGTCCTGCACTGCAACCATCTTGTTCACGCGAACGATTCCGGTCTCCGTGTCCACCGAGACATCAGCCATCTGGACGCCGCCGACCCCGCTGTTGGTGAGGTCCGGCGGTTTCGATTTGTCGGGATTCTTCCCGCGCACGGTCATCGGCATGGCCCCGATTTTGGAGCAGGCTTCCTTCCAAGAGAGGCTGCGGCTGGGATCGCTTTTCACCCGCACCGATCCGTTCGCGGCCTCAAGCTCTTCCGGCCGCGCCTTCAGTGCGGGAGCTACCTTCACAAAAAGCTGATCTCGTGCGTCAACCGCGGCGCGTCGCGTCGAGGAACTCACACCTCCGGTAGTTGTACTGCCGCCACTGCCGCCGGAGACGGGATAGCGGCTGTCGCCGATCAGGAGCTTGACGTTCTCCATTGGTATGCCAAGCGTGTCGGCAGCGACGATGGTAATGACTGTGCGGCAGCCGGTGCCCAGGTCCTGGGTGCCCATTTTGATTTCTACCGATCCATCGGGATGAATGGTGAGATCACAATCGCTGTTGTGGCCGCGGCCGCCCCAGGTATGCATGGAGAGGCCGAGCCCACGCTTCACTGGTCCGGCAGCCTTGTCGCCTCGCGGATGCCAGTTTTTCTTCCACTCCATCAACTCGGCTGCGATCGGCAACTCGTCGCGATAGGTGTCGGCGCGCTTTCCCGTGAGTTCCAGATTGCGGGTGATCAAGTCCACGGGGTCCATGTTCATCTTCGCTGCCAGGTCTTCGATCGCGCCCATGGTGATGACCGCAGCTTGAGGATGCGTCGGCGCGCGCCACGCACGAGCGCTTCCCTGGTTGGTGGCGATGGCAACGCTTTGTTTGCGTTGATTTGGGATGTCGAAAATGTAGGGCAAGGGGGGCGTGCCACCACCGCCCATCCCGCCGGTTCCCCAGGAGGTCGATTCCCAGGCCACAAATTTTCCGTCTTTGTCAGCGGCAATTTTGACGCGCCCATATCCTGACGGACGCATGCCTGCAACCTCCTGCTCGGCGGCTCGTTCGAGCATGATCTTCACCGGCTTGCCGCCGGCAGACTTGGAGAGGTGTGCCGTCGCCATGCCCCAGCGGTCAGGTCCCCACTTGCTGCCGAAACCGCCGCCAACATATTGCTCCAGGACCTGAATGTTGCCCGCAGGAATGCCCAGCGGCTCGGCTACCTGAGGCGCCACGCCAGAAACGTTCTGGGTGGAGACGTGCACGACAACGTCCTTCTCGCCGGTCCATTCTGTCGCCATGCCGTGGGTCTCAAGACAGCAATGCGTGATGCAGGAAGCGCCGTATAGACCTTCCGAGACGGTTGCCGCGGAGGCGAATGCCTTGTCCGGCTCGCCCTGCTTCTGCACTGCGGTTTTCTTGTAGGGAGAACGCGAAGCCGTGCCCTCGACGTACTTGGCCGTGCGCAACGCCTGCACGACACTCGCGCTGGTGCCCGACTCCTGCATCGACTTCAGATACTTGTCGCTGGGCTTGAAGCTGATGCCGTTCTTTTTGATCGTCGCGATCACCTGTTCGTCCGGGACCTGATTGTCCTCGAGATCTTCGAAATCGTCCTGGCTGAGCGGCCCGGTATCGAGCGCAATATTCTTCGGAGGCTCGGCGTCGGAAACGAAGTGAGGCAGCACCTCATACTGCACCTTGATGGCGCGGATCGCGTCTTCAGCCGCCGGTTCATCCACGGCGGCGACCGCGGCTACTTCATCGCCCGCCCAGAAGATTTCCGTTCCTGCGGGCTGGATGACTCTCACGGCTTTGACGCCGGGCATCTTCTCGGCGGCGGTGGTGTCGATGCTGGTGATGCGCGCATGCGCGTAAGGGCAGCGCAGGACCTTCCCGGCGAGCAGGCCGTCGGGATTGTAGTCGTAGGTGTATTTGGCGCGGCCGGAAACTTTTACCGGGCCGTCAACTCGCGATATACGCTTGCCCAGCAGTGGGCGAGTCGCAGGATCGGGCCATTGGTACTCACTCATCACGACCTCCGTTCCTGCGAAGAAGCCAACGCGACGGCGCGAATTCCGTCGTAGGTCCCGCATCGGCAGTAGTTGCCGCTCAGGCCGCGACGAATATCCTCGTCCGTGGGATGTGGATGTTGCTCGAGGAAGTGCGTGGTCGCGACGATGAATCCCGGGGTGCAGAAGCCGCACTGCTGCGCGTCGTGATCAACGAACGCTTGCATCACTGGGGTGAGCGCATCGCCTTCCGTCAGCCCCTCGATGGTGGTGATCTTCCTGCCCTGCGCATCAATCGCCAGCACTGCGCAGGCATACACGGTCTTGCCGTCCATCAACACCGTGCAGGCGCCACACACGCCGCGATCACAGACCCGCTTGGCGCCGGTCAGATTGAAGCTGTCGCGCAAGGCATCGAGCAGCGTTACTCGGGGCTCCAGTTGCGCGTTGAGCGTTTTGCCGTTCACGGTGAGTTCCACGGGGACCTTGCCCGGACCGTGGACCGCGACATCCTCACCCGCGGCCTTCACCACCGTTGGACCGACCAGCAGTGGCACGGCGACCCCGATGCCGGAAATCTTCATGAAGTCGCGTCGCGTTACACCAGAGGTTGGCTCGGGCTTGCGCGCATCGTCATCTTTCATGGCGCCTCCATCCTTGCAGTTTGCGAGTATAACTCCAGGGCGCATGGCTCGGCACGGATGAGGGATGGAGAGGGAGTACGAGGGGACTGATCTGCAGGGCCGCTGTCATCCCGGCTTGAGACCAGCTTAGGATTGCTTTGGAGCAGCGCCTTGACCCTTTCCAAATCACCGGTCCCCGCCGCTTTATGGATCTCGTCACAGAAAGCGAGGCCGCTCCAGGCTAGCGCGAGGAGCGCGAGCACCGTTGCGGTCGCGCATCGCGGAATTGGACGGTGTCTGATTCGCATCCAGAAAGAAAGATCCATGATTGCACCGATCGACTGGTTGCCCAGGGAAACTTCTAGGACTGCAATTGTGAATTTCGCCGAAACGCCCAGGGGTTTGGCCTAAGCCGAAATTTCTTTTTTGGCCTCAAGAACGGCACCATAGTACTCCGTTTCGCCTGTTCGCAACACTGTGAAACGATTCTTCATCGGGGGAGTACTCCCGACGGTCTGCCACCCTCACCAGCACAGCATAAGGGCTCTGGAGGGGACACGAAAAACGGCGGCTCGGTGCAGAGCCGCCGTCAAGGGGAATACAGGGAGCGTTAGCGAACTACTTCTTCAGGGTGCGGATATAGGCGACAAGGTCTTTGATCTGCGCGTCGGTCAGCTTGCCTTTGTATGCCGGCATCTTGCCCTTGCCGTTGGTGATGGCGCCCGTTAGGTCGGCATCCGACATCTTCTGGATGTCGGCGCTGCCGAGGTCCTTGGTTCCCATCGAGGCCTTGCCAGCCGCCATCGGCCCCATGGCACATGGCGCACTTCGCCTTGTAGGTGTCGGCACCACCCTGCGCGGCGGCCATCGGTGGCAGCGTTAGTGCGATTAAGAAAGTGAACAGCGCGATCCTCTGGAGCAATTTCATCGTCATATTTTCCTCACTAAAGTGCCCTCTTGGGGGCAAAGATATGTACAAAAGCGCCGCAAAACGACGGCGAGGGTAATGTACTCTCGGAAGTCAGTTTTGGCCATACCACTTCTCGACAACTGCGCGGGAAAAAACACTGCCGGCGCGTGATATGCCGCTAAAGCGCCACAAGCAAGCTCCCGGGAGACGAAGTCACGTGAGATTAGACGTTTACTTTCAGCCATTTACACGGCATGTAAGGTCGGGGAGAGTTTGGCATGTCCTGTGCCTTTACCAGATTGACCGCCACGTTGTAAGAGAGGTCCCCGTGGAACCGACCCTGGCAGTAATCGGCCTTAATTTCCGGACGTCGCCCGTCGCCGTCCGTGAGCGATTCTGGATCAGCGAACCCCGGCGCTACGAGGCTCTGCACCAACTGGTGCGTTCGGAGGGCATCGAGGAAGTCATCGTGCTGGCTACCTGTAATCGCACCGAGTTCATTCTGTGGGCCAGTGATGTTCCTACGGCGGCTAATTCAGTGCTCCGCTTCCTGACCCAGGAATACCAGCTGCGGCTCTGCGAGTGGTCGCACTTTTATCGCCTGATGGATGATGTCGCCCTCACCCATATCTTCCGGGTCAGTTCCAGTCTGGACTCTATGGTGTTGGGCGAACCCGAAATCACCGGCCAGGTAAAACAAGCCTGGGTACAGGCCCAGGAAGCCGGAACAACCGGACGTTTTCTGGATGCGGTCATGCAAAAGGCCATGACGGTTTCGAAGCGAACGCGCACCGAAACGGCGATCGGCTCGTCCGCCGTTTCCGTTCCCTACGCTACGGTGGAACTATCGCGGAACATCCTCGGCGAACTTGCGGGCCGCGAGGTTCTGCTGATCGGCGCGGGCAAGATGAGCGACCGGGCAGCCCATTACCTGATGAAGGCGGGCGCCAAACAGTTGAAGGTGATGAACCGGAGCCTGGACCGCGCGGAGGAAATGGCCGGAAAGTTGGGAGCCACTGCCGTTTCATTCGACGACCGGGCAAAGCACCTGAAAACGGCTGACATTATCGTCAGCTCCACGGCATGTCCGCACTACGTTCTCAGCCGCCAGGAAGCCGAAGAGATCGCCCGGCAACGTCAACACAAGCCAATGGTCATGATCGACATTGCTGTGCCGCGCGATATCGATCCCGAGGTGCGGGAAATCGAGGGCATCCATCTCTTTGACATGGACGATTTGGAACAGGTGGTGCAGCGTAACGCGGTGGGCCGGCAAGCGGCTGCCGAAGCCGCGGAAAAGATCGTGCAGGCGGAAGTGCAGGGTTTCCGTCGTAAACTGATAGCGGAGCGAGTGGTGCCCACTATCGTGGCCCTGCGTCAACGTCTCGATCAACTTTGCCGGCAGGAACTGGAAGTCATGCGCAAGGAATTTGGGCCTTTCACGGAAGACCAGGACCAGGCGCTCACGACCCTGACGGACCATATCACCCAGCGCATCGCCGGTTCGCTGGCCCGCGAATTGAAGGAACTTCCGGAGAGGAACGAACAGGACGCGCTGACCGCCGCAGTGAGCCGCCTGTTCCAACTTGAACAGCCTTCACTGGCTGCCGCCGGCGCCAAGAACTAGATTGAGGGAGAATCAATGCCACAGTCTGTGGACAAAACGAACAGCAACAATGCCAGCTTCACCGGTGTCCAGGCCTACACGCTGGCGGTGATCACGTTGGCCATCGGCATCGCGGTCGGTTACTTCGCCCGGGGATCGGCCCCTGTATCCGTCCCGGCCGAGACTGCGCAAGCCGCAGCGGCGCCTGCTGGCATGGGTAGTGGCGGGATAGGTTCAGCCCAGTTGCCGGGTATAGGAAGCGCGCAACAGCAACAAGGCCCTCCGCCGGAGATGGTAGCCAAGGCCGCCGAGCCGTTGCTGGCTCAGTTGAAAACCAATCCCAACGACTTCGATACCCTGGTGAAACTCGGCAATCTCTACTACGACAGCCGGGCTTATCCGCAGGCCATCGAGTATTACGAAAAGGCCCTGGTCGTTCAACCCGACAAAACAGATGTGCGAACGGATTTGGGCACCGCCTACTGGTACACCGGCAACGCCGACAAAGCGATCGCAAACTTCGAGAAGGCCCTGGCCATCCGTCCCAATAATCCAGAGACGTTGTTTAACCTGGGAATCGTGAAATGGCAGGGAAAGAAAGATCCCAAAGGCGCCATCGTGGCCTGGGAAAAGCTGCTACAAACCAATCCTGGCTATCCGCAGAAGGACCAGGTACAGATGTTGATTGAGCGCGCCAAGATGCACGAAGGCGGCGCCACTAAAGGTTAATCAGCGAGAAAACTGCGGCCATTACCAGGGCTGGGGCACATCGATCAAGATGTGCCCCCTTTTTGTTCCCTGCCGCTTCAACGCTGGCCGGTGACTGTGATGTTCTGCAGCACCCACTGGTGCAAGCCGTCGCTCAGCAGGGTCGCATGGATTTCGTCTCCACGCTTCAAGGTGGAGAGAGCCGATGAGTCGGCGACCTCGTAATCCATCACCATCGGCTGCATGAAACCGGGAATGTCGTCGTTAGCGACCGAGACATGCTTTGTCTGCGGCGTGACCTGCAAAACGAGCCCAGTCAGAGAGTAGGCGCGACTAACGGCCGCTGGCGGACTGGCAGTCGGACGGTTCAAGAAGTACAAAGAAACCGCCAATACGGCCACCAGCACACAGCCCAAGATTGCCCATTTGGTCCCGGTCATGGTCATCGCCGAATAATATAACCACGCGGGGTGCATTGCGTTATGCTTCTCGCCAGCCTTTGTTTGGGGGGAATATGAAACATCTCGCCATTGCAACTCTGTTGCTAGCGCTCGCGCCGGCGACGCTCGCACAGACGAGTTCGCCGGGCGCGACCGCGGGCAGTCCGGTCATCAGTACCGTTCGGCAGCTCGAAGAACGCCAGTCTAAGAACCTGATCGGAGCGGCTGAGGAAATGCCGGCCGATAAGTACAGCTACCATCCCACGCCGGAGCAGATGAGTTTCGCCCACCTCATCATTCACGTCGCGGAAGCGAATAACGGCATGTGCGCGCGCCTTGCAGGCGAGCCGCCGCGCGAGACCAAGCTGAGTGAAAGCGACTCCAAGGATGTGCTGACCAAGGCGGTCAAGGACTCATTCTCGTATTGCGAGCAGGTTCTGGCCAAGGCTGACGATAGCGTGCTTGGCCAGCCGGTCGTGTTCCCAGGCGGACGCACAGCGACGCGCGCAGCAGCGCTTATTTATATGGTGACCGGCTGGGCAGACCACTACAGCGCTGCGGCAATGTACTTGCGGCTCAACAACCTGCTGCCGCCCAGCGCGCAGAAACCGCCGGCGAAATAGATTACTCTGCCTTCACCGCGATGAGCTCGAAGCTGCCGGGGACCATGGCTGGCCTCTGTCCCGGAGCAGGCGGCTTCGGGTCGCGCTGCGCGGTGACCAGGTAGGCGACGTCATTCTCGTAGTCCATGGCCATGGTTCGGGCGCCCTTCGCCGTGGGCAGGTTCTGCGTCACCGTGTACTTGTCCGGATTGTCTTCATGAATCACAGTCAACACGCCCTCCCCACAGGACATGAGGACTTCCTGGGTGTTGGCATTGAAGCGTCCGGCATCCACGCCTTCCCCGATTGGCACGGTGGTTACAACCTTGCCGCTCTGGGAGTCCACAACGGCTATCATTTTGTTATCGCAGCCGGCGAAGAGGCGATGGTGCGCTCGATCAAAAGCCAGCGCACTCGGCTCCTGGCATGGGCCAAGCGGCCACTTGTTCAACACCGTAAGCTTGCTGGCATCAATCTCGGCAATTTCACTCTTATCTTCGATGTTGACGAATACTTTTCCCTTCTCGTCGGTGGCAGGAAACTCGGGTTTCCCCCCTAGCGGAATTGTGCCCACCACTTTGCCGGTTGCCGCATCGACGACCGTCGAATCCTTGCTGCGTGCGTTGAAGGTAAACACGTACTTGGTGAAGGGGTCGTACATGATGGCGTCGGGCCGCTCACCGACTTTGATGTTGTCCAGTTTCTTGAGCGTCTTCAGGTCGAAGACCGTGACGCTGTTGTCACCGCCATTGCTGATGAAGCCACGATTCAACCCAGGGGACAGCGTAACCCCGTGGATGCCAGAGAGGTCAGGGATGTCGTCTGTGAGCTTGAGGCTGGCGGTGTCCACGACCATGACGTGGGTGCCGCGCGTGATGAACAATCGGTGGCCGTCTTTGTCGTAGTAGAGGTAGTCCCATCCACCTTCACCGCCGAGCTTGACGCGGCTGGCCACCTTGTATTGTTTCTGCGCGATCGCCGGCAAGGCTGCGAGCACAGTAACCGCAATGATTAGTGCAAGAACGCGTTTCATTTTGAGTCTCCCGTTTTTTCGTGCATTGGAGGATTTGGTTTGGCTATCGACCTATCTCGAATCGGATGCGGCGATAGACATGGGGCGCCTCTTTCGGATTTTCTGTCAAGCGCAGCTTTATGCTAGCGCAAGAACGAGGCGGGGCAAACTGCAACCTCGGGCAAAGCAACTGTACCCAAGGCGGGAATTGAAGCCAATGGCCTGTTTTCGTGCACTACTCCTACGTGACCCACATCACCGACGAAAACCGGGACATTCTCCTAAGCTGAAGATGAATGGTGGTGTTCAATGGGAACACGTCGGGCCATGCCTGCACGGCCCTTGCACGTTGGGGATAAAGTTGTTGTCGAACGCAAGCAGTTGGAGCAGTTGCTCAGGGCATTGGCCAGTCGAGGCTATGAGGTCGTCGGACCAACGGTTCGCGAGGGCGCAATTGTCTATGACCGCTTGAATTCGACCGATGATCTGCCTGCGGGATGGACAGACAAGCAAGCCGGCGGAGAATATCGGCTGAAGCGCCGCCAGGATCAGGCTTTATTTGGCTACGTCGTGGGCCCACATTCCTGGAAAAAGTTTCTGCAGCCGCCGCTCCAGCGATTGTGGCAGGCTACGCAAAATGGAAAAGGGATGCGAATCCTGCCGGAGGAAGAAAAAGCTACTCCTAAGCACGCCTTCATCGGTGTGCGCGCCTGTGAATTACACGCCATCGCAGTTCAGGACAAAGTCTTTCTCGAAGGCCTATTTGTTGACCCGGGCTATAAAGCGCGGCGTGGGAGCCTGTTCGTTGCCGCGGTCAATTGCGGCCAGGCTGGCGGGACCTGCTTCTGCGCTTCAATGAACACTGGACCGAAGGCGACTTCCGGCTTCGATCTGGCCCTCACCGAGCTGCTAGAGGACGAACGGCACTCTTTTGTGGTGGAAGTGGGGACGATGCGTGGCGCCGAGGTCTTGTCCGATGTCCCGCACCAGCCAGCGGAAGAGCGGAATATTCAGGAAGCTGAACGCATCGTAGGCGAAGCCGCGCGTCACATGGGAAGGCGATTGGACACCCATGGGATTAAGGAGCTCCTGTACCGCAACTACGAGCACCCCCAGTGGGACAACGTGGCGGACCGCTGCCTGTCTTGCGCTAACTGCACCCTGGTTTGTCCTACCTGTTTTTGTACCACAGTGGACGATGTTACCGACCTGACCGGCGAGCATGCTGAACGCTGGCGGCGCTGGGACGCATGCTTCACGGTGGACTTCTCTTACATCCATGGCGGCAGCGTGCGGGCCACCCCGCGGTCCCGCTATCGCCAGTGGATGACTCATAAACTCGCCACCTGGATTGACCAGTTCGGGGTTTCCGGCTGCGTGGGCTGTGGCCGCTGCATTACTTGGTGTCCCGTGGGAATTGACATTACGGTCGAGGCCGGCGCGATACGCGATAGCGATCTGCTTAAGGCGCCGGCCGACCGGAGCAAGGACTCGGCATGATTCAAACACTTGAACCAATTCTCAGAGAGCATCCTTTCTTTCATGGGATGGAGGAGCAACATATCCGGTTAATCGCCGGGTGCTCCAAGAACGTCCGTTTCGGGGAAGGAGAAATCATCTTCCGGGAGGGCGATCCAGCCGACCATTTTTATCTCATCCGCGAAGGCCTGGTGTCGGTGCAGTTCGTGGTCCCCCATGATGGTCTCACGACGATTTTGACCGTCGGCAGCGGTGAAGTGCTGGGCTGGTCCTGGCTGTTTCCGCCGTATCGCTGGCGGTTCGACGCTCGAACACAAGAACCCACACATGCGCTGGCCTTTGACGGCAAGTGTCTGCGCGCCAAGTGCGAAGAGGACCATGACCTGGGCTACGAGATCTACAAGCGGTTCATGCAAGTCGTGACCGATCGCCTGGAGGCAACCAGATTGCAGTTGTTGGACATGTATGGCCACCATGCTTGAGCAACCTGATCTCGCGACGTCAGGTCAGGTTCCCGACCCGATGCTGCCCATTCCTTACCGCATTCAGCGCGTGAAACAGGAGACGGACGACACCTTCACGCTGGAAATTCTTCCTGAAGATTCGGGCAACGGTTTGGTGTTTGCGCCTGGGCAATTCAACATGCTGTACGTGTTCGGCGTGGGAGAAGTGCCGATTTCCATCAGCAGCGATCCCGACGACGTTCCTTTGCTCAAGCACACCACTCGTGTGGTCGGCACGGTAACCAAGGCCATGCGGAGTCTCAAGCGCGGCCAGATCATGGGGATTCGTGGCCCGTTCGGGACCTATTGGCCGGTGGAAGAAGCGACCGGACGGGACGTAGTGATTGTGGCGGGAGGAATCGGTCTGGCACCATTGCGGCCGGCGCTCTATCGCCTGATGGCGGAGCGGGAAAAATACCGCAAGATCCTTCTCTTGTACGGTACGCGCACTCCCGAGGACATGCTATATCGCCACGAATTGGAGCAGTGGCGCGGCAAGTTCGACCTGGAAATCCAGGTAACAGTCGATCGCGCAGCCAGCAGTTGGCGCGGCAATGTAGGGGTGGTGACGACCATGATTCCGCGCGCTCCCTTCGATCCTTCCAATACCCTTGCGATGGTGTGCGGGCCCGAAGTCATGATGCGCTTCACCGTGATGGAACTCCTCAAGCGCGGCGTGGCGGCGGAGCGCACCTACCTGTCCGCCGAACGCAACATGAAATGCGGGATTGGTTTCTGTGGCCATTGCCAGTACGGCCCCACCTTCGTCTGCAAGGACGGGCCGGTTTTCGCGTTTCCCCGCCTTGCGGCCATTCTTGGTAAAGCGGAGGTCTGAAAATGGCGATACGCAAACCCAAGCTCGCGGTCTGGAAGTTTTCCTCCTGCGACGGTTGCCAGTTGAGCCTCCTGGATTGCGAGGACGAACTGCTGGCGGTCGCCGATGCGGTGGACATTGCAAATTTTCCAGAGGCTTCACGCGCAGTAGTGAAAGGCCCTTACGACCTGTCATTAGTGGAAGGCTCCATCACCACGCCGCATGACGCCGAGCGGATCCACGGTATCCGCCGCGCTTCTAAATTCTTGGTAACCATAGGCGCCTGCGCGACGGCGGGAGGCATCCAGGCGCTGCGCAACTTTAAGGATGTAAAGGAATTCGTTTCCATCGTGTACGCCAGGCCGGACTACATCGAAACCCTGAAGAAATCCACCCCAATTACCGACCACGTGTTTGTCGATTTTGAATTGCGCGGTTGTCCTATCAACAAATACCAGTTGGTCGAGGTTCTCAGCGCGTTTCTGAACGGACGCAAGCCAAACACACCGCCGCACAGCGTCTGCGTCGAGTGCAAGCAGCGCGGCACAGTCTGCGTGATGGTCGCCCAGGGCATACCCTGCCTCGGGCCGGTGACGCAGGCCGGGTGCGGGGCGCTTTGCCCGGCCTACAGCCGCGGATGTTACGGATGCTTTGGGCCGAAGGAGACGCCGAACACGGCGGCGCTTAGCGCCTGGTGGAGCGAACTGGGAGTAAGCGACCGGGACCTGATGCGGGTCTTCCGGGGTTTCAACGCCTATGCTGAGCCCTTCCGCAGAGAGAGCGAGGCGCATGAAAAGTAGGACCATTAAAGTTGACTACCTCGCGCGTGTCGAAGGCGAAGGCGCCCTGCTAGTGAAGATCAAGGGCCAGCAGGTGACCGACGTCAAGTTGAAGATTTTTGAGCCGCCGCGCTTCTTTGAGGCGTTTCTGCGTGGCCGAAAGTTTTATGAAGCTCCTGATATCACCGCGCGCATTTGCGGTATCTGTCCCGTTGCGTATCAGATGAGCGCCTGTCATGCCATCGAGGACGCATGCGGGGTCAAAATAAGCGGCCCAATCCGCGACCTGCGCCGGTTGATCTACTGCGGCGAATGGATCGAGAGCCATGCACTGCACGTTTATTTGCTACATGCGCCCGACTTCCTCGGCTACGAAGACGCCATCCGCATGGCCAAAGATCATCCCGACGAAGTGAAACGCGGCCTGCGACTGAAGAAGGCCGGCAATGAGATCGTGCGGCTCTTGGGCGGCCGGGAAATCCACCCCATCAATGTGCGCCTGGGCGGTTTTTACAAGATACCGGACAAGAAGGAGTTCTCGGCGTTGGCCGAGGAACTGAAGTGGGCACGTGAAGCCGCGCTCGCAACCGTGCGTTGGGTGGCGGGCTTCACATTCCCTGACTTCGACCGCGATTACGAGTTCGTTGCCCTGAGGCATCCCGACGAGTATCCCTTCAACGAGGGACGGCTCGTTTCCAACAAGGGATTGGATATCGCGGTTCGCGAATACGATCAATACTTCGTTGAGGACCACGTCTCCCATTCCAACGCATTGCAGTCGCGGCTGAAAGAGCGCAACTCTTACTTCGTAGGCCCGCAAGCGCGCTACAACCTGAATTTCGACAAGCTCTCGCCGTTGGCGCAGGAAGCGGCGCACAGCGCAGGTCTGGGGCCGGTATGCCGCAATCCTTTCCAGAGCATCATTGTGCGCAGCGTGGAAATGGTGTACGCCTGCGATGAAGCTCTGCGCATCATCGAGCGGTTTGAGATTCCCGACAAACCCGCCGTGAACGTCGAGCCGCGGGTCAGCACCGGCTGCGGCTGCACCGAAGCGCCGCGTGGAATCTGCTATCATCGCTACCGCCTCGACGACCGCGGCATCATTGTGGACGCCAAGATTGTCCCGCCGACCTCGCAGAACCAGAAGACCATCGAAGAAGATCTGCGGCAGTTTGTTCAGGCCAACCTGGCCCTGCAAAAAGACAAGCTGCAGTGGCAGTGCGAACAGACGGTCCGCAATTACGATCCCTGCATCTCATGCGCAACCCACTTCCTCGACCTGCGCATCGAGCGCGAATGACTGCCGAACCACCAAGCATCGTTATCATCGGTGTTGGCAATGAATATCGCAGCGATGACGGGGCTGGCATTGCAGTCGCACGCCGCCTGCGAACCCTGTTTCCCGCCGGAGTCAAGATCGTCGAGGAAAGCGGCGAAGGCGCGGCGTTGATCCAGGCTTGGCAAGGTGCGGCCCTGGTGATACTGGTGGATGCCGTTCGCTCGGGTGCGCCACCAGGCACCATCCATCGCCTCGATGCGCTGACCGCGGCAGTGCCAGCTGGATTCTTCCACTACTCGACCCATGCGTTCAGTGTTGCCGAAGCCGTCGAATTGGCCCGGTCCTTGGACCAACTGCCTCCGCGCCTGATCGTGTACGGCATCGAGGGTGAGAATTTTGCGGCGGGCATGGGGCTGACTTCCTCAGTCGAGCAGGCCGTTGAAGCGGTCACCGAGCAGGTGGCGGCGGAGGTGCGCGCCGCACAAGAGCTGAAAGTCGACAGCTGACGACCACTGACGAAAAGCAAATACCTCCGCTCGGGCTGAGCCTCAGCCACAACCGTGGCGTGGAAGAAGCTACTTTCCACCCTGCTGCTTCTGCGTTGTAGCTTGCTTCGGATGCGTCTGCGCCGAATGCGTGGCCGGCGGCAATCCTTCCGCTTGTTCCAATTCCTGTGCAATGGAGTCCACCAGGCTGGCCTCTTTCATCAGCACCTGGCCAACGATGACTGCACCCTGATCAGCGTCCTGCCACTTGTTTTCTTCCATCGCCTCGCGCACCGCAGGAATCGTCTTCGCACCGTATCCGGTATAGGCCCCGGGAGCATAGATCTGGTGCTTGAACCACGGACGCTCTTTCAGGCCCTGACTGATGGTGAAGGTCCTCTCCGTCAGGATCAGCTTAGTGTTGATTTCCTTGAGCGCGGGCGACTGCCACATTGCGCCGCCATTCTCATTCAGTCTTGCGACAGCCTGGCGATAGCGCTGTGCGGAGCGCGCATAAGCCTCGGCGCCGTTCTCCAGCGGCGCGAAGTTTAAGTACGGCGGCACCGGCTGCCTGGGCGGAGGAACATATTGTTTCTCGGGATCGGAGGTGGCAGTGAAGACTCCTTCCTCAACTTCACGGTTGCGCTCGCGAGCCTCATCCTGCTTCCGCTTCAGCTCTTTCTTCAGCTCAGCGATGTAACGCTTAACCGTGTCCGCCGAGCCCGACGGATCAAACGGCAGCAAATCGGCATCGGCGAAGCGCATTACCGTGCTTCCCGCCATTTGCGCAAGCGCACGTTCATAAACGAATTTGGTATCGCCGAAGTGCGTGTACCAGTAAAAGTCGTCGTAGATGGAGTGATAAACCCCACCATTACTCTCGCCCCCGAAACCCATATTCAAAGCGGCCACTCCGGCGTAATCGAGGAAGGCGGTGTAATCGGAGCCATCGCCCAGTGCGCCGATACGAAGGTCGGCGCGATCGCGTAACTCCTCGCGGTCCTCGGTGTTGGTGGCGCGAGCCACGCGCCGTAGATAGGCCCGCTTCCAAACGGTGATGTGCTTCTCCGGGTCCTGAATGTCGCGTTCCACCTGATTGGCAGCACGTTCCAACGTATGTGAGCCGGAAATGTTAAGGTAACCGCGGGCGCTGGAATCGGTGTTCAGGTACATCACCGCGTGCTGGCGAAGTTCTTCCTGGTGCTCTTCTACCCATTCCGTGGAGCCAAGTAATCCGGGCTCTTCGCCGTCCCACGCGCAGTAGATGACGGTGCGCTTAGGCCGCCAGCCTTGTTTCAGCAGTTCGCCGAGCGAGCGTGCCTCTTCCAGTTCCGCGACCATGCCCGAGATAGGATCATCGGCGCCGTTGACCCAAGCGTCGTGATGGTTGCCGCGAAGCACCCACTCATTGGGATTCTCGCTGCCGGGAATCTTGGCGATCACGTCGTAGATGGTCTTGAGGTCCCAGTTCGATTTGACCACGAGATGCACCTGGGCGGGCCCCGGCCCTGTGCGATAGGTAACCGGCAGTGCCCCACGCCAGGCGTCGGGAGCGGTCGGCCCGGTAAGCGCCGCCAGCAGGGGCTGCGCATCGCCATAGGAGATTGGCAGCACCGGTATCTTGGTGATCGTTTGGGCTTCGGCGAGTGCCAGGCGCTTCGCATCCTTCGTCGCACCGATTCCGGGAGTCAGGGGATCGCCAGGATATTGCGTATCCATCACGCTGCCGCGTTGCACACCCTCTTCCGGACGGAACGGACCGGCGGGATAATCCTGCCCCTCGAAGTAGCCGTCCTCCTTGGGATCGGAGTAGATGATGCAGCCCACGGCACCGTGCTCGGCTGCGACTTTAGGCTTGATGCCGCGCCAGCCGCCGCCGTAGCGCGCGATGACGATCGCACCCTTTACCGAGACTCCCAGCCGCTCCAACTGCTCGTAGTCATCGCGCATACCGTAATTGACGTATACCAGGGGAGCGGTGACGTCTCCGTCGATGGAATACGCGTTGTAGGTGGGCAACTGCTCTGCGGTCTGCTGTGAGGTCGGATCAACACTCACCGGAGGCTCTTGCAGCTTGGCGACGAAGTGCGTCGGCGCAAGCAGCTCGACGTGGCGCTCCTTCGGGGTTGGAAATAACACCTCGAAAGTTTCGATGTGCGCGTCGAAGCCATACTCTTTGAACTTCGCCAGCATCCACTCAGCGTTTTCCTTGTCGTAGGGCGAGCCGACATTGTGTGGCCGCGCGCTCAGATGCTGCATGGAATCGCGCAGAATGCTGGGATCGGGGATGTTGCGGAACTTCGTCTCCCAATCGCGCTCAGTGGCGGCATGAGCAGGCGAATAGCCGTCCATCGGCTCAGAATTGTTGGCTGCATTGCCTGACTGGAGCAGCGCAAAGATCAAGACTGCCACTGCCGAACGGCTTCCCACCGAATGACCTCCTCACCGGCACACTTGCCGGGGCGTGATGCAAAATACGATTCCCATGAATTACATGCAGAATAAGCTGGCTGGCACTCCGCTAGGTGTTGCCCGTGAACTGGCCACGTGCGCAACGTATCAGCATATCGCGCTTCGAGTCCCTGTTCACCAAAATCACAAAACTTCATGGCGTTTTTCCTTGGAGGAGCCCTGCGCTTCGCCGCCGCTTTACAATCGTGAAACCGGGTAACCGGAATCCTAAGCTCGGGACGGGCACCTTGTACGAAACAAATCAGCGGCGGCGTCTCGCCATACTCGGACTGGGGAAAATGGGCAGCATCCTTATGCAGGCATTCCGCAAGCAGAATGTCGCGCAGGCGGAAGACATCGCCGCTACTGTGCAGCACGCGGAGCGGGCCGCAACGCTGGCGTCGAAATATGGAATCAAGGTGACAACAGACAATCGGGCCGCGGTCGCGGATGCCGACATTGTGCTGTTGTGCGTAAAGCCCCAGGTGCTGGGTGATGTCGTACAAGAGATCGCAGGCGGCGTACGCGAGAACCAGCTCGTGATCTCGATTGCGGCGTCCGTTCCCACTGCCTACATCGAGAAGCGGCTCCCAGAAGGAGTTCCAGTCATTCGCGCCATGCCCAACACGCCTTCGATGGTCGGAGCGGGAATGACCGCCTTCTGTTGCGGCGTCGCCGTGAAGCCGGCCGACTTGGAGGTCGCCCGCACTTTGTTCGGCACGGTAGGGCAAGTCGTTCGCGTGGACGAAAAACACATGGATGCGGTGACCGGTCTTTCCGCCAGCGGTCCGGCCTACATTTACATGATCATGGAATCGCTCGCCGAGGGCGGCGTAAAGATGGGCCTGCCGCGGGACATCGCCACCCAACTCGCGGCGCAAACCGTGCTGGGTTCGGCCAAGATGGTACTTGAGACCGGCGACCACCCGGCACTGCTCAAGGACGCCGTCGCCACTCCGGCCGGGTGCACCGTTGATGGCATTCTCGAGTTGGAAGAGGGCGGCTTGCGCGTAACCCTGATTAAGGCGGTGGTCAAGGCCTCGCAACGCGCGAAGGAATTGCTGTTCAGTTAGGCCTAGAGCATTCCACCTGTTTTTGTGGTCAGGATGCTGAGCGCCATTTCCAGTTTGGCGATGGCCTCTTCCAGATCGGGGTGCTGATCGAGCTGTTGCCGCAAACCGCTCAAGATGCGATGCGCTTCCGCCACATGTTCGGCGGCATTGGGAGTCTGCTCTGCATTGGATTTGGCGCCCGGAGTCTCGGGAGTAGTCATGGATCACCTGGAATACCATCTTAGACTGCCGCTGCTGCGCCTGAAAACCCACGCCTGAATCCAAGTACAATACCTTCTCAGTTAACGCCGCATTGCGCCTTGCGCTCCGGAAAAATTCAAGGCAAACTCTGCGCTGCACGGTTGGGGACCGATGAAGAGCAGCACCAAGTCGAACACTGTCACCGCCATCTGCCTGTACGCTGTCGCTGTCGTCACCATCGCGGCCTACGGTTATGGCATCGGTGGCGCCGGTTCCCTCTGGGCCGGCGCGAAGTACGCCGTGGCAGGCCTGGTGCTGGCATACGTCTGCGTCGGCTTTGCCCCGCGATTTATCGTCGTGGTGGCATTGGCGACTGGCATGCTCGGCAGCATGATGCGAGCTTCCATCGCGCCTGAAATGACGTCCTTGCTCCACAAGCAGGGGGCCATCGATTATCTGACAAGAATTATCACGGTGTGCGGCGCCATTGCCTTTGCGGGCGGCTTGTAGGGGGGGTTCCGCTTCACCGGCAGGGGGCTCTTCAACTGGATCAGCGAACTCTTTCTCGCCCACAAACGCAGTCTGGATGGCAGAACTGTTTCTGCACGGTCGCACGTGATGCGCGATCTGGCGAGTCATTTCTATGCCTCGGAGCGGATGTACTTCTCCGTGCTGGCGGCCGTTGGCGCGGTCCTGATCGTGGAGATTGAGGTCCATCCCATTCCGCGCTCGCTCGCCATTATCCTGTTCTCGGTCTTGTTTGCCACCAACCTGACATGGTTGCTGGGAGAATGGCTGAAGCCCCGCTTGCAAGTCCTGGCGGGCGTCTTTCGCATTCTGCAACAGATGTGGGAAGCCCTGCTCGCATTTGTGCTGGGATATGCTGCCCTCATCTTCATCTTTGCCTGCTTCTACGCTGCCGCCTGGCAACATAATCGCCTGTCGGCTTTTCAGGGCATCAACCTTATTTCGCCGACGCCTCCAAGCTTTGGCCAGTTCATGTACTTCTCGGTCGTCACCATGGCCACGCTGGGATACGGCGACGTGATTCCATCCGACGCTCTTACTCGAACGCTCGCCTGTGTGCAAGTCGTGATCGGCGTAGGTTGGGTCACCGTCGTGCTGAGCGCGGCTGCTGCCTTGGCGCGTCCCAAGGTGAATCAGATGCTGGAGGAATTTGGCAGGAAGAAGGGGAAGCGAATCCGGAAGAGCTGCTCCCCAAGATCAAAAGTAAGGCCGCCAGCGGCGACCTTGGCGATTAGGGGAGCCCGCCTTCCGCTGCTTACGGGCAGCATAATCCGCCCGACTCGTTTATCGTAGAAGCAGCCCCAATATCTTAAACGGTTTTCCATATCGGTCATTCGATCGGATGAGGTCCGCATAAATACTCATGAGCGGAAAGATCGCCATACCTACACTTGGTTCCTGCGCTGTGCAGTCGCCGTTGCGGCTCGATTCCCACGGCTCCCTCGAAAGCACTTTTGTTCATGACGAGATGTACTATCGCGAACCGGTTGAAGTGGGTCCGGAGTTGGAAGAGCCGGTTCAGCTTTTTGAAAAGGCCGGACCCCGCGAGCGGCTCTACTTCGAACCGGCGAAGACCAAGGTGGCCATCGTCACCTGCGGCGGTTTGTGTCCCGGACTGAACAACGTTCTCCGCTCGGCTTACCTTCAATTGCATTACCACTATGGCGTGCCGGCGGTGCTCGGCATCCGCTACGGCTACTCCGGGTTTTCTGCCGAAGGCAGCGCGCCAATATGGCTGAACTCCGAGATGGTCAACAACATTCATCAGCGCGGAGGCACTCTGCTGGGCACTTCGCGCGGGCCGGTCAGTCCCGACATCATCGTCGATTTTCTGGAGCAACGCGGCATCAACATCCTATTCACGGTGGGCGGCGATGGCACGCAACGCGGAGCGCATAACATCGCGGAGGAGATCCAGCGCCGCAACCTTATGATCTCGGTGATTGGCATTCCCAAAACCATTGATGACGACGTGCAATACGTGAATCGCTCCTTCGGATACTTCACCGCGATCGAGAAGGCGAAGGACGTCATCGATTCGGCGCACGTCGAAGCCATTTGCGTGCACAACGGAATCAGCATCGTGAAGGTCATGGGCCGCGACTCGGGCTTCATCGCCGCGGGCGCCAGTCTGGCCAGCCAGGAGGTCAACTTCACGCTGGTTCCCGAAGTGCCGTTCAACCTGGAAGGCGAGCGCGGGCTGCTGGCGGTGCTGCATCGCCGACTCCTGGAGCGCCGGCACGCCGTGATTGTCGTCGCCGAGGGAGCGGGCCAGCACCTGATGCCGCCGACCGAGGAGCGCGACGCTTCCGGGAACCTGTTGCATCGCGACATCGGACTTTTCCTGCGCGACAAAATCCGCGACCACTTTGCCCGCCAGCGCCTGCCGGTAGTGATCCGATACTTCGATCCCAGCTACTACATTCGCAGCGTGCCCGCCTCGACGGTGGACTCGGTGCTTTGCGATTCGTTCGCGCGCCACGCCGTCCACGCGGCGATGGCAGGCAAGACCGACATGATCATCGGGCTGCGGCACGGAGTCTTCATCCACGTCCCAATCCCGATGGCTAGCAAGCAACGCAAGCGGCTCTCCAGCCAGGAATGGACGCAGGTGGTGACGGCTACGGGACAACCCGATTTGACATGAGGGGCCACGAGCCGAATTTACGACGGATCGCCCTAGCGATGGACTAAGAAAAAAACAAAAACGTGAGACCTTTATTATCAATATTTTACGGGCGAACCCTTGTAAAATATTAAAACTGCGAGACTTAAAGCCGTTTAGTTCCAATATTTTACGAGTTTATCGCAAAACATTGAAAACATTAGACTTGAAGTCCTTTATTTTGAATATTTTGACGTTTCTATCCGTAAATTACTCATTCTACTGGCCCTGCTTGCAAAATATTCCGGATAAAGCACTTAGAGCGGGCCGGGGGAGAGCTGCGATTTAGCGCAGCATCCCGTTGGATCTTTTGACGGGGCCGGGCTTCAGCCAGCGGCACCTTTCGTCCGACGATACCGGAGGCTGAAGCTCCCCAACCGCTCCCATTCCTGCCCGCAAATAGGCGATTCTTGCCCAAAAATGCCGCCCGGAAGCGGCATCCAGGCAGGAGGATTTCTCTTTCGGCTAAGAGCAGATTGTCAAAGAACCGGTGCACCGCGCCCTGGGGCGGGCGAGGACCACAAACCCTGGGGTGCCAGGAGCGTCCCATTCTCGAAGGTAGCGCAGCGCCAGGCTTTGTCAAGATTACGAAGGTACAGGTTCGGTAACTGTACTTTGGTCACTTCCAGGCGGGCAGGTAACCGCTAGAGGTTGAGTCGTCCAGTCTTGCGTTCCCCTCATCCCTAAAATCTGTGTAACTTTGTTCGATCGGCAGCGTACTGCTTTATGGGCGCCGAGAGAAATAATGCGAAAGGATCGCAGCCCCGCGAGGGCAAAGCCACGCAAATGGAGGGGCCGGATCTGGAGAGCGTAATAGAGCGCGCTCAAGGCCGCGATGCCGAGGCGCTGGGGGAGATCTATCGCCTCTACGTCCGGCGCGTGTTCGGCTTGTGCCGTTACATGCTGGATTCACGGGAGAGCGCGGAGGATGCCACCAGCGAAGTCTTCCTCAAGCTACAGCGCTCAATCGAGACCTACGACGGGTCAATACCGTTTCCCAGGTGGCTGCTGCGGGTGGCTGGCAACCAATGTATTGACGCTTTGCGGCGCCGGAAGCGTGGACTACAGGTGATTGTGGAAGTTGAAGAAGGAATCGCGGTCATCGAGGCAGCCAGCTCCGAGCCGTCGCCGCTGGGTGCAGTCCTCAGCGCGGAAGAGAGGGCACAGGTGCGGGATGCCATTGCACGTCTGCCGGAGAACTATCGCGTGCCGCTTGTTCTGCGCTATTACGGCGAATTGAGCTATGACGAAATCGCACAGCAGTTGGGCCTGCAGAGGAACTACGTGGCGGCGTTGATATTTCGGGCCAAGCAGGAACTGCGCCGGAAACTGGGCATCAGGAGCAAGTGATCATGGAATGTTATTCGGAACAGGTCGTCTCTATCTTCGTGGACGGCGAACTGGCGGTGGAGGAGGCGCAGCGCCTGCGAGACCACCTGGCCACGTGCCGGCGCTGCCGGCATCTGTTGGACGCATTACGCGCTGAGAACCGTGTTCTCACCGAAAGCCTGCAAGAGCTTCCCGAAGAAGTACCCAGTCCGGCAGGCTTCTCCCGTCTGTCGTGGTCTTTAACGTGGGGTGACGTAGTAATCGTGGCCACGGTGCTGGCGCTGGGTTCGATCATTGTCCCTTGGATCGACAAGCTGAGTATTCCGGAAGCGCTGCAATGGTTAAATCCCTTCAGCTTAAGCGGCCGCACGAACCTGATCTTCAACCTTTCTTATTACGTTGCAAACGGAGGTACTGCCATGCTGTCTGATTATGCCGCTTTCGTCGGGAAGATCCTTTTGCTGCTACTGTTGGGCGGCAGCGCCTTGCTGCTGGGACGCCGATGGCGGCCACGCCAACCTGGCCTGCGCCTGCTGATCGTGCTGCTTGCATTGTCGTTGCCTGGCTTTGCCCTGGAGCGGCGTCACAGTGAGATCGTCACCGTAAGGACGAACGAGACTGTAGACGACACCCTCTTGGCCTCCGGCAACATTGTGCGCGTGGAAGGCGTTGTCAATGGAGACTTGCTGGCTTTTGGCGGGACTGTGGAAGTGCGTGGCACGGTCAAGGGCGACCTGGTGAGTTTTGCCAAGAGAATCGTGGTGAGCGGAACCGTGGAAGGCAACATCTTCAACCTTTCGAATTCGCTCGACCTGGACGGGCAACTGGGCCACAGCATCTACGGGTTGATGCAATCCTTGCGTGTCAATGACCGGGGTCGCATCGGTGAGGGTATGGTGGTTGGCGCTGGCGACGTCACCCTCGAGGGCGAGGTGAACCGCAGCGTGACCGTGTACGCCGGCAATGCCGATGTGAGCGGCAGCGTTGGACGCGAACTGACCATGGCCGGAGATAACCTTACTCTGACGAACACGGCCCGAATCGGCGGCAACCTGAGCGCTCGCGTGCGCCAGCTGAAAAACGTACACATCGCCGACGGCGCGACGATTGTGGGCACACGTGACATCCAGGTGCGCGTGAGGCAGAGCCATTTCGCGCGCCCCAGGTTCTACTTCTTCCAAGCTGTCTGGCTTGCTGCCGCCATGCTGGTGGGATGGTTGGGCCTGGTTCTGTTTCCCGGCTTCTCTCAGGCCAGTACTCAGGCGGTGGGCTCAGGCTGGCGCAGCCTCGGGCTTGGGGTTGCGGTTCTGGCGGGCGTGCCTGTGGCCATAATCTTGATAGCCATCACGGTGGTTGGCCTTCCGCTTTCGCTAATGTTGCTCATGGGTTATCTGGCTGCAATCTACCTGGCGAAGATTTGGGTTGGAGCATTCCTCGGGCAGATGCTTCTGAAGCCGGCTGTGGCGACCAGGAGCGATTGGCTGCTCGGACTACTGTTCGGCTTGCTGCTCCTTACCGTCGTCAGGTTCATCCCGTATCTTGGCGGGCTGATCCACTTGGGTGTGGTTTGCCTGGGTTTGGGAGCGTTTGCCTGGCAGCTTTACCGGGTTTCACGACCGGCAATAGCGGCCTGAAGAGGCTGGCGAGTTCGTCAAGGCCAAGCACGATTTGACGATGGCATCCTGGAAGGGACTACTCGTGGTTTGGGTAAGATCGCTATTTTCAATTAGCGAGTGACGGCCAAGCCTGACGTTATGAACATGGCTTAGCATAGGCGTCACGCCTGACCTAATCCGACACCAAGGAGCGCAAGTTAAGCCTGAACCACTGCAGGCTATCCGATCTCGGAATCGAGCGGCACATTCGCCGATACCAGGTGCTGCTTGGCTTTTTCCTGAAGCGATTCAGTCATGGGCACGCTCTTGCCGGTTTCGAGGCTGGCCTGAACGGCGACGCAATCGCAGGTGGCGACCATGTTGCCGGTCTCGTCGTTGTACATCTGATGCAGGAAGCGAAAATACTTTTCGCCCACGGTGAGGAATCCGCTCTTGATCTCCACCAGCTCGCCACCGCGCAGCTCTTCCAGAAACTGATAGTTCTGGCGGACCATGGCCACGCGCAGGTTCTTCTGCTTCATCGAGGCGGGCGTCACGCCAATCGCGTGCAGCAGAAACCAGGTTGCCTGGTCGAAGCGCGAAACGTACATGCGCGAGTTCATGTGGCTGGCGAAGTCGTACTCCGAAGCCAGCACCGCGCCTTTGAATGTGTGGACCCAGTCAGCCATGATTCCGCCTTTCGCTGTTCGCTTTTCGCTATTAGCCAAGAGCTCTTAGTTCCTAACCCCTACCCTAACCACTTCCCCCTGCACTGTGGCCACAAACTCTGCCATGCGCTCCAGTGCGGCTTCCGGCTGGTCGCGATGCGGCGAGTGCTTGCAGCCCGCCAGCATCACGATCTCGGTCGCAGGCACGCGCGCCTTGATCGCCTGAACTTGGGCGATGGTTCCGTATTCGTCCTCTTCACCCTGAATGCACAAAATCGGGCAGCGGATCGCCGGCAGATATTCCTCGATGTTCCAGGACCGAAACTCAGGATCGAGCCAGATGTCATTCCATCCCCAGAATGTCTCGTCTACATGCCTGTGGTAACGGGCAAGTTTGGGACGCATGTTGGTGGTCTGAAATTCGTCCTTCGCCAGCGTGATGCTGGCGACGCTCAGGTCTTCGACGAATACATGCGGCGCTTCCAGGATCAGAGCGCACGGGCGCTCCGGATACTTCCCGGCGAAGATGAGCGCGATTGATCCGCCGTCGCTGTGCCCCAGCAGGATTGGCCGCGTGATGCCAAGCTTGTCGAGCAACTCAGGCAGCACCACTTCGCCTTCGTGATGCATGAACTCCACCGGCCGCTTCTCCATCAGCCGGTCAGAGCTCCCGTGCCCATAACGCGAATAGGCGAGCACGCCGCAGCCGGTGCGCAATGCCAGCTTCTGCGGGAAATCCTTCCATAGAGCGACTGAACCCAAGCCTTCATGCAGCATGACGATCGTGGGCCGCGCGGTCTCCGGCTCGAACCAAAGCGTCTCCAGGCGCTTGCCATCCACTACAACTTCGCCTACTTCCCCGCGTTGTTCGTGTGGTTGCAATCGCTATTCCGCTGAAGGATCCGCCGCCTCTGTCATCAGTGGCGACAGCGTTACCGCCGAGCCCTGCATGGCCACGCGCTGGTGATAGAACCACAAGCCGTGCAGGCCGCCGAGCTCCTCGCCACCGCCCGCGCGTCCGGGACCGCCATGCATGAGCGACGGCAGCACGATGCCGTGTCCCGTATGGCTATCGCCGATCGCGGGATCGACCAGCAGCAAGCGGCCGTGTGTAGTGCCCAGCGCTGTCCCCGCTTCGGCGAGAAACGCAGTATCGCTGCTGAACACCGATGCAGCCAGCGATCCACCCCCGCGCCGTGCCAATGCAAAAGCGTCCGCCTTGTCGCGATACGGGATAACCGTCGCCACCGGGCCGAATACCTCTAGTTCATTGACGATCTCTGCGTCCGCGCTGGAAGCCAACTTCAGCAGCGTTGGCGGAACAAACGCCCCTTGCTCGGCGCTGGCGTCCACTGGCGCAAAGGGCTCCGGCCGGTACGCGATTTGCGCTTGCTTGCTCAAGGTGCGAATTCCTTCTTCCACTGACTTGCGCTGCGCCATGTTGACGACCGGCCCCATGGTCACCGTTGGATTCTCAGGATTGCCAACCACAACCTTGCCAAGCGCAGCCACGATCGCATCCGTCGCGGCTTCAGAATGCTCGGACGGAACCAGCACGCGGCGGATGGCCGTGCATTTCTGGCCGGTCTTCAGCGTCATCTCGCGCACCACCTCGCGCACGAAGAAGTCGAAGGATGGCGAACCTGGCGCCGCGTCAGGCCCCAGAAGAGCCGCATTCAGGCTGTCCGCTTCAACATTCACGCGGACACCTTCTCGAATGCTCTGTCGAATTTCCTTGCCGGTGTCCGCCGATCCGGTAAACGCTACGAGATCGCGGAGTTGAAGATGCGACAGCAGATCATTCGGCGAGCCACACAGAATCGACAAACTGCCCGGCGGCAGAACGCCCGCCTCGACAACGGCGCTCACCATCTCCTGCGCCAGCCACGCCGTGGCGGTCGCCGGCTTCGCGAGCACCGGCACGCCCGCCAGCAGACTGACCGCGGCCTTCTCCCACAAGCCCCACGCGGGAAAGTTGAAGGCATTGATGTGCACCGCGACTCCCTCGAGCGGCACTCCAACATGCAGGCCCTGGAAATTCTGGTCGCGCGCCAGCCGCATGGGCGCGCCGTCGCGCAGCATGTGCGCATCGCCGAGTTTTGCGCCGATCTTGGCGAAGTACTTCAGCGTACCGATCGAGCCGTCCACATCGATGGTGGCGTCGGCTTTGGTGTTGCCGGAGTTCTCGCGAGCAATCTCGTACCACTCATCGCGGCGGGTGGCGAGCAGGTCGGCAATCTTTCCCAACAACTCGGCGCGCTGGGCATACGTAAGCTTGCGCAACTCCGAGCCTCCCACATTGCGGGAGTAGTCGAGCGCCGCTTTCAAGTCCAATCCTTGCGAGCTCGCCCAAGCGAGTACGGTTCCGTCACACGGATTTACCAGCGGGGCTCCGCGGTCCACGCCCGCCTGCCACTTGCCGCCGAGGTAACTTTGGAGCACTTTGGCATCCGCTGCGATTCGATTTTCCACTGTAGTAGCCATAACTATGCAATCTCCGATGATGATGCGAGGTGTTGCTCGACCCAGGGCACGACCCACTGCGCCGCCACCTCTTCGGGCAGCGTGCCCGAGCTGGCGTCGTGGGTCAGGATCTCGCCTGCGCGCCTGGCCCCGAGTTCGGTGAGCAGCTTGTCAAAGCGCATGCCACCATGACAGTACGTATCTTTGTAAGTTCGGTCGCCGAGCGCAATCACTCCGTAGGTCACACCGGTGAGGCTCGGCTTCTCAGCTTCAAGACTGTTAAACAGTGCCTGAGCGTTGTCCGGCACGTCGCCCTGTCCGTAGGTGGAAGTGCAGATCAGGAAGGCGCCACCGCCGGCGAAAATGCTGGCGTCGAGGCCGTCCATCATCCGAATCGTTGCCTGATGGCCAGCCGTCTCCAGCGCCTGCTGCACCTCTTGCGCCACCATCTCAGCGGTCCCGGTCATGGTTCCGACCAGGATCGTGATGTCGAGCCCCATGCCTTTCCCCCAAGCTCCAACTATAATGCATGTATACGCGTGGGAACTTGTGTGCGCCGTCCGGCGCTGTCCTGAGGAGAGTTCGACCGACATGCCAACTGTAAATGAGAAGGAACTGGTCACGTTCGACGTGGCTCCGGGAGAGTATCGCCATTGGCGACTCACCGTTGATGGCCGCGTAGCGACGCTGGCCATGGACGTGAACGAAGATTGCGGCCTAAGACCCGGCTACAAGCTCAAGCTCAACTCGTACGACTTGGGAGTTGACATCGAGCTGCACGACATCCTACAGCGCATCCGCTTCGAGCACCCCGAGGTGGCGTGCGTCGTAATCACCAGCGCGCGCGAGCGTATGTTCTGTGCCGGCGCCAACATCTACATGCTGGGCACGTCCTCGCACGCGTGGAAGGTGAATTTCTGCAAGTTCACCAACGAAACCCGCAACGGCATGGAGGATTCCAGTCGGCATGATGGATTGAAGTTTCTCGCGGCGATCAACGGTACCTGTGCTGGCGGCGGCTACGAACTTGCGCTGGCGTGCGACGAGATCCTGCTCATCGACGACCGCTCCAGCGCCATCAGCCTTCCCGAAGTTCCGTTGCTGGGCGTGCTGCCCGGCACCGGAGGCCTCACGCGCGTAGTGGACAAGCGCAAGGTCCGCCGCGATCTGGCTGACATGTTCTGCACCAATCCTGACGGCGTGAAGGGGGAGCGTGCCAAGGAGTGGGGTCTGGTGGATGACATCGCGGTTCCCGCGAAGTTCCCAGAACTGGTGCGCACGCGCGCTCAGGCATTGGTAAACGACTCGACGCGGCCTTCCGCTGCGAAAGGGATCGAGCTGACTCCGCTGGCGCGACAGGTTGACGACGAGGGCTATCACTACAAATACGTTGACGTGGCATTCGACCGCGCCGCGCGAACCGTGACCCTGACCGTGCGAGCGCCGGAAGGCGATCAACCCGGAACGACTGAAGCGATCCATGCCATGGGTGATCAGTGGTGGCCGCTGGCGATGGCACGTGAACTGGATGACGCGATCCTGATGTTGCGCGTCAACGAACTGGAGCTCGGGCTTCTGCTGCTCAAGACATCCGGCAGCGCCGAAGCCGTGCTCGCCGTGGATGCGGTGATGCTCGATCATCGCAACGATTGGCTGGTGCGCGAAACCATCGGCCTGTTGCGCCGGACCCTGGCGCGGCTCGATGTTTCGTCCCGCAGTATTTACGCCATTATCGAACCGGGATCCTGTTTCGCAGGCATGCTCTTCGAACTTGTACTGGCGGCGGATCGCAGCTACATGCTGGCAACCACCCCACCAAGCGCAAAACCGGCGCTTGGCGGGGGCCCCGGGCTTCCGGAAGGGGAGGGCGATTCCCCGCAGATCGCAGTCGATGAACTGAACTTCGGCTTGCTGCCGGCGGTGAACGACCGCAGCCGTATCGAGACTCGCTTCAGCGGCAATGCGCGATCCATGGCTGGAGCGGTGGAAGCTAAGGGCAAGCTGCTCGGTCCGAAAGAAGCTCTGGAGCTTGGCCTCATCACGGTCGCGCCCGACGATCTCGACTGGGAAGACGAGGTGCGCATCGCGATCGAAGAACGGGCCAGCCTTTCGCCCGACGCGCTTACCGGGATGGAAGCCAGCCTGCGCTTCCCCGGGGACGAGACGATTGAGACGAAGGTTTTCGGCCGGCTTTCGGCGTGGCAGAACTGGGTATTCATCCGGCCGAACTCGACCGGCGAGCAGGGTGCGCTGAAGCTGTTCGGCACCGGATCGAAGGCGCGCTTCAATTGGGAGAGGGTGTAACCACCCCAGCGAGCGCAAATTCGGCGCTCGCCGGGGACCCCGGATGCAAGAACGGCTTCGAGCACACATCGAGATTCTGGAGTTTTTCATGTCGATTAATTATCAAGACCGCATTCCTAACAACGTTGACCTTGGCTCCAATCGCACGCTGCAGCGCGCGCTGGAGCACTGGCAGCCAGAATTCTTGAACTGGTGGCAGGAGCTGGGGCCGCGCGATTTTCAGGTTGCCGACGTTTATCTGCGCACCGCGACCTCGGTGGACGCGAAGGGCTGGGCGACTTATGGCTTCGTCCGCATGCCCGACTACCGCTGGGGCATTTTCCTGGCCGACCGTGATCCGGAGCGCAAGATCGGCTTCGGCGACTTTTATGGACAGGAAGTCTGGCAGCAGATTCCGGGCGAGTACCGCTCCATCCTGCGCCGCCTGATTGTCACCCAAGGCGACACGGAGCCTGCATCCGTTGAGCAGCAGCGCATGCTGGGCCACACCGCTCCGTCGCTGTATGACCTGCGCAATCTGTTTCAAGTAAACGTGGAGGAAGGCCGCCATCTGTGGGCGATGGTGTATCTGCTGCATGCATACTTCGGGCGCGATGGCCGCGAGGAAGCGGAGGAGTTGCTGGAGCGCCATTCGGGCGACGCCAACAAGCCACGCATCCTGGGTACCTTCAACGAGCCCATCCGCGACTGGCTGAGCTTTTTCATGTTCACCTATTTCACCGATCGCGATGGTAAGTTCCAGTTGAAGTCGTTGGCCGAGTCAAGCTTCGATCCCCTGGCGCGCACCTGCTCGTTCATGTTGACGGAAGAGGCGCACCACATGTTCGTCGGTGATACTGGTATCAACCGCGTAGTCCGTCGCTCGCTGGAAGTGATGAAGGAACTGGGCACGGAAGATCCGCAGGCGGTTCGCAACGCGGGCGCGGTTGATCTCCCAACCGTGCAAAAGTATCTCAACTTCTGGTTCAGTTCGTCCCTCGACCTGTTCGGCTCCGAGACCTCATCCAACGCCGCGTCGTATTTCGCAAACGGGTTGAAGGGACGTCCCGACGAGACACGCTACGAGGACCACATCGCTGCCGACCAGACCTACGCGCTGGAGCTGCCCGACGGGCAGGGCGGCGTGAAGGGCGAACAGATTCCGATGCGCAACGCCATGAATGAGGTCACGCGCGGTTCCTATGTGACGGACTGTGAACTGGGCGTGAAGCGCTGGAACCGGCTGATCGAGAAGGCAGGCTACTCCTACCGCCTGTCACTACCGAGCACGCGCTTCCGGCGCAACATTGGAAGTTGGGCCGGTGTCCCCACCGATACCACTGGGCGGCCGATTACGCGGGAGGAATTTGACCAGCGCATCGGCAGTTGGTTGCCCAGCGAGAGCGATCGCGCGTATGTGTTGAGCCTGATGCATGGCATCCACGAGCCGGGGAAGATGGCTGCGTGGATAGCGCCTCCCGACCGCGGCATCAACAACAACCCCGTGGATTACGAGTACGTGAAGCTGCATTAATGCGACGGGTCGCGATCATCGGAAGTGGTCCTGCCGGGTGTTATCTGGCGGACCATCTATTCCGCCTGCTTCCCGACGCATCCATCGATATTCTGGAGCGCTTGCCGGTGCCGTTCGGGCTTATTCGTTACGGAGTGGCTCCCGACCATCAGGGCACAAAAGCGGTGTCGCGGGTACTAGACCGCGTTCTCTCCCGCGATCGAATCAGCTTCTTCGGCAATGTCGAGGTCGGTCGTGATGTCGGTCTCGACGATCTGATGTCGCTCTACGACGCGGTTGCGCTGGCGACCGGCGCCGAGCGGGACCGGCGGCTGGGGATTCCGGGCGAGGCCCTGCCCGGTGTCGTTGGCTCGGGCGCGTTCACCGGCTGGTACAACAATCATCCTGATCGTGCTGCGCGGCCGGTTCACAGCGTGCGATCCGCGGTCATCATCGGCAACGGCAATGTGGCAATTGATGTGGCTCGCGTTCTAGCCAAAGGAGCGTCGGAACTGGCCGGTTCCGATCTCTCGCCGGAGGTAACGGCATGGCTTGAGGCGCAGCCGATTGAGAGCATCCATATTGTTGGCCGGCGAAGTGCGGCCGATGCCAAGTTTACCGAGCATGAACTCGCCGAACTGGGAACGCTAGAGCGCGCGCGGCCGGTGGTGGTTGACCCTGCGTCCCTCGCCGGCGAGAGTGCGGTCGTCGAGACCCTGCGCCGCTTTGCCGCAGATGACCGAGCATCAGGGATCACCATCAACTTCCATTTCAACTTGACGCCGGTCGCTTTTGTCGGTGATCCGCAACTTCGCGCCGTGCGATTCCGTTCCGCGGACGGCAGCGACATCGAGCTACCTGCACAGCTCGCGGTCACCTGCATTGGATACGAGAGTGTCGCGTGCAGCAGCGCTAACCCGGTGAATGGCCTGTTCCCCAACCACAACGGAAAAGTTGAAGACAGACTTTACGTCGTGGGTTGGGCGAAGCGCGGCCCTTCGGGGACGATTCCAACCAACCGCGCCGAAGCCCAGCAGGTCGCCCAAGAAATCTCGAGAGAAGTTGCCGACACGAACCGGCCAGGCGCAGCGGCTCTCCGTCAACTCCTCGAAGAAAGGCGTGTGAACTGGGTGGACTATGCGGCTTGGCGTCGCATTGACGCGGCGGAAGTGGCTCGCGCCGGCAACGGGCGCTGTCGAAGAAAGTTCAGGACGGTAACCGAGCTGCTGGAAGCGGCACAAGCCGGTCAGAATCTGAGTTGCCCCAGCGCAACGACCTGACCTAGAGCTAGACCTTACGATCAGATGTAAACCATCCCAGACGGGCCGGCTTCCAACTCAGAATGAGGCAACACTTTCAACCCGCAGCCTTTGGTAAGCTACGCTGTGCAGAAGCAACTCAGGGTATGAATCGCATCGCTGGCCGAAATCAACTCCGCCGTACCGAGCATGCGCACTCCCACAAGGGTGGTTTGCGCATGGTTGCGGTTTTCGAAGCCCTGAAAGGAGCGGTGGCCCTCGCCAGCGCCTACTTCCTGATCGTCATGATCCGGCGTGACGTGGATTTCGAGGAGGCGGCGGAGCACATTCTTTTCTCGCTGCACATCAGCCCCAATCATCACTGGACACGCGAGTTTCTACACGCCGCCGACAAGATCTCCGACACCAGCATCGCGATGATCGCCGCCATCGCCATCACCTACGCGGCGCTGCGCTTCGCGGAAGGCTACGGCCTGTGGAGGCAACGAGCGTGGGCCGAATGGCTGGCCATCATCTCCGGCTGCGCATACCTGCCGTACGAGATTTACAAAGTCATTGGCCGCCCCAACGAACTCCACTGGGCGATCCTGGGGATCAACATCCTGGTTGTCCTTTACATCGGATGGGTGCGCTGGGACGAGATCAAAACAGGCCGGTTACGGACAGCGGTGCAGGATGCAGTCGGCTAGTGCTTAGTTGCGGGCGCCGACTCATCTTCCAGCACTTCCAGTACGCCCCGTCGTGCGACTTCGTTCTCGGCGCCGACGGTAGGTGGTTCGATGTCCTCGTAGAATCGCCATGCGCTGTGTGCTGGCAATCCATCGCCGCGGCCATGCGCCTCCCCCGCCGCTTCGCACAGCAATGCCAGCGCAAGCGTCTGGCTCATGCGATGCAATAACTTTCTCGCATAGCGCTGTGAGCTGTTTTCATCGTGCAACGCAATTGACATCGCATCGCCGTCAGCCTGCAAGCGCAACTGCAGCGTGTCACATAAATTGCCAAGGCCGTCCGGAAGCCGGTCGAGAATTCTCTGCACCCGCGCGTGGTAAAGCTCCCATCCGTGATAGCGAGACGCCAGCAAGCGCAGCAGTTCTAGCGCCTGGATGTTCGCCGGCCCTTCCCAAACGGTGAGCACCTGCGCATCGCGCAGCAGTCGCGCTACGGGATAGTCGCTGGTGTAACCATTCCCACCGATCAGTTCCAACGACGCGCGGGTTGCTGCGATGGCGTACTCGGCCGTCAGATACTTGGCCAGTGCCGTCGCCAGCCGCAACCAAGTGCGGCGCTCGGGGGCCTGCTGCGTCTCGTTGAAGGCAATGGCCGCCTCGAACGCCAGCAACGCGCCGGCTTCAAACTGCACGCGCATCCGCAGCAGTTCGTCCTGCACCATCGGATAATCCGAAAGCAGGTGGCCGAAGGCGCGTCGGGTTCTGGCCCAAGCCAGGGCCTCGCGCAGGGCTCGGCGCTGCACTCCCACCGATCCCACGGCGTTATGCACGCGACTGTACTCCAGCGCTTCCATCATCAGCTTGAATCCCTCGGGCGGAGGAGTAATCTCCGACGCCTCGGCCCCGAGTAGGTCAATCTCGCCGGTGGGCAGGCCCTTCGTGCCCAGCTTGTCTTTCAGTTTGCGGATGCGATAGTGGTTCGGTTTGCCGTCCTCGAGATGACTCGGCACTAGATACAGACCGAGCCCGGCCGAACCGGGCGCAGCTCCCTCGGGACGTGCTGTGGCCACCGCCAATCCGCTGTTGGCATTGCTGGTGAACCACTTCAAGCCGTGCAGGGAAAAGCGATCTCCGTTCGCAACCGCTACGGTTGTCGTCGCTCCCACGTCGCTGCCGCCATGCTGCTCGGTAGCCCACGTGCCACCGGTCTTGGCGTGCCCATCCATGCGCACGACGTCGTAGAGAAAGCGTTGCCGCAAAGCGTCCGGGGCGTGCGAACCGAGAACATACGCAACCGCGCCGGTGAGCGTGACCGGGCAATGCAGGCTGATGTCGGCCTGCGCGAGCAGGTACCCCATGATGAAGGTGAGCAGATGAGGGGCCTTCTCCGTGTAAGGCAGGCCAATGATGCCGCGGCGATAGAGTTCCTGATGTTGCTCGTCATACCAACGGTTGCAGACGATGCGGTTCACCACATCACCGTTGCGGTCGTACGTCTCCAGCGCGGGAGGCGCGTAGCGGTCGGTGTAGTTCGCCTGCGCGTCAACCTCGGTAAGTACCCAGTCACGGAAGGTGGCAAGCTGCCCGCGGTAGTCAGCCATGCGTGGCACGCGGGTCGTGAGCCACGGTTCGAGATACCGGTCGAAGCTGGGAGAATCGTTCACGGCGCGCTCCGGGGACGTAGCGAGAGCCAACTAGAATCAGCTTAAACCTTTCGGCAGAAATCTGGCAGTTTGCAATTTTCTTGCTTGCATTTCACACCCGAGTTGTGGCAAGGTAACGCTCACGTCAAGGAAAATGCCCGATGATCGATAACCACGACAATCCGATGTGTAGGCAATCCGCCCATGTGATTGGCGACGGATGGCTGCCGGGGTCATCTTCCTCTGTAGTTAACGCCTGACGCTCAACGCCTCGCACACGCCAAATCCTTAGCTGTTCCTTAGGTCGCGGCTAATCGCGTCTCTAAGGACACACAATCCGTCCGTGGAGGCATTTCCGCAACGGAGAGTGGCGGCGCCAATAGCCGGCCTGCAAGTTCCGGGTCTATCGTCGTTCCTAACTTGCTATTCGGCTTCAACCCGGTTTTTGCAGTTTGTAGTTGTGGGGTGAGCCATGTTGACCTTGAACATTCTGGCCAACGAAAGGAGCCGTGAGGCCCTGTGCACTTCGTGTACCTACGAGGTCACTCAGAAGGGCTACAAGGGCGAGAAGCTCACCTTTTGCAGCTACGGTGGCGGGCTGCGCAAGCTGAAGTTCGAGGTCTGCGAATGCACTGTCTATGTTGACAGCCGCGTGACCAAGCCTGAGAAGGTCATCGGGTACATCCAGCCCGACCGCAAGCCCAAGCCGCACTTCACGGTGATCAAGATCGCCTAGCGCTCGAACGTTAACAAAATCGATCCGGGGCCCCCAGCCTGGTTGGTGTCCCCGATCGGTACAGCCCTCGGCCATTGTGCCGATTAGAAAGCAGTTCATGTGAATACGATTTCGGTGAAAAACGGAACACCGGTGGGAGAGCAGTCAAAGTGCGCGTCGTGCACTCATGCTCATATCCTGCGCGGGTTCCGGGAGAGCGAAGAGATCGTGTACTGTGCCTTTGTTTTGGATCAACTGCTGGTTGTGCCGTTCAAAGTCCGTGAGTGCTCGAACTACACCGACAAGAACCGGCCGACCTGGGAGCAAATGCAGGACCTGGCAATCGAGATCCAACCCATCTCGTACGCCAAGCCTGCCGGGTTTCGCCAGAGGAACAGCTCCGAGCACGAAGATGCAAGCGAAGGTGTGGAACTCGAACCTGTCAACCGATAGAATCCCAGCCGGAAGCTTCCGGCTGGGACTATCTCTGCATGGCAAACATCTTGCTGGAAATTTGCTGTGGCTCAACCGAAGACGCGGTTGAGGCCGAACGTGGTGGAGCTGACCGGGTTGAACTATGCTCGGCGTTGTTTCTCGGGGGACTCACGCCATCCATCGGATCACTCAGGGAAGCCAAGCAGCGGCTGAAGATTCCGGTGATGGCCATGGCCCGCCCGCGCCAGGCTGGTTTTTGCTACTCGGCGATGGATTTCGCTGTGATGGAGCGCGACGCTGACCTGTTGCTGGAGCGCGGCGCGGATGGAATTGTCTTCGGTATCCTCAACTCCGATGGCACGGTCGACACGGCGCGCAGTCGCATGATTCGCAATCGCATTGGTGATCGTCAGGCTGTGTTTCATCGAGCTTTTGATGTTACCCCGGATCCCTTTCGCGCTCTGGAAGAACTGATTGACCTGGGCATCACGCGGGTGCTTACCAGCGGCCAGCGCAACGGTGCGCCCGAAGGTAGCACGCTCATCAAGCAACTCATCGATCACGCGCGAGGAAGGATCGAGGTACTGCCCGGCGCCGGCCTAGGGCTCGACAACATTCGCGACTTCGTGCTCACCACAGGCTGCGCGCAAGTCCACATGACCGCCTTCGCCGAGATGCGCGACACATCCACGCAGGCCAATCCGCAAATCAAGTTTGGCAGCGCACTCATGCCCGACGAAGCAGCCTACGAGCTAACTGATGCCGGTTTCGTTCGGGAGGTGAAGGAGAGGTTGCGCGCCATCTGATCCTGAGGCCCGACTGCTTGGTATCATGACCACCGTGGCGAAACAAGCAGCCCGGGGCAGGTTCATCACCTTCGAGGGTCTTGACGGTAGCGGCAAGACCACGCAGTTGGAGAAGATTGCGGACTTCTTGCGCCGGCAGGGAGTCGGAGTTGTGACCACACGCGAGCCGGGGGGCACTGAGATTGGCGAGCGCATCCGCGCCGTGTTGCTCGATTCACGCACCGCCGGACTCGATGCCTACGCCGAGATGGCCCTCATGTTCGCCTCACGCGCGCAACAAATCGCGCAGGTCATCCTGCCCGCGCTGGAAGCGGGGCAGTGGGTGCTGTGCGACCGCTTCACCGATTCGACCGAAGCGTACCAGGGTGGAGGCCGTCAACTCGGTAGCGACGTGGTATTGCGGTGTCACCATGCGCTATGCCGCGGACTCTGGCCCGACCTCACCATTCTGATGGACACTGAGGTGAGCGCGAGTGTATCCAGGGCGCGCCGTCGTAATAAGGCTGTCTCACGGACAGGGGATTCTGCCGTTGAAGGTGGGGAAGGGCCGTCGGACGAAAATCGCTTTGAAAAGGAGAGCAATGTCTTCTTCACACGGGTGCACAATGCCTATTTGGAGATCGCCCGGCGCGAGCCACAGCGCGTTGTGCTGGTGGACGCGCGGCCTCCGCTGGAGGTCGTTCATCCCCAGATCGTGCGTGTGGTGCGTGAGCGATTGATGAAAGTCGAAGCCTAACTGCAATGCCCTTCTCCGATTTTCACGGCAATAGCGACGTGGTGCGCACCCTGCGCGAAATGCTGGGACGCGAGCACTTCCCCCATGCCGTGATCCTTTCCGGCCCGCAAGGCTCGGGCAAGTTCACGCTGGCCCAGATGGTGGCGAAGGTCATGAACTGCCTGGAGCGGCCAGTCTGCGATGGCCTGCCCGATTTCTGCGGTCATTGCGGCAACTGCGTTCGCATCGCCCAAGCCGACGCGCTGGAGGAGCGCTTTGCTGAAGCGGTCGAAGCGCGTGAGAACCTGCGCGATGCCGACAAGCGCGAAACCCGAATCTTTGTGCAGACGCATCCCGACGTCCTCATCATTCCACCCGACCCGCCACAGATGCTGGTCAAGGTGGACCAGGTGCGGCACGTCATCCACGAGATCTACTACAAGCCTGCGGAGGGACGCGAACGGGTTTACATCTTCAGCGACGCCGACTTCATGAAAGAGGCGGCGAATTCGCTGCTTAAGGTACTGGAAGAACCGCCGGAGTTTGCTACCCTCTTTCTGCTCACGGATAATCCATCGGCCCTGCTGCCCACCATTCGCTCGCGATGCATGCATTTGCGGCTCGCCCCGGTGCCGGCGGAAGAGGTCGAGCAGTATCTTGCCCAGGTTCGTCCGGAGTGGAAGCCCCGCGAACGCGCTCTAGTGGCGCGCGTCTGCGGCGGAGGCCTCGGGCGCGCACGCAACTTCGATCTCGCCGCCTACCTGGCGGCGCGCCAGGATGCGTTGGTTCTGCTTGGCCCGGCGGTGGGGACCCAAGACCACAGCGCGCTCTTCCGCGTCACCGACACTTACCGTTCGGGCGCCGAGGGAAAGGCGAAGACCGAGCAGTTGATCCGCACTCTTTATGCGCTGCTGGAAGACCTGCTGTTCCTGAAGGCGGGCACGCCAGAGTTGGTTCGCAACCGGGACATTGAACCAGAACTCGCCCGAATGGCCGCTGACGCTGAATTTCCGTGGATCGTCAGGGCGAGCCAGCGCCTCGGAGAGGTCGAAAGCGGGATGCGCAGAAATCTGCTGCGTTCGCTCGCCCTCGACAGCTTTGCGACCTCGCTGGAGAGGTAACTTCGGGCCGATTACTAACACGAAAGTAGTATCCCGGAACGGATTGTTTTGCCGGCTGGCCTGTGTTAGGGTATCGGCAAGTTCACACCTTAGAACAGCCTTGGGCGATTCAAGCCGAGTTTACGTCAAACCGCCATTTCGTGTTCATGCTTGAGTTGGCGCGCTGCTAGGCTGGTGTGCAGACCACAGGAGCACCACCGTGAAAGATTCCATGGACTCCACAGCCGTGGGTCGCGGGCTCGACCCCGAAACCTTTGCCAATCGCAAGCTCATCCGTCCCGTCTTCAATCGCAATGATCATTCGCGCCACGACGGCGACCGCCGCGAGCGCAACGACCGCCCTGAACGCCCCACGAACGGCGGTAAGAAGGCTCCGCCACCCGAGCAGACGCACGCCGAGAATTTTTACTACCAGAAGCAGATGCAGGCCCGCACCCCCATGGTCCTGGTGCTGCACGACGGCGAGGAGATTCACGGCATTATCGAGTGGTACGACAAGTACTGCCTGAAGGTGAACCGCGACGGCGCCTCGAATCTGCTCATCTACAAGCCCAGCATCAAGTACATGTACAAGGAAAGTGAAGCCGACGGGCGGTAGTGCAGGTTGGCGGTCGACGTGGGGACTCTGTTTGAGCCGTGGGACGGCGATTCGTCCGCCCAGTGCTCTCATAACTGCAACCGGACATATCGTTGGCAGCTCTGCCGGCGGTTGGGTCCCCTCCTAAGTCGAGGTGGCGGTTTCCACGGTCTCGAAATATTGCGCAATGTGCCGGAACTTGTTGTAGCGCGCGTCGAGTAGCTCGGTGATGGGCGCCCTCTCCAACTCCCCCAGGTGCTTTTCCAGAGCATCGGCCAGGAAGTTGGCAGCCGCATCGTAATCATGGTGCGCGCCGCCGGGCGGCTCAGGAATGACTTCATCGCAAAAACCCAGCTCAAGGTTGTCCTTGGCGGTGATGCGCAACGCCGCAGCCGCCAGCTCCTTCTTGCCGGCATCGCGCCACATGATGGCGGCGCATCCCTCGGGCGAGATGACCGAGTAGATACTGTTCTCCAACATCAGCACGCGATCGGCAACGGCGATCGCCAGCGCGCCCCCGCTTCCACCTTCTCCGGTAATGGCAGCAATGAAAGGCACTTGTAGGCGTGCCATCTCGCGGAGATTGTGGGCGATCGCCTCCGCCTGGCCACGTTCTTCAGCGCCCAGTCCAGGGTACGCACCCTGCACATCGATGAGCGCGAACAGCGGGCGCCGCCACTTCTCGGCGAACTTCATCGTGCGTAGCGCCTTGCGGTAGCCTTCGGGGTTCGGTTGACCGAAGTTGCGATAGAGACGCTGCTTGGTGTCGCGACCCTTTTGCGTGGCGACAACAGCTACTTCCCGGCCGTGAAAACGTGCCATCCCGCAGATCATAGCGGGATCGTCGCCGAAGGTCCGGTCGCCGTGGATTTCGCTGAAGTCCGGGAAGATGCGTTCGATGTAATCCAGGGGATACGGGCGGTTTGGATGGCGCGCCAGCTCGGCGCGTTCCCAGGCGGTTAGTTCTCCGGACATCTGGCGTTTGAGGGCCTCGATGCGTTCGTGCGCCGCCTGCAACTGCCGTTGCGCGTCCTTGTTGTCGGCGGTAACGCTCTGCAGTTGCTCGATCTGCTTTTCGATGCGTTCCAGTTCGCTCTGCGCCTTCGAAGCGGTTTCCATATCAGTGTCTTTTGGAGTTCCAATCGGTCCGACAGTGCTGAATTCAATCAACCACCCGCACGCTGCCGCGGCCACACAACTCTTCCACGCGATTGATAAACGCGCGGTCCGGCAACACATTATAGCCCTCGGCCTCCATGACCACGGTGAAGTCGCCTCGGCGCTCGAGGTCGAACAACACCCGGGCCTCGCCTTTGCGCTCCTGGCAGAGCGCGTGCAAATCATCGATCAGAGCAGGAGAGGCGTTCTCCAGGGGCACTTTGATGCGCAGATGATTGGGCAATTTAGGCTGGGCCTGCTCCAAGGGAGTTATGTCGCCGATCATGACCTTCGTGTTCGAACCCTCTTCGACGCGCACGCCGCCTTTGACCAGCACCGGTACAGTTAGTCGCAATTTGTCGGCGAGCCGCCGGTAGTTGTCGGCGAAGCAAAGAATGTCCACCGAGCCATTCATGTCCTCGAGCTGGCCTTGCGCGTAGAGGTCGCCCTTCTTCGACTTGGCCACGCGGATGTTGGTGAGCATGCCGCCGATCAGGATTTCGTCTCTCCCAGTGGAAGACTTCAGAGCGGCAACTTCGTTCGTGGTGAGCGCGCTGAAATCCAGCAGCTTCTCGCGATACTTTTCCAGCGGATGGCCTGTAATAAAGAAGCCGAGAATTTCCTTTTCATGCGCCAGCCGCTCGTGCTCGTCCCAGTCCGGCGTGTTGGGCAGAGGCTTTTCCTGCCTCGCTTCGTCGTCCTGCTGGAAAACGCCAAACAGCCCGTGCTGTCCCAGCGCAGTGTCTTTCTGGGTTTTTGCGGCGTGCTCCATCGCATTGTCCGCCACGGCCATCAGTTGTGCGCGCCGGCCCAGTGAATCCATGGCGCCGCTCTTGATAAGCGACTCGATCACCCGCTTGTTGAGCAGGTGCAGATCGACCTTCTCGCAGAACTGGAAGATCGATGTGAACTCGCCCTCCGTTTTTCGTGCAGCTACGATGGACTCGATGGCGTTGTGGCCAACGTTCTTGACGGCGGCCAGACCGAACCGAATCGCCTCGCCGTGCGGCGTGAAATAGGCATCGCTCACGTTGATGTCCGGCGGCTCGACGGCGATGCCCATCTCGCGGCACTCGTTGATGTACTTCACTACGTCGTCCGTACTGCCGGACACCGAGGTCAGCAAAGCAGCCATGAATTCGACCGGGTAGTGGGTCTTGAGATACGCCGTCTGGTAGGCGAGCAGCGCGTAGGCCGCCGAATGCGACTTGTTAAAGCCGTAGCCGGCGAATTGCTCCATCAGGTCAAAGAGCTTCTCAATTTTCTTTGGCGGATACCCACGCTCGACTGCCCCGCGAACGAAACGCTCACGCTGCTTGGCCATGGCCTCGGGGTCCTTCTTGCCCATGGCGCGGCGCAGCAGGTCGGCTTCACCCAGTGAGTAGCCGGCCAGGCGATTGGCGATCTGCATCACCTGCTCCTGATAGACGATCACACCGAACGTTTCCTTCAGGTGGGGTTCGAGCTCAGGCAACTCGTATTCGATCTTCTTTCGCCCCCATTTGCGCTCGACGAAGTCTTCGATCATGCCGCCCTGAATCGGCCCCGGGCGATACAGCGAGTTCAAGGCGGTGAGGTCTTCGACACAAGTTGGTTTGTAGCGCCGCAACACGTCGCGCATGCCGTGCGATTCAAACTGGAAGACGCCCGAGGTCAATCCGGTGTGGAAGACCTTCTCGTAGGTCACCTTGTCGTCGAGCTCCAGCTTTTGCAAATCGATACGCTCTCCCCGTGTCTGCTCAATCAGCCGCAGAGCGTCGTCGATGATGGTGAGCGTGGTGAGCCCGAGAAAGTCCATCTTCAGCAGGCCCAGCTTCTCGACCGCCTTCATGTCGTAGGCGGTAACGATTTCGTCATTCTTGGTGCGATGCAGCGGTACCAGGTCGGTGAGCGGCTGCGGCGAGATGACCACTCCGGCAGCATGTACGCCGGAGTTGCGCACCAGGCCTTCGAGCCTCTTGGCGGTGTCGATCAACTCCTTCGTCTGCGGCTCGTTCTCGTAGGCAGTGGCCAGCGGCGGCGAATCCTTCAATGCCTGGTCGATGGTGATGTTGAGCGTGTTAGGCACCATCTTGGCGATACGGTCCACGTCGGCGTACGGAATTTCCATTGCCCGGCCGGAATCCTTGATTGCCGCCTTGGCCGCCATGGTGCCGAAGGTGATGATCTGCGCGACCTGGTCGCGGCCGTACTTCTGGGTCACGTAATCGATGACCTCGCCTCGGCGGTTCATGCAGAAATCGATATCAATATCAGGCAGGCTGATGCGCTCCGGATTCAGGAAGCGCTCGAACAGCAGCTCGTTCTGCAGCGGATCAATGTCCGTGATGCCGAGCGCGTACGCGACCAACGCTCCCGCCGCCGATCCGCGACCCGGGCCGACCGGAATATTTCTCTCCTTCGCGTAACGGATGAAGTCCCAGACAATGAGGAAATATCCGGGGTACTGCATCTGGCGGATGATGTCGATCTCGCGCGCCAGCCGCTGCTCGTACTCCGCGAGCGAATGCTTCAGGCGACCCTTTGCCTGCATCTCGCGCAGCACGTTGAGCCGCCGGGCATAGCCTTCGCGGGTGATGTGCTCGAAGTAGTCGGGCAGCGAGTAGCCTGACGGGACCTCGAACTGCGGGAACGGATCGTGTACCTTCTCCAGGCGAACATTGCAGCGCTCGGCGATTTCCAGCGTGCGTTCCAGTACGTGCTCGTTTCCCGGAAACACTTTCGCCATTTCGGCGGCGCTCTTCACGTAGAACTGGTTGCCATGAAACTTGAGCCGCTGGGTATCGTGGATGGACTTGCCGGTCTGAATGCAGACCATTACGTCCTGCGCGTGCGAATCGTCTTCACAAAGATAGTGGCTGTCATTGGTCGCCACCAGCGGAATGCCGAGTTCTTTCTCCAGCTTCAGCAGGTTGGGCTGTATCCGCTTCTCTTCCGGGATACCCTGGTCCTGGACCTCGAGATAGAAGTTCCCTTTGCCGAAAATGTCACCGAAGGTAACGGCGGCTTCGCGCGCCGCTTCGTATTTTCCCTCCGTCAGTCTTTCTGCAACCTCGCCCTTGAGGCATGCGGACAAACCGATCAGTCCCTTCGCGTGCTCAGCGAGAAACCGTTTGCTCACGCGCGGCTTGTAGTAAAAGCCGTGTAGCGACGCTTCCGAAACAATCTTGACCAGGTTGCGATAGCCTTCGTCATTTTCGGCCAGCACCACAAGATGGTTGTAGGTGTCGCCCTCGGGGGCCGCGCGATGGTCTTCCTTCTTGCAGATGTAAAGCTCGCAGCCCAGGATCGGCTTCACGCCCTGCTTCCTTGGCCGCATTATGAAATGCCACCGCACCGAAGATGTTGCCGTGGTCGGTCACAGCCACGGCCGGCATGTCAAGTTCCTTGACACGCCCGACCAGGCGCTCGATTTCGCAGGCGCCGTCGAGCAGGGAATAGTCGGTATGAAGATGGAGATGGACGAATTGCGATTGAGACATTCGGAGCCGGAGTCCTCGCTTGCTGCCTCTATTCTATGCGCGCCATACGACGATGGCAGCCTGAGGAAGGTGTGGAAAACAGAGCAATAATTCAACCGTGGATTGAAGTGGATGTCGCGGATTTTTCTGTTCTTGATTACGAGATCGTCCGCGCGATCGGTATAACCCGCGGTTGGTCTTCAGTCCTGTGGCGGAAGATGTCCGCTCGGCGTTCCCGGCGAGATCAGCGTCCCGCCAGTGATCGTCTGGCCGGGAGGCGTCTGGCGCGGGACCATCTCCTCGTCTTGTTTGCGGCGTGCACGGTAGGCGAAAATCACAGCCAGCAGCGGCGCGGCCAGCAACAATCCCCAGAAACCGAAAACGATGCTGAGAAGAATGGGAACAATCAGAGACGCCCAAATCGGAATGCGGGCGGTACGGCGCATGATCACCGGCTGCAATAGCAGCCCATCCACAACGACGATTGCACCATAAAGAATGATGACGTAAACAAACTGCTCGAAGCCGCTGGCGAAAAGCGCGACCATCGCTGGCCCCATGACCGCCATCACCGGCCCGAAGTGTGGAATGAATTGCAGCAGCGCCGCCAGAATCGCCCAGAATGGCGCCCACGGCACGTGCAGATACTCCAGCCCCAGCCACCACAGTCCACCGACGGCAGCCGAGTCATAGCACTGCGCGACGAACCACTGGCGCAGAGCTCCGCCGGTAATGTTGATGTGCCGCGAAAACTGCATCGTTATTTTGATGTTCCGTTTCGCAGGCGCGCCGCAACACTATTCTTTCAGGCTGTCCTGTACAGCGGAGGTCCTGGTGCAGGTCGCCAAGGCCGGAGTTACAATAAGGTAGTAATTCCGCAGGAAATGTACTGATGAAATTCGGCGTCATCATTTTCCCCGGTTCTAATTGCGATCACGACGCGTATTGGGCCATTTCCGAAGTGGCGCGCCAGCCGGTGACCTTCCTCTGGCACGATTCGGCCGACCTGCAAGGCTGCGACGCGATCATCGTTCCCGGCGGATTCGCCTACGGCGATTACCTGCGCACGGGCGCCATCGCCAAGTTCTCTCCGGTGATGGAGTCGGTGCGCAAGTTCGCCGTCGATGGCGGGTTGGTGCTCGGCATCTGCAACGGATTCCAGATTCTCTGCGAAGCCGGCTTGCTGCCCGGCGCACTCCTGCGCAACGCGGGATTGAAGTACGTCTGCAAGCCGGTGCATATTCGCGTTGAAAATACGAACACGCCATTCACACAGCAGCTCACCAAAGGCGAAGTGCTGGAGATCCCGATCGGCCACATGGAAGGGAACTACTTCTGCGACGAGACTACGCTGGCTGAGCTGAAGGACCAGGACCGCATCATCTTCCGCTATACGACGGCTGAAGGCGAAGTCACGGCCGAAGCCAATCCCAACGGATCGCTCGATAACATCGCCGGAATCTGCAGCGAAGGCAGGAACGTCCTGGGCATGATGCCGCATCCCGAGCGCGCCGCCGCGCCAGAGCTGGGCATGACCGACGGCGCGAAACTCTTCCATTCGCTGGTGGCGGCAATGGTGGAGAGGCAGCAACTAGCGACGAGCAGCTAGCAACCACTTTTCTGCTACAGGCTCGCTACCGAAACGCTTCCTTGTTTACCACGTACGGCATCTTGGTTATGTCGCCCCCGTAGTTTTGCTCCAGAACGTCGATCAGGCCCTGCACGCAGCGACCGGCCATTCCGAGAGAAGGATCGAGGGACAACCTCGTGATCCGCGCCGCGCTGGCGAAGTGGGGGTACAGCCGGCAGCGGTCTTCGATCTCAGGATCGCGCAGCGGCGAGTCCGGCGGCAGTGGCTCGGTTTCGTACACATCGAGCGCTGCGCCCGCAATCCACTTCTCCTTGAGCGCCTTGGCCAGCGCCTTTTCGTCCACCACTGGGCCGCGTGACGTATTCACCAGGTAGGCCGTAGGCTTCATTGTCCGCAACGTGCGCTCGTTGATCAGGTGATAGGTCGGCGTGTCGCTCTCACCTTCGCGCAGTAGCGGCACGTGAATACTGACGAAGTCGCTCTGGCTCAACACCTCGTCAATCGAGACATACTTGATTGAGGTCCGCTCCCGCTGCATTCCACTCTTGAAGCGGAGGTCCATTTGCTGTTGCACATCCACAACCAGCTTTTCGTTCGGCCCCATGGCTTCGTAGCACAGAATATTCATGTCGAAGCCGATGCACTTCTTAATGACGGCCTGACCTATGCGTCCCGTACCGAGAGTGCCCATGGTCTTGCCAGTCACTTCGTCGCCGAGGAATGGCAGGTAGGGATGCCAATAGCCCCACTTGTTCTCCCGGACAAGATGTTCCGCGTTCCATAGCTTGCGAGCCAGGTCAGCCAGCGCGAAGAACGCAAACTCCGCCGTGGCTTCGGTGAGCACGTCGGCAGTGTTGGTGAAGGGAATTTTGTAGCGGCTGGCGTCAGCATGGTTGATGTTGTCGAACCCAACCGCGTACTGCGCCACGACCTTCAGCGTGCCATTGCCGACCGCGAAAATTTCGGCGTCAATCTTGTCGCGCAGAGTCGTGATCAGGCCGTCAATTCCGCTGCGGACTTTTTCGACGATCAGGCTCTTCGCCGGCGGCTCAGGATTGGGATAGACTTCGACGTCGTAACCGCGGTCACGCAGGCGATGGAAGGCAGCTTCCCCGATGTCAGCGGTGGCAAAGACGCGGAACTTTTTCTGTGGCATGCAAGTCCTTGAAATCGCAAGAATGAGCCCCAGACTAATTCTGGCAAGGAGGTACTCCGCCGACTTGAAGGGACACGGCTGCCGTGCCGCAGCACACTCACAAAAGAACGGGCTTCAGCCCCTGAGGGAACTCGGGTTCGCGACGAGAGCGCAGTCCCTCAGCGGCTAAAGCCGCATCCATAATTTTGCGTTAAAACGGCACGGCTGAAGCCGTGCCCCTTCAATACATTTGGCCTTGCAACCTACAAATGCTTCTTCGTCCACTGGTCGATGCGATCCAGCGCCTGCTGCAGGTTCTCAATGGAATTCGCGGTACTGAAGCGCAAGTAGCCTTCACCGAAGGCGCCAAACGCCGTTCCAGACAGGCCTGCAACTCCCGTGTCATCGAGCAGCGCATCGGCCAGCTTCTTCGACGCCCATCCGGTCTCCTTGATATTCGGGAAGGTATAGAAAGCGCCCTTGGGCAATCGGCAGGAGAATCCCTTGATCTGGTTGAGGCCGCTTACGAACACGTCCCGGCGGCGCTGAAACTCCCGGCGCATTTTCTCCGGCTCGCTCTGGTCGCCGAGCACCGCCTCGATACCCGCCATCTGGGTAAAGGTGGCTGTACAGGACGTGGAGTTGGTCGCGAGGCGCGCGAACTGTGCTGCAAGGTCAGGGCGCATTACTCCATACCCGAGGCGCCAGCCAGTCATCGAATAGGTCTTCGAGAAGCCGGTCAAAATAATGGTGCGGTCCTTGAAGCCATCCACCGAAGCGATGCTATACGGCTCGCCCTCGAAGAGCAGGCGGCTATAGATTTCGTCGCTCAAGACCATGATGTCGCGGTCGCCGATGGCGGCAGCAATTTCTTCCACATCGCTCTTGGTGATGACGCCGCCGGTGGGATTCTGTGGCGAGTTCAGGATGATGAGCTTGGTGCGATCGGTAATGAGTCCCGCCAGTTCGTTCACGTCGAGCCGGAAATCGCGCTCCTCGCGCAGCGGAATCGGAACCGCTTTCGCGCTTAGGAAGTTAATCATCGACTCGTAAATCGGGAAGCCAGGATTCGGGTAGATGACTTCGTCGCCCTCTTCCACCAGCGCAAGCATGGTGAAGAAGATGATGGGTTTGCCGCCGGGAACGACCACGACCTCATCGGGGCTGACCTTGATGCCGCGGGAACTGGCGACCTCTGCCGCGATGGCCTCGCGCAACTCCGGCAGGCCCGCCGCAGGTCCGTAGTGCGTATAGCCCTTGCGCAGAGCGTCCACCCCGGCCTCGACGACGTTGGCGGGCGTGCCCATGTCGGGCTCGCCAATCTCAAGGTGAATGATGTGTTTTCCCTGGCGCTCCAAAGCGCGGGCACGCACCAGCACTTCGAAGGCAGTTTCGGTTCCCAGCCGCGACATCCGCTTGGCCAGGCGCAGTTCTGTCTGTGTGGTAGTCATAGGCAAACCGGTTGATTATACCCTCGGCAACTGGAAGTTGCGGAATCTGGCCGCCCTTCCTCTGTTCCGATCACTCTCCAGCTCAATACACGGCAACTCCCGCGTAGCCGACCACCATGTCGCGATCGCCTGAAACATCGCCTGAGGTGGCATAACGAATCAGCTCTGCACGGGTTGCCCCCAGCTTCCGCGATGCAGTCAGCATGACAACCGCCGGGCCGTATCCGCACATGCTGATGTCGGCCTCGCGCACTACGTCGTAGAGTCCACGTGGATCGAGCGCCAGCAATTGATCAATGGCGCGACGATCCTTCACCCGGGTCACGCTGTCGCTCTCGTAGTGGTTCATATCGCTGGACGCGATCACCAGGACCGGCCCACCGGTTTCGGCGGCCACGCTGCCGACCACGACTCCGAGCGCGCTCAACACTTCGAAGTTGCTGGTTCCCACGGTGATGGGCACGAACTGAAACCCCGGCGCCAGCACCTGCAGGAAAGGAAGCTGCACTTCGAGGGCATGCTCGTATCGATGGGCTTCCGGATCTTCAGACAGCAATGGCAAGCGCGACTTCAACTGCTCCGCGAATCCCTCGTCGATCGATGCGTCGCCCAGGGGCGTGTGCCATGCGCCTGAGCTCATGACGGCCAGCGGCTCGCCCATTCCGGTGTGGTTGGGGCACAGAATCACATAGCGGCGCGGCAACTCCAGGCGGCGATAGACCGCCCCTGCAACATGCCCGGAGTACATGTATCCCGCATGAGGAACGACGCAGCCCAGGGCGTGGATCTTTTGCTCTGGCTCGGCGGAAGCGTTGGCAGGCGCTGTAGTGAAGGTCTCGATGGCGGCACGCAGGTGCTGCGCGTTCCCCGGATAGAAGCGCCCCGCAACAGCCGGCTGACGAACCGCGGTTGGCATGGCATCCGCTCCTCAGCTAAGTTTACCCCTGCCGTAAAGCGCGCAACACCGCTGCCATTTTTTCCAGCGGGACGGCCTCAGCGCGCACATCGGCGCGCAGGCCCGCCGACTTCAGGGCCGCGCGAGCGGCAGCGTCCTCATACTGCCCGCGGAGATTGTTCAGCAGTGTCTTGCGTTTCTGCGCGAAGGCGAGCTTCAGGAAGGCGATCAACGGTTCCTCCTCGACCTGCAACTTCCCCAAACGCGGATCCATGGTGAGCCGCAGCACGCTGGAGTGCACCTTCGGTGGAGGCGAGAACGCTCCCGGCGCAAGCGTGAACAGCTTTTCGACGCGGGCGAACAATTGGGCCGTGGCAGAGAGCAGCCCGTAATCGCGGCTGCCCGGCTCTGCCGCAATGCGATCGGCCACTTCGCGCTGCACCATGATCACCGCGCGCTCGATGTTCTGGTGCAGTTCCAGTATGCGCAGCACGATGTCGGAGGTGATGTAGTACGGGAGATTGCCAAGCACGTCCACGGTTTCGGGCTGCGTGGGCCGAAGATCATGCAGTGGACCGGGCTTGCGGCCAACCATGGAGGCGAACTCAGCCGTTACAAAGTCGGATTCGAGGATCTCCACGTTGGGCTTGGTTGCATAGCGCATGCGCAACTGGGCCGCCAGCACGCGATCGAGTTCGATCCCGATCACGCGCTTGGCCCTTGGAAGCAGCAAGTCGGTGAGAACGCCGCGGCCGGGACCGATCTCGATGACGGTGCGGTTGGAGACGTCGCCGAGCGCCTCAACGATGCGCCGCGCGGCCTCGCGATCAATCAGGAAGTTCTGGCCCAGTTTCGGCTTTCGTTTCCGGCTAACGCCAGCAGCAGAATCCTTGGGCGCGGTCTTTGCCACGTTGACCCTCTTTCGATTTGGCAGTTAGACTCAACTGTTTCGCCAATTTCTTTCATCCTACAAGAGCAGATTCCGTCACGCAGTTCGGCGTTCCTTGCGGAGTGCGCCTCCGCCGCGCCTGGAGGTTTCATGCATATTGCCATTGCGGCATCCGAGTGCGTACCTTTCGCCAAGACTGGCGGGCTGGCGGACGTCATTGGCGCCTTGCCGGCCGCACTCGCTCACCTGGGCCACAAGGTCACCGTCTTTCTTCCGCGTTACAAGCAAACCAGGCTCGACAACCCGCGCAAGGTCATCTCCAGCATTACCGTTCCCTTCGATGACCGTTATCGCTTCTGTTCCGTGGTCGACGGCGGTGTGCGCGCTGGAGTGCAATTCTATTTCATCGACTATCCGCCGTACTTCGACCGCGATGCGCTCTACGGCACGGCGCTGGGCGACTATCACGACAATGCTGAGCGCTTCGCGCTGTTCTCGCGTGCCGTACTGGAGTCCGCCAAGGTCCTCGGCGTGCCCGACGTTCTTCACTGCCACGACTGGCAGACCGCCTTGGTTCCCATCCTGCTGAAGACCTTGTATGACCAGGACCCCGCGTTCGCCAACGTCCCGTGCGTCTTCACCATTCACAACCTGGGCTATCAGGGACTGTTCCCGCCGGAAATACTGCCGCTGCTCATGCTGCCTTGGGACCTGTTCACCATGTCGAAGATGGAATTCTACGGTAAAGTGAATTTCCTGAAGGGCGCGATCACCTCGGCCGACTACATCACGACAGTAAGCCGAAGATATAGCCAGGAGATCCAGACCGCCGAGTACGGCTTCGGTCTGGAGGGTGTTTTACGCGCACGCGCGGGCACAGTCACTGGAATCGTAAACGGCGTGGACTACGGCGAGTGGAGTCCCGAAGGAGACCCGAACATCGCCTCTCCGTACTCGGCCGAAAACCTCGACGGCAAGGCGCAGTGCAAAAGTGACCTGCTGAAGCAGTTTGGCCTGGCAGAAGACACGCAGTTGCCGGTGATCGGCATGATCTCGCGCTTTGTCGCGCAGAAAGGGTTCGATCTTGTCCTGCAGGTGGCCGACCGGCTTGCGCGCGAGGACCTGCTCATGGCTGTCCTCGGTAGCGGCGAGCCGGAATATGAAGAAATGTTCCGCCGGCTGCACAAGCAGTATCCGCGGAAATTCGCCGTCAAGATTGCGTATGACAACGCCCTGGCCCACAAAATCGAAGCTGGCAGCGATATCTTCCTCATGCCATCACACTACGAACCCTGCGGCATGAACCAGATCTACAGCTTGCGCTATGGAACGGTACCCATCGTGCGTGCTGTGGGCGGACTCGATGATACTGTCGAGCAATTCGATCCGCAGACCCTGAAGGGCACAGGATTCAAGTTCAAACCCTACACCGGCGAAGCTCTGCTGGACACCTTGCAAACGGCGCTGAAGGTTTACGGCAATCAAGAGGCCTGGCAGACGCTGATGCGCAACGGCATGGCGCAGGATTTCTCCTGGCCCAGCTCGGCTCGCGAGTACGTGAAAGTGTACGAGCGCGCGAGACAAGTGCGACCGGCCGTAAGTGCACCCTGAGCGTACGCGTTGTCAGCCGATGTTTCTGGAAAACCCTGTCTCACTCCGCGGATGCACGGAGAAGCGCGGCGTCCCAGGATCCAGGTGGCGCCCCAGGGCATTCAGTAGGACACCGCTGATTGCCGATTGCCCGCGCTACTGATCACGATGCACCGTTTCCATGGAAAATGCGGGTACGCATACCGCGATGTACTCTGCACCCTCGGGGTTGGGTGTTGAGTACTGTACCCACTCGCCGGCTTGAGCGACCACGGCTTGCCCGGCCTGGACGTCGAGCGCTCCCTCGCGATAGTTCACCCGCAACATGCCCTTCAGCACGATCGTAAATTCGTCGAATTCTGGGGCCTGCCCCGGCTCTGTCCAGCCTTGCGGGCTGCGCATGTGCGCCACGCTGGCGGCGGTGTCCTTTGAGTTCACGCGCCCGATGTACTCGTCAATCAACTTGGGCTTGTTGCCCGCGGCTGCGATTCGCGTGGGCTGCGCGATAAGAGTAGGTGGCATGAAGGCTCCTTTACTCCGGCGATTATAGCTAGCGAATGGTGGATAGAAATGAGTGCGGACGGTCGCAACGGAAGGAGAATTGTAACTATAGGGGTCCTTCGACTCCTCGCTGCGCTCGTCGCTTGATTTCATAACAACGACGGCTCCCAACCCGTGCCGAGTAAGCTTGAGTTTGCAAAAGACCAAGACTCGGACGAAAGGAGCCGTCATGAAGATTATAGGCTGTGATTTCCATCCGAGTTTCCAACAGATTGCCATGGTCGATAGCGCAACCGGAGAGTATACGGAACGCAAGCTGAATGCCGCCGAGGCGCACCCGTTTTACCGCGAGCTGCAGGGCAAAGTCATCGTCGGCATGGAGGCTTGTGGCAACACCCTGTGGTTCGAGCGCCTGCTGGCCGAACTGGGGCACGAGTTGCGGCTGGGCGATGCGGCCAAGATCCGGGCCCTGGAAGTGCGCAAGCAGAAGACCGATCGGCGCGATGCCGAATTGCTGCTGCGACTGTTGCTGGAAGATCGTTTTCCGCAACTGTGGGTGCCGAGTCTGGAGCAGCGCGATCTGCGGCAGCTGCTGTTGCATCGCCACAAACTGGTGGCTATGCGGCGGCAGGTGAAGAACCAGTTGCAGCATCTGGCGCTGAACCAGGGAGTACAGCAGAAGCGCAAGCTGTGGAGCACGGCGGGGCGCCAACGGCTGGAAGCGCTGTCGCTGACGGGCTGGACGGCACGGCGGCGCCAGGATTTGCTGCGGCAGTTGGATGATCTGGATCGCTGCCTGGCTGAGCTGGATGGCGCGGCCCAACAGGAAGCGGCGAAAAATCCCCTGGCGCAGTTGTTGCGGACGCATCCGGGCGTGGGGCCGATTACGGCGCTAGCCTTTGTGCTGACCTTGGGCCAGATCGAGCGCTTTGCCCACAGCCGCCAGGTGGTCAGCTACCTGGGGCTGAATCCGGCCGAGCATTCCAGCGGCGGCCGGCAGCGGCTGGGCAGCATCAGCAAGCAAGGCAATCCCATGCTCCGCAGTTTGTTGGTGGAAGCGGGACAGAGCGCAGCCCGCTGTGTTCCCGAGTTAAAGCGCGCCTATCAGCGACTGAAGCAGCGCAAGCATTCTGCAGTCGCCAAGGTCATGGTAGCGCGCAAATTGGCGGTGCGGCTGTACTGGATGTGGAAAACCCGACAGCCCTACGCCGCCGCTCGCACGCAGGGTAGCCCGAGTCATCCTGTGGTAGCAGGTTGAGACCGGTCACTTGAGTGGGCCCCCTGCCTCCCGGAAAAGTCTGGGAGTTCGAAGACCAGAATCATGGTCGGAGGAACCGACCGAATAGATGGTTGGTGGAGCCGAAGGGCTGCCATCCCGTGATTCTCGCAGAGCGCGAGTCTTGGTCTTATGCAAAGGTTTCGATTTCAACGAGAGCGAAATGGCGCTACTTTAAAACCGTGGGCGCCGCCGTCCTCGTCCGCCCTTGACACCGCCGTCGTTGTTATAGACAGGATGACAAACGACAAATGTCCTCGACTCGGTCGCTGCGGCGACCTCGCTCCGGATGACAAGCCGAATGAAACCGCACTAAACGGAACAACGCATCGGCGAAAAGCCAAGAGTGAAGAGCGAAAGGCGTCTTCCGGCCCCTTCCCCATTTACAATGTTCTCCCGGAGGTCGCTTGCCATGCGCACAGTCGTCCGGCTGTTTCTTGTCATTCCAATATTTGCTCTGATGCTGATTTCTTCTGGTGTCCTCATGAATGCCCAAACCGCCACCGCCAATCCCCAAACCACAGCCCAATCGAACCCGCCTACGGTTGCTGAGGCCGAACAATTCATCCGCGACGCCGAAGTCCGGCTCCAGGACCTTACGGTAAAGGCCGCTCGCGCCGCGTGGGTGCAGTCCAACTTCATTACCGACGACACCGAACAGATGGCGGCCGACGCCAACGAAGCGTTGATCGGGGCCACCACGGCATTGGCGAAGCAAGCCACACGTTACGACAGCTTGAAGCTTCCCGACGTCCTGGCGCGCAAGATGCTGCTGCTGAAGCTCTCGGCCGCTGTTCCGGCGCCGGCCCCCAACGATCCCAAGGAACTCGCCGAACTGGCCCGCATCGGTACGTCGCTCGAGGCCGACTACGGCAAAGGCAAGTACTGTCCGAAGACGGGTAAGCACGCAGGTGAGTGCCTCGACATCACCGCCATCGAGCAGATCATGGCCAACAGCACCGACCCCGACGAACTGAAGGACCTGTGGGTCGGCTGGCGCACGATTTCTCCGCCGATGCGCGACCGCTATTCGCGATGGGTCGAGCTGGGCAACAAGGGTGCGCGCGAAATGGGCTTCCCCAACCTCGGCGCAATGTGGCGCGCGGGATACGACATGACGCCGGAGCAGTTTTCGCAGGAGGTCGAGCGTCTGTGGCAGCAGGTGAAGCCGCTCTACGATTCGCTGCATGCCTACGTCCGCGCCAAGCTGGTGGAGAAGTATGGCCCGACGGCGGTGGACGCGAACGGCATGATCCGCGCCGACTTGCTGGGCAATCCGTGGGCGCAAGAGTGGGGCAACATCTTCGCCCTGGTCGCGCCGCCGCAGCAGAAGCAACCGTACGACGTAACCGATCTGCTGAAGGCGAAGAACGTCGATCCCATCGGGATGGTGAAGTACGGCGAAGGCTTCTTCACCTCGATGGGTTTCGCGCCGCTGCCCAAAACATTCTGGGAGCGTTCGCTGTTCGTGAAGCCGCGCGATCGTGACGTCGTCTGCCATGCCAGCGCGTGGGACATCGACAACTTTAACGATGTGCGCCTGAAGATGTGCATCCAGGTGCGCGGCGAGGACTTCGTCACCATCCATCACGAACTGGGCCACAACTTCTACCAGCGCGCCTACGAGAACCAGCCATTCCTCTTCAAGGGCGGCGCCAATGACGGCTTTCATGAGGCCATCGGCGACGCCATCGCCCTGGCCATCACGCCGGAGTACCTGAACAAAGTTGGCCTGCTGGCGACCATCCCGCAGACCGACGACATTGGTTTCCTGCTGCGCGAGGGCCTCGACAAGGTGGCGTTCCTGCCCTTCGGGTTACTGATTGACCAGTGGCGCTGGAAAGTCTTCAGCGGCGAAATCAAGCCCGCCGACTACAACAAGGCGTGGTGGGAGATGCGCGAGAGGTATCAGGGCATCGCGCCTCCAGTGCCGCGCAGCGAGGCCGACTTCGATCCCGGCGCAAAGTATCACGTGCCGGCGAACGTGCCCTACACGCGCTACTTCCTGGCGCGGGTTCTGCAGTTCCAGTTCTTCCGTGCCATGTGCCGCGAGGCTGGATTCAGCGGGCCGCTCTACCGCTGCTCGTTCTACGGCAACAAAGCGGCTGGCGCAAAGCTGAACACCATGCTCGAAATGGGCCAGAGCAAACCGTGGCCCGACGCGCTTTACGCCCTCACCGGCGAGCGTCAGATGGATGCCGGCGCCATGCTGGAATACTTCGCGCCGCTGCAGAAGTGGCTCGATGAGCAGAACAAGGGCAAGCAAGTGGGGTGGAAAGTCAGCAACTAGAGAAGGCTTAGACGCTGCCAGCAACCTCGCCCGACTCCAGAAAGCCTGACGGGTACAATGGGCCGATGCGTCTTGTTTGCCTCACTGCAATCCTCTTCGTCGTGGCGGCGGTTTCCGCCCAGACGCCGCCGGCTTCCCCGATTCCAGCCCCACCTGACGTTGCCGCTCCGCCGGCAGACGCCAGCAAAACCGCCTCAGGCCTGGCAATGAAGGTGATCACGCCCGGCGACGGCAAGGTCCACCCCGCCGCCGACGAGATGGTAACTGTGGACTACACCATCTGGACCACCGACGGAAAAATGTTCGCCAGTTCGGTCACTCGGGGCAAACCGGCGACTTTCTCGGTGAACAGCGCGATTCCCGGCTTAGGGGAAGGTTTGCGCCTGATGGTAACGGGAGAAACTCTTCGGCTTTGGATTCCCGAATCGCTAGCCTACAAAGGCCAGGCAGGAAAACCAGCGGGGATGTTGGTGCTCGATGTGACCTTGATCGAGCTGCCAACCCGGGCGCCTGCCGACGTGAAAGCGCCGCCACCCGATGCCAAGCGGACTCCGAGCGGCCTCGCATACAAGGTACTGACGCCCGGGACAGGCACACGCCATCCCAAGAAATTCGATCAGGTCACCGTCCACTACACCGGGTGGTCGACAGACGGGAAAATGTTTGACAGCTCGGTGGCGCGGGGCAAGCCATCGACGTTTCCGCTCGACCGCGTGATCCCTGGCTGGACGGAGGGTCTGCAATTGATGGTCGCAGGCGAGAAAGTCCGCTTCTGGATTCCACAGAACCTTGCCTACCAAGGGAAGCAGCCGCCGTTTGGCATGTTGGTGTTCGACGTAGAACTGATCAGTATCCAGTGAACGTGTAGAGCGGCGCTTCAAGCGCCGCCTCCTTCGGGCATCCCAGGAAATGGTTTCGCCACAGTGGTCATTGCATATGACCGCTGCGGCGGAGAGCTGGTGGAACTGCCTTAACGCCGGCTCTACCCGGTTTACATGACAGCTAAGAATGCCCTAACTCTGCCCTGAAATCTTCAGTCGCAAATCTTCAGGAATGCGATCGCGAATTTCGTCGGGCAGCTTTTCCAATCCAACGCGCGCACCGAACAGGGCTACGTCCTTCACCACGAGCGGGGCTGGCGTCGCGACGCGACCAGCAGCCACAGCAGCATGGAGAGCAGGAATCCGCCCAGCGCCCCAACTTCCAGCAGGAATGCGTGGGTGGGTTTGAAGTGGCGAATAACGCCGTAGGCGAGAAGGAAGACGATCATCGAGGCCGAGGCGAGCGCCATCAGGCCGATATCAATGCCGCGATGCAAAAGCTGGCGCGAATGGCAGAGCGGGCACTCCGCGAGATGCGCCTCGTAGTCACCCCGCATTTCAGGGGCAAGGCCAGAGATGTCGTAGCGCCAACCGGCAAGAATCTTGCCGATGACCGGATCAGTGCATTTTGCCATTCGTCATGCCGAACCCGCGGCGAGCCCGCCGCAGCGGGCGCTCGTAGAACGGTAACCTACAGTCGGACCGCTGGCAGCGGTTCATGCTGTGCCGCGAGCAGCAGATGATTGCGAAACCAACTGCGCTGCTCGCTCAGGGCACGTTCAGCCGTCATCCGCGCGATCTCCGGATGATTGTTCTGCTCCGAAAGATGCGCCAGGATAAGGAACTCGGCAGCTCCATCATAGTCGCTCGTCAGAAAATCCGCGAGCGCGTCATTCGACAAATGGCCGACGCGGCTCATCACCCGCTGCTTCACGCTCCACGGATAAGGGCCGCCGCGCAGCAGCTCGAGATCGTGGTTGGATTCGATCATCAGCACATGACATCCGCGCAAGTGATGGCGGACGCTGGCCGGCATGTATCCCAGATCGGTGCAGACCCCGATCTTGATGCCGTCGCTGCAAAAGGTGAAGCCGACGGGATCGACGGCGTCATGCGGGATGGTGAACGGCGTCACCTTGATGTCGCCGATCTGAAACGCCGTGCCGGAGCAGAACGTTTCCAGACGCCCGATCGCAATGCGATTGCCGGCGCTGTCGCGCGCGAACTTCTGATACGCGTGATAGGTCGGTCCGGTGATGTAAACCGGAATCTTCAGCCGCTTGGCCAGCACGTACAGCCCGCCAATATGGTCGGTGTGCTCGTGCGTGATGAGGATGGCGTCGATCGCGTGCGGATCGACTCCGCACAGCAGCATGCGGCGCAGCAGCTCACGGCAGGAAAGGCCGGCATCCACCAGCAGGCGGGTGCCGGAGCTGGAGATGACGGTGCAATTGCCCTTGCTTCCGCTCGCCAGCACCGTGACCGACACTGCCATAACCGCGAGCATAATCGGAAGCGCGGCTTCGCGGTAGTAACAAGCTGGTAACGGGCGCGACTGTGCAGGATGACCCCTATGCTGTCATCCTGAGCGACGAGCGCAGCCGTCAGGAGTCGAAGGACCCCTATTCGACCATAAAGGAATGCAGAGATCGGTGCGCCGACACAGAGGTCTTTCTGTTCTTGTCATTCCGAACCGACTTCAGTCGGGTGAGGAATCTGCTTTTGGGAGTTCTTCAGCACGTCGAGTTCAGCGCGGCAATTCTCAATCCGCCGCAACGCCCCGCTTTTCCTCCTGATTTGCACAACTATTATTCGCGTTGCACATGATATGCACAGCCACCGGCATTTTCCTGCTTGTGTCCTTGCGCTCCTGCTCCTGCATTCTGTCACGCAGTCGAGGCACGGGCTTTTGCGTGCCGCTTCCGAGGTTGCGAATGATCCGTAGCAGCGATGTGAGTTGATCCGAGGTGCCAGGCAACGGCCTCGGATCTTTTTCTTGAGCGCCACTCGACAGGCGCTGAGGAAAACCAACCGCATCCTGGATCAGTCGCAGCCGATTGGGCCCGATGGAGTGCGCGTGCGCTTATGCGCGGACCGTTCTCGAGTCGCAGGTGCTCGGGATTTTCCTCCCAAGTCCGCACCACCGAAGCGCAGCAATGCGCAGCACACGCTGACGCTCCCCGCCCTTGCTCCCGGAGCATGGAAGCCGCGCTGACGTCGCACGGACGTTGAGTTTGTGCCTCTTAGAGCGGCCCGAGGTGGCTGGTCTCGGGCCGCAATTAAAGAAGCCGCGGAGGGCGCACTGCCCATCGCCGATACCGTTGAACTGCTATCATTTATCCAAGGATGAGCTAGGTTCCGCGACATGAATATCAATCTGACTCCTGAGCAGGAAGAGATCGTCAAAGACGAACTGAGGTTCGGGCAATTTCACACCGCGGAAGAAGTAATCTCTAGGGCGCTGAAAGCGCTTAGGGAAAAGGGTCACTCCCCTGCCGCTTCTGAGGACGAGCAGCGGCAAAGCGCCGTACGCGAGATGCTCGACTTCGTTGAGAAGAACCGAATCCCTCTGCAAGGCATCTCGGTGGAGCAATTGATCCGTGAGGGTCACCGCTTGTGAGCGACGTCGTGATCGACGCCTCGCTTGCCTTACGGTGGTTCCTGGATGACGAAGCCGATCGGAATTATGCTCTCAGTATCCTTGCAAGCCTCTCGAAGAATCGCGCTATCGTTCCGATGTTGTGGTTTTATGAAGTGGGCAATGGCCTCGTCATGGCGTACCGGCGCAAGCGGCTCACGCGTGATCAGATTGAAGGTTTCCTTCAGCGAGTGAAAGCCCTGCCGATCGTAGCTGCTGAGTACACTCCCGCCGAGATTCTGGAGATACCTGCCCTCGCGCATGCGCATAATCTCACTAACTATGACGCGGCATACTTGGGAGTGGCTATGCGGTTGGGTTTGCCCCTGGCCACAACCGACGCCGAGCTGCGTCGCGCGGCCAATACGGCGGGCGTAGCTGTTGCAACCGGATAGGCGACGCCTCCGTAACTCTGGAAGGAATCGGAAAACTCCACGCCCTAGTCTGCGCCTCAGAAGTTCGGACCGCCTTTCTCCACAGACCACACAGTTTTTCTCAGGAATCTTCCTGTGCACCGCCATTTTCATCTGCTGACTCGTTGCGCGCTCCTCCCGATCTGGCTACTCTGATTGCACCCTCCGATGGCGACCACCGACTACAGTTTGGAACGCGGACTTCCCGTCAGCATGGAGGCGGAGCGCTCCATCCTCGGCGCGATCCTGCTCGACAACTCGCTCTACGACCAGGCCGCCGAACACCTCACCCCTGACGACTTCTCGCTCGACGCGCATCGCCGCGTTTATTCGCGCATGCGCGACCTGCAGGAGAGCGGCCGTCCGGTGGACATGATCACGCTGGTCGAAGAGCTGGACCGCCGCAAGGAAGTGGAGGCGATCGGCGGCGTCGCCTATCTGTCGTCGCTGATTGACGGCGTTCCCGAGCGCCCCTCGATCGAGCACTACGTCCGCATCGTGCGCAACAAGGCGCTGCTGCGCGGGCTCATCAACCTCGCGCAGAACGCCATCGCCGAAGCCATCGACCACTCCGACGAAGCCGAGGAGGTGCTGGGCCGCGCCGAGCAGGCCATCTTCCAGCTCTCCGAGAACCGCATCGGGCAAGGCTTTCTGGACATCCCGTCCATCATCAAAGGTTCGTTCGGCTCGCTGGAGGAGCTGTACAAACGCGGCCAGGAAATCACCGGCCTGGCGACGCACTACACGCTGCTCGACAAGCTGACCAGCGGCCTCCAGCCCTCGGACCTGATCATCATTGCCGCCCGCCCCTCGATGGGCAAAACCGCATTCGCCATGAACATCGCCGAAAACGCCGCCGTGCTCGACGGCAAAGTGGTGGGCGTGTTCTCGCTGGAAATGTCGCGCGAGGCGCTGCTGATGCGCATGCTGGCCTCGCACGCGCAAGTGGACTCCAAGGACCTGCGCCAGGGCTTCCTCACCAAAGACGACATGCGCAAGCTGACCCGCGCCACCGAAGAGCTCTCGCACTCCAAGCTGTACATTGACGACTCGCCCGGCATCTCGGTCAGCGAGATGCGCGCCAAGGCCCGCCGCCTGCGGCAGACCGAGGGCCTCGACCTGCTCATCGTGGATTATCTGCAGCTCATGTCGGCGGTGCCCATCGGCGGCAAGCGCTTCGAGAACCGCACCCAGGAAGTCTCGGCCATCTCGCGCGGGCTGAAGGCGCTGGCCAAGGAGCTGAAGGTCCCGGTGGTGGCGCTCTCGCAGTTGAGCCGCGCTCCGGAGAGCCGCGGCGGCGACCATCGGCCGCAACTTTCCGACCTGCGCGAGTCGGGCTCCATCGAGCAGGACGCCGACGTGGTCGCCTTCATCTTCCGCGAAGAGGTGTACAAGAAGGACGATCCCGACCTCGACGGCCGCGCCGAACTCATCGTCGCCAAACAGCGCAACGGTCCCACCGACACCATCCGCATGGCCTTCATCAAGCGCTATACGCGGTTTGAGAACCTGTCAGCGGAGAGCGAGTTTGGGCAGTAAACGTCGACGAGGGTTCTTCAGAGTACTGAAAGAGCACGAAATCAAGAATCAAGATGTAGAATTTTTAGTAATTGCCGATTGATATGGAGATGGAGCACCAAGAGCGAGCAAATGTGATAACACCGCCGTTCACGTTTTTCGAGTTCTTCGCAGGTGGCGGAATGGCTCGGCTCGGCTTCGGCCCTCAGTGGGAATGCGCCTTTGCGAATGATTGGTGCGAGAAGAAGGCCGCTGCGTATCGAGCCTATTTCGGTGGGTCGGAACTGCGGGTGTGCACCGTTGCGGATCTTACCGCCAGTGATCTCCCATGTACACCGACTCTGGTTTGGGGACCCTTAGCCTGTTAAAGATTTGCCGCTGCCAATCATCAGCGATGAAGATTATGCCTCCGGACTCGCGACGAATCTCGACGAGAGAGAAGCTCATATTGGCGGGCCTTTACCTCTCAAAATACGACTCGTTCGGTTTGAAAAAGCTCGGCTTCAAAAGCTTCAGGGAGGCGTTCAATGTCATTGGGTACGCTATGGGATCGCAACCTGCCTCAATAAAGAACTACCGTGATGAGTTCGACCCCTTGCTCCCGAACCGTCGAAAGGGGTGGCATAAGCGCCCCACACGCAGCTACTGCCTCAAGGTGTTTGAGAAGTACAAGGCCTTAGATCTCGAATCATTCACCGGTTTGGTCAAATCCTTCGTTGGATATGACGAGAACGCTTGGAGCGAAATTCAGGAGAAAGAAGAACCACCGGAGAACGAGACTCACTTTGCGAAGAGGCTTATCACCGGTCTGGCCGCAGAGCAATACTTCATGTCGGTTCAGCCTGACCTTCCTGAGTTTCAAGATTATGTCGTGGAGAACACAACGCGACTTGGTTGCGGATATGACTTCCGACTACGGACTGAGAAACATGAGGATTTTATCGCCGTAGAGGTCAAAGGTTTGAGGGAACGAATGGGGAGTCTGTCTATGACCCCTAAGGAACACGCCCTAGCTTCGGCCTTGGGAGATCGCTTTTTTCTCTTCGTGGTCAAGAACTTCCGTGAGACACCATTCCACGAAATTTACCAGGACCCGTTGTCAGGCAGGCTCCCGTTCAGGAAGACTGAGAGGGTGACCGTCCATGTTTCGTGGCTGGCTACCGTCTAGCGCGAAGGAGCTGTGAGGACGTTATGCTGGACCTTGCAATTTCTATCGATACAGATTCGAGAAACACAACGATTATCGAAACCAATCATGGAGTGGAGCTAAGAGCTCCCGACTGGCCTCAAGATTGTGATTTCCAACTGGTAGCTTTTGACGTGTCGACGGATAGTTGTGAAGTCGTGTCGGCCGGTGGTTTGGCAGAGGACATCGGCAAAGCGCTCGTAATACTCGACCGAGCGGAGGCTTTCGGGCGCGGAAAACCCGACTGGTATTGCAGACTCGAACGCTACGCAAAACACCGATCCTAAGAAAGCACATTTCTTCGACCCAGTGATCAGGTCATTGGCAGCCTGGTGCCCGGTGCCCCATCGATAAGAACGAAGGCGTTGTCAAGGCGAGGTGTTCCTGAGCGGTGCGCGAGCACCGCTGGGTTCGACGCCAGAGTTGGGTTGTGAGGACCAAGACTCTGGAACATGACTCGCTGCTCACTTGCGGTGGAACAACTTGTTCCACCACCCATCGATACGGCTTGCACTTTCCGCCATGATGCTTTATGCGAACATCCAGCCGCCGTCGCCGGTGCGAAAGTGGAAAACCGTTTTCTGGTTTTCCAAGCGCGCCAGCGCGTCTTTTGCACCGGTCCGCTGGATGCGAGAGCGCCCAATCAGGTTCGCGGCCTAGCTTGCGCCGGCCATGGGGCACCGCGAGCTACTCTCGTTATGAACGATCTCTGGATACCCGGTATTGGTGCGCAGCATCCAGTAGAGTCGTACCGCCAACTTGCGTGCCGCCGCCACTTTGGCTACTCCCTTCGCCTTGCGATGGCAACGGTGTTGATACTTCTTGCGCAATCCTTCATCCAGGCGAACCGCCGTCTGCGCCGCTTCCACCAGCAACATGCGCAGAAAACCATTGCCCTGTTTGCTGATGGCTCCCAGCCGCTGTTGTCCGCCCGAGCTGTGTTCGCGCGGAATCAGTCCCAGATAGCTGGCCACCTGCTTGCCCCGCTGAAACCGATTGACGTCGCCCATGGTCACTACGAACGCCAGCGCCGTGATCGGCCCCACTCCCGGCTGCGTCATCAGCAGCCGGGCTTGCGCGTGGGCCAGCGCCGCTTTCTCCACCGCCGCATCCAGCGGCCTGATTTGCTCGTCCAGCTTGGCCAACAGCGCCAGCAGATCTTGCCGCCGGCACCCTGCCCAGCCTGGCAGCGGCAACTCCAGGAAAGCCCGCTGTCCGGCTTCGCTCCACAGCTTAGACTTCTTCTGCATCCCGCGATTCATCGCCAGGTGCTGCAACCCGTTCTTCACCCGCGTACGAATCTGCACCAGGCGATGACGATGGATCAGCAACTGACGCAGATCGCGCACCTCGGCATCCGGCCTCCACAGCCGCGGAAACCGTCCTTCCATCAGCAGCTTCAGAATGTGCCCCGCGTCGCGACGGTCCGTCTTCTGCTTGCGCACATAGCTGGCCCGAATCTGCGCGGCATCGCCGATCCACACCTCGTGTCCCAACTGCTCCACCAACTCCACGAACCACTGACTGTTCCCGCAACTCTCCACACCAATCAACGAAGGCACCGGCAAGCTGCGGTAAAACTGCTCCGCCTCGCCGTTACCGTTGACCAGTTTGCGTTCCACCATCTCACCGGTCGCCGCATCGAAAATCGCGACCTGCTGCCATCTGGGATGGAAATCACACCCTACAATAACCATGAAGGCTTCTCCTGACTCAGAGCTTGGTCCTCACAAACCAAAGCATACCGAGTCCGCTGAAGCCTTCGTTCTTATCCCATCAGGTTCGCCCTTCTTTTGGGCTAACCTGGGGTCACTGCCCTCGACAGCCACAAGGGTGTAGATTGGGCTCATGCCACGTGGTCTGCGGCGGTTTCAAGAAACCGGACAGTCGCATTTCGTGACCTTCAGGTGTTATCGCCGCCAGCCTAACTTCGTGAACGCGCAGTTTGCGACCTGTTCCCACTTTGCCTGGCGGAGATGCGGCGTCGTTTCGCACTGGAGTCCACCCGATCTCCATCACCCGAGCCCGAAGGGCGAAACAATCGTAGCCCAGGGCGTAAGCCCTAGGTAAGCGTTGTATATGACCCTGAGTCCCTTCAGGGACGGCACATTTATCGAGTCTGTCTGTGTGAAGACCTGTGCCGCCGCTACGCGGCTCGGGTCAATTTTCTACTTTACCCCGGGCTTACTTGCACCCCAACACGCGCAAAAGCGGCGCGTCTCGGGGACCCCGCAATCCGCCCGGGGCTACCATCAGTTCCGCCCCTTCGGGGCTGGTTCTCTGCGGGTTCGTTCCACTGCCGCAACCAAAACTGAGTTCTCACAAAGACTCTCACGTGCTGGGCTACGATTGTGCCGCCTTTCGGGTTGCCAAAAGAGACGGTTGGCACCGGGTGGTGCGAACAGAAGAACAAATCCCCCATCCAAGCAAGACCGGGCTTGGATGGGGGTGCCCGACCCCAGTGAACGAGCCAGGTGTAGGGGTGGCAAGCACAGTTACGCTAGGGCGTATAAAGTTCGGCGTCGGAACCACCGACGGCCAGCACTTGCCCATTCAATAACCGCGTCGTCGAGTGATTTCCGGATTGCATCAGACTACCCGTAACTAACCAGCTATTGGTCGCCGGATCGTAGAGTCGGCAGTTGGCGGTGGGGTAGGACTTGCCGCTGTACTGAACCGCGCCTCCGGCCAGCAGCACCTTTCCGGTGCCAAGCAGCGTCAAGGGGCCAAAGCTAATCGAGTTTCCACATTGCCCCGTGGTATGTGTCCAAGTATTGGCAGATGGGTTGTAGAACTCGCTGGCATAGCAAGAGAACTTATTCCCATAGACCAGCACGTCACCGTTTGGAACTAACGCAGTAGAGACGCCGGTATGGCTGTAATACGTTCCCGACGTCAACGTCCACTGCCCCTTGGAAGGATCGTAGAGCTCGCCGGCCGCGCCGGTCGTGCCAGAAGCATCTACCTTCAGCGCGCGCCCATCTGGGAGCAGCGTCAACGCCAACGGATGGTAATTATGCAGGCTGCCGGTCGCTTTCCAAGTGCCTTTGGATGGGTCGTAGAGCTCGGCGGTATCGCCCGATGTGCCATCAGAATTGGTCCCTCCTGCAATCAGCACCTGGCCGTTTTGGAGCAGCGTGGCGCCATGCGAGGCACGGGGCGTTGTCATGCTGCCCGTGGGCGTCCATTGGCCAGTCGAGGGATTGTAGAGCTCGGCCGTCGCGGTATAGATCGCGTGGTAACTTGAATCGAGACCGAGGTACCCGCCGGCGACCAAGACCTCGCCGTTCGGTAGCAGCGTTGCGCTGTGGTCTACGCGGGCTATCGCCGTGCTGCCGGTGACCGTCCACTTGCCTGTAGCGAGGTTGTATAGTTCGGCGCTCGTGAGAAAGTTATGGGCAAGGTTCTCGCCACCCGTGACAAGTACCTGACCATTCTGAAGCAGCGTGGCGGTGTGGGCGCTGCGGGGCGTATTCAGAGTGCCGGTACTCGTCCAGGTACCAGACGCCTGAGCGAGGAGTGGGATGGGTGTGCTTGCTATCAACCCGATAACAAGCAATGCAGCCAATGCCGCCGTGGGAAGTACTGCAAGCCTATTCACGTTTCTGAAAGTCATGGGAACCTCCTGTAGAGACGGCTAGAAGGCAACCAGAATACGTGTCGTCATGGCGGTTCTGGCCGAGTCATCGACCGGTGGGAGCGTCCACAAAATCGTCCTGAAGATTTCTTTCGGTAGGATCCAGTTAATCAGATGCAATGACTGCTGGTGTCATGGAGTTGTAAACAACTTGTCAAAGGTTGTGCATCAGCAGCCGGGTGCTGCGACAGAAGAACAAAATCCCCATCCAACCAAAACCGGCTTGGGGGACCTGCCCTGAGTGCAGTCGAAGGGTGGGACATCGGCGGACTCGTCACCATGTGATGGTACATGTACTTTCGTAACTTGACATCGGCGGAAAGGGCGATACACTCACGTCTTGAGGTTTAGTGTCTCTTCCGCCCACGGCCGGGTGGAGACGGTCGCATTAGCGCCGTGGATCTTTGAAAAGTCGATGGACCAGTTGTGGGTATAACCCCTACCGAGTGAATACTTGTCGATTACTACAGCAATCTCGATCTTTGTGCCGTAGGGGTCGGAGTGAGCGGGAAATACGGGCTCGTAAGTGAAGCAAATAAAGTAGTTACTTGTAAACACTTGGAAATCAATAGGTTGCCGGGAAAAACTTCGTAATCGTATGATTACAAAGAACGAGGAGGGGAGGGGGGGGTTATCAAATGGATAACAGACCGTTCCAAATCGGGCGAGAAAACACTGCCGGGTTCTATAAAAGTTCTTCGAGAGGGGATGTCAAGAGAAAACACTTTTCCCTCCGGTGGAAAGAGAGGTAGTTCTCTGACATCCGGCCTGGTGCCCGAGGTTCGCCCAACGAAGGGCTTGACCATGAAACTCCTGGCTCTCTGTCATCGTACTTATCCCTATGAGCGAAGACGTGGCCGCTGTTCGACGATGGTCCAAAAGTGGGTGGCTGGTTCTCTGCGAAGCCGGCGTCGTCGTTCTCCTCTTTGTGCTGGACATCCGCCACCATATCTTTATCAGCAAGAACCTTTACTTGTTTGTTGTCGCGTGGGTCTCCCTGCGTGTGCGATCGCTGCGCTGAAAAGACGTCGGCTTGGTGCGATTCCACTCGTGGCGCAGGACACTGATCCTGGGTATTCTGTGCGGCGCGGGCATCGAGCTTCTGGAGCTTTTCGTCACTCAGCCTCTCCTCGAACGCATCACCGGGAAAGCGCCAGACCTGTCCAATTTTCTGATGATCCGTGGACATATAAAAACGGCCATTCTCCTTTTGCTTTATGTCTGGATTGTGGCAGCGTTTGGAGAGGAAATGATCTACCGCGGATACCTCATGAACCGCGTGGCCGGGCTTCTGCGGAACCAGCGCGCAGCCTGGATTGTAAGCTTGCTCGCGGTCAGCATGGTATTCGGGTTCGCGCACATCGGGCAGGGAATCACGGGACAATTGGAGAACGTCGTCGACGGTCTTCTCCTTGGACCGATCTATCTCGGTTGTGGGCGCAACCTCGCCGTTCCCATCGTGGCGCACGGCGTGACGGATACAGTTGACCTCCTGTTGCTCTTCCTCGGGAAGTATCCTGGGCTTGGATAGCTTGGTGGTGGACAGCGTAATGGCCCTGACGCGGCCAGCGGCTGAACCTGAAACCGCTCTACTTCGAGGCCGTCATCGCCCGTTCGAGCTGCGCGATCTGCTGCTTCACGAGATCGGCGCCAGGTCCGGGAGGATAGTAGGTGAGGCATTCGCGCAGATGCTCCAGGGCCCCCGCGTAGTCATGCTCGGCCACAAGGATCACCGCCAGAAGTTGCTCCGTGTTCGGCTCGGTATGGAGCGGGTCCATGGCAAGCCCTTTGCGTGCGCTCGCCTCAGCGACCTTATTGTTTTTCAGGTTGGTGTTGGCCAGTGCGCTGTAATACCAGACTCGCGGCGTACCGCGCGGCTCGATCTCTAACCAGTGCGTCGTGTAGTCCAGAAGCTCTTGCCACTTTTTTTCCACCGCGGCCAGGGTCGCAAGATGTTCGTAAGGCAAAACGAACTTCGGGTCCGCAGCCACCGCCTTGGAAAACGAGTTGCGGGCCTCCCCGGGATTCGCTTTCTCCTGCAGTTTCCCGAGTTGATACCACGCCTCGGCGTATTGGGGATAGATCTGGACGGCCTTCTCGAGATCGTGCTGCGCCCGGTCCGGCTTCTGATCGAGCCACTCCGCGCGAGCTTTCTCGAAGTTTTTCACGGCGTCCTTGGGGGCCGATTGGCTGGTCCCGCTCATGCTGCCGCCCTGCGCTCCTTCTTCCTGACGAAGCGTGATGACGCCGATGTCAGGTTTATCGGTCAGGTCGCGATTGGGAATGGTGATGGTGCTGGACTGAAAGCCTGACACCGCGGCCTGTACCTGGCAACCGATGTATTGGGCCGCCTTCGACCGCTGCGCATCCGGCTTGGCTGGGCCTGTGGCGATTGGGAACGTGATCAGGAAGACGCCCTTCACGTCGGTGCGCGTGTCGTATCTCGGCTTTTCATCGCACGTGACGGTGACCGCAATTGGGTCCCAGGGAAGCGTACCGCCGTCCACGGTGACCGTTCCGCGGAGATAATCTCCCGGGCGCGCCGCCTTGGACAACTGATCCCAATTTGCGTACTTACCAACATCGCTGGTCGACTCGGGTCCGGTTGATGGATTCGGCGGGGGCGTGGTCGAGCCCTTGTTCACCTGTCCGTAGGACGCGACGCTGAATGCCAGAAGTGCAGAGAGACACAGAGAGAACTTCCTGTTCATGCCACGCTCCATCAGGCAGCTATTATCCACCATCGAAGCTCTGCTCGACGACTGGGATGTAGCTGAAGCTCTGCGGGTCCACGACGACAAAGTCCCGAGGATGCCAGCGCCACGCGCCTCACTCCGGACTGGCTAAGCAATCGGGAGCAAATTGAGCTAAAATCCTGACGCTTGCGGAAGGAGTCCCACATATGGCAATCGACATGGACAAGCTCAATGCCTTCATCGGGCGTTTTGTCGGCGATCTCGGCGCCGCGGTAGGTACCGGGATGGTGGTCATTGGAGAGAGGCTCGGACTGTACAAAGCACTCGCGGAGCACCCAATGACTTCGGCCGAACTTGCCGCCAAGACTAAAACCGATGAACGCTACGTGCGGGAATGGCTCGCCTCACAGGCCGCGGGCGGCTATGTCACCTACGATGAGAAATCAAACAAGTTTAGTCTCACCGAGGAACAGGCCTTTGCCCTGGCCAATGAAGACAGCCCGGCTTATCTGCCTGGAGCATTCCAGCTAGCGCTTGGGTCACTCGCAGCGGTGCCGCGAATCGCCGACTCGTTTCGCACGGGAGCGGGGATGGGCTGGCATGAACACGATGACGGCGTATTTCACGGATGCGAGAAGTTTTTCCGGCCTGGTTACGCTGCCAATCTGGTGAGTTCTTGGATCCCCGCGCTCCATGACGTGAAGGAAAAACTCGAGCGCGGTGCGCGCGTGGCCGACGTGGGCTGCGGGAAAGGCGCCTCGACGGTCTTGATGGCAAAGGCATTTCCGAAGTCCCACTTCTTCGGATTCGATTACCACGATAAGTCGATCGAAGCAGCGCGTGATTCTGCTAAGCGCGAAGGGGTCGCCGACCGGGTTACGTTCGAGGTGGCCAAAGCCAAGGAGTATCCAGGAAAGGACTACGACTTCGTCGCGGTTTTCGACTGTCTGCACGACATGGGCGATCCCGTCGGCGCCGCCGCCCACGTTCGGCGCTCGCTGCGGGATGACGGTACGTGGATGATCGTGGAACCATTCGCGAACAACGAGTTGAAGGACAATCTGAATCCTGTGGGCCGGGTCTACTACTCGTTCTCGACGCTGCTGTGCACACCCTGTTCCCGATCGCAGGAAGTTGGACTGTGCCTGGGCGCGCAATCTGGGGAGGCACGCATCCGAGAAGTGGTAACCTCAGCCGGTTTCAGCCGTTTCCGGCGAGCGACGGAAACGCCTTTCAACATCGTTTACGAAGCTCGGCCCTGAACCGCGCGTAGTTTGGTATCGGAGCGCAACACCAAGGAGGGCCTATGTTCTGCGATCGATGCGGCGCACCGGTGCAGCCGGACCAGCGCTTTTGCGGCCGATGTGGCAAGGAGTTCTCCGCGGCCCTTGCCCCAGCTTATCCGCAGCCGAACCGCGTGCGCGAGCACATTCGGTTGTTGGGCATCCTGTGGCTGGCGCTATCCGCGTTCAATGCAGTTGCCGGCGTCGTGCTGTTCGTCCTTGCCAACACGGTGTTCGCGCATCTCCACGAACTGGAAGGAGTCCCGCCGGACGTGCCAGCCGGTTTCCTGCATTCGCTGTTTGGCACGATCGGGTTCTTCATTTTGGTCAAGGCAGCTTTGGGTTTCTTTGCCGGCTGGGGACTGCTGCGGCGCGAACCTTGGGCGCGCATGCTGACCATCGTTCTTTCATTCCTGGCATTGTTCAACATTCCGCTCGGAACCGCGCTTGGGATTTATAGCCTGTGGGTTTTGTTGCCCGCCCAAGCAGAGCGGGAATACGAACAAGCAATCAGCAGCCCGGGTGCGCCCTGAGCGAAGTCGAACGATTCTGGGCTACGATTGTGCCGCCCTTCGGGCTGCCTACAAGAGATGGTTGGAACCGGGTGGTCCGTGATCCAGAGACAATCCGCAGGAGCAGCTTCATTGCATGCGCCTTTGGTCGAGTGTCAGGTGCTAGTCTGACGTAGTAACCGATGAGCAACCGTGACATCCAGGCGGCTTGGAAGTATCACGATGGCACGAAGCACTCTTACTGGAGTATTCGTAACAATCCTCACTTCCTGGACTGGGCGAATCGGCCGCTAGCCTTTCAAAATCTATCCGACGATAGAGCCGTTTCCGTTGCCGCGGGACGTGCCGCAAACCGGGGTGGCCGCGCTCTCCGCGATCTCAGAGCCAGTGCCCTCATCGCCGGCCGATTCGGTCCCTGACCTTCAGGATCTGGCGCGCATCCTCTACTTCTCGGCGGGGATTACCAAACAGCGCGCCTATCCGGGTGGAGAAATCTACTTTCGCGCCGCAGCCTGCACCGGAGCTCTCTACGAGATCGAACTGTACGTCGTGACTGGCGATCTCCCGGGCCTGGATGCCGGCGTGTATCACTTCAATCCGGCAGACGTATCGCTACGGCTTCTGCGAAAAGGTGATTTTCGCGGAAACCTGGCTCAGGCGACGGCGATGGAACCCGCCGTGGCGCACGCGCCCGCGACGATCATCTGCACCGGAACGTACTGGCGAAACGCCTGGAAGTACCAGGCCCGCACCTATCGCCATTTCGGTTGGGACAGCGGTACCCTGTTGGCGAATATGCTGGCCGTTTCTGCGGCTTCGGGGCTGCCGGCCGAGATCGTGCTCGGGTTCGTGGACGCCGAGGTGAACCGCCTGCTTGATCTCGATACGCGGCGTGAGGTTTCCTTGTGCCTGGTACCGATCGGGCGCACATCGGAGAGTTCGCTGCCAGCGCCGAGAGAGGCTCCGGCGCTCGGCCTGGAGACGATCCCGCTTTCGCAGCGCGAGGTCGAATATCCCGCCATGCTTGAGATGCACGACGCGTCTTCGCTTGAGTCCGAAGAGGAAGTGCCTCAGTGGCGCGAGAAGAAACCAGTCCTTCCATCTTCCGCTCCGGCCGGCGAGGCAGTTCGCCTCCAGCCACTGCCGGAAGAAGAACAACCGAAGGACACGATCGAGCAGGTGATCCTGCGCCGCGGCTCTACCCGAACGTTCGATAAGACGGCATCCATTACACTGGCACAACTCTCAACCATTTTCGAGTACGCCACGCGAGGTCTTCCGGCTGACTTCCTTGAGCCTCCCGGCGCGCAGCTCAACGATCTTTACCTGATCGTGCATTCGGTGCAGGGACTCAAGCCGGGCGCTTACTTCTTCCGGCGCGAGCGGAACACCCTGGAGCTTTTGAACGAAGGAGAGTTCCGCGCCGAGGCCTACCATCTTGGACTGGAGCAGGAGCTTCCGGCGGACGCCTGCGTGGACATCTTCTTTCTCGCCGATTTGAAACGCATCCTGGAGCGATACGGGAACCGCGGCTACCGGGCCGTCCAGTTGGAGGCGGGCGCCATCGGCGGCAGGATGTACCTGGCTGCGTATGCCCAGCGCCTGGGTGCGACCGGGCTGACCTTCTTCGATGATGACGTGATTAACTTTTTTTCGCCGCACGCGAAAGGCAAGAGTGCCATCTTCCTGCTCGCGATTGGCAAGCCGCTGAAACGCAAACCACAGCAGGGCCTGTAGAAAAGTTCGGCGGGAACGCTGCTCAGGACCGACGACCTTTGAAAAGTCAGTGGATAATCGCCAACGAAGTTCTATCCTCTATCCACCAGCCAAAGACGACTAAGGATAGACTGCGAGCCTGCGCTCTTATCTAATCAACCCAACCCTCTTTTGCTTGGGTGTTATTCCGTAATCTTTATGCGCGAGGGCATTCCCATGGGCCCATACTTGAGTCCCGTCCAATCCGGCTCGATCTCCGCCCTCAGGGCGATAGCTTGGGCCACCCGGCCATAATTTCAGCGTCTATGTTTCTTTGTTGATCAATTTGCGCAGAACAATCTGGTCCGGGTTGAGCAACTCAGCGATTCGGCCTGCCTCGACGCTGGCAACAATGATGAGTCCGGCCTCGGTATTGACGTCGCCGAAGATCCCCAGTCTTTGCATTTTCAAGGCTTGGTGCTGGTTGTCCTCGGTCGGACTCAAGTAATGGACCAGTCCCGCCTTGTAACGGTGGAGCAGGAAGAGGTGTGCCAGGGTCATCAGGCGTTTCTTTCGCAGGGAAGGATCGAAGGTATTCATATCGCGGATGGAAAGCAGCTTATGACCGCGTCGATCCTGCACGTCAGCGAAGATGATGTTGCCGACTCGGTCGGTCGAATCGTTCCACAAGCTGAGTTCGAGGAAGTCGGAACCTGCCGCGACGGGACGCAACTGTGCGCGGAACACCGGCGGCAAGCCATTGTGCTCCGCCCAGATTTGCAGCCAATCTTCCAGGACCTTGGGAGGAAATTCGGTTTGCACCAGGTGCTGGTGCTGGGTCGATCCCTTGCCCATGGCCTTGGTAGTTGCCGTCCGCCCGGAGGCGGCCATCAGGGCGGCATCCAGACGCGGACCGCCGACCAGGGTTTGCGGCGTCCGGTAGGGCGATTCCAGCAGCCTGAACTTCCTCTGCAACCGAGCCAGCGACAACATCCCGTCTTGCCGCAGCGCGGTAGCGAAATCCTCGGCGGCGAGGCCATCGATCTGGTGTCCGCCATAGGTAATAAAGTTGAATACGAAGCCGAGCTTGCCCAACTCTTCGGGGAAGTGCTTCATCTGCTCGTCGCTCATGCCCGTGGTGTCCCAACTGAACGAAGGTGACAAGTTATAGGCCAGCATCTTGTCGGGAAATTCAGCGTGAATCGCATCCGCGAACGCTTTGGCCTCCTCAAGATCGGCGGTGGCGGTCTCCATCCACAGAATATCCGCGAACGGCGCGGCGGCGAGCGACTTAGCGATGGCATAATCCAGACCTCCCTGGACCTGGTAGTACCCCTCGGGCGTCTTGGCCAGTTCGCAGTCCCAGGTTACGTCGATTCCCATCGATTTCGCTTTTTCGCGGGCGGCATACCACGACGCTCGTTTGGAGTAGGCAAGCCACTCGTCGACGCTCAGGTCAAAGGACTCACCTTCGCTGACGCGAAACCTCATGACATCCGTAGCGGCCTGCCGGTAGGTCATCAGGTCTGCCGCTTCCTGCCATTCATCCAGGAAACGCGGGATGACCTTGTCGAGCATGGTATCCACCAGCGCGTCGGAGCTCTTCTTATAGGCTTGGGCGTTCTCCTCAATCAACGGTAGCAATCCAGTGGTTTCGAGCCAGGCATCGGCGGCGGCGTACTCGGAGTCCGGCATGGCGAACATCATATGGCCCCTTACCTCATCGACTCCGGCCTCATAAAACTTTCTCTGGAGAGCGAGAAACACGGCCTTATAGCTCGGTACCTCCAGGTTGGTGACCCCGAGAATGAAGGGCTGGTCGCGCTCGTCCGCACATCCCTCCAGGAGGTTGGCGGCTTCGGCGTCTGTGCGCGCCACAATGATTCCGGGCACCCGCATAACGTCGAGTTGGAATCGCGCGGCATTGAGGCGCTGGATTTGTTCGTTCTCCGACACCAGGACCTTGCCCCCCTGGTGGCCGCACTTCTTTACGCCCGGCTTCTGGTCCTCGATGTGGTAACCCGGTACGCCGACTTCCACGAATCGGCGGATGAGGTTCCTGACGTGAGCGTCTCCTCCGTGGCCGGTGTCGGCGTCGGCGATGATGAACGGCCGGTAATCGACTTCAGGGGTGGATGCGCGCTGTTCCGGCTTCATGCGGGAACGAAAGAACAGCTGATTCTTGTCCGCGGTGAGCAACGCGCGCACGATGGCCGCCGCCTCGTCTGGCACCTGGCTGAGCGGGTAGCTGGCGAGATCAGCGCCGGGATCTTCGCTGACGCTCCCTTTGGCCGAAGTCGCCCACCCGCCCAGGTAGATGCCTTCGATGCCGAGTCGTTTGATGGTGACGGCCTGTCCCGGTGAGTAGGGACCGAAGGTCGTGATCGACTTGCCGGCCTGAAATAACTCTCTGAGCCGGGTATAAAAACCCTCCGCCGCCGCTCGCGCCACGGGGTAGTCGGTGGCGATGGTGCCTCTCTGTTCGACCACTTGACGGGGCGAGTACAGACGAACAATCCCCTTGAATCGCAGGTTCGCAAACCACTCACTTACCTCTCGCACCTTCTCTTCGAATGAGTTCATAATGGGGCCCCCGGCGCACCCAATTTGGCTCTTCTCACCCAGCGCATGGGTCCTGCCGCAATTGAAGGAGAATAGTAACCCCATCGAACAATCACAGCAACGATCGTTTGGGAACTCCGGCCCGCGGAAAGTTGCTCAGTATCCGACCACGGGGACTCGCTGGCCTTGTCCATAAGGCCGAGTTCAAACTATTGCGGCGCCGCTCCGTTTTCGGACTCGTCACGATGGTGGTGGTACATGTACTTTCGTAACTTGACATCGACGGAAAGGGCGATACACTCAAGTCTGGAGGCTTAGTGTCTCTTCCGCCCGCAGTCGGGTGGAGATGGTTGCGGCTAGGGCCGGAGATCTTTGAAAAGTCAGTGGATAGTGGGCAGTGGATGGTGGACCGAACTTCGCCGGCGATTACTGGTTGATCACTACATGCCTTCCTGCTTCCCCGCAAGGCCTTTGAGCCGAGGTCAGTCTTGTTCCCGTAAGTCCTTGCGGATCTAATAAATACGTATAAACCCTTGGGGCTCTATTATTTGCCGGGAAAAAGTTCGTAATCGCATGATTACAAACAACCCAGGGGAGGAGGAGGGGTCATCAATTGGATAGTAAGCCGTTCCAAAATGGGAACAGCACCCACGACGCCCGAGTATTGTTAGTTGGTTAACAGCTCGCCCGGATCGGCACAATGAAAAACCCGCTCCGAAGAGCGGGTCGTGAGTAAGCCGAGTGCGACCGTCAGGATCCCATCGAACAAATCGACAATGGATAATCCTGGAAACTCAACCAGCCGTTCACCGAGGTGCTGATGGGAGCTCCGAAATACGGCAGCATCACCAGGTCCTGCAGGTTATAGGTGAACCCATTCAGCACGTAGTGGTGGCTTCCGTAATTGGCGGTACCCTCCAGCGGGTCACCGTTTTCCAGGATGCCGCACGGCGTGTTGTTGCCGCCGTTAATCAGCGGATCGTCAACCCACTCGCCGATTTCGTGCGACAGCGCCGAGACGTCCTGCGAAAAGACGCCCGGATGATCGACATAGGTGAATTCCGCGTACGTCTGAATGCCGCTGGCGACGCCTATCGCGGTGTGGTAGCCGCCGATGCAGCAGCCGCCCTGCGTCAGGTACACGTTATAGGTCAGGAAGATCACCATCGTGTTGGGCGTGATCTGGGGGAACGAGGCGATGATGCCTTGCAACTTGCCATCGAACCAGTTGATGTCCACCTCGGCCGCCTGGAAGCCAAACGGCGAGCCGTTCTTTCCCTTCGTGGCCGGCGGAGACAGGGTCTGCTCGGCCAGCACCGTGGGGCCTCCCAGCAGCACGTGATAATTCGGCTGGCTCTGCACGATGCCCCAGAAATTGGCGCGCTGATAGGCGTCAACGTACTGCGTGGTGCCGACGTCCACTAAGCCCTGGGTGTAGGTGGTAGTTTTATCGAAGATCGGCGAAGTCCTGGTGTTGGTCGTCACAGTCTTGCCGTTGGACAGCACGTGCGCCGGGTTATAAATCGTGTGCGTCGAACCCGTCGTGATGATGACCTTGACGGGAACGATGAACGTCTTCACCGTGGTTGACAAGCCGGTCGTCGGGTTCCTGCCCACCATGGCGTACGGGTACGGCGTCCCTGGTAGGTGAACGTACCATTCCATGTCTGCAGAGGAGTGGCAGGCGCGCCTGTTCCGTAATCGGGTTGGAAACGCAGCGGCAACACCGCGAACTTTCCTACGGCGGGGCCGTTATCGGTGTCGTCGTCTTGCGACAGGGCAGGAAGTACCATGCAGCACACGAGCAGCGCGAGCGCCATGGTCCGCACGGCGCGGTTGATATTCTTGGGCATTTTGTTGGAATCTCCTTGCGGTTGAACAGCTGTTTGGACGAAGGAACCACCCGTTCCGAAGGCAAAGGGTTCGGCGATTGTGTCCGCTTTTCGCCTCCTTGTCAAGTATTGAAAAATGGTGGTTCGGAATGGCCATCTTTGGGCCTTGCACTTGTAAACCGGTGTCTGTTGACGGGCCGGATCTTGAGACTGAGTAGTGGGCTACTTTCGTCCGGCGGCTGGCCGCTAGTGCCCGCGCGGTCGAAGTAAGCCACCACCTGAGATTGCTTCCAGTTGAACAGACCGCAACCCGGCTTTTAGACTGGATCTATGCATGTGCATGCCGGCAATGCGCGCGACGCGACCACCTCACGGGTGCTGCGGATTTCGCTGATCGTCACACTGGCTTATATTGTGCTGCTGGTCATCTCCGGATTGCGGGCGCACAGCCTGGCGCTGCTCTCCGAAGCCGGGCACAACCTCACCGATTTCGTTGCCCTGCTGATGTCGTGGGGCGCGGTCTATCTGCAGGGGCGTCCACCGAGCGCGCGCAAGACCTTCGGCTACAACCGCGCGGGCGTGCTGGTGGCGTTCATCAACGGCATTTCGCTGGTGCTGATCTCGTTCTACATCCTGTACGAGGCGTTCGACCGCCTGAAGAACCCGGTGGATGTGCATGCCGGCATCATGATTTGGGTGGCGGCGGCGGGCGTGGTGATGAATGGGGCGATTGCGCTGCTGCTGATGCGCGGCCATCGCGACATCAACCTGCGCAGCGCGCTGCTGCACGAAATAGGCGACACCTTGTCCACCGCGGCGGTGATCGCCGGCGGCGTCGCGATCCTGTTCACCGGCCAGCGCTGGATCGATCCCGCGCTTTCGGTGGGGATCGGCGTGATGATCCTGTGGTCGTCGATTGGGATCATCCGCGAGAGCCTGAATATTCTTTTGGAGGGCACGCCCAGCGGCATGGAACTGGCGCGCATCGAGCAGGTCATTCGCGAGATCGAGGGCGTGAACGAAGTGCATGACCTGCACGTCTGGAGCATCGGCAGCGATACCCATTCGTTGTCGTGCCATGTGGGGATCACGGACATGCGCACCTCAGAGTGCGAGGACATTCTGCGGAAGATTCGTGAGCAATTGGCCGGGAACTTCCACATCCATCACACCACCATCCAATTCGAGCTGGCGGCGTGCGATGTAGTGACTGGCTGTGTTATACCGGCCAGCCAGTTACACGAGCATGGGCATTCGCACTGACCTTGGGACAATCGGTTGCTTACTGACGCTTGAAGACGATTTTCAGCGGGTCGGCTTCGAGGATGCGCGCAATTTGGTTTTGCGCATGCACCGCCCAGGGACCGGACTTGTCCAGCTTGAGGTAAACCTTCCAGTGAGGCAGCGCCTTGCGCGGCTGGCGGAGACGTTCATACGCCAGCGCCAGATTGTAATGGGCATCGGCATAAGTGGGCGCCAGACGGATGGCGGTGGTGTAAGCCGCGACGGCTTCGGCAATGCGGCCCGTCTCGTCGAGCACGTTGCCGAGGTCAAAGTACGCCAGCGCATAGCGGGGATCGGAAGCCACGGCATGGCGGTAGTGCTGCTCGCACAGGGCAAACTCCTGCCGGTTGTAATAGAGAGTCCCGAGATTGATGTGGGTAGCGGCATGGTCAGGATCGAGTTCCAGCACCTGCGAGTAGGCGTGGATCGCATCCTCGTGCGTACTGGGATGTCCTTCGAGGGCGACCCCGCGATTGAACAGCTCGGACACGGTCTCGAACTTCGCAATCGGCTTCACCTTGCCGGTGGAGACGACCGTGCCCACAGGCGCAAAATCCATCAGGAACTGACCGGCTATGGGTTCCAGGGAATGGCCTTCATGACGGAACGCAACCCGCGATCCCACATTGTAGGCACTGGCTTCCAGCAGTGGATTTTCCATGCCGGCCACCTGCTTCTGCATGGCCTGGAGGGACTCGCGAATGACCGCAGGACGCACGCGCTGAGCTAGGAGATCGCGAACTTTCTTGACTTGGAGCAGGTCGTTCCAGGTGAAGATTTCGCGAATGGGAACAATTCCGGCGCGTTGCCAGCTAGCAAGTTGCCTGGCGGTGATGCGCAGGAAGCGTAGAACGTCCGCTCGACAGAATTGATCCATGTAAGCTCGGAGTCGCTCGCGGAGCTACTTGAATTATCAGCGGATATGGGCTTAGGCGCAAGTGCAAATCGGCGCTAAAGCGTGGAAAACCGGGGCCGGAGTTCCTTTACGGTAACGTCGGCGGACAGTTACAATTTGGAACAGGCCGACGTAGCTCAGTTGGTAGAGCAGTCGATTCGTAATCGACAGGTCATCGGTTCAAGTCCGATCGTCGGCTCCAGTCCTTTCAAAGGCTCACCGGTGGAACCTTAAGAAATCCGGCCTTTTGGGGCGATTTGTGCGCCAAAGTCGCAGCTCTTTCGGAATACTCCAGCTCTCACCAAGGTTTCTGCTTAGCGGGAAACTCGCTCGATCCCAGACACTGTTGGCTTAGCCCAGCGAGTTGCCCGTCTGTGCTTATGTTGCCTCGAGATTTGCCGATCTACCTCTCAGCCTCTGCCCTGCGCGAAGGTCAGAGTTGTTTGGAGGGCCCCGTGCGAAAGGCTTCGGGTTAGGCGAACGGCTCCGCCGGCCCCATCACCAATTTCCAAGAGGAGTCGAAGGTGGCAATTAGAAAGAAAACCATAGCCTATTACTCCTGTGACAGATGCCGCTTTCAAGAACAAGAAACAGCGAAGCACTGTCCTGAGGGTTGGCGCTACTTGAACACACTGATTCCGGGCAAGGAAAAACAACCGCCCGAGATCAAAGCTCTTATCTGCCCAACCTGCGACGAGTGGCTAAAGCAACAACTGGACGCCATCTGCATTCAGGAGAGGCAGGGGGAAGCGGGCGGTGAGATGGCCAGCAAGGAGTGCACTCCACCCCTGCCTGCATCCGGCGCCGGGCAGCGGGAGCCGTGCTCCATTGGGCCGATTCGACGATTATTCGAGCACGGGGAAGAAGGAGCCGGAAGAGAACGCACTCCATCCCCCACTTCATTTGGGGGCGAGCAGCGGGAGCCGTGCTCGATAGATCCCATTCGGCGATTATTTGAACAGGAGAAAGAAGAGGAACAAGAGGTCGAGACCGCCGGCGATGAGTGCACTCCGTCTCCGGCCCCACCCGTGGCTGAGCAGGCGGAGACGTCAACTGAAGAACTCGATGCTGAAAGCCATGAGTGCGATCCCTCGACCCCTTCGGCCGAAACCGAACCGGGAGGGACTCCCGCTGAAGAACTCGATGATGCCGGCACTGAGTGCGCTTCCTCCACGGCTCCTTGCGGGGCAGGGCAGCACACGCCGCCTCCTATCGATCCCATTCGGCGATTGTTTCAGCAGGAGGAACAAGAAGGCGAGACCACGGGCAGTGAAAGCCTTCCATCCCTGCTTTCGTATGGAGCCAAGCCGTCTACCATGGATTCCATTCGGAGACTAATTCAGCACCGATAGAGCACGAGAAGGAAGCCATTCCGGCAGTGCGGTAAAGATCGCTTAGCGCGTCCACCATCCGGAGCCAAGAACGCAAGCTTGCAACTCCGTCCACTGAAGCGACTCGCGGATCGAACAGAGAGAGAATTCAGCTTTCCCTCGCGGCAACCCCGGAGGTACAATCCCGCTGGCAACACGCGCAGGTGCTTCCAGCATCACGCGATGCCCTGGCATCTTGCGCGCGATCTCGTTCTGGCGAGGCAAACATGAAAGTTCTGGTGAGAAGTGCCCTCCTGACTGCGATAATCGTGTTCCTGTCTTTGCTACTGGGCTGTTCGCGCCACGAAAACTCGGAGCGATACATCCTGGTCACCGTGAACTCCAAATTGCCGTACTGGCAAACCGCGCGCGCAGGGCTTGAGAAGGCCGCTGTGCAGTTAGGCGTCAAGTCGGATGTCCGCGGCCCCGACAATTACGATCCGGCAGCCGAAGTGCAGGAGTTTCGCAACGCGGTGGCGATCAAGCCCGCTGGCATTCTAGTTTCCGTGGCCGATGCGGCGCAGATGAAACCCGCCATTGACGAAGCGGTGAACGCTGGTATCCCGGTCATAACCGTCGATTCCGACGCGCCGGACAGCAAGCGGCTGTACTTCATCGGAACCAATAATCTTCAAGCTGGCCAGATCGGTGGGCAGCGCGTGGTGGACAAGTTGCACGGCAAAGGCAACGTCGTTTTCTACACCATGCCCCAGCCGAACATGGAGCAACGCCTCAAAGGCTACAAGGACGTGTTCGCCGATCATCCCGGTATCAAGGTCGTGGAAGCGTTCAATATTAAGGGTGATTCCGGCAATGCTTTTGACCGCACCATGCACTACTTGACGGACAAAAGCGCGGAAAGGATCGACGCGTTTATCTGCCTGGAGGCTTCGGCGGGGAAAGATGTGGCAGAGGCCGTGAAGCGGCAGAACGCGACCGACCGGCTCATCGTCGCGATGGACGTGGACGAAGCGACACTGGACCTGATCAAGAGCGGTGTCATTGACGCAACCATCGCCCAGAAGCCTTATACCATGGCCTTCTACGGTCTGAAGTGCCTGGACGACATGCATCACTACCCCATTGACATGAAGAAGGACTACTCCTGGGATTCGTTTGCTCCCGTGCCTGCTTTTGTGGATACCGGTGTGTCGCTGGTGGACAAGATCAACGTTGATGTTTACCTGAAGGCGCGCAGCGAGGCTCAGGTTAAATAGCGAACACGTTCCTTCATTCGTCTATCTGCTTGCAACTCGATGGTGCACACCCTCAGGACGAGCAGCCCACGTCGGAGATCTGCGAGTTGTCGCAAAAGTGGTGCGCCACGAAAGGGTCGCTTGAGCAAAACTACCGATTGTGGTGCATACTACTTGCAACATAAGAGGATGACGCCTCGGTAGCTTCTGGTTTTGTGGGGTGGGTTTTGTCTCCGGAGTTGGAACAGATCCGCCGGGAGGCGGAGCGGCTAACGGGCGAGATGTCGCAGGCTGACTGGCATTATGCTCCGTCGGGTAAGTGGAGTTGTGGGCAAATCTTCGAGCATTTGCTTTTGAGCTACACCGCAACCACCAAGGGAGCGCTGAAGGCAATGCAGGTCGGCAAGCCGCTCGGCGGCAAGCCCAAGTTGCGCGATCGCATCAGTACGTTCTATGTGACGGGACTCGGGTTTCTGCCGTCGGGACGTGTGGCGCCGGAGCACACAACGCCGACGAACGGCGCCGGACTGGAGTCACTGCGTCCATTCAATGACGCGCTGGTTGCCATGGATGCCACCCTCGCCGATGCCGAAAAGCGATTCGGAACCGGGGTCAGATTGATGGACCATCCAATTCTCGGGCCGCTGACTGCAAAGGAATGGCGACGCTTCCATCGGACCCACGCGAGGCACCATTTGAGGCAACTCGCGGAGCGGGCCCGGCAAGGCAGCTCGGGCCATGCCTAATGCAGTTCTTCCTTCTAGAAGAAGCCCAAGTACCAGCGCCATACCTTTTCGCCGAAAAATACTGCTCCGAGTGAAGAGGCGCTGATGAAGACGCCAAACGGAATCTCCCACGATTGCAGCATTTCCCTGAGCGAGACGCTGGCGCTTCCCGCAGCGGTCGCATGGCGCACGATCAGCACGAGCGCGTAGATCGTGGCGAGGACCGGCGCAACGAAAACCACCAGTAACGTTAGCTTTAGGCCGAGAAATGCGCCCGACATGGCGATTAGCGCGAAATCACCGGTGCCCATTCCTTGCCGTTTGCGCGTGAGGAAGTAAAGTCCTGCGGCGACGAAAAAGAAGCTAGCGCCGAAGAGAGCGGCGGCCGTCGAATCAAGAAGTGAAGTTTGGACGGACGAAAGCTGCGTGCCGTAGGCATGCAAGATAAATTGCGTTGCGGAGTTGTCGGTAGGGGTAATCCACGAAAAGGCAAGTCCCAGAACGAGCCCGGGATAAGTAAATTCTCGTGGTAGGACGCCGGCTTCGGCATCCATGAACAGCAATCCGACAAGCAAAAAGCTGAAGGTGCAAAACTTCACCGTCAGCCAGCTTGGGCCGAACCATACGTAGCAGACTGTAAACAGGAGAGCGGTTAATGCTTCAACGGCCGGATAGCGCAGCGAAATTCGCGCGCGGCAGTCACGACACCGGCCGCCGAGAAACATCCAGCTAAGCAAAGGAAAGTTGTCGCGCCACCGAATAGAGGCACCGCAGGCGGGACAGTGAGAACGTGGCGTAACCACGGAGAGGTCGTGTGGAATGCGGCTGATGCAAACGTTCAGGAAGCTTCCGAACACAAGTCCGAGGACAAATAGCGCGCATTCGAAGATGAAGTCCAAGGTGTTCTGGGAGTGTACTCTCCTACGGCTGATGGAAGCACAATAGATCTCCGCTTAGCGTCATATCGCACCGTTCACCGGCGGGCATTTCTCCCAGCCAATTCATCAGCATGCGATTGACCAGGCGCACCTCGGGCGGGCGGTTATGCCAGCCGTGGCCATTCTGTTCGCGGATGGAAATCCGATAGCATGCCACGCCATCCTGAGGCTCCAGGTTCTTCCACTCGAACAAGGACGCTTCCAGGTCTTCGGACAGAGTCTCGTTGGGGTGGAGGCAAAGAACCCATGGGTGCGTTGTGTCCATTGCGTAGGCACCGAAAGTCACACCCGGAATGGCGCTCTTGACGATGGCTCCGTATTGCCGCGCCACTTGTGCAGTGTCGTCTTCGGAGTTGTTGTCGATGACTAACACTTCGTCGCAAGGACGGAGTGACTCGAGCGCTCGACCGAGGCGAAGCGCGTCGTCATGAGTTTGCAAGAGCGCAGAGATTCTGGGCATATCAATCCACGTGAGGATATCGCAGTCGCAAGGAACTGCCTCATAAGAGTAGACGCACAAAGGGTGCTGCCGGGTTGCGACTGCGCCGGCAGCGCAGATCTTTTTACGAGACCGGCGTCCTCCCAGAATTGCGGTCACTTGCGCTCTGGGGCGTGACGGTTAAAGGATTGATGATCTGGAAATTGAGAACAGCCTCTGGGGCGAGCTGGATCTGCTGGCCTTTCTTAGAGGCCGCGACGCCAGTTCCGGCACCGGCTCCGGCCGCAGCCCCGATCGCCGCGCCTTTGCCGCCGCCAATAATACCGCCCAGGACAGCTCCCGCGGCAGTGCCGACCCCGACTTTGGTTGCAGTGTTCTTGCCCTCGCCCTGGCCTGCGCGCGACCACTGATTGGTTTGGATGTTGTAGGTCCTGCCGTTCATGGAAACTGACGTCAACTCCAGTGTGAGGACAGAATTGCCAGCGAAACGGCCCGCACTCTTCACATCGGCCACTCGTCCGACCACATCGGCGCCGGACGGAATGATCGTTTCACCACCGACTACGATGGGAGCGCTGAGTGTGCCATGGAACGTGTCTCCGACCTGGTTGCGCTCGGAATCAAGGCCTTCGTTAAGTCGTATGGTGAGCTGGGTTCCAGCCGGGATCGTGATCTTCTGCGGCGGCGGGGGCGGAGCAGGCGGAGGTGGAGGGGTTTGCACCGCGGGAGCTACCTCGGGCGGCGGAGCGTTGCTGGCAGCCTCCACAGGATTATCCGCGGGAGCCGTCGTCTCGCCTTCGTCATGGCGCTGATGGCGCCTCACAGCAGCCTCATTCTGGTTCCCACGCTTCGCTGGTTTTGGCGGAGAGGCCGGACGAACGGCCGGAGACGGAGCAGTCTGTGCTTGCTGGACTTGCAGGTTATTCACCACGGTTCTTACGCCATCAATGGAAGCCGCATCGCCTGCGGCAGCCGTGCGTTCGGAATCGCTGGCCACGTTTCCGCTCAGAGTCACGACGCCATCGGCAGCCTGCACCTGAATCTGGCGGCTCTCGACCATCGGATCGCCATAGAACTTGCTTTGTACGTCGCTGGCAATCTGGGCGTCGCTTTTAGTCGGCTTCTTGGAGCAGCCGGCGAACCCACCAAGGATTAATGTGAGGACTATGAAGGCATGGAAATATGTCTTGGTTTTCATGGATTGCTCCTCATATGGTTCTTAGACGGTTAGAACACGAATCGGGGAGGGTTGTCGCTCTGGTTCACGGGGAAAATAACAGATTTCAAAGGGCTGCGAAATTGCGATCAGCGACGCAAAACGTGACTAACTTGATGCGACACTTCGCGCTGTCAGGCATCACTGCGACAAGCCCGGAATGGCCGGGCTTGTGCGGGAGTCAAGAGGTTGGAGGTGCATCGGTAAGGTGATTGTTGATGGCGAACAGCGCCAACTCCAGGCGGCTGACAACCCCGACCTTATCGAAGATATTGGTGAGGTGATGTTTCACCGTGTCTTCACTAAGCGAGAACTTGCGCGCGATCTCCTTATTGCTGAGACCGGCGACAATCGTTGCCAGGATTTCCATCTCTCGTTTAGTCAAGCCATAGTTGCGAGGCGGTTTGTCGCCCGAGGCGCTGGTCCGCATGAAATCCACGATATCGCCGACGGCTTCACGCCCGACCCAATACTGTCCGCCCATTACAGTGCGGATGGCCTTCATGAGCAATTGGGTCGCGGCTTCCTTCATGACCACGCCGCGGGCTCCCATCTGTAAGGCTTGCACGATCTGAATTCTTTCGACCGCGGCGGTAAGCACGATGATCTTGGTCTTCAGCCCTTCGTCCTTGGAGGACAGTTCACGCAACACATCCATGCCCGGAACGCGCGGCATCGCCAAGTCCAGCAAAACAATGTCAGGGCTCAATTCGCGGGTTTGAGCAACGGCTTCGGCGCCGTCCGCGGCTTCGCCCACGACCTCCAGCTCGGGCTCCGCCTCCAGCAGGCGACGCAAGCCGTCCCGGAAAATGGTGTGGTCGTCAGCAATGACAATACGCACCGATGGTTCCTTGCTATCCATAAGATTCGTATCCTTTCTGCGGAACTGTGATCTCCAGTCTGGAACCATGGCCTGGAGTTGATTCAATCAGCAAGTCGCCCCCAACTGCACGGACACGTTCCTTGATGACCGTCGGTCCCTTACGGAAGTCATCAAGTTCCTTCAAACTGAATCGGCCGGTAAAGGGAAATCCCCGCCCGTCATCATCGATCACCAGCTTCCAAGATCCGTTTTGCGTGCCAAAACGCACCATCGCTGAATGTGCTCCGCTGTGTTTGCGGATGTTCACCAGTCCCTCTTGTACGACTCTAGCCAGCTCGCGGCAGGTAGGCGCCGGCATAGTGACTTCCTGCAATTCCGACACGAAGCGAGCTTCGACGCCGGTATCTCTGGAAAAACGTTCTACGAGTTGGGCAATAAAGTCAAGAAATTGATGAGGCCCTATCTCAATTGGCCGCATGGTCTGCATTAACTCGCGGAGGTTCAGTACCTCCTGACGGAGCAGATTCTGGATGTGTTCCAACTGTGCGGTCAGGTGCGCATCGTCGGTGGCGCGACGACGGAGCACATCGACCTGCATCTCGATACTAATGAGAGATTGAATGGCGGTATCGTGCAATTCGCGCGCCACCCGCGCCCGTTCCATGGCGCCGGCCCGCGAGCGAAATCGCCGGAAAACATAAACCGAATACAACGCCGGCGCCACTTGCCGCAGAAGGCTCTGCGCAAAACGAAGTTCGCGTTCGCAACGCCGGCCGACATGTCCGTTCACCACGACCAAACGGCCCTTCCAGTCTCCACCCATCTCATTGCCAATGACCAGAAGCGAATCCGCGTCCGGCACGGGCATCTCCAGGTTCTTAAGTTCCGGCAAGTCCAGCCGCCGTCCTTCTTCGTCGATCGCAGCCAAGCCCACTTTCTCCCCTTTACGCCGCATGAAGAAGGTGTGCGGGTAAGCCTGCATAAGCACCAGGGCGGCTTGCGACGAGGGGACCTCCTGCACGCGCGCGTGCGGCGGCTGCGATAACACGACGTCCCACCGGAAAACCCGTCCCGTGCTGCATTGAGCTACGACCTGGTACACCTGGCGGCTACCGAAGATGCGACCGATCTCCGACATGACCTCCTGCAAAACGCTGGCGAAGCGCCCACCGACTCGCGCCAGGGACATGAGCCGGTTGGTAATGGCGATTTCCGCTCGCAATTCCTTCTCGGTTTCGGCCAGAAAGCCGAGCAGGAAGCCGGACATCAGCAAAAAACCGCAGCGCATGATCAGCCGGGTGGGCTCGATCGTGGTGAACAACAAACGGTGCAGCCACCCCGGTCCGAATGCCACGATCGCCGCCTGGAACAAAAGCAACGCCGCACTGATTTCCGCGGTCGCCATGGTTTCCACGAAGCCCCAGCGAAATGCGGCGGCGATCATGGCGAACAGAAAGAAGACGAAGAAAACACTGTTAGGCGGATCGGTAAACAAGCACAACATCGCCGGCCAAACGATGTCGCTAGCTTGCGCCCACAGCACGAGTCCTCGATTCGGCTGAGTGGCCTTCTGAAGCAGAGCCATGAGCACCAGGCTGTGAATGGCGTATCCAACCAACAGGATCAGTCCAAGATGATAGTAGGAGGCGGTACTGGCCGGACGGACTCGCCAGGCGACAAGTGAGGTGACCGCCAGGAACACGCGCGAAAATGCAAGCACACTTTCGACACGCGGGTCCTCGTACTGTAGTCCAGTGGCCCGAAGCCGAGAAAGGAACCTGGGAGCAAGCGGTGACGCGCGCAACGGTTCTTCCTTCTCCCGCTAACCTTAGGGGGTGCCTGATTATGACACGAAAGCGCTACTTGGCAATGGGGTTATTTTGGAGCCCGTCACTCGATCAAGCAGATTCAATCAGCAATGTCTCGCCGTTGCGCGGGCATCTCATACCTGAGTTGACCGCTTTAGTTAACTAGAGAATGATCTTTTTCCCCAGTTTCTCTTCTCCCCATCGAGCGGCTCGAACATCGTGTGCTTGGGTACCCCTCCCCCGACGTTCTTAGTGGAATCAACAACTTAGACAATAAATCCCCGCAAATAATAGAATCGAAATGTTTTATATTGAAATGATTGATCCAGAAAGAGTTATCAGATAGTTTATGCAGCCCTTTTATCCGGCGCGGCCTTGGAGGTGAGCAAGCATAGTTACTCTATTGATAATCTTTCCACCCCCGCCCCGTAAGCATTGATGCGAGCCAGGCGCGAGGCCTTCCTAGCTTTCTTAAGACATTCGTTTGTCAAAGAACACGGGTTCCCACTTTGGGGATGCCAGGGGCACTGGGCCCATGCGGCCAGTGTAACGCTCCTTTAACAAACGTCAAGTTACGAAAGTACATGTATAAGTTCCACGCACACTCAAGTGGCCCGGGAGACCGCGGCAGCGGGCTGTCACAATTTCCTGGGCACGCGGCTTCGGTCGGAGGAAATTAGTCGATTTGTGACCCGTCTCACTGCCGTACCGGGGGCTCCGCAGCTACCTTGGAACTTGCGGGGCAGGGAATTATGGCGCACTATGGCGTCGCGGAGCTGCCGCGAAGAATTTCCCCAAGATGCCGCAGGGCGAGGCGAAAAACGTCGCGTTCTGAACCGCACCTTCCGTGGAGATGTGGAAGTTGGCTTTTGGATCGGAGGGAGAGGCGCACCATGAACTGCAAATTTTCGTCAAGGTTCCTATTGATCGTTTTCGCCGTCGGATTGCTGTTGCCCGCGGCTTGGGCCCAGACCGCCAGCAAGACCGGCCCCAAGTATGACGTCAAGAACGAAGTGAAGATCAAAGGCGTTGTCGAAGAGGTGCGCCAAGTATCGGGGCAATTCGCGGGCACCCAGTTGGTGGTGAAGACCGACAATAAGACTGTTCTGGTGCATGTTGCGCCCGCTGACTTCCTGAAAGAGATGGAAACCTCGTTCAACAAGGGCGACCAGGTAGAGGTGGTTGGATGCAAGGCGCCGGACACGACCGAGGAGGAAATTCTGGCCCGCGAAATCACGGTCGGTCAAAATACCACCACGTTGCGCGACGACAAGGGTGTACCGGTATGGGCAGGATGGAAACCGAGTAGCAAGTAAGATAGTGGCCAGAGGATAGTGGATAGAACGCGCTGGGTTGAAAGGCCCCCGTGCCGGCCTTCATTGCCGCGGTTGCTTCTAGCCCGTCCGCTATTTTTCTACCCGCAGAAATTCGCCGCTGGTGGCATTTACCGCGATCCGCAGCTTGGCCTCGTCGGGACCGCTGCCGTAAATCACGTGCCATACCAAATCATTCTTTTGCGGGTCCCAATCGAGGACGAAAAGCACGGGCTGCTTGGGGTCTTTTGCGGTTAGCTTCTCCCCGCCGTGCTTTTGAGCAACGTCGTATGCTTGGCCGCTGTCAATCTTTAGAAATCCGAGATCAAAAACTTTGGTTGAGCTGTTGTTTGGATTCCAGGAATCCTCCGCGGAAAAGCTCACACCCTGCTCCGGAGCATCCGGGCCCACCAAGCCGGACCACACAAACATTTTCATCGCGTGCTTGGCAGGAGAAGCGAAGGAGCCCCGCCACAGACCGGCTTTGCCTTCGCTGGTGGGCGCATCCGGCGTGAATTGCGATTGCAGCCGGAACAACTGGGCATCGCCTGACCAGCCGCGGGCGGAGATGTACATCTTCTGCAGGGCAGCGCGACCCGTCTGGTACTCGACTTGTTTGGCAGGGGGCTTGGCCACTGGCTGAGTTTCGGGGCTGCTCCCGGTCTTGGGACTTGAAGAGCAGGCAACGAGTAATAGCAGCGCAGCGCTGGTGAGGGCGATTTTTGTCATGGATTCCGGTCTCGGTAGTTCCAACAAATACCCCGCCTATTTTGATGGCCCATGCGAACATCGCGCAAGCGTGTGGGGCCCAGAATTGCAAATATATATGGTAGACCTGTTAGAAACCTCAAAGGCCAACGACTACCTTAGCTGTGCAAGGGCCTGAACCGATAAGCGACTATCCTGCTGTGCGAGCGCCTGAACCAAGATCGGCTGACGACGTACGCCAGGATTCTCTGTACGAACAGGCGGCGGACGCCTACGGCTCTGCACTCGACCGGCTGGCGCGAGCTTATGAGCTTGATCCCGACGCGCGCCGTGACCTGCTCCAGGAGATCCATCTACAACTCTGGCGCAGCTTTGAATCCTTCGACCAGCGATGTTCCCTGCGGACCTGGGTGTACCGTATCGCTCACAATGTAGCCACCGGACACGTGATCCGGCAGAGCCGGGTCAGGAACAAGCTGGTAAGCATCGAGAACATCGAGGCCATGGCGGGCAGCGATCACGAACTCGCCGCCAGCCAGACCCAGGCGCTGGAGCGTCTCTCCAAGTTGATCCTGCGCCTGAAACCGCTCGACCGGCAGATCATCGTTTCCTATCTCGAGGGGATGGAGGCCAGCTCGATTGGCGAAATCACCGGGCTATCGGCGGCGAACATCGCCGTGAAAGTTCACCGGATCAAGAGCATCCTGAAGCGCTGGTTCGCTGAAGGAGGACTTCATGCCAAATGAGTTCCCTATGAACGACCCGCAGAATATCTGGCAAAAACAACCCACGGAGGCATTCAAAATGTCAGCAGATCAACTACGGCTGAAGGCGCAAAAACGTCAGAAGGGAGCTCGCTCTGCAGTGCTCCGTGATGCAGTCCTCGGACCCATCCTTTCCGTATTCTTCGCGTGGAACCTCATCAAGGTCCAGCACGTTTGGTGGGGATTGGGCCACCCGCTAAGCCTGTGGAGCACCCGCATGGGGTTTGGCCTGCTAAGTCTCGGGGGCCTCGCTCTCCCGTTTCTACTGTACAAGTGGGTTTGGCCGGCGCGGCTGGCGCCGGATGCGCCACAGAATACCACGCTCCAGTGGTACAGAATCCAACTGGAGAAAGGGCGCGACTTTGACCGGCGCGTCTGGCTCGTTCTGATGCCTGCTTTTGTGGGGTTGGCGCTAGTTATCGTGCCAGCGCTGATCAGCTCGCTCGGCAACCCGCGGGAATTCCTACAGAACTCTTCGCCTCTCTTTGCGCTCGCCATATGGTTGCCAATCTTCCTCTACCTCAGGAAGCGACGTCGCGGAAGGCGTCAAAAGGAAATCGAGCAGTTACGTGCGTTTGAGAGGGAGAACCCAGTGTGACACGAAGACGCTCCACTTCTCTGGGTATGATGAGAGGCTGCTGACCGCGCATTGTGCGATGCGGGTTCCCTGTTAATGGCTTATTGTGAGCTGCCGGGTGCGAATTGCGGTGCTTCTAGCTTGGGCGCGAAACGCATCCCGTACAACAGCACTATCGCCGAGAGCGCCACCGCTACCACCATGGTCATGAGTCCCGTCTCAAGATTGCTTCGGTCTGAGATGTAGCCAATAAGGGTTGGCGAAAAAGCGTCGCCCAGCAAGTGAATGGTGAATATGTTTACCGCGAGAGCAGTGGCGCGAATGCGGGCGCTGACCGAGTTCACCAGCGCCGCATTTAAGGGAGCGGTGTTGACCAGGAGAAAAAATTCGCCCAGGAAAATCGCCGGATACATGGCCGGTCCAGGGCGGTAGATGGCCACTATGATCGCGGGAATCGAAAGCGCCATTCCGACCGCCGAGATCAGTTGATAAGCCGCGGGCGTGCGACGTAACAGGCGATCGCCGAGCCAGCCACCAAACAAAGTTGCGACGGTGCCGGCGATCACAGTCATGACGCCGAAGACGACGTTGGCGCGGTCGAGCGGTACGTGCCGGACGCGGGTCAGAAAAGTTGGCATCCAGACCTGCAACCCGCCGATGGCGAAGGTCATCATGGCCGCGCCCAGGGTGATGGTCCAGTAGGCTTGGTTGCGGAAGAGACCGAGCACGGTGCCGCGCTCGACGTTGTCGGCCACGTGATCGCTGGCCCCGCGTACGGGTTCGCGCAGCGCCAACACTCCAAACGCCAGAACCAGTCCGGGCAACGCCGAGATCATGAACGGCGCGCGCCAGCCGTAGTGATGGCCGAGGTATCCGCCAACGATGTAGCCTAAGGCGCTGCCCACCGGAGTTGCCATGTAGAAGAATCCCATCATCCGGCCGCGCATCGTCTCGGGGAAAAGATCCGAGAGAAACGCCGGCGAGATGGCAACAAACGTCGCCTCGCCGATGCCGACGATAACGTGGCGCAGCAGCAACTCTTGGTAGTTGTGCGTGACCGCGCTCAGCAGAGTGGCCAGGCTCCAGACGAAGGCACCCAGGGCCATGATGCGTTTGCGAGGAAAGCGATCGGCCAGGGGAACGATCAGCGGGGCAGCGATCATGTAGCAGATAAAAAAGGCGGAGGTCAGAAAGCCGACCTGCTCGTCGCTGATCGCGAATTCCTTCTGGATCAGGGGCTGCACCGCGAACAGCACGTTGCGGTCGATGTAATTGAGAAAATTCAGCGCCGTCAGTAGCAGCAACGCGGCCCGGGCGTTGGCCTTGAAGGACATGGGTGGGCGTGAGGATAACACGGGAGGTTGCTTTTCGCTGTTCGTGATTTCGCTCTTCGGTTCTTCAACTCAGGTCCACGAATGCGAAAAGGCTTCCCATGCTGGCGTCGGCAAGATAATCTCTCGTGGAGAAGAATCGCGAGTTGTCAATGTGCGCGGGAGCCCAAGACTGCACCGCTTCTGCGCTCACCGTGACAACATGTGTCCAACCTTCTCAGTACCGACAATTCATCGCTCCGGAGAATGTATGAAACGATTGCTCCTCGTCCTAGTTTTTCTCGTATTGCCGATAAGCCTGCTGGCGCAAGATTCCGGTCCCGCGCCCACTTCGAAGCTCACAACGGATCCCGGTCCCGCGACCGATCCACAAGCGGCCCCGAGTCCCAAGCCGGCGGGACCTCAGGAGAAAATGTTCTTTCCCAAGGACTGGTACTGGGGCTGGGCGCAATTCGACCTGGCTCCTCCCCACAACGAGGTGGATCCCAACATGTGCGCGGCCAATGCCGGTCAGTATGGCGGCAAGAACGCCCAGTGCAGTGCGTTTGCGCGCTACATGATCTCGGGGACCATCGAGCTGCGGCCGTTTGGCCAGACATTCGCGCGACGCATCATGCTTTTCTTCGATCCGACGTTCCTCTTTGGCAAGAATGTGCCGCAGTACCTCTACACCTGGTCGTGGAGCGGGATTGGGATGGAATACGCGTGGGGCGTCGGCCTGGACTTGCCGAAGCGGTTTGAGGTGCGGTTCACCGGGCATCCGGTCATTCAGCGATTCGGAGCGCGCGACCAGCCGCTGGGACCAGCCTGGCTGGGCTCCAACGGGCCGTGGGGCCAGTACAACGCGATCGGAGTTCGTAAGTATTTCGGGACGCGTCGAGAGGGTACATACTGAGACGAAGCGTTAGCTCGTCTCCGGTCTCGGGTAGCGCGCAATCACCACCGTGCCGATGCCGCCGCGGGGACGGAATTCGCCCTTCACCTCCGCCCACTTTGGCTTGGTGGCGCGCACAACATCCACCAGCACGCGATTGACGATGTTCTCCTGGAAGATGCCGAGATTGCGATAGCAGGTCAGGTATTCCTTCAGCGACTTCAGTTCGAGGCAGTCCTTGTCGGGCATGTAGCGGATCCATAGCGTGCCAAAGTCGGGAAGCCCGGTCTTGGGGCAGACCGAAGTGAACTCGGGAATGTCAATCACAATCTCGTAGTTGGGGAACTGGTTGGGCCAGGTTTCGATTTCCGGGAACTTGACGTCGAGACCGGACTCGGCATGATGTGGAGTGTAGCGCTTACTTCTTGCCATGAATCCATTGTAGCGATGCGAAGGAAGCTAAGAATTGCCGAGTCCAGATAGTGTCGCCGGCTGAAGCCGGCTCAGTTCTGGAGAACCAGCCGTAACGCGACGCTGGAGCGCCGCTCTACCCGTGCGTAGCAGCCTGTACTCATTCCAAAACCAATCTACTGGGCGGCAGTTGCGGCTTTCGAGTCGGCCTCAGCGGGCGCGGCTTCAATCGCCGGGCCGGCATCAGCTCGTAGTTGCAGGATCTCGGAGTTCAATTCCGCTCCCAGCAGCACCAGGAAACTCGACCAGTAGAGCCAGACGAGCAGCGCTATCCCGCCGCCCAGCACGCCATACGTTTTGTTCAGATGAGCGAATTTCTGGAAGTAGAGACTCAGGCCATCCGAAAGCACAATCCAGCCGATCACCGAGAACACAGCTCCGGGCAGTGTCGACACGAAGTTCTGCTTTATGTCGGGCGCCAGGAAATACATGCCCTCGACGGCGAGCACAATGAAGATGGCTGCCAGCACATGACGTAACACCGGCCACAGGAAAGGAAACCCCCAGGAGAACCCGAGGTGGGCTGCGAGAAAGCTGCCGAGTAGTGGTCCGACAATGATGAAGGTAAACGCAACGACGACGAGAATGCCGATGAGAAACGTGAGTCCGCAAGCCAGCAATCGCGTCTTCAGGGCGGATCGGGTTTCCGGGACGTTATAGGCGACATTCAAGGCTTCGATCATGGTGGCGAAGCCGCTGGAGCACGTCCACAGAGTTCCCAGCAGCCCAAAGGAGAGCAGGGCGGCGTGGTTGCGTGAGGTCACATCGGCGGCCACTCTCTCCACCAGACCCATGCTTTGAGGCGGAACGGCATGCGTCATCGCCTGCACAATGGTGTTAAAGAGATCAGGAATGGGCAGGTAGCCGACGATGGTGGCTAACGCGATCAGGGCGGGGAAAAAAGCCAGCACGAAGTAATACGACAGAGCGGCCGCAAAGGAGAAGATGTGGTTTTGGTTTACATCGGAAACGACGTTGAGGATGACCCGTTTGCATTGCCCGAGTCGCATGGGTTTTTCTCGAGACCTTGCCTGTGCTTGCCGATGCTATGAGATGGAGAGGGTAGGGTCAAGAGCGAGTTGGCAGCGATCGCCGCGTCTTTCGTGGGAGGCCGGACATCAGATAGCTAACGCCCAATTTCCTGCGCAGTCTCATCCATGAGACGTTCGAGGCGCGCGGCGAGGCGAGTGCGACTATCAGTGCGGAAGTTATGCTGTACGTTATACTTAAAGACTTGAGCAAAAATGCCAGTTGGAACTGAGAACGGGCGTAAACCCGTGAACGGCAAGCGGACCGGCATCATTCTTGTTGGGCTGGTTCTGGCGGTAGTGGTGTTGGCTGCATTTGTGTCTCTGCGCCGTTCGCAAGTGCCCATACGGGTCGCTCATGCCGAGCGGCAGACGCTCACCGCGAGCATTGCGACGAACGGAAAAATCGAGGCCTTGAATAACTTTGAAGCTCACGCCCCCATGGCCACAACGGTGAAGAAGGTTCTGGTGCAGCAAGGCCAGTGGGTAAAACCGGGCCAACCGTTGCTGCAATTGGAGGATGCCACCGCCCGGCTGCAGGCCGCCCGTGCCGAGGCGCAGTTGAAAGGGGCGCAAGCCGATATTACAGCGGTTGAAGGCGGAGGCACCAAAGAAGAGGTGTTGACCACGCAAAACGCTCTGGTCAAAGCGCAAGCCGATCGCGACGCGGCGCAACGGAACCTGGAAGCCATGAAGCGTCTGCTGCAAACCGGGGCCGCATCGCAAGGGGAAGTGGACGCGGCGCAGAATCAGTTGCAGGTAGCCGACTCGAATGTGCACTACCTCCAGCAAAAACTGAGTGGACGCTACTCGCAGCAGGAAAAGGGCCATGTGGAGGCACAGCAAGCCGAGGCCCGCGCTTCACTAGCGGCGGCGCAACAGTTGCTGCACAACTCCAACGTGTCTGCCCCGCGGGGAGGAATCGTGTACTCACTTCCTGTGCAGCCTGGCGGCTTCGTGAACGCGGGCGATCTTCTGGTGCAAGTGGCGGACTTGCACAAGGTGCGAGTACGCGCCTTTATCGACGAGCCGGATATTGGGAAGTTGCAAAAGGGACAGGAAGTCGAGGTCACCTGGGATGCCCTGGCGGGAAGAGTTTGGAAGGGGAAACTGGAGACCCTGCCAACCACGGTGGTGCAGCGCGGGACCCGGGTGGTCGGCGAAGTGACCTGCGTGGTGGACAACAGCGATCTCAAACTGCTGCCCAACACCAATGTCAACGTAGCGGTGATCACGGCGCGCGTGGAAAACGCCCTGACCGTTCCCCGGGAATCCGTACACCAAGATGCCAAGGGGCAATATGTCTATCAGGTGGTGAACGGCGAGTTGCGACGGCGTGACGTGCAAACGTCAGTATCGAACCTCACCCAGATCGCCGTTACAGGCGATCTTACGAATGATGCGGTGCTGGCCTTGGGCGCTACGAACCTGCGTTCCCTGGAGAACGGGATGGCGGTGAAGCCAGTTAATCCATGAAGTCATTACGCGCAACCATTTTCATTTTCTGTCTGCTGCTTCTGCCGGCCATCGCGGTGTCCGATCCTGCGGTAGTGGAGTTGCTCTCCCTCGGCCGCATGAATGAAGCCATCAGTGTGCTGCTTACCCGCGACGATGCAGAATCAGTGCATTTATTGTCCCGCGCCTATTACGCAACCGAGTGCTGGGATGATGCGGTGAAAAGCGGAGAACGCGCAGTCGCGCTTCGTCCTGAGGATGCTCTCTATCATCTCTGGCTGGCGCGCGAATATGGCGAGAAAGCGGCGATCTCGAAACCGCTGACCGCGGCTACGCTGGCTCGCAAAGCCAAGGCCGAATTTGAGCGGGCTGTACAGCTAGAACCGGGGAGCGTCGAGGCCCGGCTTGACTTGGCGCAGTACTACACCGAAGCGCCTGTGATCATGGGTGGCGGACTGGATAAAGCCCGCGATCAGGCGTCCCAGGTGGCCGGGCGCAATTCCGCCAAGTCACATCTGATTCTGGCGCGGATTGCCGAAAAGGAAAAACAATTTCCCGAGGCGGAAAGCCAGCTCCGGCAGGCCATCGGCGCAGCCGGGCAGCCTTCGGAGTACTGGCTGGAACTGGCCGAGTTTTACCGCCTCCGCGGGCGGCCTGACGACATGCAGAACGCGGTACAGACCGCGTTGACGCAACCCGGCGTGGCTGCGGATACCTATTTCGATGCTGCGAGCGAGCTTTTCCTCGGTAATCGTGATTTTCCCGATGCCATTCTTTATTTGCGAAAGTATCTGGCGTCCGGCGCCCTGGTCGAAGGCGCCCCCGCCTTCCGGGCCCATTACCTGCTCGGCCAGATCTACGAGAAGATGGGGCAGGCGCCCGCTGCAGTCTCGGAATACCAGGCATCGCTTGCGCTCGCGTCCGGGTTCGACCGCGCCAGAAAGGCCCTCAATCACCTGCAGTAGCCGGCCCTCTGCGCATCATCATTTCGGTGGGTAAGAGCACGGGATGCCTCTAAGACCGCGCTGTTTCACGATCAATCGGGTGGGTTGCAGGGCGATAGCGGCTATTGCCTGCATGCTTCTGTCGGCCGCGGGGCGATGTCCGGCGGACGACACGCCAAAGCATGACCCAGTTCCCTTTGAGACAGCGATTGATCTGGCGCTGCAACATAGCGGCGTCATGGGGATCGCCTTCCTAAACCAATTGCGATCACAAAGGGTGTACCAGGAGCTTCACAATAACTACATTCCCCAAATGACCATTGGTTCCGGCCTCGGCTATGCCTATGGATTTCCTCTGACCTTGGAAGGGACCGCTCCGTCGCTGGCCAACTTCACCTCAACCCAGGCACTGTACAACCCTGCGCTTAAGCAGTCCATCCTTGCCGCGAAAATCGACTGGAAGGCGACTTCCCAGGATGTGCAGGACAAACGCAATGCGGTGATTCTGGACACGGCGCTTACCTATGCCCAACTCGAGCAACTCGCGGGCAAGATCAAGGCCTTGAGCGAGGCCCAGGCGGCTGCCGAGAACGCGCAGTCCATAAGCGAGCAGCGTTTGCAGCAGGGAGTGGACAGCAAACTGGAGGTCACCAAGAGCCAACTGACGGCGGCCCGTATCCGACTGCGGATCGCGGAGGCGCAAGGCCAGACGGACGTGTTACGCGAACACTTGTCCAAACTGATTGGATTGCCCGCCGAGTCAATTGCAGTCGAACCTGGATCCATGCCGCCAGCTTCCACAAATTTCCCAGGACGACAATCTTTCCGATCGTGCCGTGGCGAACAGCCCCGTGGTGAAACAGGCAGACCAGAAAGTCGCAGCCGCAGAGGCCCGCGCTAAAGGTGAACACAAGGCGGTCAATTGGCCCACGGTGGATATTGCAACGCAGTACGCATACCTGGCGAAATATAACAACTGGGATGTTTATTTCAGGAATTTCCTGGCCAATAACTTTACTGGCGGGCTGAACATCCGCATTCCCATCTTCAACTCGATACAGAAAGCCAAAGCCGGGGAGGCCGACGCCGATGCCTTGATGGCGCACAAACAGGCGGACTTGACTCGGAACCAGGTTGCCGAAGACACGCTGAAGCTGCAGCGCTCTTTGCGCCAATTAGCGGCGGCGCGCGATGTGGCCAGGTTAGAATGGCAGGTGGCGCAAGGCGAGTCGGAGGCGGTTACGGCCCGGTTGGAAGGAGGGAGCGTCAATCCCCGCGATCAGGCCAATGCCCGGCTGGAGGTCGACGACAAACATGCCGCCTACCTGGATGCGGAATTCGCACTCTGCCGGGCCGAGCTGCAACTCCTGCGCCTTACCGGTGAACTGGAGAACTGGGCCATTCCACCCCACTAATCTACCGTTCGCTGCGAACCAGAAAATGCATCTAAGTTTAGGTATTTCAAGCGTTTCTCCAAGTCCCGTGCAAATGGTACGATAGACTTCACGACTATGCCTTTGAAGACGCTTTTCCTGAATCCGCCTTCTTTCGAGAACTATGACGGCGGCGCCAGTTCGCGCTGGCCCGCTACCCGCGAGATCGAGTCCTATTGGTATCCGGTCTGGCTTGCTTATCCAGCCGGCATGCTGGAAGGCTCGCGTATGCTGGACGCTCCTCCGCATCATGTCAGCGCGGAAGAAACCATCAAGATTGGCAAGGATTTCGACTTCCTGGTGCTGTTCACCAGCACACCCGGCTTCCAGGGCGATATCGGGCTGGTGGCCGCGATGAAGGCTGCCAATCCCAGACTGAAGATCGCATTCGTGGGTCCGCACGTTACCACCCTGCCGGAACGCTCGCTCAAGGAAGGCACGGCCATCGATTTTGTGGTGCGGCGCGAGTTCGACTACGCCACGGTGGAGTTTGCCAACGGCAAGCCCCTGAGCGAGATTCTAGGAATCTCCTATCGTGGCCCGGATGGAGAGATCATTCACAACGCGGACCGTCCAGCGGTCGAGGATCTCGACGCACTGCCGGACGTGGTGGACATCTATAACCGCGATATCGATCCCCGCCGCTACAATGTGCCCTTCCTGCTCTATCCCTACGTGGCGCTTTACACCACGCGCGGCTGCCCGGCGCAATGCACCTTCTGCCTTTGGCCACAAACCCTTAGCGGGCATCCCTGGCGCAAGCGGTCATCGGACAGAGTCGCCGCCGAAATGGCCAAGGCCAAGAAATACTGGCCGTGGGTGAAGGAGTTCTTTTTCGACGATGACACCTTCAACATTCAGAAGGCGCGCACCATCGAGTTGTGCTCCAAGCTGAAGCCCCTGAACCTCACCTGGTCCTGTACATCGCGCGTCACCACCGATTACGAAACCCTGAAGGCAATGAAGGAATCAGGATGCCGGCTGCTGATCGTCGGCTACGAATCGGGTGACCCGCAGATCCTAAAGAACGTGAAGAAGGGCGCGACGGTGGAACGCGCGCGGCAGTTCACCAAGGACTGCAAGAAGCTTGGGCTGCTGGTTCACGGCGACTTCATCCTCGGGCTGCCCGGCGAAACCAAAGAGAGCATCCGCCGCACCATCGATTTCGCCAAGGAACTTGACGTCGAAACCATCCAGGTGTCGCTGGCGCATGCTTACCCAGGAACGGAACTGTACGACTACGCCAAGGCCAATGGCTTTCTGAAGCTGGAAGGCTCGCAGATGGTGGACGAAATGGGGCACCAGGTCGCCATGATCGAGTATCCGGGAATCTCCCGCGATTACATCCTGGAGATGGTGCACCGCTTCTACGACGAATATTACTTCCGGCCGAAAGCGATCTTCCGCATCGTGAGGAGGGCCGCGTTCAATTCCACCGATCGGAAGCGTCTTTACAAGGAAGCGAAGTCGTTCTTGAAGCTGCGCGCTGCGAGAAACCGGACGGTAAAAGAAGCCCGCCTGCAGCCGGAGCCGAGCCTGTTGGAAGTACGTGAGGAGCCGAAGCCGGGTCTGGTATCGATTGCTCCGGCTACCGCGCCCGGCCATGCCAGCTCGGAAACCGCAGAAACCGTCAACGCCTAAACAGCGCGCTGATTTCCCAGGTATCAGTTGCAGAAAACAACAACGCCCTTCCGCATCAAGCGAAAGGGCGTTCAAGCTTTTTGCAGTACAGGCGGCCGCGCTGCTAGTTACTTGCCAAAGGCGCCAATGGCCCCGGCTTCGTCGTCTTTCACGTCGAAGACGGTATAGAGTTTGGTAATTTGCAGCAGGTCGTGCACTTTCTTGGTCAGGTGCAGCAACTTCAGTTCGCCGCCCTGATTGCGAACGGAAGTGAACGCGCTGACCAGCTCGCCGATGCCCGAGCTGTCAATGTAGCTGACGTCGCCCAGATTCAACAGGATTTTCTTCTGCCCCTTCCCCAACAGGTCTTTGACCGTGTCGCGCAAGACCACGCTGCCTTCGCCCAGAGTGATACGTCCACTCAAGTCGACGATGGTGACGCCATCTACCTGCCGGGTGCTCGCTTTCATGCTCACGTGGAAGCCTCCTGGCGGCCCAGTTCATTGTTCTGGAGCCGCTTGATCAAAGTGATTTCAGTGCCAGAATTAAGTTTACGAAAACGGACTTCGTCCATGAATGTCCGCATCAAGAATATCCCACGCCCCGATTGTTTCAAAAGATTCTCCGGGTCGAGCGGATTGGGAACTTCCTCCGGAACGAATCCCTTTCCTTCATCGACAATGGTAACGATCAATTCCGGCCCCGTCTGTTCGAAGGTCAAATTCACGCGCTTGCCCGGATCGTACGCGTTGCCATGCAGCACGGCGTTAATCATTCCCTCCCGGACCGCCATCGAGATCCCGCCCCGTATGTCCTCGTCGAAGCCGGCTTGCGCTGCCGCCTGATCGGCCATCTCCTCAGCCTTGTTTACGCTGTCCAGCGTGGATTCCATCCGGTACGAAACGCGTTGTGGCGCGGTCATCAATGGCTCGTTTTGCCCTGCTGAGTTCAGGCTCCGGGTCCCTGCCGGACCGAATCTTCAGGATGGAGCAGTTTGCCTGTTCGGGCAGACACTTGTCAATGCAAGTGTTTCTGATTGCTGACCGAAAATGATCTGCGAGGTGTTGTTAGTCGTCAGGAGGCGGTTTGCCTAACTCGCGGCGTAAGGTTAATATGAAATTAGAACGAGCGTTCGAAAAATTTACGCGTTTCTCTGCGTTGCCCGCTTCATCCCTAAGCGATGCCCACCGCCTCGACAACCCGCGCCCAGGCAAAGCTGCCTGTCCCCGACAGCCGCTTCGATCGCCGCCTGGCCGAGATCCTCGACTATGCCACGGAGATTTTCGCCGGCAAGGGTTACGAGGGCGCTTCGATGCGTGACCTCTCGCGCCTGAGCGGCATTTCGCTCGCCGGCCTTTACTACTACTTCGAGTCGAAAGAAAAACTGCTTTACTTCATTCAGCACCACACCTTCACTACGATCATCGAGCGCCTGCGCGAACGGCTGGCTACCAGCAACGATCCTGAAGCGCGCCTTCGCATCTTTGTGGAGAACCACGTTGACTATGCCGTCGCCAGGATGAAGGCGATGAAGGTGCTGTCCCATGAAGACGATGTGCTGAAGAATGGGTATGGCGCCGAGCTGGCCGCCATCAAGCGTGAGTACTACCGCATCTGCGTTGGTCTAGTTGACGATCTGGTCAAGGCGGAAGGGCAGAATCGAATCGCGTCGCAAGCCTCGGCAGGCCGCAAGGTCAACACACGCACCGCGGTCATGGCGCTGTTTGGCACCATGAACTGGCTTTACACCTGGTATAACCCGCGGGTTGACCCGGACGCAGTGACGTTGGCGGAGGAGATGAGCGATATCTTTTTGCAGGGCCTGCGAGGCAGCGCCATGACCTCTGGAACCTCACACCTCGCCGAGCGCCGCAGTCCGCGCGAGCCGCAAGTCGAAATGCGATCGAATGAAAAGTCCGCGCCACACAATGGGGGTTTTCCGGTGGCAAGGAACAAGGCCCGGAAGGAATCTATGCGAAGGACCGCAGCCCATGAGTAGCACGACTCACCCCGCCTCGACCGAGGTGAAGCGCCTGGTTCATTGTCGGACCGAGTCCGGCGTGGCGGTGATCGAACTGAGCGATCCACCGGCCAACACCTACAGCTATGAGATGAATCGGCAGCTCGACGAGGCCATCCTGGCGGCGCGCATGGACAATGACGTCTACGTGATCGTCCTGACTGGCGCGGGCGACAAGTTCTTCTGCGCCGGCGCTGATATTCAGATGCTGACCCAGGTCGATCCGACCTTCAAGTACTACTTCTGTTTGCACGCCAACGAGACCCTGCTTCGTCTTGAAAACACTCCCAAACTGGTGATCGCGGCCATCAATGGACACTGTGTCGGGGGCGGACTGGAGGTCGCCATGGCAGCCGACTTGCGTCTTGCGCGCAAGGATGCGGGCAAAATCGGCCTACCCGAGGTCAACCTCGGTGTGCTGCCGGGCACTGGCGGAACGCAGCGCCTGTCGCGGATTGTGGGCAAATCGAAGGCGATCGAACTCATGGTCACCGGCAAGACGTTTTCGTTTGACGATGCGAAGCAGCTTGGGCTGGTCAACGAGATCTTCGAACGCGAAAACTTCATGCAGCAGGTAATGGATTACGCACGCCAATTCTGCCCGCCGAACAAGGCGGCGAAAGCCGTCGGCAGAATCAAGCGCGCAGTGCAAACCGGTTGGGAGATTCCGATTGAGGCCGGACTCGCTTTGGAGCGCGAAAACCAGCAGTTGCTGTTTGAAAGCGACGATGCAAAGGAAGGTCTGGCGGCTTACATCGGGAAGCGTCCGGCGAGCTTCACGGGGAAGTAGGACCCCTATAGCAACGATCATGACGACCAGCACCACAGATTTTACCCGTATCACAGTTGCTCTGGAGCCTCCGGCGGCGCGCATCACACTGAACAACCCGCCGCTGAACGTCATCGACGTTCGCATGATGGACGAGCTGCGGGCTGCGCTGGAGCAGATCGATACCCAGCCGGACATCAGCGCCATTGTCTTCGCCGGCTCGGAGCAAGCTTTTTCCAGCGGCGTGGACGTTGCTGCCCATACACCCGACAAGGTTCGGGAAATGCTCACCGCGTTTCACAGCGTGATCCGTTCGGTGGTTGGCCACAGTAAACTGACGATCGCCAGCGTTCGCCGGCATTGCCTGGGCGGCGGCGCAGAACTGGCACTGATGTGTGACGTGATATACGCTTCGCCGAACTCGGTCTGGGGGTTTCCGGAAATCAAGCTGGCCTGTTATGCGCCGGTGGCAAGCGTGGCATTGTCAGCCGTTGTGGGACAAAAGTTAGCGGCGGAGTTGTTGCTCACCGGGCGCACTTTGAGCGGCCAGGAAGCGCTCGAGGCTGGCCTGGTGAATGGACTCGCGGACGATCCGGAGACGCTGGTTGCCGAATGTGTGCAGCGCGTGTCGCAGCTGAGTCCGGTGGCGTTGGCGCTAGCGAAGAAGGCGTTCTACGCGTGGGATTCCATTCACTTCGACAAAGGACTGGCGCGCGCCGAACAGATTTACCACGACGAGCTCATGAAGACGGCGGATGCCCACGAAGGCATTGCGGCCTTTATGGAGCGCCGCCGGCCGAAATGGACGGGAAATTAACATTATGGACCATGAAATCACACCGGAAAACTTGAAGTCGCTGCGCGATTCCGGAAACGGAGTCACGGTGCTCGACGTCCGCGAGCCTTGGGAATACGAAGTCGCCAAGATTGCCGATAGCAAACACATTGCTATGGGCGACATCCCTGCGCGGTTCAACCAGGAGCTCGATCCCGAGGACCACATTATTGTGGTTTGCCATCACGGAGTCCGCTCGATGAAAGTCACAGCGTGGCTGCGACAACAGGGTTTCGAAAAGGTGCAATCGTTACAGGGTGGAATCGACCGCTGGGCGAGACAGGTCGATCCATCGGTGCCGGTGTATTGAGCAGAGCGGGGTTGCGGGTTATAGGGGTCCTTCGACTCCGGCGTCGTCCGTCGGACGCCGCCTGCGCTCAGGATGACAAATGAAAAAAGAACTTATTGAATTACGCGTTAACAGCCGCTCCTACGAGCTGGCGGTCGAGCCGAACAAACTCCTGCTCGATGTCTTACGCCAGGACCTTAACCTGACCGGTTCCAAGCGCGCCTGTGACGATTCGTCTTGCGGTGCGTGCACGGTTCAGGTGGATGGGATTCCTATGCTCGCGTGCACGCTGCTTGCCGCCAGTTGCGAGGGGCAGGAGATCACCACCGTCGAAGGCGTGGCCGACCACGGCGGGCTGGCGGCGTTGCAGAAGGCCTACGGCGATTTTGGCGGCTCACAGTGCGGCTTTTGCACCCCCGGATTCATGATGACCGTGAGATGGCTGCTGGCCAACAATCCCGAGCCCAGCGAAGCCGAGATTCGTGAAGCGCTCAGCAGCAATCTATGCCGCTGCACCGGATACACCCAGATGTACCAGGCGGTTCGGGCCGCCATCGAGGCGGAACAAAAAGGAATGAAGCAAGAGTTGGTGGGGACGAAGTGAGCAATAACGGATTCTCAATTATCGGCAAACCAATCGCCATGGTGGACGCCGCCGGCAAGACGACTGGCGCCGGCAAGTACACCGACGACCTTAGCCTTCCCGGCATGCTGGTAGGCAAGATACTGCATTCACCGTTTCCGCATGCCCGCATCAAGCGCATCGACACTTCGCGTGCCGGGGCGCTCGACGGCGTAATTGCGATCGTCACCGGCGAAGACGCGCCCAACCAGTATGGCATTCTGCCCGTCGGCCACGACGAGACTGCGCTGGCGGTCGAGAAGGTCCGCTACATCGGCGACAACGTGGCCTGTGTCGCAGCGGTCAACGAGGAAATCGCCGAGCGCGCGCTCGAGTTGATTGACGTGGAGTATGAGCCGCTGCCCGCCTACTTCGACCCTGAAGAGTCGATGAAGGCCCAGACCGATCTCATTCACGAGAACCGTCCGTACAATCTGGAGAAGGATTATCACCACGTTTTTGGCGATCCCGAGAAAGGTTTTGGCGAAGCCGATTACGTGCATGAGGCGCGCTACATCGCCAACGAAGTGACCCATGCCGCCATGGAGCCGCACAGCACGCTGGCGAACTTCGAGCTCGATCCGTACACCGGCAAGCTGGGCCGGCTGACCGTGTGGTCATCTACGCAGGTGCCGTACTACTTGCAGCACAAGCTCTCCCTGGTACTGGAAATGCCGATGTCGCAGATCCGCGTGATTAAGCCGCTGGTCGGCGGCGGCTTCGGAGGCAAAAGCGAGGTCATCCCATTAGAGATCATCGCGGCGGTGGCGGCGCGTGCTGCCAAAGCGCCGGTGAAGATCACCTACACGCGGGAAGAGGTATTCTGGGCGCATCGCGGCCGACCCCGCACCATCATTGATCTGAAGACCGGCGTAAAGAACGATGGCCGCGTGACCTCAGTCGCCTGCAAGGTCATTCAAGACGGCGGGGCCTACTGCTCGTACGGCGTGGTCACGATTCTCTACTCGGGCGCGCTGTTGGGCGCGATCTACGACATCCCGCACATTCGCTACGACGGATATCGTGTGCTCACCAACAAACCAGCTTGCGGCGCCATGCGTGGCCACGGCACGGTCAACGTGCGCTTCGCCTTTGAGTCGCAGATGGACGAGATCGCGGCCAAGCTCAATCTCGATCCTGCGGAAGTGCGGCGCGTCAATCTTCTGAAGCCACCCGCCATCACCGTCAACGGCCTGCGCGTGTTGAGCTACGGGCTGCCGGAGTGCATCGACCAGGTGATTACCCGCTCCGGATGGAGCGAGCGTCGTGGCAAGCTTCCCAAGGGACGGGGGCTGGGAGTGGCCTGCAGCCATTATGTGAGCGGCGCGGCCAACAGCATTATCCGCTCTGACATGCCGCACTCGACAGTGAACATCAAGATTGACCGCGACGGCGGCGTGGTGGTGTACACCGGCGCGGCGGAAATCGGCCAGGGCTCCGATACCATGGCCGCGCAGATCGTTGCCGAGGTATTAGGCTGCGACCTGTCGCGGGTGAAGATTATCGCCGCCGACACCGATCTCACCCCCATTGACCTCGGTTCCTATTCCAGCCGCGTCACCTTCATGTCCGGCAACGCCGCTCTGCGCGCCGCAGAAGACGTGAAGAAGAACATTGTCAGCGCCGCTGCCCGCCGCATGAACTGCACTCCAGGGGACGTCATCATGCGCAACGACGGGGTACGGAAGCGGGGTACCACGTTGTCAGACATTAATCCCACACTGTCGGATAGCCGGGATGGGAGGGATGCGGCGAGCGGGCATGTGGATGGGCAGATTTTGCGCGGCTCCGTCCAGCAGAAGCGCAAAGAAGAGGGGCCGAAGGAGCACATGAGCTTCGAGGAGGCCGTCGTGTCGGCCATTGATTTCCATGGGGCGCTGACCGGCACGGGGTCGTACGCTCCTCCGGTCGAAGCACGAGGCGGCAAACACAAAGGCGGAGGAGTGGGGCCGTCGCCGGCGTATTCCTATTCCGCGCAGGTGGCTGAGGTCAGCGTGGACGAAGAGACGGGTCAGGTGACGGTACACAAAATCTGGGCCGCACACGATTGCGGCCGCGCGCTCAACCCCGTTGCGGTCGAAGGTCAGGTGATCGGCTCGGTGTGGATGGGTCTCGGACAGGCGCTCGAGGAAGAGATGATCTGGAAAGACGGCCTGCTGATGAACCCCGGCCTCCTGGAATACCGCAGTCCTTCGGCGGAGGAGTCGCCCGACATCGAGTGCATCATCGTCGAGAGTGTCGATCCCGAAGGTCCCTTCGGCGCGAAAGAAGCGGGCGAGGGTTCGTTGGCGGCGACGATTCCGGCGATCTCCAACGCCATCTACGACGCTGTGGGAGTTCGACTCCGCGAGGCGCCGTTCACCCCCGAGCGCATTCTGGCCGCGCTGCGCGCCAAGAAGGGTATGAAGCGAATCGAGATGACCGAATCGGTCGATCCCACAGCACCTATGAAGCTGCGCGAACATGGCGGCTCGTTGTGGTTCCGCGGCAAGGGACCGATGCGGCATCCGCTCGACCCCTCGCGGCAAAGCGCGCACGCCACCGGAGGTGAGCGGTGAGCCTGCCAACCTTCCAACTGTTGCGCCCCAAGACGCTCTATGAAGCCCTAGCCCTGATGGCCAGACATGAAGGCGAGGTGAAGATCGTCGCCGGCGGCACCGACCTTCTGCCTTCGATGAAGCAGAAGCTGTTCACCCCGCCGTACGTGCTCGATTTGCGCGGCGTCCACGAACTGCGCGGCATTCGCAGCACGAACAACGGAGTGGAGATCGGCGCGCTAACCACCCTCGCGGCCATCGAGCACTCGCCGCTCATTCGTAAAGACTATCCGGTGCTGTACCAGGCGGCGAAGACAGTCGCCTCTCCGGTGTTGCGCAACATGGGTACCATCGGTGGGAATATTTGCCTCGATACACGTTGCCTGTGGTACAACCAGTCGCTGTTGTGGCGTCAGAGTTGCGGCTTCTGCCTGAAGAAGAACGGCGACCTGTGCCACGTTGCGCCTGGCGGAAAGTTCTGCTGGGCGACGTTTTCCGGCGACACGCCGCCGGCGCTGCTCTGCCTGGGGGCCGAAATCGAAATCGCCGGGCCAAGTGGCGTGCGGCGTACCCCATTGTCAGAGTTCTACGTGAACGACGGCATTGTTCGGCTGCATCTCGCGCCCAACGAGATCGTTACTCGCGTCTATTTGCCGGAGGCGTCTGCCGGTTGGCGCGGCAGCTACCAGAAGCTCCGTGTGCGCGGCAGCATTGATTATCCGCTGGCCGGCGTTGCCGTGGCGCTCAGGATGCGCTCCGGACGCGTGGAAGATGCGCGCATGGCCATCACCGCCGTCAATCCTGCCCCATTCCTGGTGAAAGATGCAGACGCGCACCTGGTGGGAGCGCTGCCGACCGAAGAACTTGCCGAGCGCATCGCCGACCTGGCGGCGAGCACCGCCAAGCCGCTGACTACCTCTGCCCTCACTCCGGAATATCGCCGCGAGATGGTGCGGGTGTTTGCCAAGCGGGCCGTGCTGGCGTGTTCCAACTGAGATGATCACCGACTGCCACGTCCACATCCAGCCGATGGAGTTGTTCAAGCCGGAAGCGCTGGCGCTGATGAAGAAGTCGCGCAAAGACTTCGATCAGGTCGCCGAATTCTGCCGCTCCCCCAAAGCTTTCCTCCTGTATCTAGACCGGATCGGCGTCGATCGCGCCGTGCTCATCAACTACGTTGCGCCCGAGGTGATCGGCTTCACGCCGGCGGTCAACGAGTTCGTTGCCAGGTACGTAAAGGAAAGTCCTAAGCGGCTTATTCCGTGTGGCAGCGTGCATCCGCGGCATACGACCAACGTTCTCGCCGACATGGAACAGATCGTTCGGCTGGGCATCAAGCTCATTAAAATCCATCCGCCGCACCAACTGCTTTTCCCCAACGACTACGTGAACGGGGTGAAAGAGCTGGAGATCATTTATCGCGCCGCCGAGGCCAATGGCATCCCGATCATGGTCCATACCGGCACGTCGATCTTTCCCGGGGCGCGCAACAAGTATGGCGACCCGATGTATGTTGACGATGTGGCTGTCGATTTTCCCAGGCTGAAGATTTTGTTAGCACATGGCGGGCGCCCGTTGTGGATGGATACGGCGTTTTTCCTGGTGCGCCGGCACCGCAACGTTTATCTCGATATCAGCGGCATCCCGCCAAAAACGCTGCTAAAATATTTTCCGCGGCTGGAAGAGATCGCTCACAAAACGCTTTTTGGCACCGATTGGCCCGGGCCGGGCGTGCCTGAGATCGAGAAGAACCTGGTGGAATTTCGCGCGCTGGCGCTGAGCGAAAGCGCGAAAGAGCAGATTCTGAGCAAGACGGCGCTGGAGATTTGGCCAGCCTAATCAACAACCAGGTTCAAGAGCCGGTCCGCTCCAACGGCTGATGACCCGATTCTTCCACTCCTGCCGCCACGCGGATCGCCCTCCACAATTCGTCGCATCCCGTGCGCGCCTTGGCCGAGAACGCGATGATCTGCTCCATAGAAACCTGTAGCTGGCCGCTAAGCTTTTGCAAAGAGCTGCGTAGCTGGTTGTGCGAGATGCGGTCGGCCTTGGTGGCGACCACGACGAAGTTCCGCCTCGCGTGCCGCAACCAATCCAGCAATTCAAAGTCGAGCTGCTGTGGAGGAATCGTCACATCCACCAGCGCCAGGCACAGCACCAGCGACTCACGCTTCTCCAGGTAAGGATTGATGAACTGCGCCCACTTCGCCGTGATCTCCTTGGGCACGCGCGCATAACCGTAGCCGGGAAGATCGGTGAAGATGAAGTCGGGATCCGGCTTACCCGGACGGCGCACCTGGAAAAAGTTGATGGTCTGAGTGCGGCCGGGCGTGTTGCTGGTCTTGGCAATCTTCGTTCCGACCAGTGCGTTGATCAGGCTCGATTTGCCGACGTTCGACCGCCCCAGGAAGGCGATCTCTGGCGCGCCCGCAGCAGGAAACTGCTTCGGGTCAACTGCGGCGGTGACAAAGCGCGTCAGGACTTTCATCGCGATTGCTTAACCCTGCTCCGGTGGCCGAATAGCTGAACGCAGAGGCTGGTGAAAGCCCTCCGCACTCCGCGATGCGCACAACGCATCGCATGGCTCTTTAGGTTAGCGACAGATCCCTGGTTGCCTCGATCGCTGACGAACAATCCGCGAGGGGCGCAAGGACGGTTTACTGGTGCGCTGCCGGCGCCTGTTCCGAAGGTGGCGGCAGGGCTGCGATTCCGGGAGTGTCCTCGTCCGGTATCTCAGGCAACGGACGCTCCAGCGCGAACGCCAGCACTTCATCCATGGTATTGACGAAGCGCAGCTTCATCATGCTGCGCAAGTTCTCCGGAACGTCGGCCAGGTCCTTCTCGTTATCGGCCGGAAGCAGGACTTCCAGGATGCCGGCCCGATGTGCGGCCAGCAGCTTTTCCTTCAGGCCACCGATGGCCAGCACCTTACCACGCAGCGTGATCTCTCCCGTCATGGCGACGTCGCGCCGCACCGGAATCCGGCTCAGCGCGCTGGCAATTGCAGTCGCCATGGTGATGCCCGCAGAAGGTCCGTCCTTGGGAATCGCGCCCTCGGGGACGTGCACGTGGATATCGAGATTGCGGTAGAAGTCGCGGGGCAGACCCAACCGATGAGCGCGTGAGCGCACGTAGGACATGGCCGCCTGTGCCGATTCCTGCATCACGTCCCCGAGTTTGCCGGTGAGCATGAGCTTTCCCTTGCCGTCCACGGTGGCGACTTCGGTGGTAAGAATCGAGCCGCCGACTTCGGTCCACGCCAGACCGGTGACAATGCCGACCTCGCTGCGCTCATGGACCTCGCTGTCGCGGAATTTCATCACGCCGAGGTATTCGCCGACGTTGTCCGCGGTGAGTGCAAGCGAGAACTTGTCGCCTTCCTTCACCACCTTGCGCGCGACCTTGCGGCAGATGTTGCCAATTTCGCGTTCCAGGTTGCGCACGCCAGCCTCGCGCGTGTAATAGCGGATGATGGTGGTAAGCGCCTGGTCGGTGAAGACAATGTTTTGTTCGGTCAATCCGGTCTGCAGGCGCTGCTTGCGCACCAGATACTGCTTGGCAATCTCGACCTTCTCCGGCTCGGTATAACCGTGTAGCCGCAGCACTTCCATGCGGTCCTGCAGGGCCGGAGGAATGGTGTGCAACACGTTCGCCGTGGCGATGAAGAACACCTGCGAGAGGTCGTACTCCACGTCAAGGTAGTGGTCCACGAACATGAAGTTCTGTTCGGGATCGAGGACTTCGAGCAGCGCCGCCGACGGATCGCCCCGGAAGTCCATGGACATCTTGTCCACTTCGTCCAGCATGAAGACCGGATTCTTGGTGCCCGCCTTCTTCATCATCTGGATGATCTGGCCGGGCAGCGCGCCGATGTAGGTACGGCGATGTCCGCGGATTTCTGCCTCGTCGCGAACGCCGCCCAGCGACATGCGGACGAACTTGCGGCCCGTGGCCTTGGCGATGCTCATGCCCAGCGAGGTTTTGCCCACACCCGGAGGCCCGACGAAGCACAGGATGGAACCCTTTGGGTTCTTCACCAACTGGCGGACGGCCAGAAACTCCAGGATCCGTTCTTTGATCTTCTCCAGCCCGTAATGATCTTCGTTGAGCGTCTTCTCGGCGACTTCGATGTTGCGGATTTCCTTGGAGCGCTTCTTCCACGGCACGGCCAGCAGCCAGTCAAGGTAGTTCCGCGACACGGTTGACTCGGCCGACATGGGCGGCATGGCTTCCAGTTTCTTCAGTTCCTGCAGCGCCTTCTCGTGGGTTTCGCGCGGCATGCCGGCGTCGTCGATCTTTTTCTTCAGCTCGTCAAACTCGCTTTTTTCGCCGCGGCCCAACTCCTTCTGAATCGCCTTGATCTTTTCGTTGAGGTAATACTCTTTCTGGGCGCGCTCCATCTGGCGCTTCACGCGTGACTGGATGGTGCGGTCCATGTTGAGCTTTTCAATCTCGACGTCGAGTACGTCCCCGATTCGGTTCAACCGCTCGGCGGGATCGAAGATCTCCAGCAACTCCTGCTTTTCTTCAATGGAGAGCTGCAGGTTCGCTGCGATGGTGTCGGTAAGCTTCGCCGGGTCGTCGTTGCGGACGGCGGCGATCATGGTCTCGTAATTCAGCGACTGGCACAGCTTCACGTACTGCTCGAACAGGCCAGTTACGCGCTGCATGGCAGCTTCCACTTGTGGCGTTGGCTCGGTCGAGTACTTGGCGGTCCGGACGGTGGCCTCGAAGTAGCCGTCCGTATCTACTACCTGAAGGATCTTGCCGCGCTCCAGGCCTTCCACCAGGACCTTGATGTTGCCGTCGGGAAGCTTCAAGCTCTGCACGATGTTGACGATCGTGCCCACCTGGAAAATCTCGTTGGGCTTGGGCTCGTCAATGCTGGCATCATGCTGGGTCGCCAGAAAGATCTTCTTGTCGCCGGCCAGCGCCTCCTCCAGTGCCCGCACGCTGGACTCCCGCCCAACCACAAACGGCGTCATCATGAAAGGGAAGATGACGACGTCGCGGATCGGCATCATGGGGAGTTTCTTGGTTTCGAACTTCTCGCGCTGGGTCACTAAAACCGCCTTGTCATTCGGAGTAGCTTACATCGCTCCGATCCAATGGGAATTGAACCCCGCTGGCGGCGGCCGGCAGGGCACCTGTCACATCTCGAATTAGTTCAAGGATAACACGCTGTGGAAGCAGGCAGTAGCCAGCAAAAATCGCCTGCAGGGACCGGGAAACTCAGGCGTAATCACTGTATGTAGCCTCACGCCGTCCACAACCACCGCAAAACGACCACTCACAGGTCTGCCGAAAGAGTCGATCGAAACGGGTCTTGAAGGGACCCACCTTTAGAGCTTGCCCTGAGCTCGTCGAAGGGTGCGCCGTTACTTGACCTGCTGCGCAAAGCCGATCTGTCAGCCATCCAGGAACAGCTTTGGATGGCCTTCACCTTCCTAACTCGCAGGGCGTGGATGTGCCTTGTAAAACTCCTCGATCGCCTTTCTGGCAGCCTCCATTTGTTCGTTATCACCACGATTCTCAGCTACCGAATATGCCTTCATGTATCCGACAATCAAATGATCGTTTGCCTCTTTTTCGCTCACGCCCATGTCAACCTGAATGACTTTCCTTACGTCGTACCAGCCGATGTCTTCGGGATTCAGGCCGATCGCTCTATCGATAAACGTCAGAGCGTCCTGGTAACGTCCCTCGTGTATTGCCAGAATCGCCTGGTGGAAGAAGGCTCGGTCGGAGTACGGCGACAGGCGACAGTACCGATTCAGGAGATCGCGGTAGCGCTCAAGATAGCGGACCATATCAGCCACCGGTATCTCGGGAACCAAGGCATCAAGCAGCTCGAGTGCCGAGATGTGAGTGGGGTCAAGCTGGAGGGTGCGCTGCAAGTCGGCGAGCACCAATTCCCTTGAGGACGGAGAAGAGGGATCGAGCCAAAATTGAGCGTAGGCTCGATAGAAGTAAACCTCCGCCTCTTGCGGGTTGCGCTGGCGCATCTGCACACAAAGTTGTTTGACCTGCAAGAATGCATTATTTGCCTGCTGGGTTTGCTTTTTGCGGACCGCAGCCTTGCCCATCTGCATCAGCGCTTCAGCTTTGCCGAGCATCAGGCGCATCTTGTCTGATTCAGGGGCTTTCGCCAGCGCCTTGTCGTACAGGGATGCAGCCTTCTTGAAATTCCGCCCGGTAAGAGCTTCGCGTGCCTCGGTCTCCAGCGTAAGCGCGCTGTGTTCTGGTGGATTGAGACAGGATTCAGCAGGCGTGATCTTGAGCCCTGCCAGCTGCGTTTCCACCAGTGTTGCGAAGCCTGCGTACCGGGGATCCGCCAAACGCGTATGCAGGCTTCGAAATCGCTGATAGTAGCACGCAGCCCAGTCTCTCCGTTGCACACGCTCCCAAAGCGCTGCCTGGCTGGCGAGCGCGCCGTAGTCTTGACAACCAGACCCGTAATCCGGACAGCGGACGCCCAGATGCAGCCACGCCCACGTCATGGCAATCAAATAAGCATCCTTCCTGGCAGCAGGAGACAGATTTGCTGCCTCTTTATCAGCCCCCGCTAACGCGGCCTCGAACTTTTCTAAATTGCCGGCATACGCCTCTAAATTCGCCCGCATGTAGTAGAGAGCTGCCTTGAACGTGGCCTTGTCCGCTTGCAGGGTCGTCCTTCCCAAAGCCGTCGTAACTTCAGGAGGGATAAGGTCCTCACCTGCCGAGATACTCCTGGTATCTATGCTGTCGAAAGCTCGTTGCAAAGACCTCCTGGCTCTCGAGTAGTCTCCCAATTGGGCTTGGACGATTGTGAGGTTGAGATTGTTCACGGGGTTTCTCTGGTCAATGTGGTCCCGAATGTAATCGAAGTCCCGCAATGCCGCTTTTGGCTGTTTTTTCATCATGTAGAGATAGCCGCGGGTCGTTCGGGCTACAATGTCATCGGGTGACGCGTCCAAGGTCGCAGTCAAGTAGCGCGCCGCAGTCTCTAAGTCTCCCATTTGCGTCAGGGCCCACCCGCGTGAACGATTCCAGTAGGCCGCTTCCTCAAGGCTGCTGTAGCGGCTTAGCTGGCCAGCCATGTCGGCATAGTTGAGCATCGATTGGCGGTTTGCATCGCGCACGCGTAGTGCCTCCAAGCGCATTTCGCTGTCGGCCTCCTCTGCCTTGGCCAGCGCTGCTTCTGCCTGGGCCTTGGCGTCGAGGGCCAATTGTTTTTGCCGAACGGCCTCAGTCTTTTGCTGAACGGCTTCAATCCCTTGCTGCTGGGCTTCATGTTTCTTGCTCAGAGCGTACCCGGCGACTAGTACTAGACCCAACGCGACGCAGGCAAGAGCAGCCATTCCGACACGTTGCTGCTCGATGCGGTGCTGTCGCTCTGCAGCCAGATCTTTCGCCTGCTGCAATTCCCGCTGACGAATCTCCTCTTTTTCCCGGGTCTTCCTGTCGCGCTGTTCTTCGCTTTGCGCAAGAAACTCCATTGCCTGCGCGAAGCCCCTGCCATAAAGGTTCGCCCAGCTTTCCGTGGGTTCTTCCTTCTGCTTCCAATCCAAGGCAAGCTGCAAGTCAGGGTCACCCCACAAGCCTGCTTTCTCTTGCCCGTGCAAGGCAGCGGTCTCCGACAAACGGCGATACAGGTATGCCGACTGGACCTCCTCGTCCGTCCACTTCTTGAGACGTTCCCAAATCCGCATAAAACTCTCGTGGGAGATGTCTACGACTTTGTCGAAATCCAATTCGGAATCTAGGGTCTCCGGGAGTGGCGGCAAGAGAAAAGACCGGCTCGGTTTGCGGAAGACGTTGATGACTTCAACCATTTCCGTTGGTTTGGCCTGCGCGAGTTCGCACAGCGTCCTGAAACTAGTCGGACGCCGAACGCCACGCGGGTCCGTGCCTTTGTCGGTGAGCGCCTTGAACATCTTTTCGCAAATCTTCCGCTGGCGGTCGTCCCGCAGTTGGCCGTAGGCTTTCTCTGCATGTTGATCGAGCGCATGTGTCATGGTGCCGATCGCTACGTAGTGGGACAAAACGATTTCGCCTTTTCCCCCACCTTCATGTTGCCAGCGTGCCCAAGTGCGATTCAGGGCATGCTGCAGGATCGAAAGTTGATCGGGGTTATCGCCCACGTCATTCACGAGCTGGGTCAAGAGCACGGGACTGATCTTCCCTCCCCCTACCCCGATGGGGCCGGCGATGGCGGCTCTCCGTTCGTCGCGCGTCATTCGCGGTATGAGGTACTGCCCATCGTTGATGGCTTCCGGCAACCAGAGAAATTCGGCACAGTCACCCAGGAAATCGGATCGCATCGTCAGCACAACGTAGATTGGAAGGGCAGTCTGCCTTTTCGCCTCGAGCAGCAGGTTGACGAATGCGGTCGCTTCCTCACTGTACAGATGTCCTTTGGCGGCCGCTGAGGAGTCGAGTTGGCGGTACCGGAACAACTCCTCAAACTGATCCACGACAATCAGTAGGTTCGCGCCGTTAAGCTGCGCTCGCTTGTAGACTTCAGCGATGCCGAGCTTGCTCAGGCGGAGGGTTGCTTCAATGATTTCCCGCAGGCTTGCAGGATCGAAATCGAACTTTCGACAAACCTGTTCATCCTCCGCCATCGCGACGGCCAGTGCATGCAGCGGGTTCTTTCCTGGCCGGAATTGAATCATTCGCCAGTTGATCCCACCATTGGCCATCAGTCCACGATGCAGGGCAGGACGAAGTCCGCAATTAACCAGCGAAGATTTTCCACTACCGGATGTGCCCACCACTGCCAGGAACCGGGCTTTTGCAAGTTTGTCGACCATGACGTCGACTTGGCTTTCCCGGCCAAAGAACAGATGTCCTTCGTTCTCGCGAAAAGGTCTCAATCCCGGAAAGGGATTACCTGTCTCGACTCTGCTGTGCGGGGAAGCACGACCAACATCCACGTCACTTGGGATTACGGTTTCCATGGCGTCACACTTTCTGTAGCGCATCGAGAAGAGGCTTGAGCGCCCCTTCTTCGAAACCTCGCATACCATCAATTAGGTCGGGCGGTCGTAATGCGATCAGGTCGTTTTTGTCGTCGGTGGCCGGTTGTGCAATGTAGATGAAACACGGGAGAGGAGGCTTTTCGCCTCGATATCCGCCGGCCTTCTTAACGTCGTTTAAGACCATGTGTCGCCATGCTTCATCGCCAGACCCGTAGAAAAGGACAACGGCATCGCATTGCTTCAGAGTTTCCTGGTTGGCTTGGCGCACCGTGATTGCGTCGCCTTCAAATACCGGGGTCTCGAAATCGAAAGCCTTTTCCGCCATCCATTTGCGAAGTGGCCGGGTTGCTTCACGATCGGCCTTGGCGAAGATCAGGTAAATGAGCCCGGGTGCATTGCGCGCTCGTTCCCTGGCAGCCTGATTCGGCGCTTTCTCTAGCTCCTGAAGTGCGTTGAAAATCGCGGCCTTAAGTGTCTCGAGGTTGGTCGTGATCAGATCGGCCCCGAATTGCGCGTCGCGATCTCTGGTCAACGCCTCGATGAATTGCTGCTGCTCGGCACTCTTGCCCTGAGTTCCGTCCGGCAGCCAGATCAACCGCCGTAACCCTCGCCGTTTGCTTTCCTCGACGGCAAGCTCGTTTTCCAAAACGATGACGGATTTGTGGCTTGGAAAATCCGGTACGGCGCCATAGGTGTTCCCGACGAGGTGCACTGACAAACTACATTGCCCCAGCAACCGGGAGACCTCTGACGTGAAGTCTTGCTCTTCCTCTACCGGCAATGGTTTATCGGGAAAAATCGAATATCCTTGGAACTGCAACTCCGAGATCACGGCATCGCGAGATTCCTTTCGATCATGGCCGCATTGGGCGAGATAAATGGGCTGTTTCAGCCCTGGCTTAGGAGCTGGGGCTCGGGCCTTGTCATCGAGCGTCTCTATCAGCTTCGCGACGTCGTAAGCAAGTTTCAAGATCATTTGCCTGTAGCGCTGCGCGAGATCAGGACCCCATGCAGGATCCAGTTCCAAGGGCCTTTCGTCCTGTAAGACGAAGAAGTCATAGCCAAAGCTCTTCTTCATCAAAGAAGGCAGCGAATCCTCGGTTTGTGGCGGACACTTGATGACTTTGATGATTCGGGATTTATTCTTCACCACGATTTCGCCGCCTTGCTCAGCGGCTTTGCAAAACTCCGTCACTTCTCTGCGACACCACTCGGATTGGATGTAGCAAGGAGATAGAACGGAAACTAGGATCGCGACCTTGGGGAACTGAGCCACGATCTCTCTTTCGAAGATGTCGTTGCCAGAGAGCTTTTCATCCCGCCAGATGTTCGGTTTGTGACCCATTCTCCAAGCAAGCGCATTCTCCAACGATTGGTGAAACTGCGTCACCCATCCCAGCTGTTCGGTTGTTAAGGGCTGGTTGTCGAGGTGGGAATAGCTGATGAAGATATCTTTCTCGTAGTTCATCGCTCTGTCCTCCTTCTCTAGACCGAAACGAGGGGAGCGGCTCTTGCATACATGATCGCTCTTTTGAGCAGCTTGGGAACTTAATAACGCCATTTTCTTGTGTGTGTTCCCGAAATGGAACTCTCTTCCACTGCGAAAGCGTGGCGTTCGGAGACTGCGGTGGCGATTACGCCGGATGGCCAGCACGCAGTCTCGGCGACTGGGACAACACCGTTAAGGTCTGGGAGCTGGAAACCGGCGAAGTCCTTGCCACCTTCACCTGCGATGCCGCGGCGTATTGCTGCGCATGTTCCGATGACGGCAAGCTGATCGTCGCCGGCGACGCCGGCGGCCGCGTCCACTTCATCCGCCTCGAAGAACCGAAGGCGAAGAGTGAACTAGACTAGAAACACCGACATCGCAATCCTGTTCCCATTTAGGGAATCCCAGGTTACCTTCGTAAGTTGCCGTGTCGAATTTTGCTTGCGATGCCAGCTATCCCCGAGCACACTGCTTTCGTGGGACTGATGTCCCGAACCCCCAGTCGGTCGTGCCGGCTGGGGCCACCGATCTTTGAAAAACAGTTGCCAGTACCTGGTTGCCGGTTGTCAGGGTGTGTACCGCTTCAGTACCAGTCAGGGTAATTATTGACTTGACTCGCCCACAATTGTCAGGTACTATTCTCTTGTGAGTGAGGGACTTATGAACGAACCGCAGAGCTTGCAAGAGGCAATTGTCTACTTCTCCAACTCTGACAATTGCATCCAGTATTTGGCCGCTCACCGCTGGCCGGATGGGGTTGTCGTTTGCCCGACCTGCGGGTCGAACAGAGTAAGCGCATTCAATACCAAGCGCCGCACTTGGAAGTGCTCGACTCATCACCCCAAGCGTGAGTTCTCTGTGAAGGTCGGAAGTCTGTGCGAGGATTCTGCAATCCCTCTGGACAAATGGCTCGCTGCAATGTGGCTGCTCTCCAACTGCAAGAACGGAATCAGTAGTTGGGAGATTGCTCGTGATCTTAAGGTCTCGCAAAAGACTGCATGGTTCATGATGCACCGTATTCGGCTGGCCTTGCAGGATGAGCACTTCGGAAGCAAGCTCGGCGGCGAAGTAGAAGCCGACGAGACTTTCATCGGCGGCAAGGCTCGCAACATGCACAAGGATGTTCACGCTCGGCGAATCACTGGAATGGGACAGAGCTTCCGAGACAAGACCATCGTGATGGGACTCTTGGAGCGCGGCGGAAATGTCCGCACTCTCGTCATTCCAGATCGGCAGAAGGAAACCTTGCAGCCCATCGTCCGCGAGCACGTTCATGCTGGCTCTGCGCTCCTCACCGATGAAATGGGAGGATATAAGGGTCTGCATGGTGAGTTTGAACACCAGATCATAGATCACGCGATTGAATACGTTAATGGTCGCGTACACACCAACGGCCTTGAGAACTTCTGGTCGCTGTTGAAGCGCGGCCTTCATGGTACTTACGTTAGCGTGGAACCTTTCCATCTATTCCGTTACCTTGACGAGCAAGTGTTTCGTTTCAATAACCGTGCGACTAAAGATCGTAAGGTGACCGATGCTGACCGCTTTCGTATGACCGTTTCGAACATCTTCGGCAAGCGCATTACCTTTGCCGAGTTAACCGGAAAGCTATGCGAAACGAGCGCATTCTAACCCTTCGCGCTTGAAGCGCGGGAAGCGGGCGAAGTCTTAGCCCGCTTTTGTTTTGCTCGCTGCCGCTTGCGCTTCCATGCCTTCTCGCGTTTCACGATTTCATCATGGGAGACAGAGAAAGCCTTGCGCACAACCGCATCAAACTTGGCGAATTCGCTAGGCTCACTCACTGGACTTTCTCCAAAGTCATGCTTCTCCTGAATCTGCCTGGACTCAAAGCCTCCGCGCCTTCAAACATTCTCGTAAGGCGGTTCGTGTCGAACGATGATTTACTGAGTTCGACTCGGGCTAGTGCTCTCAAGGATTTTCTGATTTGGCGTTCTCCGCTCTTGATAAGCGATAGGTCTCTGACCAATTTTGCGCCTTCATATGCAAGGTAGTCAGCCGCTTGGATGTGGACTAATCCCACCCTTCCATCCGGCCAATACTTTGACGGTTTCACATCTCTGCTCGATTCAAACGCCGGAGAAGGTAGAAACGGAGGAAATGCTTGAACAGCTTGTATCAACCCGCCCTTATCTGGGCCTCCGTCCTCGAAAACATGCTTGATTGCGAGAATCCCGTTGTTCGCACCTCTTGCCCAATTGTTAGCGAGAGCCATACAGGTTCGACTTGCTAGGGCATAAGGACTACTGAACGTTTCACGCACTCTGTATTTCAAATTCACGTTCTCAAAGCACTCATGACTAACGATACACATGATCGCTCGCTTCAAGTGCGAAGCTATGATCTCCGAAGCCATACCCAAGAAGCGCGCTCGTAGCGGTTCGTTTCCCTCCCATTCGGCATAACATTTCTTGCTCTGGGAAAACTCTTTCATGTGAAGATAGGGAACGCCGAATTTTATAAGGAAGAGCTTCCAATCAACCTCGAACGATTCCCACTGGGAGATATTGGCCGCATACCCACAAACGAACGTAAATCTGAGGTCTTCCCCGCCAGATTCGTCAAAGTAGGCTGCGAACATTACAAAAATCGCCTCCCGCGAATATTTTCTCCCCAGTAAACTGCGGCCTAAATGCTCTAGCGGAGACAGTGGCGCGTTCACCGCGCACCCCCATCATGCTCCATTGGGCGAGTCAAGTCAATAATCGCCCCAGTCAGTTAACCGAATGCTTCCTCTCTCCCGCCAATAATTGCAAGACCGCTCGGAGTTTTCGAGTCTAAGTCCTTGTGGCTCAATCATCAACATATAAATCCAACAGAATCTATTATTTGCCGACAATTATTGTCTAAGTTGTTGATTCTAAGTCACAGGTAGAGGGGGAGGGGGTATCAACCGGACAACAATTTTGGCCAAATTGGGAAGAGAGAAGTGAAGTGGGCCAAGTTAATTCATCGGTTAACAAAACGGTGGTGTAACGGCGCACTATGGGATTCCTCCCTAAGAGAAATTCCAGCTTTGGGTGCGGCACGGTCCTGCTAATTGACTAGCTGCGCCTCATCCGATACGCTTGCGCACTTCGTGCGATCTAGCGCGCAGGAGCAACGAGTATGCCGGAACGGCAACCAACGCAAAACCCTGAGACGAGCGAATCCGATCACAAGCTTTCGCGCCGCGAGTTCGCACGCAGCGTGGCGCTCGCCGCCACCACTGCTGTGGTCGCGCCAGCCGCGCTGCTCTCGCAGGAGACTGCACCCAAGCCAAATCCTGCGCCTGGCGCGCCGCCGCAGCCGGCGACGCAGCTTTCGCCCGCTCTTCAGGCGGAAGGCGAGCTGAAGTATCAGTGGATCCTCCAGAACTATGGCAGCCGCCTGACTGACGCCGAGAAGCAGGATGTGCACCGGCTGGTGATGGAAGGACAGAAGCCGCTGGCCGCGTTTCGCGCCTTCCCGCTCGACAACGCCGATCAGCCGGCGACGGTGCTCAAATTCACCGACGCCGAGACTGCCGGCTGAAGGGAGTGGCAAGTAATGGCGGCCGTCGAAGAAGTCTTCGACGGTGGAAGCGCCGGGCTTTCAGCCCGGCGAAAACGGATGCGGTTACAACCGGCTTTAGCCGCGGGGGAGCCGGAGACCACCGGGGCTGAAGCCCTCTTTCCTGTCCCCGTGTTTATGGCATGGCTAAAGCCATGCCCTTCCACCGAATCTTGCGGGCGTTTTCGTGGGGAGGACTGACGATGATCGGCGAAGATGTCCTCTATCTCAGCGTGCGCGAGTTGGGCTACCGCATCCACACCCGCCGCCTGTCGCCGGTAGAACTTACCGAGGCCTACCTCGAACGCAGTAGGAAGTACGGCCCGCAACTGAATGCCTATGCCACGCTCACGCCCGACCTCGCTTTGCAGCAGGCGCGCCAGGCGGAGGAGGAAATCAGCAAGGGCCACTATCGCGGTCCGCTGCACGGAATTCCCTATGCGGCGAAAGATCTACTTGCGGTGAAAGGATATCCCACAACGTGGGGGGCGAAGCCGTATCAGAACCAGCGCTTCGATTACAACGCCACGGTCATCAACAAGCTGAACGAGGCCGGCGCAGTGCTGCTGGGCAAAGCGGCGATGATCGAGCTGGCCGGGCGGCTTGGGCTACCGCTTTGCGTCGGCCTCGGCAACCGGAGCCGCGAAAAATCCCTGGAACACGAACTGCTGGACCTGCGGCTCGTCGAGCGGTTCCGGCGCAATCGTCGCCTCCGGCTTGGCGGCCTTCGCCATCGGCACCGAAACCTGGGGCTCGATCGTCTGCCCCTCAGCCTTCTGCGGCGTTTCGGGATTACGCCCGACCTTCGGACGCGTCGGTCGCGGCGGCGCCATGGCGCTTTCCTACTCCATGGACAAGATTGGGCCCATGTGCCGCACCGCCGACGACTGCTCCCTGGTGCTGACCGCCGTCAGCGGACACGATCCGTCCGACGCCGGTTCTCTTCCCGAGTCGCAAGCCCGCTTCGCCTATAGCTCTCCGGTTAGCGCGCTGCGCATCGCCAGCGTTGAGAAGGCGTGGGAGAAACCTGATCCCGAAGTCGCTGCGGCGTTCGAAACCGCGCTCGACGTCCTCCACAAGTTCGGAGAGCGGATGAGCAGCGTTCGGCTGCCCGAAGGGCCCTTCGAAGCCGCCGGCGGAATCGTGATCAACGTCGAAGCGGCTTCCGCGTACTCCTCGCTGATCGAGTCGGGAGGCGTCGCGCAACTCAGCGATCCCCTGAGTCGGGTTGGCGGCTACGTGGCGCAGACCGTCGACTCGCAGGACTACATTCGGGCGCAGCGCATTCGCCGCGTGCTGCAGCAGAAGATGGACGCTGTCTTTCAGCAGTGCGATGTGCTGGTCGCGCCCTCGCTGCCCATTCCCGCCTCCACGCTCGACACCAACCTCGAAACCGGCCTGTCGTTCGCCGATCCCATCGGCGGCATCGGCAATCTTTGCGGGCTGCCGGCGCTAAGCGTTCCCTGCGGATTCACCAAGAGCGGATTGCCGATCGGCATCCAGTTTCTTGCGCAGGTGCTCAACGACAACGCCGTCGTCGCCGCCGCCAGAATGTTTCAGGCGCACACCGACTGGCATCGCGAGCATCCGGTGCTGAAGTGAGTTGTAGGGCGGCAGACGTTTTTCGCGAAGATCCTACCCCACCGCGAGCAGCAGCAGCGTCGCATCGTCGGCGAGAGTGCCGTTGGCGTGGTTGCGCACGGACTCCATGATCGTGCGCCACTGTTCCGGCAGCCGCTCAGAGCCATCGAGGATTCCCGACAGCCGCTCGGCGCCGAACTCTTCGCCCGCATCGTTCGCCGCCTCGGTTACGCCGTCGGTATAGAGCAGCAGGCGATCGCCGCTCGCCAACCGCCGCCGTTCCGGGCGAAAGGTCTCGTCCAGCGCGAGCCCCAGAACCGGACGCGTGGGCGCAAGTGATTCGATGGACCCGTCGCCATGCCGCAGGATCGGCGGGCAATGTCCGGCGTTCACAAACTGCAAAACGCGGGTCTTGAGATCGAGCACACCGTAGAAAATGGTGACGTAATGTCCTTCGCCCAACTGGTTGCGCAGGATCGTCTCCACCTCGCCGAGAATCAGCTCAGGACTGTTGCTGGACGACGACAGCGTGCTCACCGACGCGTACAGCATGGCCGCAATCATCGCGCCCGGCGTGCCTTTCCCCGAAACGTCGGCCACGCAGAAGTGCAGCGCGCCGGCCATCGGCTGCCACACGCCAAAGTAGTCGCCGCCGACCACTCCCGCCGGAATGCTGTCTCCGAAGATTTCGATCTCTTCCGTCACCAGGTGGCGCTGCGGCACAATGCGCGTCTGCAATTCGTGCGCATCGTTGCGCTCGAATTCCGAGATGCGCTGCGACGAGCGCACCTGCTGCCCGCGCTGCCGCAACGAATGCACTTTCTCCAGCAACGCATCGTTGCGCCACGGCTTCTCGATGAAGTCCGACGCGCCGTGCTTCATAGCGCTGACCGCCAGATCCACATTGCCCCACGCGGTGAGCGCGATGATCGGCACCGTTCCGTCCATCTGCCGCAGACGCTGGATCAAGTCCAGCCCTTCGATCCCCGAGGTGCTGTCGCGCTGATAGTTCATGTCCAGCAGCGCGACGTCGGGCGTGCGCTGTTGCGCGGCGGTGAGCGCCTCGTTGGGCGAGGCACACAACTGCACCGAATAACCTTGCCCGCGCAGCAGCATCGCCAGCGCTTCGCGAACATATTCCTGATCTTCCGCAATCAGGATGACCGACTCCTCGTCACTCGTAACCATAACGCTCCGCTGACCAATGAGGTGCAGATGCGTTGCCAACGGCGCGCGCAGTCTATCTCTTGCAGAAGCAGAGGGTTAGGACGCTCAAGAGTGGTCCGCTCGCCCACTAATGCAAATGCCATGTCCGAATATGGACAAGCCGAAATCCGGTCGCTTGCGATCGCTAGGACGCCTTCACTTGGGCTTATGTTGCGCCGCTTCAGAAGGAGCGAACGCCAGCTTCGGCTCTGCCTCTGCAGAATCTCCGGCTAGCCGAATCGAGCCAGAATCACAACCATTTCTCGGCTCGCGCGCTATCATAGGGAACTTTGGGCAGCCATCCTCGGGAGGGTTCAACCATGCGTCGCGTCGTTTTGTGCTTCGTTTCCGCCGCTGTGCTTTTTTTCGGATGCACTGCTGTTCGCCCAAGCAAACCAGTCCCAACGAAACCGCAACCTGCAACTTTGATGCCGACAAACAACTCGCGGCTGAGTATCAGCACTTCTCGGTGAATCTCAAGAAGCCGCTTGTTCGGGCACGAGATTCCCGCCGGCAAAGTCTGGGCCCCCGGCGGAAAGCCGATCACCCTGTTCACCAACACGCCGGTCGAAATCGGCGGGGCAAATCTCGGGGTTGGCGCTTACACCATGTACCTGATTCCGACCACCAAGCAGTGGACGTTAATCATCTCGAGGAGCACCGACACCACCGGGAAATATGACGAAAAGATGGACCTGGTAAGAGTGCCGATGGATTCGGGCGAGCTTGCCGTCTCCGGAGTCGCAACTCGAGCTTTCCTTCGGACACATTGCTCCTGATCAGTGCAGCTTGCGCCTGGAACTGGCCACCACCGGCGCCTGGGCAGTCTTTCAGAAGAGGTGAGCTGAGAGGTCCGTTCTCCCACTCTTAATCTCTGGCCTTCGGGGAACTCGAGAGCGGATTCACCACCGCCGCCATCGCATGTTCGATGACATGTCCGATCCGCAACACCGTCGCTTCGTCGAAATACTTGCCTAGAACCTGGACGCCGATCGGCAATCCTTCTTTGTTCTTTCCGCACGGTACTGAGATTCCCGGAACACCTGCCAGGTTCGCGGTCACGGTGTAGATGTCGGCCAGATACATGGCGAGCGGATCGTCCGTCTTCTCGCCCAGCTTGAACGCGGCCGTCGGCGTCGTCGGCGTAACAATCGCATCCACCGTCGCAAACGCGTTGTCGAAGTCCCGCGCCAGCAGACTGCGCACGCGCTGCGCCTTCAAGTAATACGCGTCGTAATATCCGGCGCTGAGCGCGTACGTTCCCAGCATGATGCGGCGCTTCACTTCCGTTCCCAGCCCGGCATCGCGCGTGCGGCGATACATCTCCGCCAAAGTTTTTCCATCGCCGGCTCGCACTCCGTAGCGCACGCCGTCGTAGCGCGCCAGGTTCGAAGAGGCTTCGGCGGTCGCCACCACGTAATAGGTTGGAATCGCATATTCGGTGTGCGGCAGAGAGATGGGGACAATCTCGCATCCGGCCTTGGCCAACTCCTGAATGGCGGCCTCCACCGCGGCGCGCACCTCGGCGTCGAGCCCTTCGCCGAAGTATTCCTTCGGAACGCCAATCTTCATGCCCGTCACCGGCTGGCCAATATGCGCATGGTAGTCAGGGACTGGAACGTCGGCCGAGGTTGAATCCAGCTCGTCGCGGCCGGCCATGCACTGCAGCATCAGCGCCACGTCCTTCACCGTCTTGCCGAACGGCCCGACGTGGTCGAGCGACGACGCAAAGGCGATCAGTCCGTAGCGCGACACGCGCCCGTAGGTCGGCTTCAGTCCGACGACGCCGCAGAACGCGGCAGGCTGGCGAATCGAGCCGCCGGTGTCGGAGCCGATCGAAGCCACCGCCGTTCCTGCGGCAACCACCGCTGCAGAGCCGCCGGACGAACCGCCGGGCACGCGCGAGTGATCGTGCGGGTTGCGCACGGGATGAAATCCGGAGTTCTCGTTCGACGAGCCCATCGCGAACTCGTCGCAATTCGTCTTGCCCAGGACGATGGCCCCGGCGGCTTCCAGACGTTGCACCGCAGTAGCGTCGTACGGCGCAATGAAGTTCGCCAGGATTTTGGAGCCGGCGGTCGTCCGCACGTCCTCTCGTGGTGAAGACGTCCTTGATGGCGATCGGCACTCCCGCGAGCGGCGGCAGGGCGTCGCCTTTATCGGCCAGGTTGTCTACGTACGCCGCCTGCAGGTAGGCGCGTTCTCTGCACAGCGTCAGATAGGCGCCGATCGCACCGTCTTCAGCCTCGATTTTCTGGTAGAACGCATCCACCAGCGCGGTGGCCGTCGTCTGCTTCTCCAGCACCGCCGTGCGCGCCGAATCGACTGTGAGTGGGTCAATGTTCATTCCGGCTTACCGCTCGATCACTTTGGGCACTTTGAAGAAAATTCCATCCGTCGCTGGCGCATTGCGCAGTCGCCTCTTCGTGCGGCAGACAAGGACGCAGTTCGTCGGGCCGCATGGCGCCGCTGGCATCCTGATGTGCGCGGTAGCGGCTGGCGACTTGCGCCATCGGTTCCACGGCCGATGTGTCCAGCTCATTCAGCCGGTCAATGTAGCCCAGGATGGAGTTCAGGTCCTTCAACATGCGCGCGCGCTCGTCCTCGGTCAGCTCGAGGTACGCGAGATCGGCGACATACGAAACATCTTTTTCGGTGACCATGATGTGCCCTTTCTGCGGCCCCCCATATTCTCTGTCATGCTGAGCGAGCGCGGCAGCAGTTGGCCGCGCGAGTCGAAGCATCCCTATCGGGTTCCTGAGGCCAGGTCATGATAGGACCTCTTCGGCAAGCTCAGGGCAAGCTATTCGACTCGCGGCAACAGAGGCCGCTCACTCAGGGTGACACAGCAAAAAGATTTTTTACGCGACCTATGAAGGCGCGCTGTACCACTTACCCAATACAGCAACTCTTTTAAGTTGCTCTAACGCGCCGGCTGCTCGTTCCGGTTCCTCACCACAAACTTAATCGCCCTCACTGGTTGCGCGCTGATCGGCCGCAAAGCGGCAAGATACTGCCGCTCAAGCCCCTGCAACTGCTGCTGCCACGTCGCATCGGGAACTTCAACTGTGAGCACTCCATCTGTGTAGCCGATCGCGCTCGTCTTCTCCGCCACCTTCGCTCCGCACGCCAGCGGCCAGGCCAGCAGCGCCGCGTCGTCACCCGCTTCTCGCCGCAAGGTGTCGGCAAAGATCTTCTTCAATGTCGAGCTGGCATGCTGCATGGTGTCCGATCTCGATTGTAGAGCAGAGGGGACGCTCTTCGCTCTTCGCCAGAAACTTCTGTTGTGCTGTTATCCCCGCGCGGCAGAGACTGAGCGGATAGAATCATCGAGGCATGCCGCTGATCCTTGCGTCCGCTTCGCCACGCCGCGCTGAGCTACTGCGCCATGCAGCCATTGCGTTCAGCGTTGAACCTGCTCATGTGCGGGAGCAGCCTTTCCAAAACGAAAGTCCGCTTGACTACGCACAGCGATTGGCCCGCGACAAAGCTCGCGCGGTTTATGCACGCCATCCGGACAGCACCGTGCTGGGCGCAGACACAGTCGTGGTGGTTGACGAACACCTGCTGGAGAAGCCTGCCGACGAGCGTGACGCAGCGCGCATGCTGCGTCTGCTCTCCGGGCGTAGCCATCAGGTCATCACTGGCGTATGCCTGGTGGCTCCAGGATTCGAACGGACCGAGGCCGAGGTCACGCAGGTCGTCTTCAGTCCGTTGTCCGAAGAGGAGATCGCGTTCTACGTTCAGACGGGCGAGCCGATGGACAAAGCCGGCGCCTACGCGATTCAAGGCATTGCCTCGCGATGGGTGGAGCGCATCGAGGGCTGCTACTTCAACGTTGTCGGGCTGCCTCTTCCGCGGGTCTATCGCATGTTGCGGGCCGCACAAGCAGCTACGGGAGTGACGCTAGTTTGAGTCGCGAGAGCGATCCGCCGAAATCACTTGGCCGGAGCCTCCGGTTTAGCGGGCTGGGAAGGTGTCGCGGCTTTCAGCTTAGCCAAGGATTCATCCACGCGCGTCTTGAAGTCACCCTGGTCGTTGTGCGAAAGTCCGCTATACATCGACACAACACTCATCTCGCACCCGGTACCAATCGGCAACAAGGAGACCTGGTTTTTGCCCTGGTTGACCGCTCCGATCACGGACCAATGAATGGAGTGTTTCACATTGTAGTCAGCAGTCATTTTGTCCTCGTCACTCTGCACGTCTTTGTAGTTGTCCGGATTGCCCAGGGCGACTTTGACCGCGCCCCACACCTCGCTGCAAGGGACGGGATAGGTAGTCTTGTAAGTCTTGTTGCCGGCACCGAACGCCGGCAGAGCAACGGCAAGCGACAGAAAAGCAACGACGAGACCTTTCATCATGGCATGTCTCCTGATGGGAATGTGCTTCATATGAATTAGCCCGGCCATTTCTGACGCCAGGCCGCCTCGAAGGACTGTTTACTCATTCGTAATCCACGGTGACTCTTGGTTAGCTTTCCAATTTGGGGCGCATTAGTAACATCTAAGTTATCCACCCCTCCCCTCCGTCTTGTTTAGAATCATTGGATTACGAAGCTCATGCCACAGGAGACGTGTGCGATGCAAATTATAGGTAAGGCACCGCTGCTGGATTCAGAATTCCCGCAAGAATCTCTCGACAAGCAGGGCACCGAATTTCCGGCTTCCACTCGACTGCTTCGCGTTGCACACCTTCTACGGTTGCACCGCTTTCCCGCGCTGTATATATGTCTATTGGAGTTTCGCAGCCTTTGTTGGCGCATATCGTACTCACACAAAACGCAACTAATCCAGCAGGGAGTAGATATGGGTCAGACGTTCGATAGGAAGTGTGGAGTCGTTCAGCCCAACACTCGCACACATGCCCGCATTCAGGGCATCCGAAATTTATGCGCCAGGCATCCAATGGCAACTTGCTTCGATGTGGAGTTGTTTCTAGACGGATGGAAGGCGGCAGAGGAGTGCGTTTCTCGCAGTTCGGACAGCTAACGTCTGTCACTAAATCCATAGAGATTCCCTCTCTTTTTGTTTCTCTTGGGTGGTACTATGAGCGCATGAAGTCTAATCCGAAACCCTCGGCGGAGTACACGAATTTCGAGAACGCGATGCGCGTCCTGATCCGAGTGCCAAAGTCTGACGTGAATCGAGATACTGACAGAAGAGAGAGCCGCAAACGCGGGAAAGCCGAAGCGCGGCCCTAAACCGCGATCTTCGGCTTCCGTCCCCGCTTCCGGCGAATAAGGGTTAGAAAGGCGCCTCCTCCCTCCTTCCCGGTCACTTCTTTGTAAGTGAGCCGCTTGCCGACGATCTGCGACACCGCCAGCATGAAGCGATCAGAGTCGTTCAGGGGATTGTCGCGAGTAGCGCGATTATTGAACCTGAAAGCCTGTTCGTCTATGTAGCGGTCAAGGTGGTAGGGTTCCACGGCGACGTAAGTGCCTTTCAGTGTCCGCTTGAGCAAGCTCCAGAAGTTTTCGATTCCGTTGGTGTGAACTTGTCCGTTCACGTACTCCTCGTGCGTGGTTCACGACTTCGTGCACGAAACGGGAGTGCAGATTGTCGTATCCGATGTGCTCATCGGTGTAAACCTTGGAGCCGTGCTTCACTTCGCGTAGGACTTCGGTCTGTAGGGTCTCGCGCTTAACGTTCGGCACGACCTTGGCGCGTACCTGGCGAAGATCCCGATCTAGCATCCCCATGACGATAGTTTTGCCGTGGACACCGCCGCGCTTCTCATAGCGCACTTTCTTGTCCTTGTGCATGTTGTTAAGCTTGCCGCCGACGAAGGTCTCATCCACTTCCACAGGCCCGCCGTTTTCCCGGCAAATGATTGAGTGCCATAGGTTTATACGTTAATGATTGATTCCCAAGGACTTGACGTAAGAAAGTTCGTCTTAGTTTCCAGAGTCTGTCCCGGGACAGACCGGATAACGATTATCAACTAGCAAGATTATTCACTTGACAAAGGGTAATGAGTTGGATAATATGTATCCATGATGCTCGTTACCCCTTTCCTTTCTTTGGCTTTGCTAACGCTACAGGGCCAGAACGCAGCATCTGCCGCAAATCCCGCTTTATTCCAGCGACTAGCTTCCGAGTTGGTATCCGCTCAAGCGGCGATTTCGGTTTATGAGGTGCTGCCATCGACTCTCCCCGAAGTGAACAGTTTGTTTTCTACCGATGACCGCTGTCGTCAATTGCTTGAGCGTCTGCGCTGGCCCGAAGGCGTGATATGTCCCCGCTGCAAAGACTCTCGCGTCTCCCGCCTGAAGGACTATGCCCGGTACGAGTGTGTTGGCTGCGAATACCAGTTCACGGTTATGAGCGGCACGATCTTCCACGACTCGCATCTCCCGCTTCCGATCTGGTTCCTCGCCACGCTGTTGCTGTGCGAAGCCAAGAAGGGCATGAGCGCGCATCAACTCAAGCGTACTATTTGGGGATTGCACAAGGGTTCTTACAAAACCGCATGGTATCTCCTGCACCGTATCCGCAAGGCAATGGCTCAGGTTGACCGCCCGATGTTGGATGGTACTGTTGAAATGGACGAAACCTACGTAGGCGGGAAGCAGCGCGGACGCCATTGGATGGGGCGGAAGGGCAATAAAGAGGTAGTCATTGGTATTCGCCAGCGCGACGGTGCCCTGCGGTTCTTCCATGCCGAGGATGCCAAGAAAGGCACTTTGGCGAAGTACATTCAAGAGAACATCAGCGCCGACGTAGAAGTTATCGTCACCGACGATCTCCCCGCCTATCCTAGCGCAGTTGGCGATCTCAAGCATGAGACCGTCAACCATACCCGCAAAGAATACGTCAGGCTTGGAACCGACATTCACACGAACACTATCGAATCGGCGTTCTCGCTCCTCAAGCGTGGCATCATTGGAACGTGGCACAAGGTCAGCGCCAAACACTTGCAAGCATATCTTCTCCTTCCCTTTCCTCTCCCTTTCTTCTTCCCCGCCCTCCGTTTCGCTTCTATGCCGAGAAGAAAGCACGGTCTCGATAACATCTTGGATTTTCGAGACAGAGACGTGTCCCTTCACACAGGCCATCGCTGCGTCAAATTTTCCATTAAAGCTCTTCACCAAGTCAGGATTGCCCGCAAAGGTGTTCAGTACCGCCCATCCATTTCCACCGTGCCGGTATATTTTGCATTCATAGTATTTATGATTCTGGGGCCACGTAATTTGATTGTCGGCACACGGCAATTCCGTCATCGCACGCGAAACCTACGCCAATCGTCACGGCTCGCCTTTCCGGAAGCCGTCGTGGTTTCAACCGCGTAAAATAAGGAGCGGCTTCGCGCTAATCATAGCACGAACCCTTCGTCAGGAATATTCCTAGTAATGCCAGCGGTTTCGATCTGATCAACTGATTACTGGCTACTGGCAACTGCTTTTCAAAGAGCCTTCCGGACCCACACGCTGGGTGCGGCCGTCGAAGACACGCCAAAACTGTGACCTCAACCATAGTGATAGCGCCGCGGCGAGCGCACGGACAAGTGCACAGGTCACGTTGGCGCGTGATGCAAGAAAAGGCAAAGCTCTCGCCCGGCAAGAGAACCTTGGCTGGAGCGCGCGGCCATCGAGTTATCATCACAGAACATTCTTCCAGGGGGACCCAACCATGGAATGGGAACGATTGACCCGGTTTGTGCTGCTGGGAAGCGGCGACCTGGAGCAATATGCAAACCTGCTGGTGCGAGTATCGCTGGGACTGTTCTTCGCCATCTCCGGCGCGAACAAACTGTTCGTCGCGAGCCGGACGCAGGCCATGTATGAGACGCTGGTCGAGGCCAAGGTCCCATTTCCTCACGCCATTACCTATTTCGTCTCGGCCGTCGAGTTCGTCGGCGGATGCCTGCTGGCTGTGGGCTTGCTTTCGAGCCTGGCCTGCGTAGCTCTGCTGGTCGACATGCTGGTCGCCATTCTGACCACGAAGCTCTCCGCCATGGCCAAAGGACTTTCGGCCTTTAACTGGCTCGACGATTTCCTCTACTTTCCGGAGGTCCTGTACGTACTCTTCTTTGTCTGGCTGATTTGCTCCGGGCCGGGCAAATTCAGCGTCGATTACTGGCTCGCCGGCAAATTGTGGAGATGAGCCTCTCTCATGGCGGACTGAAAATAGCGATGGGAGGAGTTCCCGCATGAGATTCTTGCTGCCTGCGGTTTTCACACTGAGTTTTTGTGCGGTCGTGTCGGCGCAACAATCGGCACAGCAGGATTCAACCCCGAATGCGGTGATCCAGGGTGCTGGTTGTGTGGACAGCGGAGTCGAAGCAGGTTGCAAGGTTCTGAAAGACACCAAGACCGGCGACACCTACGTTCTGTTCTTCAGCGGGAAGGAACCGGCGCCGGGCTCGGCCATCTGGTTCAAAGGCGCAGCTCATCAAGGAATGACTACCTGCATGCTAGGCAAGGCGGTGGACATCTCTAGATGGAAGCGCACAAAAGCACAGTGCCCGGCGGCCACGCCCGACAGTTCACATTGAGTTGTTGTGCGGTGAAACGCGTTTTTGTCGTGCGGTAGTGGCGTGAAGTGGCAAAGAAAGCAGCCGCAGGCCAACACAAAGTAGCTTGGTGCCCCAGCCCAGGCTTGGGCTCGAACCGAAAAGCCCCACCCAAGCAAAAGAAGCCTGGATGGGGCACCCTCCGGATTTCCGGGTCGAGCGGTTGGCCGGGCCACCGGGGCAATAGGAGTAGGTAATTAGCGTTTGTTGCCCGCCAAATCATGCGTCGCTTTCTTCTGCGTGGCGGCAAATATCTGAACGCCTTCTTTTGTGGCGTACCAGCATCCTTGAAGGCCCCCGAAGGTAGAACTTATTCCTACCATGGCGCTTCCCTGGACGTTCCCCGCATAGGTTGTTCTGATGGGCGGTGTGTACTGAAGCTCCATCATGCCGGGATCCTCGGACCAGTTGCCGCCATGCCCCTGAGAATCCGCAAAGGTTCCATCGGCCTTGAAAGTGACTTCATCCTGAATGTAGGTTCCATTACATCCCCAGCTGTAATGAAAGGTCCATTTTCCAACTATGCTCATTCGATTTGCCTCTCTTTCGGTTGTTCGTGCTGCGGACCCTTCCGCTAGCATTGATCTAGTGCAAATCGCATACCACTGGTGACGATTCTTCTGTTCCATGGTTGCTCCGCCGGTAAGATGCTGTGTTTGCAATGAGGAAATGAGCCTCAACTCGGGCAGGACCAGCGACCATCCCCGCTGAGGAAGGATCACACTATCCCATCAGATAGGCGAGCTATCCGAGGTGCTAGTTGTAGTCGAGAGGCGATCAACGGGCTGCGAGAACGCGAGACCAGAGCTCAGAATCAGGCGCGGGATCGGCAGAGGGGACATTAGCCATTTACAAAGATTACGCAGGACGGAGCCCACCCTGAGCGCAGTCGAAGGGTGCTGGGCTACGATTGTGACGTCCTTGGGGCTGCGGATTGGAAAAGCCCCAACCAAGCAAAGAAGCCTGGATGGGGCGCCTGTACGGCATGCTTGCAGAAAACTTACACAGCTACAGGAACGTTATGGTAGGTCGAAATGACCGTCTCAAACGTCTGAACCTTCGGGGTTCCATCGACGACGTTCGCCAGCGTCTTCAACACTTGCGGGTAAGTATTGGTGTTGTAATCGTCTGCATTGGCCTTGTTCTCCCACAGACTGATTGAAACCGCATCCTGGCTGCCGGGATTTGAGAACGTGATTTCGTCCTTGAAGCCCTTCTGCTTGCGCAGCAAAGGAAGAATCTGGTTCTCGAATGTGCGGGTGTAATCAGACTGCATGTTGGATTTCAGGCGAAACGAGACATTGCGTGCGTACATATTCAACCTCCTAAAGGTTGTGTCGCATAAGACTGGAGAAAATTTCAGATGGGCTGACTTATGTTCAGGGAACCTGAAAGAGGAGAAGGTGGAAGCCGCCTCTGCTTACACTCTATCTGATCGCCTGAGCATTGTCAAACCAGGGCTGGAGTTTTAATCCTCGTCTTGGACAACGCAGGTCAATCGGCGTAGGATGGAAAGTGAGAGAGATTTTCTACCTCTCATTCAGACCCCTGAACTAGGTCAGCCGTTCTGGAGTTTTCTCCTCTTAGTGCTGGCAGTCCAGGAGTTGAAGTGTCTAATCCCAAAGTCAAAGTCAGCCAGAAATCGGCACCTTCCATACATCCGACGCCCTTCAAGAAAGATTCAGCGGATACCTTCTCAGACGACGAGATACGAACCCGCGCCTACCAAATCTACGAATCTGGCGACAGAAACAACAACAATCCTGAGGAGGATTGGATTCAGGCCGAGACCGAACTGATGGAACTCGTAGGCGGCAAATAGGCCGAAGGGTGTCTCTGACCCCAACCGAAGGGCCCCACTCCTTCAAAGGGCTTGGATCGGGCGCCTGGCAGTGGCGAAAAACGCCAGCGAAGTTCAACACTCGACCGGCAAGGTTGAAGGCCCGGGCAAGAAGGAACCTCCCAACGGTCAAAAGGATACAGTTATTCGTCGGTCGTGCGCCTACTCTGTAATTGAGGCAATAGAAATGAAAGCATTTGCAACTTTCGGAACAGCAGTCCTGTTTCTGTCTCTTGGAGCCTTTGTCCCTGCATTCGCACAGCAGCACGAACAAGAGGAAGCCAAGCCTGAAGAGAAGCAGCAACAGGAGCATGCCCAGCAGGAGCAGCAAAACAAGCAGCAACAACAAGAGCATGCTCAACAGCAGAACCAGAACAAACAGCAGCAGCAAGAGCATGCTCAACAGCAGAACCAAGACAAACAGCAGCAGCAAGAGCATGCTCAACAGCAGAACCAAAACAAACAGCAGCAACAAGAACATGCTCAACAGCAGAACCAGAACAAACAGCAACAGCAACAGCATGCCCAGGGGCGGGGCGCCCAGCAGCCGGCTTACCACACGCAAGAACAGCAGCACGCCCAGCAGGTCGCATGGCAGGGGCATCGCTCAGAAAACTGGCAGTCGGATCACCGCACGTGGCAGCAGCGCGGCGGGTACACCGGGTATCGCATTCCTGACGATCGTTTCCGCGGCTACTTTGGCCCGGACCACGGGTTCGTCATCTACCGGCAGCCCTATATGGTGGTTGGCGGGTTCCCGCGCTTCCAGTACGGCGGCTATTGGTTCGGTCTTGTCGATCCGTGGCCCGGCTACTGGGCACAAAACTGGTATGAAACCGACGACGTGTACGTTATCTACCGCGACAGTGGATATTACATGTACAACCGTAGATATCCTACCGTCGGCCTTGCGATCACCGTCTCGTTATGAGGCTCTATTCCCAAGCGTCATAAGTAAAGGAGAAAGAAGATGGCTACCCCAGTGATAGAAACTCCGGAACCAACTGCAACCCCTGCAAGCGGGGAAACGCACCCAAGAGAGAAGGCTTCTCTCGATCGCGGCACGGATAAGCGGGCTGATGCCCTTAGAGCCAAGAAGAAGAAAAAGCGCGCCGCACACCGGGTTGCTTTAAGAAGGTCGCACACCAAAGGCTAATCCCAGGCGATCTGCTGGAATTCAGGTACCTCCGCATTCACAAGAAAATAGGCGCTGTCATGAACCATGCGATCGACAGATCCACCGCTGACGACTGCCTCAGGATTAAAGACCTCGGTTACACTTCTTCCCGCCACATCAGCATGTATGGCGAACGATTTGAGATTGTTTCCGATCCCTTCCCTAATGGTAATGGAGTGGCGGTCCACGTCATAACTACCAAGGAGCCGACGAAAAGGACGCTACGGCTTCCGACATCGATTCTCGTTGGTCTTAAGGGTTTGTTTCCGAAAGCAGCCTGAGATAGATCGCACTTCCTGCGATTGCCGGCGCCGAAGCCACGAGTGTCTTGCATGTATGATAAAGAGAGGTTGAACCAATGGAGCATTGGGGAATCTACATCGCTTACGGATGGCTGGCTACGCTTGTCCTTGCTTTCACCGACGCCGCGCGGGCCATTCGGAAGGGGCCACAGCCTCAGCCGCAGCCCTCCGAGTCATATACCCACAACTGACAAATTGTACAGATGGGCCAGGCAGGAACGCACATCCCAGGAGAGCCTACTATTTCAAGCATGTGAGCATAATTGAACAGACATAGGAATGCCGCCTTGTCTAATCTTGTAGGCAGATGGAGACGCTTTGGCTGATCAGCTGTACTAACACATCCGAAGCGCAACAGAGAATAGCATTTACCGAAAATACTGAAGGGTAAAAAGAAGATGCCGCTGCTCCAAATTGTCGTAGTTCTAATCGTCGTCGGTGTTCTTTTGTGGTTGGTGGATCGCTTCATTCCTATGGCGAGTTCAATTAAGTCGATCCTGCACGCTGTGGTTGTCATAGCCGTGGTGCTGTGGCTGCTGAACGTCTTTGGGGTAATTCATTCCCTTTCAACGATCCACATCGGCAAGCCTTAAGAGCGGCGCCTCCACAGCCAACATGAATAACAATAACTCGCCAAGGAGACATCGATGAATTGGGAACAAGTCGAAAGCAAATGGGAACAATTGATAGGTTCCGCAAAGGAAAACTGGGCCAAGCTGAGCGATGACGATCTCCAGCAAATATCCGGCAAGCGTGAGCGGCTGGCAGCGAAAATCCAGGAATCCTACGGAATCGCAAGGCGCGAAGCGGAAAAGCAGGTATGGGACTGGGGTAAGAGCGTGGAGCGGACCCAGAAGAAAATTGCGTAAGTGTTGCTGCATCCTTTGAATGAAGCAGTACGTACCGAAAGGCGAATAGCCTAAACGTGGAACTCACTGATCTCACCGCGGTTCAGACATTGTCCGTGCCGTGTCCCACTTGTGCAGCCGCACTAGGGGAACGGTGCTGCGAGATCGCTAACGGCGCGTTTCGCCAGGACGCGCATTTTGCCCGCTTGTTGTCTGCCGCGGGACAAGGGACTTCATCTCGTCAGCCGAAGTCCGCCCCTGCCGGGCTTCCCGTTGTTTACCGGGGAGTAGAGTAGGCTTCGCTCCCACCCTGCCGTCCCTGAAGGGACTCATGTTTATTTACAATCTTAACCCCGGTCTTACAGCCTGCCCTGAGCGGAGTCGAAAGAACCGCGGCTGCGATTGTGGTGTCCTTTGGGCTGGGGTTGACCCATGAGGAGGAAGGCTCCGGGCGGGCTTTTATTGGCTCCCAGCAAGAAGCCCCACCCAAACTAAAGAAGCCTAGGTGGGGACCACGATCGAGAGTTTGGGCGGGATTCAACCTTTAGTCGCAGTCGGTCAGAGAACCCGCCGTCACCGCCGGGTGTTAAGGTTCGTCTCCCGGAAGTTCCCCGGCGCCCGGGATCAATCCTTTTAGATCTTTGGGCATTATAATGATCCCAAAAATCATGTGATGGCAACACCCACCGAGGCCCAGGATGCCACCCTGCGTGCCTTCCCCAGGTGGACAATTCCACGGCGGTATCACTATTCCTAAGACTGTACCTCCGGGCCCGGTCGGGATTCCTATCCTTCCGCCCGATAATCCCGCCGCGGACGAGGGAACCAGTTGCCGTTCTTCGAGTGCCCGCAGAGTGGCTCGGGTGATCGCTTCCGCTAGGTTTTCCAGAGCCACCGTGGAGGCTTGGCTTTGCGCTTTATTCTCCTGTGCCATTCTATTTCTCCTTTCCGGCGCCTCATTATGCTGCTCTCCGTCTGCAACCGCCCTGGTCAATGAGTAATGGGCGCAGTTGAGCGAATTCGGATGTCTCATTAACTATGTGAGTGGTTCTGCGACTCTCCTGTGTTCCTCGGTGACGTGTGACGGCGTTCGGACTACTTGAGGACACCTCAGACAGGCGGCCTTTCCTTCCTGTACCCACCAGCGACACTCAGGTCGCAGTTTGCAAGCCGGAACATCGTCGACTACCGGCAACATCACCTGGACAACGCGCTGAACGAGCGTGCAATTCGAATTGTGCCAGTACTGACAACGTTCGGCGACGCAGGGCGTCGATATTCTCAGGACCTCTGCTGGCGACGCCGGCGCACAGAGCGCTTTGATTTCAGAAGTAAGTGGTTGAGGCTGGTCCAAGTAGGCGACTCGCGGACGTTCCGGTGCTCCACCGACCACACCGAAAACGACCGGGTCAGCGTCATCTTCCATCGCGCTCGGGCAATGTATAATCACCGAGTCCACCTCGCACACGACCCAGAGAACCAAAGCCGCCTTGCGATCTCAGTCGTACTAATGTTCGATGACGTTCTAGAAAAAGCTTTCCAGCAATACATCGGAAATGCCCGCGTGTCAAGCCTTTTCTTGATCTGTGTCAATACGGCCACTCGTTGAGAAGCGGAACCGCGCGGGACATGACGACTTTGGTCGTTCAAGTACGGCGCGTTTGAGGTCTATATGAAAGTTCCGGGCAGGGCGAAAGCGGTACTGTTCGATCTCGGCGGCACTCATATACGAGCCGCAGTAAGTACGCCAGAGAGCGAGCTGATACTGCAAGAGAAGAAGCTGGTAAGAAACTTTATCGATGGTAGTAGTCCGGAAGAAGTGTGGCGGAGCGTCTATGAGTACATCACGGAGTATATCGCTCGAATAGAGGGGACGCTGCATCCAGAGGCCGCGGTGGTTCTCTCGGTGCCTGGACCAGTCGGGCCGGGCTCTCGCCTTCTGGATGCGCCGACACTCGTCGGGCACGGGAGCCCTGTCCCGGACATCAAGTACGACATTGAGCGGGCCACGGGTCGAACGGTGTCCCTCCTCAACGATATTTCGGCTGCGGCGTGGCACCTCAGCAGGACCATAGCGGACAAGCGCTTTTTGGTGTTAACGGTCAGCAGCGGCATAGGCAGCAAGATCTTTGATCGCGATCACCCGCTCGGCGTGATCGCCGATGTGTCCTATTGTGGAGAGATCGGCCACTTTGCCGTGCCGGGCTTCGACGGTGAGGTGCTGTGTGACTGCGGTGGGCGGAATCACGTTGGAGCCATTTCATCAGGTCGAGGCATACTTCGCATGATCCAGGCGCGTGCCCGGCTGGACCCTGACGGGTTCCGCGCGTCATGTTGCGGTCCCGCAGTTGGCGACAGGTGGGAGTCGCTGTCCAATGAAGTCCACATCGTTCCTGCCGCGCTTGCGGGCGACCCGTGGGTTCTCGAAGTGATCGGGCAGGCGACCCGTCCTCTGGCGCACGCCATCCTGGCGGTATGGATCGCTCTGGGACTTACCCGCGTAATCGTGATTGGGGGTTTCGCGCTTGCGTTGGGCGACTGTTATCGGGAGATTCTGGAGGCTGAATTGGTACGTTTGGCAGACTATGGGCCGCTGAGCGCCTGTAGAGGAAGCATGGTGCAGCTCGGCCGTAAGGATGAGGAAGCGTGCCTCATTGGTGCAGCGGTGTACGCAAGCCAAATGAGGTGACTTGCAATGAAAAAGGGTCGCACTTGTCAGCTGGCTGAGAGTGGCGTCAATGCCTCACTTTGCCCAGCAAGAACTCCCGCATCACCCGAACCACGAAGGCCTGATCGTTAAGGTAGAAATAGTGCGGAGCATCGGGCAGTCGATAGACGATGGGCTTGGGCCTGCCTACCTGTTCGGCGGCGAACTCGTTCGTTGTATCTGTGTACCATTTAACAATGCCCGGCCAATTCTCATCGAATTTCTTCTGGTCCTCGGCACTCAGGTACCAATAGTAAGGCAACCTGCCTTGAATGGACGGCTGATCGAAAATGCCGAGCCGCGGCGCCTCGACCTTCGCCCAATCGGTTGGTGGACTTGCCGGTTCCTGCACTCCCAGCAAAATCGTTTGGGGCACCCAGGCCGGTGTCGTGCTGCCCGTAATCTCACCGTTGTCGTCAAACTGCACAGCGATGCAGACTGCCTGGGCCGGCCTGAGAATATCTTCCAGCCGCTCGGAGGCGGCTAGAAAAATCTGCACGGATCTGTTGTCTGGTTCGGTATAGGGTGCAGAAGGTATATCGGGGAGTTGGAACCGCTTTGACAAGTCAAAAGCGTCCAGGTAGACCAGTTTTTCCACGTAGTTCTTATACTTCACCGCGATCGCACTCAATTCCGAACCGGCAACCGAGTGTCCGACAAAGACTGCCTTGCTTATGCCCAAGAAGTCGAGGACCGCGATGTCGTCGCGTGCCCTGGCATCAACGTCATAGCCTGCCACCGGGTTCGGGCCCGGCGCCGGTTGGCTGGAGGGAGCAAACCCTCGGCGGGTAATCCCGATGACGTGAAAATAATCAGTGAACTGGAATGCAAACTGATCGTACACGTGGGCGTTGTCGCCCAGCCCGGTGAGCAGCACCATAGTATGTGACTTGTCCGCGCCGCCCCAGTCCAGCACCTGGAGTTGTACTCCGTTGTCGACCGGCACGAGCGTCTTTTTGTGGGGTGTGCCATCGAGGCATGCGGGCGGTGGAACGGAACTACTTGTACTGGTGTGCAGTTGAGCGGAGCTACTTGCGCTGACTATGAGCAGCAGCGCCAAAGCAAGAGACGTCCGGGGCAGGGTTTTCATGGTCGCCGAGGGCATCGGGTTGCGATGCGACTTGGAATTGTCCCCGAGGATACACGCAATCGCCTACGCTCGGCGACTCTATTTCATCCTTTTTCGAGTCGCGCACTTTGCTGATGCCCTTCGGGCCAAGGATTGTTTCGCTTATCCAACGTTCGTCTGGGTGCCCCGTTCTAGGCTATCTTTTGGCCTAGGGCGGGGATTTTCGTTCGTGTACTGAAATGCCGCACCCAACCAAAAGGCCGGAAGAAGGTTGAATGGGGCACCCTCGAGGGTCTCACGGGACTCGATGTTTAATCGCAGTTCGGTGGGACACCGGCCGATTACCCGCAATTATTGCTGCGGGGGCGCGGTTGTGGTCGTCGTCGTAGTGGTGTCTTTTTTCACTTGTTCGGCCGGCGGCGTGGTTGTAGTGGTCGTTGTGTCGGTCTGCTTCACCTGATCGGCCAGCGGCGTGGTTGTGGTGGTTGTCGTGTCGGTCTGCTTCACCTTGTTGTGCTTGTACTTCGTAGTGGTATCGGTCGTCTTCGTGGTCTGGGCCGGCGGCGCAACTGCCGGATCCTGCGTAGTCGTGGTGGTGGTGCTCTGCGTCTGCGCGGGAGCTGGATTCTGTGTCGTCGTCGTGGTGCTGGATTGTGAGGTGGTCTGTGCCATTACCGGCAGGGACAGGGCGAGCACAACCAGCGAGCCCAAAACGAAAGCAAATAGTTTCTTGGATATCATCGATTCTCCTTTATTGCGTCAGACACCATGGTACGGTCTCGTTACCAAGTAATCTGAGCACAATTGCTCGCTGGCCCGGCCCGGACAGGAAGGCACACCCAAGGTCGTTAGGCATCCGCGAAAGGGCCCAGCGTGCTGGACCCTTGTCTCACATTCGGCGTGTTACCGGAGCTACCTTCGCTTTATCATCCAGCCGATCGCTATTCCAGCCGCAACGCCTATTGCGAATGTCCCCACAACTGTTTCAATAGGATGTCGTTGCAGGCGCTTGGTCGTGTCGTCCAAAAATTCCTCAGCAGCATCGCCGCCTTGTTTTGCGACACGCCGCGCTGCTCCCACGCCATCCTCAAGTGCATCCGCAACAGCAGATGCCGCCCGAGAAGCCTTGCGCGCCGTTTCTGCAACTTGGTCGCCCGTCCGCTCTAACACTGATTGCGCCATTATGTTTTGCCCTCTCTCGTCTCCGAGTGCGACGTTGATTTGCTTATTGCCCGACGGCTTTTTCAACCTTGCCGACCCAGTTTTGAACTTTGCCGGAATTCTTTTCAGCTCGGCCCTCAGCTTCCAGGTCGGGGTTCTGGATAAGCTTGCCCACGTTTTCCTTGATTTTTCCTTTGATTTCGTGGAGCTTGCCTGTTGTTTTGTCGTCCGTGCTCGGTTTCATCATGAGTTTCTCCTCTGTTTTACAGCGGGTTTTAACTAACGCCTATTGCTGGACAGTCGCAGACCCTAGTGTTACGCCAATACTTTTTCGCCAGTTGTCTGCATCTGTACCAGTTCGTCGAAGAGTGAGCGATAGTGGATCATCGCGGTTCGCAGCTCTTCCGTGCTGGCTTCGCCTCTGCCAAGCCGCAATGCAATGTTGTGCGCCGAGCGGTAGTTCTCCACGACTCGGGGATGGTCGACGGAAATGTCCGCCGCACGCTGGTCAAAATCGGTGACCGGATAGCCGCGCGTCTGCATCAGCGAGCACACCAGCTCATCGGCTTCCGTCACTGCGCCCTTCGGATAATCGACAAAGCGGGATTGCACCGCCTTCCACTGGGTCAAGTAGCGTTCACGCTCCGTAACATCAAGATCGCGGATCTTCAGCATTTCGACCCGAGTTTCACGGTCCGCCAGTTTGGCCTCGGCTTTACGTTCGGACCCATGCTGTCGAACAGCCCGGTCGTATTCCGGCCCGAAACGGTCGCGTAGTTCTGCCGTGGTGTTCTTGCGTTTTCGCATGTACAGCGCAATGGCAATCATGATTACCAGAACCACCGCAACTGCGAGAGCAATCAGTTTGGGATCCATTAGATTGAGATTCATCGAGAACTCCTTACGCCTTGAGTGTCTGCGACCAGGGAAGGTCCGGTTTGGGAAGTCTTCCTTGCCTGAAGTAGAGTCTTATGTTGATTAGTGTGCGCCGAGCAGGTTGCCGAAGTCTGGTCAGAATTGCTCGTCCAACTACACGCCGGCGACAGAGGGGGCTTTACTCATTGACAATGGTTGCGCACGGCGGAGCCTACCCTGAGCGCAGTCGAAAGAACCTGCCCTGGAGCGCAGTCGAAGGGTCGGGCACCCTAGAGAGTTCAGCGGGGTTCGAAGTTGATGCGCCGTTGAGTGACGCACCCGGCTGTATAGAGTTAACAGCTGCCGAGGAACTGCGTCGTGTTCGTCATGTAGAGTTCGTGCACCTTCTGATTGATCTCGTCGGGCGTGAGGCCGGCGGACGCCATGCAGTCGCGCATTTCATTTCGCCTGTTCGCGTCAACCGTTAGCCTGGGATTCCCATCAACGAACACCCGCACGGTGGCCCCGGTTCTCACCAGTCGATAATTGTGCATATCTCATTGTAGCTGGCAATCCTGCGGTGCGCGCCCGTTCTTCCCTTTTATCGCCTCCCGACGGGGCGACGCTTATTCGCATCCGGAATCAGCCGCAGCATCGGCGGCACAGTTTGAGGTGCCGTCCACCCGCCCACCCGCCTACTTGCTCTTCTGCCCGGAACGCGATTGATACGCACCCAAGATAGTCTGCGCGATCAGTTTGTGCCCCGACTGGCTGGGGTGGCCGTCGCACGATAGCACCGTGCTCACCCCAGGCTTCGCATTCAGCAAGCCCGTCACACAAGTCTTGCCTCCCGTCTTGGAAGCCGCGGCTTCAAAGACGGAAAAGACGTCGGCTACCCCGGCGCCGTAGAAGGGCGCGGGTGCGGTGATCGCCTGGTTCAACGCCGCGGTAATCTGTGTCGCACCCTGGTCCGAGTAGTCGGTCGAGTAATAATTCACGACGACGATGGCTCCGTTGTATCCCGTGTTGCGCAGGCCGGCGAGGATGGTTGCCACATTGGCCGAAGCCGTGGTAAGCACCTGGGGAAGGCCCGTCGCGATGCACGTCGGGTCGAAATTGCACACTTCCTCCAGCAGAAGCACGTCGTTCGAGCCGACCTGCAGCGTCACCAGCGCCGTATTGCCATGTTGCTGCAGGAAAGTTATGGCGAAAGCCAACTGGGTTGTGGCCGAGCCGTAGTCAACGTGCAAGGGTACATGCTGCCGATAGAGGCGGCATCCGGCATCGGGCGCATTCGACGACAGAAAGCTGCCGGTCGTCTCCCCCGGGCAGGCGGCATTTGCCAGGTCGAGACTGAACGCCAGGCTAGTCCAATCCGGGTAACCAACGAAGTTTTCGGGATTGTAGTATTCGAATCCCGCCTGCGTGATGTATCCAAATGGAACGCTGTCACCCAGCCCAAGATACTCGTTGGAAGCGCCAGCAGGGTCCTTTGCCAAAGCCGACCCGGCGGCGAAGAACGCGAGAATTACCACCATGCTGAAAATCCGGCGTGTTGTCATCACCAACTCCTCGAAGCGCGCAATGGTTGCGGGAAAACATAATACAGCGAAAGGCGGCTCGGCGACAGTTTGCAGCACGGCTGGCTTGGCTGCGCGCAGCAGTGAAATGGCCGCTGGCGAACAAACAAGAGCCCCACTCTGGACGCTACGCTTTCTCCACGCGATCAGGATCGCGCGGCAATGCCGATGCCAGGGCGAGTGCTGCTCCGGCGTAGAGCAATGTGTCCGCAACGTAATTTAACCCTTCATTGATCTCCGCCGTCGATCCGCCGCCGAGGGCGACGATCAACATAAGCAGATACGGGAATAGAGTGAGGACGGTCATTAATGCGCCAATCGAGGCTGCGGCCATCCGAGATTTCTTGTTCAGGGCCAAGAGGATGCCCGAGATCAGTAAGATCGCTCCTGCGAGGTAAGCCCATACGGCGGGGAGCGGAGCCCATGAGGGCATCACCTTTTCCAAAGGAACTCCGGGCGCAAACCCTGGATGAAGAAAATGTTGTGCGGCATAAAAGATCGCAGCAATCGCTATGACGACGCGCCCAAATAAAATCATCCATTTCGATAATTGCGGCGACGTGGCGCGACTCTGCAAGCCTGCGAGGGCCCATGCGCCTGCGGCAAACGAGAGATCTCTTAGCGCGTAGGTCCACGCGAATCGATCTTTGGGATGCGCGAGCACATAAGGTATATAAATCATGCAGACAAATAGAAAGAACATCGATCCGAGCAGGGTGGACGACAAGCGTACGAACTTCCTCACAGTAAGACTGGTAGCTGCTGCCAGCAGCGCGCATCCGACAAACTTGGGCCAGAACCAATGCGCCGGCATCCAGGATGGGACCATATTCTGGACAAACTCGGGTCCGCGGAAGTGCTCGGGCGCGAATACGGCGAGTGAAACTGCGATGAAGACACAGCCCAAGGTGATGACCTTGTCCCACCCGCGAGCCGCTCTGATCTGTTTTCGAAGTACAAAAACTCCGGCGACAAGATAAACAAGCCCGGCAAAAGACATCCAGAAATTTGTTGATGAAAGCATCAGAACCTCTTTCGCGAAGGCGCTGCGGCAGAGATTATATTCCGGGCGCCGAGTGCGAGAAGAGATGGGTGAGGATGTCCGATGTCCAGTAAGGCAGGGTTTTCGTCGACCGGAAAGCCCCACCCAAGCCGGTTTTGTGTCGAGTCTCAAGACATGGCGGCTGCTCGCAAGATGCGGTGGCACTCGGGCATTTTCCCATTTCGGGACGATATTGCCAGTTCGTCAGTACCCCCTCCCCCTCCCCCTGTTCTTTAGAATCATTAGATTGCCAACATTTTCTCCGCAAACTATTCCGAACAAAGGGGGTTACAGACAAAATATTCCATTCAAAGGACTTACGGGAACGAATTCCTTTCGTTTCGGCACTCTCTGGGAAGCCAGGTACCCAAATGTAACCGACCCCTGCCCCGAACCAGTGGCCACGGATTGTCAAAGAACCGTTCACCGCGCCCGAGGGCGGGTGAGGGACACGAGCCCCCAGCGCTCGCGGAGGGCGGCCTCTGCTCCAAAGGTAACGCAGGACCAGACCTTGTCAAGATCACGAAGGTACAGGTCAGGTAACTGTACTTTCGTAACATCCAGGCGGCAAGGTAACCGCCAGGCGTGGCCCGGCCGCGCTCAGGCGGCGGATGTGGAGCGCAATCGAAGGGGCTGGGCCTGCGACTGTGAGGCCCTTCGGGTGCAAGATTGCCGGCTTCGGCGGGGTGATTCCTGCCGCGGGTCAGTACTTCTTCTTCGTGGGCTTTGGCTTGAGGGTCTTGACGTACTCGTAGCTCAGGTCAAGATACTTCCGTAGCTCCTTCGTCCTCTTCAGCAGTGCGTCGGGAACGGTTACATATTCCTGCATGACGACGCCATACGCCTCAAACAGAGTGGTCTTGTACTTCTTCAGAAATTTCTCTTTTTCGTCTGCAGGCAGCCGGATGGCCAGTGCACCGGGTGGATTCAGCAGGGTGAACATATTGCCATTCAGCGAAGTGTAAGGATGGGTCGCACCCTTGCGCTCAATCTTCGGATTGGTGGCAATGAGTTTTTCGTAGAGCTCCAATTTCCCGGCGGGGATACTGCTCTTTTTTAGCGCACTCATGGCTGTCTCTTGCGTTGCAAGTCGCAACGCGCTTACGAGCATACAATAAGCAAATGAAGCTTGACGGGACACCCCAGACTTGGTGAGGTTTGCCGGGCTGAAGGGAATGTGAGGACTAACAGCAATGACTACTAACGAGAGGCTCCCGTTGACACGTGGCCTGGGCGAGATTGCGCTCCGCGTCGACAATCTAGACGCCATGCAGAAGTTCTACGAGGAAGTCATCGGTTTGCCTCTAATGACGAGGGTTCAAAACTGTGCATTTTTCAAAATTGCGGACGGTTACGGCGGCCACACTCAAGTGCTGGCCTTATTCGACCGCTCAGGGGACCCCGACTATCGCGGGCCAGATGCTGCATGTTCTACCATTGACCACATCGCGTTCGAGATCGCTCTAGCAGATTTCGCGGGTGAAAAGAGGAGACTGGAGGCGCTCGGGCTTCATGTCGAAACCGCCGAACACGCATGGGTCCATTGGCGCTCGCTGTATGTAACCGACCCGGAAGGAAATGTAGTAGAGCTAGTGTGTTTTGATGGTAGTGTCTAAGGGTGAAGTGCGCGGGTGCCCCGTTCTCGGCCATCTTTTGGTTTTGCTTGGGTGAGTTTTCGTTTCCCCTCAGGGCCGGCTTTGCAAAGCCTCTCTCAGGTCTTGCTTTCCGTGCAGCACCGCCACCACCTGCAACGGGACAGTCTCCGGACGGTAGACGATCACATAGTTGGGGAATTTCGTAACCGTCCAGAATCGCACCGGTAATGGCGTGATGTCCTGCCGCTTGGTTCCTATCCGGGGATGTTTCGCAAGCCGGTGACAGGTGGCAAGAACCTCCTTCTCCACCCGGTCGGCGGCGTCCCGATTGTCTTCCGCGATAAATCACCAAATTTGGTCGAGGTCTTCTGCAGCCTGCGGCGTGAACTGAATCCGCGTCTTCATCCCCGCGGGTTTGGCCGCGGGGCTCGGCGCTTCCGCAACATCTCAAGCGCCTCATCCTCGTCGAGCAATTCGCCCCGCTCGGCCTGCGCAAATCCGGTTGCGACATGCGCCGCCACTTCCTCGCGTTGCGTCAGCATCCAGTCTTCGAGATTAAGTTGCTCGCGGATGATCTCGAAAGCCTGATCGAGGACTTCGCCGGCATTCTGATACGCGCCGGAACCGACGGCCAAGTCGATGACGCGCTGCTGCTCAGGCTTCAAGTCAATCGTCATGTCCTCACCCTAATCTCGACACCACGCACTGTCAGACAGATAGCGCCAGCGTAACGTCCCTCATCGAACCTGACCCTTCCCTTGTCACATCCAGGCGACGATTGTGACGCCCTGCGGGCTGAGATGTTGAGTGCGGGAGAAGGAGTTCCGGGTGCCCCGTTCTAGGCCATCTTTTGGCCTAGGGCGGGGATTTTCGTTTATACGTACTGAAATGCCCCACCCAACCAAAAGAAGGTTGAAAGTTCGCCCCTAGCGTAGTCGAAGGGTGGGGCACCGGGCTATCGACCGACGTCGTAGCACGGAAATGAAAACGACCAAAGAACTGCGGACTTCTGCCGCCAAGGATGACGAAAGGGAAATCGTGGGACGCGAGTGTCAAGGCGCTTACCCAGTTCCCGTCCGTACTGGACAAGATGGCGCAAAGCCTCCGCCTGGACTTCATCGCTGGGAGAGGCGTATCACAACCAGGCGGCCGACGTAATGACCGCAGTTCAGACGCTGCGCGCCCAGGCCAAAGCTGCGGGCAATCTCAAGTCCGGCCCTCAGATCACAGTCGTGCAACAGGCGCCTCAAACCATCGTCATACAGCCCACGAATCCGCAAGTTGTCTACGTTCCCGAATACAACCCGACGGTGGTTTACGGAACGCCCTACGTCACACCCGGGTACAGCACGGGAGCCCTTGTAGCTACGGGCCTGCTTTCATTTGGAGCTGGAATGGCGGTAGGGGCAATGATGAGCGGAGGCTGCTGCGGCTGGGGTTACAGCAGTTGGAATTGCAACTGGCACGGTGGCGGAGTTATTACCACGGCGGAGCGTATTACGGTAACAGCGCGTGGCATGGCGGGCCCTACGGCAATTACAACAACGCCTACAACTCACTATAACCACGGTTACAACAGCAGTGGCTACCACGCCAACAATTACAACCACGGGTACAACCGCACCGGCTATCACGCAACAACTACAGCCACAACACGAATGTGAGCGGCAACACGGTCAACGTGAATAACGCGAACCGGCAGAACGCCAGCGCAGATCGTAGCAGCGACTCCGCTGCCTCGCGCGGCTGGGGAGATAGCGCGAGTGGTAGCGGCCGCGGAGCAACCGCCTTCAGCGGCTTTGGAGATCACGGATCGGGTGGCGGCGGTGGCTGGGCAGATCGCTCGGCTAGTTCTCGCGGATGGGGAAGTCGTGGCGGTGGCGGGGGTTGGGGCGGTGGCGGTCGCAGCTTTGGTGGCGGCGGAGGTAACTGACCGGAGACAGTGTGTTCGGACATCTGCTGATGTGCAGCAGAAAACTTGGCCGTCAACGATAAAGTAGGAGCTTTGGAGGATGGGAATGTCGCACGTCAAGGTCATAATTTTGAGGTGTTGCGTGATCTTCGCACTCCTCGCCCTGGTGATTTCCGTCGCCTCGTGCAACAAGTCACCAGAAAAGCCCGCCGCTACGGAAGCTGCGCAGAAGACCTTTGCGTCTCCCGACGATGCCGGCAAGGCGTTGGCGGATGCGGCGAAGGCGGGTAGCCATGACGCTTTGGTCGCGATCTTTGGTCCAGGATCGCAGGACTTGATCTTTTCCGGCGACGCTGCCCAGGACAAGCCGACCTTCGACACTTCACGGCTGCCTACGAAACCATGAATCGCTGGCGCAAACAGACCGATGGAAGCGAAGTTCTTTACCTTGGCGCCGACAACAATCCCTTTCCCGATCCCGCTCAAAAAGAACACGGGCAGGGCAATGGTACTTCGATACCACAGCGGGCAAAGACGAGATTCTCTCGCGGCGCATCGGCGATAACGAATTGGCGGCGATCGACGTTGTGGCGGCGATGGCCGATGCTCAAGCGCAATACCTGGCGCAACATCACGATGGCGTTAAACAGTACGCACAGAAATTCATTAGCGACGAGGGCAAGCAGAATGGCCTGTACTGGAAGTCGCCCGAAGGACAGCCCAAGAGTCCACTGGGGCCGCTGGCGGCCTATGCTGCCACCACCGAGGGATTCGATCCGATAGCGGGCAAGCAGCAGCCTTTTCATGGCTACTTCTATCGCATTCTCACCAAACAGGGCGTCGCTGCGAAGGGCGGCGCGAAAGACTACGTCGTAAACGGAAAGATGACGGGAGGGTTCGCCATCGTCGCCTATCCGGAGAAGTACGGCGATACCGGCATCGCGACGTTCCTCATTGACCAGAACGGCGTCCTATACGAGAAGAACTTGGGCAAGGACACGACTGAGTTGGCCAAGGCGATGAGCGAATTCAATCCTGACAAATCGTGGAATCCGGTGCGCTAGCTGCTTCGACAAGAAACAAGAAAGAGGACGAATATGCCGCAGAATCCGGAATCAGCCAGACTCGAAGAAGCAAGCACGCTCGACGACTTGAGAGCTCAAGAGTATGTGGGCTCCGGCGCAAGAAGCCCTGGAGAAAATGGGGACCTTACCTAAGCGAGCGGCAGTGGGGTACAGTTCGCGAGGACTACAGCCAGGATGGCAATGCCTGGGACTACTTCACGCATGACCAGGCCCGCTCCCGCGCTTATCACTGGGGCGAAGACGGAATGGCCGGTATCAGCGATTCTCAGCAGTTGCTGTGCTTCAGCGTGGCCCTGTGGAACGGCAACGACCCCATCCTCAAGGAACGCATGTTCGGCCTGACCAACAGCGAGGCCAATCACGGCGAGGACGTTAAGGAATACTACTTCTACCTCGACAGCACGCCGACGCACTCGTACATGAAGTACCTGTACAAGTATCCGCAGGCGGCGTATCCCTACGGCGATCTAATCGAGAACGAACCGTCGGCGCAACTCGTGACGATATGGAGTACGAGCTGCTGGATACCGGCATCTTCAACGAGGACCGCTACTTCGATGTTTTCGTGGAATATGCCAAGGTCTCGCCGGAGGACATCCTTATTCAGATCAGCGTGAGCAATCGCGGTCCGGAGGCCGCCAAGATCGATGTCCTGCCGACCCTATGGTTTCGCAACACCTGGACGTGGTGGCCGGATACACCCAAGCCGTCTCTGAAGCAGGTCTCGGGCCAGAAGGCGTCCCAGGCAATTGCAGCGTCACACGCCGATCTGGGTGAACGCTATCTGTACTGTCGAGGGAGATGTCCCGCTGCTGTTCACGGAGAACGAGACCAACAACGAGCGGCTTTTCGGCACGCCTAACACTTCACCTTTCGTTAAAGACGGAGTGAACGAGTACGTGGTCCACGGAAATCAGAACGCAGTGAATCCCGCGAAAGACAGGCACCAAGTCTGCAGCGCATTATCAGCTGAATGTGGGCGCGGGACAAACCGCCACCGTCCGTCTGCGGCTAAGCGATCTGGCGCCTGCAGCGATCGGCGATCCGTTCAAGACGTTCGATGCGACCATGCAGACCCGCCAGAGTGAGGCCGATGAGTTCTACAAATCCATAACTCCAGCGCGTGTCAGCCGCAGACGAAGCGCTGGTGATGCGCCAGGCCTTGGCCGGAATGTTGTGGACCAAGCAGTATTTCTTCTTCGACGTGGATAAATGGCTCACGGAACACGGTCGTCGATCCGATGAAGCCTGGCGGACGCTTCATGCGAAACAGCGAATGGTTCCACATGGTGAACCAGCACGTTATCTCGATGCCCGACAAGTGGGAGTATCCGTGGTATGCGGCATGGGACCTGGCGTTTCACACCATCGCACTGTCCACGGTCGATCGTGGAGTTCGCCAAAGCACAGCTCGACCTGATGTTGCAGGAGTTCTTTCTCCATCCGACCGGTCAGATCCCGGCCTACGAGTGGAACTTCAGCGACGTCAATCCGCCGGTACACGCCTGGGCCTCGATCTTTCTGTACCGGACTGAGCAGGCTCTCAAAGGCAAAGGTGACATCGATTTCCTGAAGCGCTCATTTGCCAAACTGATGCTGAACTTCAGTTGGTGGGTGAACCGCAAAGACCGTTTTGGCAAGAACCTGTTTGAAGGCGGCTTTCTGGGACTGGACAACATCGGCGTCTTCGACCGCAGCGCGCCGCTGCCCACCGGCGGCAGCCTGGAGCAGGCTGACGGCACCGCGTGGGTCTCCATGTTCTCCCAGAACATGTTGGAGATCGCCGTGGAGTTGGCGGCCCACGACGACTTCTACGAAGACATGGCCATGAAGTTTGCGGAGCATTTCCTCTGGATCGCCGTCGCCATGAACCAGATGGGGCCTGAGGGGATGTGGGACGAGGAGGATGGTTTCTACTACGATGTCCTGCGGCTTCCAGATGGCAGCGCCAGACGGCTCAAGGTCCGCTCCATGGTGGGCCTGCTTCCCCTGGCCGCTACTACAGTGATTGAGCCGTGGCAGCGAGAACGGCTGCCGCAAGGTTGGTGAAAATCCTACGCGAACGGCTGGAACGTATGCCCGAGACTACGCAACAGCATCCATGCGACCGGAATCGGGCATTTGGGTATGGCGACCGCGGTATTGCTGCGCTGGTGAATGAGGACCGATTGCGCCGGATTCTGACTCGCATGCTCGATGAGAACGAATTCCTCAGTCCGTACGGGATTCGGGCCCTTTCCCGCTACCATGCTGATCATCCCTATATCGTCAACGTAGAAGGCCAGGAATATCGGGTGAACTATCTTCCGGCGGAGTCAGACACCGGCATGTTCGGCGGCAACTCCAACTGGCGTGGGCCGATCTGGATGCCGGTGAACGCGGTGCTGATCCGCGCCTTGCTGCAGTACTACCTGTATTACGGCGACAACTTCAAGATCGAGTGTCCCGACAGGTTCCGGCAACATGATGAACCTGTTCGAGGTAGCCCACGAAATTGCCAATCGTCTGGAGCGGATCTTCCTGCGGGACAAGTCGGGCCGGCGCCCGGTATTTGGAGGCACAGAGAAGTTCCAGACCGATCCGCTGTGGAAGGACAACCTACTTTTCTACGAGTATTTCCACGGCGATAACGGCGCTGGTTTGGGGGCCAGCCATCAGACCGGATGGACTGGTATCGTCGCAAAACTGATCGAGATTTTCGGTCGTATCGATCCGCAGCAGCTTCTGGACGCCGGAAAAGCTGGCGCATTCGCTAAGGACGAATCGAAGACGTAGCGACCACGTCCAGCACGCAATGTGCGGCTTTGACTCTCGGCTGACCGGATGAAACACAGATGCCCGTATTGAGCATGAGTCGACAAGGGGAAAACCAGTCGCCGAACAGACGCTGCGCTCTCCGCATAGCCCTGTCAATTTTCCTATTCATAGGCGCAGCGTCGCTCTCGCCTGCCCAGCTTCCGAAATCTTCGGCGCCGCCAGCCAAAGCCGAGCCTGCCGCAGCCGTGGACCCGCTCGGCCGTGAAACCCCTCGCAGTACGGTGATGGGTCTTCTGAAGTACGCAGAGCGCCAGGACTTCGCGACCGCCGCGCGCTATCTGCAACTGCCTCCGGGCCAAGACGCGAACTTGGCAGAGCTGGCCAAGAAATTTCTTGCTCTGCACTCAATGTTCAAAGGGAATGTCGATTTGTTAAGCGACGATCCCAACGGCACGGTTGAATCTGGACTTCCGCCCGGCCACGCTCGGGCCGGCGTGTTTTCGGTAGGCGGCACGACCGTAGACATCATCCTGGTGCGGGTGGATGATCCGGAGTTCGGGAAAATTTGGCTGGTTTCGCAAGAGACGGTTGCGAAAGTTCCGGACCTCTATGCCCAAATGCAGAGCGAGGGGCCGACGTTAGCCGATCGAATCGTGCCTGCTGCTCTGAGCACTCACCATGTGCTTGGGATGTCCTTGGCACAATGGTTCGGGTGGCTATTCTCGACCCCCATCTCGTGGTTGCTGGCGTGGTTGTTGGCGTTTCTCCTTAGACTACCCAGGCGAATCTGGTATAACCTCCGAAAACTTCCTTTCCAAAGCGTTTGGCAGACGCCTCTAGGCACGCCGCTCAAGTGCATCATCGCGGTCATAATTCATGGTGTCTTCGTCTACCTGCTTGAGCCGCCTCTTCTGTATCGCAGCTACTACTCTCGCTTCCTGGCAGCCCTCCTCGCGGGTTGTATCGCGTGGCTGGTGAGCCGGATCATCGACCGGGGCTTCGACCATGCGGTGAAGCGGACGCGACAGCGCGGAGGCGGGGAGTCGATCCTCGTCATGATGCAGCGACTCACGCACATTGTGATGTTGATCATCGCCTTCGTCGCAGCAATGGCCCTGTTTGGGATAAACGTGAAGACGACCCTTGCCGGCCTCGGCATCGGAGGACTGGCAGTCGCGTTGGGGGCGCAAAAGACACTCGAGAACATCATTGGCGGCGTCTCGTTGCTGATGGATAAGCTGTGCATGTCGGCGACTTCTGCGAGATTGGCGGCAAGCTCGGGACAGTCGAAGCAATCGGATTGCGTTCTCTGAAGCTGCGGACCTTAGACCAGAATTTGTTGGTTGTTCCCAACGGGGCGCTGGCGCAGATGCAGTTCCAAAACATGAAGGCCAGGCCCAAATTGCTGATCGACACAACCTTTTCGCTGCGAATTGAAACCCGCGTCGAACAACTGCGGTTCGTGCTGGACCGCGTACAAAGTATGTTGGATTCGCATCCATCGATCGAATCCGGGAGCTCAAGAATTCGGCTCAACGATTTTGCCGGTGCTGCTTTCGAACTGGAGTTGTTTGCCTATGGCAAGACGGGCGACTGGATGCAATTCA
>CAVXDA010000013.1:0-238821 GCA_963760415.1 uncultured Acidobacteriaceae bacterium | reverse complement strand
GCGCGCCGTAAGGATTCCCGAACGCAATGTGCAGACCGGGAAATTTCTCGTCCTGCAGGATCTGGCCGATGACGTGTTTCAGTTCGAGGTTGGTGCCGATGGCGAACTCGCCGACCAGGTGGCTGTTCTCGTCGGTGTGGGTGTAGTTCCAGAAATCTTCTTCCAGCACCTTGTTGTCGCTGAAGACCTCGGTAATGCGGTTGTTTTTCATGCGGATGGTCAGCGGCTGGCGGCCCAGGTCGGGATACTTTTCGCACAGATAGTCGCCCACCACGCCGTCCACAACATAGGTCCCGTTCACTTCGCCGGGGGCGGTGAACACTTCGCCGCCGGGTAGATTGCCCCATTTGTCGCGGCTGATGATGCCGCTGGTCTTCACCCAGCGATAGTTGGGGTTCAGCGTGGCCGAGAAGTCGCTGCCCGCCGGATTCTTAGCGCTGATCTCCTTCGCCTGGCCGACGATCTCGATGACTTTCTTGCTGAGCGCGTCCACGCGATTGAAATCGGCGCGCATGCCTTCCAGCATGATCTGGTGATTGATGTTCACCATGTGCGCATGACGCATCCTGCGCCGGTTCACGATGTCCGTCATCTGCATGCGCGACTTCAGTTCGTTGCGCTGTGCGTGGACGGCGAAGATGCTGACGTCGCTGGTTTCCATGTCCTCGGCAATTTCTTGCGGCAAGTCGATCAGGGGGCGGGGCGCCAGGTCTTCCAGCACAAACGCCTTGAACGGCGAGCCGACTTTGAGCAGCTCTTGCGCCAGGCTGGCTGCGATCTCACGGCAGTCGTTGTCGGTGATGACCGTGACTTTTTCAGACGGCTCAATGCGCAGGCAGGTGTTCACCGCGTTGTACGCGCCGGGAGAAAGTTCAGGGTCAAATGTGGTTTTGGTGAGATCGGTGAGAACAGGTTGAGTCAAGAACGGTCCTTTCTTAAAAGAGCTTCTTCTACTTGCGCGCCGGGGACTCATCGAACACGCCCAGCCGGGTTTCGGCGACCATATAATCCACCACTTTCTTCAGGTCGCCGGTTTCCTCGAACACTTTCAGCTGGCGGTCGGCGCCGGTCCCCATTTCCAGCATCTGGTGAATGTAATTGATCTCCTCGCGCGAGCCAAGCTCATCCAACACCGGATCGATGAGGTCCAGATATTCATCCATCAACTTCCGCAGCGGGACCTCTTCCTCCTCGCCAAAGTCAATCAACATGCCGTCGAGGCCATAACGCGCTGCGCGAAACTTGTTCTCCATGATTAGCGACCGCCCATAAATGCGATAGCTTTTGTTCGACGCGTGCAGGTTGTAGAGCATGGCGACCGTCGCCTGGATTAGCGCTGCCAGGGCCATGGTCTCATCCAGTCGCATGGGAATGTCGCACACCCGCACTTCCAGGGTGTTGAAGTAGGGATGCGGGCGGATGTCCCACCAGATCTTCTTGCCGTTGTCGATGCAGCCGGTCTTGACCAGCAGGTTGACGAAAGTCTCGTAGTCGGCCCAGTTAGCGAAGACGTCGGGAATACCGGTGCGCGGAAAGCGTTCGAAAACTTTGCTGCGGTAGGACTTGAACCCGGTCGGCATGCCCATCCAGAAAGGCGAGTTGCTGGAAAGCGCCAGAATGTGCGGCAGGAAATACCGCATGGAATTCATGATGTGAATGGCGGTATTGCGGTCCTCGATGCCGACGTGCACGTGCAGCCCAAACACCAGATTGGCGCGGCCAATCATTTGCATTTCCTCGATGACCTGCCGGTAGCGCTCATCGGGGTAAATCTCCTGTACCTTCCAGTCAGCGAAGGGATGGGTGCTGGCGGCCGCCAGCAACAAACCGCTTTCGCCCGCCAGTCGGATCATCTCGCGGCGCAGCTCAAGAATGTCGGCACGCGCTTCCTTAATGTCCCGGCAAACCTTGGTTCCGACCTCGATGACCGCCTGATGCATCTCGGGCTTGACCGCCTCGTGCAGCGCCCGCTTGGCCTTGGGAAGGATTTCCGAGGCGATATGCGAGCGGAGATCGCGCGTCTCCGGATCGATCGTCTGGTATTCCTCTTCAATCCCGATGCTGAGGCTTGGCCGGTCCATCTGTCTTACCCCTTCGCAGCTCGCGTAGCAACTTTCTTCGGCGCGGCAGCCTTTTTGGGCGCCGTCCCTTTTGCGCTGTCCGCTGCTTCATCGTAATAGCCGCTCAGAAATGCGCTCCAGCGATACTCGGGAGTCAGTCCGGTGTGCTGTTTGGCTTTGCGCACCGCCAACTCGGCCACGTTATTCACGATCCAGTCGAAATTTTCCTGTCCGACCGAGTTTACATCAGCGTCGGGGGCCGGATTCATGAAGTCGATGGCGTAGGGAACACCGTCCTCGCAGGCGAACTCGACCGTATTAAGGTCGTAGCCCAGCGCACGGCAAAGCGTAAGGCAATCGCGCTCCACGCGCTCCAGCAGCTTGGGATCGGTCGGCGGCGGGTTCTTCACGTAACGCTCGTGGAAGGGCGCCGAAGGATCGTAGTGCATAATGTGCACCTTCTCCTGCCCGACGACGTAGCAGCGGAAGTACTCCTTGAACTTGACGCCGCGCTGCAGGGTCATGCACAGGTCGCGGCTCTGGTCGTAGGCGCGGAAGAACTCTTCCGGCGAGTTCACCTTGTACACGTCCTTCCAGCCGCCCCCGTCGAACGGCTTGAGGAACGCCGGGAACCCGACGTAGCTGAAGATGCTGTCCCAGGGCATGGGAAATTGCAGGTTGCGCATGGAGCGGTCGGTCGTTCCCGGAGGATGCTCCTTGTGCGGCAGCAGGACGGTCTGCGGGATGGCCACGCCCAGCTTGGTGCCCAGCGCGAAGTTGAAAAATTTGTCGTCCGCGCTCCACCAGAAGGGATTGTTGATGACCACCGTGCCCGACAGCGCGGCATTCTTCAGATAGCCGCGATAGAAGGGGATATCGTGCGAGATGCGGTCCACGATGACGTGGTAGGGAGCCGGCTCTGCCATGCGAACTTCGCCGACCGTGGCGAGCTCCGCCTGAACATCAGCCTCGCCCATCGAGTTGATCTTCTCCACCAAGGCCGGCGGGAAGGTAGTTTCCATGCCAAATATGATTCCGATCTTCTTCACGAATACTCCTCCGTCGGGGAACACCAATCCCGCCTTCGCCCGATTGCCATTACTGTTGGAAATCCCAAGAAGAAGCGCGGGGAGCGCTTCGAACAGCCCGTCTTTATTTTAAGCGAAAAATCGCGATTTGTAAGTGCGATAGAAATGCGGACGGGATGAGCGACGTTGGTTGCGACTTACAAGGACCGTCGTCAAACAAAACCAACCGAAAGTTAGTAGGTAAACGATTGCAGCCCTGACATGTTCCCGTTGTTGCCCGGGGCCTGCAAAAATCCCAGGCGCTTGCTGGGAACCAGAACGATCTTGTAGCCGGCAGGAGGCAGCGAGAATCCATCCAGCGATTCCTGCAAGTTTCCGTTCTCATCGTAAACATGGATCTGGCCCACCGAGAAAGGCCGCGGATGGGCTATGAGAAACAACTTGTGTACGGTATCAACCGCAACCGTCGCGGCAGAATACTGTCCGATCACCGGCAGCGAGATAATGAAACCGGTCTTCGTCGCTAGATTGTAAAACTCGGCGCTGTTATCGGTCTCCGTGGTCGTGCAGGCAATGCCGGTGTTGGAATCGACTGCGAGGCCATTGACGTAGCCGTCGCCGAGTCCGGTGGACTCAGTGATGTTGCGGGTGGCGAGATCCACCAGCGCAATCTCGGGGGTACTGTAGGGAGCTCCTTGGGCCTGCGCCAGCACCGCCTGGTTAGTGGCGGCGTAGTAAGCCAGCTGCGGGGGAACGCCACCGGTAAAGATCGGATCCTGGAGCTGGATGATCGGCCCGCTGAGATTGGTGGCGACGGTCGCACCAAAGACCTCACGGCCGCAGCAAGAGAAACTTGACGCCATCACGACCGCGTTCTGGTGTCCCTGGTCGCCCACGATGTCTTCAAACAACTCCTTGTTGTTGTCGATGGGAGGCAGCCATGCTCCATTGATTTTGTTGCCCTGGATGGGGTTCAGCCGGTTATAGGTCCGGCTGGTCACATAGCCGTTTTGCACATGCTGGTCCTGGCGCAAGCCGGTGTGCATCCCAAATATGCCCAGGGTGACGAAGTTGTCCTGGGTCTCATTCTGCTGTTCGACGACCGCAATGATGGCACCGGTGCTGGGGTTGAACGTTTCGGTCGCAATCCGCAGGTTGCCATCCGGCAGCGAAGCCGCTTCGCTGAACAAACCTTCCGTGCCGTCGCGATCCACGTCGTAGCCAAAGATCTGCCCCCCGAACGTGTCTTGCACGACAAAGCCCATGCCGACCGGCGCCTGCGACGCCTCGCTGGACGATTGGGCTGAGGCGATCGTGAAGCCGGTGATGACGGAGAAGCAAACCACCGCGAGGACGACAACCGGGCGAGGCGACAGCAGGCTCATGGGATCCAACTCCTTTACTTGCGACGAAGGAAATCTCCTCGGGCACCCTACCACGGCGTATGACGAGGCTGGAGTGGCTATGAAGGGCAGCCCCATCGTATGTTTGCCGCCCGTCCGGTTTGTCACAATCCTGTCAAGCATTGTGCAAGAAATTGTGACAAGAAAAGGCAACCGCAACGGCGCCCGGGTACAGGCCCTTCCTCTTCGCCCGGTGGCGGACGACGGGCTGCATTCCAACGCGCGGCAGCTCACCGCGGGCGGTAACGTCCCCATCTCCGGCTTCGCCGCCGAAGAGTTTCGATGCCACCGGCCGTGATATCTCGTACGGTTATTCGCAGTCCCAAACTCTGGCTTCCCGTTATGCCCCGTTTGGTGGTGCATGCAAGCACCACGTAACAGCCTAAGATGTAAGTCGCTTTCAATCAATCGCTTATGGCATGCAGCCCGTCTGGTGGACCGAAAGCCGCCCTCAAACTACCGCCAGTCCACCCACAGTCCACCCACAGATCACCGCCAGTGCATCGACTCCCAGGGCGATCTGGCGGACACTCGCACTGTCACGCAGCGATCTCGGGCGGAGAAAAATTCCGGAGGCACGGCGCGACAAATTCAAGAAAAGGAAAAATACCCCCATGACCCCGACATCAATCTCCCTGAAATCCCTTGCGCTGCGGATCCTGCTGGTTACATTCGTTTTAGCGGTAACCTCGGCATCCCTCGCCGCACAACAACTGATCGCCACGATACCAGCAGGCACAAATCCGTATGCCGCTACGGTGAACCCCGCAACAGACATGATTTACGTTCCAAATTACAGTACCAACACCGTGACCGTCATTGACGGGACGACCCTCGCCCCCACCACCGTCTCGGTCGGAAGCGGCCCCTACTTCGCTGCCGTAAACCCCGTGTCCAACAGGATTTACGTTACTAATTCCGGGAGCAATAGCGTGACTGTGCTGGACGGGACCAACAGTTCTGTTATCACAACCATCACCGTTGGGACCTTCCCCTACAGCTTGGCGGTGAATGCGACGACGAACCGGATTTACGTTGGTAATCTAGCTAGCGATAACGTCAGCGTCATCGACGGGACCAACGATTCCGTCATCAAAACCGTCGCCGTCGGAACTACCCCCTTCTGGCTTGCGGTGAACCCGCTCACGGACAAGATCTATGTGGCTAATTCGAACAGCAATAACGTCACCGTCATCGGCGGGACGAACAATTCCGTCCTCAAAACCGTTCCGGCCGGGAATTCCCCCAACTTCCTAGCCATTAACACGCTGACCAACAAGATCTACGTGGCTAATTTGGGGAGCAATAACGTGACCGTAATCGACGGAAGCAACGATTCGTTCTTCGACACCGTTCCTACTGGAAGCAGCCCCTATTCACTTGCGGTTAACTCAGTGACCAATACTATCTACGTGGCTAATTCCAATAGCAATAACGTCACTGTCATCGACGGAAAAGATGATTCCCAAACAACCGTTCCCGCTGGCTCAGGCCCTTACTCCCTCGCGGTCAACCCAGTGACCAACCAGATTTACGTTGGCAATGCTCTTGTTAACACCGTTACCGTCATTGACGGGGTGTCGCTTACGACCAGAACGGTGACGGTTGGGAATGGCCCCGAATTCCCTGCGGTCAACCCGGTGACCAACAAGGTCTATGTGCCAAATAACACTGACGGAACCGTCTCAGTGCTTGCCGGAGCCAATGCCACTGCGCTGCAATTGGTCCCGGTTGCTCCCTGCCGGCTGGCGGACACCCGCACCAACCACAGCCCGATCCAGGGCGGAACCTCGATCTCCTTCAGCGTCCCGCAATTGGGCAATTGCGGCATTCCGACCACCGCAGCGGCCTATTCGCTCAACGTCACCGTCGTTCCGCACGGTGCTTTGGGCTATCTAACTCTGTGGCCCACGGGCGAAGACCAGCCCGTGGTTTCTACCATGAACTCGTTCGACGGCCGTATCAAGGCCAATGCAGCTATCGTGCCGGCAGGCTACCAGGGCGCGGTGAGCGTGTATGCCAGCAATACAACCGACGTCGTGCTCGACATCGACGGTTATTTTGCGCCGGTGAGTGGGTCCACGCTGGCCTTCTATCCGCTGACGCCCTGCCGCGTGGCGGACACCCGTAACCCTAACGGCCAACTGGGAGGACCGTACCTGAAAGCGGCGCAGGAGCGCGACTTTCCGGTACCGGCGAGCGCTTGCAACATTCCCTCGACGGCCAAGGCTTACTCGTTGAACTTCACCGCTTTGCCGAGAACCGGCGCACTGGGCTATCTGACGGTTTGGCCGTTGGGCCAATCCCGGCCCACCGTATCGACCCTGAACGCGCCGACGGGTGTGGTCACCGCCAACGCCGCCATCGTGCCGGCCGGTTACGTCGGTAACATCGCGGTATATTCCACCGACGATACGGACCTGGTGATTGACGTGAACGGCTACTTTGCGCCGGCGGGAGCGGGTGGGTTGTCGCTATATCCAACGGCGCCCTGTCGCGTGCTGGATACGCGCCTGACGGCCGGATCGTTCAGCGGAACGATTGGCAGCGACGTCATGGAAAGCGTGTGCGAACCGCCGGATACGGCCGAGGCATACGTTTTCAATGCCACGGTGGTGCCAGTAGGCCCGCTAGGCTATCTGTCCTTGTGGCCCAACGGACAATCGCAGCCGCTGGTCTCGACGCTGAACGCGTCTGACGGGTCAGTCACTTCCAACATGGCAATTGTGCCGACGGCGAATGGCTGGATCGACGCTTTTGCCTCGAACCCGACGCAACTCATCCTGGACATCTCCAGCTACTTTGCGCCGTAGGAGGCGGACCAGACGAGCGGTGTACGCGGCGAATCGGATGCTTCCAGTAGCGCATCCGATCCGCCGCTGTCTGTTGGCGTTTGAGCCCGGCCAACACCGCCCAGGCGTCAAGGACGAGGCCTCGCAAGTTAGGTGTCCTTGGCGAGTTCGGCTTTGCGCACCTTGCGCATCAGCTTCTCTACGCCGAGGCGCATCTCCCGAGGACGAACGGGGCGGGCAACAGGAGGGGCACAACAAAGCCTGGTTGCAGTTATGAGGTGACGTTCTTTTGGAGCATCCACAAGGAAGGTGCCGTATTTCTGGCGTCTGGGCGCAATCTGTTACAATCAAAGGTGTTCGGTTGGGCCAGATGTTTCTTCTTAGCCGGACCAATCTGGACGGATTTGCATACAGTCCATAAAACATCAAGTGATGATATTTGGTGGAAATGGACGAAACTGGCGAAACAGTTGAGTATGTCGAATCGCCAGTGTTTATAAGGGTTTCCGCTAACCCGGAGCAACCAATAGCGGGGTCGTAGTTCAGTTGGTTAGAACGCTGCCCTGTCACGGCAGAGGCCGCGGGTTCGAGTCCCGTCGACCCCGCCATTCTTTTGAATGGCTTACAGCATGCCCCTTGCGGGCATTTTGGTTTCCCCCCACAAAATTTCCTACAAAACTCCGATCAAACTCGGGGATCATTGGACAACCTCTCTCTTCTCTTCGCGCCAGACTGGGAGCGCGCGGGTCCTAATATTAGTTGTGGGTCGAGCATCTCACCGTGGCATACGGCGATCGTATTTGGCACCCTAATCCAACAATTCCCAGAAGCCGGCTTCGGGCCGATATTCGGTCGGCGAGGGGTCAGATCTTCATTTTCGGTTCTTCGAGGCGGAGGAGGAAGTGAAGGTGGCTCTCCGCGGCGCCGGTAATCGACACGACGACACACGACGAAATCGACACTTGACAGAGCAGGTATTCGGCGTCATAGTTCCCCAACTAGCTTGATGTACAGCTTAAATCCTGGGGCATTAAACCCGAATGTATGGGAGAAAGCCATGAACTCAGTCCACGCAGTTATCGGCTACTTGCCGGACGCTGTCGCGAAGGCGTGTGCGTCGGGGCAGCACAAGGAACCGATACAAGTTCGCTTGGAACAGGGAAACGATCACATGCACGCGCAGGTCCACCCAAACGACGTCACCGGCGTCCTGTTGGGGGCATCGCACAACGGGGAAACAAGCGTACAGGTATTTGTGAAGGATGCCGCCAAGGTGGATCTGGTCTTCCAAAGCACCGCGCTTGGCATCGCAGCGCGGCCAATTAGCGACTTCGGTTTTGGCTGGCTTCGTCCGCCCATCAATGTTATCTACATCGACCCGCAGTTCATCAAAAATCTAGTGGAGTTGAACCAAAAGTCGAGCCAATAGCTGACTGAATCTTTTCGGCCGGTGCGGCCTCAAACTCCATGCTCGCGGCCGCACCGGCTCAGACTGGGCCCACAACGCAGCGGAATAGACGCGTCGGCTCTGACGACAACGAGGCGCTGTCGTTCGGATACTTTCATGAGAGTCCTCCTCGCTCATCCTCCACTGAACGCCAGCCGCGAGGTCACGCCGCCGCTCGGTCTATGTACTTTGGCTGCATGGCTGAAACACCAGGGCCATCAGGTTCGGATATTGGACCTGGACCTCGAGGTCAAAGGGCTTTCAAATGGCCAGGAGGTCTATCGGGGCCTGCTGGCACGTGCCATTGGCAACTTCTCGCCTCGGGTGGTTGGCATCACCTCGATGTACAACAACAGCCTTCAGGCGGAACGGATGGCGCGTACCGTCAAAGAGTGCGACCCAAGCATCATCACCGTCGGGGGCGGTTCTCACTTCGGGGCTTTGGGACGTCAGTCCCTGCGACGTATACCTGAGCTCGACTATGCAATAGAAGGTGAGGGAGAGCAAGCTTTTGCCGCGTTACTCACGGCGTTGGAATCAGGCGCACCGGCCGCGGAGATTCCCAGGCTCCACCACCGCGCTGCAGGTAACCTGCTCGGCAACGCGTCGGCAGGACTGATGGATCTCTCGGAGCTGCCGCCGATGTGGTCCACTTTGAGCGACACGATTGACCTGAAACGCTATGCCGAAACGATCCCGGAAAGATCGCCCCGGCGGGCAATCTACATCGAAGCTGGGCGCGGATGCCCCTTCGCATGCACCTTCTGCGCTACAGCGCCTTTCTGGGAGCGAAAATATCGCGTCAAGCCCGTCCAATGTCTCATCGAAGAGATGCGCTTTTTGTACGAGCGGTACGGTTACAACGGCTTTATGCTTGTCCATGACCTGCTCACCGTGGACAAGCAATTCATCTACAACTTCAGCGAGGCCCTGATCGAATCCCGCCTGCCAGTGGAATGGATGGCGAACCATCGTACCGACATCGACCTTCACGGCCTGCTGCCTAAGATGAAGACGGCGGGATGTTGGGCCATGTTCTTCGGAATCGAGTCCGGTTCAGCCCGGCTTCAGAAGAAGATGCACAAGGGGCTGAAGCGTGAGGGCGTGGTCTCCACCATAAGGGGCCTGTGTGATTTGGGTATCGCTTCCACGTGCTCGTTCGTGATTGGATTCCCGGACGAGACGCCCGACGAACTTTCCTCGACCATCGCCACGGGGGCGGAGTTGAAACTGATCGGCGCAGGGCTGGTGCAGTTCCATCGCTTGCGCATTTGGCCTCCCGCACCTCTGTCTTACTCGAAGCTTCCAGCGCAGTTCGACGTGGACTCGCTCCGTATCGAGTACCCGTTCGTGGATGTACCGCAGGAGGACGTGGCAGCCATCGAAGGTGACCCGGACTTCTTTGCCGGTTATTTCGCGCCCTACAGCCAGGCCGGCACGTTTGCGCAACTCGCACAGGTGGAGCTGTTTTTCACCCAGGCTGTCGCGGCTGCGCCGCTCACGATCGCAGTACTAGGCCGCTTGCTGGGCCAGAATCTCGTTGAGTCCTTTTACGATCTGGTTTCAGTAAAAGGTGCCATCACCCGGGCGGAGATCGAAGCGGCCGATACGTCCAGCATGCTTCCCCTTTGGCTGATCTTGCGCCCTTTTCTGGAGCAATGGGTTGCCGAGTATCCGGCCTTGGAGGATTGGCAACGCGAGTTGGTGAGGGGCGCGATGCTTTACGAAGAGCAGCGCCTCAGGTTCGTCGTTGGAGATGGCTCAGCGCTGGAGGGCATGGCCGAGAATTGGGGTGCGTTTGTCTCGAAGGTTGACATCGCGGCTCTCTTTGACGCGATGCAAGCCGAGCAGCCTCTTAAACCAGAGCTCGTCCAGAAAAGCGGCGTCGTTTTTGTCTGCTACGGAACGAACTACTACCGTGCGTATTCCACGGACGCGTCGCAAATCGCTGACCTGCACCAGCATCCCTTGTTCAACCCGCCTGCGGTTCAATGACCAGGTGCCGGGAAAGGCGGCACACACAAGGTCTGCCGCTCTCCCGTTGTGCCGCATCCGGCGGCTCGGCGCCGGGTGTGTCGCCTGGCCGTCCAATCAACACAGAATTCCCCCCAGCGCTGCCTTGGAAACCGCGTCAAGCTGTCCCGTGGGCGCGATTATCGCCGATGGCATGTTGGCTTTCGTGGATGACGGTATTTGCATCCACTGCCAGCGTTGCCGCTTCGGAATCCGCTTTTCGAGGAGGTCTTTCCGACGCCTGTGGGACCGTGGAACAGGGACGGCCGCCGTCCAGTCTCTGGTTTCGCGGCTGCTGCTTCCATCACGCATCGAAGTGCGTGAAGAGGTTGTTGAGCGATTCGGCAAGCGTCGGGTGAGCAAGCACGGCGTCGCGCAATCGGGTGTAAGGCAGTTTGCCCATCATTGCCAGTTCCAACATTGACATGACTTCTCCACCTTCCACCCCGAGTACGACGGCTCCGAGAATTTGATTGGTTTCGCCATCTACAATGGCCTTCATGAATCCACGAGCCTCATCGACTTCCAAAGCACGGGCGACACCCGTCATCGGCATTCTAGCGACGAGGACTTTTCGATTTTGCGCGCGAGCTTCGGCTTCACTCAGGCCAACACGTCCGAGTTGAGGATCGATGAAGACGGTGTAGGGCACGAGCCGTCCTTCGGTGCTCGCGTCGCCGCGTTCGATGAGGTTGGTGCGCAGGATGCGAAAGTCGTCGTAGGAAATATGAGTGAACGCCGGCCCGCCCTTGATATCTCCGAGTGCGAAGATGCTTGGGACATTGGTCTCCAACTTTCCATTCACCTCTATAAAGCCACGTTGGTTGCTCGCGATGCCCGCGGCCGGAAGGTTCAGCAAATCCGTGTTAGGAACGCGTCCCGTAGCCACGAGCAGATGTGAGCCTTCGAGAACGCGGGATTCGTTGCCTGTCGAGACGGTGAGTTGGACCTGCACTCCAGTTCTAGTGACGCGCGTCGCCGTCGCGTGCAGCAGGATTTCGATGCCGTCCTGCCGCAGAATGGCCGCTACAGCGTCAGCCACGTCGGGATCCTCGCGGCTGAGCAGTTGCCCGCCGGACTGAACGATGGTCACGCGACTACCGAAGCGGCGGAACATCTGTCCAAATTCCAGGCCGACGTAACCACCTCCCAGAACCAGCAGATGTTCCGGAACCGCGTCCAGCTCCATGATGGAAGTGCTGTTGAGAAACGGTACGTCCTTCAGGCCATCAAGCGCGGGCACAGCGGGGCGAGCACCTGCGTTGATGAAGATTTTCTCTCCGGTGAGCACGCGCTGGCCGCCGTCTTTCAGCCGCACCAACATGGACTTGGGACCGGTAAAGCTGGGCCTCGCCGAAGATCAGTTCGAGGTTCGCTGTCTTTTCAATGCGCCCCTGATTGCCGTCGCGAAAACTGTCCACGATCTCGCGCTTGCGCTGCCGCACGCGTGCCATGTTGACGCGAATGTCGCCGGTGAGAACGCCGTAGTCGGCGCCTCGCCGTGCGAGATAGGCAACGCGCGCGCTGGCGACCATGGTTTTCGTGGGCGTGCAACCTTCGTTGATGCAGGTCCCGCCTACATGCTCGCGTTCCACCAGCGCGGTTCGCAAGCCGGCATTGGCAAGGGCCATACACAAAGGAGTTCCACCCTGGCCTGAACCGATAACGATCGCCTGGAAATGATCGGGGTCGTTCATTGAAAAATCCTTCGCTGTGGAGAATCTCTTGTCATTCCGAGCGGGCTTCAGCCCGCGAGGAATCTGCTCTTTCGAATTTCTTGGCGATCTCTAGAACCGCGACACAATCAGAAGACCGCCGCCAATTGCCACCGCATCTTCCAAGAGCGCGATGACCAAGTCCGGAACCTTGAGGGCTTTTACCAGGCGGGTGCGGACTTCGTAACCGCCGAAGGTGCCCGCGAGCGCACCGATCACACCCAGGACCGCGCCCAGCACCAGGGATTGCGCTCCCGCAACTGCAAGGCACGCGCCCGACAGGGCACCAAGAACGATCCGCGCGATCAACCCCGGACCTTTCTTGCGGCTGGGGGTGGAAGGAAGCTTGTCGGCGACCAGTTCGACGATAGCCAGCACCGTGAAGATAGCGACGGCGACAGTCGATCCCATGAAGGAAAGCGTCGTGTTCTGGAGGTTAATCCAGTTCAGGCGAGCGCCCCATGCCACGACCGCAGGAGCGGTCAGCGATCGCAAGCCAGAGATAACGCCAATCAGAAAAGCCAGAAGCAGCACCTCAGAGGGACTCATTCACAACCTCCTTGGTTGTCAAGCGATCGTGCCGAATACTGCCAGCCACGTCAGATGCGGGAAATGCGCTGGCAGGTGCAGGATAGCTTCTAGCGACTAGCAGCCAGCAACTAGCGATGAGTCGCGACGGGCCACCTCTGTTCGTCAACCACCAACGACTATCCGCCGTTCCGAGTCTTCCCAGTTTGGGGCGGACTAGTTATGGGTTAGTTAGTCCCCCTCCCCCCCTACTTTCTTTAGAATCATGCGATTACGCAACTTTCCCCGGCAACCTATTGAAACGCATAGATTTACAAGTAAGTTCTTTGGCTACAATACTTACAGGGCGAGTTTTCCGGTCGTAAGCAAGCGTTGCGGAACTAGAGCACGGGGCTGGGTCATTCAATTGGTCGCACTGCGAGTCCGCTCCCCCCGTCGATCCCACTTCACAGATTGTCAAAGAATCGCTTCACCGCGCCCTGGGGCGGGTGAGGGACACGTCCCCTCAGCGCTCGCCGAGGGCGACCCAACCTCGAAGGTAACGCAGCGACAGACGTTGTCAAGATTACGAAGGTACAGGTCAGGTAACTGTACTTCGGTAACTATCAGGCGAGTAGGTAACCATCGGGCGCGGGCCCCACTTCAACGAGACGGGTCTCGATTGTGAGCGTAATGGCGATTTCTCAACAGTTACGTTGCCTTGGGTCTCTCACTGCTGATCTTGCTACTCCAACACCCCTGTCACTCAGGAATCCTGTTGATAGCCTTCTCCTCTGTTTATCTCTCGTCAAAAGGCGCTCTTGACGAACTGAGGAGAAAGCTCAAGTTTGAGTCTTAAGTCCAACAATCCGCTCTTCAATCAATTCACTTCTTAAGCGGAGCACCCACACCCGTGATCTCCCACACCACGCCGCAGCCGTCGCCATTGCAGTACCCTGTACCTCCGACCTGGGTTGTGCCGTAGAGGTTGCCGTTTGCGTCAAGCGTAGGGCCGCCCCACGGGGTGGCGCCCTCGCGACCGTTGTAGGTGAAGTCGTGGAGATCGATTACGGTGCAATTCTGGCTGCAGTTGGTCAATTCGTATACCCAACCGCCTCCATCGCCGCCATAAATGCACGTTCCAAAAAAGTTGCCGGCTGAGTCCATGACCGGCGCACCGTAAGGTTCACAGTCTGTGGTGAATTGGTGAACGAGGGAGTAGAAGAAGCCGTCGGCTGTGGGCGCAAGCTTGAAAACCACGCCATCATTGTAATTCCCGGAAGCAATCGCGGTGCCGTAGAGGTTGCCGGAGGCATCGCGAATCAGGTCGCTGTTTGGGTAGTAGCCGTGCAACACGTCGAAGTTGTACACGCTACTCTCCAGCCAGCTCCCGTTCGAAGGCATCAGTTGATAAACCGTTCCGCAGCCGTAACTACATGCGCGCCCGGGTCCACCGGCTTCCGTGCTTCCGTACACATTTCCGGTGGCATCGAGAGCCACACCGCCGAAAGGGTACCGCCCGTCAGTACCGCTGCCGAAGCTGTGAAGGATGGTCTCCGTGTAGCCGCCGCCGCCTGAGGGAGTCAATTCAAACGCAGTGCCGTTGTCATACGTGCCCCCGTTACCTGTGGTGCCGTAGATGTTCCCCGCTGAATCGAAGACTAAGTTCTCGGTCCACGGATTGATCCCATCCGGGACTCCTGTGAACGTGTGAAGTAAGGTTTCGTTCCAGTAGCACACGATGGACCTGCAAAATGTGGACGGGGGTCTCAGAGAGAACACTACGCCGTCGCTGTCTGCTCCGCCGAGTTGGGTCGTGCCGTAGAGAGCACCATCCGGGCCGAACACCACCCCGCCGATTGGCTTGCTTCCATCGTTTCCTCCGGTAAATGCGTACAAGGGACTGAACACCCAGGTGGAATTAACCCGGTTCAGCTGGAAGACCGTTCCATTGTTGTAGGTCCCACCGTATGCCGCCGTTCCGTACACGACTCCTGAAGGTGAGAGGGTAAGGGCGTCATAAGGAAAGGCCCCGTCTGCTCCCCCGGTGAAGTCGTGAATGACGGAGAACGTCTGGGCAGGGGCGGGAGTTCCGAGCGCGACCACCGCCAATGTCAATGCAAGTGTCAGAACCAAAACGAGACTGGACCGACGGTTGATCGTCATACTGAACTCCTGTACCCCGGCGGGGGAAGGACCCAATCTGTGCGCGGTAGTAGCTTACACCCGAACGAAGTCATACCACGCGACGCTGTTCATTGTCATTGGCGTTTACAATCATGACTGTTGTGAACAGGCCATATCGCAAGGAATCTCCACTCCGTTCTCGAAATGGTCTTCTGGGGGAAGTGTTCAGATCAAATCGTCCGCGATTTTCCCGGTTTCGCCGTCAGGAAGCGACTCAACCGACATCGGCGTCGAAGTCGCACAACGGACCCTTTGTGAAACATTTCTCCGCTCTCTTTCCGAGGTCGATGTTGTCCTAGCCATGGGCAGATTACTCTGGCGGCGATTAGTGTTGTCCGCGACGAATCGATCTAAGTGGATGCGGAAAGGAATTTTGAGAACGTAGGCACGACAGAGTAATAGCGTGATGAGAGGCGACCCTGCTGTCCCTACGGGGCTCTGAATCCATAGATCATCTACCCGGCGCTGAAGCGCTGGGCTAAACTGAGTCACCCCCGTGGGGCTGGTTCCTGGCGGTTTATTCCGCTGTCGCAAAAAAAGCAGTTCTCTCACGCACCCTGAGCATAGTCGAAAGGGGTGCCTCCCCGATAAAACTCAGGTATATTTTCGAATCGAAAGGGCGGGCCATGTCCCGTACTCATCATGAAGACCGGCCCATAGCGACTATGACCCAACCTGGCGATGCGACATCCCCGCACCTCGAAGTCATTCCCGCAGGACCGGAACAGGAACCGATTCTCGCGAACTTGCTGGAGTTGTACGCGCACGACTTCAGCGAATTCCACAATATAGAAATAGGGGAAGATGCCAGGTTCGGCTACCGCTCTCTTCCGCTTTATTGGTCGGAACTGGACCGGCATCCGTTCTTGCTTAAGATCGAAGGTAAATTGGCAGGGCTGGCACTGGTCAAGAGAGGGTCGGAAGTCTCGGGCAACGACGCGGTCTGGGATATGGCGGAGTTCTTTGTCCTTCGTGGATGCCGGAGACGTGGAATTGGAACTCGGGCGGCGCATGAAGTGTGGAGGCGGTTCCCCGGCACGTGGGAGGTTCGCGTGATGCAAGCGAACGTTTCGGCACATCGTTTTTGGGCAGGCGCCATCTCGATATTTACGGGTGAGGTGATCCACCCGGCTCATGTCGAGAAGGCTGGCGCGTGCTGGACCATTTTCTCGTTTGAATCCAAGCACGTGGGTAAACAAACACAGCCCCCCCCCGCAATAGCCGACTGAACTGAAAGTAATCAATCTGCGGTTGCCACAAAGGCGTGGCCCTCCTAAAGACTTAGTATCCAATCGGAGGGGCGTGCCACGCCGTCCTGAAGCTGCTGGGGCCATCACACGCCAGTGTGATACGAGTCCTTGAGGGTTCTGCTCCATCCGAGTAGATATGGCATAAGACTGTCCAGCCGTTGTTTGCCGTCGGCTGGCAGAAGGGGGAGTCGCTTATGTCTCATACAGGTTCACGCCAGGCCAGGTTCGCTTTGATACTCGTTCTCGTCCTGCTTCCTGTCACCTATCTTCTGTCAGAATCCGGGAAGATACAGGTTAACGCGGAGGCATTGAAGCTCTTTGCTCCGCTGCCTGCGGTGATGAGCTCGCCCGACAATGTTGTTACGGATGCGAAAGTGAAATTGGGGAGAGTACTGTACTACGACCCCCGCCTGTCGGCCAGTCAGAAGATTTCCTGTAACACCTGTCATCCGCTTGACGCCTATGGCGCGGAATCCGAGCGCGTATCCACCGGCTTCAAGAACCAGAAGGGGAACCGTAACGCGCCCACGGTGTACAACGCAGCCGGGCACTTTGTGCAGTTCTGGGATGGCCGGGCTCCCACCGTCGAGGAGCAGGCGAAGGGTCCGATCACCAACCCAGTTGAGATGGCAATGCCCTCTGACGCCGCGGCTGTGCAAGTGATCAGGTCTATGCCTCAGTACGGTACGCTTTTCCAGGCAGCATTCCCCGACGACAAGGATCCGATTACCTATAACAATATGGCGTTGGCGATTGGAGCCTTCGAACGTGGACTAGTGACGCCGTCGCGTTGGGATGCCTTCCTCGAGGGCGACCAGTCGGCCCTGACGTCCACCGAAAAGTCGGGCTTCAACACATTTGCCGCAGCCGGATGCCAATGGTGCCACAACGGTCCGTATGTCGGTGGATCGGCCTATCAGAAGCTCGGGGTTATGAAGCCGTGGCCCAGGCAAACCGATCAGGGACGTTACCAGGTCACCAAGGAGGATATCGACAAGATGGTTTTCAAGGTCCCCTCGCTACGGAACATCAAGAAGACGGGACCATATTTCCATGACGGCTCGGTTCCGACCCTGGAGCGGGCGATCCGCAACATGGCGGTTCACCAGCGTGGAGTCGAACTGACCGACGCTCAGATAAAGTCGATTGAAACCTGGATGGGTTCGCTGACGGGGCAGGTTCCGATGAGTTACATCAAGGCCCCGGAGTTACCGAAGAGCACGTCGCAGACTCCGCTCCCCAGCGGCGAGTAAAGGAACCGGCTAAGTGCGCATGACGGGCGAAAGTCTCCTGCTCCTCGCCACGTCAGGGACGTTCCATTTCGTCATCCAGCCCGTCGGGCCTTGAAACTTTGCGGACGTCTTGCCATTGAGCCGCCGCTCGCTGTTCGAGCGTATTGGCTACGATCCGGCAGCGGCCGGCATGGGCGTTTTCGTTTCGGTGCACTGGAACACGTTGTAGTGCCAAGGCCCCAACTCGACATACAGCCCCGGCCCTGCCATGTCATCTCCGTTGCGGTCGTAGATCGCATCGGACAAAGCGTCCTTCAAGCGCCAGGTCTTTCCTCGTAAATCGGCCCATGGTACCTGCACCTGAGCTTGTACATCGCCGTCGCTGAGATTCACCAGGATGAGATAACGATCATCGTCTTTGATCCAACTCCAGGCCACGAGGTTTTGATAGCTCGGATTATCGGGCCAGCCCGTGCGCTCGCAGAGACTCCATTGACCATCGCGAAACGCCGGAGCGTTGATGGCGTTGAGAAGGTCTCTGTAGAAGGCCTGCAGTTGTGGATCGGCAGGCTCGTCCGGACGTTTGCCCAGAAAAACGGGCAGCCTTACCTTTCGTCCTTCAAACTGGCCGTCATGAAAGAGTCGGGCGCCTGTAAGCGTTGAGATCGTGACAGCAGCCGCCCGCTCCTTTTCCGGCGAAAACGTCGCGGCCGCCCGTGGTTCGTCGTGGTTTTCGATGAAGCGCAGCAGCTTTTCCTGGTAGGGGAGGTCGGCGCAGAGGTGCAGCCGAACGTCCTCGGCATTGTCATGCTCGAGGCGGTCGTAAAGCCTCTTGTCGTAGCAGAAATCGAAGCCCTTCTGTTGCAACTCCCACTCCAGGTCCCAATAAGCCTCGGCAATAAAGAGAAAGTCCGGATGGGCTCTCTTGGTGGCGGGAATCACGTCGGCCCAGTACTCGGTTTGCGGCATCGGCCCAGCTCGAGTGCCCCACGTGCGCTCGAAGACTGCGTTCAGCAGGAGCATCGCCATGTCGCAACGCACGCCATCGCACTGGGCCGCGATATCGGAGACCGTAGCGATGGCGGCCTGGCGAAGTCCCGGCGCAAACGCGTTCAGCTGGAGCACGTCTTGCCAGGCGGGAAAATAGGGATCGCGGCCGCAGGCGCACACGTTTCCCTGCACGTCAAGGTAGGATGCCGGGTCGTTCCTGGCGTCGTCAGCGCTCCCCTGAATGAAGTACCCGGGACGCTCGATGGCCCAGGGATGGTCGGGCGCCACATGATTGGGGACGAAGTCCAAAAGCAGCCGCAAGCCCCGCTTCACCAACTCTTTTCGGGCAGAGGCAAGGCCTTTGGGGCCGCCCAGATGCGGGTCAACCACGTAGCTCCGGACAGCGTAGGCCGAGCCAACGTTGTCGTCCGGCCGAAAATCGGGAAGGGCGCGCCGAAAATCGTCCACCAGGGCTTGGTTCCGATTGGCAATGGCCGCGCTTGCCGGGCTGCGCTCCCACACCCCCATCAGCCAGACGGCGTCGAAGCCATAAGCAGCGATGGCGTCCCACTCAGCCGCAGGCACGGAGCCTAAGTCAACTGAGTTGCCATATTTTCGCCGCAGGTCCCAAAGCCAGACCCAGGTATTGATCTCATACAATGTGGGATAGCGCGGCCAAGTCGGCATAGTCTTTCCCCAGCATTCTCTCTTGCGAAGCCGACGAGCGGAACGGGCGGCTCTTCCCCTATTCCAGGTAAGTCCTCGCCATCGGTCGCCACCACGGCCAATCGTGATAGCTCTGATCGCCCCAAACAGAGAGCTCGTGGCGAATGCCGCGCGCGCGCAGGACCGCGGCAAACTCCTCGTTCTTCTCCCAGCACATGTCCCATTCGCCGGTCGCAAGCACGGTTCGCATGTGGTTGTAGCGCCAGCCGTCGGTGCAGTTCGCCAGATAGTCGGGCGGATTATTGAAGTAGACGTCTTCGCTGTACCAGCCATCGAGGAAGCTCTTGATGTCGAACGATCCACCCATGGTCACGCAGCCCGTGACTTTGTCAGGATGGCGGAAAGCGAAGTTGGCGGCATGATAAGCGCCAAAGCTGCAGCCAGTGACGATGGTGCGCGGAGTCCAGTTCTTGTGCCACATCAGCGGCAGCACGTCGTTGAGGATGTAGCGTTCGTACTGCAGATGGCGCTGCAAACGCCAATAGGGATGCGCCCGCTTGTTGTACCAGCTCTCGCCGTCCACGCTGTCCACGCAGTAGATCTGCAGTTGCCCGGCATTAAGACGGTCCGCGACTGCAGTGATCATCTTGTTGTCTTCGTACTCGTAATAGCGTCCCATCGAAGTAGGGAAGACCAGGACCTTCGTGCCGTCATGACCAAAGACCAGCATCTCCATGTCGCGTTGCAGATCGTGCGACCACCAGCGGTGATATTCGCGATTCAAGGTATTGAGCCTCTCGTTGCAGCAGGGTTTGGTAATCTAAAGAACCATCATTCTACAGAATGAGTGCAAGTTCGACCTATGAATCTGCCCGACGCTCCAATTGCCCAAGAGGGATTCTTCGTGACGCACTTCCTGACCGTTCGAGACCAGGCGAAGTCAAGGGAGTTCTGCGTTGGAATCCTCGGCGGAAGAGTCGTGAAGCCGGAGAATCCCTGTTATATCAAGCTGTCCAACTCGTGGATCATTCTCAACTCGGGCGGCGGACCAACCCCCGACAAGCCCGAAGTCCTACTCGAGGCCCCTTGGGACCCGAATAAAGTGAGCGGCTTCCTCAATCTTCGCGTGGCCGACATTTTGGCTTGTTATTCCCAGTGGAAGGCGAAGGGCGCTGAGTTTCTGACCGAACCCCTCGATAATCACGGCCATGAGCTGCGACGCTACATGCGCGATCCCGACGGTTATCTCATCGAAGTTGGGCAGTACAGCCAGCAGGCGATTGATCATTTCAAAGACTACATCGCCGGCACCGATGAAGTAGCGCTGTAGGGCGACGCTCTCGAAGCGGGGGGCCCGCGGCTGGTCGGGCGACGTACTCGCAGGAAATTTTAGGCAAATACATCCGATGCCCGTTTTCACCGACATGAACCAGGTACCTGCTGTCACATCCGGCGAGCTGAAGTCGCGCCTGCGCAAACATGAACAGCTTGCGTCCCGGCTGATGGACGACAAGCACGACCTCATCGTCTATGTGCCGCCAATGTACGATGCGCAGCCCGACCGGCGATTTCCCGTCCTTTATATGCAGGACGGCCAGAACCTGTTCGATCCCGAGACCAGCTTCATTAAGGGAAACTATTGGCGCATGGGCGAAACCGCCGACGAGCTGATCCTCAGTGGCCAGATGGAGCCGCTGATTATCGTGGGCATCTACAACACTGGCGTGCATCGCATCAACGAGTACACGCCGCTTGAGGACAAGCGCCTCGGGGGCGGGCGAGCCGATGCCTACGGCCAGATGCTGGTGGAAGAGCTCAAGCCGTTCATCGATCACGCCTACCGCACACTTCCTGGCGCCGAGAACTGCGGGATGGGGGGATCGTCGCTCGGAGGACTGGTGTCGCTCTATCTCGGATTGCGCTACACGTGGGTGTTCAGCAAGCTGGCGGTACTGTCGCCGTCAGTTTGGTGGCACAGTCGCGCCATCCTCAAGACCGTGGCGCAGATCACGAGGAAACCCGACCTGCGGATCTGGCTCGACGTGGGTACGCGCGAAGGCCGGCGAGCGCTGCCCGACGTCCGAGCGCTGAAAAGGGACTTGATCAAGAAGGGATGGAAGCGCGGCAAAGATCTCGCTTACACCGAGGCGCAGGGCGGAGAACACTCCGAATGGGCATGGGCGCAGCGCGTCGCGCCCATGCTGAAGTTCCTGTTTCCGCCGCGCGGGTAAGCAATGCGGATCCACCAGACGCATGCTTCCCCTATGTTCTCCTCACGTACAATCGTGATCGTCGAAGAGCGATACGCATGGCTGCGAGCATGACAGCTGCGACGATGAGGGGCTCGGTCCTCGGGGTCATCCTCTACGATATCTGCGAGGAGATCAAGCTGGAGGACCTGCGCCAGATTCTGGGCGCGAAACGGGTTGAGCCCAGCTTCAAACACGCTACGCCTGAATACGTGCGCTTCGAAAAACCTCCGGTAGTGGAGCGCCTCGATCCGGTGGTATTGAGCAGCGGAGAAACCCTGAACACGCAACTCAAGTATTACGACTACGGAGTCGTGAGCGTGCTGTTTGAGCTGGGGTTTGAGGCTGACTGGGAAGCCCTGGTGCGGCTGGCGGCGCGCTGGGTTCCAAATGCTGAGCTGGAACGGCAGGCGCAACAAATCATCCGTGGCCGGCTGGAACGGATCGCGCCGGCGATCGTGCGTCAGTATAACGATTGGCTGAGCGAGGACTATTACATCTTCCTGCTCGGCGACGTTCCCGGCTGCCCGCGCGGCACGGACTTACTCTCGCAACATGGGCCGGAGATCGCGCAGGTGCTGCGAGGCGAACAGACTGCTCTGGCACGCAGCGAGAACGAGGATGTGCTTCAGGCAAGCCTTTCCTACTACCCAAACGATCTGGTTGTGGTGGGATGGAATGCCGCGCTGGTTTATGACACACCATCCGGAGCCGAAACGTCGGTGCAAATTCTGGAGTACGCCAACTCACAGTTGCTGGAATTTCGCCACTATGATGAGTTGCTGACGCGCGAGCTCGGCGCGGTCTATCGCTCGCTAAAGCATCGCGCCGGTCTATGGCGGCGTTGGCGGATGCGCACGCGAAGCTTCACGGCTGAACAGTGTTACCGTCGAGGTGACGGAGTTGGTCGAGCGCGCCGATACCGCTATCAAGTTTGTCAGCGATATGTTTTCCGCGCGCCTGTATAGGCTTGCAGCAGCCAAGGTAGGCGTCCCCGAATACAAGAACCTGGTGAAGGAGAAGCTGCACGCCGCGGAAGGCGTGTATCGCGCCCTCATCGACGAATTCCACCAGAGCCGCGGCTTCGTGCTCGAGTTGATGGTGGTGATCATCCTGATGATCGAGCTGGTTTACCTCTTTCGGGGAAAGTACTGACGTCGGTCTCGGATCGCAGGCTGTCCGTGTGCGTCTTCTCGCATCCTGAGCGGATCAACGAAATCCCCGGCATGTGGTCATGAATGACGGACGCCGAGAAGCTAACTTGACTGCGCCGGAATTACATGGTTTTGACGCCACTCTTCTGGTTTCCCAAGCCCGCGTTATGCGGTTCGGCAGCTGGTGCTCGCACAATTCCTCAGCCAAGACGGACGATCCATATAGGAGTGACGTGCCGGTCAGAATATCGCCGGTGCGCCTGTATTCCGGCCGGTCTTGGACTACTGAATCTGGAACGAGATACCTCCGGAAGGCGCGCTTCCAGGGTTTACGACGGTTAGAGTTGCCGTGCCTGGCTTTGCAATGTCAGCCGCGGGGATCGCCACCTTCAGATGCATGGCATCGAGATACGTGGTGGTTCGCTCCGATCCATTCCAGAGGAGCACTGCACCAGGCACAAAGTTGGAACCCGTCGCGGTGAGATAGAAGTTGCCTCCGCCCGCCTGGGCGCTGGATGGCGACACTGACGTCAACCCAGGTGTCGGATTTACTGTTCCCCACTCCGGCAGCACAAATGCGCCCCGCAACAAGATCAATCGACCCGAGCCCGGAGGTTGCATGAAGCCTAGTCCCTCCTGAAACGCGAGTCCGTCTTTGCCCCAGCGAACCAGGTCGGGGCCGGCCGGATTCTGAGGAAATAGGTTGTAGGCCAGTAACTCATAACGAGCCTGGTCGAAGGACATCAGTATGGGTTGCCCCCCAAAGAAGTTGGTGCCCAGGAAGAACACTCGATCCAAAGGAGGATCGGGGGCGACGTCTACTCCTTGTATCGACTGATTGCCTCCGAGATTGATCTGATACTGGGCCACCTGTTGCGGCGGCGTTGGCCGAGGATCAGCGAGGCCGCCGGCCACTGCGTAGACCAGGTTATCTTGCAGCTTGAAGCCAGCGGTAAATTCCCCAAACCCGTTAAACGTGCTGCCATCGATGAGGCTGAGGCCCGAGGCGTCGATATTCCAACGGTAAAACTCAGCGCCGGTTGTGTCACCGTCCCAGGTGTAAAGGTGACTGGCGTCAGGGAAGGCTAGGCTTGATCCGGTATATGGGCCGCTAAACTTGCTTCGGAACTTGCCCGTCCCGTTGGAAATGTCATAGATGCCGTTCCCCGTGAACGAGCCCATGTCGATGGCGAGGGTATTATCGGACCCGGGAAGTACAGCCAAGTCTCGAGCCGCACCTCCTGGTGGATTGAGCGAATAGGTGGTGGGATCGGCCATACCCGTGGTCAGGTTGTACCGTGCCAGAGTCTGGGCCCCGGCCAGCGACGCGTAAATGTACAAGCCGTCATCGGATTCAGCGATCTTGCGCGGGCTCGCTGCCGATGTTGACCGGCGTTCCCAGGGCGCCGGTGTTGGGATCGATGCTCACGATGCTGTTGCCCTGCAATTGCGGAGCAGTTCCGGGAACACTTGCATAGAGCTGGCGGGTAAATGGATCGAACACCAGATGGTTTGTATCCAGACTGATCTACGTTATACACAGTGACGGGTTGGCTGGCGGAAAGTCCGCCCCCCGGCGCCGGGTTGGACACACTGATCAAGGCCCAGCCCATGGCGGTGATTAATGAACCGTCAACCTGCGCGGTGAGCTGAGTTGAGCTGGAGTAGGTGGTTGGCAGAGCGCTCCCGTTCCACAAAACCTGAGAAGTCGAGGTGAACTGATTGCCACTCAGGGTCAGGGTGAACGAGCCGGTGCCGGCCTGGACAAACGATGGCGAGATGCTAGACAGAGCGGGCACTGGGTTGTACGGCGGTCCGCTGATGACGGTGTTGGTGGTTGCCATGTTGTTCGACAGGTTGGGATCACCCTGTGCCGCGCTGACCTGCGCCATGTTCTGCACGGCTCCCGCAGTGAGTGCGGTGACATTGATCGTGACCGTGGCCACGCCATTGTTGGCCAGAGTTCCAAGGTTGCAGAGGACAACGTAGGTACCACTGCAGTATCCCTGGCTGGTTGTTGCCGAGCTAAAAACTGTTCCTTGAGGAATACTGTCATTGAGAACGACAGGACTGGCAGAGTTGGGGCCGTAGTTCGTGATGGTAAGGGTGTAGGTAAGCATAGTACCGGTAGATCCCGAGGCTGGCCCCATGGCTCCGACGCCAACATCTGCCGGCGTCTTGGAGAGATCCCGAACCAGCGGAGAAGTCAGGATGTACACCCCTGAGGTGGTGCGAAACGCCAGCCCATTCTGACCCCACCGTACGGGCGATGTAGCATTCGAGCCGTCATTCAGCGTGCTCACGCCGATATTGCCATCCAAGACAAAAGTTGAGATGTCGTAGGCCCCAATTGCGGAGGGGGGACCATAGACGCTCTCCAGAATAAACGCCCGGCCGATGGTGGAATCTGGCACCACCGGTCCACTCGCCGGTTGATTCTGATTTAAGTAGAAGGTCCCCAGCAGGGTTCCTTGTTCGGAATCCAGCACCTCACCGTTTGTCAGATACACTCTTCCGCTGTCGTAACGGATATCACTGGAAGAAACGTTGTTATTCTTTTCGGTTGTGGCGGTTATACCCGTCGCATCGACGGTCATCACATAGTAGCCAGAGCTGTAGTTGCCGGCCACCCCGTAGATCTCCGTGCCCGAGGGTGAAAAAGCCAAGCCGCTGAAGACCGTGTTGCTCGTATTCGGGCGTTGCACACCGTTGTCGTAAATTGCGGTTGTTGACCCGTAGAAGGACTGACCGGCCGAAACCGCCACCGTGTTCGGACTTCCTGGCATGACTGACAGCGCGGATGCCACACTGGGTGGGTCGTACAGTCCCGTCACTCCTCCCAGGCTGAATTGAACGCCCGCTTGCATAGTCGTGAGGTTCACCTGGCGGACTGCTCCCGCTCCATTGAGTCCAACCCACAGAGTACGTTCCATCGCTGGAGATCGCCAGCTTGGTGGGCTCGCTTCCCACCCAGATGGGAGTGCCAAGCACGCCGGTTGCGGGATCGATGGAAACCACACTGTTGCCGAGTGACGGCCCAGCGCGTGCTCGGAGTCGACGCCCACAGAAGCTGGGTCACCGGGTTGTAGACCAGGTCGTTGGTGGCCAGCGCCAGGTAAACCGTGAATGTCAGGGGCGCCGAAAGTCCTCCGCCCGGAGGGGCGTTGTAAACCGTAACCGAGTTATTGCCCAGGGCCTGGACATCCGAAGCCAGAATCGTCGCGGTGAGCTGATAGCCGTTGTACGTTGTTGCCCGGGCGAGCCATTCCATTGCACCACCGAACCTGAATTGAAGCCGCTTCCGTAAAGCTGCAGAGTGAATCCGCCGCTGCCCGCCGGCAGCCGCTTGCGGACTGATGTAGCTCAACACCGGCGGCAGGTTGGGGTCAATCGTAAGGGTGAGGTTTGCGACTGATACTTGGGTTGGGCTTTCGGAATCGGCGACCTGGACGGTGAATTGAAGCCGTTCCCGTGCCCGAGGGTGTCCCCGTGATGCTGCCGTCACTGTTAAGAAGCAGGCCCGCCGGCAAAGCGCCCGGCGGTGATACTCCAAGTGTAAGGAAGCACGCCGCCGGTAGCCGTCAAGGTAGCGCTATACGGAGCACCCTGTGTGCCGTCGGAGAGATAGGACGTCGTGATGTACAACGGCGGGGCTTGTTGAATGATGATACTCAAGTTCGCAGTGGCGGTCTGCATCTGAGCATCTGTCACCTGCACCGTGAAGTTTGAGGTTCCATACGCCGTAGGTGTTCCGGAGATGAGGCCACCACTGCTGATTGACAAGCCTGGGGGCAGGCTGCCCGCTGTCATGCTCCAGGTATAGGGAGGAAATCCATCCGCCGCTTGCAACTGGGCGTTGTAAGGAGCATTCAAGATGCCGGAAGGTAGAAAGGTGGTCGTGATGCTGGGTGTGATCGGCCCAAAGTAGCTGGAGATGTCCAGGATCAGTTGGGTTGTGCCGGATGCATAAGCGTCTATCCACCCGTTCGTCGTGGGTACGATTGCCATGTTCGAGGTGATCGCACCGTCCAGTGCATTGAGCGTCGAAACCAGTGGTTGCTGCTGCTGATCGGCCCACAATGTCAAGTAGCCGAGAGCGCCCTGTGGAACCACCGTGGCGTTAAACACAAATGCCTGTGCGACGCTGGGCACTCCACAAAAGGCATCCACGACGTCGACGTAGAGCTTGCCGGTAAATGCGCCGATACTCTGCCGCGTGTCCAACACGCGGCATGGCTCCAAGGCATACAGCGTCAATCCGCCCGGACCTGAAGTCGAGGGCGCGAAGTATCCATTAATGTCGATCACCAAGTCCGTGTCGTTGCTGGGATAAACCTCCACGTCCCCATTGTTTCCCGCCGGCACGATTGCCGCATTTGCTGTGATCGTGCCCGTCAATGCATTAAGGGTGGAAACAACGGGCTTCGACTGGCCTGCGGGCCATACCGTCAGGTATCCCAAAGGGCCTTTGGGAACTGCTGTGAAGTTCAGCGAGTACGCTTGTGCGGTGTTCGGAATGTTGCAGGAAGCCGCCTCCAGTATCGGAAAATCGCGCGAGGTGCCTCCGCTCAGGAACGGTCCTCCCAAATCTCCATTTGGCTTGCGCGTGTCCGCCACGCGGCAGGGCGCCAGAGGATAAAAGCTTAACGCCGTGTTGTCGGTCGCCGGCACGAAGTAGCCGTCAATATCAAGCACGACATCCGTCGTGTTCGAGACGTAGACGCTGACGGCTTGTCCAACGCCAGCGGGCACGATGGCAGCGTTCGCCTTGATCCGGCCATCGAGGGAATTCAACGTGGATACGAGCGGCTGCTGCTGTCCTGTCGGCCACACGGTCAGATAACCCAGAGGTCCGTGCGGCACCACGGTTACGTTCAGCGAATAGGCTGCTGCTGTGTTTGGAATGTTCTTACAGGGGCCGTTGGGGATGGTGAAGTCACGGGAAGACTGCCCCTGAATCGGTGGACCGCCAAATGGTCCGTTCGGCAACCTGGTATCAACTACCCGGCATGGAGCCGCAGCAACAAACCGCAAGGGGGTTTGCGCAGGAGCTGCCAGAGATATTCCGAAGAGGATGAGAATCAGGACAGACAGTAGCGAGCGGCGCATGGGTTGCATGTACTTTCTCCAGCAGGGTCTGCACCGACCTGATGACCTTTTAAATCGACACTATGCGCTCATAACCGTCCCAAATCAACAAATAAAAAGCGAGACTGGCTGGCATATTCAGCCACCACCACAACGGTGCCGGTAAATCGTCCGGTTCCAAAGTGGTGCTGGTTGTGCTCAGAACGAGGCAAGATGTCTTCCTCGCCGAGTCGTAGGAACGATGGCATTTCGCCTGCTGTGCATCTTGGTGCTAATGGCTATTGACCCGTCATTCGTCCAGCAAGGATTGATTTACTCTTGCTTCTCGCTCCCTGTGTCCTGCGCTCGAAGATACGCCTCAAGTTTTGTCCTGCCTGCGTGTCTTGCCCAATCGGCCGGGGTAGCCTGCCAGAGGAGATCCTTCAAATCCAACCTGGCACCGCGTTCGATCAGGAGCCGGACTACTTCATCATGGCCCGCCCCCGCAGCTTGGTGTAGCGGTGTCGTGTGGGAATGGCCTCCGACCGGGTTGTATCGGTTCGGATCTTCGCCCGTGTCAAGCAACAATCGAACAATCTCGACATGACCAAAATCCGCTGCCAAAGAGAGTGCCAAATGGCGTTCCTCACCGTTGGCACCCGCAAGCAACCGACGGGCATCCTCAATACGCCCCAGAGCCGATGCCACCGGCAAGTTGATTCGAGCACCGCGCCCGATCAAGGCATTCACCGCCTCAAGCTCCCCGTGCAAGGCGGCTGCTTGCACAGCGCTGTTGGGATCCGCTCCGTAGTCGCACAGGAGATCAATTAACGGAAGTTGCGCGCGACATTCACGCGGTACACTCCCGGTCGAGACCAGCATAAGCGTCTCATTCAGTGCGGATTGGCTCGGGCCAGCATCCAGGATGACCTTGGTCACGTCAACGATGTTCGCCGGCAGAGTGCCACGACGAACCGGATTCTCAGCGACGAATTCCAACAGCGTTGGATTCCGAAAGTAGTTCCCGCCTTCGAAAACGACGTGCTGATGCACAAGATTTGGCTGTTGATTCAGGTGCGCACGCAAACCAGCTACGTCACCTGCATCGAGGAGTTCCACCGCACGGCGAAATATTGCATTTTCAATGCGCTGTTGGTGCGGCAAATCCAATCGATCGGAGAGCGTTGGTTTTTCAATGTGCCGTTTCAGCCTCGCCCAGCTTGGAAATCCATGTTCGCGGGCGATTGTAAGCTGCGCGTCACTGAGCCTGAGCCGGGCGTCGAAGATTTCAGCGTCCGAGGCCCGGCCAAAACGCGGGTGAAATTCCCTGATCCGCTGGGCTACTCCTGGATTGGGGGAGCCATGGTCCTTTAGCAAGTCCTTCGCTTGATACTTGAGATGATCGAGGTTCGGATTCGATGGGAGGCGTCTTACCGGCATGACGAACTTCCTTTCGTATGCCCGAGGTCCGCATTTATGGGCAGAAAGTTAGTTCGCGAAAACGAATTGTTGCGATCAGGTGGACTTCTGTCCTTTCCGCAGACCGGATGCGCCCTTCGCGCTGTGGTCATCTTAACATGTCGGCGAGGGCTCGGTATTACGGTTGCACTGGACCAAGGGGAATCGGCAATCCTCGGATGGTCGGCCTACGGGAAGTGGGTCCTAACCCATTTCTGGGAAGCCAGAGTAGCTTGGAGTCGTCGTTAGAGGTGAGGCACAGCAGTGGCTGCTTAGGCGTCGCAGTGGGTGCATTCGCGAGTCTTTGTAGTCAACAGCTCGCAATCGGTAGGGCTGTGATCCGTCAAAACGTCGTACACGCAATATCAATGACTTGGCAGGCAGCCTCGTTGACGACGCTCCGATAGTAGGGCATCTGGTTTTTCCGTCACAGCGCCGTGGTCGATTCCGTAGACGATGCTGCACGCTGCGCGAAAGAAAAAGTCTAGGATTTATGCGGTTCGGAACCCCAGAGTCCCCGCTGAAATCTGGTGCAAGACCAGGGGGTCGGTTTTGAGGGTCTCGCTGCTAAGCCTCCAAGGAGAGGCTTTCTAGTGCTGAGACGGCAATCAAGCATTGGCTTGTGAGTAGTGAATTCAACTCAAAAGGAGAAACACCAAATGTTAGAAACATGCACACTCATCTCGTGCAGGGGCTGCACCGGAGGTGCGCCAGGGCCGATATTGCACCGCATTGGGCCAATTTGCCAATTTTGCCCAATCAGACCCTTGTCTTCCCCTTTGCGCTTGACAGGCGCAGGGGGAAGTGATACGCCAAGTGATACCCCAAACTCATAGTTGGCGCCTGTTTTAGGGTTTCCGTCAGTTTCGGTTTTCGAAATGTTGGCTAACGGAGATGAGACATGAAACCCCTAGGGCTCAATCTGAGCAACTACTCCAGAGCAGTCTTTCTGCTTTCGATCGGCTTGGTAGCCTTCGCCTTAGTACTACCCTCAGCTCGGGCACAGACTGGGCTTGGAACAGTCTCGGGTACCGTGCGAGACCCATCGGACGCTGCCGTGCCAGGTGCGCAGATTACCGTTACCAGTACGGAAACAGGACTCGCCCGTAGTGCGCAGACGTCTTCAGCAGGTTTTTATTACTTCGGCGCGCTGCCCCTCGGTCCGTACAGGCTGACCGTCGAGAGACAGGGTTTCGCGACTTGGGAAGGCACCTTTACTCTCGCCGTGGGCCAGAGCGCCGTGGTCAATCCCACGCTTCGAATAGGCAGCATCACGACAGTTGTACGAGTGAGCGGCGCTGAAACGCCGATTGAGACGGCGAAGGGGGCGGTCGGCGATGTCAAGGAATCCACCCAAATCCGCGATCTTCCCCTGAATGGGCGCCAGATTGGTCTGCTGTTCGATCTCACGGCCGGTGTCGAGAGTGGCTCGAGTGGTGCTCGCGTGAATGGTATGAAGGTTGGCTCCCTGGACATCAATTTGGACGGGGTCACGCAAGTTGACCGTTTCGGCGGCGGCATGGTCCGGGTGCAGCCCGGGATCGAAACCATCCAGGAGTTTGGAATTGAGACGGTGGGGTCCGATGCGAGATTTGACCAGCCGGCCACCGTTGTCATGGCAACGCGCAGCGGCACGAACCAACTGCACGGCGGCGCCTACGAGTATCTGCGCGACAATTCCGTAATCGGCCCAGCGCGGTTGCGCACCGACCCCGTGAACGCGCCGGTTCCCCTGCTCATCCGCAATGAGTTCGGAGGTTACGCAGGCGGCCCTATCGTGATCCCCCATGTCTATAACGGACACGACAAGTCGTTCTGGTTTTTTGACTATGAAGGGTTGCGCGACCACGAGCGCTTTTCACCGTTCTTCAACTATGTCCCCACCGCCGCGATGTGGAACGGCGACTTAAGCAACGCCGTCGACATCAATAACCCCTGCACGCTGAGTCCGAGCTGCCCAACCGGCTATACGCCAATCGTGATTTACAACCCCAATACCACGGACCCGGCAACGTTCCAGCGACAGCCGTTGCCCAACAATCAAATTCCAGGGCCCTATAACCAGACTGCCCTGGCTTTGAAAGCCCTCACCGCGCTTCCCACCAACAGCAACAATCCCTATATCGCGCCCAATTTCACCTCGACGTATCCCCAGATTAACAACACCAACACCATCACGGCCAAAGTGGACTGGGGCTTCTCCGATAAGGATCGGCTTTCGGTGCGCTATACGCGGAGCTGGCTGAATTTCGCCATCGAGGGCGGTTATTATGCGAACCCTATCAACACCTCCTCCGGCATGGGAACCAGTGCTCAGGACTATTACCTCACTAACGTGGGGGTGAATTATACCCGGACCATCTCGCCCACTTGGCTGAATGAATTGCTGGTTGGCGTGAACAGGTCCGCCGTCCACATCGGCACCAGCGCGGACTCCACTAACTGGGACTCTAGGCTGGGCCTGCCCAATCCCTTCAACGCGACCGGATGGCCAACGCTCTATACGGAGGAAGCGAATGCCCTCAACGCCGGATCGCCGCTTTTCTTCGGTTGGGACTCGGACAACGTGCACAATCAGAATCTGACCAGCGAAACGGTCGAGGACAACGTAACCTGGAGCCACGGCCGGCAGACGATTCGGTTCGGAGGGCGATTCCGGTGGGAGCAGAACAACGTCCGCGAGAACCAGCAAGCCCAAGGCAGTAACAATTGGGGCGGCTCGTACACCACCAACTGGTGCGCTAGCTGCGCGGCGCCAGCCCTGGACACCGGGAGTGGATTTGCCGAGCTGTTGTTGGGACTGCCGAACTACCTCTCCAACCAATACAACCGGGGATACTTCTACTTCCGCCAGACCCAAGTTGGGCTCTACTTTAGCGATAGCGTCAAAGTGACTCCGCGTCTGACGCTCACCCTGGGGCTACGCTGGGACCATTGGTCGCCTTACACAGAGGCGCAAAACCGCCTCGTTGATCCCTACAACCCCGAAAGCCCTAGCTCGCCCAACGGAAGTTGTATGCCCCCAGGTTCCTGTGAGGTGCTTTCGCCCGGCAACACTAGCGTGAACCAGATGAGTGGCGTCCCGCCCGCGGTTCTCACTTCGTGGGCGAACCTAGGATTAACCTGGCAGACGGCGAATTCCATTGGATACCCGTCCGCCCTGTTTCGCCAGGTTTGGCATGACTTTGCGCCGCGCGTGGGTGTTGCCTATCAGCTCAAGCCCAACACAGTGATTCGCGGCTCGTACGGGATCTACTACGTTGGTATGCCGCTTTCTCTCTTGCTCCAGTCCACCCGTAACAATCCTCCGTTGAATCTTCTGTTCCAAAACAACCCCTTCAACAACCCCAACGTTCCCGGAGGTGCCAGCGGCCCGTATTTTGGCAACTACCCGTTTATCGTGACTCCGGCGTCCACGGATTACCTCCCGACCGCCACGGTGGATATCAACACTCCTCAATCGCTCTCTCCTTATAGCAATGGCGCGACGTTTTGGGACGGCTCCAATTGGAACGACGAGCACCAGCAAACCTGGAGCGTCACGGTCGAACACCAACTGCCCAAGCAAATCAGCCTGCGGCTGAGCTACATCGGAACGTACGGAGGGGACCTCGAGCAGCAATTCGCGATCGACGCCCAGGAGCCAAAATACAACTATGCCCTGCGCACCGGGCTCAATCCTCCGGGCCAAGCCGCCCTGCTAGCGCCGCAAGCGTTCTGGTCGCTGCATGGCATCAACCATACCGGGTATTCCCACGACAATTCGGCGCAGGTTGAACTGCACCGGAACTTCGCTAACGGCCTGAGCTTCCAGTGGTTTTACACGTACGTGCGCGCTCTTACCACCACTGACCCCGCCGGGTTCAGCGACGGAAACACGGGAATCAACGGCGCAAACAACGCAGGGGCGAACGGCAAGTTTGGCCAAAGCGGCGGGGCAACTGTGCCCCAAAATGTCCAGTTGCTCGGTGAACCTAACCTCAGTTACCAGCAGCGGCTGCGGCTCTCTTACTTCAATAACACCACGATCCCTATCCACCGCATAACCTTCAACGGGGTCTACTATCTGCCCGTGGGCAGGGGAATGCGTTTTGGCAGCAACATCTCCGCGCCGCTGAACTACCTGATCGGCGGCTGGCGAGTGGCCACCCTCGGCACCTGGAACGGCGGGCTGTGGATGGGGGTAAACCCCAGCTTCGTTCAGACGGGCAGTGTGAGCATTCCTGCCAACAAGCGGGCCACGTTGAATATCTCCGGCAGCAGCGATCGCTATCGGCAGTGGTTCGCGGGCAATTTCAATGCCGCGAACGCGTCGAACGTCCACGGCACTCTCGCTGCCGCAGCAGTACGGCCAGCCGGCCCGAACTGCTCCGGGGTCTATGTCGGCCAGCTTGCTGTGACTTTGGCGGATGGAACGTGTTACAACGCTCCATTCGGGGGACTCTATAACCCTGACCCGCGCGCCAACATTATCGGGCCGGGCTCGTGGACCGTCGACATCTCGCTTTACAAGGACTTTAAGATCAAGGAACGACTCGATGTCCGGTTTGGCGCCGATTTCTTCAACGCTTTCAACCACCCGAATGACGTGCCACCCAACACCACTACTGGTTTGCAAGACCTCAGCCTGCAATCGACGACCTCGAATGGAGGCTTGAATGACCCGCGCGTCGTTCAGCTTTCCTTGCGCTTGGAATTTTAAGGAAGGCAGGTGGTAGGCAGTAGATTGTATGGGGTCAAGAGCGTACCCCTGCCCCTCCTACTACCTACGACATGCCATCTTCTGAGCTTGCACAACCTCGCCTTCCCAGCAGGCGTCGCCCTAACCATTCCCGGTGTCCTCGGGTCAATTTTTCAAGAGCATCGACATCTGCTTCATGACCTGCCCGCACTTGGAGTCGCAGTCATAGCGGCGAGTCCTGTAATTGCGGCCTCCACGGCCGGGAGGAAACGGACAAACATCTGGTTCTGGTCTCAAAAGCAACGGTTCAGAAGTTCCGGCCTCCAGCAACGCCGCACAAAACAACTAAGACATTCCACTCCCGTAAACTGGAATCGGAGACGGCGGAGTTTACGCCGCGCGTCAGACTCGAACATCCAAACTTCACACGGGAAACCGTACAACCATTAATACATGCTACGGGTTCTGTTCGGATCACTACCTCCGCTTTTTGCCCTTCCTCTCCGCGGGCTATGAACTGGCCTGTAACTTTGGCCTTCAGTTCTGCTGACTGCAAGGGCCGAGCGGGGGCACGCCAGCTCGGAAGTAGGCCGTAACATCTAGTGAAGTCAATCACTTATCACGTTCACCCCAAAATGACTCGAAAATCACCGCCGGTGCATTGCCGCCGCTGCCCAATCAGCGCACACTCACCGCGTTCTTGCACGATGTGGGTAGTACGGTCCCTGCAATTGATGAGGGTGCTGGGACCTCAACTAAATACTTAACCTCACAGGAGAAGAAAATGAAATAGATCCTCGTTCTGCTTGCCTGCCTTCTGCCGCTGGCACTTACAGCCGCCGCGCTTCAAACGAGTAACACCAAAATGAGCCACCTGACTGGACTCAAGGCGATCCGAAGGCTGGCGAAATACCGGTCAAGCATCGCGATTTCGGATCTCACCAACCGCACCGGCGGTGAGCCTCACTCGCAACCGCCCCTCACATCTACGATTAAGGAGAATTGTATGAAATTCAGCAGATCAATGAACATGAAACCCCGCACATGGATGTGGACGACCCTCATGTATCTGTTCGTCGTGCTAACCATGCCATCTGGGCTGGTTGCACAGAGTGCGCTCGGTCTAAGCTACAAAGTGCTCTACACCTTTACCGGCGACACCGATGGCGCGATTCCTTTTGCTGGCGTAGTCCAGGACGCCCAGGGCAACTTGTACGGTGCGACGCAGTGGGCGGGAGACCTGACCGGCTGCGTGAATGGCACCTCCACTGGGTGTGGAGTGGTGTACAAGGTGAGTCCCAACGGTGCACAGACCGTGCTTCACGCTTTTACCGGTGGAACAGACGGGGCACAGCCTGAGGGAACCTTGCTGCTTGACCCGAATGGCAACCTCTACGGCACAGCTTACTTCGGCGGAGACGTGAATTGCATATTCCCAGGGTCAGGAGGTTGCGGCGTGATCTTCAAGATTGATTCCCAGGGGAACTTCTCCGTCCTTCACACCTTCGAGGAGGCGGAAGGGGCCGGACCCATCGCCGGCTTGGTGCGGGACAACGCAGGCAATCTTTACGGCAACACCACATACGGTGGCGCAAATTCATGCGGAGGGTCTGGCTGCGGAGTGGTTTTTGAGCTTGATCCCAGCAACAACCTCACGGTTCTGTACAGCTTCGCGGGGAAACCCGACGGCCAGTATCCGACAGGGCGTCTAACTCTTGGCACGGATGGCAAGATTTACGGAACGACTTTTAAAGGGGGCACGTCGAATCAGGGCACCGTGTTCAATCTCTCTCCCAACCAGGATGGGACTTGGACCGAAAGCGTGCTGCACAGCTTCAATGGAACCGATGGTTCACAGGTCAATGCGGGTGTGATTCGGGATGATAACGGCAACCTCTACGGCGCTGCGGCTGCCGGGGGAGCAGGTAGCGGAGTCGTCTTCAAGATAGGCGCGAACGGCAATGAGACCACCCTTTACAGTTTCGCTGGGGGAGCAGATGGTGGTTTTCCCTATGGAGATCTGGTTAGAGACCAGCATGGGAATCTGTATGGCACCACTTTCTTCAGTCTGGGCTTCAAAGCGAGAGGAGTGGTCTATAAACTCGACCTGTCCGGCAAAGAGACCGTCCTATATGCCTTCGGTGGGCAGGCGGACGGAGGCGCACCCTATGCGGGTCTGTTTCGCGACCTCAATGGGGTGCTCTATGGCACCACCGGTTATGGTGGCGACCTGAGCAGCCCACAAGGACATTGCGGCGGACACGGCTGTGGCGTGGTCTTCAGGCTGTCAGCCTGCCACACAGCGTTATGTCAGGGAGGTGGAAACTAGCGCGGGTGCCCCACCCAAGGCTCTCTTGCTTGGGTGGGGATTTTCGGGGAGGAACAATTCCCTGGTAAGCTCCGCACTTCGGCAGGCCGGCCTGCAAGCTCACACGTAAAGCTTCCAGCAGGATGGGAACTGAGCATGACATCTCGGTCCTGGCCTTTCCCGCCGCGAATGTGGATGACCATGCGTCGGCTGTCGATATCGGGGAGTTGCAAGCGGGCCAACTCGGCGCGCCGTACCCGGTGCCAATAGAGCGTCATCTCAAAGAGGATTTCAAGATCGATCTGGGTCGAAATGCCCTGCCGAACGTAATCGAAGAATTGGAGAAAGCTTGGGCAGTTTGGGATCAGTAGATTTGCGAGGACTTCTGGGAATTTGCACGGCACAGTACGCAGACGACTAGAGCAGGTTCGGCTAGATTCAACGCGACACCCGAAGGAGCTCATTGTCGGAAGTTGCGAATCAGCACGGCGTCTGAGTACCGCGTTCCTCGGGAAAGCACGAGCTGCTTACCATCGGGCGACCAGGCAAAGTCGAAAATGTCCTGCGAGGTGAAATTTGTTAGCTTCCTCGGCGTTCCGCCTTCAGTCGGCACGCTCCAGATATTGGATGAGCCATCGTGATTGTCAACGTAGGTAATGCTTTGGCCGTCGGGAGTAAACTTCAATACCCACGTCCAGCCGGGGAACTTAAGCTCTCGAGTCAACTGGCCGCTGCGGAGGGAAACCACTCCACGACGCAAATGGGAAGCCGTTGGATCGAAAAAGCTGCACAAAATGGAGTCGCCTGCAATGCTCCAGGCGTGCCCCATGGGGAGATCAGACACACGCGAGGCGGGACCTCCCGAGACTGGAATGCGGAACAGGTGCCGTTGCAAATCGCTGTCCTCTTTGTCAAACACGATCTCTTTCCCATCCGGGGAAAACAACGGAGCCAGGCCGTACTCCGAACCGGTAAGCTGCCGGAAGGTTCTGCCTTCCATGTCTGCGATCCAAATCCCTTGCTGAGTATGAAGTTTGGCGGCGGCAACAGCGATTATGCGGCCGTCAGGCGATAGGGCCGGCCGGCCCGGCACTGTGAGTTCGACGGGACTAATGCGGCTTGAAGGTGAACCGTCAAGGCCTGTTCTCCATATTGCCGCCGCCTCACCAACGTTCGAGGAATAAACCACCTGCTTTCCGTCAAAATCCAATCCAAGCTGGGCTCCGGTGGATGGCAGCTGCCGAACGTTCCTGAAGCTTTCCGTAGTGAGCCAGAGGGAAGTGCGGATAACCCCAGATATCGCAAAAAGCGTCTTCCCATCAGCTGTAATGCTGAGGCTGTGACCATCGTAGTTGCTGGTGTCGTTGCTAATGCGTGTCGTGCTCCCGCCAGGATAAGACACCAGAAAGATATGTTCCGGCTCGGGGCCAGCCGGATTCCCCACAAACGCCAATGCGGCACCATCGCGGAGCCAAACCAGCTTTTCAACGTCGATGGAATTGACTTTTAACTCACTCACATGACCATCGGCGCGGATAAAGGAGACAGCCGAATAACCGCCTTGTTTGAGCAGGACCCATCGCGAAAGCGCAATCAGCCTTCCATCGGGTGACCACGCCGGAGCCGAACGAGATACGTCATCGGCCTGCATCTCCCGCGAATACCAGACCTGAGGCTCGCTACGATCTACGTTGGCCACGACAACCTCGAACGTATTCTTGTCTGTCAACCGTTCGTAAGCAATCTTCGTAGCATCCGGGGAGAAGGCCACTGTTCCCACCGTATGGGAGAGAAATAACTCTGGTGATCCACCCAACGTCGACACCCTGTACAGCCGATTTTCCTTCCTTTCCATGTCATATAGCTCGTAGTAAACCAGACCATTGTCGGGCGAAATAGTGACGTCGGCAACGTTCACGTCCAAGTCAGACGTAATCTTCAGGGAGCTTCCCGTGGAGACCTGTTGGAACCAGAGACTGTATTTTCCGTTGGCGTTCTTCTGATACACAAAATATCTGCCGTCTGCTGAGAGTGCGCCAGGCCCAAAAGCCCCACCATCTTCCGTCAGGCGAATCACAGTCTCCGCTACATCTGCGCTGGGCGGATGAATTGCATTGCGATAGACAAGCCATCCCACAAAGGGCAACGCTGCCAGAGCAGCGGCCAAGAGCGCGTAGCTGAGGCGACGGAACGGACGCGTCGGCGGCGCTGACCGTGCGTGCTCGTCCGAGCTACCCGCAGCCTGCCTGGTTCCTTCCGCGACAAGCGGTGGGGCAATGCCGGCCCTGACAGAGGCGGCTGCAAGGTTATCAGCTTCCCACTCGCGCCTGACACTCTTTAGTTCTCTGCCAACCTCCGCGGCCGACGGGTAGCGCCGCTCCCGATCTCTCTCCAGCGTTTTGCTGATGACTGTCTCCAGCCGCTGGGGTGCGGCTGGGTTAAGGGATTGGACGGGGGGCGGCGCGTGATGAAGGATGGCATGGTGGACGACCGCCGCGGTCTCGCCGCTAAAGGCACGCTGGCCGGTAGCCATTTCGTAAAGAACAAGGCCAAACGAGAAGATGTCGGTGCGCGCGTCCAACCTTTCTCCACGAACCTGCTCGGGGGACATGTAGCCTGCCGTACCCATGGCGACGCCGGTGCAGGTAAGTGTGGGTTCGGCGGGCGTCACGCGGCGAAGGGACGGGGTTTCAGCCGCGCCAAGGTTTTCCTGTGTCATCCCGAGCGAGCGGCCCTGGTTTTGGGCCGCGAGTCGAGGGACCCGTATACCACCGACATCCTCGCGGTTATAGGGGTCCATCGACGCCTCGCTCCGCTCGGCGCTCGGGATGACACCAAGTGGGGCTTGCTCCTTCTCCCCCGCAGCGGGTGCCCCACCCAAGCCGGTTTTGCTTGGGTGGGTTTCGGCCTCCACCAACTTCGCCAGCCCGAAGTCCAGAATCTTCACCACGCCCTTACTGGTGAGAAAGATGTTCGCCGGCTTGATGTCGCGGTGGATGATCCCCTTTTCGTGCGCGGCCTGCAGCCCCCCGCTCACCTGAATCCCGATGTCCAGAAGTTCCTCGAGTGGCAGCGCTGTCTTATCTTCTGCGACAGCCGCCAGAAAGTCGCGCAGGGTCTGCCCTTCCAACAACTGCATCACGATGAAGGGCTTGCCTTCGTGCTCGCCAAATTCGTGGATCGGACAGATGTTGGGGTGGTCGAGCGACGACGCGGCCCGCGCTTCGCGGCTGAAACGCTCCAGCGCCTGTGGCTCGCTGCCCAACTCCTCGGGCAGCACCTTCAGGGCCACCTGCCGGCCCAGCTTGAGGTCCTCGGCGCGATAGACCACTCCCATGCCCCCGCCGCCGATGATGTCCAGCACGCGATAGTGCGAGACCGTCCGGCCAGTCAGAACAGCCGGCTGAAGCTCCATGCGTACCGCAGCCCCGTCAGCGCCTGCGACCTTAGCAGCCTCCTGGACAGGGCGGTCTTCCGCAACTTCAATCCACACTACTGGCGCCATCAGCCGGTAGCCGCGCCGGGCGAGGGTCTCAATGTACTTCGGCTCGTCCGCAGAGTCATCCAGCGCACGCCGCAGGTTGCGGATGGCAGAGTTGATGCTGTGGTCGAACTCTACGATGGTGTCGTTCGGCCACAGCTTCTTCTTAATCTCTTCACGGCTGACAAGTTCGCCCTCGCGCTCGACCAGCATGCATAGGATTTGCAACAGCTGCTCCGCCAACACGGTCCTGTCCTTGCCCCTGCGCAGTTCTCCGCTCTTCAGATCGAGTTCAAAGACCCCGAAGCGAACGCGGGCTGGCTGCGTGTCCTTCATATTAGGTGGCGATCCTGGAAATGCAACTCTGGGTTGGAGACAGTCTACTACCGCACTTGGTGGGCCCCAAGCGAGATTCGTCCCGCAATCTCCTGCCCGTGCGGGAAGTCAGTGAAGTCACCGAGGGTCTCCGCAATGGAAAACATTCTGGAACTCAGATTTGAGCAACGTGCGATTTACATGAGCGTTCCTCGCGGGAATCTGTTCGTGGTCCTCTTCGCGGGCTCACGCGCGTTCCTTCGCAGGTCGAATCGACTTGAACTCCAATTGCAACGCAGGAAGCACGCACCGTCTACAAAATCGTCTAGAGTGATGTGGCGGGAAAAACCAGAAACAGGTTCAAGTTATTGAAAAGATTTGGTCGGGGAGAGAGGATTTGAACCTCCGACCCCCTGGTCCCGAACCAGGTGCTCTACCAGGCTGAGCCACTCCCCGACTTTGGAGGCTGCGTCTCGAAAGCTAGACGCAGTTGGCGCGCGCAATCGCTGCAGGACGCAGCGTCAAGCACGCTAGACATTCATTATAACAGACGATTTTGCGGGGGTAGCGGATCGGTTTGCTATCGCATGCACGCGTTCTTGCGCGCATGTTCATCCAGCCAGCAGCGCTTTTCTGCGAGCCTCAGTATCTCTGGGACGAACAATTTTCTCGGCAGCTCTGTGTGTTAGCCCAGTTTCTCCGCAAGCCTATGCTTCGGAGGTGGGCAGCTTATCTCACTATGCCCGAGCTTAACTCGATCTGGTGCGCGCCAGGGCCCGCTTGATCGTCTCGTCCAGCGCGGCCTTGGCCTTGGCGTATTCCTCGGGCGCTAATCTTGCCCTGCTGGCGATCGATCTCCAGTTGGAACAACTCTTCCTTCATCGCTTCCAGCAGCAGCGCGTTGCGATCGCGGGGAGCGGCCAGCTGCGTGAAGTCGGCGAAATCGGCAGTCAGGGGTGCCCCACCCTTGTCGCCCGCATCTGGCGACAGGGCGGGAACAGGCTGCACATTCGACTTCGAAACCACGTACGCGCCGCCCATCACCAGCACCAGCGCGAACGCTCCCAGAATGACGGCGCGATACTCGTGCAGCGGGTCGGGCGCATCGACGGGCGCGCCCAGTCCTCCACCGGGACGATTGTCGTTGGCCGCCGCTTGCGATCCGCCCATGGCTCCGCCGCCTGCCTCACCTCCGCCTTGCGCGCTCTGCTGGCCTTCGGCCTGGAAGATGCCCGCGCCCGCGATGCGGAAGCTGAGGTCCTGTCCCGGCTTGACGTTGGTCACCACCATGATTCCGGCGCCCGTCTCGTCAGGCATGGACTGAAACTGCTGCGGATTTTTCGGCGTGAACGTCATGCCCTTCGGCGTCATGACGACGAAGTGCTGCACATCCGCCAGCGGCTTGGGCGAGATGCTGGCCTCGCCGCTGTAGGGCAGGTGATACGACACCTGGAACTGCGTCTCGCCGGGACGCAGCGGGTAGTTGAAGGCGTAATGGTTCTTCTGCGACGCGGGCGAAAGCTCAACCGCGATGGGCTGTCCGCCGGGGCCCTTGGCCTGCGCCGATTCCACCTCAGCGCCGTCGGGCAGCACAATCTCGAAGGTGCGCTTGTCGTCGGCCAGCGTGCGCGGCGGCTGCGACTGGTTGCGAATTGCGTACAGCGTGATCCCCTGCAGCTGCTTGCCGTCGGTCTGGTAGCGGTCAACCTCGACGGTCTGGCTCAGGCCGTCAAGCTTCTTGGCCGAGTCGTACACCGTGAGCTCGGCCGTGGTCGCGCCGGGCATCAGTGGCCCGCCCTGCGGAAAGTAGTTCACCCCATCGTGGGTGGCGCGCACCATGTGCGGAGCGTTGGCGTCGGCCGGCGCGGCGAATGAAAAGTGGCCGCCAGCGTCGCTCTTGGTGCTGGCCACCTCCTGCATGCCCTGCGACAGCGAGAGCAACGTGACCTCGTCGCCGGCCGACGGTTTGCCGGTGGTGGCGTTGGTGACCGTGCCGGTGATGTTCTGGGCGGCGGCGAAGCAGCCAAGGAGACACACACACGCGAACATGTTGAATGTGTATTTCAAGCCTCGCTTCGCGTTGCTAGGGCCCGACGGATCGCGAAGACGCGAGTCCCGTAAGGGGCGAAAGAGTTTAGCCCAGCGCGCAAGCGCTGGGTAAGGCGAAGAATTGACCCGAGCCCCGTCGGGGCGGCAGAGATAACCATCTCGAGAAATCGGGTGGAGCACGCCTTCAGGCGTGCATTCCAGGTCGTAAGAGTGTGATAGGGCTTTAGCCCCCGAGGTAATCTTTTTCTCTACCTCAGCGGCTAAAGCCGGATATATACAAGCTTCCTTAGGCACCGCTGAAGCGGTGCTCCACCCATCGCAACCCAACCTTGTCATGCCCGGCCCTCGTTCGGCACTCCCGGCCGCCTGGTCCCGTGCCTCACCACCGCCCGCGCCTTCTCAATCGACTCAATCTCGGCCAGGATCGCCGCCGCTTCGTCCTCCAGCGACGCCCGCTGGACGGCGTAATCCTGCTCGCTCAACTTGCCGGCCTTGTACTCGAAATTGAGGTCGCGCAGATTTTCGTAGGTCGCCTCTTTGCGCTCCAGCAGATAGGTGAGGCGCGTCTTTTTCTCGCCGGTTTCAACTTCGCCCGGCTGATAGAAGACGTAAACGAACAGGCAGGCGGCAAACAGCGCGCATCCGAAGAGCACGAACGCGATTTCCTGTCCGGCCAGAGCAAATGCAAAAAGCGAGTACATCAAAATTCTGTCTCCTGACGGGCCTTCTTGCGCAGCTCATCGAGTTCGGCGGCGCCGAGTTGCGGCGACGCTACCGGCTGCGCCACCGCGCGCGACTTCCACCGGCGCACAAACCAGATGGCCAGCGCGAGCGCGGCGGCGAAAACCGCGAACGGCATGATCCACGCGACGCGATTGAAGCCCGTCGTCGTGGGCGCAGCCAGCACCGTGTTGCCGTATTTCTGCACGAAGCTTTGCAGCACCAGCGAATCGCTGTCGCCGCGCTCCAGGCCGGCGGTCAGCTCGTTGCGCATGCGCTCGGAGTAGGTGCAGCCGACGTGGTTGCACTCCAGCAGAATCTGATTGCAGCCGCACATGCACATCAGCTGATGCCCGAGCTTGTTGAAGCGGGCGTCGGTGTCGGCGCCCAGGAAGAGCATGGCCAGCAGCGCGATCAGCAGGAGCTGGGCGATGCGAAGGAGTTTCCAGTTTCGAGTTTCGAGTTTCAAGTTATGAACACCAACAATTTCGTTTTGTCATCCTGAGCGGAGGTTCGCGCAGCGAACCGTAGCCGAAGGACCCCTATAGCTGCGAATAAGTCTCCCCTCAGTATGGTTGTCGTCCCGAGTGGAGGCGGTCCGGTTTTGGCCGTCGCAGTCGAGGGACCCGCTTTTCACGCGACCGATTGATGTTGCGGAACAGCGACCTCCAGCCACTCCACGATGCAGGAAAGCACCCCGTGCTCGGGGTCTTCCTCGGCGAAATCCACGCTCGTCCTCGCAGGCTCGGGGATCGGGTCTCCGTCAGCAGCCAGGCCCTCGAGGTGAAATTCCGCAGCCTCTCGCATCGCTGCTCGCATCGCCTCCAAAGTCGCCGCTGTGACGATGACGCCCGGCAGATCGGGAAGGAATCCGCTCAGATTTCCTTCGCCCAGTTCATATACGGCCAGGAATCTCCTCGTGGCGCTACAATCCGCCTTTGCGGTGGGTTGCTCGAAGCTCTGCAATCGATTTCTGGGTATTGGGTTAAGCACAGGACGACCGGCGGATGTCTCGCCACTCCTAAAACGGGTTTCGACCATTTTCGCCTGTTCGAGATCCATCGCACAAAACCGATAAGACAAATGAGAACGGACGTAGGCCCTGGTCTTAGCCAGCGGTGTCATGCTGCCGGTTCTGATACCCCGCCGCTCCTGATGCGTCAGGACCGGTTCGATGAGCATGCACCAAATCTGCAGGCCTAATCCTTCCGTTACTGCGCCGTGATAATGGCTGTCCAGACGGTCTCTAAGACCTTTCATGCAGCCCGGCCTTGTCGCGGGCGTCCGCTGAGTGGTGGCCTTGCCAACATAGAGAAATCTCCTGTCTTCGTGCCACACGGTGTAAACGCCAGGCTTTTCGGGAACTGCATGCTTGCCGTTAGGAAAATCCGCAAAGCGATAAAGCATCCCCTTAATCAATTCGTGTTCGTGCATGGTATTTCTCTAACACTACTCTACGGAGCACGAGCTTCATTCGGCTAATCTCCTCCCACTCCGACCGCTCCTCCCCGTACCGCCTCCGCTGCCGCACGCTCCTTCTCTTTCACCGTAACCTTCGCCGGCTTCATGTTCGGGATCAGCGCGATCAGCGTTCCGATCAGCACCATGTGCACGCCGATCCACAGCCACATCACCAGCGGATTCACGTGCGCCTTGATGATCGGCTTGCCCGTGTCCTGATTGCGCCCGGTGTACACCAGGTACAAATCCTCATTGGGCCGCGAGCGATTGGCCACCATGGTCGCCGTCTGCTCGCTGGCCTTGTAGAAGCGGCGCTCGGGAAACATGGTGTCAATCTTCTTGCCGTTCTTGTACACATCGAGCACGGCCCACTCGCTCGAGTAGTTCGGCTTGTCGTCCTGGGTGTACGACTGGCACACCAGCGTGTAGCCGCCAATCTGCATCTTGTCGCCGAAGCCCATCTCCTGCTCTTTGTCCTGATTGAAGGGCAGGCCGGCAAAGCCGATGATGACCAGCACCACGCCGAAGTGGACGAGGTATCCGCCGTAGCGGCGCGTGTTGCGGCGCGTCATCGTCACCATGCCCTGGAAGATGTTCGCGCCGGTCTGCCGCGCGATCACCCGCCCGCCGCGCCAGAACTCGCCGGCCACGGTCGTCGTCACCATCACCGACAGCGAAATCGCCATCAGCGAATAGAAATACGATGCGTCCACCCACGGCTTCATGCCGCCGATCATCAGCGCGATCGCGGTCAGCAGGCCCAGCACCACCGGCCACAGGAAGTTGCGCTTCAGACTGTCGAACGAAGTCTTGCGCCACGCCAGCAGCGGGCCGATGCCGGTCAGGAACACCAGGAACAACCCAATCGGCACGTTGACGCGATTAAAGAACGGCGGCCCGACCGTGACCTTCGATCCCGTGACCCACTCCGACAGCACCGGAAACAGCGTGCCCCACAGCACCGCGAAGCACGCCACCAGCAGCACCAGGTTGTTGAACAGGAAACTTGACTCGCGCGAGACCAGCGACTCCAGCCGGTGCTCGCTCTTCAGCGTCTCGCGATTGCGCACGAAGAAGTACACGCAGGTGGCGAAGGTCAGCGCCAGGAACCACACGAACCAGATGCCGATGCCCGACTGCGCAAACGCGTGCACCGAACTCACCACGCCGCTGCGCGTGAGGAACGTCCCGAAGATGGCCAGCAGAAACGTGGTGAAGATGAGCCACATGTTCCACATCTTCATCATGCCGCGCTTCTCCTGCATCATCACCGAATGCAGAAACGCAGTCATGGTCAGCCACGGCAGCAGGGAAGCGTTCTCCACCGGGTCCCATCCCCAGTAGCCGCCCCAGCCCAGCACTTCGTAGGCCCAGTGCGCGCCCAGGAAGATGCCGCAGGTGAGGAACAGCCACGCCACCATGGTCCAGCGGCGCGTGATGTGGATCCACTTCTCGCCGGGATACTTCATGATCAGCGCGCCCAGCGCGAAGGCGAACGGCACGGTCACGCCCACGTAGCCGAGGTACAGCATCGGCGGATGGATGACCATCTCGGGATATTGCAGCAGCGGATTCAGCCCGTTGCCGTCGGCGGGAATCTGTCCGCTGACCAGGCCGAAGGGGTGCGCGGCGAAATTCACCAGCAGCAGGAAGAACACCTGCACCGCGGCGATGATCGCCGAAGCGTACGCGGTCAACTGCGGATCGACTTTGTAGCGCAGCCGCAGCACCAGCGCATAGGTTGACAGCAGCCACGCCCAGAACAGCAGCGAGCCTTCCTGCCCCGACCATAGCGCCGCAAACTTGTAAGCGATGGGCAGGTCGCGATTGCTGTGGTGCATGATGTAGGAGACCGAGAAGTCGTTGCCGAACGCGGCCATCACCAGCGCGATTGCGGCCACAGTGACCGCAGCCCAGCAGGCGATTCCGGCGCGGCGCGCGGTCTCGCCCAGGCGATCGTCCTTGCGCCACAGTGCCAGCGCGCCCGCGAGGAACGAATAGGCGGCCAGCGCCAGCGCCAGCAACAGCGTGAAGCTTCCAATTTGCGGCATGAAAGTTATTTACCCGTATGAATCCAGGCCGGACCAATCCGGCAGACACCATCCCTGCACGAGTGCTCTCATTTTACCCGGTTCCGGCAGGGCAGAGCTCGAATTGTCACCCCGCTGGCTACAACTTTGCGGGAGCCGCTGTCCCGCTTCCGCACGAAAAGCAACGCAACATCTTTCCCGCAGGCTGGCAAATTCCACTGCCCACTCGGCATCCAACTAGCCATAGCGTTAGTGATCCGTGTCGAACCGGGGTGTTCCAGGTGTCCAGTCAGCAAAGAAGGAAGGCTATCCGGGCGGTTCTACAGTTTGTGTTGCTTACGCTCCTGTTCGCCACGCCGGTCATGGCACAGGAAGGTCTCGACCTCTGGGGCAAGACTCCGGCGGTACCCTCCGCGCCGCAGAGTTACAGGCCCATCACCGCCGGCGAGCGGGCCGATTGGTTGGTGCGCTCCCTCGTCGGTCCGCAAAGCATGGTTGGCGGAGTGATCTCCGCCGGGTGGGGCACCGCCTTCAACCGTCCCTCCGAATACGGCACCCATTGGGAGGGCTTCGGCCAGCGCTACGGGATGCGCCTGACAGGCCTCTCAGTGGGCAACGCCACCGAGGCTGCGCTGGGATCGGCATGGGGCGAAGATCCCCGCTACTTCCGCGTCGAACACGGGTCCTTTGGCCGGCAGGCCGGGAACATCTTCGATCTCACCTTCCGTGCCTATCGCCGCGACGGCGAACGCCATGTGGCATACGCCCGGCTGATCGGCATCTTCGGCAACAACTTCCTCTCCAACACCTGGCGCGTGTCCAGCGAGTCCGACTGGCAGCATGCTCTGATTCGCAGTGGCGAAGGGATTGGGCTCTGCGCCGCCTCCAACGCCGTGCAGCAGTTTCTACCGATAATCTGGCATCGGGTCCACCGTCCACCAGCGGCCGACCCAAATCCCTGAATCCTAATCTGGGCCCCGGCAGCTGAGTGCGGAAGGGGTGCGACACAGCACTGGATTTCGGCGAGTGAATGCGGGCAGTCGCAAAGCGTGTACGAGAAAGCCGGAGCATCGCGCTCCGGCTTCTCCTCGCTAGGGAAAACGATCTTACTTGTTTAACTTGCGACGAAGGACTGCGATCGTGCCAAACAGGCCGGTCGCAAGCATGGTCAGCGTGCCCGGTTCAGGTGTGCTGCCGGAGCCACTGTTGGTGAAGTCGGCGGTGAAGGCCAGGTCGGGCTGCAGGCCCACTCCATCCCAGTTGTTGGTGAACAGCTCGTTGAAATCTCCGCCGTTGTTGTAATACACGAAGCTTCCACCTGGGATGGTCCCGTTGCCGCTGGAGATGTAGCTCTCGCCCAGGGACTGCCCGTAATACTGGGAGATGCTGAGAAAGGCGACATAGGTGGCACCCGGGGTTAGCTGGATGCCCAATCCGGGACCAAAGGAAAGCTGTGCATTGCCCGTGTTGGGGTAATCAATGGGCGCACTGGTGTAAAGCAGATTGCCCGCGTGGTTGCCCGTCCACGAGGCAATGTACGCGCTCAGGATGATGTCACCACTGGAGTACGGTCCCGCCAGGTACAAGCTGAAGCTCTGCAGGAAGTCGTCTCCGTTGGAAGGCGCGGTGAAGGTTTCACCATAGGTTGACGTGTTGGGATATCCCAGCGGATGCCAGTACGGCTGGTATCCGGCAAAGCTGTTGTATTGGGTGTCGGCAAAACCGCTAACCGTAAACAGCATTAGCGTCGCCAATAACGCTAGCAGGGTTTTCTTCATGCTGTTGCTCCTTTAAGGGAAAGGGGAATGGAGCTTGGACAACGGACAGACCCAATGAAGGTGTGCAATTCCTGTTCCATTTTTGTGCTACCTAAGTCCTTGTCTAACAATATTGAGGAAGGCAGCTCGTGCTAGTAGCTGCACCCCTTTGCATGAATGGGGTAAGGCAGTTCCTGTGCGATTCCCGTTTAGAAAACGTGGAGGTGCCCCCACATTTTCGTGCAATCGGCTCAAGTGCGAGGTATCATTGCGCCTCGCGCTAGATTAGACCGTGGCAATACCGGGGAGGACGACAACGATGGCGCTTGCAGAATCCAGCCAACTGGCTGATGGCGTTAGGCCGCCAGCTTATTTCAAGGAGGCCCTGGAAGATGCCGAGCGCCTGCTGAAGTATTCTGCCGAGATGGGCGTCGAAGACATCGAGCCCGAGACGCGTGCCGCCATCCTCCATGCCCGGGAGGTTTATCCCAACGGATGGACCGAAGAGGTGGCCGACCAGCTCCTGGTCGCGCTCGCCCGGCTCGCCGCCCATCTCAAACCCGTCACCGCCGCCAGTCTTAAGGCCTACCATTCCGCGACTCGCCCCACCATGCACGTCTATCTGGTGTGGGCCATCCTGTTGTCCGCTGTCATTATTCCCAGTTCCATCCTGACTTTCGTCACCTCAAATATTTCGCAGTCCATTCGCGCCGACATCGACACCGCCAATGCGCTAGCGGTCAAGCTCAGCACCGAATTGGGTCCCCCAGAGCGCACCGATCTCAGCTTGACCCAGAAAATTGCCGACCTCCAGGAGTACGGCTCCACCGTGCGCTCGATTTTCAGCCACGCCCGCAGGCTGAACCTCTATATGTTCCCCCATGTGCCCGTACCCCTGCCCCTGGAACGCCCGCAGGAAGCCCCTGGCCAAAAGCTGGACTGGTACCAGATCTCCCTGTACCAGAAACAGAAATTTGAGCTGCCCGTGCCCCTTACGGATCTTCCTGCCGCCCGGGATGGCATGACCAGTACGTACCAGGACGTGCGTTATTTTGCTCAAAGCATCCTGACCGATGTTTCAACCTTCTATGGAGCGATTAACTCCTGCATTCTTCCCATTCTCTACGCTCTGTTGGGGACCTGCGCCTACCTGCTGCGGACCTTTGAAGATCAGATGAGCAATCGCACCTTTGTCCCGTCCTCCGCCAACTCCGCCCGCTTTCTGATCGCGGCGATTGGCGGGACAGTGATTGGCCTGTTCGGCAACTTCACCCAGCAAGCCTCGGTCTCGCCGCTGGCCGTGGCCTTCCTGGTGGGCTACGCTGTCGAAGTCTTTTTCTCGTTCCTGGAAGGACTCATCAAAGCCTTTACCAAGAGCACACCCGCCCCCCACCCGGTTCGGGTCACGGCGCCGGCAGGGAAGACGTAGCTCTGACCGGTAGGATTTTCATCCTTCAAACAGGTAGTTCCTCGAAGGGAAGGGAAGCAACCGCACACAAGGCGGCGATTCATGCCGTTTGCTAAGAGTTAACCGCCAAGAGCTAACTGCTAAGGGTTTAAATTCCGCCCTCTGGATTGAACTACACTGGCTATAGCTCGTCACCATCATGAGCACCGCCGTCCAAAACCGCGAAGTGATGTCCGCAAGGCGCGGCCGCAACTACGCTTCGCTGCTGTATTGCGCAGCCGCGCTGCTGGCTGCGATGACCGTTCTCTACAGCGCGGCGTGGATGTACTACATCCGCCAAATGCCGCAGGTTGAGGTCGGAATCGATGAGTCATACTCTTCTGCGGGAGTCGAGATTTGGAACGTGCGCAAGGACAGCCCCGCGGAAAAGGCCGGATTAAAGAAGAACGACCGTATCGTCGCCATCAATGGAAGTAGCGCAACATCAGGGCCTCGCTGGAGCGGATTGTTGTTTCGCACCTGGCTAAGCGCGCAACCCGGAGACACAGTGATCTTGACGGTGCAGCGGCCGGGACAATCTCAGCCCCTCGTTATTACGCCCGTGTTTCGTGCCCTGCAAGGCGCTGGCGACACGAAAACCCTCGCCCGCACCATAGCAGACCAGATATTGGAGTCGTATCCGCTGCTGTTCCTCTTCGTGGGATTGGCGGTCCTGTTTCTGCGGGTGGAAGACCGCAACGCGTGGCTGCTGGCGCTGGTATTCGCAGCTTTCGTCACGGCCGCAGACATGCCAAACGAATTTGCCGCCGCGCCGCCCAGTCTTCAGTCCTTCCTGTTAGCCTACCGGACCATCTTCGGCAGCGTTCTCGCGGGCCTGTTCTACTTCTTCTTCGCGGTGTTTCCCACGCGCTCCCCCATTGACCGCAAGGTTCCCTGGCTGAAGTGGTTCTTGCCGGTAAGCGGCCTCTGCCTGGGCCTTGGAGGTTTTCAGCGCGGCAACTCCACAGCATTGCCGGTTGTCCTCGCGGTAGTGCCCGATCGCATCGCGCAGAACGCCAGGTTGGTGGTTACTTACGGGGCCGTTTTCCTTGGACTCATTTCTCTTCTGTGTAACCTGTTCACCGTCTCCAGCGTTCAGGACCGTCGCAAGCTCAAAGTGATTTTCTGGGGGACCCTTGTCGGAGTTACGCCCGCCGGAGTTCTCGGACTGGCGCACGAGCTTTACAAAATTGACTTTTCCTTTTGGGTGAATTTCGCCAAGGTACTTTTGCTGTTCCTGTTTCCTCTCTCCTTCGCTTACGCGGTGGTGAAGCATCGCGTAATGGACATTCCTGTGCTGCTCAAACGCAGCGCGCGCTACTTCGTCGTCGAACGCGGATTCATGTTTCTCATTCTCGCGTTGTCAGTTGGCGCAACGCTGTGGTTGGCGCAGGCGTTCTCGCGGCATTTCTCCGCCAGCTCCAAGGCCGCGATACCTGTAGGCGCGACCTTCGGCGTGCTGTTGATTTCCGGCGCCACGCAAGTCCATCGTCGGGTGCGGACGCGGCTGGACCGCGCGTTCTTCCGCAGCTCCTACAATGCGCAGCAGATCCTGGAAGAGCTGGCGGCCAGGACGCTGACCGTCACCACGCGCGAAGAGCTGGCGGAGCTGCTGCAGCAGAACATCTGGGACGCGCTGCATCCCCAAACCATGTTTGTGTATCTTGACAATGGCGCGGGACAGTTTCATGCCTATGCCGGCAAACCGCCGGCTGAGGCGATCACGCTCTCCCCTAAGGCGGAGGTCATTGCCATGCTGGCCGAGCGTACGCAGCCGCTGGAACTGGCGCCCGACGATGTGCACGGAACACAATTGCAGGCGCTGCAGCCGGAATGTCTGGTGCCGATCCGCGGGTCCAGCGAGGGCCAGTTGCAGGGAGGAATCGTGCTTGGCACACGGCTCTCGGAAGAGCCCTATTCGACCAGCGACAGGCGCTTGCTGGCGTCGGTGGCGAGCCAGGCGGGCGTTGCCATGCGCAGTATCACGCTGGCAGAAAAAATGGCGGAGCGCATGGAAGCGGAGCGCCGCACCGAACAGGAAATGCAGATTGCGCGCCAGGTCCAGTCCAGGCTGCTGCCGCAGCAAGCGCCTTCGCTCAAGACCCTGGATTGTGCCGGTAAATGCATTCAGACGCGCGTGGTGGGCGGCGATTATTACGACTTCCTCGATCTTGGCTCCGGACGCGTCGGTCTGGTGCTGGCCGACATTGCGGGCAAGGGAATTTCTGCCGCGCTTCTCATGGCGAATTTGCAGGCCAACCTGCGAGGTCAATATGCGCTGGCCTTGGAAGATATCCCCAATCTGCTGCGCTCGGTCAACCGCCTGTTTTTCAAGAACACCGAAACCAGCCATTACGCGACTACCTTTTTTGCCGTCTATGACGATGAGACGCGGCTCTTGCGCTATGTGAACTGCGGGCATAATCCGCCGATGCTCTTGCGGAACAACGGCAACGTCGAACGGCTTGCGGCCACCGCAACCGTGCTGGGATTGTTCGAGCAATGGGACTGCGACGTAGTGGACTGCCAACTGGCGCCTGGCGACGTGCTGGTGATTTATACCGACGGCATCTCTGAGGCGGGAGAAAGCGACGACGGCGACGGTGAAGAATTCGGCGAAGAGCGTTTGACGGCCGCAATTCGCCAGAGCCGGCAGCAGCCTGCGAACGAAATTCTGGACAACATTTTGCGCGATGTGCAGCAGTTCAGTCCCGATGAGCAGGCCGACGACATGACGTTGATTGTGGCGAAGGGGAGATGACAAAGAGCGTTTCGCAAGATAGTCGTGGTGGAAGCGCCGGGCTCTAGCCCTGTCGGGCAAGCCCGCCCTGGCCGTGCTTTCCGTGGCTAAAGCCAGAGTCTTTCTCGACCCTTATTTCGCCGGGCTGAAAGCCCGGCGCTTCCACCGGTGAGAAGGCCTCACGCGTTCGCGAGGCCCTTTCTCGGACTGCCGGCGATTGTCCCTCCTCCTCAGGCTTGCGCCGGCAACCCGGCATTCGACATCCAGCGGGTGAACGACTTTGGAGCCGCCTTGGAAAACTTGGGAAGAATGTCGAGGTAGATCACGGCGTAACGGAATGCGATGACTCCAGCCGCAATCACCAGCACACTTGAGGCCAACTCCGTCCACTTCGGTACATAATGCGTTCCCATCGCCGATTGCAAGGAGTTGATGGCAACGTTGAGACGGTTGACCATGAATCCCGCTACCACAATCGCGCAGCTCCAATAGAGGCGTTCGGGATTGGAGCGCACGCTCTGGTAGCTCAACAGGAAGATGGGAATCGCCAGGAAGAGAACCATCTCAAGCCAGAAGTATCCCGCCTCGCTGGTACGCTGGAAAGCGTAGCCCCAAGCCTGGTTCGCCGCCAGATCGAGCGCCTTGAAGAAGGCATACACGATCAGCAGTAACTGGATCATTCGGCCGCAATCGCTGAGGATGCTGAAGTCAACGCGCACATCCAGCGAACGCATGCTGAGATAGATGGCGATCAGCACCAGCGCCAGTCCCGCGGGAATGGCGGAGAGATAGAACAATGCATGCATGTATTGCGAGTACCACAGAGGATGGACCTTGCCGCGCGCGATCAGGTACAGGCCTCCGAGATACGACTGATGCATCGAAGAAAGCAGCACGCCCGCCAGCACAACGGCAATAAGGATCTTGTGGTGGAAATGCAGGACGGTTTCGCGGAGCCGCTTCCACGGGAGCTTCTCAATCACCGCCGGCGCGAACTCGAAGGTCAGCACCGTAGTGTAAGTCATGATGCAGACGCAAACATCGAACAGCACCGAGTTGTGGTTCCACATCACGATGGGATGCCAGAAGCGCCACGGCAGCCCGATCTCATAGAGGTATCCAACGCAAACAGTCATGTAGCCGAGGAAGGAAATCAGGATCGACGCGCGCAGGATTGGACGGTAACGCTCCATGCCCAGCAGATAAACGGCGGCGCTGATGCCGAAGCCCGCGGCCGACAGTCCGATTCCGCAGAGCGTGCCCAGTCCAACCCACAAGCCCCAAGGCATCTGGTCGCTCAGGTTGGTGCTGGCACGGAACCCCACCAGGAAACGCAGATACGTCGCATAAATGCCGGTAACAAAAATGACGGCTACAATGACACGCCACAAGGTGATCTCAGACTTCATGCGGGCGATCATAGCTCGCTCCTTTCGTCTTTCATCTTGCTGATGGCCGCTTTCTCTTCGGCTTCCTCCAGTGCTACTTCGCGGCGGCGCTGCGTTACCCAGTACAAAGCAGAGAGAATAGTGCCGCCCATAATCACGACCTTGGGCGAGTCACCGAGCGCGCTGGCGGTGAGAGTTGGCATCGGCTGGTTTCCAGCTGGCGCCGGCTTGAATCCCAGCTTCTCGAAGGGAACATCGGAGACGAAGAACACGCTGCCTCCGCCGGCTTCCTCCAAGCCGTAGATCCGCGGCTCGTAGGAGGAGTCGCTGCGAATGCGGTTCCAGGCTTCGGCGATCAACTGATCGCGGTTGCCGAAGATGCTGGCCTGCACCGGACATGCTTCACTACAGGCTGGCTGTCCGCCGGCCTTGATCCGCTCCGAGCACAAGTCGCATTTCTTGACGAACGGCGCGAGCTTGGTCCACTGATAACGCGGCACTGAATACGGACAGGCCAGCATGCAGTAGCGGCAGCCAATGCACTTGTCGGCGTTGTACAGCACCGGACCGAGCGCGGACTTGCTGATCGCGCCCACCGGGCACGCCGAAGCGCAGGCTGGCTCCTCACAGTGCATACAGATTTTGCGGACGAACTTGTCGCCGCGGGTCTCGACCACGGTGAACGCGGTGTCGGAGAGTGTAGGTTCAGGATCGGTGCTGAATCCGTGGAGCTGCTTGCACGCCGTCTCGCAGCTCAGGCATCCGACGCAGCGCTTGATATCGATGAGCATTGCTTTCTTTGTTGTCATGGCATCCTTCGCTTGGTTCCTGGTCTGATCTGCGCTACGTCAGGAAGAATTCCTTGGCCAGCTGTTGCTGCACGCCGGCATCAACCTGGAAGAACAGGCCCTTGATGGGCAATCCGCCATCCTGCGCCAGAGCGGGGCTGAGTTCCTGCAACTTGGCGCCGAGGCGCGCGATGCTGTTCTGCATCCACGCGGCGACGACGTTGTCTTGCAGGAGGTTCTTGGTGTTGATCGCCAGCTCGGGAGCCTTGATCACACACAGCCAACCGTTCTTTGTAGGGGTCTTCGACGACCAGGTTGGGATCTTTCAGCACGTGATGGTTAACCGAGACCAGCACGCCTTCGACCGGCGACAGCAAGTCAATGCTGCGGCCCTCGCGCTTTACCGTGCAAAGCTTCTGTCCCTGACGTACCCAGCGATTGAGGCTGGCCAGCTCGATGGAATCAATCTTGCCGAAAAGGTTTCCGGCGAAGGCGTCGATTCCGACGCGAGCGTTCTGGTGGCCTTCGTCCAACACCCAGGTATGACCGGGATGGAAGCAGTAGCCTTGCGGGACTTCGAAGCCGGCTTGCTGCACCATGACTGGCGTTCCGAGCCCCTTGGAAGGCGCCACCGCAAGTGCATCAGACGCCTCCTGCGGGCGGCGAAAGTACATGACAGTAAGAATGAGAAGAAATGTAAGCAGAACAAATAGGATTGACATTGCGTCGCTCCCCGCTTTCCCCGCGATGTGAGTGGCAGACAATCGCGGTCGTGTTCCACTGTTACTAGTGCACGTGGCGTGCAAATCGCTTCCCTAAAAGGGGCGTTGGTTCTAAAGGGATTAGCTGTTCGGTGCAGATTGGGGAAAGTCGCACTACTGCGTTTTGCAGCGAAGCGTCGCACTTTGCAGTACTGCAAAGTCTGCTAAACGAGTTCGTGGGTCTTCTTCAGACGCCGCAATAAGGAAGTGGGATGAATGCCGAGGATCTTGGCGGCATGAGTCTTGTTTTGGCCCGTGGCGGAAAGCACGTCCTGGATGTAACGCTGCTCCAGTTCTCGCAAGCTGACGAACTGATCGCCGGTAGGAGAGACATCATAGGATGATGGGGACATTTCTACTGGCGCCGGCTCCTCATGGTAGTCGCGCAGCTCTTCCGGCAGGTCTTCGTCGCCGACCTCGCTTTCCTTGGACAGGATCATCGTGCGTTCGATCACGTTGCGCAGCTCGCGAATGTTGCCTGGCCAGGGATACTTCTGCAGCAACTCGGCAGCCGCAGGCGTGAAGCCGGCGAAGTTCTTCTTCAGCTCCTTGTTGAAGTGCTGCATGATGTCGAGAGCCAGCGGCAGAATGTCTTCCTGGCGCTCCCGCAGCGGCGGGATGAACAGCGGCAGCACGTTCAGCCGGTAATAGAGGTCCTCGCGAAACTCGCCCTTGGTGACGGCTTCCTTCAGTACTTTGTTGGTGGCCGTAATGATGCGGACATCGGCATGGATCGCCTTGGTCCCACCAAGGCGCATGAAGTTTCCCTCCTCCAGCACGCGCAACAGCTTGGCCTGCAAGCTGAAGGAAGTGTTGCCGATCTCGTCAAGGAACAGTGTGCCGCCGGAGGCTTTCTCGATGAGCCCTTCCTTGCGGCGCCGCGCATCGGTGAACGCGCCCGGCTCGTAACCGAACAGTTCGCTCTCTAACAGTGTGTCGGGCAAGGCCGCACAGTTCAGACTGATCATCGGCGCTTGGGCTCGCGGGCTGTTGTAGTGGATGGCCTTGGCCAGCACCTCCTTGCCAGTGCCGCTCTCGCCTTGAATCAGGATGGTGGTGTGATCGCTCTCCGCCGCGCTGCGCGCCATCTCCAGGACTTCGCGCATGACGGGGCTTTGGGTGACCACGCGTCCGAAATCGTAGCGTCCTTTGGCGCTCTGGACGGTATCGTGCACACGCACGCGAAACGCCAGCATCTCGGTCGCGCGCCGGATGGTGTTCACCATGTCGGAGATGTGGAATGGCTTGATGAGGTAGTCGTAGGCGCCCAGCTTCATCGCTTCCACAGCGCGGTCCACCAGATGGTAAGCGCTCATCATGACCACGATCGTCGAAGGAGAGATCTTCTTCGCCTGCCGCAGCACTTCGATCCCGTCGATGCCGGGCAGCACGACATCGAGCAGGGCCAGGTCGGGCCGCTCCTCGGAGATCGTCTTCAGCGCATCCTCTCCGTTGCTGGCAAGAAACACCTCAAAGCCTTCGCTGTCGAGTGCGCGGCCGATGGTGCGCAGGGTCAGCGCTTCGTCGTCCACGATGAGGATGGAGTACGCCATACCTAGACAATGACCTCCTCGGGAAGCGGCACGGGCTTTCCCGCCTGCTGAATGGGCAGCGTGACGCGGACGGTGGTGCCCGAGTCCGGGAACGCTTTCCACCTGAATGTCTCCGCCGTGGCTGTGGACATAGTTCTGCGTGATGCTCAGCCCCAAGCCAGTGCCTTTGCCGCGCTTGGTGGTAAAGAACGGCTCGAAGACGTGCGGCAGGATGTCGGCAGGAATGCCGCATCCGGTGTCGCGCACCCGCAGCTCGATCATGTCGGCGAAGCGCACCTTTTCGGCAAGCACGGCGATGGTGCCGCCGGGACGGCGTGGCCTGCGCGGCGTTCAGCAGCAGGTTCATCAGGATCTGCGAGAGCTGGTTGGAGTCGGCGCTGATGCTGGGCAGGTCAAGCGGAACGCAGTTCTGCAAGGCGATCTGCCGGAACATCGGCTGGTGCTCAAGGAATTTCAGGGTCTCGTCTGGTCAGCCGTGGCAGGTTGACCTGGCTCAGCTTTAGCGGCCCGGGACGCGCATAGTCCAGCAAGCCTCGCACTGCTGACGAAATGCGCTTCGCCCCTTCGATGCACTGCTCAATTTCCACCCGGCGTTCGTCGTCGGCATCCTTCCATTCCAGTTCGAGATGCGACAGAATCCCCAGCAGCGGGTTATTGATCTCGTGGGCGGCGCCCAGAGCGAGCTGCGCCAGCGACGCGTACTTCTCGTATTCGGAGAGTTGCGACTCGAACTGCATCTTCTCCTTGGCCAGCTCGCACTCTTCTTCGAGACGGCGCAGCAGCTCTTGTTGCGCCACGTTGCGTTCGTACTCGCGGTGCTCGGCAAGCTCCCGGGAGTGGGCGGACTCGAGTTGGGCCGCCTTGATCCGGGAGCGGGAAACAGCAACCACGATGCCGACCACCACCAGAGCAATTGCGACGGCCGCCCAAAAGCCTCCATTCGCGGGAGCAGGCGTTGCTGTCACGGCGTGAGCGCTCGCGAAGGAGCTGAGTTGCACCATGGCAACCAGAACGAGGGCAGCACGGCTGCGGGCGCTTAACGCGCATCGTCGCGCCGTAGGAAACCACCCGGAAGCAAGGGACACGAGGAGCATCTAGCTCTCCTCTATGAGCTTCGCGCACTATGACCCGGGGAGCAGTGACCGCAGTCACTTCGGGTGGTGACGGATATTCGGCGGGCCGGAGCGGCTATTGGATCGCGCCGCCCACGATGGTTTGCACCACCTCGCCGGCGGGCGAAAAGACGGCAATGTCGGCATCGGCGCCGGCCTGCAGCACACCCTTGCGGTGGGACATACCCAGCACGCGAGCGGGGTTGAGGGTCGCCATGCGTAGTGCGTCCTGAAAACTCAGCCGCGCAAACTTCATTGCATTGCGTACGGCGCGATCGAGCGTGATCACGCTGCCCGCCAGCTTACCGTGCGACTCGCAATGACTGCCGTGCAGTTCGACTTCAAAAGAGCCTAGATGGTACGTCCCGTCCGGCATGCCGGTGGCGCTGATGGCGTCGGTGATGAGCACGGCGCCATCGACTCCTTTGCTGCGCATGAAGAGATCGACCATCACAGGATCGACGTGAATGCCGTCGGCGATGATATCGGCGGTAACTGCGCGATCGGTCAGAACAGCGCCCAGCAGTCCCGGATCGCGATGGTCGAGCCGGCGCATGGCGTTAAAGGTGTGGGTTGCGTGCCGCGCGCCGGCCTGAATGCCGGTCAGCGCTTCCTGCAGAGTCGCGTTGGAGTGCCCCGCGCTCACGCACACACCCCGGCGCGCTGCGTTAGCGATGAGTTCCAGCGCCCCTTGCAGTTCGGGCGCAATGGTGAGCACGCGGATGCGCCCCGAGGCGGCGTCCCACATCTGGTTGAACAGCTCTGCCGACGGCGGTTGCAGGTAGAGTGATGGATGCACCCCGCGTCGAGCGTGACTGAGGAAAGGTCCTTCCAGATGGATGCCCAAAGGGCGGGCGCGTGGTGGACCAGAGCAGCCATTGTTTTCGGCATGCTTCGTCGCGTTGCCCAGATCTTCCAGCGCTTTCAGGGTTTGATCCATGGGGGCCGTGACCGTTGTCGGGCAATAGGCGGTCACGCCGTGGCGCGCCATCATCCGTTCGATGGCCGCGAGGCCCTCGTCCGAGCCTTCCATGACATCGTGTCCTGCGCAGCCGTGAATGTGGAGGTCAATCAGCCCCGGCGCTAGAACCGCATCGCCGAAGTCTATGACTCGCGCACTGGCAGGGATGGTTACGGCGACGCGCGGACCCAGGGTCGAAACGATCCCGTCCTCGATCAGAAGAGCTGCATCGTCGATCCGCTGCAGCGGAGTAAGTAATTGCCGGGCTAGAAGAACGGTAGTCACCGTGCGCTGTGGCCTGCTCCCTTCGCGATAATACCCACCCGCTCCTGCTGATATGTACCGCTCAACCAGATCGTTCCTAATGGATCACAGTCCGATTAATGAATTCCTTGTGAAGCAACGCTATACTATCTTAGATAAAGGTTGGCTATGGCTACCATCACAAGCGTTCCAGTCGAAGTATATCTGCACTCGACGTATGAACCAGACGCCGAATATGTCGACGGCGAGATTCAGGAGCGGTCTGTGGGCGAATACGATCATGCAAGCTGGCAGGCAGCATTGCTTGAGTACTTCACCGGGCGCAAAAAGGATTGGAATATCCGCGTACTGGCTGAGTTACGCGTACAAGTAGCTGCGACCCGCTTCCGGGTCCCGGACGTCACCGTGCTGGACCGCGACCGGCCGATCGAGCAGGTTATCACGCAGCCTCCGCTGGCGGTTTTCGAGATTCTGTCGCCTGAAGACACGATGACGAGGATGTTGGAGAAGCTCCGTGATTACGAACGCATGGGTATCGTTGGCATCTTTCTTATCGATCCCCAAACCGATGCAAGATATCAATTCCGTACGGGGACTTTGGTGAAACTGGCATCAGGTCAACTTTCCAGTGGACGTTTGACCATCGATTTCAGGGCGGTCGAAGCTCTCCTCGACTAAGACCCTCTCAGGAAGGTTGTGTGCGCGGTTCGCTGCGACTTCAGCCCCTATATCTGGTAGTCAATCTCAATCGCCTGTTGCAACTTGTCGGTTCCGTTGGTGGGAGACGGCTCGCGGCCCTGCAACTGGCGCACCTCGTCCTTTAACGCCTTGACTTCCATGGCCACCGCAGCCAGCGCCTCCGAGAGCGGATCGTTGATCTGTTTAGGATCGGTAATTACCACGCGTTTGCCATGGCGGAAAATGATGTGTCCGGGTACTCCGACGACGGTTGAATTGTCGGGTACGTCGCGCAACACCACCGATCCGGAGCCGATACGGCAGTTCTCGCCCACAGTAATGTTGCCGAGAACCTTTGCGCCGGCGCCAACCACAACGTTGTCGCCAATGGTCGGGTGTCGCTTGCCTGTCTCCTTTCCCGTGCCGCCGAGGGTCACGCCCTGGTAGAGGGTGACGTCATTTCCCACGATAGTGGTTTCGCCGATAACGACACCCATTCCGTGGTCGATGAAGAAGCGGCGGCCGATCTGTGCGCCGGGATGGATCTCGATGCCGGTGATCAGTCGCGCCAATTGCGACAGGGCGCGCGCCGGGAATCGCCAGCCGTGGATCCACAGCCAATGGTGGAAGCGGTAGCCCCACAGCGCGTGCAGCCCGGAATAGAGCAGCACGACTTCAAGCGCGGACCTCGCCGCTGGGTCGCGGTCCTTAACAGCAGCAATGTCTTCGCGCATGGATGAAAACATGGTTTAAACGCCTTCGGCCACCATGGCAAGTGACTCGTTGCGGAGCTGCTCGAACAGAAGGCTGCTCAGGTAACGCTCGCCAAACGAAGGGATGATGGCCACGATCAGCTTGCCGCCGTTCTCGTCGCGTTCGGCAACGCGCAAGGCAGCAACCACCGCGGCTCCCGACGATATGCCGACCAGCAGACCCTCCTCCTTGGCCAGGCGGCGGGCCATCACGATAGCGTCTTCGCTCGACACCTGGATCACTTCGTCGATGTAGTCGGTGCGCAGGATGCTGGGTACGAAGCCTGCCCCGATACCTTGAATCTTGTGCGGACCGGGCTGTCCGCCGGAGAGGACGGGGCTTTCCACTGGCTCGACTGCGACCGCCTTGAACGAGGGTTTCTTCGGCTTGATGTACTCGCAAACGCCGGTTAGGGTGCCGCCGGTGCCGATGCCAGACACGAGGAAGTCCACCTTGCCATCGGTATCGTTCCAGATTTCCGGGCCGGTCGTCTCAAGGTGGATCTTAGGGTTTGCCGGATTGTCGAACTGCTGCAGCATGTAGCTGTTGGGAGTGTTAGCCAGCAGCTCGTCAGCCTTAGCAATCGCCCCCTTCATCCCTTTCACGCCCGGCGTCAGTACGATGTCGGCGCCAAACGCTTTCAGCAGCACACGACGCTCCAGGCTCATGGTGTCGGGCATGGTGAGGAGGAGCCTGTAACCTTTCACCGCGGCCACAAACGCCAGCGCGATGCCGGTGTTGCCGCTGGTCGGTTCAATCAGCACGGTGTGGCCGGGACGAATTTTCCCCGCGCGCTCGGCTTCGTTGATCATGCTGACGCCGATGCGGTCTTTCACGCTGCTGCACGGGTTCTGGCTCTCCAGCTTGGCGACGACCGTGGCCTTTACGCCGGCGGTCACCTTGTTGAGCCGCACCAAGGGCGTTTGCCCGATCAGTTCCGTCACATCGTTGGCGATCTTCATAGTTCTCCTGCACATCTGATAACCAAAGGAGCCTATAGGTTTCCGTCCGCGGCACGCAAGTCAGCGGGCCATGAGAGCGTTTCGTCCCAGTGGCTCTTGCCGGGAGCGCGTCGGCATGGCACAATCGCCGATCAACTTCAATCAAGGACAAAACATGACAACTCGCTCCACTCGGGTGCTGCTGTTCATGCTGCTTGCAGTTTTCTCCATCAGCGGATTGGCGCAATCAAAACCAGCCGCTACCAATAGCGCTGACAACCCGCTCGCCCCGGTCGCGTGGTTGACTGGCGGAACGTGGGTTACCGACGTCAAGGACCCTTCCGATGGAACGACGACGCACGTCGAAAACCACATTCGCTGGGCGCCCAACCATCAGGCTATCGATTTCAACACCGACTTCAACGGTAAGCCACACTACAACGGCTTCTACGCCTACAATCCCGTGGCCAAGACCATCGGCTTTTATTACACGAATTCGGAGGGCCAGTTGACCATCGGCACGGCGACCCCGGACGCGGACGGCAAGACGGTACACCAGGACTTTGACATCATGCAGCCGGATGGAAAGACACAACACATTCGCTCCACCCTTCTGCGGGACGGCAACGATGCCTACTGGTTTAGCGTCTTCGTGCAGAAGGACGGCGATTGGGCACAGGTGTTCAAGATCCGGTACGAGCGGAAGTAAGCAGGCTCATCGCCGCGAAGCGTATAGCTGAGCCCGCCCTCACGCGCAGCGTATAATCCTCGTTTGCGCACCTCATTCCCAACGTTGCAGGAACACACGTGAGTCATCAGCATGCACACATGCCTGGCCAGCCGCAGGCCGGTCCGCAGCCGCTTCCGGGCGTGGACAGCATCATCGCCGTCGGATCCGGCAAGGGCGGCGTTGGTAAAACCACTCTGGCGGTCAACCTGGCCATCGCGCTGGCGCGCCTGGGCTACAAGGTCGGTCTGCTCGATGCCGATGTGTACGGCCCCAATGTTCCCTTGATGCTCGGAACCACGATGGCGCCGAGCGTAGTGGGGGAAGACCGCATTCTGCCGCCCGAGCGTTACGGGCTGAAAGTCATGTCGGTTGGTTTTCTTAGCCCTGGCGACAAACCGCTGGTTTGGCGGGGTCCCATGCTGCATTCCATCGTCAAACAATTTCTCGGCCAGGTGGAGTGGGGACAGCTCGACTACCTCGTCGTGGACCTACCGCCGGGCACCGGCGATGTAGTGATCTCGCTGGTGCAGACGGTGCCACTGACCGGCGCCGTGGTGGTCACCACGCCCAGCGACGTTTCGCTGCAGGACGCGCGCAAAGCCATTGAGATGTTCCGTCAGGTGAAGGTGGACATCCTCGGCATCGTCGAGAACATGAGCTACTTCGTGTGTCCGCACTGCCACCACGAGATTGACATCTTCTCTAAGGGCGGCGGCGCGCGCACCGCGCAGCAGTTCGATGTGCCATTTCTGGGCAGCATTGAACTCGATCCCGATATCCGCAAGGGAGGCGACAGTGGGCAGCCGATCGTGCTGGAAGGCGACCAGTCGCCGCACGCCAAGTCGCTGTTTGCGTTCACTCAGCAAGTCATCGAGCGGACGAAAGAAGTCCGGGAAGCCGCTGGCGGTAGCGTGATCGAGATCCAATAGTCGAGAGAGTCCCTCATGAAACTCGCCATGACAACGACCCTGGTTTGCCTGTTTCTCAGCGCATGGGCGGTTGCCCAACCGCAACAACAGCCCACGCCCACTCCGCAGCACCAAAGGATGAGCTACTTTGCGGGGAACTGGCAGGCCCAGGGGATGATGAAGCTGAGCCCAAAAGGCAATCCTGCGCCCTTCAGCCTGACCGAAACTGGCGAGTGGGTCACCAATGGCTTCTTCCTCGAGACCCGAACGTCCATGAAGTCTCCGCTGGGAGCTATCAACAGCGTCCGCGTCATGGGTTACAACCCCGAGGATGGACTTTACACCTACAACGTTTACAACAGCCTCGGCGAGCATCAGATGGCGACCGGCAAGTTGCAGGGCAACACCTGGACCTGGACCTCTGAGCAGAAATTGAATGGGGTGGTCACCCAGGCGCGCTACACCATCAGTACCATTACCCCTGATTCGTACACCTTCAAGCAGGAAGTGGCTGTGCCCGGCGGCTGGGCGACGGTCATGGAAGGCAAAGCCAGCCGGACGCAATAGGCCACTCGACGTGTGACGGCGCTAACTCACGGGCGAATTTTTTCGCAAACATCCCTACCAGAAAAGGCGCAGGTCCCATCCTTCGCCATGGGACCTGCCGCTCAGTCTTCAGGTGCCCAACGCATCGTGAGGACTAGAAGCCGTAGCGACGAAGCACTGCCGCGACTTCAGCTGCAATCTCCTGTCCTTTGTCGGAGGTGAAGGCCTTTTCTAACTGCGCAATGTGCGCCGGTTCGCGAATTCCTGGCCGGAAGAAGTGCGCCGGTTCGCGGATTTCCGGCCGCAGATGCGCTGGTTCACGGATTTCCGGCCGTGTCTGCGTGCGCAACTCCTGTCGTGCTGTCGAAATCCGGTCTGCCAGGCGTAGCTCAGGATAGACCTCGTCGATGGCATGTATCAGGACTGCTTCTTCCGCTACGATCACATATCCCGGATCAAGCCAGTGGACAGGCTCACCATAGAACGGAATCTTCCCTGCAAAGCGAACAGCCAGATCCGCTCGCATGGAGGACAGTATCTCGGCAGCGCCCGGACCTTGCGCGAGGTGTGCGGGCTCCATGAAATCGGTCCGCAGTTTGAGTTTCAGGGCCGGATACCAGAGAAGGTACATCTGGTATTTCCCCGGCGCAATGCCAGCCGGAAGGCTTCCCGCCGAGCTGAGCGCCGAGGGTATCATCTCGAATAGCGTACCTTTCAGGTTGTCGGCCGTGACCGCGATCTGCTTGAGTTTGCCTTTGTCGGCAACTTCAACTTCGACGGGGATGGTGGTCGTAACCACGAAACCGATTTGTCGCGATACCTTGTCGAATGCCTCGTCAATCTTTGGCTGGTATTTTTCACGGATAAATTTATAGAGTTCAACCAGATTGTCGTGCAGGGCGACAACCATGGGGTGGGCTGGTTCCTTGGGATGATTGATAATCGACCTTGCCATTGGTACCTCCTTGCATTGCACATGGGTGGAACGCTGGTTGTTGGGCTTCAGGTCTGCGCCCCTCGAACGGGCAGGACCTGACTAGATGGCCGCGTTAGCGCCTTCGGCCATCTGCTTCATGAATTGCTCGTAGGGTATTGGCTTCGCAACCACGCCGAACCAACCCGCCTGTTCAGGGTCCTTCAGGTACGAACCAGCCAGGTCGGTTCCGGCCGGTCTGTCCAGCCTTGAATAAGACAACGGTCCATACGCGAGAGGACCTGGCTGCGCGGCGAGACCCTGAGCAGCGGATAGAGTCCGTGGCGTCTTCCGGCCTTCGTGAACGGCATCGAGCCAATCGAGAATCTGTTGTCCTTGCGAATGGAGAGCGGCGCTCGCGGTGTCGACACGGGCCCGCATTTCCCGCGCAAATCCTCGTATGCCGAGCTCGTCTTTGGGGTTGGTTGTGGCTACAAAATCGTAGATCTCGCAGAGACACTCGTAAGTGTCGAGATTGGTTTGCTTGATGAAATTCCGGACGGCAGCGCGCATCGCCTGAGTAATCAGCTCGGGCTGGAACCGCCGCAAAAGCTGGAAGCAGAAATCCACCTGCATGTTGAAGTAATGCAGGCCGTAGTCACTGAAGTTCCGGTCGAAAAATGCGTAGTTGGCGATCTGGTGAAAAGCCTCGCAGTGCGCATCCTTCAGGCGATAATCGAACCCAAAGTAGGAGCCCAACAGGCGTCCTTCGGGGGCCAGTTTGGCCTCCAGACCGGTACCTGCGTACGCTTCGGCACGGCAAAAATTGAACGGGTTGTCGGGGTGCCGTTCGATAAACCGGAGATTGATGAGGATGTCATTGAGTACGGTCTCCGGTTCGAACATCAGCAGATTGAAGGCAATGTGCACATCGAAGTCGTTAAGTATCCGTAGTGCACTCAGTACCTGCTCGAATTCGCATTTGCGATTCAGGTTGCGCAGGCCGTTCTCTGATGCATTTTCGACCCCAAGGAATACGCGAAACAGGCCCAGGTCGTCGAGCACCCGGATACAGTCGTAGGTGATGCTGTCAGGACGTGCCTTGACGGCAATGGCAATGCCGGTCACGCCCTCCCGCTGCAGGCCGTCGCGGAGTTCTTCGAATCGGCGCAAGGCTTTTTCAGGATTCGGAAGAAAGAAATTGTCGTCCTGAAAGTTAAAAATCCGGATGCCATGCTGGAAATAGAGCTCCTTCATCTCCGCGACGATATTGCCGACGCCGCGAATCCGGAACTTCTTGCCGCCGCCCCGCTCATACCATGCGTTGATGCTGCAGAACGCACAATTGCGCCAGCACCCCCGGCTGCTGAGGATACTTGCAATGCGTTGTCCGTAATAGTCGTGGAAAGTAATCCGCTTGGGAAAGGGCAGAGCATCCAGGTTGGCCGGATTTCCCAGCGATCGATTAGTTGCCAGAGAGCCATCGGATTGCCGATAGCAGATGCCGGGGATAGTCGATATGTGTTCCATGCCGTTCGCCATCGCACACATCAGCTCTTCGCCCTCGCCAAGACCCACCGAGTCGAAAGCGGGGAAATCGGTCAACAGCCGTTCGCAATTGAAGGACGCAAAGTGACCGCCTGCAATGACGTGCCCCCGATAACCAGTGTCGCGCAGTTCCTGAGCGAAGCGGCAGAATTCCCGGGCACGGCCCGTAAAGACCATGGAAAGGCCCGTGATCTGGGGATCGAAGCGAGCAACTGCCTCGGCTGCTGCTGCAACTTCATTCTCACAATTGAAGGGGATGATTTCAACTTCGTGCCCCTGTTGCTCGAGAGCGGCGGCCATGTACCGCAACCCCAGGTTTTCTTCGAGTTCCGCTCCGACCAAGGCCACTCGCATGATCTTCTCCTTGTTCTCAATCAACTGGATGGCGTGAAATCAACCCAGACCGGCTGGCAACCAGGCCGACGCGGCAGTGCGCTATTCAGATAGGGCTGTTTTTTAGGACCGACGGTGGGAGAACCGCGGGGCGAATGTGTCATCGCCTTCCTCCACTGGGCAGTTGCGCTATCCCTTCCCCGATCGTTGCCTGGGAGAACCCTGAGAGAGGCAATCGATATCAGGAAGAGGCGGCAAGAAGAGGCGCCAGAATACAAATATGCTTCCAACATTAACTGCTACAGCGCACAGGAATGTCTGTGATATCGCACACCTATCCTTGTGACCAGCCCAATCAACCCTGGCCGGGGCAAAGCGACGAGCTTCAGGGGGTGATTAAACGGGCTATACGGAGATGTTGGATGGTCTAGAGCGCGTTGGGTCTAGGACGGCACAATACGCGTCACTTCTTCGTCCACTGGTCCACCCATTCATTCACCGTCTGGTACCACAGGCGGCTGTTTTGCGGCTTCAGCACCCAATGGCCTTCGTCGGGGAAGTAGAGCATCTTTGAGGGAACGTTCAGGCGCTGCGCGGTGGTGAACAACTGGAAGCCCTCCGAGACGTCAAGCCGGTAATCGAGCTGGCCGTGCACCACCAGCAGCGGCGTTTTGAAGTTGGTGGCGGCGAGGTGGGGTGACCACTTGCGGTACATCTCGCGGTTCGTCCACGGAGTGCCTTTGAACTCCCACTCGTTGAACCAGAGCTCTTCGGTGGTGCCAAAGGCTGACTCGGTGTTGAACATGCCATCGTGCGAAACCAGGCACTTGAAGCGCGTGGTGTGGCCCTCAATCCAGTTGATCATGTATCCCCCGTAGCTGGCGCCCAGGGCGCACTCGCGGTCCTTGTCGATGAAGGGATAAGTTTTCTCGGCGTAGTCGAGGCCCAGCATCAGGTCGTGGAACGGAGCGCCACCCCAATCGCCGTTGATGGCGTCGATGAATTTCTGCCCGTAGCCGGTCGAGCCGTGAAAGTTAATCATGATCGCGATGTACCCGCTGGCCGCGAACAGCTCAGGGTTCCAGCGATAGGACCAGTCGTCGCCCCACGCGCCTTCCGGGCCGCCGTGGATGAGGAACTTGACGGGATACTTCCTGCTGGCGTCGAAGTCGGGTGGCTTAACCAGGAAGCCCTGCACTTTTTCTTTTGCTGCGCCCTCGAACCAAAAGGACTCCAGCGGCTGCATCTCAACCTTTGACAGCACCGCTTCGTTGAGCATGGTCAGCGGTTGCGCCTTGGAGAGCAGGCAACCGGGAACGCTGTAGGCATTTGGCGGCACAGCGATGCGGCATTGCGGGAATACCAAAGGCGCAGTGTAGATTTCGTTCGGCGCCATGACCGACATGCGATCGAAGACCAGGGTCTTGCCGTCCGGCGTCGGAGTCGGGCTGTCGTTGAAACCGCCGACCAGTTCCTGCGGCCACGGATTGGGAGTGGTTACGTTGATCGCATAGATCGGCGCTGCACCCTCGTTTTCGGCGGTGAAGTAGATGGCCTTCGAGTCTGGCGACCAGACCATCGAGTCAACCCAGCGATCGAAGTTCGGCGCCAAGTCGGTAATCTTGCCGGTGGCGCGCTCGTAGAGCATCAGGCGAAAGCGGTCGCTCTCGTATCCCCCGCGGAGCTGCGAGCGATAGGCGATGTACTTCCCGTCGGGCGAATAGATGGGCGTTCCGTCGCTACCGGGATTGGTGGTGATCTTCTTCGGCTCGCCGCCTGCCGTGGGTATAAGAAAGACATCGTTGTTGGTGCTGGTCGCCTGCATCTTGTCAAGGTTGGCGGTATAGGCGATCTCCTTTCCGTCGGGCGAGAACGCGTACTGGTCCTGACCGCCGAGACTGAACGGAGGGACCTCGTGCGCTCCTGGGGTGAGGTCGCGCGCGGTGCCGCCATCTGCCGAAACTACGAAAAGATGACTGTACTTGCCGTCGGAAAAGTGGTTCCAATGGCGGTACATCAGTTGGGTGAAGATTTTGGCCTTCACCTTCGACTTGCTCTGCGCCTCGTCACGCTGCTTGTTGCAGGCGTCGTCGTTGCAGTCGGGATAGACCTCGGAGATGAACAGAATGCTGGTGCCGTCCGGCGACCACAGGCCACCTGAGGCCTCGGTCGAGATGTTCGTCACCTTGCGCGGCTCGCCGCTCAGAGCGCCGCTAGCGGAGTCGAAATCCTGTACCCAGATCTGCGAAGCGCCATCGCGGGATGCCTCGACGAGAATGTGCTTGCCGTCCGGCGAGAAACGGATGCGATCTTCACCAGCGCCCGCGGGCATAAGGCGCCGCGCCTCGCCGCCAGCGATGGGAACGATCCACAGGTGCGGCTTGCGTGTGTTCTCGTCAAGGTTGACATCGACCGCGGCGAACCCTACCCACTTGCCATCGGGTGAGAGGCTAGGCTCGCCGATGCGCTTGAGCTGCATCATGTCTTCGAAGGTGAAGGGACGTTTGCTCTGTGCGAACCCAGAGAGCGAGCAGCAAAGGAGAAAGAGGAAAATGCGACGTAGCATGAAGCCTCCACGGCGGGCACAAACGAAGCCAGAAGATGTGCGTCTAAGAAACTGGCTAGTCTAAATCACCGGAGCGAATCGGCGAAACCAAAGCCAGACCGTCATTGCGCCGCGCAACACGGAGCAGCCGCATCGAATACAATAGCTTTAAAGGATCCATCCCAATGAAGTACTTCCAAGGTCCTCCGCGTTTGCTGGTATTTTCGCTGTTTCTGCTCGCCTTGTGCCTGGCGCTTCCGGCACCCGCGTCCGACCGCGGTGAGGGCCCGCTCGACACCTCGCAACCCCAAGGCATCACGGTTGACGAAATCATTCAGAAGTTCGCTGCGAAGGAGAAGCAGTTCAAGATCGCACGTGAGCAGTACACCTACCGGCAGTCGGTTACGGTGCAGACGCTCGAAGGCGATAGTGTGGATGGCGAGTACAAACAGGTGGACGACATCCTGTTTGACGACAAGGGTAAGCGCCTCGATGAAGTCGTTTTTGCGCCGCAGTCCAGCTTGCAGCGCATCCAGATGACGCGGGAAGACTTTGACGACATTAACCATCGCATGCCGTTCGTGCTCACCAGCGATGAAATCCCGGAGTACCAGATTCTCTACGTCGGCAAACAGAAGGAAGATGAGCTTGGCACCTATGTATTCGACATTGCGCCCAAGCAGATTGACAAGAACAAGCGGTACTTCCAGGGCCGCATCTGGGTGGACGACCATGACTTCCAGATCGTGAAGACCTATGGCAAGAACGTTCCCGATCTTGGTGTTGGCAAACACCGGGGTGGGCAGGAAAACCTGTTTCCCAACTTCACGACCTGGCGACAGCAAATCGACGGCAAATATTGGTTCCCGGTGTACACCAAGGTTGACGATGAACTGCATTTTTCAAGCGGCGATGTCCACGTGCGCCAGGTCGTCAAGTATTCGAACTACAAACGTTTCGGATCAAACGTGAAGATTACCTACGAAGGGCAGGAAATCTCAAAGGACCAGCCGCAGACGGGTACACAGCAGACAGGCGGAACACAGAAGACCCCGCCGAAGCAATAGCGCCTATGCCGCTGGGCGCCAGCGTGCGGTCCGCCGCCTGCTGGATGAAGCGCTTCATCACATTGGCCCACATCACCTTCTTCCGCTCTGCGCTCTCCTTGTTAGCGGCGCGCCCCTGCGTGAACATTTGCAGCAGCACCTTCATCTTCAGCACCGTTAACAACCGCTCCTCTTGCACTTGGATGCCATAGGCATCGAGGAAAGCGTCCTGCACCGAGGCTGTGAGGCGGCGATCGCAGAAAGGATACTTTTCCAGCGCCTCAATTGCAGCCAGAAACACGGCAGCGTCATGAAGCGAATTGCCGTTTTGAGTCAGGTTGGCGAAGTCGCAAAAGCCGACTCCCGATTCCGTCACTAGAACATTGAGCGGTACGAAATCATTCAGCACAGTCGAGGACGGCAGAGGCTTATTCTGTCTCCAGAGCACACTGCGAGCATTCTCCAGGATCGCTTCGGTTGACGTCGCGGGCAGCGCGTTCTTCCTTGCCCGATGGCACAGCTGCTCCATCTCCGACAGCAGGGCTGCGGTGTCGAGTGGCGCCGGCTCTTGAGCCGTCGCCTTGTGGAATTGTCGCAGCCATTGGCCAGTTCGCTGGGCCGCCAGTTGCAATAAGCCTTTATTGTCGCCGCCGAGGTCAGGCAGCAGCGCCGTTCTGAGGATGACGCTTTGCAACGACGGGCCGTCAACCTTGATACTGACGATGGCGCCGAGACCGGTGAAGTCGCCGAGAGGACGGGGCACGCCTTCCAGTCCGCTCCTCTTGGCAGCGTGGAATGCGAACTCCAGATTTTGCGCCTCAGTTTTTGCCAACTCCTGCGGCGTGTGGCTTCCACATTTGCCGGCGCGATACACTTTCGCGCTGACGCGCTTACTGTCGTCGGCGAACTCCACGACAATTTCGTAGATGTAATGATCAAGCTTAGGCGCGCGGCCTACCACTCGCACTGCCTTCACCTCTGAATGTTGGGGGAAATATTCGGCGCCAGACTTTCCCAAATTCTCCACGATCCGATCTACAGCGTTCTCTGCCATGGGACTCCCACTTCTGAATTGGGTTGCCGAACCGAGTCCTGCCAAAGGCTGCGGGTTCGCCACTCACATGCTCGCTATGGATTTAGATGCAGGTTTCCAACCGGGACGGCACGCGTCCTCGCAAACAATTGATTTATCAGGGGAAGTTAAATGTTCCGGGTTTAGGGAAAGGCATCGCCAAGGTACTTTTGAGCAGGGAAGTGCACACATTCGCGGCGGCAGAGCCAATCGAACACTCGGTAGTGGCTCAATTTGAAACCTGATGCCCTTGCGTCATTTGTCGAATCGTGGCATGGTGAGGGCATGGCGAAACGTTCAGGCGCGAAGCGGGATTTTATGCAGATTGCCCGCGAGGTCGTTGAGCAGGCAATTGGTGAGCGTATGGACGGAAGTCCACTGCCGGAAAAGAAAGCGGCAAGCCCGAAGGCTATCGCCGGGCGTATCGGCGGGAATAAGGGCGGCAGAGCAAGGGCTAACGCATTGACAGCCGAGGAAAGAGTTCAGATAGCACGAAAGGCCGCTAACTCACGTTGGAAGCAGACCAAGAAATCTGCTCCTCCGAGATCATCCCGTCAGCAATCCCCTTCAGAACCACAAATTGCTCGATCAAGGGGTTGATAAATCGGAAGCGAAACCTTCTACGTTCGCCCTTCTTTTGCAGGATTGGGCCTCGCGCATCTTCGCAGAAATCGTTCAAATGCTGCGAGAACGCTGGGATTTCGTACTCCTTCCCGGTAATCATCCGCATCGGCGTCCGTACATCGACGGCGGAAAAGTACCCGAGTTCATTCGTCTGCGCTAGCGCACACGCTAACAGAACCTGCTTGTAAAGGTTTTCGCGGGGGCTGTGGGTCGCCTTTTCGTAAGCGTTGATGATGGTCTGCTGCTGATTCATCACAGCCTCCTTAATGGACTGCGACAAATCTTGTTCTCCAATTGCCAAGCTGCTCCTATCGACCGCCGCAAGCGCGGCGTGACGAGCCAAAAGATGAGTGCAGGACGGTAACCCTTGCGACAGATTGGCGATTCGCTGTTTCAGCGAGTCGGAGATCGTGATTCGGGTAGTCGCTAGACCCTTATCGACGATTTGGGTAAGTTCATTCTCGGACATGCGTGGCATGTGAATTTGAATCAGCGCACGTTCAATGGATTGATGTTCCGAGATGAGTTGATCGACCGAATCTGCTACGCCAACCAACACAAGGGTTGCATTTACTGAATTATCGGAGAGCGTCTTAACCGTATCGGCCAACAAAATTGCCGTTTCTGTCTCGGCGATTCGGTCAACTTCATCAATCACGATGATGCTTGGCGAATCGGCAGACTGAAACGTTTCCCGTATGTCATCCGAGCCAACCGAATCCGGCAACATTGCGTCTAGAGTGAGCTGCTTCTGGTTGTGTCGAGTAATCTTGAGTTGCTTGAAGATTGCTCGCCAAATACCCGCGAAATCCGCACCGGCTCCGCAGGTGTATTTCGCAACCTGGAACTCGTGTTGTCCGGAGAGCACTAGTAAATCATAGATGATGTTTGCGAGCGACGTTTTCCCGACCCCACGCTCGCCGAAAATAATGGCGTGCTGCCCCCTCTGAAAAATCGCTTGCACGACACGGTCAATCTCGCGCGTTCTGCCCGCAAACAGGTCGGGACCGTTGATCGGAGCACTAGGAGTAAACGCCTTGTTAATTTGCGCTCTGAGAACAAGCTTTGTTCCTTCGGGTATCGTCGCGCTGTTCATTGGGAACATTATACCGCCATTGGGAACAATATAGGCTGTATTGGAGGAAATAAATTTGCATCAGCTGTCGATTTTCATTGACAGACCGTATTTGCTCAAGCATAATTGTCATTATAAACAGATTGAGCACAGCGGAAAGAGGGCGTGTGGTCAGCGCATTAGTGGAGGGCAATAGCATCCGCTCCACATCCCGCATGACGGGAGTCGCACGTAATACGGTCACAACTCTGCTGCTCGATATAGCCGATGCCTGTGCTATTCATCACGACCGAAATGTTCGCAATGTTCGCGTCCGCCGTCTACAGTGCGATGAAATCTGGGCCTTCGTCGGCGCGAAGAAAAAGAACGTCACACCAGAACAGGAAAAAGCCGGATGGGGCGATGTTTGGACTTGGACCGCGATCGACGCGGACACAAAGCTGTGCGTGACATACTACGTCGGCGATAGGGGAAAATATTCGGCGTACAACTTCATGAGTGACTGTGCAAATCGTATCGCTGGCCGTCCGCAGATCACCACAGACGCGCATCGACCATATCTACAGGCCATCGAAGATGCATTCGGAACGGAAGTTGACTACGCTCAGCTCCACAAGATTTTCGGCGCTGCTACTCCCGACGAATCGCGTTACAGTCCGGCAACCTGCATCGGCTGCGAAATGAAAACGGTGATGGGCGACCCTGACCCGAAGCATGTCAGCACGAGTTTTGTTGAACGGCAGAATCTCAGCATGAGAATGGGGATTCGACGTTTCACGCGCTTGACGAATGCGTTTTCCAAGAAGGTAGAGAACCACGCCGCTGCCGTGGCACTATGGTTCGCATATTACAACTTTTGCCGTGTACATCAGACGCTTCGAATCACACCTGCGATGGAATCTGGCCTCGCAGATCATGTCTGGTCGATTGAGGAACTCGTTGACCTTTTGGAGCAGAGACCGTCCAAGAGTAATCAATTCAGGCGATTATGACGATGTATGCACTTGGCGTAAAATAGCAGTTGCAGCGCCCCCGTGCTGTGCTAAACTCCGAATCCACAAAAGCAGCGCCACCATCATCGGAAGGAGCATCTATGCCAACGGCGGAAAAACCAATGAATGATGCTTCGTCTAAGAGCGCTACGCTTCGGCTGACGCTGACGGTCATTATCGAGAAAGACGGCGACTCGTACCATGCCTTCTGCCCTGCGTTCAAGGGCCTTCATGTCGATGGCAAGACTGAAAAAGAAGCGCTGAAGAATGCTTGCTTGGCTGCTAACGTTTTTCTGAAATCTCTAGTGATGCATGGCGATCCGTTGCCAATAGGACCGCACTGCTCGCTTGAGCAGGGAGAACAAATCCCAACCGTTCCCCCTGGAGCGATGTTGCGTCACCTTGAACTTAAATGGCCCTCTCTCAGCACGTGTGGAGCCAGCTAAAAGCGATCACCGCAGATGATTTGATTGCCGCTCTTAAGCGTGACGGATACACGAAAGACCCCGCTAGCGCTGACGCCACGATTTCGTATATCAAGAGGACTAGCCCTCCGAAACGAATCGTAATCCATTATCATCCTCGCAAGACATATGGCCCTAAACTGCTTAAGAGCCTGTTGGCCGATATCGGCTGGAGTGAATCTGATATGAAACGGCTAAAGCTCATCAAATAGAAGAACGCAAGACTGCCCGGCATGAGCATCGAAATGATTATCGTAATCTTGGTGCTAATTGCCTTCGCTTTGATGCATTTCGAGAAGAATAGTCCAGACATGTGGGCTGGGCGTCTCGTTTTGGCGGCTTTTGGTTTGGCCGCCATTCTGGCCTTAATAAAAGCTTATCGATGGCTGTCGAACTGATTATTTCAAACTGAGCCACTACCGAACACTCACAAGAGTTGTGATGGGAGTTTTTCAGTAGAACAGGTACTTTTGCCACTTCGAGTCAGAACGGCCCATCATGCGCATGATGTGCCGGCTGGTGTGCAAGTTGAAGGCGCGGGGCTCGCGCAACAGCTTCATGCTGGACTCGTGCGGCAGCAGATTGCCCTTCTTGCGATTGCAGGTATGACAACAGGCAACCAGGTTCTCCCAAGTGGAAGCTCCGCCGCGCGAGCGTGGGATGACATGATCCAGAGTCAATTCGCCGGCCGCCAGGATCTTGCCGCAATACTGGCAGGTGTTGCGGTCGCGCAGCAGGATGTTCTTGCGCGACAAGGCGCGCGTCTGGTGGGGGATGCGACGGTACTCCAGCAGTCGAATGACTGACGGAACGCGCATGGCAATACGGGCCGCGTGCAAGTAGTGTCCGTTGGCCTCTTCCATCATGGCCACGCCCTTTAGCACCAGAATGACGGCGCGACGGGCAGCACACACGTTGATGGGCTCGTACGAAGCGTTCAATACCAGGACCGGAGCGTGCATCACTGTCCATTGGGGTGGCTCTTCGCCAGCCTCACGGGCATGTTGCATGCAACCGGCAAGAGACTTGCCGTACCGGGACGCCGCGCTGTGGGCCGAAGTTGACATATCCCTCTTAAACCGAAGCGGCGATTGCTACCGCTTCGTGTGCCTCCTCTTCCACTGGAATGGCGGGTTCGCGCTCCGCAGGGTTATCAGGGCCCAGCAAAGCTGTGCCCTGGAAGGCACGCGCCACGGTGGCTGCAAAAACCCGCTCTGCACCAGCCTTCTTCAGAACGCGAGCACACTCGGAGAGCGTGGTTCCCGTCGTCATAACGTCGTCCACGAGAATCACGGTGCAGCCGCACACCCGCCGGCGATCACGAACCCGAAACGCATCGCGCACGTTCTCGGCGCGCTGTTCGCGCGTCAGGCCGACCTGCGAAATCGTAGCGCGCTGGCGGACCAGAATTCCGGTTGCTAGTTCCAGCCGCCGCGGGATCCGCTTGACGGCGGCGCGCGCAATCAGTTCCGCCTGGTTGAAGCCGCGATCGGTACGCTTGTTCTTATGCAGCGGAACTGGGACGATCAACGGCACCGCGTCCCGGCACGAGGGAAGCAGTTCCTGAATCGTCGCGGCCAGCATGCCGCTCAGCAAGGTCGCCACCGGAAGAACCGACTCGTACTTCAATAAATGAATGAGGCCGCGCAGGCCGCCCTCGTATTCGCCGAAGGACATGGCATGCGCGAATTCCGGTTCGAAGTCACGACAGCCGTGGCAGCGGCCGTCACCTACCAGCAATTGCGCGCTGGTCAGGCGGTCGCCGCACAGCACGCATTGCGGGGCAACCACACGGTGAATCGCCGCAAGACATTCGGTGCAGACAGGAACCCGTGAGATGTGGTCAAGAGGAGTGCTACAGAGTCTGCAATTGGAAGGGAAGAGGACGGAGAATACGTTTCTTACAAGGTCTTGCAAGGGCGCGACGAGGACGGCACGTTGCTCGGCGCGCTGCTCTCGTCGCTTTCGTTCTAGCGTCTCACGACTGCTGAAGACGACCCTCCAACCACTCTTAGGTATGCGCGCTAATCTGGCAACATACTAGAACCCGTCGCCGGCGCCGCGGGTTGCCGGAGTGGCTGGTTGGCTTTCTCCGGTCCCGTAGCACCGTGACACATCAGTATATGTACTTCAATGCACGGGTGCAATGCTGGGAAAGATACCTGCTCGGGGATTCACCGAGATTTCACGTGAGGGTATTGCATTCGTACGCTGTCGGGCTCGACCGGCACTTGTAACAAGTGCCGAGGACATGCTACCTTGCGCCGTCGCCCATTCGTGCGCCGCCCGAGGCTTCCTACATGAGTACCACGGTTACAGCACCGCCGAAAAAGTTCCGTTCTTACGTTCCCGACAACACCGACATGCCGGAGTTCACACTCCGCGCCGTCCTATTGGGCCTGATTTTGACCGTCATCCTGGGCGCCGCTAATGCCTATCTCGGGCTGCGCGCAGGTATGACTATCGCGGCCACCTATCCTGCAGCCGTGATTGGAATGGCCCTGCTGCGCCTTATGCGGGGCTCACTGCTCGAGGAAAACATCACCCGAACCGTCGGCTCCATCGGCGAGTCGGTCGCTGCAGGTGCCATCTTTACCATTCCGGCGTTCGTGATCTCCGGGGCGTGGCCGGTATTTGACTTCGAACACGCCTATCTCAAGTCATCCCTGCTGATGCTGGTGGGAGGAGTGCTGGGCATTCTTTTCGTCACATTGCTGCGCCGCGTGATGGTCGAAGACCCCGATCTTCCATTCCCCGAATCGGTGGCGGCATCGGAGATCCACAAGGCCGGGCAACAAGGCAGCCGCGCGGCGAAGATCCTCTTCTCGAATATGGGAGTCGGCGGCGTGGTTTACCTGCTGGGCCAGTTCAAGCTGTTCAGTCCCAGCAGAGATTTCATCGTCAGCGTCGGTCAATTGGGAAAGAGTTTTGTGCGCCTTGGCCCCAATGCCACGTCTCCGAAACTGAGTGCAGGCGCCGTGACCACCATGTCGGCCCCTGCGGTCAGCCCGGCATATCTCGGGGTCGGATACATCATAGGCCCGCGGCTCGCATCGCTTAACTTTGCCGGTGGCGTTATTGCCTGGGGCTTGCTGGTTCCGCTCATTCTGTTTCTCGGCGGTCCGACTTTCGTTGCGCAGTTCCTGCCGGCGGGAGCAAACGCGGACACGACCTTCTGGGCTGGCCAGGCCGACGTGGTATGGAAATTCATTGTCAAGCCGGTTGCCGTAGGCGGCATGCTGGTCGGCGCGTGTTACACATTGTTCCGCATGCGCAAGAGCCTGGCCTCAGGGATGGCGCGCGCCGTTTCCGATCTAAAGAAATCGGCTGCGGTGCATGCAAGCACGGCGCGCACCGAACGCGACCTGAACGGGAAAATCGTCTTCGGGGGACTGGCGGTGGTGCTGGTATGCATGATCGCGCTTTACACCAGTTACGCTGGCGTCCTGAGGGGCGGAATCGTCGCCGCGATCGTCATGATCATCGTCGGCTTCTTCTTCGCCGCGGTCTCCGGCAACCTGGTCGGCCTGATCGGTTCCTCCAACAATCCGATTTCCGGCCTCACGCTCGCGACCCTGATGATTGCCGCTCTGCTGATGGTCATCATCGGTGTCTCAGGAATGAGCGGAGTTGCTGCCGTGCTGGGCGTCGCAGCCGTGGTCTGCGTGTCGTCGGCTGTCGCCGGTGAAATGCTCCAGGACCTGAAGGTTGGACACATTCTCGGCGGCACTCCCAGCAAGATGCAAATCGGGGACTTCATGGGCGTGACGGTTGCCAGCTTCTGCTTGTTGCCCGTGCTGATGCTGCTGTACCAGGCGAACATCAACAGTGGCGGCAGCGGCTTCGGTGATCGCGAGCTCTCGGCGCCTCAGGCTGGACTGATGGCAATGTTGGCCAAGGGCATCGTCGGCGGCGAAATGGCGTGGCCGCTCATCGTGGTCGGCGTGCTGATGGGATTCGCGCTGATCATGATCGAAGTGCGCAGCCCTATGCTCTTCGCCGTCGGCATGTATCTGCCACTGGAAACCACGTTCGCCATTTTCATCGGCGGCATGATCCGCTGGGCCACTGACAAGATACGCGACAGCAAGAATTTCAACGATGCTCAGAAGGCCCGCGTCGAAAATGCCGGGGTGCTCACCGCTTCAGGATTTATTGCCGGCGAGGCGCTCATGGGGATCGTGATCGCCATCTTCAAGTACAAGCAGTGGCGGCTGCCGGTGATCTTCCAGCACCCTAACGCGATCTCGGGCTTTATCGTGTTGGCGATTCTGGCGGTGGTGATGGTGCGAGTGCCGTTGGCGAATGCGGGCCGTCCGGATGAGCCGGCACCGCCGACGGCGATTATGTAGGGCGCCGCCACTTATCTCCCTGTCATCCCGAGAGAAGGCGCGCTGGTTTTTGCGTCGCTGCGTTCTTCAGGGTGGACACAAACGAAACCTGTCATCCTGAGCGGAGGCGGCGCCGGGGTTGCGCCGACGGAGTCGAAGGACCCCTATAACTTGCAAGGATCTTCCATCTAGCACGATGACGGTTGCCTCTAATCTCCCCGAGATCCACGACCACATCGCGCGCGCGGCCCAGCGCGCCGGCCGAGATCCAAGCGACGTTGCGCTCATGGCGGTGACCAAGACGTTTCCGGTTGCCGCCATTATTGAGGCCTACGAAGCAGGGCACCGCTTGTTCGGCGAGAACCGTGTGCAGGAGTTCGCGGAAAAGGTTGGCGGACTCGCAGAGCTGCGCGATGCGGAGTTCCACATGATCGGGCATCTTCAATCCAACAAGGCAGCCAAAGCGGCGGAGATATTCCATGCGATCGATTCCCTCGACTCCGCGAAGCTGGCCCAGCGACTCGACGCTGCCGCCGAGAAGCTGGGAAAGACCCTTGACATGCTGATCGAGATCAACTTGGGCGAGGAAGAAGCCAAGAGCGGGGTAGCTCCGGATTTGACCGAACTCGAAAGCATTCTCCTTGGCGCTCCCGACTGGAAGTACCTGCGCATTCGCGGTCTGATGACCGTCCCTCCTTTTACCGAAGATCCGGAAGGCGCAAGGCCATACTTTCGCCAGCTCCGCGACTTGCGCGACCGCCTGGCCGCGCGAAACTTCCCAGCCGTCACCTTTGACGTCTTATCGATGGGCATGTCGCACGACTTCGAAGTGGCCATCGAAGAGGGCTCGACCTGCGTGCGGCTCGGCACCGCGATCTTTGGCACGCGCACCGCGCCATGATTCCCATTCGCGACACGGCATCCGGCGCGATATTTCAGGTGAAGGTGCATCCCCGCGCGAAAAAGAACGCCATCGGCGGAGTGGTCGGCGACGCATTGAAGCTTGCGCTCACCGCGCCACCCGTCGAGGGCCGCGCCAATGAAGCTTGCATTACATTCCTTGCCGAAGTTTTGAATGTGCCGCGTTCGTCGGTTACGATAGCCGCCGGGGAAACCAGCCGAAACAAAGTGATTCGCGTGCGGTCACTGTCTGCTGCACAGGTGGAAGACCGGTTGCGGGAAGCATTGGGTTAAGGCCTCTCGGTGGAGCACGCCTTGAGGCGTGCATTAGCAAAGTTAAGGCTAGGAAAGCGGCTTCAGCCGCTGAGGTAACGATCTGTTGAAGAGTAGCTCAGCGGCTAGAGCCGGACGATCCTCGGCTTGCTCTTATGCACACCTGAAGGTGTGCTCCACCCCTCGCGAACTGATCCTGGGTCCTTCCAACTTTTGCTTTGCAGAACTGACAACTGGCTACTGGCAACTGACGACTGGTTCCACGAGGAGACCACTTTGAGCTTTGCGCAGCGTTGGCGCGACATTCGCACCGGCTTTGAGCGTCCCTTCTGGGTCGCCAACCTCAGCGAGCTGTTCGAGCGGCTTTCCTATTACGCGGCCTTCGCTTCGTTGGCGCGCTATCTCCATGAAGCCCTGCATTTCCCCATCGAGCAGACTGGCACTCTCACCGGCATCTTTGGCGGGCTGGTGTGGTTTCTCCCAGTGTTCGGCGGAACTCTGGCCGACCGCATGGGCTTCCGCCGCGCGCTTTCGCTCGCCTATCTGATCCTGAGCTGCGCCTATTTCCTGTTGGGGTCGCTGGGAGCGCCGTGGCTCGCGCCGGTACGCGACAATGTCCCCCTGGTTGTCCTGGTAACCTTTGTGCTAGCCCTGCCAGCGCTGGGGGTGGCGCTGGTGAAGCCCAGCGTCGTTGGTACCACCGCCCGTGCCTCGAAAGAGAATGTCCGTTCCATCGGCTACTCCATTTACTACACACTAGTGAACATCGGCGGCGCGGCCGGCCCTTATGTCGCTTCCTACGTGCACCAGCGTATGCGGGTGGAAAATGTCTTTCGCGTGGCTGCCCTGAGCGTTTTCCTGATGTTCCTTGCGGTCTTGCTGTTCTTCCGGGAACCGCGCCGCTCGGGGGAAGTGGGAACCACGAGCCTCTCGCAAGCCGCCAGAAACTTCTGGACGGTTGTTACCAATCCTCGCTTCATGCTGTTCCTGCTTATCTTTACCGGCTACTGGGTTGTTTACTGGCAGGAGTTCATCACCCTCCCGCTTTATGTTCACGACTACATCAATCCCCACACGGACACCGAACTCCTGCTGGTGACCGGTCCGCTGGTGGTGATTGCCTTGACCCTGGCGATCAATATCCTTACTCAAAGGATCCACGCTTTCAGCGCTATCATCATCGGCACCCTGGTCACCTCGCTGGCGTGGATCATCCTGATCCTGAGGCCGACCGTGACCGGTGTAATCCTGACGCTGGTCGTGGTGGCTCTCGGCGAGATCACCCAATCGCCGCGCTACTACGAATACATTTCCCGGCTTGCGCCATCGGGTCAGCAGGGGACGTACATGGGGTTCGCCTTCCTCCCGCTCGGCATTGGGTCGCTGATAGGAGGGAAGTTCGGCGGCTTTCTCATACACTATTTCGGCGAGGAGAAACATCAGCCTGGAATGATGTGGTGGGTGATCGCAGCCGTAGGCGTCCTCACTACGATTCTCCTGTGGATCTACGACAGGTTCGTGCGGCCGGAACAAGCGGTCGAAACGGTGCAGGCAGCCGATTGAACACCCTGTCTACCCGAGAGCGCCCGAATGCGGTAAGGTTGAGCGATCACTGCCAGGTGAGCTGTTATGAAGAAACCGCCAGCTTACATCGCCAAACACATCCGCGCTGTCATCAAGAATGGGGGCTCGGCCCCGCACACCATCGAAGTGCAGCGGTTCTTCAAGCATCAGGTGAAGGCGCGTGGCTGGTACACCGACGAGCTGCGGAAATTGGCGATGCGATTTCGCCGCACGATTGTGGCTGAGCACGGCATGGAGTACCTGCTGCAGGTCGCCGACGAGCTCTTTCGCGGCGAGGTGCTGGGAGAGAAGAATTTCGCGGTATTTCTGCTGCAGGATTCAATCGCGGAGTTCAGCAAGCCACAGTTTAAGTTGTTCGAAAGCTGGCTCGACCGGGTCAGCAGCTGGGCCGATCATGATGCACTCGTGTATTACGTTATTGGTCCGATGGTCGCCACGGATGCTGCATTCCTAACCGGACCGTCTCGCTGGGCAAGGAAGGTGTCGCGCAAGCCGTGGCATCAGCGCGCCGCCGCCGTAAGCCTCATCCACAGCACGCGCCAGCACAAAAACTTCGGTGACATCCAGCGCATCACCGAAATGCTGCTGACCAGCGATGACGATATGGTGCAGAAGGGGTTGGGCTGGCTTTTGCGGGAGGCGGCGAAAGCGAATCCCGAGCAGACTGTTGGCTACCTTATGACGATTCGCGATCGCGCGCCACGCCTGGTGCTGCGGACCGCCTGCGAGACGCTGCCCGCCGACACCCGCAGGCGAGTGCTTGTGAAAAAGGCGGCCACCGGTTTGGACGGACTATCACGGATCAGAAAAAAGAAGGAAGAGATTTGAGATCCGTGTTCATCCGCGTAGATCCGTGGTTCAGTCGTTTCTTACACTTGTCATTTACAATAGACACGCATGAATCTCTCTGAAATTCAGGCTGCGCTGCGCGACAGCCACAACGACTGCTGGCTCTTCTACGATCATCATCACCGAGATCCCATCGCCTATCACATACTCGGCTTGCCCGAGAAAATGATGGTCACGCGCCGCTGGTTTTACGTCGTTCCCGCCGACGGCGAACCGGTAAAACTGGTGCATCGCATCGAGAGCCATCACCTCGACTCGCTGCCGGGGAAGAGGTTGGAGTATTCGGCCTGGCAGGAGCTGTGGCAGAACCTGGAGGCGATGCTCAAGCCTTACCACACTGTGGTGATGCAGTATTCGCCCAACAATCAGATTCCTTACATCTCTCTGGTGGATGCCGGCATGCTGGAGCTGGTGCGCAGCTTCGGCAAAGAGATCGTAAGCTCAGCCAACCTGGTGGCGCGCTTCGAAGCTACGCTCACCGATGCGCAGATGGCTACCCACTTCAGAGCGCGCGACGCCATCGACAAGATCACAGCCGCCTTCTTCCAGGAGCTCGGACGCCGCGCCCGCAACGGCGGCACCCATGAGTTCGAGATGCAGCAGTGGATCCTGGAGGCGTTCAAGCGGGAGAAGCTGGTGACCGAGGACCCGCCCAACGTCAGCGTCAACGCGCACAGCGGCGATCCGCACTATGAGCCGACGGCTACGACGTCAGCGCCGATTCGGCAGGGCGACTTCGTGCTCCTCGATATCTGGGCGAAATGCGACGAACCGGACGGCGTGTATTACGACATCACTTGGACGGGCGTGGTTGGAACGCCCAGCGATAAGCAGCGCGAGATCTTTGAGATCGTTCGGGACGCGCGCGACGTCGGCATCCGGACAGTGCAACAGGCCTTCGACGCAAAGAAGAACCTGCACGGCTGGGAAGTGGACCAGGCAGTGCGCGAGTTCATCAACGGAAAAGGATACGGGCCGTATTTCATTCATCGCACCGGACACTCGATAGGCCGCGACATCCACGCCAATGGCGCCAATCTTGACAACCTTGAGACCAAGGATGACCGCGACATTCTGCCCAACACCTGCTTCTCCGTTGAGCCGGGGATTTATCTGCCGGAGTTCGGCGTGCGCAGCGAGATCAATATGATGATCCGCAACGGAAAGGGCGAAGTTACCGGCCGCGTGCAGAATGAGTTGGTGCTTATCTGATGGTCAACGCGCAGAGCACAGCCAAGATCAGCTCGCGACCCGCCGATGCTGCGGCGACTCCAACCGGCGCCTCGCCGACCATGGTGACTTTGGCAGGATGGTTGGTGCCCGGTCTGGGGCACATACTTCAGGGCCGCTTCATTCGCGGCATCCTGCTGATGCTGGCCGTATTTACCATGTTCTTTGCCGGGCTTGGCATGCAGGGCAAGGTGTACGCGTTCAATACCGGCGACCTGCTTGACATCCTGGGATTTGTCGGCGATTTCGGTTCGGGCCTCCTCTATTTCGTTGCCCGGTGGATGGACTGGGGCGCCGGCAACATTCATCGCGCCGTCGCGGACTACGGCACCAAGTACATCGTCGTGGCTGGATTGCTGAACGTCGTAGCCATGGTTGACGCTTACCACATCGCGATCGGCAAGAAACAATGACCTTCGAACTCTCTCACTACAACGCCGCGTTGCTGTTCGCGCTCTGCGCCTCAACTGTCTTCGGCATCACTCAGCGCAACACACCGAAAGACATGCTCCGCTACGGTGCGTATTGCTTCGTGCTGTTTGCCGTCGGGGTGATCGTTGCCTCCTGGGCAATGTGGCTGATTAAGCACTAGGGTACAGGCTGGATCGCACCGGACTGCAGGAGTCACTGGCGAAGAGAACCAAGGACCTCTCGCAGGTCATGACCATGGCGCACACTACCATCGCCGAGCGCGACTGACATGGCCAGCATTCCCTTCGTCAAGGCTACCGCCTGCGGCAATGACTTCCTGATCATTGATTTCGCGCATGCTCCCGGCGATATCCACTACTTCAGCCGCCGGATTTGTGACCGGCACAATGGCGTCGGGGCTGACGGTGTGGAATGGGTCTTGCCCGCCAACGACGCAGACCTGCAAGTTCGACTGCTGAATGCCGACGGCTCCGAGGCTGAAATCTCCGGCAATGGGACGCGCTGCGTCGCTGCCTGGTACTGCGCCGCAAATCAGCGTGACTCGGTCGTGATTCGCACCGGCGCGGGGTTAAAGACCTGCAGCTTGACGGCACGTGCGGATAACACCTTCGAGTTCCGCAGTTCCATGGGCGAGCCGGAAGTGGGAGATCCGTTGCCCATCAAGATCGCGTATGGAGAAATCTCCGGCATCCCCGTCTCGATGGGCAACCCGCACTACGTGATTTTTGTCGCGGAATTCGAGTCGGGCTGGCAGGCGGTTGCACAGCAGATCTCAACTCATCACGATTTCAAACATGGCATGAATGTCGAATTGGTGAAGGTGAGCGGCGCGAACGACATCGAAGTGCGCTTTTGCGAGCGGGGCGTGGGAGAGACGATGTCGTCTGGGACAGGCTCCTGCGCTGCGGCCGTGGCTTCCATCCATACCGGCAAAGTCAGTTCCCCGGTGCGGGTACATGCTCCCGGTGGAGTGCAGACCGTGGAATGGAGAGGGGAAGTGTTTCTCACCGGACCGGCGACCTTACTCTGCCGGGGCGAGTTTTTCATTTAGGATAGACCATCTTCTATGCCTTCTTCTGCCCAACCTAAGCGAGTGCGCCCGGCCGCTCTGCGACCCGGCGACATAGTGGGGATCATTGCGCCCGCTGGCCCGGTTGAGCCGGATGCATTGGAAGCGGGCTGTGGGACCCTGCTGCGAATGGGCTATCGGCCGTTCTATCTCCCGTCGCTCCTGGATCGCGATTTGTATTTTGCCGGGTCGGCCGAGCGACGCCTGCGGGAACTGCATGAGATGTTCAGAAGAAGCGAAGTGCGTGCCATCATCTGCGCACGCGGAGGCTATGGCTGTAACTACCTTTTGCCCCGGCTTGATCTGGGATTGATCCGCCGGAATCCGAAGATCTTCGTCGGTTGCAGCGACGTGACGACGCTGCTCGCCTATCTTTGCGCCGCCGCCGGACTCGTCGCCTTCCATGGGCCGATGGTGGCCGGAGATTTTGGCCGGCAGGAGGGCATTGACGAAGATGCATGGTTCGCGGCCCTCGCATCGAGCAAGAAGTACCGGCGCGCTTTCTCGGAGGAAGAGGTGGAACCGCTGGCGAAAGGAACAGCCGACGGTATGCTGTATGGAGGTTGTCTTTCGCTGCTTTGCGCATCACTGGGCACCCCGTACGAGATCCGCACACGCGACACAATTCTCTTCCTAGAAGACCTCAACGAGCCGCCGTACCGAATCGACCGAATGTTGATGCAGTTAAAGCTTGCGGGCAAGCTAAAAGGCGTGAAGGGAATCGTCTTCGGCGAAATGCGCGGCTGTAATCAGCGCGGAGCTGCGGATTACACGCTCCAGCAGGTCGTCCTGCGTGTATTGGGCGACTTGCGAGTGCCGATGGCGTTTGGGTTGAGGTCCGGCCATGTTTCCGGCAGAAACTTCACGCTGCCGTTCGGCGTTCCGGCGAGGCTCCGCGTCGGGAAGGCCGTGACATTGGAATACGAACCAGCGGTGGTGAAACCGGTGGCGGAGAAGGTGCGCAAGGGATGACAAGGAAGCACGTCCATTTGATTGGGATTTGTGGCACAGCAATGGCGTCGCTGGCAGGAATGCTGAAGGAGCGAGGCTTTCATGTGACGGGCTCCGACAATGCGGCATATCCGCCGATGTCGGACTTCCTTGCTTCCCTGAATGTTTCTGTATCCCAACCCTTCAGCGAATCGAACTTGCAGCCGCCCCCCGATCTGGTCGTCGTAGGCAATGCGATCTCGAGGGGCAATTCGGAGCTGGAGTACGTGCTCGACCATCATCTTCCCCTGCAATCCTTGCCGCAGGTCCTGCACGACGAGTTTCTTGCTGGGCATGAGCGTTTGGTGGTTGCGGGCACGCACGGCAAAACAACGACGGCGTCCCTGCTGGCGTGGTTGTTCTATCACGCCGGGCGTGCTCCCAGCTTCCTGATCGGCGGAATCCCCGAAAACTTCGGTAGCTCGTTCATGCTGGGCGGCGGGGACGAATTTGTTCTAGAAGGCGATGAATACGACACGGCGTTCTTCGACAAAGGGCCAAAGTTCCTTCACTACTTTCCCGATGCCGTCATACTGACCTCCGTTGAGTTCGACCATGCCGACATCTACAAAGACCTCAACGAAGTGAAGACCGCTTTCAAGCGCCTGGTGAACCTAGTTCCGCGCCGCGGACTGTTGCTTGGATGGGACGGACACCCCAATGTTGACGAATGCGTCAGCCATGCCTTCTGCCGCGTGGAACGGTACGGCTTCAAGGAAGCGTCGACCTGGCGGATCAGTGATGTCGAATACACAGCAGCCGTGACGCGCTGGCGCGTGCTACGGAATGGAACTCCGTGGGCCGAGTTTGAGTTCTCACTCGCAGGCGAATACAACGTGCTGAACGCTACGGCGGCTGCGGCCATGGCTGCCAACTACGGCATTCCCAAAGACACCATCGCGGAGGCACTGCGCGGTTTTCGCAGCGTGAAGCGCCGCCTCGAAGTGAAAGCGGAGGTTCACGGCATCACTATCATCGATGACTTCGCCCACCATCCTACCGCCATTGCCGGAACGCTTAAGGCGGTGAGCACGCGTTATCCGGGCCGACGCTTATGGGCGATTCTGGAGCCGCGCTCGAACACCCTTCGCCGCAAAGTGTTTCAAAGCGAGCTGGCGGAGAGTCTCAGCGTGGCCGATCAAGTTGTCCTCGCAGGGATATTCAAGTCAGAGGCGATTCCGGAGAACGAGCGGTTAGACCCTCAGGCTGTCGTCGCTGCCTTGAAGGAGTATGGGAAACCGGCGCGGCTGCTCGACGCGGCGGATGCGATTGTGGAGTCAATCACGCCGGAGCTGCGTGAAGGGGACGTCGTCGTGATCCTGTCCAATGGCGGGTTCGGCGGTATCTACGAAAAGCTCCCCGCGAGACTCAAATCCCAGCGCGAGGTCTCGACTACCGCGTGAGCCGCCGCCACACTGTTGGCTGTGTATTCGTCCTGGTAGCCTTCGGAGTGGTGTTCTTCAACGTGGCGTCAGCCGTCACACCCGTGACCTGTGTTTCGCCCACCAGCGCTACTCCCACGGCGACCGAATATTTCGTTTCACTCGCCGATCCCGCCTCTCATCGGGCGCACGTCAACGTTCGCCTCCGCGAAGGTGAAGGGAAGCGCACACTCGATATGCCGGTCTGGAACGCCCTCTACCAGGTGCGCAACTTTGCTGCCAACGTGGAAGATGTGCACGCGCAGGATGTCTCAGGTGCGCCCGCAGATGTGCGCAACACAAAGACGAGCGAATGGGAAATTACCGGGCCTTCTGGTTGCATCGTCGTGAGTTATGACGTTTACCTCAACGTACCAGGTCCGTTTGGTAGCGCGCTGAATGCCGGCAACGGCTTCTTCAACTGGGCCATGGTGCTCATGTACTCTCCGGCGCTGCGCACACAACCGGTGAGTTTGCGTCTGCTGGATGTTCCCGCCACCTGGGCGCTGCGCGATGTGCATGTGCTTGGCGGAGCCGAACCGGGCAAGGTCAGCCAGGTGGTTGGAGTTGCTGGCAATTACGATGAACTGGTGGACAGTCCGGCGGAAGCCGGGACATTTCAGCAGTCGACGTTTCGGGAGGATGGCGCGACCTACCACGTTGTGGTAGATGCTAATCCAGCCGACTACGATATGGCAAAGCTGGAGGACGTGCTGCGCAGGATCACTCACGCCGCCGTCGACTGGATGCACGACCGTCCCTACGACGAGTACACCTTCCTCTATCATTTTCCGCGAGCTCAGGGCGGCGGAGGAATGGAGCACGCTTATGGGACAGCTATCGAGGTCAATGCCGAACGGCTGCGCAATGGCTTGTCGCCCGTCGCGAGCGTGACCGCGCACGAGTTTTTTCACCTGTGGAACGTCAAACGCATCCGTCCGCAATCGCTGGAGCCCGTTGATTATCAGCGCGAAAACAACACTCGTGCATTGTGGTTCAGCGAAGGAGTAACCAGCACGGCTGGAGATATCCTACTGGCGCGCGCCGGACTTATCGACGAAGGCATGTATCTGCAGCGCGTTTCCGGCGAGATCACCGAATTGCAACACCGGCCGGCGCACGCCTGGCAATCGGCAGAACAATCCAGTCTTGATGCCTGGTTTGAAGGCAACGCGTTCTATCGTTCGCCGGATCGAAGCATCAGCTACTACAACAAGGGCAACATTCTCGGCGTCCTGCTGGACCTCCGCATTCGCGAGCTGACGGCCGGCCAGAAGTCGCTGCGCGATTTGTTCCGGTGGATGAACGACCACTACGCGAAGCGGCACCTCTTCTTTGCGGACTCGGAAGGCGTCCAACAGGCGGCGGAATCGATCACCGGCCAGAGCTTTGCCGGCTTCTTTCGCGATTATGTGGCGGGAGTGAAGGAGATTCCCTACGACGAATTCTTCCGGTTTGTTGGTCTGCAAGCGATCGTGAAGACCGTCGAGGTTGCCATGCCTGGATTCATCACGACCTCAAATCTTGGGGGACAGCCGGAGGTGGTCCGGGTTGATCCCAACAGCGAGGCACAACGCGCAGGCATGGCTGCCGCAGACCGTATAACCGCCGTTAACGGTGCGCCGGCCGATAGCTTCCTCGACGACGAACTCGCCCGCATGCGGCCCGGCACAACCGTTCGTCTTCGGGTCGAGAACCGGAGAGGCAAGCGCGACGTGAGCCTGCGGCTCGGCGTGCGCCAGGAGCAGTTCTACGAACTTCAGGACCTGCCGACGGTAACGCCGGAGCAGAGAGCTCATCGGGTGGCGTGGATCCACGGCGATGACCAGCCCGGAGGCACTCCGTGATCCGGGTTATCGCGATGCTTACTTTCTGGGGAGTCTCAACCCTCATTGTCGGACCACCGGGGTTGTTGTTTGCCTTGCTCACCGGCAACGTGGTGCCGCTTTACCGGGTGGCGTGCTGGCTGGCACAGCGTGGGGCGCGGCTTGCAGGGGTGAAGATCGAAGTCCGCGGGATCGAGCGCCTTCAGCCGGGGCAGAACTATATCTTCATGTCCAACCACGTCTCCAATCTTGATCCGCCTGTGCTCATTCCAGCGGTTCCAGGCCGATGTTCGGTGCTGGTGAAAAAAGAGCTGTTCCGCATTCCTATTCTTGGGACTGGCATGAAGGCAGCCAACCTTGTTCCCGTGGACCGCAGTGACCGCGAGGCTGCGATTGAGAGCGTAAACGCCGCTATCAGGGTCCTACAGCAAGGATTGCACATGATTGTCTTTCCCGAGGGCACCCGGTCAAACGATGGACGTCTGCTGCCGTTCAAGAAGGGGCCGTTTCACATGGCCATGGAGTCCGGAGTGCCGGTGGTGCCGGTCACAGTTCTCGGCACTTTCGAGAGCTGGCCCAAGACGCGCTTCGCGCTCCGTCCCGGCCAGGCCACCGTGGTGTTTCATGCGCCACTCGATCCGCGCAGCTATCCCGATCGCGATTCGCTGATGAAAGCGGTCAGCGACACCATTGCAAGCGCTTTGCCGGCAGAAAGGCGAGAACAAGCTCCGAATCCTCAATCCGGGCTTCACATACGTTAGGATTAAGGACGTTCGCCTTTGGCCGGTTTTGCATGCACATCCCTGACGGATACCTGAGCCCATCCACCTGCGCGACGCTTTATGCGGGCGCAATCGCCGGATGGTACGCTGCGCTGAAACGCCTCAAGCGCCTGCTACTGAGCCGCGTGGTCCCGCTCATTTCGGTGTTCGCGGCCTTCGCTTTTGTAGTGATGATGTTCAATCTCCCCTTGCCCGGCGGCACAACGGGCCACGCCATCGGGGTCACCATCGCCGCCATCGTGTTGGGGCCGTCCGGAGCGATCCTGGCCATCTCCATCGCGCTCACTATTCAGGCGTTGTTCTTCGGCGACGGCGGAATCACCACGCTGGGCGCAAACTGCTTCAACATGGCGATCATAGGTGCGCTGGTCGCCTATGGCAGCTATCGCCTGATCGCTGCGGGTGCGAGCATCACCTCGAAGCGTCGGATTGTGGCGGCTGCGATCGCTGGCTATCTCGCTGTCAACGTCGCCGCTCTTATCGCTGCGATTGAATTCGGAGTCCAGCCCCTGCTATTTCACGATGCTGCAGGTACGCCTCTGTACGCGCCCTATCCATTCCGCGTCGCGTTGCCGGCGATGATGATCGGACACCTGACCTTCGCCGGACTAGCTGAGGGTGTAATCTCCGCGGGGCTTGTGGCTTATCTGCAAGTGGCGGATCCCAGGCTTGCTGCAGGGCGCCGCAGGAGTTATCGCCAGTAGGGACGGTGGGCTCATCGTTGCACGCCCGGCGGCCAACTCGCAGCGGCGGTTATGGTTTGCCGTTGCTCTGCTCATGCTGCTGACGCCACTCGGAATTCTGGCCGCGGGCACAGCGTGGAGCGAATGGTCTCCATCGGAATTTACCCGAAGCGGATCGCCGGCGCAGAGTGCGGCTGCACCACTCTCCCGGCAGGAAACATTCCCGCCGGAATGCAGCGCATGGCGAACCTCTGGACCGCCCCTTTTCCGGCCTATGCGCCTGCGTTCGTAAGGAGCGCTGGGTTCGGCTACCTTCTTTCCGCCATGTTCGGAGTGGGCTTCCTGCTTGCGCTCTCGCTGTTGATGCAGCGCTGTCTGGAGCGGCGGCGGGCAACGAGACACCCCTCATGAGGCGCGGCGCGTTCATGGACTCAACGGTCCTTGGTTTCGTGCGAGCTCTAGGCCGCGCACTCATGTCGGAGGAGATCGCACGCCAGCACGGTTTGCTGCAGGCGCTCGACCCGCGCGTCCGGGTGGTTGGTCTCCTTTCGCTCGTTGTGGCCGTCACGCTTTCACGCCGTCTCACAGTCGTGCTCGCGCTGTTCTTGGTGGCGGTGATGATTGCAATCTTCTCCAGGGTAAGTATCGGGACTCTCGCCAGACGCGTGTGGCTTGTGGTTCTGGCGTTCACCGGCGTCATTGCTTTGCCTGCGATTTTCATCACGCCGGGCAATCCCCTCGCGACCTGGGCGGGTGGGGCCGTCCGCATCACTGCGCCGGGGGTAACAACTGCGGTGTTATTGATCGCGCGTGTTGAGACCGCAGCGACCCTCACCAGTTTGCTGGTTTTGTGTACTCCATGGACACACGTGCTGAAGGCCCTGCAGTCGTTTCGGCTTCCTCAGGAGGTGATCGCGATGCTGGCCATGACACATCGGTATGTCTTTCTCCTTGTCGAAACCGCGAGCCAGATGTTTGAATCACGCCGCAGCAGGACAGTGGGCCGGTTGCCGGGCAGCGAACAACGCCGCGTGACCGCCAGGACCGCGGGCGTTCTGCTCAGTAAGAGCATCGACCTCAGCCAGGATGTTTATCTCGCGATGCAATCGCGAGGATTCCGCGGGGAGGTTCGCATCCTCTCGGACTTCCGCATGCGGTCATGGGATTATGTAGGGCTGCTCGCGTTTGTCTGCATCGGCGTGATTGCTGTCTGGATGGGAAGGTAAACCACACTTGGCGCTGCTCTTCGATTTGCAGGATGTCGCCTTCGAATACGACCGTATTCCGGCGCTGCACGGGCTATCGCTGCAAGTCGCGGAAGGGGAAAGCATTGCCCTGCTTGGCGCTAATGGCTCAGGGAAATCAACTCTGCTGCGAATTCTCGACGCGCTGCACTATCCATCGCAGGGATCCGTCGACTTCTGTGGCCAGCGCCTCACGCCTCAACTGCTCAACCAGGACGATTTCGCATTTTCCTTTCGCAGGAGAGTAGCGCTGGTTTTCCAGAACCCCGATGTTCAGCTGTTCAATCCCACAGTCTTCGACGAAGTTGCCTTCGGACCTTTGCAATTACAGTGGCCGAGGGAGCAAGTGCTGTCCAGGGTAACGGCGACTTTGGAGCTGATGAAGATCGAACACCTTCGTGATCGCCCGCCTTACCGGCTCTCCGGCGGCGAGAAAAAACGGGTGGCGCTGGCCTCGGTCATCGTGCTTGACCCCGAAGTTCTGCTTTTGGATGAGCCCACGTCAAGCCTCGACCCGCGCAGCCAAAGCCAGATCATCGACTTGATCCAAGGATGGAAGGGATCTTCGAAGACGGTGATTACTGCGACCCATCAGCTTGAAATCGTGGAAGACATTGCCGAGCGCATCATTGTGATCGAGGCGGGCCAAGTCGCGGCGAGCGGCCAGCCGTCAGAGATTCTGTCCAACTACGAGCTGCTGCTGCGCGCCAACCTCGTTCACGCCCACCGACACTCTCACGGAACTGTGACGCACTCCCACCCGCATTTGCATTCTCACACCAAGCACGAACATCAGCATTAGGCGGAGAGGCCCGCTATTACCTGGTGTGGGGGTTACTCCGCCCGCTTGTAGATTTTTCCACCCTTCATTACGAAGTTAACTTTCTCGAGTTGACAGGGCGCGCCTCTGAAAGGGATTCTCCTGGTGGGATGCGAACCGGCAACGCTCGGCCCCGATGAGGGCCAGATGGGACTGAGTGAACCGGTGGAGAAGGCAGTAGGTGAAGCGGTGGACTTGCTCGATTCGGTGATCAACAATATCCTGGCCGGAAATTGGCCAACCACAACAGGCTGAAATGCAATCGTAGAAAGGGGACGGCAGTGGCAACAGAATTGACGCATGCAAACAACGGAAATTCCAGCGACAGAGATACTCTGTTCATGCTGAGCGGCATCGCGCTCATGGTCTTTGGGGCAGGGTTGATTCTCTCCAATCCCAATGCGCAGCGTTTCTTGAGCAAGGTGGGGGTCGGAAACCTGGGAGCGGGAGTGCTACCCGACCTTGAACGCTACATGAGACTGCGGTCTATGTGAGCGTGACGCACCTTTATTGCAAGCACTCCTCTAAGGAAGGAGCATTTTTCGCTTGTCCGAAAGCATAGACCAAAGAAGTGACGGAAGTTCGCAACCCGTACCGCAGACACCAGCGGAATCAGCCGTTCGCTATGCGATTGACGGCAGAATCGGCCGGTTTACGGTCCGGGCGTTCGCCAGCGGGATGCTGTCGGCGTTTGGGCACAGTCCGACGATCGCCATCCGCGATTTTGCGGGAGAAGCCCAGTTCAATCCTGACAGGCTGGAGAGTGCCTCGTTGCATGTCACCGTAAGAGCCGCGTCGCTCACGGTTTCCGATGACATCAGCGATAAAGACCGGCGCGATATCGAGCGCGAGATGCAGGACAACGTGCTGGAGAGTGGCAAATATCCGGAAATCGTGTACGACTGCACCCGGGTTTCGGTGAGCGACACGGGAAATGGGCAGAACCCGATCACGTTGCACGGGAACCTGACTTTGCATGGTGTAAGCCGCGGACTGACAATTCCGGTGCGCGTTGCCGTCACAGGTGATATGCTGCGTGCCTTCGGCGAGTTCTCGCTAAGGCAGTCGGACTACAACATCAAGGTGGTTTCCGCCATCGGAGGCGGGCTCAAGGTGAAGGACGAGGTAAAATTCTCCTTCGACATCGTGGCCCGCAAGCAGGAATGAACGGCAGGGAGGCGAGGAAATGTGTTTAGCCATTCCCGGGAAGATTGTCGAACTGTTTCCCGGAACACCGTACTTGGCCACAGTAGAGGTAGCGGGCGTGCGGCGCAAAGTTGACCTTGGGCTCCTGCAAGACAACCTGCCGATTTCGGGGGACTGGGTCCTGATCCATGTCGGCTTTGCGATGAGCAAGATCAGCGAGCAGGACGCGCTCGACCAGATGCAGACACTCATGATGCTGGGCGAGGACGAACAGGCCATGCAAGAAGTGCGAGGATATGGGCTTGACGGCTTGGACGACAGAAAGCCCTCGTAGCCTCGCGTCTTGCAGAGTGTGTATTTCGATTCGGTCTTGGGCCGGAGACCTGATGTTCATTGGGGGCACAGCACCGGAAGAGCCATGAGATTTGTGGATGAATTTCGCGATCCGGAAGTAATCTCTCGAACCGCTGAGGAAATCCGTCGCCTCGCCGATCCCAGCCGGCAGTATCGCTTAATGGAGGTGTGTGGCGGACACACGCATGCGATTTACCGGTTCGGCCTAAAGGACATTCTTCCCTCCAACATCGAACTCATCCATGGTCCCGGGTGTCCGGTCTGCGTGCTCCCGATGGGCAGAATCGATGACGGGCTGGCCCTCGCGCAACAGCCCGATGTCATCTTTACCGCTTTTGGCGACATGATGCGCGTGCCTGGAACGCAAGGCAGTCCTCTGGAATACAAGGCGCGCGGCATGGATGTTCGCATCGTTTACTCGCCTTCCGACGCCCTCAAGATTGCCAAAGCCAATGCTGACAAGCACGTCATGTTCTTCGCGATAGGCTTCGAAACCACTGCGCCTTCTTCCGCTCTCACTCTCATGCGGGCCAAGGCGGAGGGTATCCGCAATTTTTCGCTGTTTTGTAACCACGTAACCATCATTCCCGCGATTCGTGCCATCCTCGACTCGCCGGACATGCGTTTGGATGCCTTTATCGGCCCCGGACATGTTTCCGCCGTCATTGGTTGCCGCCCCTATGAATGGATTGCGAAGGACGAGCACAAACCAATTGCGGTCTCTGGCTTCGAGCCGCTCGACTTGCTGCAGTCGATTGTGATGCTGCTGCGCCAGCTTAAGGCGGGCGAAGCCAAAGTGGAGAACCAGTACAAGCGGGTCGTTCCCTGGGAAGGAAACCGCGCGGCCCTTCGGGCCATGGCAGAGGTCTTCGAACTGCGTCCATATTTTGAATGGCGCGGCCTGGGATTCATTTCCCAGTCGGCGCTTCGCATCCGCGACAGCTATGCCGAGTGGGACAGCGAACAACGCTTCAGCGTTCCTGGAGTGCGGGTCACCGATCCCAAGGCGGCGCAGTGCGGGGAGGTACTGAAGGGCGTTCTCAAGCCGGCGCAGTGCAAGTTGTTTGGCAGGGAATGCACTCCTGAACATCCGGTGGGAGCGCTGATGGTGTCGTCGGAGGGATCGTGCGCAGCTTACTACAACTACGAACACCGCAAGGCAATGGCGACCAGCCTGGCGTGGCCGGCCTGAAGCAGGATCCCGCCGTTGGCACCGTTCCTGGCAAGGTGCGCTTTCGTGAGCCGCAAATCGAAATGGCCCATGGCGCGGGCGGAATTGCCAGCCGCCGACTGATCGAAGGCCTGTTTGCTCCTCTTCTGTTCGGCTCGTCCACTGAGCCTTTGAGTGATTCTGCCGCGCTCGAAATTGCAGGAGCGCAGTTGGCCATCACGACAGACTGCTTTGTGGTGAAGCCGTTGAGTTTTCCCGGCGGCTCGATCGGCGAACTCGCGATCAATGGGACCGTCAATGACTTGGCCGTTTCCGGCGCCAGGCCCGAGTCCATTGTCGTCACTTTCATCCTGGAGGCCGGATTGCCAACCGAGGTTCTTGAAGCCGAAGTCCGCGCCATGGCGCAGGCTGCTCGGCAGGCGGGGGTTACCATTGCAGGTGGTGACACGAAGGTCGTGGAGCATGGCAAAGCTGACCGGATGTACATCACCACGACCGGCGTCGGCTCATTTCTGTTCGGCGTGCACATCAATCCGCGGTCCGTGCGCCCGGGCGACAAGGTGCTGCTTTCCGGACCCATTGGAGACCACGGAATCACGATTCTCCTCGCGCGAGGCGACCTCGACCTGGAGGCGGACGACCTCCGTTCCGACACACGCTCGGTATTCCCTTTGGTGGAAGCCATGGCGCGCGCCGCCGGGCCTGGCATTCGCTGGATGCGTGACCCGACGCGGGGCGGGGTTGCCACCTCGCTCAACGAACTCGCTCGCGATTGCGGGCTCGGCATCCATCTTAGCGAGGACAAGATACCGGTTCGCGACTCGGTGAGGGGTGCCTGCGAGTTGCTGGGCCTGGATCCATTGCATATCGCCAACGAAGGACAATTTCTGGCCGTGGTGGCTCCGGAGTACGCTGACCTCGCGCTCAACGCGTTGCGTCAGGCGGATGGTGGCGCAGAAGCGATCATGATTGGTGAGGTGCACCAGCAACCTGCCGGTTCCGTTCTGATCACGACCGAATATGGAGGCAGCAGAATCATCGACATGCTGGTAGGAGATCCCCTGCCGCGAATTTGCTAGACACGCAAGACATGCCTACTCGATGCCAACTCGCTAGCCTCGTCGAAGAGCGATTGCTGCAGCGCAATCAGCTCTGCGAGGGTTTCTTTGCCCACGAGGCGGGCCGTCTGGCGATAGCGTGCCGGGAGATGTCGGAACGGTTTCTGCGAGGAGGCCGCCTGCTCGCCTTTGGACGCGGGCCATACGCAACCGACGCTCAACATGTCTCCGTCGAGTTCGTTCACCCTGTTATCGTGGGGAAGCGAGCCTTGCCCGCGCTTGACCTCTCGATTCTGTTTCGGCCCTGGATGGAAAGTATTCTCCGGCCAGAGGACATCGTCATGGGATTCGGGCCGCCGGAGGGCGATCCCGAAGTCTGGGCGACCCTGCAAGAGGCCGAGCAGAGTGGGGCCATGACCTTTGCCCTGCCCGGCGCGGAGGGGTCCTACGCTGTAGGAGCAGAAACCCAGGATCCTTTCATTCACCAGGAAATGATAGAAATGCTGTACCACACATTGTGGGAGACGGTGCACGTGTTCTTTGAGCATCGCGAGCTGGGGCACGATCTTGGTGATACCGCGTTTCTTTATCCCTTCCTGGGCCAGGAAAAGCAGGAGACAGGAGGCCTGCTGGCTGAGGTGGCTGCGTCCATCCAGATGAAAGTGCATGATGACTCAAGCCTACGCGCCCGCTTGGCCCTCGAACAGGCACAGCAGATCAGCAGTGCAGCCCAGGCAATTCACGAACGCGTGGAGCGAGGCGGCAAGCTGATCCTCTTCGGCAACGGCGGATCGGCCACTGACGCCAACGATTGGGCGATCGATTGCGTATTGCCACCGCTGGGATACCGGCCCGTGCCTGCAGTTTCGCTATCCCTGGAACCGGCCAACATCACAGCGGTTGCCAACGACGTTGGGACCGACGTTATCTTCCTTCGTCAGCTCATTGCTCAGGCGCAGCCCGACGACGTAGCCATCGGGATTTCCACCAGCGGAGGCTCGCGCAACATCATCATGGCGCTGGAAGAAGCTCGCAAACAAGAATTGCTGACCGTGGCATTACTCGGCTACGACGGCGGGGAAATCAAGCGGCAGATGCTGGCAGACTTTCCGCTCGTAGTCCACTGCGACTACATTCCCAGGATCCAGGAAGTTCAGGCCTCCATGTATCACATCATTCGCGAATCGCTCGAGGTGCTGCAACGTGGCCAGGCTTGAACTGTACGGAACCGCCAGTTGCCCGTACACGCAAGAGATGCGCGAGTGGCTCGAATGGAAGCGCTCCGATTTCACCGAATATGACGTGGAAGAGGACCCGTTAGCTCGCGAACGCCTACAGACGCTCGCTCAAGGACAAAGTTCCGTGCCGGTGCTGGTGGAGGATGGCAAAGTAGTTCAAATCGGCTGGCAAGGACGCGCCTGCGTCCTGGCGGACAAGACTCCGAGTAACAAAATCGGGCGGTCCGGGCTTACTTAGAACGGGGAGCTAGCCAACCATTAATGTGAGGCCAGGTGTGCTTGCTGGCGCCGCTGCCCGCCATGATTCCGATGTGACCGCCCTTGACGTGGAAGAGTTCCTTGTCGGGGCTGCTTACTTTTCCCATAATCGGCTCTGACTGGCACGACGGCGTTATATGGTCGTCCCCAGCAATCACGGTCAACAAATTGGCGTGGATGCGGCTCAGGTCCACGCGTTCACCGCGGATCATCAGCTCTCCGCGCATGAGCTTGTCGTTGCGGTAAAGGTCAACGATAAGCTGGCGGAAGGCGCCTCCGGCCAAGGGAACATTGTCGGTCACCCAGGTATTCATCGCGTGCCAGGATTCCACCATGCGGGGATCGTTCAGGTTGTCCCATAACTTGACATAGTTGCCGACGTAGTTCTCGACCGGCTTGAGCGCCTTGGCCCCGTAGTCGATCATCTCGCCCGGCATGTTGCCGAAGGCCGCCAGAACCTTGTCAATGTCGAAGTACTTCTCATCCACCCAACGGGCGAAGGTCAATCCCTGCTTGTTGGAAAAGTCCAGCGGAGCGGTCAGCAAAATCAGGTTGCGCAAACCGTCATCGCCACGCAGGGCCGCGTAGATGGTCGTAAGTATGGCGCCGATGCACCAGCCCAGGAGACTGAACTCCTCCGAGCCAGAGATGGCCTTGAGCTTGCGAATGGCGCGGGGCATGTACTCCAGGGTGTAATCGTCAAATTTCAGGTTCTTGTCTTCCGGTCCGGGCGCTCCCCAGTCGAGCAGGTAGAGATCGTAGCCCTCGTTCACCATGAACTCAACGAAGCTGTGCCCAGGCCGAAGATCTAGGATGTACGGCCGGTTCATCAGAGCGAAAACCAGCAACAGCGGGACCGGATGGCGATTCTCTTTGGGAACAACGGGAACGTAGCGGTAGAGCTTGGCCTTGTTGAGCGTCCAGACCAATTCCTTCGGGCTCTGCGCAATGGCAGCTTTGGTGGTCATCACCTTGGTGAGCGTCTTCAGCCGGTTAGCTGCATCGGTATAGGGGTCGGTGATCACCGTCGCTTCCGCCATCCTACTTCTTCCCTCTCTTTGTTGGTTTGGCCTTGGTCACTTTCCTGGCTGCTCGTGTCGCCCGCTTTGGTTCTGTACGCGGAGCGGAGACTGGCTTGGCCAGCAGGGCGTACACGCCATCCAGTTTGGCGTCCAGGTCGTCCAGCTTCAGCTCAATGTTGGTCATGCGATCGGCAAGTGAAACGACATCGGCCCTTGAGGGCATGGCGAGTTGCTCAAGCGTCTTAAGCATCGCCCTTTCAATCGCTTCACGAAATGGAGCGGAGACCGTCAGATAAGTGTCGAGCATCGCGCCGCTGGCCTGCGCATAGGCCTCGGTGTTGACCATCTCTACCATGGCCTTGGCCCAGGCGTCCATGTAGACGTCGCGCATCCCGCGCCAGGGCTCCATGGGATCAAAACGTTTCCCATCGTTGGTTGGCTCATCACCCATTGGCCACCCCTTTCAGTCACAATACACCGGCAGACAAACACGAGGATACTCCGCCGGGTGCTTTTTTACACCCCGGCGGCATCCTTCGCGACTGAACCGCTTCGACAGCAGTTAGTTCTTGGAGGCGGTGGTAAACGGCTGGGAAGCGATGTTCAGAATCGACTTCTGCGCTTCGATCACGGCGTCCGCTCCGCGTTGGAACGTATCGACAATTACCGTCGCCGGTCCGGCCGCAGCGCCAAGCTGTTTCTTGGTGCTCTCAAAGACGGCCTTGTTCTGTTCGCTGGCGAACTCGAGGACCTTCTTCTGGGCTTCCACGGAGCGTTCAACCGATTTCCGGACCGTGTTGCTCACGCCATCCACGATGTTCGCGTAAGCTTGGGTCCGCACCTTGGTTATATCGGCGGCAGACTGGGTCTGCTCGACAACCAGGTCGATCGCACTCTTCTGGGTTTCAATGGCAGTCTTCACGGCCTGGCCGGCAACATCAAAGATGAACGCGGGCGGAGTTACCGGGAAGTAGCTGAACGCCTTCTTCCAGGCGCCGAGGAATTCGGCGGTCTGTTCGGCGGCGATGTCGAGGGTCTTCTTTTGCAGGTCGGCAACACGCTCAACGCTGTTGAGAACGAGTGGAGTGAAGGCATCCACGAATTCAGGTTTCACGGCTGCAGCGGCGGCTGGCGCAGTCTTCTTGCTTGACTTGGAGGTATTAGGCATGGTCTGCTCCTTTTGAGAACGGCGTAAATTGTTATGTTGCATTTTATGCTGCAATGCAACATAACTTGATGTTACTCCTCTTCTTCCGCGTGTCAAGAACAAAATGAAAAAAAATATCCCCCAGACACTCATCATCAAGAAATACGAGAACCGTCGTCTTTACAACACGTTAACCAGCCAGTACATCAACCAGGAGCAGGTGGCCCAACTGGTGCGGGAAGGCCACGACGTCCGGGTTGTGGATGCCGCAACCGGCGAAGACCTGACCCGGCTGATCCTGGCGCAGATCGTGTTGGAGGACGCCAAGACGCCGGATTCGGTCTTCCCCCTCGATGTATTACGCCAGATGATTGTCGCCTCCGGCCGCGCCACACAGGAGAATGCCCTGCGGTATATGAAAGCCATGATGGACATGTACCAGAATGCCTATCGCGCTTTACCGCCGCCCATGAACCCTTTTGAGTTTATGCAGGCAAGCTGGGCCCAGCCTGCGGCTGAAGCCGCGCCGTCCCGGTCGATTAACGAAGCGGCTGGAAACTCGAATCGGAAGGACGTGCCGCCACCCGAACCTGCGGCGCAAGCTTCCGATGTGGACGAACTCAAGCGCCGCATCGAGGAGCTGGAGTCAATGCTCGCAAAGCCTGGAGCGAGAAAGAAAGTTCCCCGCAAGTCGAAATCTCGCCGCAAGGCTTGACGCACTGCGGCAAAAGGACTACGCTGTTCTGTTTCGAGGCGCCCAGCCATCGGCACTGACTTGATTCTTCCTCAACCAAGGCGTTTTCCTTACCCAGAATATGGTAACCAGGAGCATTGATGACTCCCCCTGAGCTAGAATCTGCCATTCAGGACATCCCGCAACCGGGCGAAATTTCGGCCATGGATACACCCAGCTCTCACGAAAGACGGCGGCCTGCGCGAGAAAGCGGGTTGCGCGGGAAGGTTGTCATCATTACCGGCGCCGTGGCCGGCATTGGGCGCGCCACAGCTCTCCGCTTTGCCGAGGAAGGTGCGCGAATTGCTGCCTGGGATGTTTCTGACAAGACTGCCCCTCAACTGGAATCGGCGATCAAATGGGCGGGCGGCGAGTCCCATTTCCAATCCGTGGACGTCAGCAATGCGAGCGCGGTTGAATCTGCCGCCGCCGCCGTTGTCGAGGAATGGGGCCGTGTTGACGTCCTTATCAACAACGCCGGCATTGTTCGCGACGCACAGCTGGTGAAGTGGAATGGCGGCAGCCCGGCGTCCATCATGAGCGAGGAAACCTGGGATTCGGTGATCGGGGTTAACTTGAAGGGCGTGTTCCTGGTAACGCGAGCAGTCGTTCCCCACATGATCAAGAGTGGAGGTGGAGTGATTCTGTGTGCGGCCTCGGTCGTGGGACTTCTGGGGAACTTCGGCCAGACCAATTACGTGGCTTCCAAAGCCGGTGTCATCGGAATGACTCGCACCTGGGCACGAGAATTGGGCAAACATAAGATCCGCGTCAACGCGGTGGCTCCGGGATTCATCGCTACCGATATGGTCCGGGCGATGCCGGCGAAGGTCCTCGAAGCCATGGTGGCGCGAACTCCGCTGGGACGGGCGGGAACACCGGAAGACGTGGCCAACACATACTTCTGGCTGGCTTCCGACCAGGCAAGCTTCATCCACGGTGCCGTGATTTCCGTGGATGGCGGTGTCGTAATCGGAACCTAGGGGAAGCGTCTTAATTCCCAGACGAAAAAGAGGCCGGTAACCGGAGCGATCCAGTCTTTATCGGCTGCAATTGTGCGAGAACGCCAAAACATTCAGGGTCAATCATGGACATAAAGACCGTAGGAGTAATCGGCGCGGGCACGATGGGCAATGGTATTGCCCATGTCTTCGCCAAAGCCGAGTACAACGTTGTGCTGGTTGACGTCGAGCAGCGCTTCCTTGATCGCGGACTCGAAACCATTCGAAAGAACATGGAGCGCGAAGTGGCCAAGGCCAAGCTCACCGCTGAGCAACGTGACCAGGCCCTGGCGCGCACCAGTGCGGTGACCGACCGCCAGCAACTCGCAAAGTGCGACTTCATCGTCGAGGCCGCCAGCGAGCGCTTTGAGATCAAGGCCGATCTCTTCCGCGATCTTGACGCGATGTGCCGGCCCGAAGTGATCCTCTCCTCCAACACCTCCTCGATCTCAATAACCAAGCTGGCAGCAGTTACCAAGCGGCCCGACAAAGTCATTGGGATGCACTTCTTTAATCCGGTGCCGGTGATGAAGCTCGTGGAAGTGATCCGCGGATTGGCAACCTCGAACGAGACCTTTGCAACCGTCAAAGCGCTTGCCGAGAATCTGGAGAAGACTCCCGTCGAGGTGAACGACGCGCCGGGATTCGTTTCCAACCGGGTGCTGATGCCGCTGCTGAACGAAGCCATGTATGCGGTGATGGAGGGCGTCGCGACGCCGGAAGCGGTGGACGAAGTTTTCAAGCTCGGCATGGCGCACCCCATGGGCCCGCTCACTCTGGCGGACTTCATCGGGCTCGACGTTTGCCTCGACATCATGCGCGTGATGCACTCCGGCCTCGGCGATCCCAAGTACAGGCCCTGCCCGCTGCTTATCAAGATGGTCGATGCGGGATGGCTGGGCCGCAAGTCGGGCTGCGGTTTCTATCGTTATTGACACCGTCACACTCCCACCCGCGAAGCTGCCGCCCGGTCCCCACGCGCAAACATGCGGTCTGTGAGCTGCGTCACCCTCCGCTACGACTGGTGTCACACCTCGATGGTTATAATGATCGTAAGTTAGCGGATGACATCGACGTGGGTGAGCGATCCATCGAATAGCAGACCCATAGGAAGCGATAGCCAATGTTGCTGAAACCTTTCGTGATCAACTCGCACGGCCGCATTGTCTTTCCCGGCAACTTTTTCCCAGAGTTGGACTTCAGGGTATTCAAAACCCTTAAACAATTTGCTGCGGTTATCCGGAGGGACTTCGGCGAGAAAGCCCCGACCGACCTGGAGATTGTCGGTCGTGTGCAGGCAGGGGAATACAAGAGCCGGTATGAGCTGTGCCGCGACTTGGTCTTGAACCGTTTCTGGGTGAACCGCTACACCCTGACAATGTACGAGAAACGTCCCACCCGCTGGGGCGATCTCCCTCGGCAGCGCGACGACGTCTTCCTGCCGGTTTACAAGCTGCGGGATGCGTCCGCGATCACCACCGCAATCGAGGCTGGATATCGCGCGTTGCCTCCGTCGTGGGACGAAGAATTGGAAGACCGCAGTTTCGCCATTCTGCTCGCTGTTTATAAGAACGCACTCAGCTCCGGCGGTGAGCTTCGTCCGATCCGCCCGACGGTGGCCGAGGCCATGGCGGATCCCGCAAATCGTACCCGCCACCTGCTGGCGTATGACCCCGATTATCTGCGCTATACGTTCACCGACGTAGTCGACTGCCTGCATCCGGTACCTGAACTGGAAGCCTTGATGAGGCAGTGCATGATCCTGCACAACCAGTATCCGTGGGACCCATCGACCAGTACGCAAACGGAAATCGGCAAGCTCAAGGACGACGATTACGTGGTGGCCTTCCATCCGCGCGACGAGTACGTGATGCGCTTCATCCAGCGGGTAAGGCAGGACGAAAATTGGGGCCCTCGCATTCGGCCGAACCGGATGATCCGGCCCGACACTTTGGCCCTGAGTCAGCCCATCAAGCCGTATCCTCCGGTGGATGTGAACCAGCGATTCAAGGTTCTTCCCCGGTTTGAGGCGATCGCCGTGTACGAAGGCGAGATTACCTGCACCAACGCCGACCTCATCCGCAACCATGCCTACTGCTGGTCGCGCATGAGCGCAGCGGAGATCAGCGAGAAGACCGGCATCGAGCAGCGGCGATACACCCAGTTGCCGCTGGAGGACATGGCGCTGCTTGCCGCCAAGAAGGCGCTGGCGAAGTCCGGTCGGCGGCCGGCGGAGCTTGGTGCTGTGCTGTTCTGCACCTGCACCAGCACCAAGCTGATTCCGTCTGTTGCGACCTGGCTTTCGGGTGAACTCGGTCTGATGCAGACGCATGCTTCGTGCGACATCGTCGCCGCCTGTGCAGGCATGCCTTACGGTCTTGCGGAAGCCGTGCGCCTGTTGCAGGAGATTGAACGGCCGGTGTTGCTGGTGTGCGCGGAGAAGTTCTCCGACAAGATCGGAACCGTGCGCACTTCGCGCATGATCTTCGGCGACGGCGCGGCAGCGGTTGTGGTGGCTCCCGCGCCGGAAGGAACGCCCTCGGACATCGAGTACTTTCAGACGTACGCCAGTGGACCGTGGTCGGAGGTGAACTCCATCATCTGGCCCAATCCGGAGTTCGATAACAACATCACCGTTTACGGCCCGGAAGTGAAGGCGCTGGTGACTCGCTATCTGAAGGAGATGATGGGCGAGTTGACGCAGCTGCCGAATCCCAACGGCGGCGACGGCGCGCTCATCGACGCCATTGAGCTGGTGGTTCCGCACCAGGCCAACAAGAACATGGTGCTGACTCTCGCCGAGGCGGCTGGGATCCCGGGCGACCGCATCTTCTTCAACATCGAGCGGGTTGGCAACACCTCGTCGGCCAGCATTCTCATGGCTGTTCATGACGCGGTGCGCGAAGGCAGGATTGACCGTCCCATGCGGATTTTCGCGCCCGGCTTCGGCGCCGGCGCGGTTGGCGGTTACGTGGTCATGCACATTGATCCCGCAGTAGTGAGCGTCAATTCCGAAAACAGGAGTCTCGAAATGGCAAACGTGGCAAGTGGAGATGGAAATTACCAACCGACGTCGCTCACGGGTAAGGTTGCGTTGGTGACCGGCGCCTCGCGCGGCATCGGACGCGCAATCGCGCTGGAGCTCGCACGCCGCGGAGCGAACGTGGCACTGAACTTCCGGGCGGATGCCAAGCAGGCCGAAAGCGCCGCCGAGGAGATCCGCGAAGTGGGCAGCGAATGCCTGCTGGTTCAGGGCGATGTGGCCAAGAAAGGCGAGGCCGCGCGCATCGTGAAAGAAGTGCTCGACAAATGGCAGCGCCTCGACATTCTGGTGAACAACGCGGGTATTACGCGCGATCGCAGCATGCGAAAAATGACCGACGATGACTGGGGAGCGGTGATCAACGTCAACCTGAACGGCACTTTTTACTGCACCAGTGCAGCGGTGCCGGCGATGATCAATCAAAGGTTCGGGCGCATCATCAACATCAGCTCCGTCGTCGGGCAAATGGGCGCGTTCGGCCAGGCTAACTATTCGGCCAGCAAGGGCGGCATCATCGCCTTCACCAAAACTCTCGCGCTGGAAATGGCCCGATTCAACATCACCGCCAACGCCATTGCGCCCGGCTTCACCTCGACCGAAATGGTGGATGCCATTCCGGAAGAAATTGCCGCGCAGATCAAAGCAAAAATTCCTTTGGGGCGCTTCGCCTCGCCCGAGGAAATCGCCAAGGCCGCCGCTTTCCTCGCCGCCGATGGCGACTACATTACCGGACAGGAATTGAACGTCAACGGCGGATACCACATGTAAGCGTTTGTGCTTCCGTTCCTGCGCCTTCGGAAGTTCTAACCTGTGACGCTCTTGCCCGTCGAGGTGGGCGAGTGAGGGAATCTACAGTTTGCGCTAGCTCTTGCGCTTGGCTAAAGGACGGCCTCGCGAACCGGTGGCTATCGGCGATTCCTATTGACTATTAGATAACTACTACCTGCTAACCCTCGTTCTTCCCATTTCGGGACGATATTACCAGTTCGTCAACACCCCCTACCCCATCCCCTGTCACGTAGAATCAGCAACTTAGGGCAAAAATCACCGCAAGATATGCCGAACAAAGGGAGTTACAGGCGATGAATTGCATGCAAAGGACTTACGAGCGAGAATCCTTGCCGTTGTGGGGAACTCTCAAGGAGCGGAGTTAATCAACTGGTAAAACCAAATGCCCCAGTCTGACAACTGACAACCGGCTACTGGCAACTGCTTTTCAAAGAGCGTTCCCGGCCTGCACACTGGCTGCGGCCAGCGAAGACACAACAACTTCGTCCCCGCACTTCTAGAGATACCGTACCGAGAGGCTCGGTGGCAAGCGTCCTCGTCACAGGTGCATGTGACGAGGGAGGACTCCGGATACTAGAGCTGCGATTTGGGTGAGAGGGACGACGCTCAGCGGCGAGTTCGACTCCGCCTTCTCGGCGATAGCGTAACGGGTAGCGGCCTCGCCCCGCAAGCCATGTCCGGGATCCTCGGTGGCCAAGCCAAGTAAAATGTGACGGGAGGCAGAAGGGAAATGGCACAGGACTACTTGCTCAAGACGGAGCCCTCGGAATACTCGTTCGCCGATCTGCAACGCGATAAGGTGACGGTCTGGGATGGAGTGTCGAATCCGGTTGCGTTGAAGAATCTGCGGGCGATGGAGCCGGGAGCGCGGCTGGTTATCTACGAGACCGGAGATCACAAGAGCGCCGTCGGCACCGCGTCGGTGGTCTCGGTTGATGCCACTGATCCGCGAAATCCCGCGGTGAAGATCAAGGGCGAAAAGGCGCTCGCGCGGCCGGTTTCTCTGGCGGAGATCAAAGCCAACAAGCTGTTCGCCGACTCGCCGCTGGTGCGTCAAGGAAGGCTCTCCGTTGTGCCGTTGACGACAGCACAGTACAAGGTCTTGACGGAAGAGTAACAATCATTTTTGTCCGACAGCGATGAACACAACCTTGGCCGGGGTGCCGGCGCGATTGCTTAGCGTTGCCGACGTGGAAGGATCGAGCCAGGACAAATCCCTGAACTGTGCGAGGGAATGAGCGGTTGCTTGCGACGGCGCAAACTCCACTTCATGCTCGTAAGGCGATGCCACAATAGCCGGGCCGAAGACTTCGGCCTGCGAACTGGGCTGCATCTCCAGCAAGAAAACCGAGATGCGGTCGTTAGCGAACCGATTGGTGATTTCGACATTCCCGGCGTCGGACCTATCTCCCACCCTGTCGCCGACAGAGGGCGAGAAGGGTGCGGCACCCGCGCTAATTCCCGAGTCGCCGGAAACAGTTTTCGGATCGGGCCCGCGCCGCAAATCCTGCGCGCCGGGCAGCAACTCCACCAACAGATTTCGAAACTTGGCATCCCTCAGGTTCTCGACAACATGCACCAAGCCCAGTGGCGAAAACTCGCAATCGCCATCCTGGTAGCTGTGTGTCTTGGGGGCGGCGTCGCGAGGCTCGCTGATTATTTGCGCATCTCCTGCAACGTATATCAGGTACTCATGCGTGTGAAGATGGCACAGGGTGTGATCGTGAGCCGCGATCTCGACCGCAAAGCCGCGGACGAATTCGTTGGCAATGACGAGACGATGCCGCGGCTCCTGCTCGATAGAGACGACGTGTTCGCAATTGTGAGGCGTCGCCTGCATTAATGATTGACTCGTCAGCCAGTTGCGAATGAGTTCGAACGCGCCTATGGCTGCCGCGAGATTATATCCGACGAGTCCAGGACTCAGCGACGACGACAAGCGCTCGCTGATCGAATACAACAAGACCTTCCAAGCAGCGGTACACTGATGCGAGGCTGTTTCGAGTAGCAGTCGCTGTATCATGCCATGAATAAGGTCTTGCTGTGGTCCGGTGTCCTCATCGTTGCGGCGGTTGTCATCGGGGCGTGGTTTCTCCGGCCTTGCATTCCCGCACCGGTTGACGACGCCAAAGCTGCAGGCAAGACCGTCGCCGATTTTCCCCAAACAACTTCCCGCGCGTTCGACCAGATGGACGGCGGCATCGTGCTCAGCGCCGATGAAACCATGGGCCGCAATACCTGGCTGCTGTGGACGGCCGGCGACCAAACGTTCTGGGACCGCATGGCGCAGCAGGCATTTGGTCTCAGCGACCTGTTGAAGACCATCGATTCCCGCCAGCGCACAACAAGGTTCCGCGACATTGGCTTGGTGAACCAGCCCGGATTCGAGCAAGCCACGCGGCCTGACGAGTACGGTTTGTGGCTTGACACCGGCGTTGAGGAAGATGGCGTTGATTCGTCCGTGTATGGAAGACCGTCAGGCATCGTCGGACTGCGGATTTATCCGAATCCGCGATTCGACAACGTGGCTCAACAGCGATGGGACGCCAATCGCTATTACAGCGATCCCAACTACTACAACGATCCCAAACTCGTACGGCCTTACGTGGTAGGAATGTCATGCGGATTCTGCCACGTCTCGTTCAATCCGCTGAAGCCGCCTGACAATCCCGAGAAGCCGAGTTGGGAGAACTTGTCTTCGACGATCGGCAATCAATACTTCAACTCCAGCCGCGTCTTCGGCAACGGCGCTACGGCCGACAGCTATGCCTACCAACTGTTTCATTCCTGGCCGCGCGGAACCGTAGACACTTCGTTTCTGGCGACCGACAACCTGAACAACCCGAGCAAGATGAATCCCATCTTCGCGATTCCGGCGCGCCTGACGGTGGCACACGAGGAAGAGATCACCGGCGGCGCGCTCAACTTTCCCGGCGAGCAAAGCCGCATGGCGGTGCCGCACGTGCTCAAAGACGGCGCAGATTCCGTCGGCATCGTTGGCGCGTTGAGCCGCGTTTACGTCAGCATTGGAGAATTCAGCCAGCAATGGTTGCAGGACCACAATGTGATCGTCGGTGGCAAACCGCAAAAGCCGTTCAGCGTAGCCAATGCGCAGAAGAATTCCGTCTATTTCCAAGCGACCGCTGAGCGCGTTCCGAATCTAGCGAAATTCCTGATGAAGATGAATAGTCCGCGCCTCGCCGACGCGCCAGGAGGAAAAGCATTCCTCACTCAGGATGAAACAATCTTGCAGCGCGGCAAAATCGTCTTCGCAGAGAACTGCGCCAAGTGTCACTCCAGCAAGCAGCCGCCTGCGGATTTCGTCAAAACCCAGCAGCAGTATCTTGACTGGATGCGCGCCGAAGTTCAGAAACCCGACTTCCTCGAGAACAACTTCCTGTCGACCGAGGAGCGCATTCCCGTCGACGTGGTGCAAACCAACGCAGCGCGCGCTCTCGCCACCAACGCCATTCGCGGGCATGTGTGGGACAACTTCTCATCCGAGACCTACAAGACATTGCCGTCGGCCGGCGAGATCGAGGTGCAACATCCGCTCGATGGCTCGACCAGCAAGTTCCGCGTGCCTGGCGGCGGCCCGGGCTATTATCGCGTGCCGTCGCTGATCGGCGTCTGGGCGACAGCGCCGCTGTTACACAACAACGCGCTGGGCACCTACACGGGCGATCCGTCGGTCGCAGGGCGGATGAAGGCCTTTGACGATGCCATCACCAAATTGCTGTGGCCGGAGAAGCGAGCTGGCCTTAGCTCCATCTCGCGCACAACGGCGGAGAGTTACATCGAGATTCCCGCGTCGTATCTTCCACAGGAACTTCAGTCGCTTACCCTGATCAAAGACGGATTCCTGCGCATCGGCCCAATTCCAGCGGGTACGCCCGTCGATCTGCTGGCCAACGCCGATCTCGATTTGTCGGACCACGACAAAACCCTCGATCGCGTAAAGCTGATCGTGAAGGTGCAAAACGATCTCATCCACATTCACGCCAAACAACTGGGCGCCGACGCGTCACGCGAATTGCTGAAGGACCTAGTTCCGGACCTGCTGAAGATCAGCAAGTGTCCCGATTTCGTGCAAGACCGCGGACATTACTTCGGGACTAAGCTGCCCGACGCCGACAAGCGAGCGCTGATCGAGTACCTAAAGGAGTTCTAGCGCCACCCATCAGCCTAAACTACGATGTGAATTCCTCAGCATTTACGCAGTCTGCGGAGAGCTGAGATCCTTGCCTTGGAGACGCACCTGAAACCTGGTATCGCCCGGAGAAGAGATCACATTGATCGATCCCCGATGTTTTCTGACAATGCGCAGGGTCGTATCCAACCCCAGCCCGGTTCCTTCACCGACTCCCTTGGTGGTGAAGAACGGTTCGAAGATGCGGGATTGAATCTCTGGAGGGATTCCCGGACCTGTATCTCCGATCTCAACCACGGCACAATCGCCCTCCACGAAGGTCCTGATCCGCAGTTCACCATCCCCGTGCATGGCATCGACGGCGTTGTCGATAATGTTCGTCCACACCTGGTTGAGTTCGCTGCCGTAAGAGTTCACCAGCAGGGGCGTTGCATGGTAATCGCGCTTGACGGTCACTCCTCTTTTCAACTTGTGGGCCATGATGGTCAGAGTGTTTTCCAGGCTCTTAGTCAGGTCGACGTCCTGCACCGGTGCCTGGTCCATGTACGAGTACTCTTTGATGGCGCGCACCAGATCAGAGATTTTCGAGGTGCTGTCCTCCAGTTCACTGAGGAGGTCATTGATTTCCGTCTGGGCGGAAACTCGCTTCAGCGCCTCCTCGGCCACATTTGGTCGGACGGCGCCCATCAGTAGGTTGAGCGGGCTGGGTTGCACACCAGCTGTCCACCAGCGCCGCTCCATACTGCCAGCTATTCTCGATCCCGTGCTGCCGCAGGATGCTCTCGATCTCGTCCTCACGTTCGCTGGCTCTCAAGGCTTCTGTCTCTGTAGCTTCCAGGCAGCACGTCGCTTCGAAGGTTTCGATGGCCGCTCTCTCGTCTTCTGTGAGCCGGAGTCCTTCCAACTTGCTCACCGAAGTTCGAAACTCGCCGACGGCGCTGCGTAACTGTTGGGCCGTCCGCCGGGCGGCTGCCGCGGGATTGTTCAACTCGTGAGCCAGGCCGGCCGACAGCTTGCCCAGCGCAGCCAGTCGGTCACGCTGCTGCTCGGCACGCGTGGTTTCACGAGTGCGGTCAACCATGGTTGCCACGAGCCGTCGGGCCAGTTCGGGCATGTGGCTCAAGAGGTCATCAAACAGCGAGGCAGGGAACACAAGAATTCGAGATGGCAGGACAGCCCGGGTGGTCGCGGGGAAGATTGTCATCCTCGAGTACGGCAGCATTCCAGTGACGCTTCCCGCGTTGGCCGTGAACACGTTTTCGCTCGTCCCTTCGATCCGGCCCTGCATTTGGCCTTCAAGGATCACCACCATCCTGTCGGCCGGATCTCCTGCGCGGGTGCCAACCTCGCCGGGCTGCAGGCGAAGCTCCGTCGCATGTTCGAGGAACCAATCCAGTTGTTCGTCTGGAAGATCATGGAAGACGGCAACCCGGCGCAGATCATCTCTTGACACGTCAGGCATCTTCTATACCTTCGCCATATAACGGTGAATGAACTGCACGGCAATTGCGCCCTCGCCGACTGCCGAGGCCACACGCTTGATGGAACCATGGCGTACGTCGCCGACAACGAATACGCCGGGAACGCTACTCTCCAGCAGAAAGGGATCACGATCAGGGCTCCATTCGGCTGGGAGCTTGCCGTTCTTCAGTAAGTCTGGGCCGGCCAGAATAAAACCTCGTTCATCCCGGGCCACGATCGTGTCGAGCCAATCCGTCCGCGGCAGGGCTCCGATGTAGATGAACATCGCGCTGGCCGGCACGCGCTCGACCGTGTTGGTGTCGGAGCACTGCACCGAGATCTCTTCGAGATGGGTTTCCCCGTGGACTTCGATGACCTCGGCATGCGTCCACAACTGGATGTTGGGAGTTTTCTCGATCTGGTCGATGAGGTAGCGGGACATGGTCGCGGAGAGTGAATCGCCCCGGAGCAGCATCACCACTTTCTCCGCATATTGCGCGAAGTTCATGGCGGCCTGGCCGGCAGAATTAGCGCCGCCCACGACATAAACCGTTTCTCCTTTGTAGGAGACCGCCTCCTGACTACCGCCGCCATAATAGACACCGGCGCCCTGCAGCCGGTCCACTCCCGGAACCTCCAGCCGCCGCCATTGAACTCCGGTGGCGATGAGGACAGCGTGGCATGAAATCTCGTTGCCGTCGGCCAGCTTGAGGATGCGGTACGGACCTTCCACCCGCAGGCCCACGACTTCCTGCGGTGCGATGATCTCCACTCCGAAGCGTTGTGCCTGCATCACCGCGCGTCGCGCCAGATCGGTGCCGCTCAGGCCGGAGGGAAATCCGAGGTAGTTTTCAATGCGAGAGCTCAAGCCCGCCTGTCCGCCGGGCGCTTCGCGGTCGATCATCACGGTCTTCAGTCCTTCGGACGCACCGTAAACCGCTGCTGCTAGCCCGCCCGGGCCGCCGCCGACAATGGCGAAGTCGTAGAACTGGGTGTCGGACCGCGTCTTCAGTCCGACTTTCTCGGCGAGCTCCGCCGGGCTCGACTGAAACATACGCGTGCCGTCGGGGAACAAGGTGAGAGGCAGGTTTGCAATCTCATCACCGAGAGAGGCGATGAGTTGCTTCACCTCCGGATCTTCGGCCGATAGCTCAACATCGATCCACTGATACGGAACGTGGTTCCGCGCCAGGAAATCGCGCACTTCGTATGCCTTCGAAGACCAACGAGTGCCCAGGACGCGGATGCCTTCGTAAGCCGGCCGGTAGGATGCCGTCCAGTCCTCCAGCAGATCGTCGAGAACCGGGTACAGATGTTCGCTTGGCGGGTCCCAAGGCTTCAGAAAGAAGTAGTGCACATTGACTTCGTTGATCGCGTTGATGGCGGCACTGGTGTCGGCGTAGGCGGTCAGCAAAGCGCGCTTGGCGTCGGGGTAGACCTTCTTGGCTTCGGTTAGAAAGCCGATGCCATCCATGTGCGGCATGCGCTGATCGGCGAGCAAGAGGGCGACCGCATCGTTGCGGCCTTTGAGTTCACGAAGTATTCCCAGCCCGGCGTCCCCTGAGTTTGCGCGGAGCACACGATATTTCTCTCCATAGCGAGTTCGCAGGTCTCTTTCGATCGCCTTGAGCACGTTGGGATCGTCGTCGACGGTCAGTAGGGTCGGTTTTGCCATCAGGGCTACACACTCCTCCCTTCACTCGCAGGACTTGCGTTGTTAGATAAGAAAGGCGGGTCGCTGGATTCCCGAGAGAGCCTTTCTATTTGAAATAAAGCCTGGGGCCATCTGCCAGGGACATGTTCTCCGGCAGTAGTCAAGCCGTGGATACGATGCGAGAGCCGCAGGACACAAGTCTAGAGCGCGGACGTGCCGACCGCGATTGGCGGAGCGACAAATCCAAATTCGCGATCGACGGCAGAGGCAACGGCCAGCGCGACCTCGTCTTCGAACGGCCGGGCGACAATCTGCACTCCAATCGGTAATCCCTCGGGCGAGCGCCCAACCGGCACCACGGCTGCCGGAGCGGCCAGCAGGTTGAACCACTGCGTGTAACGCATCACGTCGAGGTACTTGACTTCGTGCCCGTCGACCTTCCACTGGCGCTCGCCGTGCCGGAAAGCGGGGATCGAGCACACCGGACACAGCAGGATCGGAAATTCCTGCATTTGCTGGAGCAGTTTGCCGCGAATGACGTCGCACTCAGCCCAGGCGTTCAACAGCTCATCTGCCGTCAGCGGTGGTTCCGCATGAGCGATCTCCAGGAACCCTCGTAAGACCGGACTCAATTCCGATTCGTGACCGCGCACTAGCGAATCAACAAACATTGCGCCGCAGCGCACAAAGAATGTCCACCAGAGCTTTCGGGCCTGCTCGAGGCCGTTAGGCCGAAAGGGTCGCACGTCAAAGCCCTGCTTCTGCAGAGATCGAACTGCATCCTGCACTGCTTGCCTTGTTTCGGGCGTGACGGGCGTTAAGCCGTCGTCTTCGAAATAGCCCACACGCATTCGTTTCACATCATCAACCGATTTGCTCCGATAGGGGATGGGCGGGCTGATGGGATCGGTGGGATCCTGTGCGGAAAGCACTTGGAACAGCAACGCAACATCGTCAATCGTGCGCGCCATTGGCCCGATGGCGCCCAGAATCGAGAACGGACCGACGCAAGCGGGCAGATGGCCGTTGCCGGGGAATCGTCCCGGAGTCGGCTTTAGCGAGCAGATACCGGTGAAATGCGCGGGCACGCGAACCGAACCTCCGCTGTCGCTGCCGAAGCCTCCCGCTGACAATCCCGCCGCGATAGCGGCCGATTCTCCGCCGCTCGATCCGCCGGGCGTGTAGTCAAGATTCCACGGGTTGTTGCTGCGGCCATAGAGAAGGTTGTCCGTCTCGTAGGCCATCAGGAATTCCGGAGTGTTCGTAGTGCCAAGAATGGTCGCGCCCGCATTGCGCAGTCGCGAAACCACAGTGGCATCCTCCGCCGGGATGTCGCCCTGATTGATGAGGCTGCCGATTTCGCAGCGGTAGCCGGCGGCAGAAATTGACGCCTTTACCGTAACCGGTAAGCCGAACAGCGGGCCGCGCGGCGCTTTCGAGCGCTCCGCCGCACGAGCTTGTTGGCGTACGCGGTCGGCATCGAAGTCAACAAGTGCATTGAGGCGAGGATTGAGGCGCTCGATCTGGCCAATGTATTCGTCGGCAAGTTCCAGAGGTGAGATCTTGCGATTCTCGAAGCAGGGCCAGCAGTTCGACGGCCGACTGCTGTGTGACAGGGTTCATCGCATAGCCTTGTGGTTCGTGGTCGCCGCTGTAGAAGCCGTGTGAGCTTGTGCCGTACCATACGGCCGCTGCTGAATGATACCTTCTCCTTCCCGGACCGTGATCGTCTGACCAGCTGCAACCTTTGACAAGTGATCGACCTGGCCGCTGGGCCAACGCAGCTCGATTTCATCGGCCACCCGGCGCTGCCCCAATCCGAAAGTCAGCACGAGTTCGCTGGCCGACAGGTAGCCGGAGCCACTGCGCAACATCGTCGACTGCTTTTCGCCGCCGGCATTCAAGGTCACGGCCGTGCCGATGCCATCGCGATTGGAGTGCGTTCCCACCAGCTTGATACGCAGGCTGTGGTTGGTCACTCCCTCATTGCGAAAGAGAACTGCCGGCCCGCCGTTGGTCGTCATCAGCACGTCAAGGTCACCATCGTTGTCAATGTCGGCATAGGCCGCGGAGCGTCCCACACGTGGGACGCCGAGATCCGGACCGACCGACTCGGTGGCATCGACAAATTTCCCACCGCCTTGGTTGTGAAACAGGTGGGGAGACTGCGGATACCTCACCCGCTTCTGGATGCGCTCGATTTCCGGCTCGATATGTCCGTTGGCAACGAAGATGTCCAGCCATCCGTCGAGATCGTAGTCGAAGAAAAAGCAGGCGAAGCCAAGAGTGAGCAGGCTCTTGCGCCCAACCTCGGAGCGCGGCGCGTCATCGACGAACAGACCGTTTCCTTCGTTGTGATACAAGGCCATCATCTGGTTGGAAAAATTTCCGATGATGATGCTGGGCTTTCCCGAGCGGTCATAGTCCGCCGCGTCGATGCCCATGCCCGCGCGCGCCACGCCATCCTCGCTGAAGGCGATTCCTGCCGAGACTGCGGACTCCGTGAAAGTGCCCTTACCGGTGTTGACATAGAGCTTGTTGGGTTGCGTATCGTTGGCCACGACGAGGTCAGGCCAGCCGTCGCCGTTTACGTCGAGCACCGCCAAGCCGAGAGACTTGGAGGTGTTATCGAGCAGTCCGGCCTTGGCCGTGGCATCCTCGAACTTGCCGCCCCCGAGGTTGTGCCACAAACGAAGCGACGCCCCCTTGTACGACTCGGGTGTGCAATACGACTTCTTGACGCCATCGAGAGTGCAATAGATATCGCTCTGGGGACTCCATTGCACGTAGTTGGCGACGACCAGGTCGAGCTTGCCGTCGCGGTCGTAATCCACCCACGCCGCGCTGGTGCTGAACTCGTTCGGACCCCACAGGCCCGCTACGCGAGTCACGTCGGTAAAGGTACCGTTCCCGTTGTTGTGAAAGAGGTGGCTCTGGCCGAGAGCAGAGACGAAAATGTCATCGAAGCCGTCGTTGTCGTAATCTCCGACGGCGACCCCAAGGCCGTAAAAACTCACCGCGAGTCCCGCCTTTGCGGTCACGTCAGTAAACGTCCCGTTGCGGTTGTTGTGGTATAGCTTCAGCGTCGATGGCCGGCCGGATGAGGCCCAGCTTTCACCGTTTACCAGGAGAATGTCGGGATAGCCGTCGTTGTCGTAGTCGATGAAAGCGCATCCCGGCCCCATGGTCTCGGGCAGCCACTTCTTGCCCGCAGCGCCGTTGTTGTGCACGAAGTTGATGCCGGCTTGCTTGGTGATGTCGCGAAAGCGCACTTGTGCGCGAACGTCGCAGACGAATAACGACGAGAATAGCAGCAAAGAGAGAAAAACTCGTCCCATGGAAGTCATGAAATCTGTCACCGGCCCTGAATAACTGGGTTCTCATTGTGCGCAGCAGACGCCACTGGTCTGGCTGGACCGATGGGCGCCGAAAGGTGTTCGTGGATGGCTTGGCGTTCGTTGTTGTCTTCGGGATGCAGTCGGCGATACGGGCCGGTTATAGTCTGCGATGATTCATCCGCCTTGAAGCGCAGATACCGCTTCTGATACTCGTCCGCCTGCTGGAGATCGCCCAAGCCTCGGTAGCAAAGCATCATGTTGTAATTGGCCTGCAGATCTTCGGGATCGACAGCCAGAGCTTCACGTAACTGCGCAATCGCATCCTTGTATTTGTGTTGCAGGAACAGAATGCGGCCCATTTCATTGCGCACCACGCGGTCTTTGGGATATTGCGCCGCCGCTTTCTGTAGATGTTGCAGAGCGCCGTCGTAATCGCCATCGGTGCGCAGGACGCGCGCGTAGAAGAAGTTTGCCCGCGCCAGTTCGGGACTCAGCGACAGGGCACGCTGCAATACTACGCGGGCGCGCTCCATGTCGCCCTCCTGCACGGCTACGCGGCCGAGGTTCACCCACCCATCAGGATTCGAGGGGTCCGCCTCAGTCACCCGAAGGAATGCGGCCGCTGCTCCCTTCAGGTCGCCTTGGAGAAACAAGCCGATGCCATAATCGTTCCAGCGCTGCCAGTCGGCCTTGTCGGTGATGACCTTCGGGGCCTCAGCCGGCGCGCCTTTGGGAAGAATTCGCAGAGTGACCGTATCCTCAGCGAGAAGGACGATCGGCAAATCGGGGACTTGTTTCACCTTACCGGAGACGGTCGAAGTATCGCCATCAAATGCAAACTGGCGGTCGTCGTACGAGAGGGTCGTCTGCGGACTGCTTGCGTCCTGCTTCGATTGCCCGCTATACGCAAAGTGGGTGTTCCACCAGGAGAACTTGCGATAGCACAAGCGCGCCGTAAGCGTGATCTTGTCTGCCGCGTTCGGTGGGACCTTCAGACGGTAATGGATTGTGTCGGCCGCCCCCGGTGGAATGAGGTGAACATAAACCACCGCACGCGTTGCCCACGCATTGCGTTTGTTGATCGGATTGCCGTGCTCGTCCACTTGCAGCGAACGGTAGAAGTGAGCCCCTGGATCGACCGGGCCTTTGCCATTGTCGGCCACGCCGCCGCTCCAGAAAATCGTCTGACCCTTGTCGTCGACCGCTTTCAATTCGATCCATGTGTCATAGGCATCGACCGTGCCGCCCGGAAAGAAGTGACCGACCTTGCGGGTCCGCACCACGACATCAACCCGAACGCTGTCTCCGCGGCGAACGGCCGGGTTAACTTTGTTCAGGGGCGCAGTCACCGGCGCGGCCGATCCGGCAGCCTCGCCTGTGGTTGGCATCTCAGCTTCTTCGCCGACCGCGAAGGTTGTCTGTAGCTCGGGGTGTTGTGCTGCGGTCGCGCTTTCCTTCGCCGCCGCCGTCGACAGCGCGAAAATGTCAATCGAAACGATGCCACTCTTCAGGAACTTCTGCTCCAGTTCCATCTGGTGCTCGTCCTGGTTGGCAACTGGGAGCGCCGTGTTCGCGCCGGGGAATGCATGCGAGTGCACCATGCCGTCCGACATTGCCGAGATCGTTCGAAGGCGTCAGCGGCATGTGGCAATCGGGGCAGCCCTGCGGCTTCGGCGGATAGTAAAACGAGCGCGCGCCAAATCCCGACACCCCGCTCGCCTGCCAATTGTCGTACTCGTTGAATCCCCGGAACCAGCGATAGTTATTCACCGGAACGTCAAGATGCACCTTGTGGCACGAGGAGCAGAATTCCGGCGTCTGCACCTGCATGAAAGGCTTCAGGAACACACGGCGATGGGGTTCTGGATTGAGCTTGACGCTGAAATCGTGCAGCCACCGGACCACGGGATTCTTGCTGGCGGCCAGCTCATGCAACTCGGGATAATCGAGCACAAAGTCGCCCTGCCCCATCGTGCTCTTTACCTTGGTGATGGAGTGGCACATCATGCAGCCGAGTCCGGCCTGTGTCTCCGGGCGATCCATGATCTGCTTGATGGGCGTGTCCATCATGCCGCTGTACAGCAGGGCCGGATCGTGACAACCCGCGCACCACCTTGAAGGCCGGGTCCCCTCGACCTCCTGCATGTACTCAATGCTTTTGCGATACCACTGATTGTTGAACGAGGAAAAGTGATGCATCGAGCCTTGCCACTGGTGGTAAATGTCCTGGTGGCAGCGCTCGCAAGCGTCGGACTCCATGAAGTACTTAGACGGGATCTTGCGATGTCCTGAGACTTGCGCGGAGCTGGGGAAGAAAGGGCCTTGCGCTCCGTCGCCTTCTTCCTCCATGGCAAGCGGCGCGGTGTCAGGATTCCTGATGACGAACCGCTTGCTCCAGGAGCTTCGCGCGTAATACGCGCCGGCCGCAAGTATGGCGGCAACCGCCACCACGGCAGCCATTGACCCCCAGACGTTGCGTGCCGGGACCTTGCCACGACTGAAAAACCATGCCGCGAGCAGGACCACCGCAATCACACTGACCGCAATGTGCGCGTACATCAAGTTCCAGTGGACGCGCGATGTGCCGGTGTAGATAAGCGCAAGGCCGAGGGCCGACCCGGCGGCAAGAACCAGAGTTCCCAGCTTTACCAGCACAGGGCCGCGCAGCGCGTCGCGCAGAAGAAACAGACCCGCAACGCAGAACGCCACGCCGAGCCCGACATGAAAGAGCACGGCCGCGGCGTAGAAAAGGTTCGGCGCCGGCCAGGCATAGAGATATACGGCAGAAAGGGTTAGTGCGCCGATCGACAGCCGGGCAAGAGTCTTCATTGCTGCCTGCTCACTGCCTGATTTTGGTTGTCGTCCGCTGCACGCGGCGTCAACGGTTCGGGATCGAGGGTGCGCGCGCCGTAGTGGAAGCTATAGCCTCGGGCGTTGTGTCGACCCTCGTTGAGACCGGTCGTTCCAATCGAGACGATAGGCGTCCGCAGCAGCGTCGTCGGGATAATGCTGCGTCGATGGGTAGGGGTACGCGGTCATGGCATGAAACGGCATTTCGGCAACCGTAAACGGAGCCGCTTCGTAGAAGTCCATGTCCTTAACGAATCCGTTTGCGTAGAAGAAGTAATCGCGCGTCCATCCGGCGGGGAGTGGCGGCAGCGGGGCGGCGCTGAATTCAGCGTCGATGTCCTCACCGGTGCCGAAGATCACGAAGCGATCGTCAACATTGCGGAGCAGGGAAGTGACATCACCGTAGCGGGTGTAACTTCCGCGGAATTGCGAGAACGGCCCGGTCGTGCTGGCTTGATCGTAATAATAGGTAAGGTCGCCAGGTGTTGCTCCCTCGACCTGCCGCGGGTAGCCGCGGAATCCCAGGGTCGCCGACGCCAGCGGCAATTCCGTCGTGCGAATGCTGTTGGGCTGTTCGGGCCCGTTATCCACCAATACCTGGTCCCAATAGATCTGCAGATTGGTCGTGATGCGAATGCGCCGCGCGCCTGGCGGTAGCTTGCCGGTAAGATCGACCGTGATAGTCCGTCGGCAAGCCGGCGGGAAATCCCATGTCGTCGATCACACGCTTCCATGTGCCGTCCGGCAGTTGCGCCTCGACGTACGGCGAAACGGGCTTCAGACCTGACTGCCAGGCGGCGTACATCGACGTCGCACTGAAGTACTCGATGAACCCGTGCAGAAAGAGCCGCAGCGGATTCTGCGGCGTCCAGGCGCCCAGATCAAGGGTCAGCGAGTGCATGTTGGCAAAGCCGGCGAAGGAAAGATTGGTGAAGTCGCGAACATACTGGTGGTCGCGGGTGCTCAGCAGCGCTAGTACGTCGCGGCCATGGTCATCCCATGCACCCACGGGCGGGTGCGGCGCCGATGTGAGCACGGGAGCGCCCGAGGCGAAGGGCGGATCGTCAAGGAATCGCTCGTCCGGATAGACGTCCGTGCCCACTGGATGATCGACCGCCATCAGCCGAAGCTGATCGATGAAATTGACCTCTTCCATGGGCTCGCCGAAGCGCACGCTGAAATAGCCGTCGCGGGCTTTGAGCTGCGGAGCCTTCAATCTTGATCCACTCGTCGGGATCGGCTGTGTTCTTCGCCGTCGGAGAGATCCAATGGCCTATGACGCCAGCCCCGATCACGTCCGAGATGAACTCGTACTTATGTCCGTTCCAGACGAACAATGTGGGACAGGAGCTGCCGCGACGATCGATTTCGGTGAAGGTGACAGGCTTGTTGGCGGCAACCTCGATTTCGTCCTGCAGAACTCCGGTCGGCCAGAGCATCCGGACGATGTCGGCGTGATCGGCGCTGCCCAGACCGGCGAGAATCTCCGGAGGGCCCTGGCTCATATATCCAGCCGCGCCCGGAATCTCCCACTTCTGCCAGAGCGCGCCTGCGAAGACTTCGACCTTGGTTCCCAATCCCGTCTTGTTGTCGGCCAGTCCTTTGAAGTCGATCCGCAGCGCGTGATTGCGATTGCCGCCGTCATTGCGCAGGATGACGGGATCGGCGCCCAGTTGCGAGACCACGAGATCGGAATCGTTGTCGTCATCAACGTCGGCGGCAATCACCGAGCGCGGATCGAGCAGCTTGATCTTGTCCAGCCCAAGCTTGGCGCTGACATCCTCAAAGCCCTGCTCGCCGATGTTGCGGAGCACTCGCAGTTCAGGACCGCGCGCGGTTTCGAGAACCACCGCGAGATCGATCCAGCCGTCGTTGTCGAAATCGATCGCCGTAACGCCCCAGCCGCGGGTTGCATCACTGATGGGCAGAGGCACGCGCTCGAAGTGCTTGCCTTCGACGTTGCGCCACAGCGAGACGCCCGGCGGGCCGGCATGGGTGACCGCGACGTCCATCCAACCGTCTTTGTTGAAGTCGAAAACGTAGATGCCCACGGTCGGCGGGAGTCCGGCGGCGTCATACAGCGGCAAGGCCCTGAAGTGACCCTCGCGCGGATTGAGCCAGACGGTGGGAGCAGCGCCGGAGCCAGTCACGACCATATCGACCGCGCGGTCATTATTGATGTCGGAGAGCACGACGCTGGTGGTTGCGCCCTCGCCGCCCAGACCTGTTTCGGCTGTCCAGTTGGTGAATGTTCCATTGCCGTTGTTGCGCCAGAGTACATTGCTGCTTGCCGGCGGCTGCGCCCCACCCGGTTGGCCGGTAACGAACAAGTCAAGGTCGCCGTCATGATCGAAGTCAATAAACGTCAGACCGGCCGGACGATTGGCCGGAACAATGCCGGTTGACTTGGTTACGTCCGCGAACTTGCCGTTGCCGAGATTCCTAAACAGAATTACCCGATCACTCATAGCCACAGCGAGATCGTTTCGGCCATCGTTGTCGAAATCGCCGACTGCACACGAAATGCCGCTACCACTGGCGTCGAGTCCGGTTTGCTGTGACGAAAGCTCTTTCCAGTTGCCATCTCCTACATTGTGGTACACACGGATGGCATGTTCTCCGTCACCCATGATCACGAGATCGAAACGGCCATCGCCGGTCACATCAAGCATGCAGATACCACCACCCGCCTTGCCAGTCCCCGCCTCCGGGGACATAGCCGCGGCACGGCCAACTGGCTTTGCCACGAACGTCACCGGAATCATCGGCCCCACCTTCGGTTCCTGGGTTATGACCTCCTGTGCCGTCGAGTAGCGGCCCTGCTCGCCGTAGCTGAGCGTGATGGGTGCGGAGACGTTGGTCTTGGTGAGGTGCTCGAAGGTTTGCAGATGCTGGCGAGCGGCATCTCCGTTCCCTGCACGTTGTAAGGCGCGCGCCAGCCCAAACTCCGCCGAGGCATGGAGCGGTTGCAGACGCAAAGCAGCTTCGAACTGAGCGATGGCTTGGTCGTACTGCTGCTGTTGCGAGTACATCGTTCCCAGAAAGTAGTGTGCGTCGGGATCGTTGGGATCGATCTTAAGGACGCGCTGAAATGCTTCGATGGCCTCGGCAGGTTTTCCTTGACTGCGCCGCAGGAGGCCGAGGTTATACCAAACGCGCGGATTGGACGGTTCCTGGGCCGCCGCCCGGTTGAGCGCCTCTTCCGCTTCGGCCAGCTTCTGCAGATTCAGGAAGGGCGATTCCCTTGTTCAGTTCGGCCGCGGTCAAGCCGGGATCGGCTTTCAGAGCCAGGTCGAACTCCTCCACCGCTTTGTCCATGCGCTGCTGGTTCATGTAGGCGACGCCGAGATTATTCAGCTTGGCCGCATTGGCGGGGTTCGGTGGCTTGTCGCCTGGCCATGCGCTCATCGAAATCGAACTAGCGAGCAGCACCGGCAAAAGGCGGCGCAGGACTCCAAACATTGAGAAAATCTCCGGGGCTGGGGGTGCAAATGCGCGATTCTAGCTGCTTCGATCATCTTCCTCGGGTAGCCGTTTTCCTCGGGTAGCCGTTCAAATGCGGGTAGGTGTGTTTGCGAGGCAGGAAAATGATCTGCTCAATCGCTGTCCCTACAGCCAGATCATTCGCTACGGCTGACCCAACATACGCGGTCAAACATGCGGGTGTCCCACTAACACCCGTAGCAGCAAAAGGATTGAACCCGCGCTCGTCTTTCTACCCCACGTCGCATTGAACCGAACAGCTCACGTTTCCCCGCACGAAGCGTTCAGCGGCGACAACGCTATCTTGTTGATAAGCGTAGCGCAATAATCCAAAAATACTAGATTGGGACGGACAACAAATGGCGTGGGAAACCTCAGCCGCCGGGGCTTGAGCAGTCCTGCCCTGAGCGCCCCGGAAATCGAAGCGGGCGCGATTTCTGCACCACAGTTAAGGCGTCATGGCACCAAGGGAAAGATAATTTTGTGGCGGAACGCCGAACGCATCGGCCACGCGGTTGAAGAAGGCAAACATCGCGATGATGTAGACCGCCTCGGAGATCTGGTCCTCTGTCCAACCGTGATTGCGCAGGTTAGCGACATCGTCGGCGGTCGATCGGTACGCGGCATTGGTGATTAATTCCACGTACTGCATCAAGGCGTACTCAGCCGGGCTCAGGCCGGCTTGGTCGATCTTTCCCTCCAGCATGGCGGCGACGCATTGTTCGTTGGCTCCCTGAACACGCAGGAAGTAGGCGTGACTGTCCAGTCAATAGGGACAACGGTTGAGGTAGGAAACGTAGCTGGCAATCATCTCCTTGTGGCGGCGCAAGAGATGACCCTCTGAGAAATGTATGGTGTTGGAAAACTCGACGACCTGGCGCAAGAAGTCGGGACGGGAGCCGAAACACTTGATGATTCCCGGGACTTGCTGCCTGCCGGAGCCAGCGCGCCAAAAATCGTAGGCCGCCGCCGTATCTCCGGTCGCGTCACGATCTTCGACAATGCGAATCTTGGTTTGTGCGTGCGGCGGTTCGGGAGTTGCGGCCTTCCCTATGCTGTCAGGACCCTTCTCATCCATATCGCTGGTCATCCACTGCATCTGAAGAAATCGGACTGTTTATCTCGTCGAGTTGGCGGCCACGCTGACAAGCCAGTGTTGCCAAGCCATCTGCCTGCAATGATATGATACTGCGAATTTCTCATGCGACTTCCATCCAAGCATTCCCTGTTTGTTGTCGGTGTTGTTCTCCTCTGCAGCTATGCGGTTTTCCTGCTGTTCATCAATTGGGCGATGCGGCAGCCACCCGAAACGTTTGGCCGCGTCATGGCGAAAATGCCGATGCCGGCGTACTTCGTCATCCCGTTCGAAACCTTCTGGACGCGCGCTCGCGCTGGTGCTCTGCGCACCGGTGAAGAGGCGCCCGACTTCCGGTTGCCGACGCTGGACCATCAGAGCGAGGTGCAGCTTTCCTCTTTCCGCGAGAAGCAGCCGGTAGTGCTCGTCTTCGGCAGCTACACTTGACCGCCATTTCGGCGGGAGGTTCCCGCCCTCAACAAGCTGTATGAGCAGTACGGAAGCCGGGTAGCGTTTTACGCCGTGTACATCCAGGAAGCCCATCCCAGCGACGTTTGGCAGATGCGCAGCAATATTCGCGACTCGGTTGTCTTTGCCAGTCCGAAGGATGAAGAAGAACGCACGCAGATCGCCGGCACGTGCGTGCGCAAACTCGGCATCAAGTTTCCCGCCCTTATCGACGGCTTCGACAATCGAACCGAGGTTGCGTACACCGGATGGCCAGACCGCCTTTACCTGATTGATCGTGACGGCCGGGTGGTGTTCAAGAGCAAGCCCGGTCCTTTTGGGTTCAAGCCCGCGGAACTGCAGGCCGCCTTGGACAAGCTACCGCAGTCCTAGTTCAGATTTGGGCTTGCGTTCAAACCAGCGTGATCTCCAGCCCAGCTTTCTTCAAGGCCCGAAGGTCTGCCTTCGTAACCTGCTTGTCGGTGATCACGCCGTGGATGTTTGAAATCGGGACGATCGACGAAAGGCTCGAACGCCCGAACTTGCTGGAGTCACAAACCGCTATCACCCGTGAAGCGATACTCACCATCAGGCGGTTCAACTGCGCTTCCAGAAGGTTCGGGGTCGAAACGCCGGAGTGCGTGTCGAAGCCATCAACGCCGAGGAACAAAACGTCAGCTTTGAGGCGACGGAGGCTCTCCTCGGCGATCGGTCCAACCAGGGAATAGGAGTTCTTGCGCAACATGCCTCCGGTGAGGATCACATCAACCGTGCCGCCGGTCAGTTCGGCAGCGATATTGATGGCATTGGTGATTACCGTCAAATGCTGAAAGCCGCGCAAGGCGCGCGCGATGGCCGTGGTTGTGCTGCCGGAGTCGAGAATAATCGATTGGCCTTCTGTAACCATTTGCGCCGCGGCAGCCGCAATCTTTGCCTTTTCGCGCGGGTGTTGCAGCTCACGCTGGGTAAGATCGCGGTCTGACTCAAGACCCGCATGGATAGGCAACGCCCCGCCATGCGTGCGATAGATGAGACCGCGTTCGTGCAGCAGGTCGAGATCGCGCCGAATGGTGATCTCGGAAGTTCCAAACGTTTTCGCCAGTTCACCGACCCGCGCCCGGCCGCTGTGATTGACGAAATCTACGATGGTCCTGCGGCGCTCTTCGTTTAATACGGATACTCGTTCACTCGGCATCTGGTCGTTCACCGTTAATGATGGGCCCAGTGGTTGGGTCAAATACGATCCTATTCGATCAATAGCGAACAAAGAAACAAAGAACATGACGGAGGTTGTCGAGGGCCCTGGAGCGGTTGGTTTGCAGAACACAGCGGCCTGCTTTCCTGCGCCTCTAAGGTTCAGAACGTTCTGTTCAGTCCACCCTCACCGACTTCACCAGGTTTCGCGGACGGTCGGGGTCGAAATCGTTCATGACAGCGATGTGATAGGCGAGCAGTTGGAGCGGCACAACCTCGAGGATGGGTAGGAGCAACTCATCGAGATTTGGCAGCAAGAAGCAAGGCGTTTGCAGCTTCCGAACTTCTTCATCACCCTCGGACGCCGACCAGTATCTGTCGCTTCGAATGTTCGCGGATCTCGTTCAAAAGGGACCGCGATCTCTCATAGCGGAGCATCGATTCGGGGTCATTGGGATCGCGGGTCACGATAGCGACGACAGGAAGGCTTTCATCGAGCAGTGCGGTCGGTCCATGGCGAAGTTCGCCCGTCGGATAGCCTTCAGCGTGAACGTAGGAGATCTCCTTCAGCTTCAGCGCACCCTCCAGCGCAATCGGGTAATGCACGCCGCGGCCAAGGTAAATGAAAACCTCATCCCTGTAGAAATCCTTGGCGATCGACTCGGCATTCGAATCGAAGCGATCAAGCAGCCACAACAAGATTGACGGCAGCTGTGCGAGAGACAGCAACCTAGAGGCGATCTGCTCGCGAGCTGAGTGTGCCTTTATGCGAAGCCAGGAAGAGTGCCAGCATGTACATTGCGGTCAACTGCGTGGTGAAGCTCTTGGTCGCCGGAATTGCGATCTCCCGGCCGGCACAAGTGAAGAAGTTGGCGTCAGCCTCATGTGAAATCGTGGAGTCAACGACGTTGGAGATCGAAAGCGTCTTCTTGCCGTTTTCTTTGGCAAGCCGCTGGGCCACGGTCGTGTCGGCGGTTTCCCCGGATTGGGTAATCGCAATCACCAGGCCGGCTCCGCCGTTGAGCGGCTTGCGATAGCCATATTCGCTGGCGTGTTCGACATCGACAGGAATTCCGGCGAGCTCTTCGATCATGAGTTTGCCGCACAGTCCGGCGTGGCGGCTGGAGCCGCTGGCGACAATGCTGATGGAACGCAGGGCAGCCCACTCCGCCGCTGTGAACGGAGAGCGGTCCAGGCGTATCGAGTGCGTCGGTCTGTCAAGATGCTGCTCGATCGTTTTGCGAATGGCGTCGGGCTGCTCATAGATTTCTTTCAGCATGTGAAAAGGGAAACGCTTGGGCGACGCATCGGACCTATTCAGTTGTGTCATACGAGCGAGCTCCTGGCATCGCGACATCGGAATCCCGGGAAAGAATTGGGGCCACCCTCCGCGATTGTTTACTTCGATAATCTACCATAAAAGAACACAAACGATCATAAATATGATAATAATCGATCATTTGTGATTGCTTTCCCGGGTCGCAAAGGGCACAATGGGTTTGCCCTTGTTCATCCAACGCTTTGGTTTTCAGAATGCCTCGCGCAAGAATGTCACAATGCGACTCCTTCTTACTTTGATCCTGGTGTCATCATTTGCGTCTGCTTCGGACGCATCAACGGTGCCTGCGGGCCCGTCCACCAACTTAATGCCGATGCCCGCCGTCATGCAGATCCACCCCGGGACACTGAAGTTGGATCCCTCATTCACTGTAGGTATTACTGGCTATTCGGATTCGCGCCTGCAACGGGCCGTTCAGCGGTTTCAAGGTCGCGTCGAGGGCCGAACGGGCGTTGAGTTGCCTCTCGGCGTGGCGAGCGATGGCAGGGCCGCCACATTGAGAATCGACTGCGCGGCCGCAGGCTCCAAATATCCCAAGCTTGGCGACGATGAGTCCTACACTCTCGAAATCGGAGCGCAGCAAGTCACCTTGAAGGCCAATACAGTGATGGGTGCGATCCGCGGTCTGGAGACGGTTCTGCAACTCGTCTCAGCCAATCAGAATGAGTATTTCCTGCCCCTGGTCAGCATCCGGGACACGCCTCGCTTTGCATGGCGAGGCCTGATGATAGACGTCTCCCGCCATTGGCAGCCGATCGAGGTCATCAAGCGCAACATCGACGGCTTAGCTGCGGTGAAGATGAACGTCTTCCACTGGCATCTCACCGATGACCAGGGTTTTCGAGTCGAAAGCAAGCGCTTTCCCAAGCTGCAGGAGATGGGGTCTGACGGGCTCTACTACACGCAGGAGCAAATTCGCGACGTTGTCGCTTATGCGGCCGACCGAGGGGTTCGCGTCATTCCTGAGTTCGACATGCCCGGACACACAACCAGCTGGTTTGTCGGCTATCCCGATCTGGCCAGCGGTCCAGGCCCGTATCACATCGAGCGCAAGTTCGGCATCTTCGATCCCGCCATGGATCCCACCCGGGAGGAGACCTACCGGTTTCTCGACAGCTTTCTCGGTGAGATGGCCCAACTGTTTCCCGACGAATACATCCACATAGGCGGCGACGAGAACAATGGCAAGCAGTGGAAGGCCAATCCGCGAATCCAGCAATTCATGCTGAAACACGAACTGAAGGACACAGCCGCGCTGCAAGCTTACTTCAACCAACGAGTGCTCAAAATCCTGCAGAAGCATGGCAAGAAGATGATTGGTTGGGACGAGGTGCTGACGCCTGATCTTCCCAAGGACGTAGTGGTGCAGTCATGGCGCGGCACCAAATCGCTGGCCGATGGCGCTAGACGCGGCTATAGCGGCATCCTGTCGCAGCCCTATTACTTCGATCACATGGCGCCGGCAGAGTATTTTTACGTGAACGATCCGCTACCTGCCGACAGCGATCTGACGCCGGAGCAGGCGGCGCGCGTGATCGGCGGTGAGTCGTGTGCATGGGGAGAGTTTCTTTCGCCGACAACATCGACAGCCGCATATGGCCGCGCAATGCAGCGCTGGCCGAACGACTGTGGTCCCCGCGTGACGTGGCGAACGTGGCCGACATGTATCGTAGGCTCGACCGCGTCAGTGTTGGCTCTCGAACAGGACGGGCTGACGCACGAATCGAGTACGGCAAAGATGCTGCGGCAAATTACTGGCACGGAAGAGCTGGGAGCAGCTAACCTGTTGGCGAAGGTGGCCGATCCATTCGGAATCTCCTATCGCGAGCAGTTGCTGGTCGAAACACAACTGACGCCTCTAACACACATCTCTGATGCAGTGGTTCCCGATGCGCCTTTCCGTCGGCAGTTTGCAGCATGGGTCGAAGAGCTGCTGAGCGACGCGCCGAACTTCTCTGCGGAGCGAGAATCACTCGCGCAGAACTTCGGGCAGTGGCGCGATCTGGGTCGTGCGTTTCAAGCGATGGAATCCAGTGCCCCCGTTCTTGCAGATTGCGAAGGACGGATTCGCGACCTGGAGAACCTGGGAGCGGCAGGACTGGAGGCGCTGACCTACTTGCAATCTCGCACCGCGCCGCCGACCGGCTGGAAAGACGCCAAGCTCGCGCTGATCAACGAAGCCGAGAAGCCGGACAAGTCGATGCTGAAGCTGTCGTGGCTGCCGATCGTATCGGGTCTTGATTCTCGCTGCGGCGGACGTCGAGGGGCTCAAAGCGGTTGCTCCGCAACAGTGGAAGCAGCAGGTGATGCAGGAAGCAGCCCGGCAGGAACCGCCGGCAAAGTACACATGGTAAAGTTCGTGAGGCGCGAAATCTAACATGAGTTTCACTTTCCTCGACTGGACAGCCATCATCGGCTATCTCGCAATCACGCTCATTATGGGGCTGTGGTTCCGTCGCCGTTCCGGGCGTAGCGTTGACGACTATTTCGTCTCGGGTCGCAACGTGAACTGGTGGCTGGCTGGGACTTCCATGGTGGCAACCACGTTCGCTGCCGACACTCCCCTGGTCGTCACGGGTCTGGTTTACGCGCAGGGGATCTCCGGTAACTGGCTGTGGTGGGGCTTCCTGTTCTCGGGCATGATGACAGTATTTCTGTTTGCCCGTTTGTGGCGCCGATCGGGCCTGCTCACCGATGTGCAGTTTGCCGAGATCCGCTACTCCGGCAAGCCAGCCGCGTTCCTGCGCGGATTCCGCGCGATTTACCTGGGCTTGCTGATGAACTGCGTCATCCTGGGATGGGTGACGAAAGCGATGACCAGCATCGTCGGCACGACGTTGGCGAATACGCCGATGCTGAACAACATCAGCCGCTTCATGAGCGCGCATTTCGGTTCGGTGTGGGGTGGCAACGACGGTGCGGCATTGGCCATCTGCGTATTCTTTCTGATTCCGTTTACCGGGCTATATGTGGCTCTGGGCGGGCTGTGGGGAGTGCTGTGGACGGACCTCTTTCAGTTCGTGCTGAAGATGACGATCGTGATCGCGGTAGCTTATTTCGCAGTGGTTGCCTGTGGCGGGATGACAGCCATGCTCGACAGCCTGCGCAGAATGCAGTCCGCTGGGGGCGCGAATGCCGCCGATCCGCTCGGCTTTTTCCCGGATTTTTCGCGCGGCATCACGGCCGAGCCGCTGTGGATGGTGCCGGTTGCAAGCTTCCTGGTTTTCGTTGGGCTGCAATGGTGGGCGTTCTGGTATCCCGGCGCGGAGCCAGGCGGCGGCGGTTATATCGCGCAGCGCATTTTCAGCGCGCGCGATGAGAAGCAGGGGTTGCTTTCAGTTTTATGGTTCAACATTGCGCATTACGCGATTCGGCCGTGGCCTTGGATCATCACTGGTTTGGCCGTTGTGGTTTTGTATCCCGGCCTCCAGCATCCTGAGACCGGCTACATGATGGTGTTGAACTCGCATCTACCACATCAGTATCGTGGGATCGCGATTGCCGGGTTTCTGGCCGCGTTCATGTCCACGATTGCGACGCAACTGAACTGGGGCGCTTCCTACCTGGTCTCGGATTTCTATCGCCGGTTCGTGCGCCCAAGGGCCTCCGAGAAGCACTACGTGCTGATTTCGCGGCTGAGTACGGTGTTGCTGGTCATTGTTTCTGCGTGGGTGTCTGTGCGGCTTGGCTCCATCGCTTCGGGATGGCAGGTGGTATTGCAGATTGGAGCCGGCACAGGAGCGGTGTATATCCTTCGCTGGTATTGGTGGCGAATCAATGCCTGGAGTGAGATTTCTGCGATGGCCTGTTCGCTGCTGGTCACTGTAATTCTCAATCGCTGGCAGCCATTCGTCGGCAACAGCTCTCTGGTGTTCGCGAAAGGGGCATTGACGACGACCATCGCGACGTCGATCGTATGGCTCACAGTGACGCTGCTGACGAAGCCTGAGCCGGACCAAGTCCTACTACGGTTTTACCGCAACGTTCGGCCCGACGTCCGCGGCTGGAAGCGCATTGCCACGCAGGCCCCCGAGATCGCGCCATACCGCGACATCGGCGGCAACCTGAAAGCATGGGCGCTGGGTTGCGCGATGGTTTACATGTGCCTGTTTGGGACGGGGAAAATATTACTGCATCAGCCTGCGACAGGAATTGTTCTGCTGGCTGTCTCGGCGATCTGTGCCGTGCTGCTTTATCGAGGCGTGGTTCAAAACTTCAAAGTCGAGTCGCAAGAGTCGAGCAGCGTTCCCAATTGGATTGAAACCTCACCAACACCCTTGCACTAGTCGCAGTGTTTGGCGGCCAAGGTGTCATCGGCCGCGGCGCTGTGAATCGCGAGGGCTGTCGCGTGTTCCACGCAATCCGGCGGTCGTCCGAGTACTTGCACGGTTAGCGGTATCTTCGAACCAGCAGCCGGAAACGGTCGGAGCGATAGAAGCCGAGCACGTAGATCGCAGGCCGGGCTTTCGTTGAGTAGATGACCTGGCGAATCCGCAGCAGGGGCAAGCCCCGCGGAAGCTCCAACAGGCGTGCGGTGGCCGAGGACGGATCGGTGGCATCAATTTCCTCATCCGAATAACTGAGATCGACGCCACATTCATACTTAAGAAGCGAAAACAAGGAAGCGCGTTCCAGAGAGTCGCGATCAAGCCTGGAGAATTCCTCGGCCGGCAAATGGCACGTCTCCAGGGCAAACGGCTCTTCTCCTCCCAGGCGAAGCCGCTCGAACTTGATGATGCCCGCGTCGGCGGGCAGAGCGAGACGGGCCGCGGCGTCCTGTTCGTTATAGACGATATTGAAGGAAAGGACCTGCGAGCGCACTGACAAGCCCCGCGCCGCCATCTCCTCGGTAAAACTGGTGAGCTTGTTGAAGTGAACCTTCGGCGGACCGACAAACGTTCCGGCTCCTGGCCGCCGCAGCACCAGGCCTTCGCGTTCCAGCATGGAGAGTCCGTGGCGCGCCGTCATCAGGCTCACACCGTGGATGCGCGCGAGTTCACGTTCTGAATCCACGGCGTCGCCGGGTTTCAAGTGACCGCTTTCGATCTGTCGCAGGATGGCGTGCTGAATTTTCTGGTAAGCCGGTATTTCTTTTCCTCGAACTCGTTGCATGCAAGCTCCCACAGTGAACTAGCCACGCTCGATGGGCTGAGTCGCTACGCGCAAGAACCGCTATAGTGCACAAATCCGCCTTATCATACGGAACTTAGCATAAGTTCTCAACAAAGTCAGTAGCGGTAGAGGTCATTAATTCTATCCCCACTTTAGTGTTAGTTTCGAGGGTACGCAGACGGCAATTCCTCCAATATTTTGTATTTACCCGACCGATGACGCCCCCACAAAAAGATTATTGACAGTGGATGAATATTTCGCTTGAAGACGTATGTCCCGGTGTGCTATATAGCTGTACAAAGTAGAAGCGCTATATAGCTCAACCGCAGACAGTGATTGTGGTTCGAAGCTTTAGTGGGGATCTCATAGAGGGTTACCCGAGGAGGTGGAACGATGCAACAGTTGTCGAGAATTAGTGTGAGCCTGGTAATTGTGCTGGCGCTGTTTAGCGTCATGCAGCCCGCGTGGGCCCAGCAGGTGACCGCGGCAATCACGGGCACAGTCGTGGATCCGGCGGGTGCGCCGATTAATGGCGCCACAGTCACCGCGAGTGATACTGAGCGCGGTACCGTGTACACCACAAAAACAAACGATAGCGGGGTATTCAACTTTACGCGCATTCCCGTAGGAAACTACGAAGTGAGAGCGACGGGGTCGGGTTTCGAAACGGCCGTGCAACCGCCGTTCACGCTGGTACTCAACCAGACCGCGCGTCTCGAATTCAAGATGAAGGTCGGAGCAGTATCGCAAAGCGTAGAGGTCACTTCGGAAGTCCCTCAGCTGCAGACCGATACGACCCAGGTCAGCACCCTGATCGATTCCAATGCGGTCAATAATATTCCGCTTGCGACGCGCAACTACATTGAGCTTACGTTGCTGGCGCCGGGTAGCATCAGCCCGGACCCGGCCAACTTCAACAACGGCAATAACACTGCCGCCGGCGCCCGGCCATACATCAACGGCAACCGCGAACAGGCCAATAACTTCCTTCTCGATGGCTTGGACAACAATCAGGTGTCTGACAATCTGGTGGGCTTTACGCCGGCGCCGGATGCTATCCAGGAATTCAACCTGATCACCTCCGACGCTCCCGCCGAGTTTGGCAAGTACATGGGCGGCATCGTCAGCGCCACCATCAAATCGGGCACTAACAGGTTCCATGGTGACGTCTGGGAATACTTCCGGAACAACGTGCTCAACGCCAACTATTGGGAGAACGGGTTCCTCGGGCCCAACAACCAAATTCCAAAACCAACTCTGCGCTGGAATATGTTTGGCGGTACCCTCGGCGGCCCGGTCATCAAGAATAAGCTGTTCTTCTTCGTCGACTACCAGGGCCAGCGCTTTGACCACCCCGCCACCACTTCCGCCATCACGGTATTCACGAATGCAGAGCGTAACGGCGATTTCTCACAGATTTCGGGGCAACTCATCAATCCCATCACCGGGGCGAAGTTCCCGAATAACCAGATTCCGACGGGTATGGAGAACGTGGTCGCGCAGAATCTGTTTGCGTCCAAATTCTATCCAACGCCCGTCAACAACAGTCCCATCAACAATGCCTATAACACAGTAACCCAAGCCTTCAATGCTAACCAGGGCGATGCTAGGGTGGACTGGAACGTAACAGGCAAGGATACGCTCTTTGGGCGGTACTCGCAGTCGTATCAAACGAATCCCCAAATCAACTCGGTGGCGATCCTGGGCGACACCTACTCTACGGCACCTATTCAGAGTGGGGTGGGACAATGGACGCACACATTTAATCCCAACCTGCTTAACGAGGTGCGGTTTGGCATCAACTATATCAAGCTGGACACCGGCGTCACGTTCTCCTCGTCACTGGGTGATCTCGGCACGCAGCTGGGCATTGCCAACGCCAACACGGTTGGCCCCGGCCTGCTATTGCTGGGCTTCGGGGGAGGCACAGCTCCGGCGCCTGGCATGGGGACCCTGACCAACGTCGGCAATGCTGTAGTAGCGCAGACTTTTCACGACTCCGTCACCCAGTTTGATGATGGACTTGTCATAACCCACGGGAAGCACGTTATCCACGCTGGCTTCCAGATGTGGCGGTATCACGTCAATACCTTTTACAGTGGCAACAGCGGCGAATACGGCTCCATTCTCTTTGGGGGAGCCTTCTCAGGCAACGCTGCCTCCGACTTTTTCCTGGGATACGCCGGAGCAACGGGCAAGGGCATCAGCACCAATGTTGGCTGGCATCAGTCGTCATGGACCTTCGGTGGATACGTGCAGGATGATTGGCGCATAACGCCGACCCTCACGTTGAACCTCGGGCTGCGCTACGAAGCCTACACCCCATGGGTCGAGGAGAACAACCGTCAGTCCAACTTGGGACTCGTCAGTGGACAGCTGGAACTCGCCGGGGTCGGGGGCAACAGCCGCTCTCTCTACAACTCAGTCTACGGATGGCCTGCCTGGCAGCCGCGCTTTGGCTTCGCATGGTCGCCATCGCAATACGATGGGAAGGTGGTTGTACGGGGCGCATACTCCATCTCTTCGTACCTGGAGGGCACCGGCACCAACCTGCGGCTTCCGCAGAACGTTCCGTTCAGTCCTCCAGAAGTCGACGCTTCGTACAACAGCCCGACATACATGACCCAGGAGGGTCCTGGAGGCAGCCTGCCTTCGGATCCCTTTGTGGGCGCGAACTTTCGCGTCTGGGCGCCCACGGTTCAACCTGCGATGGACCAGCAGTGGAACCTGACGTTTCAGGATCAGCTCGCTAACAACATGACCTTCCAAATGGGCTATGTGGGCCAGAAGGTGACGCACCTGATGGTCCCCATGCCATATTTGCAGAACCTGCTGATTAATGGCCAGGTAGAACCAGGAATTTACTTCCAGGGCAATCCGACCTTACGGTCAGAGCTTGGACAGGTTTCGGGAACCGCCTCCGTGGGCGTAATGAACTACAACGCACTGCAAGTTGTTCTGCAGAAAAGATACAGCAACGGACTGCAGGGGCAGGTTTCCTATACCTGGTCGCACTGCTTGACCAACAACAGCGGGTACTACGGTGTGTGGAGCCAGACTTCAGCGACACCGGGGTCCCCATACTACCAAAACCTCTACGACCCCCAAGCGGACTACGCGAGTTGCTATTTTGACTCGCGCAACCTCCTGTCCGCCTATGCAACTTACGATCTGCCCTTTGGCAAGGGTCGGAAGTACGGCAGCAATATGAACTCTGTAGTCAACGCCGTCGTAGGCAACTGGCAGGCAAACGCGATCATTTCCATTCACAGCGGCTTCCCGCTGGCGGTCTATGAAGCGACCGACACCAGCGGAACGGGTTCGCGTGGGCCGCGTCCCAATTGCACTGCATTGGCAGGGCAGTCTATGGGGACCAGCCAGCCGGTCATCGTTAACGGCGTGTTCCAAGGCTACCAGTACATGAGTGCAGCAGGATATTCGCAGCCAGCGACTGGAACTTTCGGTAATTGCCCGCTCCAAGGCCCCAACATTGGTCCGGGATACACCGACACGGACCTGAGCCTACTGAAGAACTTCCACTTTACAGAGGGAATATACCTGCAGTTCCGGACTGACTTCCTGAACGCCTTCAACAACGTTCAGTTCGCCCATCCGAACACGAACTTTCCCTCTTCGACGTTCGGATTGCTGAACACATCGCAGGACACACCACGTAATATTCAGTTCGCCTTGAAGCTCTACTTCTAGGCGCCTGATAGACTTGGGCAGACGCTAACCGGCGCCTGCCCCTGTTTTCATCATGCGGATTCCTCTTAGTGCGGCATTCCCGGTTGTCATCGCAGTCGCTCTTGGAGCTACATCGGCTGCGCAGGTTTCCAGCAAGGCGCCAGCAGCTAATTCCAACGTCGCCGCGGAACACGCCACGACGCTGGCCGAGACCGGACACTGCACAGAAGCTTTGCCACTGCTAAAGAAGTCTCTAGCGCACGTGAGCGACAAGGACCTGCAAAAAAGGGTGGGATTCGACGGCGTGCGGTGCGCCTCGGCACTTCAGCAGGACGACGAACTTCTCGACTTTCTTCGCATCCTGAATCGGCAGTTCCCTCATGACCCCGAGGTCCTGTACGTCTCGGTGCATGGTTATTCCGACCTTTCCTCTCGCGCCGCCCTGACGTTGGCGCGCACCGCACCGACATCAATTCCGGCCCTGAGGTTGGACGCCGAGGCAAGGGAGATGCAGGGAAAATGGGACGAGGCCGAGAACGACTACCGCAAGATCCTGGCGGAAAACCCGAACTATCCGGGTATTCATTTTCTACTGGCTCGCATTCAGCTTTCGAAGCCGAACCCGAGTCCTGATTTCAAAGATGTGGCAAAGAAAGAACTGCAACAGGAGCTGGAGATCGATCCAAACAACGCCGGAGCGGAGTACATCCTGGGAGAGCTGGCGCGGCAAGCCGGGGAGTTCGACTCCGCCATTCAGCATTTTGGCAAAGCGACCAAGCTGGATCCAAACTTTGCCGATGCTTACCTCGGACTGGGCACATCGCTGATGACGGAAAAGAACTACGCCGCGGCGATTCCTCCGTTGGAAATGGCCGTCAAACTTCAGCCCCAGAACCCTGCCGGGCACTATAGTCTGGCGACCGCTTATGCTCGTACAGGGCGCAAGGAAGACGCGCAAAGGGAATTTGCCCTGCATCAGCAGACCGCGGAACGCGCGGGCGGACAAGGGGCCCAGAATCCACAGTGAGAGGCAGTCGTAGCAAGCTGTGTGGTCCGCCATGTTCCGTGCTAGATCACTTGCATTCCGATACAAAGAGGATGATCGGTTTTCCCGCAAGCAGCGCGCGGTTCTCCCGACGCCGTTTCTTGTGGGTGGTAGCTGGTGCTGCTGGACTTACAGGCCTGAGCCGCCACGCTGGAGCGTTCCCCACGGCTCCCGCTTATCCTTTTGAAGAAGTGCCAGCTTCCTCCAGCGGCATCAGATGGGTGCACACCGCTGGCAAATCACCGGAGAAGTATCTGCCGGAAACGACCGGAGCCGGTTGCGCCTTTCTCGACTACGACAACGACGGATGGATGGACATTTACCTTGTCAACAGCGGCAAGTGCGATTTCTACAACCCCAATCCTCCGCTGCGAAACGCGCTCTATCGGAACAATCGCGACGGAACCTTCGCCGACGTCACCGAAAAAGCTGGGGTCGCAGCCGGCGGATACGGGCAAGGTGTCGCGGTCGGTGATTATGATGGCGACGGCTTTCCTGACCTCTACGTGACCCAGTATGGAAGAAGCATCCTGTATCACAACAACGGGGATGGAACCTTTGCTGACGTGACCGAAAAGGCGGGCGTAGCGGCGCCGGGATGGTCCTCCAGCGCAGTGTGGTTCGACTACGACAACGATGGCAGGCTCGATCTGTTTGTGTGCCGCTTCGTTGACTTCAACAAGTCAAAGAATCTGCCCTGCACCGCCTATAACAAACCTGGCTACTGCGTGCCGCGTCTGTACCAGCCGACCGCGAGTTGGCTGTTCCACAATAACGGCGACGGTACTTTCAGCGATGTCAGCCAGGCATCAGGTATCGGAAAGTATCTCGGAAAGGCCTGGGGCGCCGTGGCAACCGACCTTAATAATGACGGCAAAATGGATCTCTTCGTCGCCAATGACACGGTGAGGAACTTCCTCTTCATGAACCGCGGAGCTGGCAAGTTCGAGGAGATCGGCACACTAGCAGGCGTGGCTTACAGCGAAACCGGCCGGCCACGGTCTGGCATGGGAGTGGATTCTGCGGACTTCAATCAGGATGGTTGGATGGACCTTTTCGTAGCCAACATCGATCACGAAAAGTATGCGCTCTATCAGAACAATCATGACGAGACATTCGACGACATTGCTGACGCTACCGGTCTTGGGATGGCCACGCGCCTGATGAGTGGCTGGGGGCTAAAGTTCTTTGACTACGACAACGACGGCAACCTGGATCTGTTTCTTGCCAACGGCAACCCGGACGACCTCATCGAGACCATGCAGAAGGATGTGACCTACCGCGAGCCGATGATGTTGTTTCACGGCGACGGGAAGATCCTGCGGAACGTGAGTGCGGAGAGCGGTCCCATCTTCGCCAAACCGCTTTCGGCCCGGGGCCTCGCCATCGGCGACTTCGACAATGACGGCGCTGTTGATGTGCTGATCTCGGTGAACGATTCCGCGCCACTCCTGTTAAAGAACACAGCTGCAAAAGACAACCACTGGCTCGGAGTAAAGCTCGTTGGCAAAAAGTCGAACCGCGATGCAGTCGGGGCGCGCGTGACCTACCAGGCCGGTGATCTCAAGCAAGGCCGGATGAGAGTTGGGGGAGGCAGTTATCTGTCGTCACACGATCCACGCATGGTGCTCGGTATCGGAAAGCGCACGAAGATTGACTCGCTCGAAGTGAAGTGGCCGGAGCCGAGCGGTATGACAGAAAAGTTCACCGATCTGCCGATCGACAAGTACATCACGATAGTCGAAGGCGAGGGAATTAAGAAGGTGTGACGGGTATTTAGTGCCTGCAGGTTCTGCCAGTCAGTGGCTGCTAGAAGCCCTTGTCCAGCGGACGTTTCCGGATACACCTTGATCCAGTGGCTGCGAACTTTTGGCCTGACCTGCCTGCCTTCGAAGCCGGACACGATCAGGTTCGATTCCTGCTTCGGCATATGGCAATCGACGCAATTTGCGGCAATGCTGGAACCCGTCTTCTTAAACTCTCCGCAGCTCTCGGCCTTGTGGCAGGACAGGCAGTGGTTTGAGAAGGCAGCTGCATCTCGTTGCGGAACATGCACGTTGTGACAGGTCGAGCAAGACATGGCGGGCGAGGATTGAAAGCAGCGGCTCCGCTGCAACAGCATCACCTGATTCCCGTGAACGTCGATCTTGGCATCGGGGTCTGGGACGCCAAGCTGAATGTAGTCTTGTAATGGCGCTCCGGGAAGGTAGGAGAACGCCGGCGCTAGCGGTGCAGTTCCAATGCCCGCATGACACAGCGCGCAGATGTCCACTTGAAGATCCCGAGACAGCTTTGCGGGATTCACGATGCCTTCCCCGGCCAATGCGGCCTGACCGGAAGCGTGACGGGCAACGTGTTCTCGACCTGGGCCATGGCATTTTTCACAGGAGATACCCAGAATGAATCCTGTCTTCTCGTACACGTTCGAAGGGCCTGCGGATGTTTTCGAGACAAAGTACGACGCATGACACTCCAGGCACCGAGGAGGAACAGGTCTTTCGAAGTTGGGGAAATCGTCCCGGTAACCTGGGCTGTCAACCCAACTATTTAATTCGGTCCAATATGAGACCGGCAGCTCGAAAAGCCGATCTCCTTTCCAGTAGAGATACGTGTGTCCCTTCCTTCCAGAGCCAATCACCAGGTCAATTCGCTCGGTATGGGTAATGGCATTCGGAGGTGTTCCAATGACAGCCGTCTCCGTAAATCCGCCCGCAGTGGCGTCCATCCTGAAAGACAAGTCAGGATTGGTCGTCTTGAGCATATTTTGACCTGCACTGAAGCTGCCTTCGATGGACTGCTGAGAGGGTAAGCTCGAGGTCAGATGGTGCGCAGTCTGGAGGTAAGTTTGCTTGCCCGTGTGGCAGGAGAGACATTTGCTGTCTCCGACATAGCTCTCCGGTGCGATCGGCGCTTTTTTCGAGGAACCCACCACGGTCAGGAGGCCAAGTAGCACGACCGCTGCTGGGAAGAGTGCTCGATGGGGGATCATAATCGATCAAACTCGATCATTGAAGTAAGATATGACTCTCATGCCCGATGCTCCAGAAGTTTATATCGGAGTCGATGTCGGAGGGACCAAGGTAGCTGCCGGCTTGGTTGACACCAAGGGCAAGATTCTCTACAAGACCCGAAATCCCATGCAAGCCCGCGGCACCGCTACAGAGGGGCTGACTTCGGTTCGAACCGCGATCGACACCGCCTTTCGAGAAAACCCAGGCGCTACCGTGCGCGGCATCGGTCTCATTTCGCCGGGCCCGGTCGATCCGCAGACCGGGACCATCCTTAACCCCGCCAATCTCCCGTGCTGGCACAACTTCCCTTTGGCGGAAGAAATCCAGAAGCTCTACGACTTGCCCACCCACGTCCACAACGACGCCAACGCTGCCGGACTTGCCGAAGCGCTTTGGGGGGCCGGCGTAGGTTACAAGTGCATGTTTTATGCCACCATCGGTACTGGAATCGGCACCGCCATCACATACAATTCGCAACTTTACCTTGGCCGTACCGGCGCGGCGGGAGAAGGGGGCCACAACACGATCGATTTTCGCGGGACGAAGTGCCACTGCGGCAAGTCGGGGTGTATCGAGACCTTCGCGGCAGGCTGGGCGATTGCCGGGCGCGCTCAAGACCGCCTGGCGCGCGAAGGAGAGCGCGGTAAGCGCATCCTTGAAATCGCCGGAGGCAATCTCGAAAAGGTCAGTAGCGAGACCCTTGCCAAAGCCTGGGAAGAAGGCGATCTGCTCGCCACCGAGATTCTCCGCGAGACGGCAGATATTCTAGCAGTATGGTTCGGCAATGTCGTTGATCTGCTGGAGCCGGATATTATCGTGGTCGGTGGCGGGATCAGTCACTTGATTGCGCAGTGGTTCGAGCGCATCGCGTCGCAGTTGCCGTTCTGGTCAGTAAACGCGCGCTGCGGCGAGATTCCCTTTGCAGAAGCGAAATACCGCGCCGACTCGGGAATCGTTGGCGCTGCTGCGTTGTGCGTGGCTCGCACGCTGTTGTGAAGAGGTCTTCGACTCGCCGTCTCGACTAGATTGTGAGAAGGTCTTGCGACAGGGGCGCATAGCCGGTGGCCGATGCGGTTGCTCTTACTCTTCCGTGGTTTTCATTGCGCTTCTTCGCACCAACCACAGCAGAATTCCCAGGCATGCCCATGAGGTGCCGGCGATTTTCCCCAGGTCGCTGAGGTTCAGCCACAGAATCAGGCACACAACAAAGCCGAGCGAACCGAGCAGAATCAGTGCCGCGCGCCCATGCTCCTTGAAGCGGAAAGCGTGCCGCACGGATGACAGGTTCACTCCCATGAACGCCAGCAACGCACCGAAGTTCAGCAGCTCGGCGCCTGTCTCGTAGGTCATCACCAGAGCGCCCAACAGCGAAATCAAGCCGATAAGGAGAACATTGTTCCTGGGAATTCGTTTCCGGGGCTCGATGGCCCCAAAGAACTTAGTTGGCAGTGCGCCATCCCGACCCATGGCATACAGCAGCCGAGCAGCACCCAACTGGGCAGCCATTCCAGAACCGATGGTCGCCACCAGTAGCGCAGCGTTTACCGCCATAAACAGGACGACGCCGCCAGCACGCCCGGCTACATGGACGAAGGCGGTGTCGACCTCCGGAAAGGCGCCGGAGTTGTGCCATACCAGTTGGCCCAGGTAGACCTCGATGGCGGCGAGCACTCCCGTCACCAAACAGGTCAGCACCACTGCCCGTGGAACGTTGCGCCGAGGATTGTGTGCCTCCTCGGAGAGCGTGGTAATGCCATCGAAGCCGATGTAGGTTAGCACTGCTAGAGAGGTGCCATGCAGCACAGTGCGGGCCGAGAATGTCGCCGGATTGTAGAAGGGAAGCGCGAAGTTGTGCCAATCCCCGTACATGCCACTCTTAGCGACGAAACGAATCGCCGCGGCGACAAACATCAGAATGACTACTGCGAGCGCTGCTGCCATGGCCGCATTGACGCGGGCTGAGGTTTCCACGCCGTTAAGATTCAAGGCTGTAAACATTGTGGCGAACACAATCGCCCACACAATGTAAGGAACGTCGGGCACAAAATTCTGAGCCGCTTTGCTGCACCAGATGGTGCAGATCAGTGGGTTCAAAACGTAATCCATCGCCATGCACCAGCCCGCCAGGTATCCGGCGCCGGGATGGATTTCCTTGCCGACATAGGTAAAAGCCGAACCCGCCTGCGGGTGAAGCCGCGCCATGTGTCCATAGCTGATGGCGGTCAATAGCATGGCGAACATCGCCAGAAGAATGGCGGTTACGACGTGTCCGCGCGCTTCGGTGTAGATGACCCCGAACACCGGCATGGGAGCAGTTGGCTGGATGACGATGATCCCGTACAGGATCAAGTCCCAAAGCCCGAGACTCCGGCGTAGTGAAATCCGTTCCGTTGTGATCGAGGCCCTCTCATTCATCGGGGAGGCGTCCACCTATTCGCAGGTCAATGCTTTGGAGAGAAGTCGTCAGTACAGATTTCACTCTGTCGCGCGACGGGGTTGACGCTTGAGCGTTACCAATTGCTCGGTTGGCGCCACATTCCAGCCTGAGAGCCTCACTTTCATCGTTCGCCCGCGGTAGGAAGGCGGTATTCCGGCCGACAATACCGTCGATTCGCCGGGCATGAGTTCGATGAAGTTCTCGTTCCAGAGGACCATTGGAATAAGGCTGCCGTTGTCGTCAAGCGCTTCCACCTGTAACTGAAAAGCAAGCCCGTTTGAATGGTTGCCAATGTGGACCAAAACCGCGGCACCTTCGGTATCCACCTTCGCGTCCACGCTGGCCGGCGTGAGCTTGCGCAACTCGGTCAGTACTGCCGGCGTCGTTGCGGGGGTGTGAATGTAGGTGGTCTTTGCCCAATCGAAGACCGTTAACGGGCTGGGGACCCAATAGAAGTTACGCGACACTGCGACTCCTGCGCCCTTTTCAAGTATCAGGCGGACGAAGTAGAACTGAGCGCCGCCGCTCCAGGCGACTGCAGGAATATCGATCGCAACCTGTGAGCTATTCCCTCGAACCACGTCCAGTGTCACCGTCTTCTTGAATAGAGGCTTGAGATCGGGCCCGAATACTTCAGCTGTCGCCACCATGTCGGAGGTGTCGGACAGCGTGCTGTTCACCACATAGACGGCATGTTGGTCATAGTCGTATTGAATGTGCACGGGCTCATTTGCCTTTTTAGCGCCGTAATAGCCGCCCCCTGGAACGAGGTAGTAATCGTAGAGGTGCCATCTTAGCGACGGCCAGGCATTATTCAACATCCACTGGATCACACCGGTCGAAGTATAGCGACGCCCGCTATAAGCTTCGAACATGGCGCGTTCGCCGTCATAGGTCATGGCTTGTGCAACTCGGTCGTACGACTTGATGTCCCCAACCGCACCGTAGGTGTCGATCATCGCCTGATTGAATATGTGCAGGTCCTTAAAGGCCTGGCTGCCGGCATGGTAATTCCAATCCGGATTGTCGGGAGGCCAAAGCGCCGACGTGGGCAGGAACCTCTTCAGCTCAGGAACTTGCTCGGGGGCCGCGCCTGGACTGGTTTCGGTATTGAACCCGAAGGCGCCGCCAAACCTCGACTTGTCCTGGTACCAGTATGATGGCTCGACGTAGTCATAAGGGCCGCTCATTTTTACACCACTTGCACCGGAGAGCGTCGTCGGCGTGGCCGATGCCGACGAGATAGCCGGGTTTGACCACCGTGTTTGGCGAAACACTTCGAAATATCGGCGCTCAACCTCCGCAGGCGGAGGATTATCGCTCCCATACAACCAAGTCAGCACACTTGGGTGACTTCGCAACCGTAGCAATTCCGACTCGAGTGACGCCGCGGCGATGTGCAAGTCCTCGGCCGACCATTCACCCCACTTTTCCCAGTAGTCGCAACAACACCATCCGGCCATTACCAGCACGCCTCGCTCATCGGCCAGTCGCAGGAAGTCATCGCTTTCCAGCTTGCCTTCGAGCCGTATGGCGTTGAGATGAAGGTCTCGGACCAAATCGAATTCGTTCACAAGTTTCTCGTGCGAACTGCGCAACAACATGTCCGGCGACCACCCGCCACCACGGATCAGGATGGGCTTGCCATTGATTCGAAAAAGCCGGTAGCCCTGCGAGGTAAACTCCGACGTGACTTCACGCACGCCGAAGCGAATCTGCTGTTGGTCAGAAACTCGGTCTTTCTCCACAAAGCGGACCGTGGCAGTTTCGAGCGGCTGGCTGCCGTAATCGACCGGCCACCACACGCGCGGATGGCTCAACCGAAGCTGCGCAAACTGCTCGGGTCGAAAGTCGATGGTCAGCGTCTGGCCGGAAGAAATGTTAACTTGCTGTAGAAGGTGCCGGCCGGCAACGTCGGCGACCACCTGGCCCTGGATCGTGCGAGTCGAATTGTTGTGGAGATCCGCGGTCAAAGCAAGCAGAGCTATTGCCAGAGTATCGTCTTCGAAGTGAGTGAACACAGCCGTGTTCCGCACCGTCACCGGTCCGCTGCTGACAAGGCGAACTTCTCTCCAGAGGCCCATGTCCTTGTCAGGAGGCATCGGATTCCAATCCACCCAGTTGATAGCGAGGCTGTTCTCCGTTGGTGGGAATACCTCGACCGCGATGACGTTTCTTGATCCGGGGCGAACCAGTCGCGAGATGTCGAATTCGTAAGTACGGTATGCGCCACGCACTTCTGCCTGGTCTGCTATTCGTTTGCCGTTGACCCAGATCTCCGCGGAGTAGTTGATCCCATCGAACTGCAGACCGATGGTTTGTCCGGCGTCGGCCGCCGGGATATCAAACTCTCTGCGATACCACCACCCGCACCGGTAAGGACTGTCGGCGGGCATGGGCAATCTTACGAAGTTCTCACCGATCGGATAGGTTGTGCCTGGGATGGAACGGAGATTCAGGCCAAAATAGACATCTTTGTAGAGTCCGGCTGCCACCTGCGCCGCAAGCACTGTAGTAGGAACTGAGGCGGCAAGCCATCCGGTTGGACGGTACGCCGCCGACGAGAGTGCTGATCCCGTGTCGTGGACTCTGCACGCCGATTGCAGATTCCAACCATCGTGAAGAGATATCTCTTTTCCTCCTGATGGTCGGGAGTAGAGTCCAAACGCTACAAAAGCCGCCAGAAACCACGAGGTTGTATGCCGCATTCCACATTGCTCCGGTTAGAAATTGAACTTCAACTCACGCGTTTCTTTAGACAACGTGTTCACAGTTTTGTGCGCAGAGATGCCCCCTTAGTCTGGCACGCCAGCTGGCATTATAGGTCCCCGTTCGCGCTTCAGCCTCCTCACTTTGGTCGCTCTCTTTGGCGGAGACTCGGAGCGGCCGCCGACACTCAGGCTTGCCTGTCATGTTGTCTCGGCTCAGCACAAAAAAGGCGGCCCGAAAGTAGGGCCGCCGAAGCCAGGGTTGGAAAATGTCAAAACCCTAAGAGCGCTACTACGGACGGTCGCAGCTGAGAAGCTGAATAGTTCACCATAGTTTCTTGTTACGTTGGTTCCGCCCCGTCCGCCCCCCATCTTCTAGTTGCAATTACGAAACAAATATGCGACAAAGTGAGCGTAGTTTCGCAGTTGTGCGTTTGCGTCGGGGATCATTTAAGTTCCTCGGCCCTCGCTAGACCCCGATGTTTGCAACTTCCTGAGGTTTGTCAAGTCAAGAACGCTGATGTTTGCTGCTGGCTCGTAGAAGGTCAGAGAATTTGCGAGGATTTGTCATGCGCCGTGCTCATTTGTCTAAGCTTGCCTTTGTGCTGATAGTACTTGTTGTCGCCGTTGCCCCGCTTAGCGCGCAATGGGCCACAGCGACCATCGATGGCTTCATCGCGCCGGGCGAATACGGACCGAACAATTCGCTCTCTGAACGCAGGCAATACCGGCCAGACGTGGTACATGACTTGGGATACCACGAACCTCTACGTTGGCATCGTGAACGCCAATCTTTCCGAAGGCGCAGTCATTTACGTCAGCGGTAATCCGCAGAACCCACCCACCTGCTGCAGCAACTCGGACGGCAGTCTTTCCGGCTTCAACTATGATGGAACCGATTTCTCGTCGCTGCCATTTCGAGCCAAGTTTGTGACTTACGTCAAAGACGGGTATCGCGAATACCGCAATTTTGACGGCAGTGGCGGCTGGGGCTCACAGACAGCGAATTACGGCGCCTACGCGAGCAACAGCGGCAACACAAATACCCGTGAGGTCGCAATCCCCTGGAGCGCCATTAGCGGCGGCGGCGGTATTCCTTCGTCCTTCGTATTCTTTGGCTATCTGACGTCCAGCGGTGGTTATGTCTACGGACAAGTCCCGACGGACAACAACATCAGTGGATTCGTTGGCACGAGCGCAACGGCTACCCAGTACTACGCGATCGCGAACACTGGAAACGGCTCAAGCACGCCACCGTTCTCCAACGAGCAGCCGGCGGGTTTCAGCGGCGCGGACAAGGCGGGGTTCTACCACAACACATTCGACCCGTTCTATCGTGATCAGGAGGGCGCGGTCCCCGCGAATTCGCAGGTTGCGTTGCGCTTGCGGACGCTCCATTCCAGCGGCATCTGGGGCGTGACCGCCCGCGCCTACTTGTTCGACACGGGGTCCGGCGTCACCACTGGCCCTGTCGATACCTCCATGCCTTTCGACCAGAACATCATCGTCAATGGTACGGAGTACGATACGTGGAAAGTTACGCTGACAATGCCGTCTACCCCGACGGTTTACTACTACAAATTCCGGATCAACCGCGACCAAACCAACGGCTGGTACAGCGACGACTATGTGGACGACAACGACAACGTCCACAAGGATGGCACTGGCATAGCCACGGATGGGGAACCGTTCCCGTCCTTCCAGATCACGGTGTACGATCCCAACTTCCAGACCCCGGCATGGTTGCAGAACGCGAACGTGTACCACATCATGCCTGACCGTTTCCGCAACGGTGATCAGACCAATGATTACTGCCGGCCGGGAGCGACCACCGGCTGCCCGGTTTACTATGGGAGTCAGCAGGCTTTCACCTACAACCTCTGGAATACGCAGATCTGCGATCCACGGAACCAGAACTCGGGCTGCTACAACCAGTTCAGCAACCAGTTCTACGGCGGCGATCTCGCGGGCGTGCAGAACGAACTGGACTACATCCAGTCGCTCGGCATTGACACCATCTACATGAACCCGATCTTCTCGGCCCGTTCCTATCACCGCTACGACACCGACAACTACCTGCACATCGATCCGGCGCTGGGCGGCGACCCGGCGTTCGCTTCGCTGTCGACGGAAATGCAACGCCGCGGGATGCAGGTGATTCTGGATGGAGTGTTCAATCACGCGTCGTCCGACGGCATATACTTTGACCGCTACGACCGCTACGGGGGCACCCCTCCGAACATTGGCGCCTGCCTGTCACTGGGCTCGCAGTGGCGCTCGTGGTTCAACTTTACCGACAACAACGTGCCCTGTCAGACGGCCGACTATATCGGATGGTTCGGACTCGATAGCCTGCCAACGTTCAACCATACGATCGACGGAGTGAAGGACTTCTTCTACCGTGCTCCTGGCAATGTGACCCAATACTGGTATGGCCAGGGAGCTTCGGGATGGCGCTTCGATGTTGCCGACGATGGTAACTTCCCTCACGCCTGGTGGGTGGACTATCGCGCCCACGCCAAGACCTACAACAGTAACGGCCCGCTAATCGGCGAAATCTGGCCGAACGCCAGCCAGTGGCTGGCTGGGGACCAAATGGATGCGGTCATGAACTATCGCTTCCGCAAGAACATCACCGGGTTCGTGCGCAACGCCGAATGGCACGACGACAATAACAACGGGACCAACGACATTCCGGGTCTCACCCCCAGCCAGTTCGACAACGCCATCCGCGCCGTGCGAGACGACTACCCGCCGCAGGCGACGGCAGCGATGCTGAACCTGCTCGATTCACATGACGTCAATCGCGCGCTGTACGTGATGACGGAACTGGGCGACACAGGTCTGGTGCAAGCGAAACAACGTCTGGAACTGGCGGCTCTCTTCCAGTTCACCTACATCGGCGCGCCCATGGTGTATTACGGCGATGAGGTTGCGGTGAACTCGCCATCGCTGGCCAATAGCAACAACGGCCCCATCGGCGATCCTTACACTCGGCCGCCGTATCCTTGGCTGGACCAGCCAGGTGATCCGACCATCTACGGCCCGCCCGACACCACTGTCGAGGGCTACTACAAGACCTTGGCGCACTTGCGTAAACAGTATCCCGTGCTGCGCAACGGATCGTTCGTCACTTTACTCACGGGCGATACTCAACAATCCAACACCGCGCCCAATACCTACGCTTATGCGCGCGTGAGCGGCTCCAGCGCTGCGATTGTGGCCATGAACAACGGTTCGTCCAGCAACAGCGCGTCGCTTCCGGTGAACGGACTCCTCACGGATGGCACGCAGTTGCAGGATGCGATCAGCGGGGCGAACTATTCCGTGAGCGGCGGTAACGTTGCGATTACCCTCGCAGCGGACACCGGAGTCGTGCTGCTGCCGTCGCCGGTGAACGTGGACCTGGTGCCGCCCATCGCGTCGATTACCACCACTCCCGCGGCAAACGGTCATGGCTGGATCAACGGCAGTCCGGTCACCGTCAACCTTAGTGCGACCGATTCCGGCAGCGGCGTCGAACAGCTCCGCTACTGGATCAACAACGGTTCGGTGACGGTAGCTGCAGGAAGCAGTGCCTCGACGCAAATTAGCAGTCAGGGCACGAACTCCGTGAGCCTGCGTGCGCTTGACAACGCCGGCAACATTAGTTCGCTCGTAAGCCTGGCCGTGAACATCGACATGACGCCTCCGGCCGTGAGTGTTTCCGCCAACCCCTCGTCGCTGTGGCCGCCCAACGGGAAGATGGTTCCCGTTACCGTTTCTGGCGCCATCACTGATAGCTTGTCAGGGGTCGACCCCAGCACTGCGGCGTTCGCGGTGGTGGACGAATATGGAAGCGTCCAGCCGAGCGGGCCGGTCAGCTTGGGATCTGGGGGAAGCTACTCGTTTACAGTCTCGCTCCAGGCCTCGCGAAACGGCAACGACAAGGACGGGCGGCACTACACGATCACTGTCAGCGCCAAGGATTTCGCGGACAACCTCGGTTCGGCGGCGACGATCGTAACCGTGCCTCACGACCAAGGGCATTGATCGCCGACCACGTTTGATCTTGAGACAGGCGAGCAGACGAGCCCCGATGGGGGCTAGGTGCTTCCTGCTCGCCGTCTCGGTCAACCCTCGCGACCGACCTGGGATCATCGGCGCTGTGGTGATGAGATCGCTCTCGCCGCAATAAGCTCCCTCTAGCTAATGGTCACCCCCACACCAAGCTCGTTAGCCGGCATCGATTACCCTAGACTCCAGTATGGCTGGATGAATAACCAGCGAGAAAACCTGCGCCCGGTGCGTAAACTTGCTTGGGCCGGGCAGGGAAGGAAGCAGCATGCAATCGCGGGATTCTCATATCGGCGCCGTTGTTTTGGCGGCGGGCACGTCCAGTCGGATGGGACAGCCCAAGCAAATCCTTCGGTTGGGCGAGCGGACCGTACTCGCGCAGACCCTCGAAAACCTGCGAGGCGGGCGCATCGAAGAAATTGTCCTCGTGCTGGGCTTTGCTGCGGAGACGATTGTGCGACAGATCACGCTTGAGGGAGTCAAGGTTGTCATCAACCAGCAGTATCGTGAGGGGATGGGCAGCTCACTGCGAAGCGGGCTTGCCGCGCTGGCTCCGGACATCAATGCCGCGCTCATCGTTCTGGCTGACCAACCCTTCGTCCGTCCGGCTACCGTTGACCGACTGATTGACGGGTACATAGAGTCGGGCGCGCAGATTGCGATCCCCACGTATCGCGGTTTTCGCGGCAATCCCGTGCTGTTGGATCGCTCGGTTTTTGCCGAAGTGATGGCTCTTACTGGCGATATTGGCTGTCGTGCCATCTTTGGTAGCCACAAGGAAGGGATCGTGAAAGTTCCGGTGGATGACATTGGAATTCTTCTTGATATCGACAGGAAAGACGACTTTGACAGACTGCAACGGTTCGCCAGCGGTAAGGAGAGCACGGTCTCCGTGATCGGGGCTGCCGAATTGACAGGTAGAGAGATTCCGGAACCAAGCGGTCTCCCGTTTGAGAAGGGCGACGATCTCATTCTGGTCGGTGCGGAGCCAGTCGCCTTGGCGCTCGCGAAGCTGGGCAGGTTGTTGGGCTTCTGCGTGACGATACTCGATCCATTGTTGAACGTCACCGACCTGCCCGATGCAGACCGCGTGCTTAATACGTTGGACTTTTCGCAGTTGCCGCCAGGCAACAGCCGATATGTAGTCGTGGTGAGCCGCGGGAGCTTCGACGAGGAGGCCGTCGAACAAGGGTTACGGGCGAATTTCGCCTACTTGGGTCTGGTCGCGAACAAAAGGCGGGCGCAAGAGGTCCTTCGTACCCTCGAAGCTAAGGGTGAGGCTCCGGAAAAGTTGAGGGCCCTACATGCCCCGGCGGGGCTGGACATCGGCGCCGAGTCACCGCAGGAGATCGCCCTGAGCATCATGGCCGAGATCGTATCGGAAAAGAAGAAGCGGCGCATCGAGACGTGAGTCTGCCGCCGAAAGCGGGAGTCTTCAGGTGTCTGTTTCGCAAACCTGGATGACTTCTTCTCTTGCGCCGGTCTGCGTCTCCAAGTCGGATTTTTTCAGCCTGAGAGGCGTTACGCTTCCGCCGCGGCGCAAGGCCACCATCTGACTGATGATGCTGAGTGCGATCTCTTCCGGGGTAGCTGCACCCAGGTCGAGACCTGCCGGTGCCCAGACACTGGCGATCCTATCTGCCGGCACGCCCTCTGCTGCCAGATAATCGAGCACCAGCTTGGATCGGTGGCGGCTGGCAATCAGAGCGACATATGCCGCATTCCCTTCAAGTGCCTTCCTTAGCCACAGGTGGTCTCGCTTGTGTTGGGTCGCGATCACCGCGTAACTTGCTGGACCAATCGGCGTATCTGTCAGATCGAAATCTTCTGTCACCAGTCGCGACGCGTCGGGAAACGCGCTGGGTTCGGCCCCGGGATCGTTGACCGTGATGGCGAATCCCATCAGGTGCCCAAGCGCGGCCAGAGTCTCGGCGATACGGCCGTGGCCGACGATCAGGAGTTCAGGCTTCGGCAGCACAGGTTCGATAAACACCTCCATTTTGCCTCCGCACGGCATGCCGACGCCCAATTGTTCATCGCGCATGTCCAGGGTGATCAGCAGCGGCCGCCCTGTTCCCATGCACTTCAGGGCTTCGCTCTTGACGGCGCTTTCGGCGCAACCTCCGCCCACCCATCCGGCTACGAGTTTGCCCTGCGCGTCGATGATTGCCTTGGAACCACGGCGAGCGGAGGAGGACCCCTCGACGCGAACCACAGTCGCAGTTGCGAAGGTTTTCCCTTGCGCAGCGAGTTGGGCGGCTTGGCCGTACAGGTCGGAGAACATCTGCGATGACGTATCATAGTCTCCCGTCGCGTCGCACTTCAATACGGAGGGCCTGCGTTGTATAGCGAGCAAGTCCGCTCCCATTACGCGAATCCGCGCAACGCGGGGAGCGTAGCCCACCCGTCTGGCAAGGCCGTCGTCAAAAGTCCGCTCGACAGCGACACCGTTCTCATCACTCTGCGAATCGAGAACAACCTCGTGCAGGAGGTGAAGTTCAAGTGCATGGGGTGCGTGGTCGCGATCGCATGTTCTTCCATGGCAACGGAGATGGTGCTGGGCAAGTCCGTTGACGAGGCCTCCCGCATTACAGAGCAGCAGGTGGCCGATGCTCTGGGGGGCATTCCGGAATACAAGATGCGATGCAGCAACCTGGCACCGGAGGCGATCCGGAAGGCGATTGACGACTGGCGAAAAACGGCGTCAGGGAAACCCTGATGCCTCGTTCGCTGTCTTGTCCTTGATTCGCCGCTTTTTGCCACGTCAGGCTTCCAGTGCGCGCGCTCTATGTGATAACGTATCGTCCGCCGATGGCATCTCTGCGGTGACAATTTTCTTGCGTTCGCAATTGGACTCGCGGTCACAGACCAGACAAGAGGGTAAAGAATGATCCCGCCAGCCTTCGATTACCTCCAACCCAAGACGATTCCCGAAGCGATCGCTCTTCTCCAGCAGTATGGTGATGACGCCAAAATCCTGAGCGGCGGACAGAGCCTGATTCCCATGATGAAGCTGCGGCTCGCCCGGCCGGCGTACCTCATCGACATCAATCGCATCCCGGGGCTGTCTTACATTAAAGAAGAGGATGGGCACCTCAAGATAGGCGGATTAACGCGAGAAGCCGACCTTGAAAATTCTCCTCTCATCCGCACAAAGTTTCCCATCATCCTCGATACGGCCCACGTCATCGCCGACCCGCAGGTGCGGAACCTCGCGACCATAGCAGGCAACCTGGCCCATGGAGATCCGGCAAACGATCATCCGGCCACCATGCTCGCCCTGGGCGCGAAAGTTGTGGCGACCGGGCCCCAAGGCAGACCGCGTCATCCCGATCGGGGATTTCTTCGTTTCGCTTTTCACCACCGCGCTCGAACCCAATGAGATCGTGACCGAGATTCAAGTTCCACTGCCCCCGCCTCGCAGCGGCGGCGCGTATTTCAAGCTGGAGCGAAAGGTTGGGGACTTCGCCACCGCGGCGGTGGCGGCGCAGGTGACGGTTGACGCGGGCGGAGTCTGCCAGTCGACTGGCATCGGCCTGACCAATGTTGGGCCCACGCCGTTAAAGGCGACGAATGCGGAGGCATTTCTGCGCGGCAAGAAACTCGACGAGGCGAACCTGCGGCAAGCCGCGCAATTGGCAGCCGGCGAAGCGCAACCGAGTTCGGACCTGCGCGGCCCGGCAGAGTACAAGAAGGCCCTGGTGAAGGAATTGACGTTTCGTGCCTTGTCGCGCGCAGCCGAGCGCGCGGGCAAATAGAGCCGGAGGACCGAAATTATGGGGAAGAAGCAAGTAGTTCACGTCAAAGTGAATGGCCGCGAGCGCGAGGCTGAGGTCGAACCCAGGTTGCTGCTCGTCCACTTTATTCGCGAGGTCCTGGGACTGACCGGCACGCACGTCGGTTGCGATACCAGCCACTGCGGCGCGTGTACCGTATTGCTCGATGGCAAAACTGTCAAGTCGTGCACGATGTTTACCCCGCAGGCCGATGGTTGTGACATTTTGACCGTAGAAGGCCTGATCAAAGACGGGCAACTCCACCCGCTACAGGAAGGGTTCAAAGAGGAGCACGGCCTGCAATGCGGCTTCTGTACGCCCGGCATGTTGATGTCTTCTTACGCGTTGTTGCAGAAGAACGCCAAGCCCAGCGAAGACGACATTCGCTGGGGAATCTCCGGCAACCTGTGCCGCTGCACCGGATATCAGAACATCGTGAAAGCCGTGCAGTACGCTGCGACTAAGATGGAGCAAGGGGGCGCAAAGTGATTTTCAAAACATCTCCTGAAGTCGGTGGCATGGGACACTCCATCAAGCGCAAGGAAGACCTGCGGTTCATCCAGGGCAAAGGCAATTATGTGGATGACGTGCATCTGCCCGACATGGTTTATGGACAATTAGTCCGCAGCCCCTACGCGCACGCCCGGTTGAAGAGCATTAACAGTGAAAAGGCCAAGCAATTGCCGGGGGTGTTGGCGGTCATTACGGGAGAGGATCTGGCCAAGGCTGGCCTTGCGTGGATGCCAACTCTTTTCTTCGACAAGCAAATGGTGCTGGCGACCGGGAAGGTCCTGTTTCAATCGCAGGAGGTGGCCTTCGTCGTTGCCGAAGACCGCTATACCGCCGCCGACGCCGCCGAGTTAGTTGAAGTGGAATACGAAGAGTTGCCAGTGCTGGTTGATCCGCATAAGGCGACAGACCCCGGCTCTCCGATTCTGCGCGAGGACCGCGAGGAAAAAAGCAATCACATCTTTCACTGGGAAGTGGGCGACAAAGCCGCCACGGACAAGGCTTTCCAGGATGCGGCGGTCAAGGCCAACGTGCACGCCGTATTTCAGCGCTGCCATCCGGCGCCGCTGGAGACCTGCGGCTGCGTTGCCGACTTCAACCGGGCGACCGGAAGACTCACCATTTATATGACGTCGCAGGCGCCGCACGCACACCGAACGCTGTTCGCGCTGGTCGGCGGCATCCCCGAGAACAACATCCGCGTGATCTCGCCGGACATTGGTGGCGGATTCGGCAACAAGGTCCCGATTTATCCCGGCTACGTTTGTGCGGTGGTGGCTTCCTTGACGCTCGGCCGTCCTGTGAAATGGATCGAGACGCGTTCGGAGAATCTCCAGTCCACCGGTTTTGCGCGCGACTACCACATGACCGCCGAACTCGCTGCCGACAAGGACGGAAAGATCCAAGCGATGCGGGTGAAGACCTTGGCTGACCACGGCGCCTTCAATGCCGCCGCTCAGCCGACCAAGTTCCCGGCTGGTCTGTTCAGCATTTGTACCGGGGCGTATGACTATCCCACTGCTTTTTGCGAAGTCGATGGCGTCTACACCAACAAGGCGCCTGGCGGTATCGCGTATCGCTGCTCGTTCCGCGTGACGGAGGCTGCCTACCTCGTCGAACGCGCCGTTGACGTTCTGGCGTTGGAGTTGAAGACCGATCCGGTTGAGCTGCGGCGCAAAAACTTTATCCCCCCGGAGAAATTCCCTTACAAGTCAGCTCTGGGCTGGAGCTACGACAGCGGCAACTACGCGGGCGCGATGGATCTCGCACTGGAAAAGATCGGCTACCAGCAGCTTCGCAAAGAGCAGGAAGAGAAGCGCAAAAAGGGTGAGCTGATGGGCATCGGCATTTCCAGTTTCGTGGAGATCGTAGGGGCCGGTCCGGCGCACACCTTCGACATCGCCGGCATCAAGATGTTCGACAGTTGCGAAATCCGCATACATCCGACCGGCAAAGCCATGTGCCGCATGGGTACCAAGAGCCAGGGACAGGGTCACGAGACGACCTATGCGCAGATCGTCGCCCAGGAGCTTGGTATTCCTGCTGCGGACGTCACCGTGGAAGAAGGCGACACCGATACCGCTCCCTATGGATTGGGAACCTACGCCAGCCGCAGCACGCCGGTGTCGGGAGCGGCCACCGCCGTCGCCGCGCGCAAGATTCGCGACAAAGCGAAGAAGATCGCCGCCCACCTGCTGGAGTGCAGCGAGGATGATCTGGAATGGGAGCCCGGCAAGTTCTTTGTGAAGGGTGCCCCGAGCAAATCGAAGACCATCCAGGACATTGCGTTCGCGGCGTACACCAACATCCCCGAAGGCCTGGAAGCGGGGCTGGAAGCGGTTGACTACTACGATCCGCCGAACCTCACCTTTCCGTTTGGTACGTACATTTGTGTAGTGGACATCGACAAAGGGACGGGCGAAGTGAAGGTGCGCCGCTTTGTCGCGGTCGATGACTGCGGCAACATCATCAATCCCATGATCGTGGACGGCCAGATTCACGGCGGCCTAACCGAAGGTCTGGCGATCGCGTTTATGCAGGAAATCGGCTACGACGAAAACGGCAACATACAGGGCGGCAGCTTCATGGATTACCTGATACCCACCGCCGTCGAGACGCCGCATTGGGAGACGGACAAGACCTGCACACCTTCACCGCATCATCCCTTTGGGGCTAAGGGCGTTGGAGAATCGCCCAATGTCGGCTCTCCGGCCGCGTTCGTCAACGCGGTTGTCGATGCGCTTTCGCATCTGGGCGTCCGGCACATAGACATGCCCATCGCACCGTGGAAAGTGTGGAATATTCTCAAGGAGAAAGGGGTCGTGAGTTAGTGTGGCCCTGCGGATCGAAAAGACTTTTCAGGTGAACGAGCCGGTAGAGAAGGTGTGGGGCTTCCTGAGCGATCCCGCGAAGGTTGCCACCTGCGTGCCCGGCGCGCAGATTACGGAGAAGATTGACGAGAAGACCTACAAGGGCTCGATCAGCGTGAAAGTCGGGCCCAGCGTTACGGATTACAAAGGTGAAGTCCAGATTGTCCGGCTCGACCCGCAAAACCACGAGATCGAGATTCTTGGGAAAGGGCAGGACGTCAGAGGACGGGGCAGCGCGTCCATGACGATGACGGGTAAGCTCGCGGTGCTCGATGGCGGAGCAACCCAAGTCACCAGTATCTCTGAGGTCAACGTGGTCGGCATTCTGGCGCAAATGGGCTCGCGCGTGATCACCGAAGTTTCCAACATCATGTTCGACAAATTCAGCCACAACTTCCAGGCATTGCTGCAACAGCCCACGAGTCAACCTGTGGTCGTGAGTGCGGCAGCGAAGCCTGAGCCGATCCGCCCTGGGTCACTGATCTGGGAGGCAGCAATGCAGATGTTTCGCCGCCTGGTTCTGGGGGTTAAAAGACTGTTTCACGCTGAAGTGTGATTACCATGGCGGCCTCCCAAAGCGTTCCTCCTGATAAAGAGATCACGGACGTAGATGCTCTCATCCTGGGTTTCGAGCGACTCGGCTACGTTACGGACCGCGCTCTCGCTACTGCGATCTACCTCATCACGCGATTGCGCAAGCCGCTTCTGATCGAAGGCCATGCCGGCCTGGGCAAGACGGAAGTTGCCAAAGTACTCGCATCCCTTCTCGGAACGCGTCTCATCCGCTTGCAATGCTATGAAGGCCTCGACGTCAGCTCTGCCGTCTACGAGTGGAACTATCAGAAGCAGCTGCTCGCGATCAAGATCCAGGAAAAGGCGGAGCTGACCGTCGAAGAGAAGGAGAAGCACATCTTCAGCCGCGACTTCCTGCTCGAGCGTCCTTTGCTGCAATCCATTCTCGAAGAGAACGCCGCGCCCGTGCTGCTGATCGACGAGGTCGATCGCGCCGACGAAGCCTTCGAGGCGTTCTTACTCGAACTGCTGTCCGATTTTCAGATTACGGTTCCGGAGATGGGCACGATCAAGGCCAGGCATGTCCCCTACGTGATCCTCACTTCCAATCGCAGCCGTGAGCTGAGCGACGCGTTAAAGCGGAGATGCCTCTACCACTGGATCGACTACCCGAGCTTCGAAAAGGAGATGAAAATTGTTCGTGCCCGGCTGCCCGGAGTTGAAGAGTCTTTGAGCAGTGAGGTCGTGCGATTCGTCCAGGCAGTGCGCCAACTGGATCTCGCCAAACCTCCCGGGGTCGCTGAAACCCTGGATTGCACCCAGGCGTTAACTTCGCTGGGAAAACATCAACTGGATGTTCAGGCGGTCGAGGAAACGCTAGGCTGCGTGGCAAAGTCGATGGAAGACAGCGCCGCAGTCAAGGCCGCGGGCATCGAAAAGCTACTCTCGCAGGCTGTGTAGGATGCGGTTTGCATGACGGAATCGCGAAATCGGACGATGCGCCAGCAAGAAACGGATCGCTCAGCCCCTTCCATCGTGGCGTTCTGCCGCTTCATCAGGACCCGCGGGCTGCCGGTCGGCGTGCAACAGACCCTGGCGGCGCTGGAGGTCACCAAAGCCATTGGGACCGCGGATCGAGTAACGTTCGCCCATGCGCTGCGAGCCACCCTATGTTCCTCGAAAGCTGAGTGGGATTTGTTCGATAGCCTGTTCGAGGCATTCTGGAGCGATTCAGAAAGGCAAGCACCCAAGCGAGCGGAGACTTCCAAACCGGTAACACCGAACCCAACGGCCGGGTCGTTGGTCCTGATCGGCCAATCAAATGGCGAGGCCTCGGGAGGCGAGGGCGAGGGCAGAATGGTGTCTGGTGCGAGCGCTCAGCAGCGGCTGAAGAAAGTGGATTTCTCCGATGTGGCACAAAGCGATTTGGCCGCGCTGGAGGAGATTGCACTGCGCGTTTTGCGGCAGATGAGCCAGCGGCTCTCGCGGCGGCTTCGAATCAAGAACCTTGCCGATCGCGTGGACGTACGGCGAACGATTCGGCGCAATATTACTCGCGGTGGCGATCCGATCGCGCTGGCTTACAAAGGAAGGGAGAGACGGAAAAACCGGCTGGTGATCTTCCTTGACATCAGCGGTTCGATGAATCTCTACAGCTTGTTTCTTGTGAGATTCGCCTATGCGCTGCAAAAGCATTGGAGGCGGGTGAATACGTTTCTCTTCAGCACCAGCGTTGTCGATATCACCAGCCTACTGCGAACGGCGCGCTTGCCCGAGGCCATGCGGGGACTCTCGGAAACATCAGCCGATTGGTCAGGCGGCACCAAGATCGGTGGCTCCTTGGGCGAGTTCAATCGGCGGCATGGGCGTAAGTTGCTTTCACGCGACACGGTTTTCATGATCCTCAGTGATGGGTGGGACACAGGAGAGCCCGAGGCTCTGGCCGCGGAGCTACGCTCCTGCAGACGCCGCGTGCGAAAACTCATCTGGCTGAATCCGTTGCTTGGCTTGGAAGACTACCAACCGATCACGCGCGGCATGAGTGCAGCGCTGCCTCACGTTGATGTCTTTGCCCCGGCGCATAATTTGCAGAGTCTGCTGGCGCTGGAGAAGTATCTGTAGCGAGTGGGAGAGCCTGATATGTTCGATCAATTCTTGAGCAAAGCGGACGACCTGCTGGCGAAGGGCGAACCGTTTGCCGTCGCCCTGGTCGTGCGCTATCAGGCGCCAATCTCGGGCAAGCCCGGCAACAAGGCGATCATCCTGGGCGACGGAAAAATGTGGGGCTGGATCGGTGGCGGTTGCGCGCAACCCGTGGTCGTGAAGGAGGCCTTGAAAGCCCTGGCAGACGGCCAACCGCGCCTCATTCGTATCAGCCCTTCGTCGTCGCCTGAGGAAGGCATCATCGACTACACCATGACCTGCCATAGTGGAGGCACCCTGGACATCTACATCGAGCCGGTCCTGCCCAAGCCGCACATACTGCTTCTGGGCCGCTCTCCCGTCGCGCAAACGCTGGTCACGCTGGCCAAGGCGATAGGCTACGCGGTATCGGTCGCGGCCCCGGAAGCCGATCGCGAAACTTTTCCGGGAGCGGACCTGGTGCAGGCGAACCTCGACTTAAGCCAGGTGAGGATCACGCCGCAGACTTTTGTCGTAGTGTCCACGCAGGGCGACTGCGACGAGGAAGCGCTGGAAGCCGCGCTCAACAGCGACGCCGTTTACGTGGCGTTCGTCGCCAGCAAAAGGAAGGCAGGTAAAGTTTCTCGACTACCTGAGAGAAAGAGGCGTTGCCGCAGGGAAGATCAATCGAGTCCGCGCCCCGGCTGGACTGGACATTCATGCCTCCTCCCCTGAGGAGATCGCGGTCAGCATCCTGGCAGAAATCATTCAGTTAAAAGGAACGACCGCGGCGGAAAAACCTAGGGCCAAAGACGTGCGACTGCCGGTGCTGAAGCAGGAAGCTCGTGACCCGATTTGCGGCATGACGGTGGAGGTGAACGCTGCGAAATACAAGTCGGAATTTCTGGGCGCTTCGTTTTACTTTTGTTGCGCCGGTTGCAAGCAAGCCTTCGACAAGCAGCCAGACCAATATGCTGTGCCGTGCTAAACCCTTTACGTTAGGAGAATAGTGACGGCAAGCATGGGGCAGCCGGCGACGGACCCAGCGCCGCCCGCAGTAAAGCGAGGATCTGGGCGACAGTTGGTTTGCAGATTCTCAGCTACGGAGTGATCTCCCAAATAACGCCGCAACCGGCAGAGGAGCAACCCGTTCCCCGCAGGTCGTGCCGTAGAGCGTGCCGTCGGTCGCCATGACCAGAATGCGCCGGGAGGCCGACCCTGGTCTCCCTGCGATGTTAGACTGCCGCACATGCGATTTCTCCAAACATCTCTCTCCCTGCTTCTAGTCCTGCTCAGCTTCGTCTCGAGGCTCGAAGCTCGGGTTGTTCGGGTAGAAGTCACGTCGAGAAAGATCGTTCTCGACGGGCAATCGTTCGGCAGCGCCGGAGCTTATGAGCGCATAACCGGGCGGGTGTACTTCGCCGTGGCTGTGGCGAACAAGCCCAACCAAGGCATCGTGGACTTGGAGAACGCCGTCAACCTCAAGGGTGGTGAAGTGGAGTTCTGGTCCGATTTCGTGGTAGTCCGCCCGAAGGAGACGGCGCACGGAAACGGCACAATGCTACTGGAAGTACCGAATCGCGGGCGGGCTCGCATCCTCTCGCTGGTTGACGGTGGCAGTTTGGACTTGAGCAAGGACGCTGGCGATGGCTGGTTCCTGCGCAATGGTTATACCGTCGCCTCACTGGGCTGGCAGTGGGACGCAGCGGGCGATGATGCCCTGCACATGTATGCTCCGGTGGCGAAGGACCACGGCCATACGATCACCGGGCTGCTGCGTGGCGACGTAATGCTGGCGAAGCCAATGCCAGATCTGCCGCTCGGGCATCTCATACTCGGCAACATTGGCGGCACGGAATATCCGGTGGCGGTTCCCAGCGATCCCCGCAATGTGCTCACCGTTCGAGACTCGCCGATGGCGCAGCGCACGGTGATTCCTCGCTCGCAATGGTCGTTCGCACACCTGGTGGATGGCAAGCTGGAACCCAGCAGTCGAGACATTCACCTGCAAGGCGGTTTTCAGCCGGGGAAAATCTACGAATACATCTACGTCGTGCAGGATCCGGTGGTTGCGGGCCTTGGTTTTGCCGCCGTGCGAGACTTCGCCGCTTACGCTAAACACGATCCCGACGCAATTGCTCCCGCCAGTCGCGTCATCGGGGAGGGAATCTCGCAGAATGGCCGCTACCTGCGCGATTTCTTATATCAGGGCTTCAACAGCGATGAGCAGGGCCGCATCGCGCTCGATGGTGTGCTGGCGCACGTCGCAGGGGCAGGGCGGGGAAACTTCAATTACCGGTTCTGCCAGCCTTCGCGCGATGCGCAGCCAACCTCGTCGCTGCTCTATCCCACGGACATTTTCCCCTTCACCGACGAACCCGAACGCGATCCCGTGACTCAGGCCAGCGCAGGATTGCTCGATCAGGCGCAAGCCGAACACGTGGTCCCGAAGATCTTCTTCTCGAACACCTCCTACGAGTATTGGGGCCGGGCTGCATCCCTTATCCATACCACCGCGGACGGCAAACATGACATGCCAATCTCGGATTCGGTACGCATCTATCACTTGACCGGCCTGCAGCACTTCTCGGGGCCGTTCCCACCCGCCCGGGGCACAGGGTGACCTGTTGGGCCAGCGAGCCGCAGACTCCGCTGCCGTGCGTTACTTCTGGCGCGCCATGATCGCGAATATGGACGCCTGGATCCGTACCAACACCCCTCCGCCCCCGAGCAGCTACCCACGCATTGCCGATGGGACGCTGGGTCCCACTCGCAAAGTACGCGTTTCCGAAGATTCCGGGAGTCAATACGCCGCACGAAATCACGATTGCCTACCGCCTGGACCTTGGTCCAGATTGGCCGGTCGCTATCTCCGTCCAACCACCCATCGCGGGGAATGCCTTTCCCGTGCTTGTTCCTCTGGTGGACGAAGACGGTAACGAACGCGACGGAGTTCGTTCGCCGGAGCTCGCGACGCCGCTTGCCACTTACACGGGTTGGAACCTGCGAGACCCTTCGATTGGCGCGCCCGATCAGCGTGTCTCTTTTGAAGGTTCGTACATTGCGTTCGCCAAGACGCCGGAAGAGCGCAAGAAGACGGCGATCCGCGCAGAAGCATAGCCGAGCGATACCCCAGCCGCGAGGAATACCTCAAGCTTTACCGTGACGCGGTGAATCAGCTGATCCAACAGAAATATGTTCTCCCGGAAGATCGCGACTCGCTGCTGAAACGCGGAGAGGAAGAATGGGATCAAGCGACGCAGTAGAGCTTGCCCGGGATATGCCGCCACGGCGCGGGTAGCCATTTAGAGGCATCCCCGCTCACCTGTCTTCCAACCCAGATGTGCATCACCGCTGTGAGCAGGAAGCCGGAGCAAGGACCCGCCAAGGGGCCCTGCGCTACCGCAACTCGCGCGTGCCCACCGCCTGCCGCAACTGCTCCAACGCACTCATATAGGTCGCGAGCGCCTGGCGGTAGCTCAACTCGGTTGCGCGATAGCTGCGCTCGGCGTCGAGAAAATCCAGCAGTGAGGCCGCGCCGTGCTCGTAGGAGAATTTTGTAATATCAAGGGACTGCTGCGCCTGCTGCTGATACCCATCGTTATAAAGCCGGATGACATCTTCGCTGCTGCGCACCGCTTCGTAGGCGTTCTTTACCTCGGTTAGCACCTGCTGTTCGGCAGCTTTCTCCAGGAACTGCGCCTGCGTCATCGCGTACTGGGTACGGGCGATCTCGCCTTGATTTCGGTTGAAGATTGGTAGCGGTATGTTGAAGTAGAAAGCCCCAAGATTTGAGGAATTCAGGTGCGTATAGTCAAAGCTTAAGATTGAAGTCCTGCTTGCCGTTGGCTTTGGCCAATGCAAACTGACTGTTGGCTGCAGTAATGCCACGTTGCGATGCCTGAAGGTCAGGGCGCAGCCCGAGCGCACGGGCCTGGAGATCTTCCAATCGAAGCGGCAAGGGCTCGTAGGCCAGGCTGCCCGCTACATCGAAGTCTGAGGGCACGGAATCGAACCCCAGATATTGTCGCAGCCAAGCCAGCGCCTGCACCTTGGCGATGCGCGCCATGCTTACGTCGGTCTGAAACTGCAGGGTCTGCAGCTGGATCTTCAGCAAATCAGCCTTGCTCATAGCGCCGGCCGCCTGCTGCTCCTGGCTGATCTTCACCGTCTGCTGATAACTCTGCAGCAACTGCACCGCAAACTCGTAATTCGACTTCGCCAGCAGAGCGGCCACAAACTGCTCGGCCACATTCGCTACCAGGGCGCGTTCCGCGTCGGCTACTTGTGACTCCGTCACCGATGTCAGGTCTTTGGCCGCTTGCAGGCGGTGCTGGCGCTTCTTGCCCCGCTCAAACAGATAGCCCACTCCGGCGTCGAATTGTGCCGTCTCATCGATGTAGGTGTTGGAGAACTGGTCGGGGCTGAACAGAGGAAGATATTGCGCATCCAACGAGAGCACCGGATTGGGCCGCAGGTTCGCTGTGATCTCCTGAGCTTTGTTCTGCTGGATCCCCATCCTGGTAGCTTGCAGGGAAGGGTTGTTCTTCTTGGCCAGCTCGATCGCCTGTTCGATGGTAATGACCACGGACGGTGCTGGAACTGGAGACTGCGTTGCCGGCGGCAGCTGTGTCGAGCTTGGCGCTTGCGACGGCAATTGTGTGGGCCTCGACGCTTGTCCCCACAGGGCCGCCGTCAGCACAAACCCGCCGGCCAACGCAGTCAGAGTGCAGCAGAGCCTGCGCGAGAAGAAGTTCCTCATTCGGTGACCGCCTCCGCTTCGTCGGGCAGCACGTCCTTCGGTCCGGCCATCCAGGCATAGAAGGCGGGCAGCAGCACCAGGCTCAAGGCCAGCTCGGTCAGCAAGCCGCCAACAATCACGATGGCGAAGGGGCGCTGCGAGTCGGAGCCGATGCCGTGAGACAACGCCGCCGGGACCAGTCCCAACGATGCCACCAGCATCGTCATCATGATGGGCCGCAAACGGCGCGTGGCGCCGAGCAACACGGCTTCCTGCACGCTGTACCCGCGTCCGCGCAGTTGGTTGATGTACTCGATCATGATCACTCCTGTCTGCACCGACACCCCGAACAGTGCCAGCAGTCCGACGCCCGTGGAAACGCTGAAGTGCGTGCCGGTAATCAGCAGCGCGAGCAGGCCGCCGATGGGTGCCAGGCCAAGGTTCAACAACACCAGGAAGCCCCACTTGAACGAGCGGAACATGGAATACAGCACCAACATGATGACCAGGATGGTGATCGGTATCACCACTGCCAGCCGGTGATTGGCGCGCTTTTGACTCTCGTACTCGCCGGCCCAATCGAGTGTGTACCCCTGCGGTAGCTTGACCTCGCGATTCACTTTCGTCATGGCTTCTTCGACGGTGCTGCCCAGATCGCGGCCACGCACGCTGTACTTGATGGCGATGTAGCGCTGGTTGCCTTCGCGATAGATCATGGAGGCGCCGTTGTCCACCGTTATGTCGCACAATTCACCCAGCGAGACCCGCTCGCCGGTGGGAGCGAGGAGGCGAATGTTCGCGATATCGTCGACGCTCTTGCGGAACTGTTCCTGGTATCGGGGCACCAGATCGAAGCGCTGTTCGCCGATCAGGATCTGGCTTACCGGATTTCCTCCGACCGCCGTCTGGATTGCATCCTGCACATCCGCGACGTTGATGCCGTAGCGGTCGGCCTTGGTACGATTGACTTTGATGTCAACATTTGGCTGGCCCAGTACGCGGAACAGTCCAAGATCGGCGACGCCGGGTACCCCTTTCATCGCGGCCATGATCTCTTCGCCCTTCTGCTCCAGGTCGTGCAGGTCAGAGCCAAAGATCTTCACTGCGAGCTCGCCCTTCACTCCGCTGACCGCTTCTTCCATGTTGTCGGCAATGGGCTGTGAAAATCCCCACTCCACACCCGGGATCTTCTCCACCTCTTTGTCCATGGCTTCGATGAGTAGCTCTTTCCGGCCGTGAAACTTGCGACCCGCCATTGGTCGCGCGGTTTGAGGTCCACGAAGTATTCGGTGTTGAAGAAGCCGGTGGCGTCGGTGCCGTCGTCGGAGCGTCCCACCTGCGATACGACCTGTGTCACCTCGGGAAAGCTGGCGAAGATCAGCCGCGACTTGGTCCATAATGCGCTGGCCCTCTGTCGGGCCCGTGCTCGGTGATAACGTCCCGCGAGCCCAGATAGAACCTTCGTCGAGGTGGGGGAGGAACTCCGAGCCAATCACCCCGCCGAAGCTGAGATACGCGGTCAAGGCGAAGACGAAAAGAGCAGCGCCAAGGCGACCATACGTCGCGCCAGGATCCACTTCAGCGTCTGGTCGTAGCGCATCGTGATCCAGACCACGACTGGGTTCTCCCAGGCCTTTACTCCCTTGCGGAAAAGAAGACTGGACAGCACCGGCGCTAACAGAATGGAAAAGACGAGCGCACCGAGCAGGGCGAAAGGCGACGGTCCACGCCATCGGCTTAAACAGCCGCCCTTCCACCCGCTGCAGCGTGAAAATCGGCAGGTAAGTAATGATGATGATCGCTATGGCGTAGAAGACCGGTCGCTGCACTTCGTGGGCGGCCGAGCGGATGGTTTCGTCGATAGTGGCGCTTGATTGCGCACGGTTTTCCAGCCGTCGCTGTATGTTTTCCACCATCACGGCGGCACCTTCCACAATCATGCCGAAGTCTAGCGCGCCCAGGGAGAGCAGGTTGGCGGGAATGTGGCGCAAGTCCAGCAGGATGGCTGCGAAGAACAGCGAAAACGGAATGGTGATGGCCACGATAAGGGCCGAGCGAACATTCCCCAGGAAAAAGAAGAGCACCAGGACAACCAGCAGGATGCCCTCCGTGAGATTGTGCAGTACCGTGTGCGTAGTCAGGTGGACCAGGTCGTCTCGATCAATGTGGGGAACGATCTTCACGCCGGGTGGCAACACGCGCTTGTTAAGGAAGTCCACTTTGGTGTCAATGTCCCGCAACACGGCTTCGGCTTCGGCGCCCTTGCGCATTTGCACGATGCCTTCGACTACGTCATCGTTGTCGATGACCTTGCCATCTTCGTGGCGAATGGCTTTCCCCAGCCTGCCCAAGCGGATCTTCGGCCCCTGGGTCACGATGGCGATATCGCGGACGCGTACGGGTGTGCCGTTCTGCGCTTTCAGGACGGTCGCCCCGATGTCATCGGTGTTCTGCATCAAACCAATGGCGCGTACGTTATACGCCTGCTGCCCTTTCTCGATGAAGCTGCCGCCGCCGTTCAGGTTGTTGGCTGCCAGCGCCTGCTCCACCTGCGCCATCGAGAGCCCATACGCGACCAGTTTGTCGGGGTCAACCTGCACCTGGTATTCGCGGGTCTCGCCACCAAAAATTGACACCGACGCAACATTGGGCACCGACATCAGGTGCTTGAAAACCACCCAGTCCTGCAGCGCCTTCAAGTCCATGATGTCGTACTGCGGGTTCGTGCTCTGCAGGGTGTAGAAGTAGATTTGGCCGGCAGGACTGAAGTCAGGACCGATTTGCGGATTCAACCCTGGCGGCAAACTCACCAGCGTGAGCTTTTCCAACACTTGCTGCCGGTTCTGCAGGTTGTCGGAGTCATCATCGAACAGCACGGTGATGAACGACAGTCCGGCCAGCGAAGTAGAGCGCAGATGGGTGAGGTGTCCCACGCCATTCAACTGCGTCTCAATCGGAATGGTGACTTGCTGCTCGACCTCTTCCGCCGCCCGTCCCGGCCATTGAGTGATGACCCATACATACTTGTCGGCGACATCGGGATAGGCTTCGATAGGCAGATTGTGGAATGAGACGATTCCCCAGAAGAGTAATAGCACGCCCATGGCCAAAACGAGCATGCGATTGCGCAGCGCGAAATCCACCAGTAACCGGATCATCCTGTCCTACTCCTCAGCCGCGCTGGAGAACTGGAGCGCATTGACCACGACCTGGTCGCCCGGCTTCAGACCACTGATGACCTGCTGTTGTCCATCCTTTTCCTGAGATCCAAGCAGCACGGCAACTCGGCGAAACTGGTTCCCGCCCGCCGGCACATAGACCCAATCCTTGTCATGCAAATGAACGACCGCCGATGCTGGAATGACGACGCGATCCACGGGCGTATAGCTGCGAAAGGTCGCGGTTACAAACACCCCCGCACGCAGGATGCTCCTGGGATTCGGCAGTTCCATGCGCACTTTCGCCGTGCGCGTCGCCTGGTCCAACACTGCGCTGATGTTGGTCACCTTCCCAGGAAACTTATCGTCGGGCAGACCGTTCACGGCGATCTCCGCGAGGTCCCCGACATGCACCCGCGGCAGCATGTCCTGGTACACATCGCAGAGTACCCACACCACCGACAGATCAGCGATGGTGAACAGCGCCTGCTGATTGTCGAGCGAGCGAACGCCTGTTCCCCCAGTAATCTGCTGATCGACTATCGTCCCCGAAATCGGTGCCCGCAAGGGTAAAACCGGAGACGGATCGTTCACGTCGCCGCCGAGTACATGCACGTGCTGGACCGCTGCATTGAGGTCCGCAGTGGCCTTGGCATGGACGTCCTCAGCATTTTCCAGATCAGCTTGGGCGATGGCGCCTTTGTCATAGAGCAGTTTGGCACGAGCCAGTTGCTTGTCGGCCAGTTGCTGATCAGCTTTGAACTTCTCATAATCGGAGAACGCCGCCGACAGATCGGGGCTGTTGATGAGCAGCAGCACCTGTCCCTTTTGCACGTAGTCGCCCAGCTTGGCCTTGATGTCAACCACGCGGCCGCCGCCGAGCGAGACCACGGGCACGCTTCGATTCACGTCGGGAGCGATCACGCCGTTGACATGGATCTCATCGCTCACTTTGCGAACTTGCCCTGCCGTCAGCGGAAACTGCTCCGGATGCTGCATCGTGAACACATCGGGATCGGCATTGGTCTCTACCACGCCGGCAGTAGGCCCAGCCTTCGTGCTCGAGCAACCCGAAAACATCACTGCCGCCAGGAGTACGGGAAGCAGCAAAACGGCACCGGAGAGGGTTCCCCTGCTCTGGATAATGCAGTTTTTCATGCAGATGTCTCTCTTCTTCTTGTTGCCCGCATAGCCGGTCTGAACGAGCGAGATTCCCGCTGCGTATGAGTACCAGACCGGCGAAGGAATTCGCGCACAATGCTTCGTGCCTCTTAGTTGGGCACTTGCGCACTAATTCAGTTGAAGCGGGAGAGAGGTGGAGCGCGTCCGGCGGAGGGGATGATCACGCCATCAAGCGTGAACTTCACTTCAGGCAAGGAACGCCACGGCAGGAAAGTTGCCAATGCGAACATCAGATAGAGCGCCAGAATCGCCGGCAACATGGACAGTGGCAGGCTCGCGCTCAGGAGATGAGGAGCGGCGACTGCGAGGTGCACTCTCCTGGAGGCCTCCTCCAGTATGACCTGCGCGGGGTGCAGGTCGTCGCTTGCTGAAATCACGGGGAAAAGCAGGACTACGACGCAAGCCAACGCCAACAGCGACTTCCGGTACGGAACCCGAGTAAGCTGACCTGACATGCCGCGCTGTCGCAAGAACCCAAAAAAGGCCAACGGTGCTAGCGATATCCAAATCAGATTGAGCAGCAGTTCCATCAGTCGTAGCTTACCACTCGCGGGGCAGAGGTAGGTTAGCGAAAATAGCCGGCCGCGAAATTTACGGAATATTCATTTTAGATTGCTGTTGCCTCTACGATGCTGCGGTGTGGTTCGCCAGACAGCCCCACCCGAAAATTTCCCGAGTCAGTAGATGAATTACCAAGTGGGAGCAAGAGTGGGCCAAAATTGGGCACGGTTACGAGGTGAACAATCGGAGAAAGTGCAGTAAGTTCCAGAAAAGAATGGCTCCTCAGGTAGGACTCGAACCTACAACCCTCCGGTTAACAGCCGGATGCTCTGCCATTGAGCTACTGAGGAGTGTCTGTGCGCTGCGACAGCGCATCAAGTTTGTAGTCATATTGTAGCGGCCGGTGCGGGTCGCGTCAAAGCGAAGCCTCGCTGGATAGAATGCCCAATGGACGAATTCGCGAATCGTGCGCCGAGCCGTCGATTAAAACGGAATATCCTCGTCCGTGATCTCCGCGCCAGCCGAGGCCTGCGATGGCTCGGGCTCGGGTGTGCGTTGGTCGAAGCTTGATTTTCCTCCGGTCGCTCGTCCGCCGCCACCGCCTTCACCGGCATCGCGTCCGCCCAGCAGCACCAGATCGTTGATGATGATCTCGGTCTTGTACTTCTTCTGGCCGGTTTCTTTGTCGTCCCAGGAATCGCTGTGCAGACGGCCTTCGATGTAGACCTTGCCGCCCTTCTTCAGGTATTCGCCGGCGATCTCGGCGGTGCGCTGGAAGGCGACCAGATTGTGCCATTCCGTGCGGTCCTGCCAGTTGCCGTCCTTGTCCTTGACGCGGTCAGTAGTAGCCAGCGAAAAACGCGCTACCGCCATGCCACCTTGGGTGTACTTCACTTCCGGATCTTTGCCGAGATTTCCGATGAGAATGACCTTGTTGACGCTCTTTGCCATAAGTGCCTCTCCTGCCTGCCGTGCTTACCTGGGATGAAAGGCCACTATAGCAGAAGCTCTCAGCCAGCATCCATCAGGGTCGGTCGGGCTACGTTGCGTAAATCTTGTACAGCATCAGGTAGATCACCACTCCTGTTACCGATACGTACATCCAAATCGCAAAGGTGTACGGAGCGATGGCCTTGTGCCGCTGGAAGCGCCCTTTCAGAGCCCGCGCCAGTGTGACCAGGATAAACGGGACAACCACTACCGCCAGAAGCGTGTGAGAGATCAAGATGCTGAAGTAGATGGGTCGCGAGATCCCCTGTCCCCGGAAGTGGGTAACCCCGGCGCGCAGCACGAGATGGTAATAAAGATAGGAAGCCAGGAACAGGCACGAGGTGACGAACGCCGATAACATCATCCGCTTATGAGCCTGAACGCGGCCGCTGCGGATGAAGTACAAACCCGTGCCGATCAACACCGCGCTGGTGCCGTTGAGGAAGGCATTCACCGCCGGGAAAAAAGTCGGATTCACTTGCATCAGGCTGCGGGCTTTGTAGTCCGCCGATTGGCCACCAGAAACGACAACGCGAACATGACCAGCGTGAACAGGGCCAGCACTGCAAAGTTTGCAGTGAGTGACAGATCGAGCGAAGCCGATCCCGGAAACAGCAGCGAGCGCAAAGCCTCGGTCCCGTACGTCAGGGGATTGATGCGCATCAGCAGACGCAGCCACAGCGACGCGCCGGAGAGCGGAAACAGCGATCCCGACAACAGCCACAATGGTATGAGAAACAGGTTGATGATGGCGTGAAAAGCCTGCGTGGAATCCATGGGCCAGGCGATGATGAAGCCCAGCGCCGTCAGCGAAAACGCAACCAGGAAGATCACCAGCACGGTCAGCCCAAAGCTGGCGGACGTAAACCGTACGCCAAGGGCGGGCGCGAACACCAGAAAGACGAGACCTTGCAGCGTGGCCAACGTCGCTCCGCCGAGCACCTTGCCGAGCACGATGACGGAGCGGCTCACCGGCGCGACCAGCACCGAGAGCAGGAAGCCCTCTTTGCGGTCCTCGATCACCGACATCATGGTAAAGATAGCGGTGAAGAGCACGATCATGGTCAGCGCGCCGGGAAAGAAATAGTCAAGATAATGCTGGCCGCCGGCAGCGCCGTTGGATCGAAACGAGCTGCCAAAGCCTGAGCCGATTACGATCCAGAAGAGCAGCGGCGAGGCGATGACGCCAACCACGCGCGCGCGCTGCCGGTAGAAACGCACAACTTCGCGCCACCATAGCGAGAATGCCGGCAACAGCACTCCGGACCGGGCAGGCGCGATGGCTGGCGAAAAGGTAGTCGTCTGAGTAGCCATAAATTCAGTTGCCTGTATTTGTTGCAAGCCCCGATGTTCTGTGTACCGCAGCTCTCCTCCGTGACGGAATCACCCCTGCGGAACCTCGGCATTCTCTTCCGTCCAAAAGCGGTGGCCGGTGCGGCGGATGAAGACGTCTTCCAAACTGGGCTTGTGCACGGAGACGCCCTGAATCTCGCCGGGAAACGCTTCGACCACGTCGGTGACGAACTGGTGGCCGTTCTCGATCTCCAGCCGCACCTGACTGTCCATCACCGTGGGTCGCAATCCAAAACGCCGTTCAATCTGTTGCGCCAGCACCTGGGGCTGCTCAGCCTCCAGCAAAATGACGTCGCCACCGATCTCGCTTTTGAGTTCGGCGGGTGTGCCCAGCGCCACAACGCTACCGTTGGCGTAGAACGCCAGGCGATCGCAGCGCTCGGCCTCTTCCATAAGGTGCGTCGTGATCAGCACAGTCACGCGCTCCTCGTCGCGCAGAATCTGCAAGTACTGCCAGAGATCCCGTCGTGCTCCGGGATCGAGTCCAGTGGTAGGCTCGTCAAGCAGCAAGACCGAGGGACGATGCAGCAGCCCCTTCGCCAGTTCGAGCCTCCGCTGCATGCCGCCGGAAAATGTTTCTGCTTTTTCCTTTGCGTGATCGGCCAGACCCACGCGGTTGAGCATCTCGCTAACACGCTTCTTCAGCGTGGCGCCGCGCAAGCCGTAAATGTGGCCGATCAGCATCAGGTTCTCTTCCGCCGAGAGCTTGATGTCGATGCTCTGTGCCTGGAAGACGACGCCGATATTGCGCCGAACTAGCGCCGGTTCGCGGGCGACGTCGTGGCCCATGATCAGCGCGCGGCCGCCGGACGGAAGCATCAACGTCGAGAGGATACGGAAGGTCGTGGTCTTGCCGCTGCCATTAGGCCCCAGCAGTCCGAAAATCTCGGCGGGCCGCACCTCGAACGAAACACCTGCCAGCGCGACGCGATCTCCGTAGTTATGGCGCAGCTCCTGAAGCTGGATCACAGCCGCCGCGGTATCGCCCGAGGTTGTCTTCATCGGGAGGCTGATGGTTTCAGAAATTGCCATATGGGAGGTCAAACTTGATTCTATTACGCCGGTGGGAGCGCGGGGTCGAACCGCGGCCTCACGTTGCAGAAGGGGTCGTGCAGTTGTCACGAGCCTTGCTCTTACGCGCGATTGAGCATCATCAGCGCGAACAGCAACGGAAGGTAAATCACGGAGGCTTGCAGGACGTGACGTGCGCGCAGCTTCGATTGCGGTGCGCTGGGCGTGAGCTTCATCGTCCACATGCGGAGGCTGAACCAGAACATGCCGAGGCCGAGTAGCAGCGCGCCGGCGAAGTAGGTCCATCCCGCCATGCCGATCAGCGCAGGAGCGAGCGAGACCGGCACCAGCGCGGACGCGTACAGCACAATGGCGAATGCAGTGGAACGGCCATCGCTTTCGACCACCGGCAACATGCGAATGCGGGCGTTCTGGTAATCTTCGCGATAGAGCCACGCGATGGAATGGAAGTGCGGAAACTGCCAGAAAAAGAGGATGGCGAACAGTACCAGCGCCTCCGGGTCGAGGCGGCCGCGAATCGCGGTCCAGCCCAGCACCGGCGGCATCGCGCCGGGAAACGCGCCCAGGAAGGTGCAGATCGGGTGCACGCGCTTCATCGGCGTGTACACCACGAGATAGCTGAAGGAGGTCAAGGCAGTCAGGGTCGCCGTTAGCCAGTTGGTCGCGATTCCGAGGTACAACACACCGCCGATGGTCATCCCGAAAGCGATAATCGAGGCGTGCAACAAGCTCATGCTGCCGGTTACCAGCGGACGCTGCGCCGTGCGGCGCATGAGTGCATCAACATCCCGCTCCAGGACTTCGTTGATGGCCGCAGTGCCTCCGCTGACCAGCCCGATGCCGACCAGCGCGTGCAGCAGCATCCATGAGAGCAATGGCACGCCCGACTTCGCCGCGGCAAAATAGGCGCCGGCCCACGCGGTCATCACGATCAGCGTGGTCACGCGGGCTTTGACGAGCACGGAGTAATCGCGGGCCAGAGAGGCGATACCGACGCGAGGAACGGCTAGCGGCTGAGTGGCGCTGCTCATGCGGTGATGGCCTCCCGGGTCGTTGCATGCCTTGCGGAGTGGGGAACTCGCGCTTTGATCATGCGATGGCTCTGGATGGCGAGCACCACGCTGACCGCCAGCACCAGCGCGCCACAGGCCACGTGCGCCACTGTGCTGACCACGGTGATCTGCCACGGCTGGACCGCGTTGTGCCCATAGGCCAGGCGCGAAAGGTAGGCAGCGAATCCCAGGCCCAACTGGACCATCAGCAGTGCCAGCAGCAGTTGGGCTGGCTTACGGAGATGTTCAACAGCGCCATAGCGCGTCAGCACGCGCACGATGGTCCAGCAGAGCATGGCAGTGACAACGCACGCGCCGATGAGATGGGGCAGAAGCTTCATGCCGAAATGCCGGAACGCTGCGCCGAGAATCAACTGCAGCCACACACAGGATGCCGCCAGGACGGCGAGCGTCGGCGTGCCGGGTGCCAAATTATGTTCGGTAATGAGGTCGTAATCCTGCAGCCATCCGCGGCTGGTGAACAGCGCCATCGCAATCGCCACGCAGAAGATCATCTGCCCGAGCGTGGCGTGGGCCGTCGAAATGGACCATGGCAGGAAATTCAGCACCGTGAGCCCACCAAGGACTCCCTGGCCGACGACCGCGGCGAGCGAAATCCAGCCCAGCACTCGCATCCATTTGCGCTGCTCAACGCGTTGCGTCCACACCGCCATGACGATGATCAGCAGGCCAATGAACTCAGCAATCATGCGGTGCGTGTGCTCGTACTTGATGCCTCCCACCATCGGCGGCAGCTTGTACAGGGAACCGAAGGAAGTCGGCCAGTCAGGAACGGACAGTCCGGCATCGTTGCTGGTGACCAGAGCGCCGGCAACGATCAGAATAAATGTGGCCCAGGCAACAAGAACGGCAAAGCGATGATATGCCGGGTTGTAAGGAATGGTTCGCGACGTCAGAACAAGCTCCTGTCAACGTTGCGTCCACACCAAGCGAGCAGTGTCGCTTGTGGGGCGAAGCTAGGGAAACGACTTTAGTGGATCCTACGGCCCGAATCAGTGTCGAACGCCTCATCCTCACTCGGCGCTCAAGGCGACATTGTATCAAACCAACTGCGAGTGACTTTTTCTACAGCTCCACTTCCTTCAGCTCCGGCTGCGGCGGTGGAATGGTGTGCAGCGCCTCCACCATCGCGTCGGCAAACTCGCTTGTGCCTGCATTGCCGCCGACATCGCGGGTGAGGTGCTTCTTCTCGGTGTAAACGTGCTCGATTGCGGCGCGAATGTGGTTGGCTGCATTCTCCTCTCCCAAGTGACGAAGCATCAGGATGCCCGAGCGCAGCACGGCCGTCGGATTGGCGATGTCTTTGCCGGCAATGTCTGGCGCCGAGCCGTGCACCGCCTCAAAGATGGCGCACTCGTGCCCGAAGTTCGCGCCCGGTACCAGCCCCAGTCCTCCGACGAACGCCGCGCACAAGTCCGAGATGATGTCGCCGTAAAGATTCTCCAACAGCAGGACGTCGTACTGGTACGGATTCATCACCAGCTGCATGCAGGTGTTGTCCACGATGTGCTCGCCGTAGGTGATCTCGGGATAGTCCTTGGAAATGTTGCGGGAGCAGCGGATAAACAGCCCGTCCGACAGCTTCATGATGTTGGCTTTGTGGATGGCGTGGATCTTCTTGCGATGCACCCGCCGCGCGTATTCGAAGGCGAACTTGGCAATGCGGGTGGACGCCTTCTCGGTAATGATCTTCAGGCTCTCCACCACGCCGGGAACGACTTCGTGCTCGATGCCGGAGTACAGCCCTTCAGTGTTCTCGCGGATGACGATGAGGTCAACGCCCGGATAGCGGGTGGCGACAGCCGGAAGATTGCGGATGGGGCGGAAGTTGGCGAACAGTTCGAATTGCTTGCGCAGCGCGACATTGATGCTGGGGAACCCGCCGCCGATTGGTGTGGTCACCGGACCCTTGAGGCCGATGTGGGTGCGCTCGATCGACTCCGTCAGTTCTTTGGGGATGTATTCGCGATACTTCTCATAGGCTTCGGCGCCGGCGGCATAACTCTCCCATTGGAACTTGACGCCGGTAGCTTCCAGGATGCGGACGGTCGCCTTTACCACCTCGGGGCCGATCCCATCGCCCGGAATCAAGGTTACGGTATATGCCATTCGATCTCGTTTGACCTCCGGGATCACTCTCCGGACTTGGCTTTGGCTGTTGTGCCTTCCTTGGTATCGAGCAGTTCTTTCAGCTCGGACATGAACTCGCGTACATCCTTGAAATCGAGGTAAACCGAGGCAAACCGCACATAGGCAACTTTATCAATGCGTTTAAGACGGTTCATGATCAACTCGCCGATCTCACTCGTTTTGCGCTCGCGATCGGGCGAGTCGACTACGAAACCCTCAGCGTCGTTGACGATCTGCTCCAGCTTGCCCATGGAAACAGGACGCTTCTCGCAGGCCCGCAGCAGCCCGTTCAGCACTTTTTGCCGCTCGAATTTCTCCCGGCGGCCGTCTTTCTTCACCACCATGTAAGGGATTTCGTCGATCCGCTCATAGGTAGTGAAGCGTCTCTCACACTTCAGACATTCGCGACGGCGGCGGATGGACTCGCCTTCCTTGCTTTCGCGCGAATCCACCACTTTGTCGTTTTCAAAGCCGCAGAACGGACACTTCATGGATGAGAGAAGGCGCAGGCAGACAGCCTGTAATCCGATTGTAACAGGGGGTGAGACGTACTTGGCGATCTGGTCTGAACCCCCGACGCAGAGAGTCACCGAGTCCTGATCTCGTCAATGCGCCGGAATCAGGACTTGGTCAAGCAGTTCGCATCCAGATTCCAGCCTCAGGCAATATCTGGGAAGCGAAACTCAATTTTGGACATCTGATGAACCGGCGATTATTTGCGAATCGTACGCCATCTCACTCTCGAAAGGACGTGCGGCATGATTTGGGGCCTGACAACATCGACCTTCACTCTCTTTCACGTATTGTTGAGCCTGGCGGGAATCGGCACAGGGTTCATCGTCATTTACGGACTGCTCGCCGGAAAACGGCTCGACGGCTGGACCGCGATCTTTCTGTTCACCACGGTAGCAACCAGCCTGACTGGGTTCGCTTTTCCAGTCGAACACCTGTTGCCGTCGCACATTATTGGCCTGCTGTCTCTGTTTGTGCTCGCGATTGCGATCTTCGCGCGCTATCCGCTCCACCTTGCGGGCGCTTGGCGTTGGATCTATGTGATTTGTGCTGTAGTCGCGCTTTATCTGAATGTCTTCGTCGCCGTAGTGCAGGCCTTCCTGAAGGTGCCGGCCCTGAAAGAGTTGGCTCCGACGCAAAAAGAACCGCCGTTCCTGGTTGCCCAACTCGTCGTCATGGCGATTTTCGTCGTGTTGGCCATCTTTGCGGTGAAGAAGTTCCGCGGAGATCGGGCGGTCACGGCTTGATCCGAGCACATTTCGGCTTGCTGATCCGTCGCTCCGTGCAGTTGCGTGAATGGCGATCACCGTGGACTCACTGGACTTGGACCCGCCCTTGGGGCGCACTAAATCGAAAATACGAGCTGCTGGCTTTTCTTCCGACTGGGAGGCGGAATTCGGGGTTTCGATTGGGTTTTCCCGCCCCCCGACCGAGAAGGACAGAGCAGGAAGGCCTATCAGGACCGCCCTCGGGCTCCTAAGAAGCAACCAGCTTCCGCAGCCAGGGGCTTCAATCGCGCTGCGAGCCGGGTGGCTTAAGCCACCCGTGGCTGAGCTGGGTCCTCGTCGAGGATCGCCTCGAGGGTCGTGACGAACAAGTCCGCGTCCGCGTCGGAGAATATCAGCGGGGGGCGGAGCTTAATTACGTTATGAAACGGGCCATCCGTCCCCGTAAGGATTCCGCGCTCCCGGAGACGGTTGCAGACATACGACGCTTCCTCGGTTGCTGCCTCTCGCGTTGCGCGGTCCCGCACCAGATCTAAACCGAGAAAAAGCCCAGAACCACGGACATCGCCTATTAGTAAGCGCCGCTCTTGAAGCTGTTCCAGCCTGGAGAACAAGTGGTTGCCGACTCGAAGAGCATTCTGTTGTAACTGCTCTTCTTCGAGTACATCCAAAACTGCCAGTCCGGCCGCACATGACACGGGATTGCCACCAAATGTGCTAAAGAACTCCATACCGTTATCGAAGGAGGCAGCAATCTCTGGTGTGGTAATCACTGCAGCCAGCGGGAACCCATTTCCGATGGGCTTGCCAAGCACGACGATGTCGGGAACGACGCTTTGCGCTTCAAAGCCCCAGAAATGAGTGCCGAGTCGTCCGAAGCCGACTTGCACCTCGTCCGCAATACAGACACCGCCCGCAGCGCGAACGTGGCGATAGACTTCTGCGAGATAAGCGGGGGGAAAGACGATTTGTCCGCCCACGCTGGGCATCGTTTCCGCGATGAATGCGGCCGCTCCCCGGCCTTCTCCGCGGAGACGATGCAGAATCTCCGCGGCGTGGTTGGCATACTTGGCGGCGAGGCCGGGTTCGCCACGTCGGTAAATGCCGCGGTAATCGTCGGCAATCGGCGCCACGTGAACCCAGGACTTGCGCCCCCTGCCACCGGGGCCATCAAACTTGTAGGGGCTGATGTCGATCAACGTGGTAGTGTGGCCGTGATATGCGTGCTCTAAGACGATGATGTCATCGAACTTCGTGTGCGCCCGCGCGAGGCGAAGGGCAAGCTCGTTCGCCTCGCTCCCTGAATTCACGAAGTAACAAACCCGGAGCGGCTCGGGCAATTTCTGAGTGAGCCGTCTTGCGTAACGCACGACATTGTCATGCAGGTAGCGGGTATTTGTGTTGAGGAGGCCCAACTGTTTGTACACCGCGTCTACAACCTTGGAGTGACTGTGACCGACCAGCGGCACATTGTTGTAGACATCCAAGAAAGCCCGGCCTGTATCGTCATACAGGTACTGCCGCCACCCGCGTACAATTTTCAACGGACGCTGATAGGAGATGCTGAGATTGCGCCCCATAAGCGAACGTCTTTCCGATAATGTGTCGGTCACACTCGGCTCCTGGGGAAGGAAACGCTCGACAGGAATGCCGAGCAGCAGATTGGGGTCCGGGCATAGGTTTGTCCAAATTGGGCGCTCGGACACACGAGCCACGCCAGGAAACTTCTCGTTTAGCCCCAGCAAGTCCACGATGATCTGGAAGTGCAAATGAGGCGGCCACCCTCCGTTTTCTGAGACGGTACCGATCTTGGCGAAGGCTTGGCTCTTTGGGACAGGTTGCCCGATCAAGAGCTTTGCGATGCTTTCCTGCGAGAGGTGGCCGTAGAGAGTGAAGAACTCCCCGGCGTCACCAGCCAGATGTCTCAAAATAACAACTGGTCCGTAGTCGAGCGGAGCGACGTTGTCGGCAATGGTGTGCACCGTGCCATCCAGCGGCGCCCGAACGTTGGAGCCAGCTTCCAGGAAAAGATCTATTCCCAGATGCACGGTGCGGCGCTCGTCAATGGGGCTGCCGCTTTCTCCGAACAGAGGGGATGTGTATAGGAGACGAGGCTCATCATAGCGGCCTACACCCACAAACGCGTGGGCGAGCCGCAACTCGCGCTCGATGGCCGATGTCAAAGCAGCCGTTTCCGCGTAGTGCGGATCCGCCCCCAGGAATTTGCTGGAGACGCTCAGATCGAACACAAGACAAGGCGCGGTCTGCAAATCTAGGTCCACAACAGATGCCGCGCTCTTTCCATGGGTCGCCAACGATTGCAGCCAATGCTGTCCTTTCGGTAAAGGCTGCAAACCACAAGCCTTGCGAAACACGTAATGTGCAAAGTGCGGGTGAATCTTGGCAAGGTGGGCGAGCGCTTCCCACGCCGGAGCTTCAGACACGGTGACATAAGGATCACCCGGCACGAGCGTCTTGCGCCAAGCCGAGTTCACGACGCTCACCGCAAGCCGGATGCAGATCAGCGGAAACAACACCAACAGCTCAGTTTCCTCGAGAGGAAACACGTTGTGAAATCCCTCCACCAAGGAGGCCGCCGCCGCGAGTGGCTCGCTCTTGCCGAGAAGGGCATAAGCCGCTGCGACGGCCGGTTCGGCAACGGCAAGCCCGTGGTGCATGTCCCCGAAATCAATGACGCTGACTACTTCGCGTGATGGCGCGCTCGGACTGTTAACCAGAACGTTGTAGTCATTCGCATCGCCGTAGATCACGCTTTTCCGTAGTATCGGAAGCTGGGGGACGACTTGTGATTCATAGCGTTCCAGCACTTGTTCAATGATCATCCGGCGTGAAGGATCCTCAATATGGGGGATGTATTCGCGAATCCACTCAGCTTGCGTTAAGTCCCATTTCAGGGCCCGCGTGGCCGCAGGGTGGGAAAACTCCTGAAGTGCATGGTCAATCTGGCCGAGCAGGCGGCCTAAACTACGAAGCAACTCGGGCGTGTGCGGGCGCACCTCGGCAAGGACGCTTCCCGGAAGAAAGCTGAGGAGCCACACAAAGCGTTGGTCCCCATTGCGCAAACACGCTCTCGCAAATGTCTCACCCAAACGTGTCAACTGAACCCGCGGCAGCGCCAGCTCGGGGGCTCGGTGCGCAAGGTGCGTCAGTGCCTCACATTGCATGTCAAGGAATGCGCGGTCTCGATTTGAGTGCATTACTTTCAGGACAAAAGCGCGGCCATCGGCGGTTATGAGATGGAAATTACTGTCATATTCCCCCGGCAGTGCACTGGCGCCCACTTCCAACCCGTAGAAACCTCGGGCGAACTGGACAGCTTCGTCTGGCGAAACCGGTTGCGGCGATCGGGCCTCTGGAATCATGCGATTAACTCTACCGGAATATTACTTTTTGGACCGCGAACCACTTAGGCGGGAACTTCCAGGTTCTGGGCAACGGCACAACGCGGAATTCTCGCTGGACTGGAAGGCATCTCCGAATGGACAGACTGTCTTCCGCCGAGAAGTGCTTCGTCAGGACAGGCGCGTACACGCCGGAGACGATGCTTCCGAGCTGACGAGGATTCGCCGAGGCGTGTCGCCATCAGCGCGTGAAGTCGATCTTGGTTCCGACGGCTAGATCCTTAACGACATTACCCCGAGCAGTCAAGCGCGGTATTTTGTGCTTGCGGCCAATCTCGTCGAAGACTTCACCTACTCGGTGGGTGCTTCCATGAGCAACTTCGTTCACGCCCTGACGGACGCCCCCTCCGACGGCTGACTTCCGGCTCACGCTTAGCACGACGGGGGCTTACTCTGTTTGAGATGTTTCACAATTTCGGCCGAATGGCGGAAGGTCGTCAGCGATTGGATGTCACTCTCAAAGCTACTCATCGGTCTGCCCATGTTCGTACAACCTTTAGGGTGGCGACAGGGCGGGCACGGCGGGTATAAAACCGGGCAGAGTTGAGTTCAGCGATCTCGCTGTGACGGCGACCGCAATCATCGCGGCGATTGGCATCGGAGGCCTTCCACAAGGGTCGAGAGTTTGCCGCCTGACTCGGGGTGGTCCCCGAGAACACACCACCCGGGGTAAGCATAAACTGCCCGGTACCAGCAAACGTGGGAACACCTATTTGCGAAGACTTTTCGTGCAAGGGACTCGCGCCGTCCTGCAACGGAGCGCGAAGCATCCTCCGGCCTGAGTGCGTGGCTGCCCCAATTCATATCACGCACCCACGGCAACGTGGCAGCGGTGGCTTTAGCGAATGAGCTGGCGCGCATGGCTTGAACCGTGCTCGCCAAGAATGAGACCTATCTAACTCCCGTGCTGGCCGACTTAGCTGCGGTTTGACTGGCCTGCAGCCATTACGGACTTGATGATTTCTGCCAGGTCTGCTGGTGAACCCCTGAGATGACACAACGGTCGAACCCGGCGCTCTCGAAACCCGTAATCCGGAAAAGTCTTTCAAGGCTGCCTAACTAAGTAGGACGAGGGCGCAGCGCATTCCATCATGGCCAGGAGCTTTGCGCTCCAACGAAGGCCGTGTACATTTGCGCAGACCAACCTGTTGTCACTTTCATTGTTCGCCTCCGACAAAGCGGCGGACCATACGTTCCGGATTGCAGACCCCACGCCCACAAACATTGACAGCCACACAAGCCCATCGACCACGGCAAATTATGATGTCCATATTCGGGGCCATTTGATAATCCAGTCGCATGTCGCCGGTCTGAGGGATCTAACGCTTAACAGGTTACATGGAGAATGGCATTGGTATTCTGGCTTGTTGATTCAATAGCTCCATGGCTTCTTCCGTTGGGAGGATGATCAATTCAACTTTGCGCCGCCGAGCCTCACGCTTGACTCCATCCATCACGGGCAGTGCTCCGGTGCCCGGGCCGACCACCAGACGACGACATTTCCACGGTATCACCTCTTCCACCGAGAGCGGCGTGTGACCGAAACTATCCCGGAACGCGTTTTGGATGGTTTCCTCTTGCGCTTGCGAATCTTTCCTCGGTCGATCACGATATCATAGCCGTACTCAGTGTCGTCGATCCGAATTTGCCCGAATGTGAGCTCTTGGAACTTCATGGCGAGCCTCCGAAAAAGGATACAACCGGGCCGTGCCTGGAAGTCCGGAATCAGCAGGATGCCGCGTTCCTTGATCTGGGTGTCGGCTTCGGGTGTCGTTGGACCGTTAGCACCCTCCGCGATGATCCGGACCCGGGGGCTGATTTTGCCGACGTTATCACCGGTAATCTGGTTCTCCATTGCAGCCGGAATCAGGATCTCGACATTTTGTTCAATCCATGCCTAGCTGGGCAGCGTTTCGTAGCCGAGGGCTTTCGCTCTCTGCTTGTCGATTCCACCAAAACGGTCGGTGATCGACAGAAGTTGATTTAGATCGATTCCGTCCATCTTGCACGCTGGTCGTGAGAACCAGGCACGACGAGCGCGAGATCACTTCGTGAGCAATTGAACCAAAACGGCTGGCTTGCGAAGCGAAAGCCCCTACTCCTCGAACTCCCAGCGCAATTAGATGTGCAGAGCGCTCGGCTGCAAACTCTAAAATGCGATCGGCCACCGGACCTCCTTTAACTGCGATCTCAGGCTCATACGAGAGTTGGGCCGCAAAGAGATCAGTTCTCGCAGCGCTTGGCTGAGTAGCTGTACCGCATGAGAGGGAGGCTCGTCCGTCGAGCCCCCGACAACATGCAGCAGCGCAAGGTGTGCTTTGTGCTCTTGCGCCAGGAAAAAGGCATATTCTGAAGCATGCAGAGATTCCTGCGAGAAGTCGATCGCACAAAGAATGTTTCGGATATCTGGGGCTGTCATGTCGGCGGCTTTTGCCCCGACGGTCAGCACCGGGCACGGTGCCTCTCGAATGATTTCCTCGGCTACTGATCCAAGAAATACTTTTCCTAACCCTTCGCGACCCTTGGTGCCGACAACCACCAAGTCGGCTTCATACTTCTCTACGAACCCGCGTAACACGTTGGTTATGTCTCCGGCGCCGATCAGTGCTTCGCAAGGGAGTGCCCGCCTCCTCGCCGTTGCGAGCAGTTCGCCCAGAGCACATTCCGCGTAGTCATTGGCTTCCTTCAGAATCCGATCTAGAGCTTCGGGATGCGCAAGAACGAGGGCCTCGAGAGAAATGACGTGCGCTGCATAAAGCTTTCCGCCGCATCGAGCGGCCAACGAAATAGCGTACCGTGTCGCGTGCATGCTTGCCTCGGACAGGTCGGTCGCAAGCAGAATGTTCTTCAGTTTTGATATGAGTCGTGCATTCCTCCGTTTTCATCCCACCCCTCCGCGCGCAGCTCGACCCAAGGTACGGTCAGCAACCGAGACTGCTTCTACGATCTATTAGCCAAACAAGACTCCAGTGCTCTGGCCTGCGTCGGTTCTATTCGCCGCGTCCCATTCGCCTTGAACCGTGAGCACCGGGCAATGTGCGTGCTGCAAGACGTGATGCAGAGTCGTCCAGGGCAAGTGCGTCGACACAGCACCGCCCGAGTGAGAGCCCATGACGATGAGTTCCGCTTTCCTGCTGTCCGCCAGTCGGACAATTTCCACCTCGGGAATCCCAATTCCAACCTCGATCTCAGGCTTGTACGCCAGATCGGCATCCGGCGGGATCATTTGACTAAGTCTCTCGCGATCCTGTTGCTTCCATTCCAGCAACTCCGACTCCGATACCGGTTCACTTTCGATGACGTGAAGCATGGTCAACCCGGCCCGGTTTTCTTCCGCCAGCGATAGGGCATAGGTCAGGGCTCGCATGGATCCAGACGAGAAATCGCTGGCATAAAAAACGTGGCCAAACCGACTCAGCGATACCGATTGGACATGAGGCCCAACAGTTAACACCGGACAAGTGGCATGTCTCATTACCTTTTCCGCCGTCGATCCCAGGAACAGCTTTTTGATCCCTCCATGCCCTTGCGTGCCCATCACAATCAGATCGACATTCTTGTCCGACAGAACCTGTGAGATCACATCCCATGTTCCACCGGACCGTAGGATGACTTCGTGAGGAAGGAGCCTCAGATCCTCTGTGTTCTCCAGTTTCGCCATACTTTGTTCAGCATTGTGGCGCACTACGTCGGCGAAGTCAGGCCATGCCTCAACAGCTCCGATGGAGCCTTCCGTGGCGAGAGCATGGATCAGGAAAATTGTGGAGCCATAGCGTCTTGCGAGAGAAACGGCACATTGCAAAGCGTTTTGTGCCTCAGGCGAAAAATCAGTTGCAAGTAGGATTTTGTTAATGGTTATGCGGGAAACTTTCGCTTGAGATGTCATAGCACACCTCCGTGTAGCTGTATAAAGAAACACGTCCTCAGTCTCCGTATCCGCATCGAGCATTTCAGAAAGTCGGTGATCGCAAACGCCAAGTAGGCTGACCGCGCCGGACGCTCGGCAGCGCACCAGGCTTCCTCGCTCGCCATGCCAGGTGTCCAAAGATTGGGTGGCGAACGCCGGAGGACAAGTCACGGCATTCGCCGTTCGTGATGAGTGGAGGTGAACTCAGGCCGCGATAGCACGTTGCTTGCCCAGCAACTCCTCCTCAGCGCGAAACCAGTCTTCAAGATCATCGTCCGTCTTCCATCCCTCGCTCCACGTAGAGCTCGTACGCCCGTTTCCGGGTCGTCTCCTCGTCGGTACGGGAATCGGGCATGACGGACAGCGGCAGCTTTCTTTTAGGATCCTTCGTCATCACATTCTCCTTTAGCTCCCACAGGCATGAGCAACTGCCCGGGAGGTGCGTTCTCCCTAATGAGTTTCATCCGCTAGCTTCGCCGTCCCCGAGACTGGGTCTCGGGGACGGTCAACACCATTACCCTAGCGGAGTGGGTAACGGGTTCTTGGGTGGAATGGGTGGCACACGCGGTGGCGGATTAGGTGGAGGAATCGGCCGTTCCGCCATCACTACCGCTGCCAAGGGCGGCGTGGGCAGGGGATTCTTGGGTGGATTGGGTAACGGATGCTTCGGTGGAAGAGGTCCCGGATGAGGTGGCGACACCAACTCCGCCACTAACGGCGTGGGCAACGGGTGCCTCGGTGGATTGGGCATCGGATACTTCGGTGGAAGAGGTCCCGGATGAGGTGGCGGCACTACCAACCCCGCCACGAACGGCGTGGGCAGCGGGTTCTTAGGTGGATTGGGCATTGGATACTTCGGTGGAAGAGGTCCCGGATGAGGTGGCGGCATTACCAACTCCGCCACGAACGGCGTGGGCAGCGGGTTCTTGGGTGGATTGGGTAACGGATGTCTGGGTGGATTCGGCAGAGGCGGGCTTGGCATGTCCTGCGTCACCGCTGCAATGAATGGCGGATTTGGCAACGGATGTCCTGGGTGGATTGGGCGGCACGCGCGGTGGGGGGTTAGGTGGAGGAATTGGCCGGTCTGCCATCACTGCGACAAATGGCGGATTCGGCATTGGATGTCTGGGTGGATTGGGCATTGGATGTCTGGGTGGATTAGGCAGAGGCGGAGAGGGTGGCCCCTGCATTATCACCTCAGCTCCAACCGCCAATGACGGAGTTGCCCCATATCCTGCCATCACTAAAGACAGTAGAAGCAGGAGAACCCCTGCGAGTAGTTTGCGAATCATGTTTATTCCTCCTTAAGACGCTGACTTGTCTGCACGAAATTAGCTTGCGGCCTCTGAGGTCTACTTGGAGTTACTGCAAGTGCCTTTCCACTCTGTTCGCTTCAATTGCCATCCAAGCTGAAGGTGAGATCGACAGCGTTTCCCGTCTCGTCAGAACGACTTATGGACGCTTGGCGGAACTGGAGGCTCTGATCTCTGCGTTTGAGTTTTTTGACACGTTCGGCGGGTTGTTCAAAAACTTGAACATCCCTGTAGTTGCCCATCCTCAGCCGGCGCCCCAAGTACGTCGCTTTGGAGTATTTGCAACGCGATGCCGGTCTGGCAGGCAAAGTGCTTTCAAGACGCTTGGATCGAGACAGTTGTTTCCACGTTCACTAATGGAGAATACATATGAAGACCTTAGTTAACATTTTCGCTTTGACGCTCTTGTTGATCACCGCTGCGATCGCAGCCCATGCAACCCAGACCTCCACGACCGGCGATCGCACAGTGGAGAATCTGCAGACCGCCTTCAACGGCGAGAGCAATGCGCACGCAAGGTATCTTGCATTCGCCGTCAAGGCAGATCAGGAAGGCTACGCCGGCGTTGCGAGCCTCTTCCGAGCCGCGGCCCGGGCCGAGGAAATCCACGCCGCGAATCACTTAGCTGAGATCCAGAAGCTTGGGGTTTCTGCGCAGGCCAAAATTGATCCGCCTGTAGTGAAGTCCACGAAAGAAAACCTGGAAGCTGCGGTCAGGGGGGAAACCTACGAGCGCGACATCATGTATCCCGATTTCTATAAGCAGGCACGCGCAGTGGGAAATAACGACGCTTTCAGGACGTTTAATTACGCGCGCGAGGCAGAAGCAGAACACGCCAAGCTGTTCATGGAGGCCTTCAATAACCTCGAAAACATGCGGGGTAAGAGCACCTACTATGTGTGCACTGTGTGTGGATTTACAACTGCAAACCTGGACTTTGCCAAGTGCCACACCTGCTTCAGCGCAAAGGAAAAGTTCGTAGCTGTCACCTAGAGCACAGGTGCGGTCCGCGAGAAGGCAAAAACAATATTGACGCTAAAGGCGCAGCCATACGAGGTGACCAGTCATGATTCAGTTTCCACCAATTCCGAGTTGGGATGCTCTACACCCGCTCGTCATTCACTTCCCGATCGCTTTGCTGCTGGTCGTACCGTTCCTTATCGTGGTCGGGGCACTGCGTCCACCAGAGAGGGGCCGAACGATACTCTATGTTGCGCTGGCGCTGATGATCGCGGGCACACTGGGGACGTTCCTGGCGGTCGGGACCGGTGAGGCGGCAGCGCGAATAGCGGAACGAACTCCCCAGGTCGACGTAGTCCTGGAACACCATGAGCAATTGGCCGAGGCGACGCGCATCGCCTTCTCAGTTCTGACCGTAGTTTTCGCGGCGATTCTCCTGATTCCTGTGATCCTGAAAAAGACGTCGAACAGGCTCGTGTCCACGGCACTCCCGCTTGCGTTCTTGGTCCTCTATGGAGGCGGCATACTACTTCTCACGAACACCGCACATAATGGTGGACGGCTAGTGCATGAATTTGGGGTGAGAGCCGCAGTTAAGCCTTCCCCATTACCGGCAGGACAGCAGGAAGCGAACAAAACGGGCGCCGCAGCCGGCGACCCCCAACGGAGCGGCGATCACGACTGAAGATCCATTCGGCAGCGTTGATGGAGGTCTCCGAACACCTGCCGCCAGGAGGGATTATGTACGCCTTCAAATTGATCCGACTCATCGAAACCCGCGCAGACCACTTGTCTGAAGGGCTCATGCACAGGCTGAAGAAAAATGATAGGTGCAGTGAGCTCTTGCAGCGAGTGCCTTCGGATGAACTTAGAAGACGCTCCTACGAGATATATCGCGATCTCAGTGATTGGCTGCTGCACAAGACGGAATCGGAGCTTGAGGAGCGTGTTGTTGCGCTCGGAATGAAACGTGCGACGCAGGGCGTGCCCTACACTGACCTTCTCTGGGCCGTTACCACGACGAAAGAGTATCTGTGGGAATTTATGCTGGCGGAAGGATTGTTCGAAGAACCAATTGACCTGTTTGGCGAGATCGACCTCCTCTACTCGATGGACCGGTTTTTTAACCGAATTCTGTATTTTGTGGCCATCGGTTACGAGCGCGCGCGTCAGGCGGAACGCGAGCACTTGACGCCTCGGCATGCTTCGGCCCACGCGTGAAACAGGTGGTTCCGAATCAGTGGCAGCTTGTCGCCGGCATGAAGGCCGCTGATCGCTCCCATCTAACCGACGTACTCCGAATGGTTAGCGGCTGCCGGAGCGGGGAGTTAAAATCCGCAAGGTACCAGGGAAGCGATGCATGTCCGAACAGTTCAGTAGCACGAAGAATCGGGCTGCCCTTGTCTTCTTGCTGGGCCTGACGGCTGTAGCGCTCTACTTTTGCTATATCCTCATTGCTCCATTCCTAAGACCGATCATCTTTTCCGCCGTAATAGCTATTCTTGTTTTATCCTCTGCACTCGCGTTTTCTTCGCCGGGTTCGGAATCGCAATCTTTCTGCACTTCTGTCCACGTGTTTTGTCGTTTTGTTCATCGTTTTGTCGGCGGGGTTCCTTGGACAGGCGCTCGCAACTGGACTACACGACGTCTACCAATCGCTTAGCAGTTCAGGAGATGGAAGCGAACGCCTTAGCCTTTACCTCATTCATCTTCTTGATCAACAGTTGAGCTGGTGAGCCGCTATCTGCCGATTTCTTCCCCTGATTTGCGAACTGCGACTGTGAACCAGGCTGAGAAAGGCGTTGCGGTGCTTCTTAGTATGACGGCCGGCGCTGTTGGAAGCTTTACGGCGTTGCTCGCCAACGCTTTGGCTGCATGCTTCATTTTGTTTTTCTTCTTTCGCGATGGCAAGGCGATGTTGCGCCGTACCGCCGTTCTGCTCCCACTCCGTTCGGATCAGACAAGAAGGCTTTTTGCCCGCGTTAAAGAAACCCTCAACGCGATTGTGTATGGGACGCTCACCATGGCCGCACTGCAAGGCGCTCTCACGGGTGTTGCCTTCTGGTTCTTGGGCATCACTTCACCAGCCTTGTGGGCGATCGTCACTGCACTGTGTGCGCTGTTGCCAGTGATTGGAACATCGATTGTTCTTCTGCCAGCGGTCTCGATGCTCGTGTTCAGCGGCCACTGGATCAAAGGCCTTATTCTCCTTGCTTGGGGAGTAGCAATTGTCCATCCGGTAGACAACTTGCTGCGCCCACAACTGATCGGAAGCCGCACCAGACTCTCGACACTATATGTTTTCTTTGCACTGCTAGGAGGGTTGAAAGCTTTCGGCGCTCTTGGAGTGTTCATCGGTCCGATTGTTCTGGCGATTACCCTGGCGCTCTTTAAGTTTCTCCGCGAAGAAAAGCGGGCGGGTAACTGGGGTCGTGACCGTGAAGCTTCAACGTTAGCACCTGCAGGTCGCCACATTTAGATCGTGGCTCGGGGACATTCCACGTGCTGGCGTGAGTGCCTGACGCCATTGGGGGTACCTATGGAGGCTTCCGGCGCGGAGGCAACGTACGGTTATTCAGCAGCGGTCTTCGAATCATACTTTCCGAGCTTGTATGACAGGTCGCTGCGCGATAGCCCGAGGCGGCGTGCAGCTTCGGCCTGGGCGCCACCGGCGGAGGCTAAAGCACGCTCGATCAATTTCTTCTCAAGAGAACTGAGCACGGCACGCAGGTCCACATTATCCGGTAGAGACCCGATCCAAGCTTCTTGAGCATCCAGATCGGCAGTTCGCGATCGGTCCCTTGTGCGCTCCAGGTTGGCAAACGCCTCGGGTCCGATCTCGTCAGTGCCCGCCAGAATACATGCCCGTTCGACGACGTTATTCAGTTCACGAACATTGCCGGGGAAGTCGTATTCTCTTAACAGCCGAAGAGCATCGTCGCTCAATCTGCGGCGAGGAAGCTTCAACTCAGCGGCCGCGCGCTGTAGCAATACCTCCGACAGCTCCGGAATATCCTCGCGTCGCTGACGCAAAGGCGGTATCGCGATAGGGAATACGGCCAGCCGATAATAGAGATCTTCGCGAAACAAGTTCTCGCGCACGCGTGCTTCGAGATCGCGGTGAGTTGCGGCGAGTACGCGGACGTCCACGCTTCTCGGCCGGGTGGAGCCGACCCGGGTAACCTCACCATCGGTAAGCACGCGGAGCAATTTGGCTTGCGCCGCTGTGGACAATTCGGCGATCTCATCGAGCAACAGAGTACCCTGATGCGCCGCCTCGAACAGTCCTTCACGGGCTCGGTCGGCTCCCGTAAACGCTCCCCGCTCGTGCCCGAAAAGCTCACTCTCCAGGAGCGATTCCGAAAGCGCCGCACAGTTGACCGCGATAAACGGTTTTGCCGCCCGAGAGCTGCTCTTGTGGAGCGCGCGGGCGACCAACTCCTTGCCCGTGCCGGTCTCACCTGTTATCAACACCGTTGCGTTCGTCGTGGCTACACGGGCAATTTGTTCCCGAACATTTTGGATTCCCGCGCTCCGCCCCACAATCTCCGCCGATCCCTCCAGACGATCAAATGCATTCCTGAGCCGGATGTTCTCCCGCAAGAGTTGGGTGTGGTCCGTCGCGCGGTGCGCCGTCGCGCGTAACACCTCGGGCAGAAAAGGTTTCGTGAGAAAGTCGAAGGCGCCTCCCCGCATGCTCTCTACCGCGAGCTCAATACTTCCCACGGCCGTCAGAAAAACAACTGAAACCGTCGGGTCGTCCTGCTGTGCCAGCCGCAGCACATCCAGACCGGTTCCGTCGGGCATCTTCTGGTCGGTTATTACGGCGTCATATTCACCACTGGTAATCTTCTTTCTGGCCTCTTCAACCCCGCCCGCCTCGAACACAGCATGCCCGTCCTGCTGCAGGTTCGCCGCAAGAATCCTCCGCATGTGTGGTTCGTCGTCTACGACCAGTATTCTCGCCATACTTAACCTTTTACCATCTCGAATGACACTTCAGTCGTGGCGGGCAGACTGACGGAAAACCTGACGCGCTCAGGACCGTTCTCTGTCAGGGTGAGGTCTCCTCCCTGGCTGCGGGCGATGGTGCGAGCGATGGCCAATCCCAGACCCGTTCCCCGTGGCTTAGTTGTAAAGAATGGCTCGAAGATTCGTCCCAGCTGATCGGGAGCGATACCGTCTCCCCGGTTCTCGACCTCGATCAGGACCCGATCCGCGACTTCCTTTCCAGTCAGAGTGACTGTCGCAACTGGCGGGGAGGCGTCGATTGCATTCATCACCAGGTTCAACAGTAGTTGCTGAAGTCCCGCGGGATCACAATCGCACAGCAACTCGTCAGGTGCGTTCACAGTCAAACTGACGCTCCTGGAATCAGCGTGCGCGCGCGACAGGTCGGCAACGTAGGCGAGCAGGTCGGCAACATTGTTGACGGACTTCGTCAGGGGACGTGGTCGAGCATAAGCCAGGAAGTCATTCGTCAGTTGCTCCAGACGCGTGGCCTCCTTGGCTGCGATGTCGAACATCATTTCGCGTTGCTCTGGATCAAGTGCTCCACGCGTGGCGGTTGCCAGTGAGCTGGAGATCATCGCCACCGGATTTCGGATCTCATGCGCGATTGCGCTCGACAGCCTTCCCACAGCAGCCAGTTTTTCTTCAATCAGCAGGCGCTCTCGCGTTTGTTCAAGCTCGGACATGTTTCGCGCCAGCTCGCCTGGTTAGCCCGCAAATCATTCACCAGCATCCACACCAGAACGCCGACAAAACCATAGATTAACGATATAGTGCCTGCTTCGAAGTATTCGCTCGGCTGTATTTGGCCATGCCGCCCCACATACAACACGATCCACAAAAAGTTCAGCGCTCCAGCGATGACGACGATTGCCAATGTGCTCAACAGTGAGAATGTGAAGGCGGCTTCGATGATTGGCATTGCCAAAAGGACGAAGTACTGCGCATCTGGACGATTGGTCAGTAGCGCAGCGGTGAACGCGAGCACAAAGTTGAGAACAATGGAGCCTGATGTCAGGGCCCACAGACCGTAATGCGATGGCAGCGATGTCCGTGCCTGCACCCAGATCAGCTCAACTGCGCGCAACAGAAAGGCAACGGCCAACATGATGACCAGCGTTGGTGTTGGCAGGCCGAAGTGGTTGGCGAAGAATGTGTGAATCAGAAGTAATGTCGCGAGTGCAGCCAGATTGAGGATGGCCAACGTTGACTGCTGACGCTTGAACGATCCCAACGTCTGCATCATTGGTCGCGGGCCTCGTTCTAGATCTGTATCCATTCCAACTTACCAACCAACCGGCTTAGCCAGGAGCATGTTGCGAACGTTGCGTTCCTTCGCGATTCGTCAGGATGCAGCGAAGGGGCTCATAGCCATTGTAGCCGTCCTTCACCACCTGACCAGCGCTGCGAGCGATGCTTGTAATCGCGATGATGAAGGCTTGGATCTTGCCCACAATCAGCGTAAAGTCTGACAACGCATTTTGCTGTGTCGTCGCCGCCGGCCGTGACCTTCTTATCAAACCCGATTGTGAGCCCAGTACGTGTGCCAGTTGCCCCGGACGCTCGATCGTAAGAAATCGACTTTTCAAAAGTCGACCAAGTCACTATTCGGGAGCGCTACTCTAACAGCGTTCACTACTGCTGCCAAGTCAATGATCTCCTGCAGGATGGCTCCCTCAAGCGGAGGCAAGTACCCAAGCGCAGCCGCGATCATGCCGACCACGCTGGCCACCATTCCTCCCACGGCGCTCTGCAGGGCAATTGAGCGCATCCGGTGGCTGACATGAATCAGCTCATCCACCTTGCCCAGCGAAGTCGTAAGAATCACAACGTCGGCCGCCTCGGAGGTGATGTCACTGTTAGGACCGAAGGCAACCCCTACCGTCGCCGTCATCAAGGCCGGGGCGTCGTTAATTCCGTCGCCGATGAACAACGTTCGGGCCCGCTTGGTCTCTGCCTCCACGATTGCGACCTTCTGCTCCGGAGTCTGGCCTGCATGCACCTCGGTGATGCCAACTTCCTTCGCCAGGTAGCGCACCTCCGACTCGCGGTCTCCGGAAACCAGCAGAACTCGATTGACCTGATGACTTGGGTTTAAATGGTGGACGAAAGGCTTCGTGTCCTGACGAGGCGCATCGTGGAAGCGAAACGCTCCGGCATATTGGTTGTCGACCAGGACGAGGCACTCCAACCCTGAAGCCAGCGGAGGCAGTAATGGAAGCTGCTTGGAGTCCACTTTGCCGCGCCCGGTGATACGGACTCTTCGCCCAGCTACCATGCCGAGCAGACCTTCTCCGGGTTTTTCCTGCATCTGGCTGACCTCCAGTAGAGCCAGCTTGGCGTCGCGCCCTGCTTGCACCACCGCCCCCGCCAGCGGATGCTTGGAAAATTGCTCAAGGCTGGCGGCTGCCTGCAAGACCTCATCTTGCGTGAAACCAGGGCCGCACAATACCTCTGTCATTTGAGGCTTGCCGTAAGTCAACGTCCCGGTCTTGTCGAAGATCAGTGTGCGACAAGTTGTAATCTGCTCCAAGGCCGCGGGATTCTTGATGATGATGCTGTGCTTGGCGGAGAGGGAGATCGCTCCAATGACTGCAACCGGAATCGCCAGAATGAGAGGACATGGCGTGGCGATGACGACCACGGCCAGAAAACGCATAGAGTCACCGGTCACCAGCCACGTCAGTCCAGCCAGACCCACGGCCAGCGGTGTGTACCATGCCCCCAATTGGTCTCCAATGCGACGGAGTTGCGGGCGCTTCTCCTGCGTCTGCTCCATCACCTGCATGATCTTGGCGTAACGCGAATCCACCGCCAGCTTCTCAGCTTCGATGGTCAACGCCATGTCTCCATTGACCGCTCCAGAGAGGACCCTCGAACCTGGAGTCTTTGAGATCTCAAACGGCTCGCCCGTCAGATAAGACTCGTCCATCACCCCATGTCCCTCCAACACCAGTCCATCAACCGGACAGATTTCGTGGGGTAACACGATGAGTTCATCGCCTATGTGAACCTGATCCAGGTTCACATCCTCGACCGATGTTCCACGTTTGCGGTGCGCGATTTGCGGCATGCGCTTGGCCAATGCGTCCAGAACGGAAGACGCCCTGCGTGTTGCGAACTGTTCCAAGGCCGCTCCGCCCGAAAGCATCAGAACGATAATCGCTCCCACGAGGTACTGTCCCATCAGAACGGAGGCCAAAATGGAGATGCCAGCCAGCAAGTCCGAACCGAACTCCCGAACCCAGAGCTTCTTGCCCAACGTCACGAGAATTGGAATTCCGCCGACCGCCAGTGCGACGAACAGAGGGACTAAATAGGCCAATCGGGGCAGATGGATCAGATATTTGAGAATCAGGTGTGAAGCGATCGCAACCGCGGTCACTGTCGCGATGTATGTTTCGCGGGAAGTGGAGATCGGTATTTTGACAGGGATCGCTTCTTCTAGGGACATGAAATGCGCATCACTTTACGACCGTAGGTCGCCGGGACTCCTCCATCAACCGGTCGACTCGGGCCGGGTCAAAGCTCAGTGTCACAGTAGCGATCCAGCAACTTCGTAGGCTGTGACGGAGGTCACCTAAACAAGTACGCACAGCTAAAATAGGCAGTGATTCTTGTGACACCGGGAGTGCCGCCGCCAGTTCATAATTCCGGGCCGACGGTCTGTGTCTCGCTCCGAGCGCACTCGCCCGTGATCGGCGGCCTCGGGATGCAAACACAATCTCTGCCCGGCTTCACAAGGAGCGTGAAGCGATCACAACACTCCTCGCACAGCCAAAAGGGTTCGAAATCTTTGACGTCGGCTTCGGCGAAGGTCCCTTTTAGTACCGGCTGGCGCAAATGGAGTACGATCAGCCGCCCCTTTCTCAGGGTACGAAATGGAGCGAAACACAGAGGGTTTGCACACTTGGAAAGCATCGATTACTCCTCTTAACAATCGCAGGTGAAGCGTGAAGCGGAAACCCGTGGGATCCCATCTCCAATGGCAGCAACAGCAGTGAATAAGGCGATCATCCACCTTTTCGCCGACTCGCCGTCCAGTTCGCCTCTGGCCATAGCGGCTCCGAGCAGCTCAGCGGCTTCTTCCATAGCTATATAACGTTCCTCGGCACGCGCCGACTTCAGGCGGTAGACCAGTTGCGACCATGCCGCCTCATCCGCTACTGTCGGCTCAGGAGTACAAGCATTAAGGCAGTTGAGCGTCGTCATAGGAGGACCTCAACAGTAGGGAATTATGCGATTCTCCGGACCTTCGGCTCTTGCGGGCCGATAGTTTAGCCCAATGGGGCTGCTTCAGCCGCCCTGCGACGTACCTGCTCGCCTTGGCAAAGGCACGATTAATGGCCACGCGAATGTTCGATGCTTTGCCCTCCATCACTGCGGTCGTGGAGTGAGGCACCACGACGGCCACGCGGCACTGTTTGTCGATTCCGCCCTTCGGACCATTTGTATCTTCGACGCACACCAACACTCTCTTTACTCGTCGCCCGAAGCGCCCCAGGGCAAAGCCGAGGCGGCGCTGGATGTATGTGCTCAGAACGTCGGTGACTTGAAGACCCTTTCCACGAATCTGAACCTGCATGTGCCCCCTTGCCTAATCTTGCTGGATTTGCCCGCATCACTCCTAGCCTGAGGTAATTGCAAATCACCTTCCATCTTCTCTTGTCCTTTATTGGGTACGGCCATCCGCGCGCCATATTGGCGTTTTTCTGGCACGTTACGCCGAAATACGCCCGCCCGCGACAATTCCCGCTCGCAGTCTCAGCGTTCTGGTTTTTTGACAGATTTACCGAGTTGTTCAAAAACTTGAACCTCACTGCAATTGACGGCTCCCCTTCCGCTCTAAGTACGTCGCTGTGAGCAATCGTGAGGGGGTACCGGTTTGGCACCCCAGGTGCGTGGTCAAATGTGGGTCGATACTCATGTTGACCACGAACGGGGAGCAGGCCACAAGATCCAGTTCGGGTCAATTCTGAACCGAGAGAGGAGATTTATGCTCGTCGCAAAGGACATCAGAACGGTTTGCGACATCGGCGGAGTGCTTATTCTTGAGATCATCAAAGAACAAGCACGATCACTATTTTCTAGGCCGATGACATGGACCAGCGGGTGAAGTTTCCGGCTGCTGTGATACCGGCGCTAATTAATTATCTGGAGAGTCTCAAGTGAGCAGTCCAAGGAGGGGTTCCCAATCAGGCTAGGTATCACTGCACTGCGAGATCACGAGCACGCTCATGAACCTTGGGGACTGGTGTCGCACTGAGGAAGAGGTGGTGTCCCGGAAAGCGCATGCCACCGCAGCGTGAGTTTCTCAATCTGATTCAGGATCTTCAAATGAGGTGTCTATGCTTATGCGGAAGATAATCCTTTTCCTCTTCTTCTGGACTGCACTTCAATTGAACGCGCAGGACAAGTCTGTCATTACTGTACTTGGTAGCGAGGTGACCAATGGCGTCGTCATTGTCACCTTACACCAGGCGACTCCAATCGAAGGAAAGGCATCCTTTGCGCTGCATTGCAACGATGGATTGCACGACTGCACAATGCCCGAACCGGGAAACTATGTGATGGTTCGCCTTCCCAAGAACTACGGGATGTACGATTGCGCGAATGTCGATTTGTATCCGCCTACCTCGGACCCGGAAACCAGCAAGAAGATTGGCCAATACTGTCTGATTGATAAGTAGAAGGAAGCGCGTCACTAACAAGAAATCAAGCCTTGACGTAAATCTTTTGCCTACATAAATTTACAAATTTGTGGCGGAGAGGGAGGGATTCGAACCCCCGATACCCGTCAAGGTATGGCCGCTTTCGAGGCGGCTCGTTTCAACCGCTCACGCACCTCTCCGCGCGAGATAACGAGGTCAGATTTATGATAGCAGACCGTTCGTGGGGCCCGCGAAGGTGGTAACGACATGCTGGACTGTGCTACGTCGTGCTCTCGGCCTTGCGCTTTTCCCGGAAGAAGGTTTGCATCAGGTCCATGCAGCGCGCCGCCAGCACTCCCGACGCGACTTCCACTTTGTGATTCAGCTTGGGATGGTTAAGCACCTGCAGCATGGAATGAACTGCTCCAGCCCTCGCATCCTCAGCGCCGTAGATCAGCCGCCGGATGCGCGCGTGCGTGATGGCTCCAGCACACATCGCACAGGGTTCGACTGTCACGTAGAGATCGCAGTCGAGCAGGCGATAGTTGCTGACGGCCTGCCCTGCTTCCCTCAGCGCGATGATTTCGGCATGCGCCGTCGGATCGTTGCTGGTGAGCGGGCGATTGCATCCCCGGCCGACGACACGCCCTTCGCACACGACGACCGCTCCGACGGGCACTTCTCCGAACGCGAGCGCCCGTTGTGCCTCACGTAGGGCTTCTTCCATCCAGAGTTCGTCAGAGTGGGACATGTGGGGGAAGGGTAAAGCAGCAGGCTACTAACAAGCAACTAATCGCTTTTCGCGGTAGTGGTGCAGTTTCAAACTGCACCACTACCCTTTTCGCCATTCGCTTTTTGCTTTTAGCGAGAACTGCAGTCGCACACGATATTCTCTGGGATTTATCGAGGAACGTTGATAAAGACAGTTGGTGTGACAACACAAAGCGAAGAGCGAACGGCGAAAAGCGGTTCGCTATTCCTGCTTCAGCATGATTCTCTCTATCCCCGTAGCGCGGCCAGTCTCGGCATCGCAATCAATTAGCGTGGCGCACAGGCGCACGTCGTTCGTCGCGGCCTCAAATCGTGCCGGCATATTGGTGAGAAAGCGCTGCACGATCTGGTCCTTTTGCACACCAATAACGCTTTCGTATGGGCCCGTCATGCCGACATCGGTTTGCACGGCCGTTCCGCCGCCCAATATTTTCTCGTCGGCAGTCGGGACGTGAGTGTGCGTGCCCAGCACCGCCGTCACGCGTCCTTCCAGATACCAGCCAAGCGAAAGCTTCTCGGAAGTAGCCTCGGCATGTATGTCCACCAGGATGACCTTGGCGCTAATTTGTTTCAGCAGTTCATCGGCCACGCGGAAGGGATCGTCGTTGCTGGCCATAAAAACCCGGCCTTGCAGATTGATGACGCCGTAATCCACACCACTGCGCGTGCGGCCTTGGTACCAGCCGAAGCCCGGCGATCCCGCGGGATAGTTCGCCGGCCGGAGCAGCCTCCGCGCCAGCGAAGTCTCGTTACCGTTGGCCGAGTTCATGTACTCGATGATCTCGCGCTTGTCCCAAATGTGGTTGCCGGTTGTGATGACATCGACCCCGAGTTCGAACAACTCTTCGGCGATCTGCGGGGTAATGCCAAAGCCGCCGGCGGCGTTCTCACCGTTGGCGATGGTGAGTTCTACGCCGTGCTGGTTCTGCAACTCGGGCAGGCGTTCATGGACAATGTTGCGCCCCGGGCGCCCAAAAATGTCTCCAACGAAGAGTATGCGCAAGCTGCTCGCGGTCCTTGAGTTGACGCTAATTTTCGATGGTAACACGCGGCCAGAAGACCCGCGCGCTCAGGGTTTGAGCTCTGCGGTCCGCAGGAAATCGTAATTTCCGGATGGGCTTATCTCGATACCTTGCACCCGCTTGGTATGCACCAGCACGTTGTCGAGATACCACAGATTGATGTATGGCAGGTCCTCGGCCAGGATCTGTTGAATCTGATCGTAGATCCTCTTGCGCTTCTCCTGGTCGATGGCGCTGCGGCCCTCCGCGATCAATTCGTCAACGCGGCGATTGGAATAGAAGGTGCGGTTGGCGCGCTTGGGTGCAAAGCTATTGGATCCGAAGATGTGCTCGAAGATATCGGGATCCAGGTTGCCGCCAATCCAGCGCAAGGAATGGAACTGGTACGCGCCCTTCGTGATGTCCGCGAAGAAGGTGGCAAACTCAAAGCTGCGGATGTCGAGCGCAATGCCGACGTCGCGCAATTGTTGTTGCAGCACCGCCGCCAGCAGACGCGTGGACTCCTCGGTTGAAGTCTTCATCGTGATGTGGAAGCGAATGCCATTCGCCGGGCGGTAGCCTGCGTCGTCAAGAATCTGCCGAGCGCGGGCCGGATCATTGGGATACTTTTCGACATTGCCATCATAGGCCCAGTGCTGCGGCGGCAGCACGCTATACGCTGGCTGTGCCTGATCGCGTAACAAATAGTGAATGATGGGCTGCACGTTGATGGCGTAGGCGATCGCGTGCCGCACACGAACGTCTTTCAGGATAGGATCGCGCAGGTTCATCGCCAGATACGCGTAGATCGTTCCCGGCGATTCCATCACGCTGAGGTTGCGATCGCCCTTCAACGTAACCACCGTGTCTGCTGTCAGCCCATTGATCACTAGGTCCGCGCTTTGCTTGCGCAATTCCAACGCGCGCGTAGTCGCATCGGGAATCACCTTGAATTGCACGCGCTCAATCTTGGCTGGCGTTGCCCAGTAATCGGGATTACGCTCGATGACGACCTCTTTATCCTGCTGAGCGCTGACAAAACGGAACGGTCCCGAGCCAATCGGATGGCGATTGAAGTCTTCGCCGCTGCCGTACGGCACGATGCCGATCGCACCGTCGGACAAATTCCACAGCAACGGCGCGAACGGCTCCTTAAGGTGAAACACGACGATGTAATCATCCGGCACGTCGATGCGATCGACGGGAGCATAGGTACTGCTCTTCGCGCTGCGCAGCTTGCCACTGACAAGCGAGTCGAAGGTCCACTTCACGTCGCGCGCGGTCAGCGGCTGGCCGTTGTGGAACCGTACGCCATGATGCAAGTGGAAGATATAGGTTTGCGGATCGGGGATCTCCCAACTTTCGGCCAGCCACGGCTTCAGGTCGAAGTGCGCATCGCGGCGGACAAGAGAGTCGAAGAGTAGTTCGTCGACGCGCTCCGACTGCGCGTCAACGCCCACGCGCGGATCGAGATTGGTCGGGCTGCTCTCGATGATCATTACCAGCGTGTTGGGATCGGGCTTGTGGGTACAACCGGCCAGAAGAAGCAAGCTAACGAATGCCAGCAGGCCAGTGATTATAGGCGTCCTTCGACTCGCGCGTGCAAAGGCGGCGCTCGCTCGCTCAGGATGACAATCGGTAGAGGTCTGCGGGAACCATCTTGGCCTTAGATTTTGAGGTGTCATCCTGAGCGCAATGAGGTCGCCCCAGCGACCGAATGGAGTCGAAGGACCCCTATTTTCCGCAGGCTCGTCGTTCCTGCTACGCATAGCTCACTTTGCCTAGGATTGCGGGCCGCTCTGCCCCGGTGGCGGATGGAACATTCGACGGCATGCGGCGCCACGTCTGGTATGCCAGCAGCGCGAAAGCTGCGGCTTCCTTTGCCTCAGCGGGCAGCCCAAACTCGTCGCTGGTGCGCACACGCATCTTCAGCGGTGCGAGTTCTTCACGGATCATCCGCATCAGGGTTGCATTCTTCGTTCCGCCGCCGGAAACGACGAACTCGCGAAATCGCAAAGGCGGTTTCACGAGCGGCAGCACAAACTTGCGAACCGCGATCCCAATGGATAGCGCCGTGAGCGCGGTTGCAGTGGCGACGATGTCATTCTCGTCGGCGCGCCGGCACAAGCGAAGAAACTCGCGCACGAACTCGCGGCCAAATTGCTCGCGGCCTGCGGTCTTGGGAGGCTTCTGCCGGAAGAACGAATGGCGAAGAACTTGTTGCAATACGCGCTCGATAGGCTCGCCGCGCGCGGCGAGTCGCCCGTTGCGATCGTAGGGGCGGGCGAACAGTTCCTCGGTCACAGCGTCAATGACCATGTTCCCCGGTCCGGTGTCGAAGGCAACGACATTTTCCGGAAGCGCGCGCGGCGGAATCGCCGTGAGGTTTCCGATGCCCCCCAGGTTCTGGACAATGCGTCCGTAGCGGCGATGGCGGTAGAGCGCGTAATCAAGAAAGGGAACCAGCGGCGCGCCTTTGCCTCCCGCAGCCATGTCTGCTGGTCGAAAGTCCGACACCACCGGGACGCCGAGTTTCGCAGCTACGACGGCGCCTTCTCCCGTCTGCCAGGTACATGCAACCCGACGGCCCAGAAAGGGTTTTGCATCGCCCTGGTGATACAGCGTCTGGCCGTGGCAGCCGACGAGTTCGCATTCCAGGTGGGCACGGCTTTGTGCCGCACGAACTACATCGGAGTAGAGGTCGCCGAGTAGGAAATTCAGCCTCGCAAGGTCGGCAACGCTGGCAGATTTGGCGTTCATCGTTGCCAGTACGGCGCGACGCACGTTGTCCGGATAAGGGAACTGATAATGCGCGAGCAACTCGAGACGCGAATGGAATCCTCGTCCCCGGATGCGTGCCAGCGCGACGTTGACCCCGTCAGCCGAAGTGCCGCTCATCACGCCCGCGACGATCACGAGACGTACTCCGAACGCGTGCCATTGGACCCCGAAAGCACCCCGGCTTTAGCCGCTGAGGCAACGCAGTGCGCGACGAGCGACAACCAGTCGTCTCCGGATGCAGAGCTCATGAACTGAATCCCCCAGGGGCTGAAGCCCAATTCTGTATTTCCTCATGTCCGGCACAGCTAAAGCTGTGCCCCCTCAAGGCTGAGCGAATCCAGCCGCACCTCTTCGCTGAACTCCCAGATCTCGCGCCGCAACTGGTCCACGGTTTTCTGCGTTGGAGCCGGAGCCATCCGGACCTTGAGCGGCCGCAATCTCTTCTTCGACGCCAGAACTCGCTGGGATTTCTCTAGGACGAGCCGGGCAAATTTCCTGTCACTCTGGGCTTTCTTATATACCGCCTCGAAGGCCCGCCATACGCTCTCTTCCTTCTGGCAGACGAGGAACATGTCGGCCCCGGCGCGCAGCGTTTCGACTGCCGCATCTTCGATCGGCGCGGCTGCCAACACTCCTCCCATGTCAAGATCGTCGGCGAGGATCAGTCCGCGGTAGCCGATCTTCTTGCGCAGAATGTCGTTCATCCATTTCTTCGAAAGCGACGCTGGAGTTCGGGTCGCCAGTCACGTCCGGATAGGCGGCATGCGCGACCATGACGAACGGTAACTCTCTGTGCAACTCGCGATAGGGAAGCAAGTCCTCTTTCCACAGGCGTTCCCAGGGCTTCGCAATCGACGGCAGGCCATGATGCGAGTCGAGATTGGCTTCTCCCAGTCCGGGGAAATGCTTGCCGCAACCAAGAACATTTGCATCTCGCAGATCCGCGCAAAAATTCGCGCGCGTACAGGGTCACCGCTTTCGGATCGGCGGAGACCGTGCGTGATGTCAGCACATTCTTCGATGCCTCCAATCGCAAGTCGAGCGCGGGAGCAAAATCCGTATTGAACCCCAGCGCTCGGACCTCTTCGCCGAGCATACGTCCGTGCTTGCGGAAGACTTTCTTCGAACCCGCGGCGGCCACGTCGGCAACCGACGGTACCGGTGCAATCACGTCGCGCAGGCGATCGACCGTGCCGCCCTCCATGTCCACACACAGGAACATCGGAGTCGAGACCGCCTTGCGGGCTTCGCGTAGCAGAGCGTGGATCTGTGTTGCCTCTGCGATGTTGCGCTTGAAGAGAATGACGCCGGCAGGGCAAAACGTCGCCAGCATCAGCCGCAGTCGAGTCGAGACGGTGGTGCCATCAAAGCCCATGATCAGCAGCTGGCCAACCTGCTGGCGAAGTTCGAGCATGGATTTGGATGGCATGGAGAACAGAAGAGTGTAACGCGAGCGGGTAAGCAATTCAGGTATGCAGGCTGGTACGTCTCACTCCATCTGCTTCTTCAACTCGTGGAGCAGGTTCAGCGCCTCCAGCGGGCTGAGGCGGTTCAGGTCGGTTCCTTTGATGCGGTCCACAATCTTCTGTGACAGCGGCGTGAAGATGGTCAACTGCATCGGCCCGGTCTCCTGCGATTCATCGTGCGCCAGATGGCTGACGGCGCTGCGCTCGGCGCTCTCGTGTTCGGCCAGCACTTCGCGTGCGCGATGGACCACGTCGGACGGAAGCCCGGCCAGCTTGGCGACCTCGATACCGTAGCTCTTGTCGGCAGCGCCTTCCTCCACCTTGCGCAGAAAAACGATTCCGCCGCCACTCTCTTTCACGCCGACGTGAAAATTCTTGACTCCGCTCAGCCGGTCGGCCAGTTCGGTCAGCTCGTGATAGTGCGTGGCAAAGAGCGTCTTGGCACGCGTGTTGGCGTGAATGTACTCAATCGCCGCCCATGCAATGGCGAGGCCGTCGTAGGTTGCGGTGCCGCGCCCAACCTCGTCGAGCAGGATAAGCGAGCGCGCCGTCGCAGTGTTGAGGATCGCCGCCGTCTCGGTCATCTCGACCATGAAGGTCGAGCGGCCGCGCGCCAAGTTGTCCGCCGCTCCAATGCGGGTGAAGATACGGTCAACCAAGCCTAGCCTTGCCGAGCGCGCCGGAACGAACGAGCCCATCTGTGCCATGAGGGCGATCAGCGCCGCCTGCCGCAGATAAGTCGACTTGCCGCCCATATTAGGGCCGGTAATGATCAGGATCGAGTGCGTCGTGCCGTTGAGGAAGAGATCGTTGGGCACGAAGCGGTCTGAGCCGGCGATCTCCATCTGCTCGATCACGGGATGACGGCCTTCGAAAATCTCGATGTCACCGCTGCCGTCGAGCGCTTGGGCGGCAATAGTCCGGTTGGCCGCGAGCGCAGCAAACGCTGCAAGCAAATCAATTTCCGCCAGAGCCAGCGCGATCTGCCGGATGCGGCGCGCCTCAGCAGCGATGGCAGAGCGCAGCTCAGCGAAGAGCCTGCGTTCGATCTCGACCATCTTTTCCTGCGCGTCGAGCACCTTGGCCTCGTACTCCTTCAACTCCGGCGTGGTAAAGCGCTCGGCGTTGACCAGCGTCTGCTTGCGCTCGTAGTCAATCGGTGCCAGGTGCAGGTTCGCCTTGGAGATTTCCAGGTAGTAGCCGAAGACGCTGTTGAACTTAACTTTGAGCGAGCCGATGCCGGTGCGCTGCCGCTCGCGTTGCTCGATCTGCGCAATGTATTGCTTGCTGTTGCGGCTGAGGTCGCGCAGCTCATCGAGGCTAGGATCGACACCCGCGCGGATCACGCCACCATCGGCCAACGTGAGTGGCGGCTCGTCCTCCAGCGACGAGACGATTCGCGCGCGCAGATCGCCAAGTTCGTCGCATTGTGCATGGAGCGCTTGTAAACGCTCCGCAGGGAAGTGCGACAAGGCGGATCGCACCGCTGGCAGCTTCCCCAGAGAGCTTGCAAGGGCCAGCAGGTCACGCGGGTTCGCGGTCTCCAATGTGACGCGGCTGAGCAGGCGCTCCAGGTCGAGTATGCCTTCCATCGAGCGCCGCAGTTCTTCTCGTCCGACCAGGTCGCGGACCATGCAATCGACGCCATCGAGCCGCTGATCGATCTCGGCCAAATCAATCGACGGCCGCAACATCCAGGCGCGCAGCAAGCGCTTGCCCATGGGAGTCACCGTGCAATCGAGGCAGCGGAACAGCGTCGCGCCTTCGCCCTGCGCCGGAGAACAGCGGCTCGATGAGTTCAAGGTTGCGCACCGTAACCGCGTCCAGCACCAGGCAGTTCTGCCGTTCATAGAAGCCGATCCGGTCTACGTGATCGAGCGAGCCGCGCTGCGTGGTGCGGATGTAATGCAGTATCGCGCCCGCCGCCGTCGCGGCTGCCGCACGGTTCGCCAACCCAAAGCCCTCCAGCGAGAGCACGCCAAAGTGGTTCTCGACCTGCGGGATCGCGTAATCAGGGGAGAAGACCCAGTCGTCGAGCGGAGTCTCGGCCCAGCTTGCGTTCTCCAGCGTCGCCATGCGCGGAGCCGCGGCGGCCATCGGTACCGATGCACTTGGGCGGCGTGGCTGATCGAAGAGCGGCAGCGACGAAGCAAAAAGCACTTCGCGCGGACGCAGGACCAGCAGTTCCTCGCGGACGCGACGCTCGGCATCATCGCCTTGGAACTCGGTGGCGCGAAATTCGCCAGTCGAAAGATCCAGCGCTGCGAATCCCACAGCATTGCCCGCGCGCGCCACGCAGCCCAGGAAGTTGTTTTCCTCGGAGCCGAGGTGCGCGTCGGCAGCGGTGCCCGGCGTGAGCACACGCGTGACCTCACGCTTGACCAGCTTCTTGGCAACTCGCGGGTCCTCCATCTGCTCGCAGATTGCAACCTTAAATCCCTTGCGAATGAGCTTGGCGATGTAATTCTCAGCCGAGTGGTAAGGCACACCGCACATGGGTATGGCGATGCCCTTTTCCTTGTTGCGCGAGGTCAATGTGATTTGTAGCTCGCGCGAGGCGACCACCGCGTCTTCAAAGAACAACTCGTAGAAATCGCCGAGGCGAAAGAAGACGAGCGCGTTGGGATGTTCTTTCTTGACCGCGGCATATTGCCGCATCAACGGCGTTGACGGCTCAGCTCATCTCAGGAACTGGGCGGATTATAAACCGTTCTCGGAGCGCACAAGGTGTGGCGAGTGTTACACTGCGAGGTTTTTCGAGGCACTCCTGACATGGCAAAGATCATTGCGTTTGAATGCAGCCGATGCGGGGAGAAATTCGCGCCGCAAACAGCGCCAACGATTTGTCCGAAGGACGGCGGCCCCCTGTACGTTCGCTACGATCTCGTTGAAATTCGGCGGCAGGCGACCCGCCCGTCGGTCAGTGATCTCCCCAAAAGCATGTGGCGCTATGCGGCGGTGCTTCCCGACGCCGAACCGGTGACACTCGGTGAGGGCTTCACCCCCATGCTGCCGAGCCGCAAGTATCCCAGGCTGCTGATCAAGGATGAAGGCCTGAACCCCACCGGGTCGTTCAAGGCGCGCGGCATGAGCGCGGCGATCACCATGGCGCGCCACTACCGGCTGGAGAAGCTGGCAGCGCCATCCGCAGGAAACGCCGGTGGCGCGCTGGCTGCCTACGCCGCCGCAGCGGGACTCGAAGCCTATATCTTCATGCCAAAAGATGTGCCGATCGCAAACCGGTTGGAGGTGGAGGCCAGTGGCGCACACCTCACGCTGGTCGATGGCCTGATCAGCGATTGCGGTCGAATGGTGGCCGAGCGCAAAGAAAAAGAAGGCTGGTTTGATGTTTCGACATTGAAGGAACCGTTCCGCGTTGAGGGCAAGAAGACGATGGGTTACGAGGTCGCCGAGCAAATGGGATGGAACCTACCGGATGCCATTCTCTATCCGACCGGAGGCGGTGTCGGCCTGATTGGGATGTGGAAGGCGTTTGAAGAGATGGAGGAATTGGGCTGGATTGACAAGGGGAAATGGCCCAAGATGGTTTGCGTACAATCAGATGGTTGCGCACCCATCCCTAAAGCCCTACATGAAGGCAAGGCGAGCGCTGAAATGTGGCCGGACGCGCACACCCTGGCCGCGGGCTTGCGAGTGCCCAAAGCGTACGGGGACTTCATCATCCTGGACATTACACGCAAGAGCAACGGCACCGCGATTGCCGTCAGCGACGACGCGATCATGGAGGGAGTGAAGGAACTGGCTTCCGTCGAGGGCATCTTCGCCTGTCCTGAAGGAGGCGCTGCGCTCGCCGCTTACAAACAACTCTTGCGGGACGGATTCCTGAAAGATAGCGACCGAGTCGTGCTGTTCAATACCGGCTCGGGATACAAGTACCTCGACGTTTTTGCCAAGTACTGGGGTATAGAGGGTTTTGCGAACGAGTTGAAGCTGCCTGCCTCGCGCAATATGGGAGGCATCATCGCGCCGTACTAAAGGGGGGCGAATTGAACCCGCTATGTTATATTTGGATATAACTTAGGAGTTGTTGATGCATAGAACCAGTTTGCGTAAGGTCGGCGGTTCGGTGATGCTGGCCGTCCCTCCCGCGCTGCTTGATGTCCTTGGGTTACAGCCCGGGGCCGAAGTCGGTATTGGAGTCGAGAGCGGGCGGCTGGTTGTGGAGCCGGGAAGGCGTCCCCACTACACCTTGAAAGAGTTGCTCGCGGAATGCAATCCCAAGGCCAGGCGAACGAAAGAAGAGCGAGCATGGCTCAAGGGCAAGCCGGTTGGCGGTGAGCTGATCTGATGAAGCGAGGCGAAATCTGGCTGGTCGGACTTGATTTCACCGCAGGCCACGAGCAGCGAGGCCGCCGTCCAGTGCTGATCGTGTCCCCGGACGCATTCAACGCAGTGACCAAAGTGCCTGTGGTGCTTCCGATCACTAGCGGTGGAAGCTTCGCGCGTACGGCCGGATTTGCCGTGACTTTGGCCGGCGCCGGAACCAGGACAACGGGGGTGGTTCGATGCGACCAACCCCGCGCATTGGATCTGAGCGCCCGCAACGGCAGGAAGCTGGAAATCGTGCCGGACGCGATCATGAATGAAGTACTGGCGAAGCTGGCGCCGATTTTTGAGTGACCCAGGTTGTGGTGCACTCGGCAGGGTACGGCGGTGGCCGCTTTTCAGGAGACGCCCTTGCGAGACTTCGATAGCTTGTCGCAGAAGGAAATTCTTGCTCTCGCGATTTCGCTGGAGGAAGAAGACGAACGCATTTACTCCGATTTCGGCGAGAGCCTGCGGGAGAACTTTCCCGGCACCGCGCAGGTGTTTGAAGAGATGCGCCAGGAAGAAATCGGGCATCGTCGCCGCCTGATCGAACTGTACAAGCAGAAATTTGGCGAGCACATCCCGCTCATCCGGCGCCAGGATGTGCGCGGATTTGTGCAACGCAAGCCGATCTGGCTGAACACGCCGCTGCGCCTGGAGCAGATCCGCGCCCAGGTCAGCGCGATGGAAGTAGAGACCCGGCGCTTCTACGTGCAAGCCGCGTCGCGCGCGCAGGACGCCAGCATACGGCAACTGCTGGACGACTTGGCGGCGGCGGAGGCGACCCACGTTGAGCGCGCTGCGGAGCTGGAGAAAACCGAGCTCAAGCCCGAGGTCCGCGAAGAAGAGGACAAGGCCAAACGCCGGCTCTTCGTTTTGCAGATTGTGCAGCCGGGCCTAGCGGGCTTAATGGACGGCTCAGTTTCAACCCTGGCCCCCGTCTTCGCAGCCGCATTTGCCACCAAGAATACCTGGGATGCCTTTGCCGTCGGCCTGGCCGCGTCGTTGGGCGCGGGCATCAGCATGGGCTTTGCCGAGGCACTCTCCGACGATGGTAGCCTCACCGGCCGCGGTACTCCGTGGATTCGCGGCCTCATCACCGGATCCATGACAGCACTGGGCGGCATCGGCCACACGCTGCCGTATCTCATCCACAACTTTAACGTTGCGACGACGGTGGCGATCTTCGTAGTTCTGATCGAGCTGGCAACCATCACGTGGGTACGTCATCGCTTCATGGATACGCCGCCCCTCTCGGCTGCCATGCAAGTGGCGTTAGGCGGCGCTCTGGTGTTCGCCACTGGAATACTGATCGGGACCGCGTAGCCGTGAGCGAACAACGACGCATGGTTTGCATATTGATTCTGGTTCTCGCAACCGGCGGGTCGCCCTTGGGTGGACAGGCGCAAACGTATCTTGGCCTGGACCGCAACGACTACCCCGGCGATCAAAACATGGCGGCGCTGCGCAAGACATTCGTCTTTACCGGATACTGGCTGAACAATCCACCGGGCGCCAATCGCAATACCTGGAAAGGGAATCGCCAAGCCCTTAAAGCAATGGGTTACGGTTTTCTGCTGTTGTTCAACGGGCGCGAGTACCAATACCTGAAGGCCTCGGGCAACGCCGGCCGGGTGGGAACAAAGGATGCCTTGACCGCAGTCGAGGCGGCCAGGCGAGAAGGGTTCCCGAAAAATGCCATCATCTTTCTCGACCAGGAGCAGGGCGGCCGCATGCTGCCTGAACAGCGCGCTTATATCCACGCCTGGGTCGATGGAGTGGTACGAGGCGGATACCGCGCAGGCGTTTACTGTTCAGGTATTCCGTATCGCGAATCCAGCACTGTCTCGATCGTGACCGCGAATGATATTCAGGAGCACGCCGGTTCCCGCGAGATCCACTTCTTCGTCAGCAACGATCAGTGCGGGCCTTCTCCCGGATGCATGTTTCCCAGCCCCGCGCCCAAACCGGCGGAGAGTGGAGTGGCCTTTGCGGAAGCGTGGCAGTTTGCGCAGTCTCCGCGTCGGCCGGAGATGACGGCAGCCTGCCGTCAAACCTACGCGCGGGATGGCAACTGCTATCCTCCGGGAACGCCGCCAACCTCAGGTCTGCACGTCGATGTGGACATTGCGACCTCGCCCGATCCTTCGCAGGCGCGTACCGAATGAACTACATCGTCCTGACGAATTTATTCTCGCGATCAACCAAGACCGCGCTGGCGTGAAGCGGCGAATCGGTCAGCTCAAAGCCCATGATAATGACCTCCTCGCCCTTCTTGATAAGGTGTGCGGCAGCGCCGTTGATGCAGATCACACCGGAGCCGCTTTCGCCGGCGATGACGTAGGTTTCCAGCCGCGCGCCGGAGGTATTGCTGACCACCAGCACTTTTTCCCCAGGTAGCAGTCCAACTCGCTCGATCAACTCCCGGTCTATGGTGATACTTCCTTCGTAGCGAAGATCCGCGTCGGTAACGGTCGCTTTATGGATCTTCGACCGTAACATCCATCTCATTTCGTTCTGTCCTTTAGCTTGAATGCAGCGGCATTACGCCTGCCACTTCAAGATCAGTATATTGCAACAGATGCACGAGGCCTCGTGCTGGGCGCACGGTGGTGCGTGACTTCCGTCATAGACGCGCCCTTAACATGGCGATAGGCTGGGCTGGTTAGAAGAGTCCACACTTCGCCTGTCCGAGGTGGTCATGTCTCGTCGCGTTTTGCTTGCCCTCGCTGCCGTTCTGGTCGTCGTCCTCTCAACCAACGTTTCCGTCGCCGATCCGCGTCCTGACCAAACCTCCAACGCCGGTCAGCAATGCGTGGCCTGCCACGCTACGGTCACGCCCAACGTGGTCTCCGACTGGAAGCTGAGCAAGCACCACGAAGCTGGCATCGAGTGCGACACCTGTCACGGTACAGACCACATGACCGCGGCGGATGCGGCCAAGGCCAAGATCCCCACGCCTGACACCTGCGGTCAGTGTCACGAGACGCAGGTTGCGCAATTCAAGAAGGGAAAGCACTCGATGGCTTGGGCCGCGATGGAAGCGATGCCCACCATCCACTGGCAGCCAATGGCCATGACCGAAGGCATGAAGGGTTGTGGTTCCTGCCACAAGATCGGAATCAAGTCACCCGAGCAACTCGCCGGGTTGCAGAAACAGGAGCGCTTCGGAACCGCCTCCTGCGATTCGTGCCACACCCGGCACACCTTCTCGGTGCAGGAGGCGCGCTCCCCGCAAGCCTGCGAGACCTGTCATATGGGCTTCGATCATCCGCAGTGGGAGATGTACTCCTCCTCGAAACACGGCGTACGAAACGAACTCAAGCAGCTCATGATCCAGAGCGGCAGCTCCGCAGCGCCAACCTGCCAGACCTGCCACATGCAACAGGGCAACCACGAAGTGCGCACAGGGTGGGGTTTCCTGGCGGTGCGGTTGCCGCTGCCCAACGATCCAGAATGGAAGGCCGACCAGGTTACCATCCTGCAGGCGCTGGGGGTGCTTGATCCCAGCGGCAAGCCCACAGCGCGCCTCGAGGTGGTGAAGGCGGCCGACGTTGCGCGCCTCGATCAAGCCTCCTGGCAGGCCCAGCGCGACAAGATGCTGAAGACCTGCAACCAATGCCATTCGGTCAACTTCGCGACCCAACAGCTGCAGTACGGCGACGACATGATTAAGAACGCCGACCATCTGATGGCACAGGCGATCCGCATCGTCGCCGACCTCTACAAGGACGGTGTGCTGCCCAAACCTAAGAACTATGCCTATCCCTTCCCCGATCTTTTGACCTTTCATGACGCACCAACGGTCATCGAGCAGAAGCTCTTCGTAATGTTCCTGGAGCACCGTATGCGCACCTTCCAGGGCACCTTCCACGCCAGTCCGGATTACGCGTTGTGGTATGGCTGGAGCGAAATGCAGCGCGACCTGACCGAAATCAGGCAGCTCGCCGCCGAAGCCCGCCGCACCGGGTATGGTCCGGCAGTCAGCGTCAAACCGGTGGCGACTTCGCCGAAACAGTGAAGAGGTAACCGCAGGAAGACCGGGCCTTGGATCGCAAAGCAGTCACAGGCAACCGTGATCGGTGTCGTAGGCTGAATTTAGCAGGAGTGCTACAACTAAACCCAAAGTGACCCTCATACGAACCGGTCTGCGGCTCGTCAAAAAGACGCGCCGGATGACCCTGTTTCACAGTACAATCCGTGTGGCGATTACGACACCTCGACAACTTCGGACGGAACCGAATCCGTCCACGCCGGTCAGGCCGGTTTGCCCTTCCAATATCGGGATGGAGAGAAAGGACCATGAACAAGATCATTTGGGCCACTTTGATTATGGCTTCGTTCCTTACGACGGGAGCAGGAGCGCAGACAACCGCGGCGGCGCCATCGACTGCCCCGCAGACACAGGGACGCAAGAAACGGGTCGCGATATTTGACTTCGACTTTGCAACCGTGCAGAGCAACTCTGCCGCGGTTTTCGGCACTAACGTGGACATCGGGAAAGGGATCGCCGACCTGCTGGTTCGGCATCTCGTGCAAGACGGTACGTATTCGGTGATCGAACGCAAGGCCATGGACAAGATCCTGACCGAGCAAAATTTCTCCAACAGCGATCGCGCCAACCCCAATTCCGCGGCGAAACTGGGGAAAATCCTCGGCGTGGACGCGATCATTGTGGGTAGCGTCACGCAATTTGGCGGCGAGAACCAGAACACCAAGGTCGGCGGCGGTGGTGGCAACTGGGGCGGATATGGTCTCGGTGGCTTCAGCCACAAAAAGAGTAAGGCCATTTGCGTGGTGGATGCCCGGATTGTAAATATTGACACCGCCGAAATCATGGGTGTGGCCGACGGCAAAGGTGAGTCGTCGCGCGAGAGCACTTCGTTGCTAGGCGGCGGAGGCAACTGGCATGGATGGGGCGGCGGGGCTGTGGACTTCGGCAGCAGCGATTTCCAGCAGACCATCATCGGTGAGGCCGTCAACCAGGCGGTCGACCAGATGAGTACTGGCCTGGTTGCTGACGCCGGCAAACTCGAAGCCCGCACCATCTCGGTGGAGGGGGTGGTTGCGGCGGTTGACGGCGGCCAAATCGTCCTCAATGTTGGCGGCAAGGCAGGCTTGAAGGTTGGCGATCAGTTGACTGTGCAACGCGTCACCAAGGAGATCAAGGATCCCTCGACTGGCCAGGTGATACGGCGCTTGACCTCTCCGGTGGGCGTGATTCGTCTGACCGACGTGGATGCCATCTCCGCCGTTGGAACGCCCGTTTCCGGCTCGGACTTCAAGGTCGGAGACGCAGTGAAGACGGTGACCCAATAGGGCAAAGCACCGGTCCGAGGCAGGGGCTTTGTCTCTCCGTCACGAACAAGCCGGTGAGGCTCCCACCTGAACTTCCGGCAGGGCGTTGCGAAGTATTCGCACCGCCCTTCTGCCTGCGATCAGTTAGCTGGTTTCTTCTTCCGGTGGGTCGCGGCTGTAGCCGAGCTTGTCGGACACTGTGCTGGTACGGACCCGGCTTTGGGAGGCGCCGGACGGGCACATGAGGTTTCCTCGCGGGCTTGCTTTCCTGTCGCCGCAGTAGCCTGTTGATTGTTTGGATCGCTTATCCATTGATCGTAAGCAATCCACACGGTCTTATCGTCACTGTTCACGTCGCACTGCGTGGCATCCGAACTGGCGCAGACCTCCAACTGGTAAACCGGGTGAATTTCCCACAGAGTACTGCGCGCCGGGTCCCCAGTGGGCGCGGAGGTGCTGGTAAGTGTGGCACAGGGTTTGTGAGCATTGTCGTAGAACAGTGGTCCGGTTACACGAACCACGTTCTTCACCGGAGTTTTCAGGTCAAGATCGGACCACGATGACGGGCGAAAGTGCGGGCTGATCTCCGACGTCACGCTGGTACATTCGCCCTGCGTCTGCCCGCCGGCCGACGGATCCACCAGCGGGATGTGAAGGTCATTGTTTACGAAGCCCGGCGTCCCGCAGTTCACTTCTTCGCCCGCAGCGCAGTCTGAGACGTGTGCCTTCAAAACCCACGCCTTCAGCCGCACGACATCGCCTTCGCCAATCGACTTCCCGTGCAGCGAGTAGAAGCCATGCAGGGGCTGACGGCTCGTCAAGTCGGTGGTTTCCCAGCCTTTTTGCTTGGCCGTCGCCCCCATTGCGCGAAGGCTGGCAAAGTCTATGACCACGACTTTGGACGAGTCCGCGCAGAAGTCGTTCTTGGCCTGGCTTTGCAGCGCTTTTGCCTGCACCTCTGTGCCCTGGGCTTTGTTGGAGACCACGCCGCAGTTCCCGCACTGCTGGAAAGGATCGGGCTTGGTGGCGATGCTATCGAAGGGCAGGGTACATCCCGGAGGTAGTGTGAATTGACTCTTCTGCCCCAGTGCTGCCGTGCTCAGCAGCGCGCAAATAAAAATCCCTGTGAGCGTGGAAAAGCGTATGTTGCGGAAGCAAGGAGCGGTCATCGCAAACCTCTTGTCGGAATAGGGGTGATGAAACCGGTGTCTCGGATTCTGGTCGTCTCCCGCGTAACCGTCAAGGAAAAAGTTTGCGGACTAACTTCCTTGCTTCGTCAACGTACACTAACCACTGACCCCTGTCTTGGGCTCCCACAACTCAACCTGATTTCCCTCCGGGTCCATCACCCATCCGAACTTGCCGTAGTCATATTCCTCGACCTTCTCCGCCACCTCAACGCCCTCTTCGCGCAGCGCCTTCAACAGTTCATCCAGGTTCTCGACCCGGAAGTTGATCATGAAATTGGATCGGCTGGGATCGAAGTATTTAGTATCGGCCGGAAAGATGGCGAATACATTGAAGCCGGGAATCTCAGGATGGCCGGCGTCACGCCACATCGCGCCGGAACCATCGGCTGCGCTCTCGATGCCGAGATGCTCGCGATACCACTCGTACATTGCTTTCGGATCTTTCGCCTTGAAGAAGATTCCGCCCAGTCCGACCACTCGTTTCATGTAAGCCTCCGTCGCAAAACCCACGATACGTGCATCGAAAAAAGAAAGCACGGAGAAAAAATCCCCGTGCTTCTCTGTCTCTTGGGTTAGATCCTACGCCTTGTTTCCCTGGCCCTTCAGGACCTGGATCGCGCGATTGAGCTGATCGTCAGGCTGATTGGCCTTCTGCTTCTCCTGCTGGGCTTCATCCGGCGCGTTCTCGTCCTCGTCGGGAGCGATGAAGTCGTCGCCAGCGTCAGCCACCAGAATGTTCGGGGTGATGGCGGTGTCCTGGATCGCCTTGCCGGAAGGCGAGTAATACTTCGCCACCGAAAGAATGAGCGCCGAACCATCGGGCATGTCGATGACCTTCTGGATGGAACCCGAACCGAAAGTCTTGTCCCCAATCACATCACCGCGGGCGTTCTCCATGATGGACGCAGCCACAACTTCGGCTGGTCCAGCTGTGCCGCGATTCACCAGAACTACCAGCGGCAAGGTCGTGATCGCCTTCTGTGGGTCGGCGTTGAAGATCTGTTTGGGATACTTCTGTCCCTGCAGGTAGGTGATCGTGCCGTGATTCAGGAAGAGGTTCGCCGTCGCCACACCCTCGTCTTCCTCGCCATCACCGGAATTCCGCACGTCGAGAATGATCTTCTTGGCCCCGTCCTTCTGCAGCGCCTTGATCTTGCTGGCTATCTCCTGGGCGCGGCCCTTGGGGAAGTCGTCCACTTTGATGTAGCCGATGCCGTCTTCCATCAGCTTGTCGCTGACCGGCGGATCGCTGACCATGGCGCGCGTAAGCGCGGCCTTCATCGGTTGCACACGCCGCGGACGAACCACCGAAACGTTGACCACCGATCCGGGAGGTCCGGCAAGCCGGCCGTCTATCTCAGCCAGCGACATCTCACGCGTGGACTTGCCTTCGATGGCCTCGATGATGTCGCCACTGGCAATCTCGGCCTTGTCGGCCGGGCCGCCGGGGATCACTGAGATGACATCTGCGTAGCCATAACGCTTCGAGACCGCCGCGCCGATTCCGGCCTTGCCTTCCTTGCGCTGCTTGTACTCTTTGTACTCGGTGGGATCGAGATAGCTGGAGTTGGCGTCCAGCGATTCCAGCAGCCCGTGCAGCGCCCCATTGGTCACCGCAGGGATGTTCGGCTCCTCGACGTATTCGGTGCGAATGCGCGACAGCACCTCGCTATACACGCCGAGCTGGCGATAGGAACCGTCATCGTTGGTATTGGCTTTCACGCCCAGTCCGCCGGCCACCACGAACGAGGCAAGCAGAACGGACAGACCTAAAACAACAAGCTTTGTGCTCTTTGACATGTGTAATTCGCTGACGGCAGGAAGTCCCGCAGGGTCACTCCCATTCTATCTCAGTTCGATGCCGCGTAAGCTGGAAGGTAGCAGGAAAACGGCTACTCTCCGCCCGCCCGTCGTACTTCCGCTGGTACTTGGACGAGCAATCAACGAGAAGGGTAGTGCGGTGCTGGGTTGTGCGGCCGGTAAGTCCAGCCATGGTAACGCAACTGTGTATCTACATATACGTGATGTACAATGTATCACGGAGTTGCCGATGCAAACGGACCAGCGACGGAAGGCGGATACCCTCAACCTGCGGGTGGATCCCGCCCTGAAGGCCGAGTTTATGGCTGCCACCGAGGCAGAGAACAAGCCCGTGGCTGAGGTCCTCCGCGACTTCATGCGCAGCTATGTCAAGCGCGCGAGACGGAAGGAAGTTTGTGGCCGAGGCCCGCAAGCAGTCACAGCGTGTGGCCAACTCTGCCGACGAGTCGGAAGTTATGAACTGGATCCGGGACGTAAGCGGGGAATAGTGCTGAATGTGAAGCGCGGTGATCTGGTAACCGTTGCTGTATCCGGAGATTACGGCAAGCCTCGCCCGGCCCTGATCATTCAGTCGGACGCCTTCGATGCTCTTGGTTCCGTGACCGTGGCACCGCTTACCAGCGACATTTACGAGGCCCCATTGCTTCGCGTCACAATTCATCCCGGGAAGGAAACGGGTCTTCACAAGGCCTCTCAGGTTATGGTGGACAAGATCACCACCGTACCCCGGGTCAAGATTGGCCAGCGTATTGGTTCGGTGGAGACGAGCACTTTGCGCGCCATCAATCGGGCGCTCAAAGGATTTCTTGACCTGGAATAAGCGCGTTATCGCCCTGCGCGCTCTCCTGATAGACTCCTGTGTTTGAGGAACTATGGCCCGCAATCTCCAAGAGTCCCGCGCCCTGCAAAAGCGAGCAGAGCAACTCATTCCCGGCGGAGTGAATTCGCCCGTCCGTGCCTTTCGTTCGGTCGGTAGCGACCCGCCGTTCCTGGTCCGCGGGCCAGGGCTCACACGTCTGGGACGCCGACGGCAACCGCTACATTGACTACGTCGGGTCGTGGGGCCCGTCTGATTCTCGGCCATTCCAACCCTGAGGTCCTGGAGGCCATCATCCAGGCCGCACGCAACGGGACCAGCTTCGGCGCGTCCACCCCGACGGAGGCCGATCTGGCCGCGCTGGTTGCGGAGGCATTTCCGGCCGTCGAGAAGGTGCGCTTTGTCAGCTCCGGCACCGAAGCCACCATGTCGGCCATTCGCCTGGCCCGCGCCGCCACCCAGCGCAAGATCATCGTCAAGTTCGAGGGCTGCTACCACGGCCACAGCGACGCGCTGCTGGTGAAGGCCGGCTCGGGCGTCGCCACCCTCGGCATTCCCGGATCGGCGGGCGTTCCGGAGGAGTTTGTCGAGTTCACGCTGGCGCTGCCGTACAACAATCGGAACGTCGTCGAAGCGGCCTTCGCCAAGTTCCAGGGCCAAATCGCCTGCGTCATCGTCGAACCTGTCGTCGGAAACATGGGATGCGTTCCGCCAGAGCCCGGGTACCTGGAAGCGCTGCGCGAGATCACCGCGCGCGAAGGCACGCTGCTCATCTTCGACGAGGTGATGACAGGATTTCGCGTGGCTTTCGGCGGCGCATCCGAGCTGTACAACATCAAGCCCGACCTCACCACGCTGGGCAAGATTATCGGCGGGGGCTTGCCCGTCGGCGCTTACGGTGGCCCGGCGAAGATCATGGATCTTGTCGCCCCGGTGGGCCCGGTGTACCAGGCGGGAACGCTGAGCGGCAATCCGCTGGCCATGGCGGCAGGCATCGCTACTCTTTGTCAGTTAAAGGCGAACCGGGAGAAGCTCTACCAGCAGCTTGACGAGAACGCCGATAAGCTGGTGGCAGGCGTGACTGCGGCTGCGAACGAAGCGGGCGTAGCGATGACCGCCAACCGGGTAGGATCGATGTTCACGTTCTTCTTCACCGGCAAGCAGGTCACCGATTGGGAGAGCGCGGCCACCTGCGATACCGCGAAATTTGGCCGCTTCCACGGCGCCCTGCTCGACGCTGGAGTCTGGCTGCCGCCTTCGCAGTTTGAAGCCGCGTTTCTCAGCGTGGCGCACACCCAGAGCGATATCGACGAAACGATCGCCGCGGCACGAGAGGCGCTAGATCTCGTGTGATTTTTCATTTGTCAGCTTTCACCTTTCCCTCATCGGCGTCACTTCCAGTTCAAACCGATGCTTGCTGGCCGGATCGTCGGCGGTGAAGACCACGGTAGGCTTGCCGATCGGAGCTTGCACGGCCGAGCGCACCTTGACCTGGCGAATGGCTGGAGCGGAAGCGCCAGCGCCGTTCTCCGTACCCAGCGACGAGACTTCGGACGTGATCTGCATTTGCAGTCCCTCCGGAGCCTCCTCCGCCCGCACGTCCAGGTTCACGCCCACGTCCAGATAGTTGACATCCTTGGAGCCGGAGATCGGAACCCGCGTGCCGGAACGCACGTTCCACCACTCGGGAGGGATGCCGCCGACATGCGGCGGTTCCGCGCTGATGTTCAAAGTGAAGGCGCGCTGGTTGAGCACCTTGCCCTCATCCGTCTCTCGCAGCACGAAATTCAACTTGTAATAATGCTTCGGCGCCGGCTGCGGTGTAGCTGCCGTCGTCTTGGATACTGGCTCCTGCTGCGAGACTGCACGTCGCGGGGTAACCGCGAGCAATATCGCTATGGTTGCGAAATAGACCAGCCGCTTGCGCATCAGTTCTCTCCTTGGTTATCGCCAGTCTCGGCGAGTGGCTTGATATGGATCGGTGCTATGGAAATTTCTTGATCGTTGTCGCTCCGCGACAACTCCCGCAAAGCATCAGGATGGGTTTGCGCCAGCGCCAGCAGCATTCGCTCCTCCGGTTTCAGCGGCGCAGGCGAAGGGAAGTGCTCCTTCATCGGTGCACCTGCGTAACTCGCGATCCGTACTGGGCGCTGGCGCACGAGGGCTCCGAGGAACGATTCGCCTTTGCGACCTGCTCTTCGGCGGCCCGTCGTCTCCGTTGTTCGCGGATGCGGCTCCGCGGGCAACTCCTGTTTCTGCACCACGCGGCGACGGAAGGCCCTCGTGTCGCGCGCGCCCGCCGAATCCAATCCAAGCCGCAATCGCCAGCACCGCTGCCGCCGCAGCGATGGCGTTCCACTGCCACCACGGCCGTCGCGCGCGTTCGGTTTGCGATTTCACCCGCTGCAGCACACGATCTTCCAGTCCTGCGAGCGGTTCGGCTTCGCGATACTCTGCAAGAGCATCGTCCAGCATCTGGTCTAGGTCTTCGTGTAATGTCATCGCTTCTTCTCCGTTATCGCGGAGAGTTTTTCCTTCAACATCTGCCGGGCGCGAAACACCCGTCCTCGCACGGAAGATTCGGGAATGCCCAGCATCTCGGCGATTTGCCGCGAGTTCAGGTCTTCAATCGCCGACAGCACCAGCGGGTAACGCAGCTCCTCCGGCAGCGCGGCCATCAGCTTGTGTACCTGCTCTACGCGCTGCCGATGGATGGCCAGGTGCTCGGCATCAGGCTGGTCGCTGGCCATCTCCATCTCGGGTAGTTCAAGCGCTTGCGGCCGGCGCACACGGTCGATCGCGAGCCGGAACGTGACCCGCGCCAGCCACGCCCGGATGTCCTCCACCTCCTTGATGCCGGAGCGGTGCACCCGCAGATAGACCTCCTGCACCACATCCTCGGCGTCATGGGAGTTGCGCAGGACGCCATAGGCCACCTTGAAGACGAAGCGGGCATGTTCGCGAACCACCGTTTCCAGGGTTGCGAACTCGTCTGTGGCTTCGACCACTCTGCCTGTCTCCTGCCAGGGAAATGCCGGGCTGGTTGCTTGAGCTGCCATGTCAATCGCCAACGGGCCGCCGTTCTCATCAGCTAAGACGGGCGAGCCCGCGAGAGTGTTCGAATTTTTTTCTTGGCAGGCGAACTCGACGGTTTGTCTCCCGGCGTTGGCGATCCCTCACCCTCAGAGCAGCTTTGGAATCGAACACGGGCGGGTCGTTGCGACGCTTCAGCGCCGCGTTTCCGCTGGTCCTTCATGACCGAGCCGGCTTCAGCCGGCGGCACTCGCCACAGTTCGAGAACACCGGCACTAAACTGCAGGCGTACGCTCCAGGCCAAGCTCGGAGGCAATCTCTTGCGCGTTCTCCTTCGCCGTCTTACCTGCGGTAGTCACGGTTAGATCGGCCATTCGGTATTGCGGAAGCCGCTGCGCGTAAAGAGCGCGAAACGCTTCGGGGCTGGCAGCCAGCGGCCGCAGGTTGTCCTCTGAGGATTGCGATCCAATACGGCAGCGCTCCAGCATTTCTTCGAGCGGCGTCTCAAGGAAGACCACACGGGCGCCAGCATTTCGCAAGAGACTGACGTTGCCTGTCTGGACAAAGGTTCCGCCCCCGAGGGCAATTACCGTCGAGTACAGACAGCTGTTCGAGCGCACGCCGTAAGCGTCGTTCGTCTCGACTTCGCGAAACCGGGCCTCGCCCTGGCCCTGAAAAATTTCTCGGACGGTGGTCTTCTGCTGAAGTTCGACTTCCTGGTCAAGGTCAACGAAGCGCCACCCCAGCAGGGCAGCGACGGCACGGCCGATGCAGGTCTTACCGGCGCCCATAAAGCCGGTCAGGGCGACAATTCGCGGAGGGAAGACCTGTTGATCGGCTTGGGGATCCTTGGACACCTTCATGTCGGGTTGCCTCAGGGCACGACTCTAAAGCGATTTCACTCCAGGTGTAAAGCTAATGGGGTGGAGTAACGCCTTGCACAGCCTGCTAAGAACTCCATGCTGCCGAATGTCTGGTAGTGCGGGCCTTCAGGCCCGCGTTACCGCGACCTGCGGGAAAGGGCTAAAAGCCCATGAGGTACCTCGTCCGGGCTCTCGACTCTTATCAGATGTCGCTAAGCCTAAAGAGAGAGTGCCGCGCCTTCACGCAAATTTGTGGTTGAGCAAGACAGCCGAAAACCATTTGGAGCCAGCCGCGAAGCGGCGGCATCGCATTGAGCCCCGGGCGCAAGCCCGGGGTCAAGTGGGAATTGATTTGAGCCGCGTAGCGGCGGCACCAGCTGCGAGCAATCTCTTCAGCCCGGCTACGTAGGCCGCTCCCGAATGACTTTAGCCATGGACAGGGGATTCTAACATCCGGTGCGTCGCCACCACGGCAGCGTTCTCCCTTACCCTCACGCCGAAGTTGTATCGTGCCTACGACCAAAAGGGCTTGTCACGAGTTTGTCCAAGGACTACTCTGTCCGGCATGCAACTCATACAGATTGGCGAAGTCAGGCAAAAGACGATTCTCGATCTGGTTATGGAGATGGCAGACCGCCAGCTTGCCGAGATCGAGCAACTGAAAATCACGGCACAGAGCAGATCGAGAAGGACACGATCACGGCGGTCAGGCCCGCGTTGCAGTTCAACCAAGCGCCAGGGCTGAACGTCGCACTGCCTTCGCCGTCCGGTTGACTCTCACCAGTCTGCCTTCACGAATCTGCCCTCTAACGTGCCGCAGCTTCATCGGACATTTTGGGCAGAGCGGGCCTTCAGGCCCGCGTCAAGGAATTCGCTGTAGTTCAGAAGCCCCGTAGGGCGACACAAGAAACTTACGGTCTAGCCGTACCGACGGCACTCGGAATTCTCGGGGACGCCTTGGCACGCGGACCGGAAAGACCGGTCCACCTCTTGAACTCTTCATTAACACTCATACTAAACACCAGGTTGTGAAAGGTGTCCATACGCGGTTGCCGCCAATGCTGTAGCATCGCAGGGAGGTGATTTCATGTCGTTTCGCAATGGAGACAAGTCCCGCGAGAACCGGATACGCAAAGCCCGCCAGAAAATGCGGGAGAAGGTTCGGGAGTTGCAACCCAACAAAGACGCCAAGGCGCCCGCGGCCGTCGTGGACAAAAAGTAATCTTGATTTGCTGCTACAGATTCGTACCAACGGCCTTGTCACCTGCTTCTGACTTGCCGTGCAAAAGCTCGACAATGGCCTCGTACAGCCGCGTGCGAACTTCATGCCGATTGTGCGCGTTGACGACGTAGCGCACCACCAGATTGACACCAAGGTTCGTCGGCCGCAGATTGATCGCCGGTGCAGCCGAAAAATTATGTATCGCGGAATGATGTGCTGCGCGCTGCAACTCGACCTCCGCTTTGGCCGCATCCGCCTGCGTCTGCTCGCTTACCAGCTTCAGCACGGACTTGGTCAGGTAATACGGGTCTTCACCCGCAGGAATAAGAATGTCCAGTTCGTCCCATAGCCACTGTCCCGCGGTGGTGAAGTTGAAGTAATGCCCCTCGATGGCGTAACTGTTCACAAGGGAGACCTTGCGCCCGGTCGGATGGCCTGCGTCATTCCAGTTTCCGGTTTCCAGCAGGATAGTGCGGAGCAGACCGACCTCGATCACCTCGCCGCCAATTCCGTTGATCTCAACCCAATCGCCGGCTCGAATGCCATGGCGGCCCATTAGCACAAACCAGCCAAAGAAGGCCACGATGAAATCTTTAAGCGCCACGGTTAGCCCTGCCGCCGCTAAAGCCAATACCGTGGACAACTGGCTGGGAGGCCCGAACAGCACCAGCAGAATGACCAACACGCCTATCAGCTGAGCGGCGAATCGAAGCACCAGCCGCAGTGTTCCCAGTCGGCGGCGATCAGGGCCGAGCCGCATGTAGAAGCGCTCAATCAGCCCTTCGGCCAGAACCAGGCCAATCAGCGCCAGCAGGATCCATAGCAGCGAGCGCAGAATGGCGTGCAACGCGACGCGACGTTGAACGGTGAGAATGCCGTACCATTGTCCGTACAAAGCAGCGAGTTGCTGCTCGGCTTGGATGCGCTTGTCATACCCGGCCAGCACCTTTGTATTCTGCGAGAGGTTATGAAGCTTGGCGATGGTTGCGGCGTGCTGAGTTTCGTCCGCAGGCGTCGTCGCGGTCGCGCCGTTTTCTTCTGGACTCGTATCGCCAGTACCAAGCGTATCCGCCAACCCCTTCTCAAGGCCCTCATGTTTGCGCGCCAGAGTTGCAGCGTAGATCTCAGCCTGCTGCTTTGCCTCCAGCAACTGAGTTTGATTATTACGCAGGCGTTGCCAGGTGCGGAACTGGGAAACCAGATTTCCTTCAACGTTGAACGATGCCGGCTTCGACGGCGCGCCAGCCGAAGCTTTGTCGCTGGCGTGCTCCAGGGCCTCGTGCTCTTCCAACTCCTCCTTGATCTGGGCCTGGGGATCGCCTCCCGCCCGAATTAGGTCCTGCTTGGCATCGTCCAATCCGTCCTGCAGCAGCGCGGCCCGCGCCTGTGCGATCTCCAACTGCTGCTGAGCAGCGTGGGCGTCGTTCTTGCCGGGATTGGCGGCCAGCTTCGTGAGCCGACTGACTTCTTCCTGCACTGACTGCAGCCGGTTTTCGAGAAGACGGATGCGCGCATTGAGTTCTTTGGCCTCGCCGCTATCACTTGGAGGGCGTTGCTCCGCCTGCTGCAGTGCCGAGACAAAGGCGAGGTCCACTTCGTGATCTGCAACGCGGACGGCATCGGAGGCGATCTGCTGTTCTTCGGCAGTCCCCGCAAGGTTTGAGAGGACGTGAGCTGTCTCCAGCGGGCTTCGGTCCACCAGTTTGGGCGCCGGTTGCGTCTTCCCTGCGGTCGGCTTGGGTGGACCCGGGCTTGCCATCTGTCGCGTGAGCGCAAATCCGATGAGCGCCGCGATCAATAACGCTGAGAGGCCGAGGAGGGTGAGATTGCGCGCGCTTGGGTGCATATCGTGGGACCGGAGCCGGCGAGGCAAATATAGTTTAGATCTGGTTCCGTTTTGCCAGCGCAGTTATGCGATCCGACGCCCGGAAGGCCAGCGCCTGAATCGTCTCCGTCGGTTGGCCGCGCCCGCTGGTCACAAAGCTGGAACCGTCACACAGGAACAGGTTGGGCACGTCATGGGTGCGATGGTCGGCGGTGACCACCGACGTCTTCGGGTCCTGACCCATGCGGCACGTTCCCAGCAGATGAAAGCCATAGGTGGACTCCTGCACGGGATAGGCCCATCTATCCAGCGCGCCCGCGGCTTCCAGGATCTCCATCGAACGGTCGATCATGAACTGATTGGTTTTGAGATCGTCAGGATGGTCCTTGTAGGTGACGCGCATGGCAGGAAGTCCCCACGCGTCCTTCACCGTGTCGTCGAGCGAGATGCTGTTGTTCTCCAGCGGTAGCGACGTCGTATGGCCGGTGAGGTACATGCTGCGGGTGAAATACTTCGCCAGCGCCTTCTTATACTCGCTGCCCCACTGCGGCAGTCGCGGCGGCAATCCAACCGCCGCGAACGATATCGGAAACCACAGGAAGCGCGCATCGATCCCGCCGCCGCCGTAGAAGCCGTGCTTGGGATCAATTTCGTAGGTGTCGTGGATGATGCGCGTGACCTCGATGCTCTTGTATTCATTCAGCGGGTGCTCGAACAATCCTCCGGCAATGGAGTCGGTGTTGAACATCAGGTATTTGCCGACCAGTCCGCTGGAGTTGGCCAGCCCATTGGGGAACTGATCCGACTTCGAGAGCAGCAGTAGCCGCGGCGTCTCCGAGCCATTGGCCGCGACGATGACGGACCGCGCCCGCTGCAAATTCTCTTTGCCGCTCTTATCGAAGTAGATTGCGCCCGTTGCCCGCCCGTGGGCGTCAAGTTCGATCTTGCGAACGTAGCTGTGGGGGCGGATCTCGCAGCGGCCCGTCGCGATCGCCTGAGGAATCATCGTCGGCAGCGGGCTGGACTTGGCGCCCATCTCGCAGCCGAAGCCCATGCAGAATCCGCAGTGCGCGCAGGGCATTCGTCCCTGGTACGACTTCGAGAGGATGGCCACCGGAGCCGGGAAGGGATGATAGCCGATCTTTCGCGCGCCCTCCTCGAACAGCACTCCGCTCGACTTGACCGGCATCGGCGGCAGCGGATACGGCTTCGACCTCGGCGGATCGAACGGACTTGCTCCCGCCTGCCCGGAGACGCCCAGGTCCCACTCGGCCTTGGTGTAGTAAGGCTCGAGGTCAGCGTAGGTGATGGGCCAATCGGCGAAGCCAGTTCCGGCGATCGTGCCTTTCTTGCTCGCCTCGATGAAATCAATCTCGTGAAAGCGCCAATAGTTCGCAGTGAAGTGAACCGGCCCGCCGCCCACCATTCGGCCGTAGGTGAGCGCAGGCTGCTTGACGGCTCTGTCGTTCGGCGTCTTGCGGAAGGTCGTCGGCTGCTTGCGGAAATCGTTGGTCAGCGCCGCATGGTTCCAGTTCAAGTACTCGTTATGAGTGAAATCTTTGGTCGTGAGCCACGGTCCCTGCTCCAGCACCACCACGCTGAAGCCGTTACGCGAAAGCTCGCGCGCCAGCACGCCGCCGGAAGCTCCGGCGCCGATGATGACGAAATCCACAGCGTCGGTCAGCTTGTAGTGGCGCTGGGGAGGCAGCGCGCCGCTCATGACTTGCCCTCGTCGTAGTGGGCGTCGTAGTAGCCGAACGGCGGCTGGTAGAGGAAGTCGTCCTGGAAGCCGATCAGCTTCCATCCGACCTGGTCTTTGTTGCCGCCGCCCAGTGAGGGATCGCAGAGGAAGCCGGTCAGTGTAAAGCCACGCAGAAGCCCGAACTCCGGCGTCTTCTCCATCGCCTTCATCACCGCGATCTGCTGCGCGGAAGTAATCGCCGCAAACGACGTCGCACCGGGAACCGTCTTCGCCACCTGCTCGTGCAGCGCCTTGAAGGCATCGTGCACGGGAGCTTGCTGGTCGCTGTCGATCGTGCTGAGCAGAAAATCCGTGAAGTGGACGACGTTGGCCTCGCGCGCGCCGGGCGTCTCGCCGCTGGGGATGATCTGCGCCGAGAACGCGTCGAACTCAACCGCCTGTTGCGGAGTGAAGAAGCGATACGCCTTCGTCCCGCCCGCGGGCGCCGACTGCGCGTAATCATGGGCTTTCGCCAGCACGTCCGGTGTCAGGGAACTCAAGCAGAGCAGCCCTAAGGAAGCTCCAGCGTGGCCTAGAAACAGGCGCCGGGTTTGATCGGTGGCCAAAAACCTCCCCGCAAAAACTTCGTGTCGGTGGGCAAACAATATCATTGAATTCGGGTGAGGGCAAAGACACCGACGGATAAGGCCGCGAGAAAGCACGACACCAGAGGACCTGTGGGTGAGCGGGCCCAGGCAGGAGTCGGGAACCCGCGCACGCTCACGATAGTAGGGGTTTCACGCCGTCATGATGCGGCGCGTAAACTGCGACCGGGTCTTGCCGCAGTCGCGGGACAGATCTTCCGAGTAGCCCACTTCAAGGACCGATTGCAGGTTGGTCAGCGCGACCAGCGTACGCACGCAGCGCGAAGGATTTACAACCCGCAGCCCTTGGTTGCGCCGCTGCGCCCGGCAGTGCAACTCCACCAGCAGACCCAACCCGGCGGCGTCCATGGCGTGCACTTCGCTCAGGTCCAGCACGAGGCAAGGCTCCTTCCGCGACTCGGCCATGCAGCGCAACGCTTCCACCTCCAGGCCCAGCACGATTCGCCCGGTGCAGAGGAGTACCGCGGTTTGCGGCGTAGCGTGAATGTCGACTCTAAGCATGCGGTGTTTCCTGAACGGAACTCGATTCGCTATCCCAGGCCAAGTCACGTTTGCAAATCTCCTTCTTACATGACGTGCTGTGCCGTCAATCGGTAGCAGCAGTATGCATGAACTTGATTTCAACACGATGAAAATGCGGATGAAATGTGCGAGAAAACGCGTTCGAGGAGAATTGCGGCCGCTTGCAGCGTGAATCTCGGGGCTTCGCTACGGCAATTACACCTCATCTGGTCTGTTGACCTGTTGCAGTAGAAGCCGTCTTGTCCACAGAAACAATCGTCATTGCCTAGTTTGCAGAGCAACAAGCCCGAAGGGCGGCATTTGCGTTAGCCGTGGGCGTAAGCCCGCGGTGCACGTCGTCTCACAACATCCGAGCCGCGTAGCGGCGGCAGCCCTCCGCCAATTCCGGTGTCGCCGCTGGCGCGGCTTCGTTTTTCTACCAGGCACCGGACCGCGGGCTTACGCCCACGGCTAACACAAATCGCGCCGCCGTGCGGCTTCCGTCGAGGCCAGACCGTTTCTGACGCGATCGGGAGTCAATAGGCCAGATCGGTTCCAGGTCTAATATCGAGGATCCAGCTAGTCCGCGAACACCGGCGCTTCCTCTTCCTGCGCCACCGTCTTGCGCCGCCAGGGCAGATGTTCCACCACCCAGTCCTTGAAGTGGTCCATGTAGAGATACACCACGGGCGTGGTGTAAAGGGTCAGCGCCTGGCTGACGATGAGCCCGCCCACAATCGCGATACCGAGCGGGCGGCGGATCTCGGCGCCCACGCCGCGGCCCAGCGCCAGCGGCAGTGCGCCCAGCATGGCCGCGGCGGTGGTCATCATGATCGGCCGGAAGCGGATCAGCGCCGCTTCGTGGATCGCCTCTTCCGCCGACTTTCCGGTGCGCTCCACCTCCAGCGCGAAATCAATCATGATGATGGCGTTCTTCTTCACGATGCCGATCAGCAGAATGATGCCGATCAGCCCGATCACGTCCAGTTGCATGTGGAAGAGCAGCAGCGCCAGCAACGCGCCCGTGCCTGCCGAAGGCAGCGTGGAAAGAATCGTAATGGGATGGATGTAGCTTTCGTAGAGCATGCCCAGCACGATGTACACGGCGACCAGGGCGGCCAGAATCAGGATAGGCTCCGACGACAGCGAATCCTGGAAGGCGGCGGCCGTTCCCTGGAAGCTGCCGTGGATGGTCGCTGGAATTCGCATTTCCAGTTCTGCCTGGGAGATGGCTCGCGTGGCCGTCCCCAGATCTCCGCCGGGCGCCAGGTTGAACGAGAGGGTCACGGCAGGGAATTGTCCCTGGTGATTCACCGTGAGCGAAGTGTTCGCCGGCCCAAAATGCGCGAACGCCGACAGCGGCACTTGCGCGCCCTGGCTGGTGATGACGTACACGCTTTGCAGGGCATCAGGGGTCATCTGGTATTTGGGATCGACCTCCAGTACCACGTGATACTGGTTCAAGGTGCGGTAGATGGTCGAGATCTGCCGCTGTCCGAAGGCGTCATAGAGGATGTTGTCAATCTGCGACGGCGTGATGCCCAGGCGCGCGGCTGTGTCGCGATCGATGATGACATTCTCCTCCAGTCCGCTGATCTGCTGATCGCTGTTCACGTCCTTCAGTTCAGGAATTTTCCGCAGCCTCTGCAAAAGCTTGGGCGCCCAATCGTAGAGCTCGTTCAGGTTTTCGCCAGACAGCGTGTACTGGAACTGGGCGTTGGACATGCGTCCGCCGATCTGCAAATCCTGCACCCCTTGGAAGTACAGGGTCGCACCGGGAATGTGTGCCATCTTCGGTCGCAGGCGGGCGATTACCTGGTCCACGCTGATCTTGCGCTCGGCCAGGGGTTTGAGCGTGACAAACATGCGCGCCTGGTTCTGGGCGGATCCACCCCCGACCGACGCGATGACGTTCTGCACCGCCGGGTCTTTCTTTACGATGCTGATGAACTGGTTGGTCTTGCCCAGCATGTCCAGGAACGAGACGTCCTGGTCGCCCATGATCATGCCAACCATGCGTCCAGTATCCTGCTGCGGAAAGAATCCTTTAGGAACAATAATATAAAGCCATACATTAACTCCGACCATGAGGATGGCAACCGCGAAAGTCAACCGCTGGTGGCGCAGCACCCAGCCCACGGTCTTCTTGTAGGTGCGGTTCATCCACAGCCATCCGTTTTCACTCATGCGGTAGAGCGCGCCGTGGCTGCCGGGATCATGGGCCTTCAGAAAGCGGGCGCACAGCATCGGCGTGGTGGTAAGCGAAACCACCAGCGAAACTGCAATGGCGGCGCTCAGGGTCACGGCAAACTCGCGGAACAGCCGCCCGACCAGGCCGCCCATCAGCAGAATGGGAATGAACACCGCGATCAGCGACGTGCTCATGGAGACCACGGTGAAGCCGATTTCGCGCGCGCCCAATAGTGCGGCCTGGTAGGGCTTCATCCCGCCTTCGACGTGGCGCATCACGTTTTCCAGCACCACGATGGCATCGTCCACCACGAACCCGGTGGAGATGGTGAGCGCCATCAGCGAGAGATTGTTCAGCGAGAAGCCGCACAGGTACATGATCCCGAACGTGCCCACAATGGCCAGCGGCACGGCCACGCTGGGAATCATGGTGGCGCGCACCTCACGCAAAAAGACGAACACCACCAGCGTGACCAGGATGACGGAGATAACCAGGGTGCGCTGAACATCCGAGACCGAGGCCCGGACGGTCGTCGTGCGGTCCAGACCCACTACCAGGTTGATCGCTGCCGGCAGCGACGCTTTGAGGAAGGGCAGGGCCGCAGCCACGCGATCGGCGGTGGCAATCATGTTGGCGCCCGGCTGGCGGAAGATCACCACCAGGACGCTCGGTTTGCCGTTGAAGCTGCCCGCGTTGTTGATGTTGGAATAGGAATCCTGAACGTCCGCAACATCGCTCAAACGAACCGGCGACCCGTTTCTGTAAGCGACAATGATGGGCCGGTAGTCCGCCGCTTTCTTGAGCTGATCGTTGGCCCTGCACCATCCAGGTCGTGCTGCCGTTGTCCACAGCGCCTTTGGCGATGTTGGCGTTCTGCGAGGCAACCGCGGAGCGCACCGCCTCCAGGCCCACATTGAGCTTGTTCAGCAGATTGGGATTCGCCTCGATGCGGACCGCCGGCTGCGACGAACCCCAGACGAAGACCTGGCCCACGCCCTCCACCTGGGCCAGCTTCTGGCCCATGACGGAATCGGCCGCGTCGTACATCTGGTCCTGGGTCAGGGCGTCGGAAGTCATGGCCAGAATCATGACCGGGGCGTCGGCCGGATTGATCTTGCGGTAGGAGGGGTTGCTGGGCAGATCGGCGGGCAGATAGCCGCGAGCGGCGTTGATGGCTGCCTGTACATCGCGCGCCGCCGCATCAATGTTGCGATCGAGATCGAACTGCATGGTCACGCCGGTGGACCCGAGCGAGCTCGACGAGGTCATCTGGTTGATGCCGGCAATGCGGCCGAACTGCCGCTCCAGCGGAGTTGCCACCGAGGAAGCCATGGTCTCCGGACTGGCGCCGGGGAGACCGGCGCCCACGGAGATCACGGGAAAATCGATCTGCGGCAGCGGGGCCACGGGGAGCTGCGTATAGGCCAATGCGCCCGCCAGCAGCAGGGCAAACGTCAGCAGCGAGGTGGCGACGGGCCGTTCGATGGCTGGGGCGGAGATGTTCATTTAGTCTGCATTACCTACAAAACTGTCATCCTGAGCGACGGAGCGAGGAGTCGAGGACCCCTATCGTGCGAAACTGCTTGTCTCTCGTCTCATGATCCTGCCAGGGATAGGGTCATTCGATCCGTTCGGTCGCTGGCGACTCACTCCGCTCAGGATGACAGAGTGAGTTCGTTCCACTTTGCCGTGCCTGCGCCACCAGGTTCTCGTTGACCGTCGGAGTTCCAAGCGAGCGCCGTAGGCGCGAAGCTTGCCCAGCGCTTCAGCGCTGGGAAAGCGTTATAAACCACCCCGAGTCCCGTAGGGACGGCACACACTCTACTCTGCCGTACCTACGGCACTCGGGCTACGTATGTCAGCCACCCAGCGCTGAAGCGCTGGCTAAGCTTTTCCGCCTCGCAAGCGAGGCTCGGTCGCACCACTTCAAATCTGCGCGTACATCGACAAACTGTCATCCTCCGCTAAACACCGCACAATGTCTTTCAATTCACTTCCGCGATAGCGAGGAGCGTCCAATTCACGCCTAATCCCCAATCGCCTCCGCCGGTTTGGGCGCGCGCAGATGGCGCAGCGCTTCGCCGAGCCGGTCGAACCACAAATAGACAACCGGAGTCGTGTAGAGCGTCAGCATCTGGCTGAATATAAGTCCGCCGATGATGGTCACGCCCAGCGGACGGCGCAGCTCGGAACCGGTACCGGAGCCGAGCGCCAGCGGCACTGCGCCGAACAGTGCGGCAAACGTCGTCATCATGATGGGACGGAAGCGTAGCAGGCAGGCCTCGAAAATCGCGTCCACCGGCGCTTTGCCTTCCTTGCGCTCCGCTTCCAGCGCGAAGTCGATCATCATGATGGCGTTCTTCTTCACAATACCGATCAGCAGGATGATGCCGATCAAGGCCATCACGCCCAGGTCCATGTGGAAGAGACTGAGCGCGAGAATGGCGCCGACTCCGGCCGAGGGCAGCGTGGACAGAATCGTGATCGGATGGATGTAGCTTTCGTACAGCACACCCAGCACGATGTACACCGTGACGATGGCCGCCAGAATCAGCCAGCCTTCATTGGCCAGCGAAGCCTGAAAGGCCCGCGCCGTGCCCTGAAAGGCCAACTGAATGCTCGGCGGTAATCCCAGGTCGCTGGCGGTTTGCTGGATGGCCTTCACCGCTTCACCCAGCGACGCGCCGTTGCCTAGATTGAACGAAATCGTGACCGCCGGGAACTGTCCCTGGTGATTGATGGTCAGGGGTCCGGTCGTGGTTTCGAAGTGCGCAATTGCGCTCAGCGGCACCTGCATTGCGGTAGCGCCCAGCACGCCTGTGCTCGGAGCGTTCGCAACCGGAGCGTTTCCGCCTTGCGCCGCGGGACTTTGGCCGCCGCCGGCCGGCACATAGATATTCTTCAGCGAGTCGGGATCGGCGCGAAAACTGGGATCGACTTCGAGCACGACGTGATACTGGTTCAGCTGCGTGAACATGATCGACACCAGACGCTGGCCGAAGGCGTCGTACAAGGTGTTGTCGATGGCGCTGGCGGTCACGCCCAATCGCGATGCGGTGTCGCGATCGATCACCAGATTGGCTTGCGCCGCCTGCGTTCTGCTGGTCGGTGGCGACGTCGCGCAGCTCGGGCAGCGTCTTCAGCTTGGCCACCATCTTCGCCGTCCACGTTGCCAGCTCTTTGGGGTCGGCATCTTCCAGGCTGAACTGATATTGCGTCCGGCTGACGCGGTCTTCCACCGTCAGGTCCTGCACCGCCTGCATGTACAGCGTGATGCCTTCCACCCCGGCGACCTCTTGCTGTAGACGCTTCATGATGGTGGTGATGTCATCGTCGCGGTCATCGCGTGACTTGAGGTTGATCTGCAGACGGCCGCTGTTGGGCGTGGTGTTGGTGCCATCCACTCCAATGAAGGACGACAGGCTTACCACGTCCTTGTCCTTGAGGATGGCGGCTGCCAACTCACGTTGCCGCTCGGACATGGCGGCGAAGGAAATACTCTCCGGAGCATCGGTAATGCCCATGATGACGCCGGTGTCCTGCACCGGGAAGAAGCCTTTGGGTACTTCGATGTACATCCATATCGTGGCTACCAGCGTGCCAATGGTGACCAGCAGGGTCGCGGTCTGGTGCTTGAGGACAAACTTTACCGTGCGGCCATAGAAGGCGATGGTGTTGGCGAAGGCACGCTCCGACCAATGCATAGAAGCGTCCATGCCTTGCCTGGTCCTTCTGACGCAGCAGTAATGAGCACATCATTGGCGTCAGCGTCAGCGAGATGATGGCTGAGAACAGGATGGTCACGCTCAGCGTCACCGCAAACTCGCGGAAGAGCCGGCCCACGATGTCGCCCATGAAGAGCAGTGGTATCAGCACGGCAATCAGCGACACCGTCAACGAGACAATGGTGAAGCCGATCTGTCCCGCGCCCTGAAGCGCTGCCTCCAGCGGCGAGTGGCCTTCCTCGATGTAGCGCTCGATGTTCTCGATCATGACGATGGCATCGTCCACGACGAAGCCGGTGGAGATGGTGAGCGCCATCAGCGACAGGTTGTCGAGCGAGTAGCCCAGCAGGTACATCACGCCAAAGGTGCCCACCAGGGAGAGCGGCACGGCGATGCTGGGAATGATGGTTGCCGATAGGGTACGCAGGAAAACGAAGATGACCAACACCACCAGCACGATGGTAGTGATCATTTCGTACTGAACATCCTTGACACTGGCGCGGATGGTGTTCGTGCGGTCGGTAAGGATGGTGACTTTGACGGAAGCCGGCAGGTTGGATTGCAGCTGCTTCAGCCGTAGCTTGATGCTGTCTACGACCTTGATGATGTTAGCGCCCGGCTGTCGCTGAATGTTCAGGATCACTGCCGGCGTGTTGTTCATCCATGCCGCCTGGTTGACGTTCTCCGGTCCCATGACGACCTGGGCAACGTCAGACAAGCGAACAGGATTGCCATTCTTATAGGCGACGATGGTGTCGGCGTAGCCCTGCGGACTCAGCAACTGATCGTTAGCGCCAATGGTGAAGGACTGGCGATTGTCCTGGAGCTGCCCTTTCGCCTGATCAACGTTGACTTGGGCAATGACGGTCCGTAGCTGCTCCAGGCTCATGCCATAAGAAGCCAACGCTGTGGGATTCGCCATGATGCGGACTGCAGGCTTCTGTCCGCCACTGATGCTGACTAACCCGACGCCCGGCAGCTGCGAAATTTTTTGCGCGAACGTGGTGTCCGCCAGGTCTTCAACTTGGGGAAGCGGCATGCTGTCCGACGTCATTGCCAGCGTCAGGATAGGAGCATCAGCAGGGTTTACCTTGCTGTAGATCGGCGGCGTCGGCAGGTCGGCGGGAAGATACGTCTGCGCCGAATTGATCGCAGCCTGCACTTCCTGCTCGGCGACGTCAATGTTTTCTTCCAGGTTGAACTGCAGCGTTATTACCGATGCGCCGAAGGAACTGCTGGACGTCATCTGGCTGAGACCGGGCAGTTCGCCGAACTGGCGCTCCAGCGGCGCTGTTATCGAAGATGCGGTCACGTCCGGGCTGGCCCCGGGATAGAAGGTCACTACCTGGATCGTGGGATAGTCCACCTGCGGCAGGGCGGAGATGGGTAGCTGACGGTAGGCCACGATACCCACCAGCAACAACCCCGTCATCAACAGCGAGGTGGCGATGGGCCGAAGAATAAATGGCCGCGAAATACTCATGTCTGCGATCCGATATTGCCGCTGGTCTGCTGGTTCTGGCGGGCTGGAGCTTGCGGAGCTACCTGGCTTCCGGCCTGCAGCTTCTCCTGTCCATCGGTGACGACTTTGTCGCCTCCCTGCAATCCTGAAGCGATGACCACCGTGCTGCCCTGGGTCAACGCGACCTGCACCGGACGCATCTGCACCGTATTGTTGGCGTCAACCACGTAGCTGAACGGACCGTCGGGTCCGCGCAGAATGGCGCTGGCCGGCGCGGTGACGGCGTCTTTGCGGGTTTGCAGCAGCAGGTGTACGTTGACAAACTGATTGGGCCAGAGATTGTTCTCGGGATTGTCGAAGACGCCCTTCAACTTGGCCGTGCCCGTGGTCTGGTCAATCTGATTGTCGATGGTCAGCAGCTTTCCCGTGGCCAACTTGGTCTGATCGTCGCGGCTATAGGCGTCAACTTCCAGCGTCCCTTGCCGCATGTGCTCGCGGACAGTCTGCAGTTGGTCTTCCGGCAAGGTAAAGATCACGGCGATGGGATGCAGTTGCGTGATGACCACCAAAGCCGTCCCGCCAGCGGCCGTGACATAGTTGCCGGGATCCACCTGGCGCAGTCCGATACGTCCGTCAATGGGGGACTTGATGTCGCAGTAGGTCCGGTTCAGCTTGGCATTTTCGATCGCGGCTTTGTCGGAGGCGATAGTGCCTTCAAAGGTCCCAAAGGAGGCCTGCATCGTGTCCAGGTCCTGCTTGGCGACGACGCCCTGTTCGTAGAGCACTTTGTTGCGTTCGTATTGCGCCTTGGCGTTGGTGAGCTGGGCTTCGTCTTTCTGCAGATTGGCCTGGGCTTGCTGCAGGGCCACGTCATACGGCCGCGGATCAATGACGATCAGCAGATCGCCTTTCTTTACCTCCTGCCCTTCGTTGAAGTTTACCTGCATGATCTGCCCGTCAATGCGGGTCTTCAGCGAAACCGTGTAGAAAGCCTCGACGGAACCCAAGCCGTTGAGATAGACGTTAAAATCGCCTTGTTTCACCGCCGCGACCCCGACTGGAACAGCGGGAGGCGGCCCGCCGGCCTTCGCACTTTTCGCCTGCTGTGAACTGCATCCCGCAAGCGCGGCGCAAATCGCGAGCGTCAATCCCAGTGTCAGTACCAGGATTCCCTGTCTCTTCACTCAATCCTCCTGCCTACACGCAACCACAGACGCGGTGCTCCCCTGGATGTCACCGCTGCTTACCGCATCCCTAACTGCAATCGGACGGGCCGCTTGCAGTACTATTACATTCAATACTATTAGACCTGACAGGCCGAGGGACAGCGGTTAAGAGGGGTGAAGGAAAGTTAAGTTTTGTGAAGGGAAAAGGCACATCGCGCAACAATTCTTCACCGCCGGCGCGCGCGGGAACGCGCAAAATAAATCCCGTGAACCGTCTGCTCATCGTGGATGACGACCATGCGCTGGTCAATCTGCTGAAACGCTTTCTCGAAGGCGAAGGCTTTCAGGTGGAGGCTGCTTACGACCTGGCTTCGGGATTGGCCGCGGCCACGGCCGGCGGCCACGAGCTCATCATCCTGGATGTGATGCTGCCGGGCGGCTCGGGGTTCGAGCTACTCAAATCGCTGCGCCAGCAATCTGCGGTGCCGGTGCTGCTGCTCACGGCACGCGGCGAGGCCATTGATCGCATTCTTGGCCTGGAAATCGGCGCCGACGACTACCTGGCCAAGCCTTTCGATCCGCGCGAGCTGGTAGCTAGAATTCGTGCCATCTTCCGGCGTACCCGCGAACCGGTGGCAGGCGCCGCCCGCCCCGAGCCCGACGAAGTGCTGACCGTGGGCGACGTTCGCATGTCAATCGGCAGCCGCACCGTCACTTGCAACAACAAGCCCGTCGATCTCACCTCGGTGGAGTTCAACGTTCTGGAGCTTCTGCTGCGGCGCGCCGGTAGCGTGGTGACCCGCGAGCAAATCGCCGAAGCCGCCCTGGGACGTTCTTTGAACGTCTTCGATCGCAGCGTGGACGTGCATGTCAGCCGGGTCCGCAAGAAACTCAGTGCTCTCCACGGCGGGGACGATATGATCCGTCCGATTCGCGGCATCGGCTACTTTCTTGCTGCTGAGACCCCCGAGAAGAGCAAGGTATGAACCGCCGCCTATTCTGGAAGATTTTCCTGCCCTTCTGGGTGGCGCAAGCGCTGCTGCTGGGAGCGTTGTACCTGCGCGTCCACTACCGCATTTCCTCCGAGCACCCGTGGTGGATCCAGCCGGAGCGCCGCGAGATGCCGGTGCTGGCCAATCTCGCCGCGCAAACCTTCGAGCAGCAGGGCCAAGGCGGACTGGTTGTTCTGCTCGATCAGATGTCGTTGCCCAACCGGGCGCGGTTCTGGCTGGTGGACGCCGACGGGCGCGAACTTTCCGGCCGCGAGATCCCGCAGCGCGTTCTCGACGACGCCGCCAAAGCGGAGAAGACGGAAGGCCTGCATCACTCTTACGAAGCCAACGTCCTGGCCGCGGCCGCGACCACGGCGCGCGCGCACTACCTCCTGATTGCGGAGCTGGTGCCGCCCCCGCTGTCGGAGCGGATTCCCGGCGACATTCTTTGGACGTTGAAGCTGGGTACCATTTTCTCGGCGCTGGTTTGTCTGGTGATCGCCCATTATCTGACCAAGCCGATCGAACGTCTGCGAGATGCAACCCATGAGATGGCCAAGGGAAATCTCGACATCCACGTGGGCAAAAACCTGGGGCGCAGGAGTGACGAGATCGCCGACCTGATGCGCGACTTTGACACCATGGCGGCCGGGTTGCGCAAGCAGATCCAAAGCGAACGCAGCCTGCTGAGCGGGGTCTCACACGAATTGCGCTCGCCCATCGCGCGCATTCGCCTGGCGCTGGCCCTGGCGCGCGATGCCGGCGACACGGAGCTCGAAGAGATGCTCGACCGCATCGAGCAGGACGCCGTCCAACTGGACTCCATGCTGGAGCGGATCCTGACTGTAGCGCGGCTGGAAAGCGGTCAGCTGAAACCCAGGTTCGAGCCGCTTTCGCTTACCGACCTGGTGGAAGATGTGATCCACGACGCGCAGTTCGAAGCGGCAGCCACCAACGCCACCATCACATTTCGGCACTCCGTTGATATCCAGATGACTGCCGATCCCGGCATGTTGCGCAGCGCAATTGAGAACGTGGTGCGTAACGCGATTTTCTATTCGGGCGAGGGGGGCAAGATTGAGATCGAGCTCGTCGCAGGTGACGAATCCGTCTCCGTGACGGTGCGGGACAACGGCCCGGGTGTGCCCGAGGGCAAGCTGGCGCTTATCCTGGAACCGTTTTATCGGGTGGACGATTCGCGCGGGACCAGCACCGGCGGCATGGGGCTGGGCCTGGCCCTCGCCAACAACGCTATGGAGGCGCATAGCGGAGGCATCGCGCTGCGAAACCTCGAGCCCCACGGCCTCGAGATCATGTTGCTGATGCGAAGGTTCCCTGCCGAGTCGGAGGCGGCCACCGACGACGCAGACCGCATGGCGCAGACCGTCAGCAAGCCGGGATAGCGAGCATCGGGCAGTCGGTCAGTTTGGAAGACCAACTCTACGTTGTTTCCGAGTCCCCTGTCCTAAGGCCCGGTCACTGCAGAACAGCACTCAAGGTTAGGAACATGGCTTCATAAATGCCCACCAGCCTTAGCGTCCATTCTTTGCAGGTATCTCTTCTCATCTTCGCTTCGGCGATCTGCTGCTGGGCGGAGCAGCCCGCCAGGCTACTGGTGGACGTCGACCACCGCACGACCATCAACCTCGATGGCGACTGGCACACGATCATCGATCCTTACGACAACGGCTATTACGACTTTCGCATGCGGCCGCGCAAAGACGGCTATTTTCGCAACGAGAAACCAAGGCCGGACTCCAACGGACTGATCGAATACAACTTCGCTGCCTCTCCGACTTTGCAAGTTCCAGGCGACTGGAACTCGCAGCGCGAGACGCTGTTCTTCTACGAGGGTACGATCTGGTACCAGAAGGATTTCGACTATCGGCGCAAGCCAAACACTCGAACGTTCCTACACGTTGGAGCCGCCAATTACATCGCTCACGTCTACGTGAACGGCGACAAGGTCTGCGATCACGAAGGCGGCTTCACGCCGTTCGACTGTGAGGTCACGAGTCTGCTGCACGACGGCCACAACTTCGCGGTCATCTACGTCAATAACCAGCGCCGGGGTGACGGTGTTCCCCCCTTGAACACCGATTGGTGGAATTACGGCGGGCTCACCCGTGACGTGTCGTTAGTCGAAACTCCGGAGGCGTTCGTCGATGACTACGCATTACAACTTCAGTGCGGAGCGGGTACCGCCATAGGCGGGTGGATCCACGTGGATGGAGCGTCTGCGGGTGTGCTGGTGACCCTCAACATCCCCGAACTCAACCTGAATCTAAAGACCACCACCGACACGGCTGGCAAAGCCCTGGTTTCGATAAAAGCCCCCTTTCTCCAGCGCTGGTCTCAAGAGAATCCGAAACTCTACGACATCGAGATCGCTGTTGGGGCCGATCGCTTGCTCGACACAGTCGGATTCCGCACGATCGAAGTGCGCGGTACTGACATTTTGCTGAACGGTAAGCCGGTGTTCCTGCGCGGGGTGTCAATCCATGCCGAAGCGCCCTATCGTTCGGGACGCGTTTGGAGTGAGGAAGATGCTCGCGCCTTACTCGGCTGGGCGAAGGACTTGGGCGCGAATTTCGTCCGTCTCGCCCACTATCCACACGATGAGCGCATGACGCGACTCGCCGATCGCATGGGCCTCCTGGTGTGGTCCGAGGTTCCGCTGTACTGGATGATGGACTGGGAGAACCCGGCCACGATGGCAAACGCTAAGAACCAGATGGAGGAGATGATTCGCCGTGATCGCAACAAGGCGTCGGTAATCCTATGGTCGGTGGCTAACGAAACGCCGAACACTCCCGCGCGACTATCGTTTCTGCGAACTCTGATCGCGACGGCCCGCCAGGAGGATCCTACGCGACTGATCACCGCGGCCCTGCTGGTCTCCCATGCGCCATTCGACTCGAACGCGAGGGTTCTCGATGATCCTCTGGGGGCTGACCTCGACGTGCTCGGATGCAACGAATACATCGGCTGGTACGAAGGAACTCCCGAGCTGGCCGACAGGACCAGTTGGACCACTCCTTACAATAAGCCGCTGATCATGAGTGAATTCGGGGCCGAAGCCAAGGCCGGTCTGCATGGTCCGGTCAGCGAGCGCTGGACCGAGGAATACCAGGCGAATGTTTACCAGCATCAAATCGCGATGCTAAAGCGCATCGCGTTTCTGCGCGGCATGAGCCCGTGGGTCCTTATGGATTTTCGCTCACCCAGGCGTGAACTACCGGGCATCCAGGACTTCTACAACCGTAAAGGGCTCGTGTCGGACAAAGGGGAAAAGAAGAAAGCCTTTTACGTCTTGGCGGACTACTACAAGTCAATCGAGGCTTCTCCGTCAAAGCAGTGAAGACCCTTTATCCGGGAACTATCCTGATGGACTGTTGCGAGTGGCCCCCCAACCTGGGTTCCCCTTAGCCGTGTGAAGCCGTCGGGACTGCATTCTTCGCTGCCCACGCCGTGGTGGACGAAGAACAAGCCGTCGGGATCATACTTCGCCTTTACCGATTGCAATCTTGGATAATTCGAGCCCCAGAAGCTCGAAATTGGAGGGTGGTGTCCAAAGGCGGACAAGCCAGCGGATGCCCGGCTCGGAGTAACGTTCTCATCTCCCAGTATTCCCAACAAGAAGAACGGCGCAGGTCCTGGCCTGCGCCGTCCCCAAGCACTCTCACTTGACGGTGAGGTTGTACGTCACCGTGACTGTGAAGGGAGTACCGGGCGGAGGCCAGGTCTCAGTGCCACTGAAGACGAGAGTATGAGCTCCCCGAGAAAGAGGCTTCAGCATGACCCAGTACCCGTCAGCTACGCCGGCCCAGGCCTGTGGCAGACAGGGATCACTAACCTGAAGACTCTGGTCACCATGGAAGAAAAAGCCAGGAGAGGTGGCTCGATATGGCGAGTTTTCCGGCGGCAGAGAGAGATTCTGGACCGGCTGCTCGTCCAACGAAGCACTTACAGCAGTGACGTGATCAATGACTTGACGGGCACCGGTATTACTGCTGTAACCGATGGTCAAGAACTGCTCAAGGGTTTGTCCTGGACCCGGCTGGAAGCCAGGCACGGGACAAGGATAATCGTTTATGACATTGATGATCGGGAAGAAGATCATCTTACCTGCCGGTATTGTGCAGGAGCGCGTCGCGTCAAAACCGCCGGTTCCAGCCAGGAACCATACAGGTCCATGTTGGCTGACGGCACAGTCTGCGCCGGTGGTGTCGTAAATTGGGTTAATGGGATAGGGTATCGAGTCCGCCCATTGCCACCACTTGGCGGCCCACTGCTCATAGGACTTGCCGCCGGGAAGCGAATCCGACGGGGCGACGAAACTCTGGGCGGCCACGAGTACAACAGTGAATAACAGCAGAATCAAGGTCGAATTACGGACAATGCTTTTCATAAGACCTCTCTTTCTGACAGATCAGGTCGTGTTCTCAGGTATGAATCCGAAAGAACCCGTCTGCCCTTTGCTTCGGGTCTGACCATGACGTTCGATGCCGATGCCAGTCGCGTCAGCATTCCTTCGACCTGACCCGTCACCAGTGGGTTGTGGCGAATTGAAGCGGCGGCCCGAGAGGAAAAGAGCTTCGAGAGTCGGCCGCGAAAAATGCGTGCCTGGCGAGTGCTGTAAAGGTTAGCAGCCAGGGGCAGGGAGAAAACCTGGTGCAGAACTCTGGTGACCGCGTCGATCCTGACACCAGATATGTCTAAAGCTTTCGCTCGCCTCGGCGTAAAAGCAAGGGCAAAGTTGCGTTGGACGCTAAAAGTCCATTGTTCGGTCCCATTTTGGGACGGCGATAACCACAAAGCTATAACGGGGTTGCTCGCAACTTACGGTGTTGGGGACTCCTCACTCCAGCCGCTTGGGACGTCGGCCACAATTCATGAGGGTTTGACCGCACCGAATCGCGCACGGTATGCTTGCGCACCTTCAATCCATCAGTTCAGGGAATGTTTATGTACCCACCTTTCGCGTTTGGGTGCGAGGTGCGGTGTTTCTCGGATACCGGGTTTTCGCCTGCTCGTACGACTTATCGCGACGGCAGCGATAGGGACGTGCACGAATGAAAACACCCGCCATCGGGTCCCTGCTGCTGCTTGGTCCCTTCGTCGCGGTCTGCTTCCGGTGCCGCTGTGGGACCGCGTCTATCCGTTGATGCTCGGCCTTCCCTTCAACCTGTTCTGGCTCATCTGCTGGATACCGCTGACCAGCATCTGCTTGTGGGGTGCGTACGTTCTGCAGAGCCGGAACAGGGAACAGGCGGCGCACAATGAAACCCAGCCTTGTCGCAATGACGTTCATCTTGGGGATCGTTCTGGTGGGCGCGGTCACGGGTATCTACGCTGGGCGGCGTCGGCAGATGAATCTGGAGCAGTGGGCGGTCGCAGGCCGCGGCTTTGGCCTGGTTTTCGTCT
>CAVXDA010000012.1:0-39167 GCA_963760415.1 uncultured Acidobacteriaceae bacterium | reverse complement strand
TCGGGGTCAGTTCTGCCTCGGCCTTGGACTTTTCGTCTTGTTGCACGGCGGCGATAGCAGATGCAAGGTCGCTCAGGCTCGTGAGTGGGCGGAGCAGTGCCGCCGGAGAGTCGTTGTAGCTCGCCCTGCACATCGGCCATTTGGCTCTGCAACGCATCGAGCTTCTTTTGAAGAGCCTGGATTTGTTCGGCGCTGGCGGTGGGAGCAGCTTGTCCATGAAGCGTCGGCGAAACAGCCAGAAGCAACAGAAGAATCGAGAAAAAGACAACCCTTTTGGTCGTGATGGAATCACCCATAAACTGCCTCTCTCAGCGGACAACAGCAAAGCCGCGCTCGATTTCAGCATCTTTCCCAGCAAGTGTCTAGCCTCTTGGATCCCTGGTGAGTGGCGTTCCGCCAATGCTCGGCGGGGAGGTTCTTTATTGATGGGCAGACAATAAGCCCGTGAACCGATCATCGACAACTAGGGATTTCCCTAGGTAGGCCCGAAACGAGGGTGGAGTACAAAGTTGGCGGAGCGCTCGAGCGCCGTGGCGGCTCGTGGAGATTGTGGAGTCGAGATTGGCGCAACGTCGCCGAACGAGAAGGGCACCCAATCCAGTGGTCAGCCGGAATGTCGCGCCAGGCCGCAGACGGCGGAAACGGTGGCTGCTGTCGGCAACCCTTACGGAGAGCGGCCGTTACGCAGAGGAATGTTGGCGGGGCACACCGAATCCTTGCCGGTCTTCCTTCGAGGCGTCCAATCTCTCTTCACCGTCGGCGAACGAACGTGCGATGGTGGTCTGCAATCGCCCGTGCCAGTATTTAAGGGTTGCTCGGCGCTCTTCTGGAACGGCTTGTGTCAGATCAGCAACGAGCGCGTTCATGCGCCGCATGACCTGCACGCTGGTGGCGCCATAAAAGCAGATCTCATTAAAAGCCAGCCGCACGAGATCGTCCCATGTTGGAAATGGAATCACGAGTCGCAATTTGCCGTCGCTGTCGCGATATTTTCCAATTTCCAAGTGGCGTTGGCCGAGGCGCAGCAGCAGGTCCTCAATTTGGTCAAGCGCTTGCACAGCCGTTGTCGGATCGTTAATCGCCGGCGACAAAGATTTGATGGCTATGTCCACAAGAAGCCGGATTGCGTACTTGGGATCTTGTTCGAACGTTCGCTGCGCGCCTAGCTCAATGGTGTCTCGCAACTTCCGTTCATCAACTGGCTCACGCGCTCCAAAGATATGCACTACAGGCATCAATTCCATGATCGTATCGCCGACCGCCACGACCACGTCGATGGTTCCGCCGGAGGCTTTAGCCAGGTTCACCAAAGCGGCGACGTTGACCGCTTGCACCGAGCGAGGCCGTCCGTGATGGATCAGCGTCTGGGTTTGAGGTAGTGCGCGAAAATCATCCGTTACCATGGCCGTAACTTCCGATTTCATTGACGGATAAATTGTCGCTATCACCTTACGTCCTTGATCGCCCGTGAAAATCAACATGCGGTTGACCTGGAGTAGCGTGATCCGATGAACGAGGGCGATGAACATAGCCACGCTGGCCAGCAGAAGGCCGAGTACGACATAAGCGCTGATAAATGGAACCGTTTCCGAACCGCTTCGAGCCACCCCTCCAAGCGCTGCGAGCGCATAGAGAAAGGTAGCGGTAAAGACCCCTAACGAGTGTGATATCACCCGATCACGAGCGACCCACAGCACGAGGCGGGGCGAGTAGGCGGTGGCGCTGAACTGCACCATGACGAAGGTTAACGAAAAGACGATAGCGGTCATGGCAAGCATGCCGGAGGCGATTGAAGAGTAGAGGGCGATCGCGACTGCTACGCTCGCGGGGTGCAGGAGTCCTGGAAAGATGCGGCTTTCAAAGCGTGGAAATGTCAGCCCCGCGGCAAGGGCGGCTGCCGCATACACCGCCGGGATCGCCCAGGTACTCAAATGAAGCCTGTATTTCTTGTGGCGCATAGGGGGCTCCTAAACGGCCTGCAAGCTTAGCATGAACCGCCGCGAACAAAAGCGGCTTCCTTCAAACCGCTGTATCGAACGCGCTCCCAGTACGGAGCTCACCTGCCCACTTCTACTATGGGGCGCCTCCGATACAGCACTAAGGTTTCTGGACAGCGAGACGAGCGGGTTTCGCTGACAATTCTGTCCTGGACGGATTGGGTGCGAGTTGGGCTGTTCGCAAAAAGTAATCCGCAATGATGATAAAAGCCGCTCTCGGAGCGGCTTTTTGAGCGCAACGGCTAACAAGTTACGGGATGTAACTGCAAGCCTTGTCGAAACCGCAGCCCTGGTATATATCGTGGAGGTTGTCCCGAATGATGTGCGCCAAGCCGTTGGCATTGCGCAGGTCAATGGCCAGGTTTCTCGTGAGCGTTTTGATCTCAAATTTAAATCCGTCCGGCAGCTTTAACTTGCTGGCAAGGGTCGAGAGTTGCTCGAGGGAGAGGTCTGGGTCCACTTCGGTCGTGTACGACAGCATGACCCAAGTCTTTCCGTCCAGTGAGTGCAACAGGAAGACCTCCCTTCCTTTCTCGTACAGGAACTTGTTCTCACGATGGCCTTCTGCGGGCACAAAGTCGCCCTTGCGCATTCCTTCCAAAAGCTCTGGCGACATCGAGGCCGCCCAAGTGGCCTGAACGCCATGAAAGTCGACGGTCTCGCCCACCGTGAACAACCAGAGTTGGTCCATAACCCAATGGCGTCGCGCCGTTTGTGGTGTCGGATTCATGTACACAACCTGCGCTCCAAGCTCCGCGGCGAGTCCCTTCGGGTCAATGGCAGCCATCTCGTTCACTGGGCAACGGTCGCCCTGGACCGCTGCTGTTGTATATCTGAGCCATCGGAGGCTTGCCCAACACGGGTGCAATTTCGCAATAGGCGAAGTCGCGAGCATTGCCTCTGTGAAACTCTTTGTTGGGAATCGCTCCCGGTTTGAGAGTGATTTGTTGAGCGGAAACGACCATCGTGAAAAAAACGGCGCAGACGATAATTGCGAAGCGAGCTACTGCTGCCTTTCGCGTCATAAGGTCTCCATGTTGCGAGGATGCATAATCATTTAATCAGCCGACGCACTGACTGCACAATGGTAAAGTCCGAGGGGGTAAGCCGAAGGCCCGAGGCAAGCCCTTGGTCGGCAGGATCACTGTTGTGAAGTCGCCATGTGGTAAGTGAACGGTCGAACGGGTCCGCATCGTCGGCCACTCGAAGTGTAACGGTAGACTGGACTGCAGCATGATAGCGTATTAACCTCACCGGGAAGAACGCTATGGGATCCGATCACGCCAAGCCATCCACGATTTCGGCTGATGAGGCATTACAAAGGCTCATCGCCGGAAACGAGCGATTCCTGCAAGGCCGGGCGCACTTCCCGACCGTCTGCAAGGAGACTCTGGCCGATCTTGCCAGAGGGCAGCAGCCCTACGCCACGATTCTCGGTTGCAGCGATTCGCGCGTGCCCCCGGAGCTGATCTTCGACGCGAACTTCGGCGAGCTGTTCATTCTGCGTGTGGCCGGCAATGTGGTTTCACCGGAAGTAATGGGCAGCTTGCAGTACGCGGGGCAATATTTGCACACACCATTGTTCCTGGTGCTGGGCCACGAGGGATGCGGCGCCGTGCAAGCTGCCCTCGAGAGCAAGCTCTACGACGTGCAGCACGGTTCACGGATACAAATCCTCGTTGACAACATCGTTCCTGGTCTGCGGGACCTCGATACAAGTGCAGCAGATGAGGATCGTCTTGCCCAGGCTGTCGAGGCTAACGTTCGTTGGTCGATGCGGCAGTTACAGGACACTCCGGAAGGGTCTCGTGCCCTCGAGGAAGGCCGGGCCAAGCTGGCGGGAGCTGTCTATGAGATTGCCTCCGGTCGCGTGCGGTTTCTGGCCGATTCAGCTACGTATGGGCGCCGCTGAAGGAGAAACTTGATACGATGCGGAGTACATCCGCAGGCGAGTCGGTTCGCAGAACGCCGATTGCATCATGACAGCGCGCCGATTGACCCGACGCGCGTTCGGGTAATCGACCAACGGCACGGCTGAAAACGGGCGGAGGCTGAGCGATGGAAACCAGGCCACAAATCCTGATTGCCGACGATCACGTCATCTTTGCTGATGGCCTGCGCCTGCTGTTGGAGAAGCGCTATGCAGTTGTGGGTAGCGTTACCGACGGGCGCGCGCTCGTCACCGAAGCGTGCCGGCTCAAGCCGGACGTGGTCGTTGTAGATGTCGGCATGCCTCTTTTGAATGGACTTGACGCTGCCAAGCGGGTGCGCGAACAACTTCCGAAAGTGAAGCTCGTATTCCTGACCATGCAGGATAACCCTAATCTGGCTGCTGCTGCTCTTGAATTGGGATCGGCCGGATTTGTTCTCAAGCATTCGGCAGGATCGGAGCTTGTGAAGGCGATAGAACAGGTGCTGCATGGCAAGTGCTATGTCACTTCTAAGCTGAGGCCGGAAGATTGGGTTGCGCAAAAGACCCGGGCGCGCCAGTACTCCAGCCATTTAACTCCAAGACAGCGTGACATTGTGCAGATGTTTGCCGAAGGGCGTCCGATCAAGGAGATCGCGGGACATCTGGACCTGAGCGAGAAGACGGTCGAGTTCCACAAACGTCACATCATGCAAACATTCAACCTGAAGAGCAATGCCGACTTGGTGCTCTTCGCCTTGAAGCAGGGTCTGATTTCGCTGGACTCTGGACCTGTGACAGACACAAAAGTCTTCCTGAAGCCATTTCTTTCTTCGAACTTCCCGCACTGTCGCGACTAGGGAATTCCCTAGTTGTGGAGGTCTAACGGCTGCTCCTATGATCGGGCCGTGATCCGGACCGCATCATGAAGGGCCGGCGAGGTTGACCGAAACCAACTGCGTTCAGCTGCCGGGTTGCGAAACGTTGTTTTCTGAGGAGGACTCGGCCGTGAGCGTTGAACAAGCTGCGTACGACGAGGCCCAGGTTAACCGGGCCCTCGAAGCATCCATCCACATTGGCCTGGCTTTTCTGCTGGTCGTTGCCTGTCTGATGATTCTGCTTCCGTTCATCCCCCTGATTGCCTGGGGCATCATCATCGCCGTCGCTGTTTACCCGAGCTTTCGAAAGCTGCAGGGACTCCTAGGAGGGCGCGGGGGCCTGGCCGCTCTCCTGTACACCCTTATTTTTTTGGCCGTGTTGATCATTCCGGCTGTTTTGCTGGCACAGAGCATGATCGACGGCGTTCAGACCCTGGCCGCCCATCTGAAGGATGAGACGCTGACCATCCCGCCGCCACCCGACCGGCGTTGAGACCTGGCCAATCATCGGCCCTCCCTTGAAGAACGTCTGGGACATGGCATCCACTAACTTAACCGACGTGGTCAAGAGGTTCGCTCCGCAGATCACGGCCGTTATTCCCAAGCTACTGTCTGCCTCTGCAGGACTCGGCGGGGCCGTGCTGCAGTTCATACTTTCGATTCTGGTTTCGGGGCTACTTCTGGCGAACGCCCAGGCCGCCTATGAGGTGACGCGCTCCCTGGCCGACCGCCTTTTTGGCGACAAAGGGCCTGAGTTCCAGGAACTGGTCGGGTCCACCATCCGCAGCGTCACTACCGGTATTCTCGGAGTTGCGCTCATCCAATCCGTGTTCGCGAGTGTTGGGTTTCTGGTGGCGGGACTGCCCGCGGCAGGAGTATGGGCGGTGATTTTTCTTATCGCGGCGGTGCTGCAAGTGGGGGTCCTCATACTCATTCCCGCGGTCATTTATGTCTTTGCGTTCGCCACTACCACCAAGGCTGTGATTTTCTTGATTTGGTGCATCATCGTTGCCTTGATGGACAACGTGCTGAAGCCAATCCTGCTGGGACGTGGCGTCGCAGTTCCGATCGCTGTGGTTTTTCTCGGCGCGATTGGCGGATTCGTGGCCATGGGCATTATTGGCCTGTTTGTCGGCGCGATCGTTTTGTCAGTGGGTTATAAATTGTTCCTTGCTTGGCTGAATGGAACCGCCAACAAACCGTCTGTGGCGTAGATTCCTGCCTTCTGCGTCCTCAGACTAGGGATTTCCCCAGTTGTGGACTCTCGATGCTCCGCCTATGATCAGGCCTTGATCCGGCATCGCTTCAAGAAATGGCGAAGAAGTTAGTCAACCGGAATCGTTCGGATCTCGTAAATCTAGGATTCACCGATGTTCTCACTTTTCGTAGCGTGTAATGGCTGTATTCATCCAGAGAAGAGGGTCCCATGAGCCGTCCACGCATTTTGCTGGCCGATGATCATCAGCTTGTACTAGAGCGAGTGACAGGGCTTCTGCAGCCGACCTTCGAAGTGGTGGGAGTGGCTCACGACGGGCTCGAAATGGTCGACGAGGCGATACGGCTGAGCCCGGACATCATCGTGGCCGACATATCGATGCCGGAGTTAGACGGAATCGAAGCGGCCCATCGACTTCGGGAAATGGGAGCTAAGGCTCCGATAGTGTTCCTGACGATCCATGAGAGTCTTGAATTTGTGGAGGCATGTGTGGCCGCGGGAGCACTTGGATTTGTCCTGAAGACTCAGATGAAGGCTGATCTGATCCCTGCCATCAACGCCGCATTAGCAGGCCAGCGCTTTGTATCTTCCCTCCGTCACAGCCGCAACTAGGGATTCCCCTAGTTGTCACGCGCTCTAGGCCGCAGTACAAAGGCACCGGGCAAAGAATTGGGCTCGGTTGAAGCCGAGTCCGTAAGCCGGCTGGATTTTCGCTGCTAAACTCGAAGTTGTAAGTGTTCGTCCGGCCCCGAGCTCTGCGGTCAACTCGGACACGGAAAAGGAAGTGGGCGTGAAAGCAGAGGAATTGTCGATATGAAATCAAAATGGATTCTTTCCAGTGGTCTACTCCAGCTTCTTCGCGAGCTCATCGCGATCATCTGCATGGCAGCGCTCGCGCCTGGGAGCACGGCACTGGCGGTGGCCCAGGAGCAGCCACCGGCCTCCGAAAGCCAAGCGGCCAAGCTACCTCCCGAGCAGCTTGACTCGCTGGTGGCGCCCATCGCGCTCTACCCTGACCCGATGCTCAGCCAGACGCTGGTGGCTTCCACCTATCCGCTGGAGGTCATTCAGTTGCAGCAATGGTTGGCCCAGCACAAGGACCTGAAAGACAAGGCGCTGGCTGATGCTGTGAAGAAGCAGGACTGGGACCCCAGCATCCAGGCGTTGGCGGCGTTGCCCGATGTCGTCAAGCTACTGGCAGAGAACATCAAGTGGACCACGGACCTGGGAAATGCCTTTCTTGCGCAGCAGAACGACGTGATGGACGCAGTGCAGCGCATGCGCAAGAAGGCCCAGGACGCGGGCAACCTGAAGTCCTCGGAGCAGCAGAAGGTTGAGACCAAGGTGGTCGAGAGCAAACAGGTGATCGTGGTTGAGCAGGCCAACCCGCAGGTTGTCTATGTTCCCAGCTACAACCCAACCGTCGTATATGGAGCGCCCGTTTATGCCTACCCGCCGATCGCTTATCCCCCGCCGGGTTATTACGCCGCGGGTATGGCGATCTCGTTTGGCGTGGGGGTCGCGATGGGAGCGATGTGGAGCGGCGGATGGGGTTACAACAGCGGATGGGGTGGCAACAACAACGTCACCATTAATAACAACAACAACTTCGTTAACAATAGCAATCGGCAGAACATCAACAACGCCAACCGCGGCAACCGGCCGGCGAATCAGCCAGCCAGGGGCAACAGCAATTGGCAGCACAACCCACAGCACCGTGGGGGAGCGCCTTATGGCGACAGAAACACGGCGAATAAGTTTGGTGGTACCACACGTGGCGACTCCATGCAAAACCGCCAGGCCAACGCTCGGCAGAACCAGGCCCGGCAGCAGCCGGCGGGAGGGCGCGATATGTCGAATCGCGGCACGGGTCCGAGCGCGGGTACTCGGGACGCAGCTAACCGCGGATCTGGTCCCAGTGCCGGTACCCGCGACGCGTCCAACCGGGGTCCCAGCGGCGGCAGTATGGACCGTGGAGGTGGCGCTGACCGCGTGGGTAATCAGCAAGTCCGGAATACCCCGAGTTCAACTAACAGAAACGCGTTTGGTGGAGCGGGCAGCGGCATGAGCGGAAGCAGTGCTCGGGCCAGCAGCTCGCGAGGCTCCTCCAGCATGGGAGGCTCGCGTGGCGGTGGCGGCGCCCGTGGTGGCGGTGGCGGCGGCGGGCGGAGGAGGTAGACCATGCGAATCCCAACGAGTGAGGAGAACATGAAATCAAAACTATTTCGCTCTAGCACTGTGACTACCTTCGTACTCCTGCTGATCGCATGTGCGTTGCCCGTAATCGTAGCGGCGCAGACGAAGCCGCCAACGCCAGCCGGAGCACAGGGACCGAGAGCATTCGACACTCCCCAGCAAGCTACCGAAGCGCTGATCAAGGCGGCGGGAGACTATGACGTCCCGGAACTGCTGGCGATCTTCGGGCCCGACGGCGAAGACTTTATAGAATCAGCGGATCTTGTTCGGGACAAGAACAACGGCCTTGCTTTTGCCAAGGAAGCCGCTGCCAAGAACTCGATAGAATTCGCAAAGTCCAATCCAAACCGGGCAACCATTATTGTTGGCGATGAGGAGTGGCCGTTTCCGGTCCCCCTCCTGAAGAAAAATGGCAAGTGGTATTTCAACGCCGGGGACGGGCGACAGGAGATCCTCTACCGTCGCATCGGCGCTAACGAATTGGACGCCATTACAGTGTGTCGCGGCTATGTCGAAGCGCAGAAAGAATATGCATCGGAAATTCACGACGACTCGGGAGTAAATCAGTACGCGCAGAAGGTCTTCAGCACTCCCGGCAAGCAGGACGGATTGTATTGGAAGAATCCCGATGGCTCATCGGGAGGACCGATCGGAGATGCTGTGGCCAAAGCACTGGAAGAAGGATACTCCAGCGGCAAGTCAGGGTTTCACGGCTATTACTTCAAGATCCTGAAAGGGCAGGGCCCGGCGGCGCCGTTGGGCAAACTGGACTACGTCATCGAGGGGATCATGATCGGCGGATTTGCGCTCGTCGCCGTGCCGGCTGAATACCGTGTGACCGGCGTCAAGACTTTCATCGTAAGCAACGACGGAATTGTCTACCAGAAGGACTTGGGCCCTGATTCCCTGAACATCGTTAAGAACATGGAACTCTACAACCCGGATAAGACCTGGCAGGTGACCGACGACCAGTGGCCGCAGAGCATGTCTATTGCTCAGCAATGACTGGGGGTTCCTTTCTGTAGTTGCTACGTACATCGAGGCAAAGGCTGCCCTACATCTAATACTCATTTGATTAGCAATGGAATCATTCCCTTGAAATACTGGCTTGACGTATCCCAGAAAGAGCCGCACAAGCGCATGCATCCGGGACCCATCGAGGCGCTGGGAGTTGAGGCCGATGGAGTTAGAGCCCCGTCGTTGCTAGTACGACTTTCGCGAGTCCGCGACGGCGCTCGCTGCTACCGATACGTTTGGCGCCCGAGGTGAGTGTCATGAGAGGTAGGGAGGATTATATCTTCGCAGGGTCGGCCCCTTCTCCAAAATCGCCGCTTCGAGTGAGTGGTTTGACCTTCTCAGCGCTCAACTAACCTAGGGGCTGCCAGAAGGCAAACTACGAGGATAGCCGCAGAGGGCTGCCTCTGGGCAGGGGGCATCCCCATTTCTGTTTGAGCGGACGTGTCGGAATTCTCTATGGCAGCTTTCCGAATGTCTGATTAGAAAGTACGCACTATGTGCGGTCGAGTGCGCGGGCGGACGAAAGATGAATGCTGGCGGAACTATATAGCCGACAAGGCTACCAGAGGCGGTGTCCTTCTGGATGTTGTCCCTCGCAATAGACAGGAAGCTTACGAGGCCATGGAAAGGGACAACGAAACCGGGATTTGGACGCTGGATTTCGCCTTCACGAATATAGAGGAGTTGATGGCATAACACCGCGCTGGCAGCTCCGAGGTCGACGACTCCTGTCCCAATGGAAGGATTTACCCCCTGTGGGCGTGCCAAGGTTTGTGTCCGGTGGCCGCTTTTTGTTGCTTGGTTCCGAGTGTCCCGAAATGTATTGACGCCAACTTCGGCTTCGCGTCCGCCTTCGCAATCAAATCGCAACCGCTGCCTCGTGACGCCCATCACTGACAGCGACCTGCGATGGCCTGATACTTCTCGTGAGTATTGGTTTCCTTCTTGCCCGCAGCGGGCTGTCAGAGGAATGCAGCACATCCAAGCCAATCCCTGATGCCCTCTGCGGGCTTGTCCGTGTCTTCTTCGTTGGTGCCAATCGCCGACAGGAGCCCGTAGCCTGAAGGCACTTGATCTGCGGACTCAGCGATCAATCCCGGTAAGCCCTGTTTTCATCAAGTGAGTCATCTCCGAATAGCCTGTAACTCGCCGAATGTTTCAATGGGAAAATCGAGTGCGTCTTCTCATCCGGCGCAAAAAGAATTCTGTATGTTCGCAGCACAGAGCGCTTCGAACGGAGTGAGTCTTCTGCTCGCCGTAAGCGTTACCTGTTCTTTAGCTCCGCCAGCCAGTTCTGGACTAGAGTCAACGACTGAGAGCTTCCTTCGCTGGGCGTGACTGCGATGAACCGCTGACCATCGTGCGAGGGAGCATACTCACGGGCTATGATGCCTCTCAGAGGAAGGCGGAACAGCAACTTACCGGTGCCGACATGGAATGCAGCACCCCCGCCGCCCACCTCAACGGCCGTAATGCCGTTGAAATCGAAGTAAAACAGTTCCTTGCTGTCAGCTCGCCAACGCGGTCCGGCGCCGCCTCCATTCGAAACTTGCCACTTCGCACCAGTCCAAGGAAATGGGGCCACAAAAACCTCGGGACGCCCTCCTTCCTGAGCCACATATGCCACCCAATGGCCGTCAGGCGAAAACGTTCCTCTTGACGACCCGCTCGCGTAGAGAAACGGCTTGCTATCGCCGGATAACGGAAGCACCCAAAGGTCCGTATTCGTGCCGGTACCCTGTTCATACATCAGGTAGCGGCCGTCGTGCGACCAGTCCGAAATGGCTTGATAGATAGGATTCGGCGATGAAAGAAGGGTGTGCTCCGGTGCGCTGCTGCCGAGCGTCTTAACGGAGATCGCGGCCTGCTGGTTTGAGGTGAACGCTACCTCTTTTCCGTCCGGAGACCAAAGCGGAGTGAGGTGTGCCCCGTCGCTGAAGGTGAGCCGTGCCTTCAGATTATCTCCCAGGTCGTGGACCCAGATGGTTGCGGTAGGTGTGTTCAGCTCCGTGGTCACGACTCTCTTCTCGTCCGGGGAGAGATCCAGATCGTAGAATTCCCCCTGCTCGCCGACCGTGCCCAGCCGCTTTCCGCTGCGGTCGTACCAAGTTAGGATCTCGGTCCCGGAAGCCGTGCCCGATGCGTGCAACATCATGCCGTCGGTCGAGGCGCTGAGGTTCATCCGCCAGAGCCCAGGGTCAAATTGAACACTTTCACTTAGGGTTTGCGGCTCGCCGGCGAACTTGCCGTTGGATGGGTCGAAGGTCTGCGCCACCAGGGAATTTTCTCGCTGAAAGAGCAAGCGTCCCGATGCGTAGATGGCGTTCGACAAGGTGTGAAACAGAAGGCGATTCTCTTTGCCGTCCAGCGATGCAAGGAACACGCCGGTTTCGGGGCTGGTTGGTGCATTGTGTTTAACGGCGATATAGAGGAAGTGCTTGCCGTCAGGCAAAAACCAGGGCCAGCGGTGGGAAGAATAGTGGACGCCATCGATCGCGGTGACCGGGGTAGGCGTGCCCCCGCTGGCCAGGACTCGCGATAGACCGGTATTGTAGGAGAGGGCCGCCACGATGATTCCGTCCTGGTTCCAACTGCCACCCCGTCCCAGCGTCGACCCGCAGATTGTGACAAGGGCCCCTCCGCTCACTTCGATTCGCTTCAGCTTGTCGTCGGTGAAGAAGGCTATGGAGCGACTGTCGGGCGACCAGAAGGGGAACGTCGCGCCCTCCGTGCCAGGAAGTGCCTGCGAAGAAGTTGAATCAAGCGGTCGCAGATAAAGTTGGGTGCCCCCGGAACCGTAGGCTGAAAATACAATATAACGGCCATCGGGAGAAATCTCCGCCGGACCGCCGTGATCGCCTGAGAGGTTGAACTGCATCTTGTCGGGTGGAATGATCTCCACCCGCAATACCGGCAGTTGCTTCTGCTTCGCCTGATACAGAAAGAAGAGCGCCAGCCCAGCAACTACTGCCAATACTGCTGCCACAATCCACGAGGGCTTGCTCGTCCATTTTCGCGGAGCCACGACCGCCGCCGCCGAGGTGATCTGTGACCCGCCCTCGCTGATCTGTTTGAGTTGAAGCTTTACGTCGTGGGCGGTTTGCCAGCGGTCATCGGGATCCTTGGCTAGACACGCCTTGACTAGCCGCTCGAATGCTGGCGGTGTCATCGGTTGCAGGGAAGAAATCGGGGCCGGCTCGCGCTCCATCACCGCAGCCATTGCGCTGGCCGCGGTCTTGCCCTCGAAAGCTCGCTTACCGGTTGTCATCTCATACAGCACCGCGCCCAGTGCGAAGATGTCGGAGCGCGGGTCCGCTGCCTTGCCTTCTACCTGCTCAGGTGACATGTACTGAAAGGTTCCAACCACTGTGCCCTGCGCGGTAAGGGGATGACTACCCGGCGGCGTGCTCGTCGTCACCGTGAGGTTCGACGCTGCAGGGCCATTCGCGACCGAGGTCTTGGCCAGGCCGAAGTCCATCAGCTTGGCGCCAACCTTGGTCAGCATGATGTTGCCGGGCTTCAGATCGCGATGAATGACGCCGCAGCGATGAGCTTTTTCCAAGCCTTCGCAGATGTCGATTGCGCATCGCAGAACCTGCTCGATGGGCAGCAGCCCCTTGCGCAAGCGGTCGGCCAGGGTCTCACCCTCCAGATACTCCATTACCAGATAATCCGTGCCATTCTGGTGACCGACGTCGTGCAGGGTGCAGATGTTGGGATGGTTCAGGGATGAGATCGTGCGCGCTTCCCGATCGAAGCGTTGCCTGGCCTCAGGGTCTTCAGAAAGATGTGAAGGAAGAATCTTGACAGCGACCATGCGTTCGAGCCGCGTATCACGGGCACGATACACTTCCCCCATGCCGCCGGCGCCCAGCGGAGACAGAATTTCATAAGGCCCGAGTTTGGCGCCTGAGGTGAGTGTCATGAGAGGTAGGGAGGATTATACCTTCGCAGGGTCGGCCCCTTCTCCAAAATCGCCGCTTCGAGTGAGTGGTTTGACCTTCTCAGCGCTCAACTAACCTAGGGGCTGCCAGAAGGCAAACTACGAGGATAGCCGCAGAAAGCTGCCGATTCAATCGGCAAGCGTCACTTTCGAAGGCGGTATGAAACAGGGCGGCAGAAATGAGTGAGGGCTGATCCCCCACGGTTCAGCCCTCGAGCCCACTTGAAGTGTTTTGGTAGCAATTGGGTAGCAAATTGAGCCGTTTATACCGGTTTTATCCGGTTGCTCCGGCTCTTAACCCCTTAAGAATCAATTATCGGCCGGTTTAGCGCTACTTGACACGGTAGAGGTCAGGAGTTCGAGTCTCCTCGTGCCTACCATTCAACTTACTGAATCTGCTCAGTAGGCAGTGCCGGCCGTTCGAGGTTTCCTTTCCGCTCGTCAAGAGGCGTCGCCAGAATCTCAGAACGCCTTCACTACTGCCCCACTGCAAGTCACCAGGTCCGGCGCCGTGGGCGGGAAAAGATATCCAATTTCGCCCCGCTCGCCAGAGAGGACGCCCTCAGGCGCAGGTGGTACTTGGCAGAAACTTTCAACTCAGTCCCTTACTCGCAAGGAGATCCTCCAACCCGTCGATCAGGAGATTCACGTTCGAGACTGTGGCGGCATCACCCGCCTGGGCAGATGCAAGCACAGCCTTGATCGTGTCGGGCACGCCTCGGGGGATCTTCTGACATTGGGTCAATGCGTGCGTGATCAGCCGCTTTTCGCCGGGATGAGGTAGCTCGTTGACGGCGAACAGGACGTCGAAGTAGCTGGCCAGCAGCGCTGTAACCCGGTGATTCACGCTGACGGGATCCTTTCTCGCAATGGCCAATTCAATCTGGTGATGATAGGAGGACAGGTTTTGCCGCAAGAGCGGAAAATTCTTGGCGATGATCGCCCGTTTGAGTTCCGGCGGATAGGGTTGATCCGAAAAATTCTTTAGATCCTCGAGCCAACCACGCCGGTCGAAAAGCACTTGCGAATATCGAACGTTGTACCAGAAGCACGTCGAGTACCCCACCGACGCCTGATGCTGCCGCAGAGCCCGGTCCAGTTGCGCTTCGATCCACGCCACTTGCCGGAACATGACATCGACCGCGATTCCGGTCTCCCGATCGATCCATTCGTCTCCCGGCTCCCAGTATTCGTTCCCGATCTCCGCCCGCGCGGCTCCGGCTGCAATGTGTCGCCGCACTTCCAGCGGGACCGCTTGCGTCAGATACACATACAGGTCAATGTCGGAATTCGGGTCGTGCAGCTGCGAGGTCTGCGAGCCCGAAATGGCTACGGCTTCAACCTCGTCCAACGAGCCAAACTGCCTGGCGACACGCTGCGCAAGCGAAACCGCAACCGAACGATCATGCTTCGATGTAGGCATAAGTAAAGAGCAGCGAACTGCTTCGCCGGACGCTATTCGCTATTCGCTGTCCGCTGTTCGCCAGCATCGGTTGTCCCCGACGGCCGCGTCCCGTTGTTGCACCGCGGAGAAGGATATTCCCTTTGCGGCGGCCGATAATGCCGGGGGGAAAATGCTAAGCCCAAGTGCTAAACGCTAGTTGCAGTCTCGCCGATTCACAGCCCCACGAAGTTACGCACGATCTGCTTGCCGTGTTCGGTGAGCACGCTCTCGGGATGAAACTGCACGCCCTCGATCGCGAACTCGCGATGCCGCAATCCCATGATCACGCGCTGCCCGTTGCGATCGTGGCAGGTAGCGGAGATCTCCAGTTCATCAGGCAGGCTGGCCTCTTCCACGATCAGCGAATGATAACGAGTTGCGGTAATGGGGGAAGGAATGCCATCGAAGATGGACTTGCCGTCGTGCGCGATGGAGCTGGTCTTGCCGTGCATCAGCGTGCCGGCGCGGATGACCTTCCCGCCGAAGGCCTCGCCGATGGCCTGGTGTCCGAGGCACACGCCCAGCAGCGGTATGCGCCCGGCAAAGTGACGGATCAAAGCGATGCTGATGCCCGCGTCCTGCGGCGTGCACGGGCCCGGTGAAATCACGATTCGGTCAGGACGCAGTTCCTCGATCTCGTTGACCGTGATCTGGTCGTTGCGGCGAACCACAATGTCTTCGCCCAGTTCGCCCAAGTATTGCACCAGGTTGTAGGTGAACGAGTCGTAATTGTCCAACACAAAGATCATGGTTTCGGGCTCGCGATCCGAAGGGCCGCAGTTCGCTGAGTATCAGTATGGAGTTTGCCGCCGCGATTTTCCAGTCCGAACTCCGATGAGCGGTGTCGTGATGGGATGCGATTCCGATCCATCTTTAGAGTGGCGTGAACGGCCAATCCAGTATAGGGGTCCCTCGACTTCGGCGGGTCGCTGGGCGACACCGCCTCCGCTCAGGATGACAGCAGAACTTAGAGACTAGAATCGAGTCATGGCACGACAATTCATTCCTGGACTTTGGAACATTATTGTTCTCGCCTGCATCGGGTTGAGCGTTGCATCCGCAACAGCGCAGGTCCAACGCATCGGCGCGTTGACGGTCGCAGGCGCTTCGGACGAACTCAAGCTTGCGGTCGAGGACAAAGGTTATCGCGTCACGCTCGACAACGGCTGGAGCGGCGATTTTTGGTTCGCCAAGCAGCTTAAGACCGCGACGAAGGAAGCCCCGGGCGCGCTCTATCCGGAACTGGCGAACGCCGAGTTTGTGGGAGTGGCCAACCTTTCCAAGGGCATGAGCGATTTCCGCGGGCAGGCGATTCCCGCGGGAGCGTACACGCTGCGCTACCAGCTCTTGCCCCAAGATGGCAACCACATGGGCGTCTCTCCCAACCCTGATTTCCTGCTGGCCATTCCTATCGCCAGCGATCCTGATCCCGAACAGCATTACCTGTACAAGAAGCTGGTCGCGTTGAGCGCCAAGACCGTCGGCACAAATCATCCAGCTGTGATCGCGCTTGACAGCGCGGGCGAACCGGGAAGCGTGGTGAAAGACCAGAACCTGACGGAGTTCAGCGTTGCGTTGAGCACGTCAGCGGACACAACCGAGAAGCTCGGCATCGTCGTGAAGGGCGCCGCGGCGCAATGAATCCTGCGCGGGCGAGAGATGATGAGACGGTCGGGTAGAATGGCTCTCGTCTATGGAGAAAACCCATGTCTTGAGAAGCGCGTCCAGCACGCCGACTGCAACGCAACAGGCGTCGCTGCTTCGTAGGCATTGGGATTTCCTGGCGGTGTTGCTGCTGATGGCGGCTTCGCTGCCGGTGACCTGGCTTTCGCCGCACGCCCTCATCATTGTTCCTCGCGCCGGCATGTTCGACGACCACTGGGTCCTCGACACACCCTTCAAGGCCGCGCGCGGATTATGGTTTGGCCGCGATGTCGCGTTCCCTTACGGTCCCATTTTTCAGTGGCTGACGAGTGTCCCATCGCGCTGGAACGGCCTTTCGATGGCCGTCATCTACACCAGCTACCGCACACCATTGCTGTGGTGCACGTTCCTGTTCGGATGTCTGACCCTGCGCCTTCTGCTGCCGGAACAACCGCCGTGGAAGCGCTTTCTGCTGCTGCTCCTGCTCTGCTACTTCTGGGCGCCGTGGGACGGTCGCACGGCCTTCGACATTCTGCTGTTCGCGGTGTTCCTGCGTGCCTGGTACGCGGTGCGGGAGCGGCGGCTCAACCCTCTATTCCTCGGATGTGGCGCGGCCCTGCTGTGCGCCGCGGCATTTCTGTACTCCGCTGACACGGGCGTGTATGGAATAGCAGGTTTGCTCGTAACCCTGGCCGGAGTGGCCTGGGAGGCACGTCGCGAAGCGCAGCCGTTTAGGTCTTACGGCGCCGCTCTTCTGGCCTTCATCGGCGTGTCGGTCGTGCTCGTCTTTGGCACTAACGCGGCGATGGCCGGAATTCTCGACTTTCGTTTCTGGCGGACTTCCCTGGCGTTGGTCAGCATCCACCGTTGGAACGAGCCCGCGGCGATGTCGGATGCAGCCACGATTCAACTGCTCGTCACCTTGTGTGCGGGAGGGGTCATCTTTCTGGGGCGGCACTTTGTGCCGGGCGATCGTGAGGCCAGCGTCACGACGCGTACAGGATTTCTGCTCAGCGCTTTCCTCTTCGTGTTTGCCGCCATGCAAAGCGGGCTGGTCCGCTCCGATTCGCAGCATGTTGTTTTCGCGCTGTACCCCATGATTGTTTTTGCCGGCGCAGTGCTGTTCTCGTTTCACTCGCGCGTCGCAGCCGCCCTGGTAGCCGTGGTGGCCATCGCCTGTTCTGTGATGTTCGGACAACCGGCAGCGGTCTTCCAGCCATCCAGCTTTCGATATCGCCTGGCGCAAATGCGGCACCCGTTGACGGAATGTCCCGGCGGTTTTCGAGAATTCAGCGGTGTGTGCTATACGGCGGCCTTTACGGAGATGCTCCAAACCGGCATCAGCTACCTGCAGAAGCATAGCGGCGAACACGAATCTGTTGTGCTCTTCCCGTACCAATACATGTTCGGCATCGCCTCGGGCCGCAATGTTGCGGGTGGGGTCTTGCAATCGTTTCTTGCCAGCGGCCCTTATTTGTCGCAGTTCGACATCGACGGATACCGGCGCGCCGCCGCCCCCGCAGGCCTTTATTTCCCTGACGGCGAGCTGAGCATTGCCATCGACGAAGTACCCAACTTCACCCGCACGCCTGAGGTCTGGTTCTGGCTCAATCGCCAATACGAATCGCAACAGGAACTGTCACCCGGTATATTCGGTCTGCTCAAGGATGACTCGAGGGCAGAGCGGATATCGCTGCAGCCCCTGCCGTTGACCGTCGCGGCGCAAAGCTATCCGCTCCGCGAACGCAGCTCGGTGGTGGATCTCGGCAATCCTTTATGGCCCGTCGATGGAGCCGATTTTCTTCGCGTGCGTCTGACCGTGCGCTACGGCGCGCTTTGGAAGCTGCGCAAGCCAGAGCGCCTGCAGCTCGAGATCGAGCGCGCCGATGGCAGCCGCGACCTGCAATCGTTCGTTGTGGAACCGAACGTGTCGTCGGAAGTGTGGTTCTATCCCTGGAACCAAGCCGACCTTGCACATTACTTCGCCGGCGACGAAAACCGCTGGCGCAGCAGCCCGCGCCCACCGGTCACGCATCTTCGTGTGCTGGTTACGCCACTCGACTGGGTCTCGCAGCAGCCAGACGCGATCGTGATCGAAGCGGCGGACGCCGTGCGGCTTGGAATGAGTCCATAATTTAGGTTCGCGCTTCACAATTGTCATCCCGGGCGACGAGGTCGTCGTGGCGACCAAGGAGTCGAGGAACCTGCTTTAGAAATGGTTGGAAGCTGCCGGCTTCAACCGTTAACGATCCACTAGCTCACTGTCGACTATCCCCTTCCTTGGCCTGCGATAGAATGGCACTCGCCTATGGCAGAGGTAGATGAATTGGCGAGCCGGCGGAGTTCGGCTGTGCCGCGGGTCGCGTTACCGCAGCCGTCCTCCCGGCTTGGGAGACATTGGGACCTTCTGGCGCTGCTCCTGCTCGTGCTCGCGTCCATACCTGCGGTCTGGCTATCACCGCGAGCGCTGGTGGTGGTCCGCGATACCAGCCTGATCGATGACAACTGGCATCTTGACGAGGTATTCAAGCTCTCCAGCGGCATTTGGATCGGCCGCGACGTCGCGTTCACCCACGGTCCAATTTTTCAGTGGCTCTCCAGCGTGCCCGCGCGCTCGATGGGCGTGTCCATGGGCGCGATCTATGCAACCTGGTTCACGGTTCCGGTTTGGTGCGCCTTCCTCTTCGTGTATCTGACCTTGCGATTGCTGCTTCCTGAACAGCCTGTCTGGAAACGAGCGCTGCTGCTGCTTTTGATCCTTATCTTCTGGGAGCCGTCGTTGCGCAATGCGTTCCCGGTGCTTGTCTTCGCCATCTTCCTGCGCGGCTGGTATGCGGTCATCGAGGGCCGCGCGAAAGCGTATGCCATCGGAATTCTTGCCGCCCTGCTCTGCCTCATTGCCTTTCTGATCGCATCCGATACCGGCGTCTACTCCGCAGCCGCGTGGGTGGTGGCGGCCGCCGCGGTGGTCTTCGAGACTCGCCGGAATAATTACATCGCCAGGGAATGCTTCTTCACCCTGGGTACGTTCGTGCTGGCGACTTTCCTTCTTGCGTTGCTGGTCAACGCCGCCATGGGTCCGGCCTTGGATTTTCGCTTCTGGAAAGATAGCGTCCAGATGGTGAGCGTGTATCGCTGGGCAACTCCAGCAGCGATGACGGATGCTGGCACGGTTCGTTTGCTTGGAACGCTGTTTGCCGGAGCTGCGATATTCCTCTTTCGCGCGGGCTCGCGGAGCAAGCAGGACCCCGCGATCACCGAACGCACCGGCTTTCTGCTTGGCGGATTTGCCTTCGCTGTAGTCATGCTGCAAAGCGCGGTGGTTCGCTCCGACCTGGGACACGTCGTCATCGCCGCCTTTGCCATGGTTTGCCTTGCGGGCACTATCCTGTTCTCATTGGACACCGGCGGATTCTCTACGTTCGCTCTCCTGCTGGCGATCGCTTGCTCCATGCTGTTTTCGCGCCCGGCCTTCCGGCCATCTACGGTCATTCGCCTGGTGGAGCAGGTACGGCATCCCTTGACCGAATGTCCGGCTGGTTTCCGTGAATTCGACCGCGGTTGCTTTGCCCCGGAATTCACCGCCATGCTTCAGTCAGCCTCCAGCTATCTTGGCCAGCACAGCGGACCGCAAGATCACATCGTCGTGTTCCCCTACCAAACGAAATTTGGCATCGCCTCGCACCGCAACGTCGCTGGAGGCCTGATGCAGGCCTACACCTCCAGTGGCCCGTATTTGTCGCAGCTTGAAATCGCCGGACTGGAGAGCGCGCCAGCACCGGCCGGCGTCTACTTGCCCGATGCCGACATGCGGGACCTCTCCGAGGCCGACCTGGTCCGTTGGCGCAACCTCGACCTTAGCCTTCCGGTGGACGGAACCTACAACTTCACCCGCACTCCGGAGGTTTGGTTCTGGATGCTGCAGCATTATCGGTCCGAGGGGCAGGTTTCGGCGGGCGTCTTTGGCTTGCTGCGCGATGATTCACGCGCATCGCGAATCTCAATGCAACCGCAAACGCTTGGACTCGCGGCGCAAACCTATCCCATCCATGAACGGAGCTCGGTCCTAGACCTCGGTGTCCCCGATTGGCCAGCCGGGGCCGATTTTCTGCGCTTGCGCCTTACCGTGCGATACGGTTTCTGGTGGAAGCTCCGCAAGCCGGAGCGCTTGCAGTTAGAGATTACCCGCGCCGATGGCAGCAGCGAGCTGCGCTGGTTCGTCGCGCAGCCCAACGTTCCAACGGACGTGTGGTTTTATCCCTGGAGCCCACCTGATTTAGTCCACTATCTTGACGCCGACGACAGCCGTTGGCGCACTACGCCACGACCGTCGATCACCCGCCTTCGCATTCAGGCGACCCCTCTGGACTGGGTGTCAGTAGCGCCAGACGCAATTCTCGTTGAGGCCGCCGACGCGGTACGGTTGGGGATGAATCAGTAGAAAAACTCTCCCGGAAAATCCGCTGCAGCGCTGTTGTTTTCCGCCTCGGCGTGTTGCAAAGCGCATCAGTGCGATGCAAATTGCAACACACTCTTCAGCAATATTGAAGACGGTCTAACTCCCTGATTCTGCGAGCCACTCGCGAGAAATCCTCCGCATAGACTTGCTTTTCACGATTCTTCCGTTGCAGAACACAACAAATCGCCACGTTGCAAAACGCAACTCGTCGGTCGATGCAATTCGCAACAGACATTCCCAAGCCTAACAATCACCGCCAGTTGCACGATCACGTCGAGGCGGTTTACATCACCGGCCAGTTTGGTACCTCGAATGCCTTATAGAAAGTGCCGGCGCGCGAAACAAAACGCGCAGCAGGATCGAATCCCTCGGATAGCGAGGCAGGAGGCAGGTCATGACAGTTCTACTGGTTCTGGCGATGTTCGCAATTTTCCTTACTATTGACTATTTTTACTCCAAGGCAAAGCATCCTGTTCTGCAAGTAGCGCCAGCTGCAAGGAAGCATGCAGAAGCCGGGCCGCGGCTGACGCCCAGCCTGGTAGGCGGCTTCTCAGTTCCCGAAAATCTGCGTTACCATCCCGGACACACCTGGGCGTTGAGCGAGAGCCCCAACCTTGTCCGCATCGGCATCGACGACTTCGCTTCCAAGCTGACGGGCAAGATCGAGCACGTCACACTGCCACAACGCGGCCAGTGGATCCGTCAGGGCCAGAAGGTATGGAGCATTGTTCGCAATGGCGTCAAAGTAGACATGGTATCGCCGATCGAAGGCAGCGTGTCCGACATCAACGAAGCCGTTGTCAGCAATCCGTCGCTGGCCGGGAAGGACCCTTACGGCGAAGGCTGGATGGTCACGGTGCAGTCCCCTGATGCCAAGACCAACTTCCGCAATCTGATGGGTGGCGCGCTGGCCCGCTGGTGGACCGAGGAGTCCTCGATGCGGCTGCAGCGGTTGGTTCCCAATGCACTCGGAGCCCTGGCGCAGGACGGCGGCGTGGCCGTCGACGATCTGGCCAGCGCCATCCCCGACGAGCAGTGGGTCAAGATCACCCGCGAGTTCTTCCTCTCCTGACCTCACCACTGCAACCCTTACGCCCCGGAGTGCAGCCTCCTGCTCCGGGGCTTTGTTTTGTCCGCCCAATTGTCGGCTATGGATTGAACGCCATCGCGCTTTGCCGCCGTTCTTCGCTGTAGCTCCCGCCAGCCAAAGCCACGTCACAACCCCTTGTGCGCCAGGTCACTGAACCATGGTGACGACCCGGGTTACAAAAGGCCTGTGAGGCTGCGAAGGGCCGGCTCCAGATGTCCCTGGAAAAGACCGGGCTTCGCTAGCGGCAGGTGAGATTATGTTGACATTCGCGCTTTTTCCAATTGCTCTGTTCTTCCTGGGCGCAGCGCTGGTAACCGGTCTGCCGGTTGCGCTGAGCCTTCAATCCTATTTCCAGAATCGCGGACGCCAAGCCGCCATCTGTCCGGAAAACGGAGAGCCGGTCGATATCGAGGTGGACCGCAAGTATGCGTTCTGGACGGCGCTGCGCGGTCAGGAACACTCGCGACTGCAATCGTGCACCCGCTGGCCGGAGAAAGGCGATTGCGGACAGGAATGCCTGGCGCAAGTCGATCCCGCACCCGAAAATGTGGAGCGCCTCATGCTGGCCTGGCACAAGGGAAAGGTGTGCGCCGTCTGCACCCGTGCAATTACCCCGCCCGATTGGCGCCGCGGCCGTCTGGCATGGCTCGACAAGCAGCAGAAGCTGGTTGAGTTACGGCAGGTGAACCTACGGCAGCTCCAGGCTGTGTTGCAAGAGATGCGTCCCCTGTGCTGGACCTGCCATCAGGAAGAGCGCGTTCGCCAGGCAGTCCCGCCACGCGTCCTGAAGGGCGACCGGCTCGGATGGGAGCCTGCAACAACCAGGCTGTCGGGTGAGGTCGAAGTATTGTAGGTGTGGCGTCGGCAGTCGCCACAGCACCATTTCGTCGCAAGGGGAACGTGCTCCCGTTCCCCTTTTTGCTTTTCTGCAATTTGATTTCGCAGCTGCTGATAAGTCATCTTCCACCGTTGAACTTAAGGGGATTGTCGCCTATCGCGACCAATCAGCACCCAGCCTGAGAGTACAATCCGTAGCGGAAAGAGGAGGCGAGAATGAAGGGTCTGTCGTTGCTTGTCGTGCTGATTCTCGGCATCGCCGCCGGGGCACAGACTCCGCCGAAGCAGGGTCCTCCCGGCGCTCCCGTGCGCAAGTCTCCTATGGCCGATTATGCCGGGATGTGGACTGGGTCCTTCGAGGGGAAGACCTGGCTGACAGTCAAACTCGTCCTACAAGCCGATCACCTGTCGGGTTCGATACTGCGCGCTCGTAGTCTTCAATTTAGCGATCAGGGCGAGATCAAGAGCGTCGGTGATGAGCAGGCCAGCGAAGTAGTGCAAGATGCGCAGGTCAACCCAGACGGTCTCTTGCTGACAACGAAAGATCCGGACACGCAGGAGACCAATCGATTCACGATGAAGCTGACCGGTGAGTCCACCGCTGAGCTCAAGATGAGTGCGATGAAGATGCCGCCGGGGATGCCGAAGATCAGACCTTGGAAGCTGACGAAAGCTGGAGGGGCTTCCGCGGCAGCCTCGCAGCGTTAGAAGCATTCACGGGATCAATCATTTTGTGAACACTCCTCTGGCCCAGAAGTACGCGCCTCGCTGTTACACTGCTAGCGATCGCAATGATATCTCCAATTTTGCGCATATTGGGCGCAGTAGCAGGGCTGGGCAGCGCCATTCTGTGCTGGTTCCTGGGAAATACCCTGGCGGTACCGTTGCGACGGGGCACCCTGTTCTCGCAGGGCGGCTCACAATACATTTTGTTGACCTTCTTATTTGTACCGGGGCTGGTTCTTGCCGTAGTCGCACTGTTCTGGGTCCCGCCGCGGGTTTCTGGTGGGGGCCCTTTACCGGAGGGAAGAATCTGGCGGCTGGCCCTGGTGGCCCTATTCGGAGCCGCCTTTGTAATCGGACTGATACGCTAAGGTGTTGCCGGGGAAAACGAGCAGCGTAGTCCGGTCTGACACGGTTCTGCTTCGACCGCCTCGCCAGCCTCACTGCACCTGAACTTTGATTTGCAGCTTGCCCCCGGCTGCGACTTGCACGGCCTCTCCCCTTTCCAAGTAAGGACCTAGCGCGACAGGACTGCCCCACTCCAAGTCCCATCCTTTCGCGATCGCGACGACGGTGTACTTGCCAGGCACAACATTGGGCAAAGTAAACGTGCCATCGCTATCGCTTTGGTCGCGGCGAAACAGTGGAGAGTTATGCGCTGGGTCATATGGAACAAGGACAATCATCGCTCCGGCGAAGGGTTGGCCGTCGCGCAAAGCGACGCCGTCCACCTGTCCCACACCGCGGGTTGCCACACCCACGAAATGGACGCTGCTCCCGCCGCCGATCTCGAGAGTGCGGCCAGTCAATCTGGCGCCTGTAGCCGACAACTTGCCGAGAAAGAAGCCCTGCGAACTGCCGAGCGACAGGTTGTAGCGTCCGGCTCGTACGGCATCTGCGCTGAAATCAACCTGCCCCTTGTCGGAGATGGCACTGGCGAAACTCGCCCCAGTCATGGGATCGGAGATTCGGACTGAAGCGCCTTTGGGCACGCTTGCCTCGTCCGGAAAGGACACAAAGCCACTGACGGTTGCGAACGCAGGCGCATCGCCAGGGTTCAATTCGGCATCGCCGGCGAGATCAATTTCCTGGTACCAGCCCCGGCTGTTGGAGGCTTCGTTGCCGGCACTCGACGCCGGCATCTCGACGACGTAGTGCCCCGGCGCCAATCCCATGATCTCAATCACGCCGGGTTCGCCTCTGGAGACGGGAGCATTGAAGGCCGGATCCAAATAGCCCTCGAAAAGGCGCTGGTAAACCCGCGGGAAAGTCGAGCGGCCCATGGCAAACAGCGTACTGCTGCCGGTGTTCCCAGTCGAACTGCCGCCAGTGCGAATTCGCAGATGTAAGGCCGGAACCGTGTGCATGACGACATCCGCGCTCGCGTTCTCGCCCGGATGGAGCAGGATAGGGCTGGCGCCTGCCGAATCCGTTGAGCCGGGATAAAAGGTGAGCGGATAGGTGACATCGAGCGCGGCAGCCTCCTGCTGCGGCCCGAGCCTCGGTGTCGGAATTGCCCGGGCCCTTTCGCCATGCCGGGCGATGGTTCTGTGCGTACCACGGGCGGGCTGCGACGGCGAGGTAATACGTTCCCTGCGCAAGGTGCCCGATGCGGAAGTGGCCCTGGTCATCTGTCTGCGCCTGGCTGACGGGAGAGGTTTTTCGCTGCCCATCTTCGATCCTTTTTTCGAAGAGGCGCACCATCGCGTGTTGAACGGGATCGTTGTTCTCGTCGCTAACCTGCCCTTCAACGGAGCTGTCAGGCTCCAAGCGAAAGACCAGGTGCTCCGAGTCGAGATCGGGCCCCACGGCAATCGCACTGGCATAGCCATCATGGTGATCGAAGGCCTGTAGCCCTAAGCCGTGCGCCGTGGCCATCAGAGAGTACTTGCCCCTCGCCAGTCCCGTAAAGGCAAAGCGTCCGTCAGCGCCGGTCGTGACCGCCTTGGAAACATCTCCGTTCTGGTTGGCAGTGGGACCGATGGCGACCGAAGCTGCCGCAACGGGCTGTCCCGTGACGGAGTTCACCAACACCCCTGCGATGCTGTAAGTTTGCGGTGGAGATGCCGTCGAGGTCGAAACCGATTGCTGCCCTAGCCCGAACACTCCAATGGTAAAGAGTGCTATGCATGCCATCCGGACAAGCGCCACGGCTATTCTCCATCCCCGATGTGGATCAGATTGAGCACCACGTGCGTTTCCTGCTTCGGTGAGAGCGTCACGTGTGTAGCTTGAGAAGCATAGGGCTGAAGGGCGTCAGCGTTTGCGTATTCGATCTTGCCGGCATGATCCACGGCAAAAACGAGGTATTCGCCGGGCGCCAGCGCATTGAGACTGAACCCATTTGGCGGAAACGACAGCACAACTTTGGCGCCCCGTCGCGAAGTGGATTGCGGAACCACCAATACGGTTGCCGGCGCCTCGACCCCGTCGGACGATTTGACGTTTCCCGTCAGGGTTGCGCCGTCGTCGCGCAGTACGATTTCGATGGGATAACTCTGGCCCAGGGCGACCGTGAGATCGTCGGACAGCAAGTTGATCGCACCGTACGCGGCAGACTGTATATACCACGGACCCCACGGTGTCACGTTCACTGCGTATTTCCCAGGCTCGACATCCGGCACGGTCATGACCTGATGTCCGGGGCCCCGTTGCACCAAAGTCGAGTTCAATTCCACAGCGAGCCGCGCCAACGAAATCAGTCGCACAGATAACGGCGGCGTCTCCTGATTCCATCCCGGCCCGATACTGTTGGAAGCATCTCGCGTCTCCATGCGGACCACGACAGGAATCGAGAGCGCTGGCCCCATGACCAGGTGAACGTTGTCAAGATTCGTGGTGACGTTGAGCGGCATCTCGGCACGCAGGGAACGATCTCCGGCCTGCGAGAACGCCTTCAATATGTACGCACCGGCAGGGACATTTTCGCAAGCGAACGTTCCAGTGTTCGCGGAAAACCTGACAGGAAGCGTAAGATCCTCGCCGGCTTGGTCCAGAATCTGCAATCCGACGCCTTGCGTCGCCTGATATCCAATCACGGTCCCTGAAATCTGATAGACCGCAACCGCGGCCATCGAAAAGTCAGCCTCCCTCTGCTGGCCTGCGTCCAATTGAATCGGCGACGCAGAAGCGACGTCGGGAGCACCCGGATAGTACGTTATTGGATAGCCTGTTCTGGGCTTCTCATCGTGGGCAAGAAGGCGCACTTCCCTGCCACCGGGCCCAACCGCGAGGTAGTACGTTCCGGGCCTGAGGTTGGCGAAGCGAAACCTGCCATCTTCGTCGCTCTCGGCGAACCCTTGCGAGTCCCAACGCTGGCGTCCTTCGCGCACAGAGCGCTCGGTAAGCCGAACGGGCAGACGCTCAATGGGCTCACCGGCAATGTCGGTCACTCGGCCGGAGATGACACTCTGAGGCGTAAGCTTCAGCGTCACCGGCCCGAGCGTCCGAACCGACAATCCCCACCCTGCTGCTTCCCCGTCGTCCACTTCCATGGGGCTGAAATAGCCCGGCTTCTGGGCACCAAGCGGGGATCCTTCCTGGACGCCATCAATCTGGAAGTGACCCTCCTGGTCGGTGAAAGCGGTGCGTTGCACCGGCCCCAAGACCCGGACCAGAGCTCGTCCCACAGGCTCTCCAGTCACGGAATTCACGACCGTGCCGCTCAAAGTGAAAGTAGTGGGGCCTTTGCCTGATGGTGAATTCGCGATTTGTGCTGACGATAGTCCGGCGGCAGCAGACCACAGGATGCACAGCACTGCACCGAAGACCCTCCAAGTTGTGCTTGGGAATGGCAAGCGACCGCCTGGCTCTTGAGACACCATTGAATCCAACCCGGCAAACCGCGAGAAGATCCCTGCACCGATCCGCAATGACTGCTGAAAGTTACGTGGACGGCGGGGTAGTCTCGTCGTCAACGATCGGAGCGCCGCCGCGGCGTTCCATCTCGTCCTGGATTTCCTTCATGACTTCATCGCGGTAGGCTCCGTTGTGCATGCGCTCGGCCATTTCCTGGAGTGCCACATTCAGCACGTGGTAATGGTGCAACTCCCGATAACGGGGATCGCTGGTCACTTCCTTCCACAGGCTGTGCAGCAGGTCCACATCCTCCTGCCGCATGCCGGGGGTGTGCGGTCCGAGCATATATTCGTGCTTGTTTCCGCTGGGTTCAACCACTACCAGCCGCAATCGCGGGCGCGGCTCCGGCAGCCGCTCCCAGGCATCGCCGGTGAGTTTGCCCTGCTCGTCAGCGGAGAGCTTGTTGGACAGGCCGCACACTACGACCGACGAGTGCAGCCGCTGCGCCGTGGCCACGATGCTTTCGAAGACGTCGTTGGTGGGCACCACCAACAGCGAAACGTGCCTGCCCTCCTTTCTCTGCGGCCGCGACGACCGAGGTGAACAGCTCTTGTTCATACTTCCTGAACACATCGGAGGTTTCCATCTCCTCGCTGCCGCTAAAGGAGTGCTCACGATGCTGAACGCGCGAAGTCATTACCACCACGTCGGTCTTGGTAGTGTCCGTCTTGGCCAGCACCTGTCGCAAGTAATACAAATTACGGGGATCGCGTACGGCAACCAGAATGTTGCCCGGCCGGACGTCCATGGCCTGTGCGCTGAGCTCGCGATCCGCGGCAATGTTGAACTGCTCCAGTCCTGACTCGCCTGCGGCGTGCTGGTGCGCGGTTTTGCGCTCGGAGATCGTGAGCACCAGGAAGAACACCAGACTGAACGTTACCCCCGCGATCGTAGCCAGTTCTTTGGTGAAAAGGTTCACTATGGCGGTGGAGAACAGTACGAGAGAGATCAAGCCAAGACCGATGGGGACTTCCACGCCCTTAATGTGAATATTGCCAGGCACTTTCCACTCCCGGTTCGCGGGACTGGTGTAGCGCAACACCATCACCGCCAGCGACATGAACGAGAAGCTCCAGATCACGCCGAAGGCGTAAAGCGACGCCAGCAGATACACATTGCCGCCACTGGCGAGAATCGTAAAGATCTGCAAGCCGACGATCATGTTGATAACGCGGTAGCTGGTGCCAAATCGCTTCTGCGGCTTCTTGAACCAGGTCGTGAGGACGCCGTCCTCGACCATCCGGTTGAGCACGCCGTTGGCGCCGACGATTGCGGTATTCACCGCACCCGAAAGGATAAGCGCGCCCACGATGACGACGAATCCCTGGAAAAACAGCCGCAGCGTGTAGGGCCCGACCACGTTCATGGCCAGACCGCTGATGAGATTGGCGAAATAATCCTTACGCACCCCATCGGGAATGATCATGACCGCGAAGAACGACACCAGCGAGGTAAAAAACAGGCTGTACAGGAAGATGACCAGCCCGGTCTTCTCCAAGTTCTTGAGCTTGGGATGCTCGATCTCGCGGTTGACCTGCGCCAGCGACTCCTCGCCGCTCATGGCCAGCACCGAGTGGCCGAAGCCGACCAGCAACATGACCAGCGGAATGCGGGCCGCCCAAGTCCCCAGCAGCCAGCCGAGCGACTCCCGATCATGGTGCATGTCCACAGGAGACGGCAACGGCGGCAGGTGCCCTCCGCGCTTCGCCAGGGTCAACAAACACCAGACGATCAGGGTCACCACCATCACGGTGGTGATCTTCATGATTTGCAATGCTCGTTCGCTGGACTCGTGAATGCCCTTGATGTTCTGCCACCAGAAGTAGAGACTCACCAGCACGGCAAAGGCGGCAGCGAAGGAATTGTCGGGAACGTGGATGTTGTATCCGAGATGGTGAAAGGTGTCATCCAGAAATCCGGCGACGTACTGCCCCGCGGCGACAGAGCTGATAGGGCCGGTCAGTACATAGTCGAAAAGCAAGGCCGAGACCGAAAGCTTGGCCAGCGTTCCGCCCATGGCCTGCTTGACCACTCGGTACACGCCGCCCCGGACGAACATGGCGCTCGACTCGATGTAAATGGCCCGCACCGCGTAGCTGAACACCATGACCGCCAGCACGAACCAGGGAGCGCTTTTTCCGATGACCTTTTCCGCATCGCCGCCCACGTAGTATGCCGACGAGGCAAGGTCGGACAAGACGATGGCCGCGGCCCGCCAGAAGGAAATAAAAGTCAGCATCACCGAAGTGGCGACGAAGACTTTGATTGCAGGCCGCTGCAGGTTCGGAGCTGTCGTGGACATAGTGGTTCCCGGGATTCCGGGCAGCGCTCGCCGCGAGCAGCGCGCGGCAAGAATATATCAGTTTACAGCCTCTGGCACCGCCGTCGCTGCGGTTTCTCGCGCCGGCACCTCAGAAGCACAGGCACACAACCAAACTCGCTCGGGTGAATCTTGCAAGACCTGATCAGACAGTCAGATATGGCTGTTCTGAGCGGGTTCGTTTGACGGCTCTCGCTTCGTCAAGTAGGTTCCGCTCATGCGATCATGCCAGCAAAGTGCGTCAACATCCACCAGGGCCCAGAGCAAGCCCATGAGCAGCGAGGCCGTCGAAAGATAAAGGCCGAGGACGCGATTGCGCCGATCGCGTAGTGAGGGCCGGCGACCTTTGAAGGTGGTCAAACGAATGGCGGCCACTTGCATCCCGACCGTCCTGCCGGCATACACCAAAAGGAGATACTGATAGATCGCCCAAAGCAGCGCCGGCACGAGGGCTGCTGTCAGCCGTGCCGGCTTGGTGAAGGCAAGGTCGGGCAGCATCTTATGGCCAATCACTCCGAAAACAGCGGCCGCCGTCGACCACCAGCGAACAATCCATCAGAGCGGCGTAGATGCGTTGCGAGACGCTTATGGCGAGGAACGGCAGTTCGATGTGGTCACCAGCTATCCCCGAAGTCTGGGTCGCCGGCTCGAACTGCAATCCATCCAGAAATGGCGTCATGGGGAACGCCTCAATCTCTTCTGGGACATCAAGTATCCGTGGCTGATCCGGCAGGACAGGGTCAGCGAGCCGGTCAAGCGCTTCCGGAGCTCCTTGCTGGCGTGGAAAGGCGATGACCTTACGCTTTGGCCTGGGCCGCGGCTGGACAGCTGGCTGCGGTTCGATCTCGGCTTCTGAAAGCTGAGGAGGGGGTCGCTGGCGCCGGAGCCTGCGAGCAATTCAGGAACGGACTCGGGCGCGATTTCGGGTGGCCCAGTGGCCACAATGGACTCCTCCGTCACCTCCGGTTGCGCCGGAGCAACAACGGTAACCGAAGGAGGCGCAGTTTCCGCAGCGATTCCGGTGACGCGGATGTTCCGTTCCGGCGATTTCGCCGGAGCTTCCACCTCCGGTGGTTGTGCAACCTCTTCGCCCGGGGGAAATGGGAAGCGCATGGAGAACGCTCCCTCGATGCGGCGCGCCCGGCGATTGCGGAAATGAGCAATTCGGGAATGGATTTCGTTCCGCCAGATGTCGGCGCTCGGCTGACCGGAATCGGCAATGCCTTCAGTTCGCAAATGTTGATTTTCGCTCATGGTGTCGCGCAAGTAGTCGTTTTCATCCTACCCAGACATCTGTGTGACTCCGGGCTGCAACCTCGAGTATCGCTAGTCGAGAATGAATCATCATGAGAATCACGAAAAGGAAGCTGCATCCACGCGTCCACGACCGAGTCCGTCCGCCAACTCGATTGCGTGATTGGCGCAACCAGTCGGCTACGCTGCGGGTTTAGGAGAAGCGTCCAGAGCTGCGCGAAATCAAACAGGGCTGGCTGGCATTTTGCCTGTCGCCATGCAACGTGCTAAGTTGCAAAGTTCTGGTCAACCAAGGCTAGCCGGCGGAGGGATGCAGCCCTTAGGATGATTTCCCGCACTCGATTGATTATCACGGCGCTCCTGGCTTGTCATCTGTTTCTGCGACCGGGTCTGTTAACCAGCCAGTTGCATCCGTCGGCGATCCCGCAGATTCTAGACCAGGCAGCCCAGCAGCCGGCCCCACTCGATCCCACTTCGAATCCCGGGGTTCCCGATGAAAACAAGCCGCTTACGACATCTCAACCGGCCGCATCGAAACCTCGCCTCCTCGCAACCCGAGATCAACGTGATCACCGATGACGGTCAAAGGGACCAGAGAACGGAACAGATCATTCAGCAGGAGCTACAGACCAGCGACCAGGAACTTGGCCCACCGAGGCCAGCCGTCAATGTTCCCCTCGGTCGAAATGAAGTGCTCATCCGAGCCGACGAGCAGGAGAAGAACCAGGACATCTACAAGGGCCGAGGCCACGTTGAAATCCGTTTTCGCACCTATGTCCTGCACAGCGATGAGGCGACCTATGACTCCACCACCGGGCAAGTCACCGCCACCGGGCACGTGGTCTTCGACGGGGGCCCGCACCACGAGCACCTGGTGGGAACGCACGCCACCTATGACGTCAGCCGGGACACCGGCACGTTTTACGACGTAACCGGCTCTACCGGCGTGCGGGTCAAAAACAACACGATGTACTTAACCTCATCCACTCCGTTTTTCTTCAGCGGACAAGTGGTGGATAAACTCGGTCCCGACGTTTACCGCGTCCATCACGGTTACATCACTTCCTGCCAGTTACCCAAGCCTAAGTGGGAGTTCAATTCGAAGACGGCGATGATCGAAATGGGTGAGGAGGCGAAGATGTATCACGCCACCCTGCGAATCCATGGCATCCCCGTTTTCTATTTTCCGTTCGTGGAACATCCCACCGACAATCTGGGCCGCAAGAGCGGCTTCTTGATCCCGGTATTCGGGACGTCGAACACCCGAGGCACCATAATTGGAGACGGCTTCTATTGGGCCATCAATCGCAGTTCGGATGCGATCATTGGCGCGACCTTGTATTCCAGGCGGGGCTGGGCGCAACACGGCGTATACCGGGCCGTGGGATATAAGTACCAGTTCCGCGCCGAATATTTCGGGGTGGTTGACGAAAAGGGATATCCACCAACCGGCCAGAACCAAGGTGGCGAAGAATTGAAGGCGGACGGCTCCGTGGAATTGCCGGATGGCTTCCGCGGCACGCTCTCCCTGGACTATCTCAGCTCCTACATATTCCGTCTGGCATTCGGCCAGAGCTACGCAGAGGCCATCAACTCCGAAGTCCGCTCAGACGGATTTATCTACCGCGACCGCAACGGCTATTCCCTGGGATATCTTGTCGCTCGTTACCAGGACTATCAGAGCGAAAATCCAGGTGACGTGATCGACATCGCGCACCTCTCCACCTTCGAGTTCTCCTCGATGGAGCGCCCGTTTAATCGCTCGCGTCTGATGTATTCCTATGACTTCGCCGCCGAAGGCCTTTCCCGGCACGAGATCGGCTTTCAGACCGCTCCGGCAGTAGGCCGCCTCGATGCCTATCCCAGTATCTCCATGCCGACGTTTCTTCATGGCTGGACGTTTCGGCCCGAGGCTGGCGTGCGGGAAACCTATTACACACAGCGACTGGAGACCGAACCCGGTTCGACGACCGTGGTAGCGGTGAGCAATCCCATCAACCGCAACGTGTTTTCGGGATCGATGGACATTCGGCCACCGTCATTCGGGAAGATCTTCGATCGCAAACTCTTCGGTTATGTCCTGAAGCATACCGTCGAGCCTCGCGTTACCTATCGCTATCAGACCGGCATCGACAACTTCGACCAGATCATTCGCTTCGACCAGCGCGACATTCTGGTCAACACCAATGAAGTCCAATACGGAATCGTGAACCGGCTTTACGCCAAGAAAACAAAGTCCACCGGCGAATGTTTTCGCAATCCGAAATACGACTGGCTGACCGCGACGGTCCAGAAAGACATGGACAAAACACTTCATGCCGACATCGTGCCAGAGAAGGACACCTGCGACGATAAGCAAGGGGTGGCCCGCGATGTACTCACCTGGGAGATCGCTCAAAAGTATTTTATGAATCCAACCTTTGGCGGCGCGCTGGTGCCGGGACAGACAAACGTCTTCGATAGCACGGTGGATTTTACCGGCATCGCCTTCCTCACCGAGCCGCGAAAGTTCTCGCCAATCATCTCTCGCTTGAGGCTGCAAGATGCGTCTGCCGACTTTGAATGGGCGCTGGACTACGACCCAGTGCTGCACCAGGTAAACGCGAGCACCGTCTTTGCGGGTTATCGCTGGGGTAACTGGTACCTGAACGCGGGTCAAAACTACCTCAACGTGCCACCTCCCAATCCCACTATCTTTGATCAGTACCGGGTGATGCTTCTCTATGGAAACGTCGCCAAAAGGGGTATTAGCGCGGCAGCCGCCGTGGGCGTGGACAGCAGGCTGCACTACATCCAGTCGGCTACCGTGCAAACCAATTACAACTGGGACTGCTGCGGCGTCACGTTTGAGTACCAGCGGTTTGCCCTCGGCGCGGTACGAAACGAAAATGCCTATCATTTCGCCTTCAGCCTTAGCAATGTCGGGACCTTCGGTACGATCAAACGTCTGCAAAGGCTTTACTAGCGCACGACTGTATTACCGGGTAATTGGTTACAATTAACCGATGTCCGCAATACCCGATGGCGTTTCCATCAAGTCGGGAGAGTCTCGAAAGCAAGGTCTACGCCCTGCGGGAACGTTTGCGTTCGCTGGGGCGCCTGCTCGTGGCCTACTCCGGCGGAGTCGATTCCGGATTCCTTGCCTGGTCGGCCCACTGCGAATTGGGCGATGCCATGCTCGCAGTACTGGCGGATTCGCCCAGCCTGGCACGCTCTCAGATGGACGACGCCGTGGCTTTCGCCGAAGAGCAGGGTATCCCGCTTGCGGTCATCCACCCTGACGAGATGGAACGGCCCGAATATGTTCGCAACGACGGCACGCGCTGCTATCACTGCAAGGATGCACTGTTTACGGCGATGGAGGAGTACAGCCAGCGCCACGGGTTTGATGCCATCGCCTACGGGGTCAATGTCGACGATCAGGGGGACTATCGTCCCGGACAGCGGGCCGCCAGCCTGCACCGGGTGGCGGCGCCCTTGCTCGAAGCTGGCCTGACGAAGGAGGATATCCGGCAACTGGCATCGCAGGCAGGATTGCGGATCTGGAACAAGCCTGCCTCGGCTTGTCTTTCCTCTCGCATTGAATATGGCCGTCCGGTAACGCGAGAAGCCCTCTCCGCGGTCGAACAAGGCGAGGATGCGCTGCGGCACCTCGGCTTTCGGCAGATTAGAGTCCGGCATCACGGCGAAATTGCCCGCATCGAAATCGCTCGCGAGGAACTACCCCTGGCGATGACCATGCAGATGGCCGCGGAGTTGACCCGCATCTTTAAGGGACTGGGATTTTCCTACGTTACCCTCGACCTGGAAGGCTTCCGGTCGGGATCGATGAATTCTTTGCTACCCATTGGTTCTCTAGCCGGAACCAAGACGCCCCCGCGTTGACTTGGGGTTCTGCTGTACGTCTAAGTTTCTGGGAACTTGATGCGTCTCGCTCGTAAAGTTATTGTGTCTTTGCTTCCGACGCGAATCGCCCCCTCCCCGTGAGATAATCAGAGTTCATGTTCATCCCCCGAAGGTGGTTAATTGCAGTGTTGAGACGACTCATTGTCTTGTCGCTATTGCTGTGCGTCGGTTGCTCGGCGCAATCGAATCCCAATCCACAACCCGGTTCACTGGATGTGAATCAACGCATCGAGCGGCAAGTCCATGCCTATTTTGGTATTCCTGCCGACGTTAGTGTGAAGATCGGGGAGCGTACTCCAAGCGAATTCGCAAACTATGACAAAGTGCCAGTCACGCTGAGCCGTCAAGACAAGTCGCAGACGATGGAATTCCTGGTCTCAAAGGACGGCAAGACCCTGATCCGGATGACCAAGATCGATTTGACTGAGGACCCTTATGCCGCCACCATGAAGAAAATCGACGTGGCGGGGCGTCCGGTGCGTGGGAATCCCGATGCCAAGGTTACCATCGTCAACTATGACGACTTCGAATGCCCCTTCTGCGCCAGGATGCATAGCACGCTTATGACCGAGATCCTGCCCCAGTACGGCGACAAAGTCAAAATCATCTACAAAGACTATCCGCTATCCATGCACCCTTGGGCGAAGCACGCCGCCAACAACGCCAATTGCCTCGCCAAAGAGAGTGGACAGGGCTATTGGGAATTCGCGGACTACGTGCACGCCAATCAACGCGCCATCAATGGATCTCAGAAGGACGTGCAAAACTCGTTCAATGAGCTGGACCATCTGACCCTGGACATCGGGAAGAAGAACGGAGCAGATACTGCCCGGTTGCAGGCTTGCATCAAAGCACAGCCGGATGCTGTCATGAAAGCTTCCGTAACCGAGGGCGACTCGATTGGCGTGAACGCGACGCCGACCGTCTTTGTCAACGGCGAACGGTTGGAAGGGGCCGTGGACCTTGAAGAAGTGAAAGCAGCTTTGAACCAGCGGCTCCTGGAGGCGGGCGTGCAGCCGCCGGCGCCAACCACTCCAAGCCAGGCGCCCGCTAGCAAGTAGGCTCGAGCAGCGTGTTTGACGTGCTCGTTCAAGCTGGGATTCGACCGCCCTCTTCGAGGGCCGGTTGACCTGTCATCGGGCCTCCCAGGAGGGAAAGATTTGAAGGTAATCCGAAAGCGCGTAGCGAGCCTCGCAGTTGCAGGTAGCCTGTCGCTGGCTTTTGTCCTGCTGTTGGCGGGACTGGGATGCACCGCTAAACAAGATGGCGCCGACGTGATGGCGACCGTGAACGGCCGCAAGATCACTCGCACCGAAGTCGAAAAATATTACAACAACCAGACTGCCGATGCTCCTCAGAAGCCCAGTCAGGAGCAGGCTGACAGCCTGCGGCTGAGCATCCTGCGCGAATTGATTGACAACGAGATCCTGATGCAGCGCGCCGAGAAGATGGGTTTGCTGGCCACCGACGAGGAGATCAACCGCAAGCTGGCGGAGATCAAGGCGCCCTACACGCAGGAGGAATTCGACAAGCGTCTGAAAGACCGCAATATCACGCTCGACGACTTCAAGCGCGACCTGCGCCGTTCGATCACCATCGAAAAGGTGTTGAACAAGGAAGTCACCTCAAAAATCAATATCTCCGATGAGGACATCACCCGTTATTACAACCAGCACAAGGCCGAATTCAACCTCATTGAGCCGCAGTACCACCTGGCGCAGATCCTCGTTACCACCCAGCCCAATCCCCAGGTGAAGAACGTGAAGGCGCAAAACGAGGCCGATGCGCGCAAGAAAGTGCAGATGATCGAAAACCGCCTTGACAGTGGCGAGGACTTCTCCACCGTAGCCATGAGTTATTCGGAACAACCGGAAACCTCGCAGAATGGCGGCGATCTCGGATTCGTGCCCGAATCCTCACTCAAGACCGACAGGATTGCCTATGATGCCGTCAATAAACTGAAGCCCGGCCAATACACGACGGTACTTGTAGTCGCAGATCCCAACAGCCACCAGATTTATGGCTTTCGTATCGTGAAGCTCATCAGCAAGGAATCTGCCGGCCAGCGAGAGTTGAGAGATCCGCGTGTGCAGCAGGCCATCCGCGAACAGCTTCGCGACCGTCGTGAACAGTTGCTGAAGGCGGCCTACTACGAATCCATCCGCGACAAAGCCTCTGTCCAGAACTACTTCGCCGACGAAATTCTGAAGCAGGCAAGCACGATGAAGTAAAAGGGGCTGCGAACCACCCGGGTGCCCGCGGATCAAGTTTCGCGATGGGCAACCAGGTGCAGTCTTTTTCTTATTCAATGATCGCCAACGTGTCGCCCGCGTTGACCGTGGAGCCTTCCGCCGTCAGGATCTTTTGCACCTTGCCATCTTTCGGCGATTTCATTTCGTTCTGCATCTTCATGGCTTCCATCACCAGGAGGCTCTCCCCCGCCTTGACCGCGTCCTTCTCCCTGACCATGACGCGGATGACTTTCCCCGGCATCGGCGCCTTGAGCCTCTGCGGACCGGCATCGGCGCCCGCGACAGCGCGACGGGTGCGCAATGAGCGTGGGTCTTGCACATCGACGGCGTACCGCGCGCTGCCGATGACCATATGCAGTTCGCCTTGCAGCGAGCGCTCGCGCTTGATCTCATAGGCCTTCCCGCCCACCAGGACAGAGAGAACGTCGCGCGCGGTCAGAGCCGCGTCCACTTCGATGTCCTGGCCGTCGATCTTGCAATACCAGGTCTTGTCCCCGCGCGTCAGGTCAAGTCGGTGTGTCTTGCCGTCCACCACAACGTCGTAGGTCATCGGTTGCTCCTCAATGCCTCGGCTCGAGCAACTCGCCGCCAATTCGACCCCAGAGGAGCGGAGTTTCCGTTTACCGGCCCGGGTACTGCCCCAGCTTCGGAGAACGTCGCCTTTTGATCCGAGGCCGCGAAGATCGCCGCTCCAATGGCAGCCATCAGGGGATATTGCCCGTCAGTCTCCCGGTAGGGCTTCGCCAGCAAACGGTCGAGGAAGCCGGTATCCAGCTTGCCCACGCGAAAATCCGGGTCTCTCAAGATCCGGCGGAACAGTGAGATGTTTGTTTTGATGCCACCCACGAAGTACTCGTGCAGCGCCCGCAGCAGCCGATCGATGGCGTCTTCGCGAGTCTCCCCGTAGCCGATCAGTTTCGCCAGAAGGGGATCGTACTCAATAGGCACCTTCCAGCCTTCGTACATGCCGCTGTCGCGCCGAATGCCGGGTCCGGACGGGGAGATCAGCCGCGTAATCTGCCCCGGCGACGGGAAGAAATTGTTGTCGGGGTCCTCCGCGTACACGCGGCACTCAATCGCATGCCCACGGACCCTGACGTCCTCTTGCCGGAACGGGAGCTTTTCGCCCGCCGCTACGTGCATTTGCAGGTGTACCAGGTCGAGTCCGGTCACAAGCTCCGTTACGGGGTGCTCAACCTGCAGGCGGGTGTTCATTTCGAGGAAGTAGAAGTTGCGTTGCTCGTCTACGAGGAACTCGACGGTTCCTGCATTGTGATAATTCGCGGCCTTGGCGACACGCACCGCGACTTCACCCATGCGTTGCCGCATGTCTTCGTCCACGATTGGCGACGGCGCCTCCTCCATTACTTTCTGATGACGTCTCTGTACGGAGCATTCGCGCTCACCAAGATAAACCGCATTGCCATGCTCGTCGCCGAAGATCTGCATCTCGATATGGCGCGGGTTGGTGATGAACTTCTCCAGATACACTTCATTGTCCCCAAACGAACGTTGGGCCTCGCTGCGGGCGTTCTCGTAGGCGGAGCGCAACTCTTCAGGCGCCTTTACCATGCGCATGCCTTTCCCGCCGCCGCCCGCTGCGGCCTTCAGCATGACGGGATAGCCGATTTGTTCGGCCATGCGCTCAGCAGCTTCGACATCCAAACCGTGCTCGGAGCCGGGCACAAACGGAACGCCGGCTCGCTTCATGTTCTGGCGGGCGCGCGTTTTAGAGCCCATCATCTCCATCGACTCAGGAGTCGGACCAATGAACTTGAACCCTGCGCCGGCACAAGCCCTGGCAAAGCGCGCATTCTCCGACAGAAAGCCATATCCGGGATGGATCGCCTCGGCACCGCTGCGCCGCGCCACGTCCAGGATCTTGTCGGCGTTGAGATAGGATTCGCTGGCGGTGGGCGGCCCGATGTGATACGCGTAGTCAGCCTTGCGGACGTGCAGCGCTTTGCGGTCCACGTCGGAAAACACAGCCACCGACTCAATGCCCATCTCACGGCAGGCACGAATAATGCGTACGGCGATTTCGCCGCGATTGGCGATGAGGACTCGTTTGAACATAGGACAGCCTCGACAGAAAAAAGGATTGTACTGCATGGGTCACAAAAGGGGAGGGGCGACGTCACAGGGCTGTGTGACGAACTACCGCCGGCCGCGGCCGACAACAAAAAGTCCCTCTTGACGGAGGGACCCTTCCGGAACAACCTTG
>CAVXDA010000011.1:0-493996 GCA_963760415.1 uncultured Acidobacteriaceae bacterium | reverse complement strand
TCGGCGGGACGTTCATCCAGATGGAAGACGAACTGGCCGCCTCCATCACCTTGCAGGGCGCGGTGTGGGGAGGAGCCAAGGCGTTCACCGTCACCTCCGGCCCTGGCTTTTCGCTGATGATGGAGCACATCGGCCTGGCAGTGATGACCGAAACTCCATGCGTCTTCGTGGACGTGCAGCGCGGCGGACCGTCCACTGGCCTTGCCGACTTTGCCTGCGCAAGGCGACATGATGCAGGTCCGCTGGGGATCGCACGGCGACTACGAGATCATTGCCCTCTGCCCAGCCTCGCCACAGGAGAGTTTCGACTTGACCATCAAGGCGTTCAACCTTCTGAGAAGTACCGCGTTCCGGTCTTCGTCATGCTGGACGAAGTCGTGGGACACATGACAGAGAAGGTTGTGATTCCTCCGGCCGACCAGATTGAGGTTGAGCCTCGCCGCTACACCACGATTCCGCCTGGCGAGTTTCTTGCCTATCAACCGAAAGAGGACCTGGTTCCCGACATGCCGCGCACGGGCGAAGGCTACAACGTGCACGTCACCGGCCTGACCCACGACGAGCGCGGCTATCCCGACATGAAGCCCGCCCAGCAGGACAAGCTGGTCAGGCGGTTGGTGGACAAGATCAGGAAGAACGCCGACAAGATCATCCTGTACGAGGAAGACCAGATTGAAGGCGCCGACGTGGTGGTGGTTTCGTACGGCATCACTTCCCGGGTTGCGCAGCGTTCCATTGATATGGCCCGCGAGAAGGGCGTGAAGGTCGGCAAGTTCCGCCTCATTACCGCTTGGCCTTTCCCCGAAAAGAAGATCGCAGAGATCGCCTCGAAGGTGAAGGCAATCGTAGTTGCCGAGCTCAACCTCGGTCAGATGGTACGTGAAGTAGAACGTGCTGTTGCCGGGAAAGTGCCGGTGCGCTTCGTTGGGCACGCTGGAGGAAGCGTCCACCGTCCAGAAGACATTCTCCAAGCCATCATGGAGGTGGCGCGATGACGACTGTACCCATTACCGAATCCTGTCGAACCGTTTCTGCGCACCGAGCGCATGCCGCACATCTGGTGCCCGGGATGTGGCATCGGCACCAGCGTCAACTCCTTTGCCCGCGCGCTGACCGAAGCCAACTTGGACCTGAAGAACGTTGCCATCGTGTCGGGCATCGGCTGCACCGGACGCGTCGCCGGTTACATGAATCTGGATTCGTTCCACACCACGCACGGACGCGCAATTCCTTTCGCCACTGGCCTGAAGCTGGCCAACCCGAAGCTGAACGTCGTGGTCTATTCAGGCGATGGCGATCTGTTCGCCATCGGCGGGAACCACCTGATCCATGCGGCCCGTCGCAACGTGGACATCAAGGTGGTCTGCGTCAACAACCTGATCTACGCCATGACCGGCGGCCAAACCGCTCCGACGACGCCGGGAGCGGTCATCACCTCGACCAATCCCTACGGAACCTACGATCCCTCGTTCAACCTGCCATACCTGGTGGAAGCTGCGGGCGCGGTTTACGTTGCGCGCTGGACCGCGTTCCACGTTCGCCAGCTGGCTCGCTCCATGCAGGAGATGTTCAAGAAGAAGGGCTTCACCTTTATCGAGGTGATTTCCCCATGTCCAACGCTTTACCAGCGCCGTAACAAGATGGGCGACGGACTCGACACCATGAAGTTCTACAAAGAGGTGAGCAAGGTGAAGAACGGCGCTCCGACCAGCGAAGTCGCACTCAGCAAGTCAGGCGAGATCGTAGTCGGCAAGTTTGTGGACCGTGAACGTAGCGAATATCGCGATCTCAGGCACGACCGCATGGTCGATGTTCTCGGCGATCAATACATCGAAGCGGAGGCATGCGAATGCAGCATCTAACCGAAATCCGTATCGCAGGGTTTGGCGGCCAGGGCGTAATTCTCTCGGCCATTGTCATCGGCAAGGCAGGCTGCATCTACGAGGGCGGCTTCTCCACCATGACGCAGAGCTTCGGGCCGGAAGCCCGTGGCGGCGCGTGCAGCGCCCAGGTCATACTGTCCGACAGTCCGGTGCTTTATCCGTATGTCACGCGGCCCGACGTGCTGGTGGTGATGTCGCACGAAGCGTACTCGATCTTCGCGCCACAGGTCAGGGAGAACGGAACACTGATCATCGAGCAGGACCTGGTTCGCGTGGACACCATTCCAACCGGCGTGCGCGTGTATAGCTGTCCAGCGACGCGGCTGGCGGAAGAGCTGGGCAAGAAGATGGTGCTCAATATCGTGATGGTCGGCTTCTTCGGGGCAGTGACAGGCTTGTTGCAGCCCGACTCGTTGCGCAATGCCATCGCCGATTCGGTGCCCGAAGCGTATCGCGACCTGAACCGCAAGGCATTCGATAAGGGTTACGAGTATGGCATCAAGACACTGAACGGAGAGATTCCTTTGGAAGAGCAGGAGATCGAAGTCGCAACACTAGAGACATAAACGCGCTTCATACTTACGTCCTAACAGCCGGCGACGAACTCGCCGGCGTTTTTCTTGCGTGCAAAGCCACTACTGCGCGGCACTAGCTAACAAAAAATCGCGGCGGCTTCCCAGCTTACGGGCTCGCCTGATTGTGCAGAGTACGAATGGCGAAGCGAAAGCCTTCGGGCTCCACTTTCACCATTCCCTGGTATGGCCGATCGATGTCCGCGATGGCGACCAACACCAGCGAGATCAAGAAGGTGAGCACCAGCACCTGCAACAGGTGAAAGCGGAAATTGGGCACTCCGAAGAAACAGGATGCGGCGACCGTTATGATACCGCCCGCGATCAGCACGGCCCACAGAATGCCCGGAAGATGCTCGCGGACCTGCATGGCGCGAATACGCCGATATTGCGTCAATCCGCGCAGCTCTTCCATCAGCTGATAGGCCGCGATCGCGTCGGGTTTTGCATGCGCCTGACTTTGTCCTGCCAGTTTCCAGAGCTGGTTGATCATCTCGCCGCCTTCCGGCGTCATTTGTTCGTTCTCCATCGCAAGCCACTCGCGATCCAGCGCATTATCGGCATAACGGCGACAGGTTTCCTGAATCTGATCCGGCATTCGCGTCCTGTAATTGGGTCGCGATGCGAAAGACGTTCACCAGCGCATTGGCTTCCTGCTCTTCGTTGGCTTGCGCCTGTTGAAACATCGACCACACACCCGAAAGCGTAAAGGCGAGAATCACGGCATAGGTGGTTCCGATGACAGCCACCACTGCGCCGGTGAAATCGTTCGATTCCTTGCGCGAGGGTGCGGTTGAAGCGCGCGTCACCAAAAGCAGAAAGAGTAAGGCCGCGCCTACGCAGGCCACGATAATGAGACCGTTACTTAGCACAATCGTTCATCCAAGCCGTCCGAAACCTAGAAAGCTTACATCGCTTTCGAGCACTTGTCTTTCCGTCGCGCCAAACGCCAAAGGAACGCCGAAGAACTGGGCACCCACGAATACTACCGAGTCCGTTTTACCTTGATCCATTTTTCACAGTTCGATGGGCTCAGAAAGATTGACATAGGCTGTCGCATGACGCACAATTCTGACACTTCGTTTCCTGAGTTTTCGCCGCCTTGTAGTGGCTTCCGAGAGGTCCTTTCGCGTTGACATTCTGCGCCGATCGCTGCACGTCCCACCGAAACGAAGCTTTACCGGAATTGCTCACAATTTGCTGTTGACTGCCACGTTTAGAAGGAGATCTGTTTTGACCAAGAAGTTGTTCCTCGTAATCGTTACGCTTTTGCTGACGGCGTGCAACATCTCGCTAGCACAAACTCTGACAACCCTTAAGCACCAACCTCCCGATGGGGCTGGAGTTCCATTCCTGCTCACCGATGGCACCGTCCTTGTGCAAGGCAACATCGGCAACGATTGGTGGAAGCTCACGCCTGATATTACCGGAAGCTATGTCAATGGCACCTGGTCGCAGATGGCCAGCCTGGCTCCGGGATACGAGCCTTACGCGATGGCTTCGCAAGTTCTGGCCGATGGCCGGGTGCTGATTGAAGGCGGCGAATATAACTTCGGCCAGTTCGCGTTTACCAACCTGGGCGCGGTTTATGACCCGGCACAAAATACCTGGACTCCGTTGAATCCGCCTCCTGGTTGGGATTACATCGGCGACTCGCCGTCGGTAATTCTTCCTAACGGCCACTTCCTGATCGGCCGCAAGTTCGACATGCAGATGGCGGACCTGGATCCCGTCACCATGCAGTGGACGGCGGTGGGATCGAGCGGCAAGTCCGACTGGAATGCGGAGGAGGGTTGGACGCTCATGCCCGATGGCACCATCCTGACCGTGGATGTGCTCAACAATCCCAACTCGGAGCGATACATTCCGTCTCTGCAGGAGTGGGTTTCTGACGGCAGCACCATTGCTAATTTGCAAGGGCCGCCGGAAGTCGGCTGCATTAATTACGGAGGCGGTCAGTATTGCCCTCCGGGCGAAACCGGTCAGACCATTCTGCGGCCGGACGGCACGGTGTTCGCGACGGGCGCTACTCATCAGGGAGCCTCTGCGGGGCACACTTCGGTCTATCATCATGGCGCCAGCCCAACCGATCCTGGTACCTGGGTGCCTGGGCCGGACTTCCCCAACCACGATAACTCCGACGACAATTTCGCCGTGCTGTTGATTAATGGCAAGGTCCTGGTGGAAGGCAGCTCCAGCAGACTCTATGAGTGGGACGGAACCAACCTCACTCCCACTTTGTACAGCAATGGCGGCAGCCTGATCGTGCTGCCAACCGGCGAAGTGCTCGTGGGAGGCTCGGAAGTTTACAAGGCTACCGGAAGCTACCTCCAGCCGTGGTCTCCGACCATTTTGTCCTATCCGAGCGTCGCTACTCGCGGCCAAAGCTATATTGTCTCCGGCAAGCTGTTCAATGGCTGGTCGCAGGCGGCTGCGTTTGGGGACGAATTTGAAACCGCGACTAACTATCCCTTGGTGCGGATCACCAACAACGCGACCGGGCACGTCTTCTACGCCAAAACTCACAACCACAGCTACATGGGCGTGCAGACCGGCAACATACCCACTTACACTCATTTCGATGTGCCGGCGGGAATGGAAACGGGAGCGAGTAAGCTGGTGGTAGTCACAAACGGGATTCCGTCCCTCGCGGTGAACATCACCGTGAACTAATGGCGGGCCATCCGGGCAAGATGCAGTCTGGCCCGCGGGATGCATCAAATCTCCTCCTGCGCTGCCGAATGTCGGCGACGCGGGAGGAGATGCTTTTGCATCTAGCACTTTGCACTTAGTACTTGGCATTTAGCTCACGACTAGAAACCAACTACTGGCCCGCTGGCGATTGACTCTGCGCCTCCCCTGTTAACTAACCTCTAATAACCATGCCATTAATTCTGTTTTCTCATTTTGGGCCTTCCTATTATCTAACTGATAACTCCCCCTCCCCCATCCCCTTATTTAGAATCATTGGATTACGAACTTTTTCCTGACAAATGATAGAACCCAATGGGTTTACACGTTAATGTTTGAGCCGCAACGGTTTAGGTGCGGATTATTCCCTCGGCCGAAGGGGACACGAGAAAACTCAGGAAGAGCCGTAGTAATGAACTGGTAATCAGGCTCTTCAGTTCTACCAACTATCCCTAACCCCTATCCACTGACTTTTCAAAGATCTTTCCCAGTCCACACACTAGGTGTGGAGAGCGAACACACAACAATCTCGTCCTCGTAATTCACTGATACCGCGCCGAGCCATTCACGGACAAGGGCGCAGGTCACGTCGGGATGTGATAAGGCCAGGAGCAAGACTTCCGCCCGTTAGCGGCGCCCAAAGTCGGCCTCACACGAAAGAGGGTCGGGAAGGGCCCTGAGAGTGCCACGCCCGCATTATCTTCTTGACAAAGAAATAGCTTGCTCGCACAATTGGCGAATCTTTAATCCCGCAATTTTGGCATGATCGCTCCCGTCAGAGGAGCACCGATTTCGGCTCCGTCTTTGGGCATCTCTCGTCGCGCCACGTCCCAGAGATGGTGAGCATCACGCCGGCAGTATCGGCCCTTTCAAGCGATTTAGCTTAGGCCTGCAGCTATCGGATGTATCGGTCCCGTGGTCGAGCGATACCACGTACGCCAGAAGGCTCTGGTTCCGCCTGCGAATCGAAGAGAGGCGACTATGATGTCCAAGCGTTTGCCACTTGCGCTGGTTCTCAGCGCCGTGCTGTTTGTGACTGCCAGCTTTGCCGCCACCAAGAAGAGTCACCGTAACAACAGATCAAGGAATTGGAACGATTCGTCGTTGGTGAACGGCGACCTGCCTAGCCGAGGCAGTAGTGTGCTCAGCGCTAGTTCCGGCTGCAATCGAGCGGTGCGGCGGGGAGTTCAGGCCCGTCTCTCATCCTTGACAGCCCTAGTTCCCCTGACCATTGGAAAGGCGGAACCGGCAACTGGAGCGACGGTGCCGACTGGAGCGCCGGCCTGCCCGGAGCGGGTAGCGATGTGACGATTCACTCCGGCGGCAACGACATGGTGACGCTGGACGTCAGCTCCACTATCAACACCCTCAAGGTCGGAGCCGTCACCGGAAGTTCGACTTTGGTGGGCGACTCCACGCCGCAGAACCTCACGGTAGCAGGGGCGCTGACGGTAGGCCTGAACGGCAATGTTTGCGCCTGCGCCAGTGGCGGATTCGGCACGATCACCGCGGGCTCGCTCATCAACCGGGGAAGCATTGTATTCGAGACCTCCGGGGACCTCCAAATCAGTGGCAATGCGAACAACTCCGGGTTCCTGCAAACCGGGTTCGAGACGGGCGGCCATGTAGTAAATATCGGCGGCAAGCTGACCAACAGCGGCCAGTTCTTGTTGGACGGTCATGGCGATGCAGCTACTCTCGGGAGCCTGGTCAACAGCGGAACCGTCGATGTGAGCAGCGCCTCGACGCTCACCGTTAATGGCAGGGTCAATAATACCGGGACGATAACTACCGGTGGCTTCAGCCCAGGCGGGAACACGATTGTGATCACCGGCAAGCTGACCAACAGCGGGTCCTTAGTGCTCAACGGCCCCGGCGACACGGCGACGATCGGCAGCGGCGGCATGGGCACTGCCCTAAGCAATAACAGCGGCGGATTTATCGACATCGAGGGTGGCAGTACCCTGACCATCAACGGCGACGTTACCAACTCCTCCGGAGGCGGAGGTCAGCACGGCATTTTCACTGGCTTTAACGGTAGCGCGGGTAACACTCTGACCGTCACCGGTAACCTCAGCAACGCTGGGAAATTCGAACTGGAGGGTCAGGGCGATACAGCGACGGTTGGCAGCCTAACTAACAATCTATCGGGAGTGATTTTAGTGATTGGCGCCCCGGAGGGCGGCGCTTCACTGAACGTTAAAGGCGATGCCACCAACTCGGGGAGCATTACGATTGGGATCACAGGTATCCAGGACGCCCTGAACATCGGCGGTAACTTCACCAACAACGGGAACGTGTTCACCAGTGAGCTCGGCAGCTTCGACAACACCATCACCGTTAAGGGCACGCTGAATAATACGATGACTGGAGAGTTCTCCCTGAACGGGCCCGGCGACCTGGCGACGATCGGCGGCAACCTGAACAATTCCGGATCGGTTGACGTGGAACATGGAAGCATTCTGCAGGTCGATGGCAACGCCAGCAACGCCGGTACCCTGGCTACTAACGTTCACGGTCTTGGCGCCAGCAACACAATAAACATAACTGGCAGGCTGACCAACCAGGTCGGTGGGCAGTTTATCCTCAACGGCTCCCTCGATTTTGGCGATAAAGCGACCATCGGCGGCAACCTGAACAATTCCGGGCTAGTTGATGTGGATGGTATGAGCAACGCTGACTATTAATGGCAATGTCGTGAACTCGGGGACTGTGACCGCGAACCAACAATTCGGCAGAAACGCTCTGATCATCAACGGCAACGTCACCAACAGTGGAGGCATGGGCACGAGCTATGCCGGATTTCAGAACAGCGGCAACAATTTCATAGATATCACCGGCAAGCTGAACAACAGCGGAGGCTTCTCTCTGCGGAGCCCCGGTGACGAGGTAAATATCTCCGGTCATGTCAACAATAGCGGCAGCTTCGGTCTAATCAGGTAGCCTAGCGATCCTTGGCAACGGCCTGAACAATTCTGGATCGGTGTCTCTGACCGGCCAGGGGACGCACTCAGGGGGAAGCTATCTGCAGATTACCGGGGATGTCAGCAACTCGGGAGGCATCTCCAGCGGTGCCGGCCCAGACTCAAACAGCGGCGACACGTTGGGAATCAGCGGAAAACTGACCAACCAGGCGGGCGGGAGCTTGGTCCTTAACCCCAGTAGCTTCGGCCCGCCAGATACGGCGGACATCGGGAGCGTGGACAACAAGGGGACGATTCAAGTGAATAACGGTTCCCAGCTCTATGTCGGCGACTTCAAGAACTCTGGAATGTTGTCTACGAGCGGCCAGAATGACAGGTTCCATTTTGGATCCTACGTGAGCGTTGGTGGCATGCTGACCAACACCGCCACCGGACAGATTGATCTAAATGGCCCCGGCAGACGTACTCCAGGCCTTGGCAGGCCTGAGCAACAACGGCGTGATCAACGTGAACAACGGCTCCTCCATTGATCCGCCATTCCTGAACAACCTGGGGATGATCAACATCGATAGCACGTCGAAGATGATTGTGGGCACCGGCTCGCCGGCTGGGCATGGGCTACATTCAACTGGCCAACGGGACGCTTGGGCGAGATGATCTCGTCCACCAACTTCGGCGTGATCAACGTAAACGGCTCGGCGCTGCTGGACGGCACACTCGCCATCCTGCTGCAGGGCGGCTATAACCCGGCCGTGGGCTCGATGTATAAGTTCCTGCTGGCCAATCCCGGACAAATCAGCGGCACCTTCGCCAGCATCCTCAACGACATCTTCAACGGCGGCACGGAGAAGTGGCTGGTTAACTACGACAACGCCGATGGCTTTGTGGAGCTGACAGCGGAAGCCAATAACGTGCCGGAGCCAGCGACCTTGCTGGTGCTCATCCCCGGGTTGCTGGGTATGGCCTACGGTCTGCGCCGCCGCTCGGCGCGATAAGTACGGTTTCTTCTGAGAACACGGATTGACTCGGCGCACGCGGGCCGGGTCAAGGCCGTGTTCTTTTCTTTGCGGGAAAGAAAATCTCTGATACAAGCGTTTCGGGGGATAACCATGAACTTCGCAATCATGACTGCAGGCCGGACCCAAGATTCTCGCAGGGTTTGGATTGGGCTGGGATGTCTCATCTGTCTGGTATTAGGGCTGAGCACGGGGTGTTCCTCTGGCCTCGAAGACGGACAGCGCAGCGGTCAGCTTCTCGACCCCATACCAGGCCGTACTGCTCATCAACAACTCCGTCTACTACGGGAAGCTCACGGGCTGGGGCACGTCGAATCCGGTGCTGACGGACGTTTTCTACATCGTCAGCAAAACCAATCCGGACACCAAGGAAGTGACCAACGTGCTGGTGAAACGCGGCAAGGAGCTGCACGGCCCCGATAGGATGTATCTGAACCCCAACCAGATCATCTTCGTTGAGCCGGTCGGTCCCGACTCCAAGGTGGCACAACTGATCAACGAAGCCAACAAGAAGTAGTAGGTTTGCGGATGCGTCACGCGATTCAAGGCTCGGTCGCAGGTTCGGTCTCGGCTTCGCTTAGCGGGCTCGTGCGCAGCACCTCTTGCGTGAGCTTGCTAAACATTTCTTCCACGCCATCGCCGGTTTTGGCGCTGGTGACTTGAACTTTCCATCCTTCGGACACCAACTGTTCCAGTTCCGGAGCCGTGATCTCCCACTTGTTCCACAAGTCCGACTTGTTGACCACCAGCATGCAGGGAATGTCGCCAACGGTTTCGACCGCGCGTTTGTGGATGCTCTTGGCGGTGACCAGGGATTCCGCCCAGGTACCGTCGCAGATCAGGAAATATCCGGCGGCGCCGCGGAGATAGGAGGTTTGAACTTGCGAGCGCGAGTCTTCCCCGGCCAGGTCCCAGAGGAGCAGTAGCACATCCTGGTCGCCTACCTTCAATTCCTTCTTGTCGATCTTTACCCCGACCGTGCTCAGGTACTTGCCGGAAAAAATTCCCTGAACGAAGCGCGCCACCAGGCTGGTTTTTCCGACTCCGAATGAACCCAGCATGCAGATCTTCTTCTGGATCATGGCTTGTCTCCTGGTGCTGCCTGGATTTTGAAGGACACACTGCGATTCACTTCCAACTGATGGGCGGCCGATCCGTGCTGAATGGGGTCGCTGTCACCCAGCCCGATGGCCGTCATCATTTCGGGCGCAACGCCTCGTTCGAGGAGAGCGTCCCGCACGCGCTCGGCGCGATCCTTGCTCAAGGTCGTGTTCTTGCTCTCAGCACCGGTTTGATCAGCCCGGCCGTAAATGTTGACGTGGATATTACGGCCCAGCTCGCGAGCGGTGTCCTGGAGCTTGTTCAATTGCTCTTCTATGTTTTCGAGACGCAACGACTGGTCCGGCAGCAGCACGCTGGAGCTGACCGGAAACAGGACGATCTGTTCTTCTATCTGCTGCTTGCCGGCCTCGAATTCGCGCTCCCGCACAAAGCTGTCGTCGAGCGACTGATAGGGCTCGAAGTGAGCTTGCAGCTTATCGGGCGCGATCCCGAAATCCGCGGCCAGCTTCACCGGATCAGATCGCCAGGGGATCGCGCAAGCCAACAACAGAATAATGCCTCCAGCCCTTGTCCGAGCCTGTAACTACAATTCCAGGTTCGCTCTTCAGCCGCGCCATGTAATGGTCCCAGCGGCTGTTGCGGCGGTAAGCGAAATACCCAAGCGCGAGGACTGCAATCAGCAGCCGCAGCGACTGCGGCCAGCCACCACCGTGACGGCTTCTGCGAACCCACGCTCTGCCCGAGCAGGCAATTCTGCAAATGGGGGCGCGCGCCATCGAAGATGCTGGCATCTCCGCCGAACGACTCCAATGCACCTGCGAATTCGCTGTGAATCAGCTCATTCTCCCGGGCGAACACATTCTTCAGCTCCGCGGAGGCGAGCCACGAATCGTGCCTGCCAGCAACGCCTGGGGGCCATGATCAACCCACAACTTGAACTCACCAATGTCCAGCCCTTCAAATCTCTGCGATCGCCTGGTGTCGAACGCAATCGGTCACGAAATCTCCGATCGCCGTAAGCATGCTCGAGACCAGCTCGGCTTCGCGTATCCCTTCTCCGGGAGCCTTGACGTATCTGCAACACCGAGCCGGTATCGCGCTGGATGAGAAAGACCTGCTGCACCTTGTAGCGAAGGCTGCGCGCCAGCGCGATCGTCGCCGAGAGATCTTCCGGTGCGCCGCGCCTCCAAGCGCCACTTCAGCTCTCCCAGGAGAGGCTGCGCTCCATCATGTAGTTGATGGATTCGGTCATGTCGCGGAGCGCATTGGCGACCGCCTTGCGCACCGCCTCGCCGATGATAGGGGCCAGCGATGTGGCGAGGAGGCCAGGATTCTTGTGGATCGAGATCTTTAGCGCTTGCTCGACAACGGGGTAAAGCGAGCGCTGCAGGCCGCCATCACGTTTTACGGAAAGTACGACCGCCTTGCCGAGGATTTGGCTGAGTTCGTCGGCGCGAACTTCGGGATCGTCGAGCCGTTTCCGCAGCGCCTCCAACTCAACCAGTTGCTGCCCCAGCAGCAAGGCCCGGAGCTCGGCCAGCTCGTCACGGCCCTGGTCGTACTCAGGATCGCGTTTCAGGTCCGCTGGCGTTGAGCCCATAGGGTCCTCACGCCTCGGTGGCACTCCGCATCGGCTTGGGCTTGCCCTTGCTGTTGCCGTCCTCATCCTTTAGACGCACGGCGAGCTCGACGAACAGGGCAGCCAACGCGGAGCGGTCGGTCTTGGCGTTGCGCAACTCCTGCACACGGGTTTCCAGCAGAGCGCTGAGGGTGTCGTTGCGCTGGCGGATTTCGTCGAGCAGCTTGCGCGTCTCAGCCATCAATTCCTGCCGCGCTTCGCTTCGGTCCTGGGCTGCCTTATTGTCGAGGTCCAGTATTTTCTTGGATAGCTGCGCCGATGCTGTCTTTAGCTCGCGCGAGATGTTGTTCAACACTTCCTCGCGCTCGTCGCGCTCGGTCTTCAGTCGCGACGCCAGGGACTCGGTTTCCTTCTTGAAGAAGGCCTCCAGCGAATCCAGGCGCCGGCGCATCGTGTCCTTGATCTCGGCGCTCTCACGCGAGAGGGCCTCTTCCAGCCTGGCGAACCGGGTCTCGTAGTTCTTGATCTGCGAACCGAAAAGGATGTCGCGGATCTTGTCCACACTGGCGCCGCTCGCCTCCGCAGTTTCGGCGACGGCCGTCTCTACTGCACTCGGCTTGCTCGCCGCCTTCTCTTTCGAGTCTTTTTCGCGCACCGGGACAGGGCTCATAGCGGGCCTCCTCCGTACTCTTGTCGCAATAAGGCTAAGTGCAACATGCTATACCGAAATGCTTCGATTGCGAAGTGTCTTCGCAAAAGGGAGCGACTTGGCTTTACAGCTGGCGACACCGGGCTTCCCATCTGAGCTAGCGCGATTGAGTGCCCAATTTCGAACACGCCCCGTCCAAACTGGGCGGCAGCCGTCTGCCGATGCGGCGAATTCCATGCTTCCAGCACTTGTTTCAAGCACTTTCGGCACGCTCTGCGTCTGGCAACGTAATGTGCTCACCCAAGCCTTGGAGTTTAGCCGTCAAAATGGGAGTTAGGATCGTCGAAGCGCCAACGCTGCGACCAACGCCAAATTCCGTGCAGCGGAAAGGGTACGAATGAAGACGAATCGAGTGGCCACGAATGTCGGGTTGTTCTCCCTGGTTGCGGTCTGCGTTTGCCTGCCGTCAATGGGCCAGAACGCCGCGATGTTCCGGGGCGATCCACAGCATAGCGGGATCTATAACGCTGCCGGAGTTCCGAAGTACAGCGAGGTCAAGTGGAAGTTTCATACGAATGGACAGGTGATTTCGTCACCTGCGGTTGTGGGCGACACCATCTATGTGGGAAGCACCGACCATAACCTGTATGCCATCAATCTGGATGCCGGCACGCTGAAGTGGAAGTTCAAGACCGAGAGTCGCGTGACATCGTCGCCTGCCGTTGCAGAGGGCGTGGTGTACTTCGGCAGCTATGACGGCAACTTCTATGCAGTCGATGCCGCCAACGGAACGCTGAAATGGAAGTTCAAAACCCAGGGAGAGCGCCGCTACACAGCCACACACCTGCACGGCGCAACGCCGGCTGCCGAAGCCATGCCGGACCCGTTTGATTTTTATCTGTCATCACCCGCAATCGAGAAGGGTGTGGTGTATTTCGGGAGCGGAGACGGCGCGGTTTACGCTCTGGATGCCGCTTCCGGCGGTCTGAAATGGAAGTTTCAGACGGGAGACGTGGTGCACGCTTCGCCCGCGGTCGCCGATGGCATGGTGTACGTCGGAAGCTGGGACAGCTACTTTTACGGGCTCGATGCCGCCACCGGCAAGGAGAAATGGCGATTCAAGACGGGCGACGATCCGGACATTCACAATCAGGTGGGCATTCAATCCAGCGCCGTGGTGGCGGACGGACTAGTGTACTTTGGATGCCGCGACTCTAAGGTTTATGCTCTCGACGCGAAGACCGGCGAACAAAAGTGGGCCGTCAATAATAAAGGTTCGTGGGTAATTGGCTCGCCAGTCGTGCAGAACGGAAAACTGTACTTCACAACTTCCGACTCGGGCCTGTTTCATGCCGTTGATGCCAAGACAGGCGCGCCGGTGTTCTCTCTAAAGTTCATCTGGCCCATGTTTTCGTCGCCTGCCATCGCCGGGAAACACGCTCTACATCGGGTCCCACGAGGGCAAAGCTCATTGCCATCGACTTGACCACACAGAAACCGGCATGGACTCTTCCAGACGGACGGTTCGAAGCAGAATGGCGCAACCTACACCAAACCGGATGGCTCGCCGAAGTATGAAGCCGCTTTCGTTGACTTCTTCTATAACGACATGGTGATTGGAGTCGACAAAATGATGAGCGTGGGCGCGGTCTTGTCGTCGCCAGTTGTTGTGGGAAATGTAGTCTACTTCGGTAGCACTGACGGCAATCTGTACGCTTTGATCTAGAGAGAGCGGAGGTCTGCTTCCGGTCAGAAATGTTGCCGCCCGAGGCTAACTCTTTCCCAGGGTCAGCACCTTGTGCTCGGGACAGCGCGTCTGGGCCAACTCGACGAGGCGGTTGATCAACTCGGGACCGTGGTTGGCGTAGAAGTAGAGGGCGGCAATCTCGCGCTCCTGCAGAGCCTTGTTCGGATACAGCGCGTTCTCGATTTGTGCCGCGTGTCGAGCCAGAATCTCCGTCCGGCGCAGCTCGGCATGGGCAGCCCGCTTCTCCAGCCGGTCCACCTGATAGCGCACCTTGCTGGCTGCGCGCTCGGCAGCCTCCACCAGGGTGGGATCGAGCTTGCTGAGAGACGCACTGATACGCTGCAGGTTAATCTGGGTGGCTCGCCGTGCCAGCTCGAAATTTTCCTTCAGATCGGCCGGCAGCGAACGCACCGCCAGGCAGTCGCGCAGCTGGCACTCCCCGTGAAACAGCTCCGGCAGCTCCACTTCGTACTTCAGCAGAAGCCGTTCGATGCGCGGCTCGATCAGCGTCGCACTCATGCGCGGAAGGATGGGAGTAACCCGGCCGAGCAGCTTTTCATAGAGAACGGCGGCCTGCGCGAAATAAGCGATCTCGGCCGGGCCGCCGATGTAGGCCAGCGTCGGCAGCCAATAATCCTGGAGCACGGGACGCAACAATACGTTTGCATTGAAGTTCTCTGGCGCTTTCCGGACTCGCGTCTCCAACTCTTCGCCGGACAGCCGCTCTTTGCCGATGGCGAACGCGCCATTCGCGCGGTGCACCGGGACGCGGGCTCCGTCTACCAGCGCAAACAGTGGAGTGGATTCACCCGTGACCTTCACCTGTTCGTGATAGTTGGCGTCTCGTAGCTCGCGATTACGCTCCAGCACAGCCTGGTCGAGTTCGGCAGAGCGGCGCAGGGCGTCCACAAACAACGGCGTCGCAATGCGATGCAGCTCAGGATCAGCTGGGTCGAGCAGGATGAGCCCATGCTCGGCGAAAATCCGGGTATAGAGTTTGGCGAAGGCGTTGGAGAACGTCTCGCCTTCGACGTAGGTTTCGCGCAGGTAATCGGCCGCGAGCGAGTCGCCCAGCAGTTTCGCCGCCTGGGCGACCAGTTCGTTGGTCCCTTCCGCGAAACGAACTTGGGCTACGGGAGAGCCGGCAGTTCCGGCCGTGTTGGCCTTAAAGGGCACAAGTTGAAAGTCGTGCGACAGGAACAGTACCTGGTTGACCTCGTCGAGGTCATGATCTTCTGTGGCGAGCCAGAACACCGGCACGCAATCCACGCCCGACTGCTGAACTTGCTTCGCAAGAGCCAGCACCGAGGCGGCCTTCAACAAGGACATCAGCGGCCCGCCGAACAGTCCCACCTGCTGGCCGGTAACCACGGCGAAAGCGCCTTCGCGCAGCCGCTCAATGTTGTGCAGCGTCGGCTGCGAGGCTCCCCAGGCGCGGTTCTGCTTCTCCAGTGCGTCGGCCACGCGGGATTGGCGTTCGCGATCTTGCGGCACCGACTTGGCAAATGCAGCGACGTGCTCGACGTCCGGCGGTGTCGGGAAGAACTTGCGAATCTGCGGAGAATAGGAAAGGAAGTCGCTGAAGATGCGGGTGGTGTGCGGAATGGAGTTGAACGAGATGCAGTCGGGGATCACGAGATCCTCTCCAGACAGCAGCATCCGCAGGAACACACCATCGCGGTTCGTCATTCGCACTCGTATGAGACTAACAGGCAAGTAAAAGGTTTGGATGATTCTGCCGTCAGTGGGATGCAGGAATCGGCCGCGAGTCGGCGCGTCGTGCGGCAGCATCTATATGACAGCGATTGACTTCCCTGCTCATGCTGCTACAGTGGAGGTGATCGCGGTTCACTCCGAGGGGGCGTCACGGCTTCGACGGAAGTGATTGCGGTAAAGAGGCATACCGGAGTGCATGCATCCGTAATCGCGTGCAAAAACACAATTGCCAACCAAACACTGGCATACGCAGCTTAATTAGTTAAGTTGCCGTCCTCCTCGGCTTTGCTCATGGGCTGAGAAAGGGCGTCGCACAGTGAGCTGGCTTTGAACTCTACGTCTGGGAGTTCGAGGCGAGACCTTCAGGCTGGCCGGCCGCGTTTCTTGTCCGTTCTGAGCGTGGTTGGCGAGAGTGCCGGGTAACCGGCGCCGGAACGAGACTAAGTATGTAGGCTCTTTGCTGGCAGCATTTTCGGACGCGGGTTCAACTCCCGCCGCCTCCACCAACCTACCTTTTGCGACGACGATTCGGCGGGCTCCGGCCCGCTGATTTCAATTTCGAAAATCAATCGGTGCCGAGCGCACTTGTCCTACACCGGACCGCCCTTGGCTCCACTCACGATAAGAACCTCAGCCGGGAAACTTATCCCACGGTCTGTGGAGTACTCACGAAGAGCATCGAGCACCTGGCGCTTCACTTCAGTCACCTGCTCCTGGGAAAGCATGGCGATCTTTTCCCGAAGCTTCTCAGACATCTCGCATCGCAGTGCCCAATAGTCTTCCGCTGAGATCGGCGCTTGTATCGTGAATTGCAAGAGGCGCTCGGATGCAGTCATCACGCCGGCCTCGGCAAGAACGTGCACTAACTTCCCAGGACGGGCAAAGCGGAATGCGTCGGGAGCATCCGGCGCAAGTGGTGGGGGCTCGACATACCGATCGATGACTCGCGACAGCGTGTAGTGGAAAGGATTTCTTTCGGCGAAATGCCAGACCGCCAGGGCCAGTTTCCGCCCCGGCTTGAGCACTCTCAACATCTCGCGAACCGCCGTCGACAGGAGACGGAAAGAACATCACGCCGAAGCGGCTGATCACGGCATCGAAGGTATCGTCTGGAAACGGCAGATGGTCGGCAAAGGCGACCTCAAATTGTGCATTCTTTAACCCAAGACGATCTGCTGCTCGACGAGCCGCTGCCACCATCTCGGGAATCGGATCGATCCCAAAGCACTTGCCTTCTGGTCCGACCAGGGCAGCGACGCTCAACGCCGGCTCTCCGGGACCCATAGCAATATCCAGAACCGCGTGCCGATTGCCAATCTGAGCATCTTCGACAAGAGCTTGCGTAATTGGCGCAAACATCTGCCGGATGACTTCGCCGTGCTTCTCCCAGAAGGGAGCGGAAGCGCTCCATCGGTTGATGACTTCCTGGTCAGGTTGCATGAGCAGAAGTATAGATACTTCGCGTCATTTGTGGCCGTCGTTTTCATTTCCGTCGGAGCCGTTTGAGTTCTCTTGTTCGATGTCGGGCTTCCGGAACACAAGTGGGTTGATTACAATCGAACGACCCATTTGGACCGAAATCACTTTGAACACGATGCGGTGCAACTCGTAACCGGAGATTCGATCAATGACATTACCATCGTTCCGCTACCGTCTTGAGCAGCAGGAGCCACGAGTAGGACAACGGGGGCGTCACGCGCGGCGCATCCGTGCGTGAGTTCCCCATTTCAACCGGCATCGCCGGTGTCTCGATGAGGCTGGGCCCAGGCACAATCCGAGAGTTGCACTGGCATGCCAATGCCGCCGAGTGGGCCTACGTCGTCAGCGGTTCCTGCCGCACCACGATCCTCCATCCAGACGGAGCAGCGTATATCGACACGTTCGACGCGGGCGATGTCTGGTACTTTCCGCGAGGGTTTGGTCATTCGATCCAGGGACTCGGCCCGGGAGAGTGTCACTTTATCCTGATCTTTGATAACGGCGACTTCTCGGAAGATCACACCTTCAGCATCACCGACTTCCTGGCGCAGACGCCGCGCGAAGTGGTGGCACAAAACCTGGGTCTGTCCCTCGCAGAGCTTGCGCCGCTGCCCGATCACGAAGCCTACTTCGTTCGCGGACCCGTGCCTGACGACAGCTCGCTCATCTCAACACCGCGTAGAGCTCCAGAACTGACGACAATGCATCGCTACCCTCTGGACGCTCAGCAGCCCCGCCGCGTCCCGGGAGGCGGCACGCAACGGACGGTAACGGTGAATGAATTTCCTATTTCAACCACGATGGCGGGGTCGGTCATCGAGCTTCAGCCTGGAGCTCTGCGCGAGTTGCACTGGCATCCGAATGCGGACGAGTGGCAGTACTACATCAGCGGCGCGGCAGAAATGGGTGTGTTTCTTGCTCAGGGAAATGCGGTCATCGACCAGTTCGAAGCCGGCGACGTCGGCTACGCTCCGATGGGGGCGGGCCACTACATCAAGAACACCGGCAGCGAGGTCTGCCGCATCCTGGTCGGCTTCAACAGTCCGCACTATCAGGCAATGGACCTCAGCGAGTGGCTTGCGGGCAATCCCGTCGACGTGCTTGCAACGAACCTTGGACTCAGTCCCGAGGTCGCCGCAAAGCTTCCGCACAAGACCGTGTTTGTTGCGCCTCCGGTCAGCCGGAAATAGGTGACTCACTGGGTTGTCGCAGTAGCTCCGCTGGAGGAACGAAGTAATAGGCGCCCGTGATCGGCTTGGTATACCGCGTAAGCGCGTCTCGCACGCCGGTCTTGAGGCCGGCCATGCTCTCCAGCATCGCAGTGAGGCGTCGCTGGTCGGCGCTAAAACCTACGAACATGGTGCCGTGATTGGTCACCGTACCGTAAGGCATGTTCCGCCGAAAAATCTTGCCGAACTTATCCTGATCGGTACTGGCGACATGAGAGTCTGCGGGTTTGTCCTCAAGCTCGACGCTGTCCAGTTTCTTTCGCCCGATCACCAGCTCCTGGCTGGCGTCGGCAAGCGACTCCCACATTGCCGTGTCATGCGGCCATTTCTGCAGCAGGAGGATACTTCCCGCCGCGCCGGGGTTTCCTTCCGGTATAAGAGCGACTTCCAGAGCATCGATCAGGGTGGGATTCTCACTGCCGTCGATAAAGCCGGTAAGATCGCGATCGTGACGATAGGGCCAGCCTGAGGTTTCTTCCGCAACCTTTGCCAGGCCGTTCAACTCAGCGATCGCACGTTTTGCAACGTCAAAGATTACGTCGTAGGCGCTGCCGCTGAGCCACAGCACCGCGTCGTGCTGGGTGGCCGGCATGACAAAGCCGTCGATCCCTATCAGATTCTCATTGAAGCCCTTGATGCCTGCGGGCGCGTCCTCGGGCGCAACGTCGCTCCAGAGTTCGGGCCTGAACCCTACCACCAGGTTGACGCCGCCGAGGGTGGTTCGCGGCTCACGAAATGACGAGATAGTCTTTACCAGATCGTGGCTATTTTGCCCGGCCAAAACATCGAATTCCAGGTAGGCGTGAGAAGACGTTCCAAGGGAGAAGATTCCAGTCTGAGCAGTGCGCATACGGTCAACATATCAAGACCCCGAACGAAGAACAATCTGTTTGGGGAAGAGGATCTGCTGTATGTAATCGAGAAGATGAGCACGCGACGGATTAGTTGAGCCGGGCGTCCCGCCCACCTGCCTTTGGTTGGGTAGGATAGCCTACTTCCGCAACATTTCCAGGTCCTGGCTGCTAGGCTGCCGTACGGCTTGGTTCTTCCACGCATTCGCAAAGCGCCAAGGTGCGAGGCACAAGGCGAAGAAAACCTGACCGACAACGTTAGTCTTCACGCACCTCACGGGTGTCGCGCAGCAGCTCACGAACTCCACTTGGACTGCTCACAACAACCGCATCCGCGAGACCCAGGAATAGCCCGTGCTCCACGATTCCGGCCCGTGCTTCGAGCTTGACCGCTAGTTCCGCAGGATTGGCAATCGGGCCGAAGTCGCAGTCAAGGATCATGTTGCCCTGGTCGGTGCGATACTCCTCCCCACTTGCGGCCCGGCGAACGACATACTTCGCTCCCAACGACTCCAGATAGCGCGCCTGCGACCGCCAGCCGAACGGCAACACTTCCACCGGTAGGACGTGACGTGTGCCCAGCCGCGGTGACAACTTGCTTTCGTCCACCACGATGATCTCCGTGCGCTGGCCTGCGCCACCAGCTTCTCCCGCAGCAAAGCGCCGCCGCCGCCCTTGATCAGGTTGAGTGCAGGATCGACTTCATCGGCTCCGTCGATGGTGACGTCGAGCGATCGTGGCAGATCGTCGGACAACATCGGTATATTCAGCTTCACTGCTTCGTCGTAGGTGACCCGCGACGTCGCGAAGCCCACGATGTCCCTGAGTGTGCCATCGCGCAGAAGCGCTCCAATGAATCGAACCGCAAAGATGGCCGTCGAACCGGTGCCCAACCCCACTGCCATTCCCGATTTCACGTAGCGCACCGCGTACTCTGCCGCTTCCTTCTTAAGTGCTGCATGCGGATCGACGGACTCGGCAGGCCCGCTCATGACGATCTCGGTCACCTCTCGCGCGGAACAGTCAATGCAGGCGTAAGCGTAACACGACACTTACAGTTTCCTGCACTGTCATCCGACCGAGGGCTTCAGCTCGAATGGAGGGACCTGGTGTTCGTGTGATCGTCAGTACGAGCGCACTCTTGGCAATGTAGAAGACCGGTGCTTCGCAGGCGCGCTGCGGAAATCTGTATCTAGCTTCGCAGTGCTTGTGCTTCGGCCTGCGCCTCCTGCAGTGCCTGACGTGAAACTTCGCGGATGCGCAGTCCAAATTCAAACTTCGCTGTCGTGGAACCGCGTCCCCAGCGATTTACTTCCCAGTGCGCGCGCAGGAATTTCGCGCCGGCCGCTGACGACAAATCCACCAGCAGCGGATACTCGCCCACATAAAACCTTCTGGGGAAGCGTGGCCGCAGGTTTCGCGTCCCAGGTTGTGCCGTCGGCTGAGGTGAACAGGGTGAGTTCGATCGACTCCTGTTCAACCACGTCGGTGATCGAAAGCGTCAGCAGGAAAATCGGGTTCGAGGCCGCGCTCACGTCGAGTGGCGCGCCATCACCTTTGGCGGTGACGGTGGTTTTCTCAGGTACAAGGAAGGCGTCAAACATAACGCGTCCATTCTATCGAAGCGGCGAAGCCAGGGCTGGTGATATCGGTCACAAGTCCAAGCCAGAATCCTGGCCCTGATTCTCGCTCACGGCTCGGCCAAAACGGGTGTTGAACGGGCGGGAAATAGCGATGTCGTCGCCAGGACGTGAAAGTTCCAAAATTTATTCGTGCCTCGTGCAGGCAACTTCCGGGGACAACGAGGGTTCCAACCCTCGAAATTGAAAATCATGCTCGGCTGGCGATGCATGGGTGGCGTGCCGCAGACTTGTCGGCCCTCAGGTGACGTTTAGGAAGAGCGCGCGTCTCTCTGTACAAAGACGGTTTACCGCACCATCATCCAACCAGCACTAAGGAGTTTCAAACCATGAAGAAGTTAATTGCATTGACCGCTCTGGCCATGGCCCTCACTGTTGTAGGCGGCTCCGCCTGGGCACAGATGGGCCCCGGACCCGGAGGTGGCCCGGGAGGCCACGGACCAATGAGCCCCGACCAACGGCTGCAGATGATGACCAAGCAGTTGGATCTGACGGCCGACCAGCAGCAGAAGATCAAGCCGCTGCTGGAGAGCGAAAGCCAGCAGATGCAAACGCTGCATCAGGATACGTCGCTTTCACAGGAAGACCGGATGAGCAAGATGAAGCAGATCCGGCAGAGCACGAATGAGCAGATCAAGTCGTCGCTCAACCCCGACCAGCAGCAGAAATTTGACGAGATGATGAGCCGCCACGGGCACGCCCATGGCGGGCCAGGAGAGGCGCCGCCTGCAGGCCAGAGCACGCCTCCGCCGCAGTAGCGCCAACGCAAATACGATCAATCGTGGAGAGTGGGATTGCCACCCACTCTCCACCATGCCTGGTCCTTCCACCTCACTGAATGACGAGGTGAGAGAACGGCGCCACATACGCCAGCAGGTACACGTAAATCCCGACCAGCGCCGCCAGGGCAAGACTGTGGAAGAAGACATAACGCAGGATGTCTCCTTCGTGACCATACCAATTGGTCGCGGTGCTGGCGACGACGATGCTCTGAGCATCGATCATCTTGCCCATGACCCCGCCGCAACTGTTAGCCGCAGCCATGAGCGTGGGCGAGACGCCCACCTGTTGCGCCGAGATCTTCTGCAAGCTGCCGAACAGCACGTTGGACGAGGTATCGGAGCCGGTCAGCGCTACGCCCAGCCATCCCGAGCAAGCGTGCCGAAGAAGGGATACAAGTGGCCGGTTCGCGCGAACGCCAACCCCATGGTGGCGTCCAGCCCCGAGTATCGCGTCATGAAGCCGATGGCCAGCATGGCGGCGATGGTGAGTAGCGAAAACCGAACCTTGATGATGGTTCGGATGTAGGTTTGGAAGATCTGGCGAACGTTAAAGCCCATGACAAAGCCAGCGATGATCCCTGAAAAGAGAATGCCGGTGCCGGTGGCGCTCAGCCAGTTCAAGCCGAACACGGCCCGCTCCGGCGTAGGCTTGGGCACTACCGGCGGGACACGCAACACGAGCTTATCGGTGCCGGCAACCGGGAACTGCGGGTTGGTGATCTTGCTGGGCACAGTGCTCCAGCTTGCCGTGGAGGTAAACACCTTTTCGGGCGTGTTCATGATGCGCTTGCCCGTCTGTGTGCCCCAGCAGAAGACGATCACGCTAAGAATGATCCATGGAACCCAGGCGCGCACGACTTCACCGGTGCTGTAACCGTGAGACGCGCGGTGTTCTGTCTTGGCCTCCTCGCCTTCGAAGGTCCAAACCCGCTTGGGGTGCCAGATCATCAGGAACCCGATAAGACACGCCATCGAGACTAGAGCGGCAACCACATCCACCAGCCAGGGTCCGTGATAGTTGGAAACCAGGAATTGGGTGGTGGCGAACGAGGCCCCGGCTACGAGAATCGCCGGCCAGATCTCCAGCATTTCGGAGAAACCCACGAAAGCCCAGATCAACCAGAAGGGCACGATGAGCGAGAAGACCGGCAAAATACGCCCTGCCATGGCACCCAGAGTGATTTCGGTGAAGCCCGTGACTCCGGCCAAGGCAATGATCGGGGTGCCCAGAGCTCCATACGCCACCGGCGCCGTGTTGGCGATGAGCGACAGACCGGAAGCCTGCAGCGGCCGGAAACCGAGTCCGATGAGCAGCGCCGCGGTTACGGCCACTGGTGTACCAAACCCGGCAGCGCCTTCAAAGAATGCGCCAAAGCTGAAAGCAATGAGCAGCAGTTGCAGGCGGCGGTCCTGGGTAACGCCCGTCAAGCTATGCTTCAGCACTTCGAAGCGGCCGCACTCCACCGTGAGCTGGTACATGAAGATGACGTTCAGCACGATCCAGCCGATGGGGAAGAGGCCATAGGCGGCGCCCAATACGGCGGTGGCGCCCGCCATGCGCGCAGGCATGTGGAAGCCAAAGATGGCGATGATCAGCGCCGAGGCCAGTCCGAGTAGTGCCGCGTAATGCGCCTTCATGTGCAGGGCCAGCGCGCCCAGCAGGACGATCACCGGTACGGCCGCGACAAGGGTGGAGAGAAACCAGCTTCCAGTGGGATCGTAGCCTTGCGCCCACGGCGAAGAAAGAGGAGGAATCTTGAGGATGAAAATGGCGACGACGACTACAACGACGGTAAGAATTGCAGGAAGAAGCAGGTTCTCCTTAGGCGGAGCCGCCTGGGAAGGAGTGCTTGCTGTGCTCATGAGCTGATCACCCATTCTCTGCCGGCGATTTTCGGCAGGCACTTTCTCTTTAGTTTTGATTACATGGCACCATAACCGCCAGCCGTGTGGGCACTAGAAGGACGGCAAGCAAGAGAAATCGCACTGCTGGCGCAATACACTACCCCGTTACCCAATTCGAAGGGCGCGCTCCCCATTTGTCCCGGTGACACCAGGCGCAAACCTGACGGGAACAGGGTAAAGCCGCTAGGCCGAACGCGCCCTCCGAATCGGGAACTTGGTCGCGCCTGAAGATTTACACAGTGCGGAAAGGCAAGTCAATGAACTTCTACTCTTGGCGTTACCCCTTTCGGGTGATAGCGATAGTGGTTCTTGGCCATCGACAGCACGGAGGTCACCACAGAGGCACTACAATGAGCAGAGAATCCACGCTACGGAAGAGGACCTATGTCACCCCTGATGAGCACTGTAGCCCCCGACTCCACGGAAGCCGCGCGACGCCCGCTGGAGGCCGGACAATGCGCACTTGATCGTGGTGGACATCCAGGAAAAACTGCTGCCACCAATCTTCAACAAAGACACCATGGTCAAGAACGCGCAGTTGCTCATCCGGCTGGCCAAGATCCTGTCCATCCCTGCCATGGTGACCACGCAGTACAGCAAAGGGCTGGGGGGCACCGTGACGGAAATCGCCTGGTCGCTGGGTGAAATCAGAACCATCGACAAGTTGGAGTTCGGTTGCTTTGGCAGCGACCAATTCCGTTCTGGCCTCAAGATGCTGCCGGGCAATCCCAATACTCTGCTATTGTGCGGCATGGAAACCCACATTTGCGTGACCCAGACGGCGCTGGGCGCGCTGAACGAGGGCTACGTGGTCCACGTTGCCTCCGATGCGGTAGGCTCGCGCTCGGAGTGGAATTGGAAGATCGGGCTGGACCGCATGCGCGCCGCCGGCGCGGTCATCTCTTCCACCGAGATGATGATGTACGAACTGCTGCGCTGTTCGGGAACGACGCAGTTCAAGGAACTGCTGCCGTATATCAAGTAGGATCACCGATGCCGGTTCGCGGCAGTTTCATGTAGACGGCAACCACCTGCCGGCTCCTACGCTAGTGCGGAAGAGCGATGATCACGGATGTGGCGACGGCCCAATAGACAAGGTCGAACCAACATTCGTTCAGGAAGGCAGGATTCACGGCACCGATCCCATCGACATTGGCTCCCGCGACGACGACTGGCAGCAGAGTGGCCACAACCCTTTGATCGAAGACAACTGGGACATCGTCAAGACCAGGGGCATACGCTCGGACCTGCACGTTAGCACTGAACCGCTTTCGGCATTTGAGGCGGGAATCGGAGCGGTGGTTCTGGCATTGGTGGCCGCCGTCGGTGGGGTGGCTGAAGGCCGGTATCTTTCTGATTCCCGGACGCACTGCGCTCCCAAGTATGTGGTGAGTGATGACGAAGATCCGGGCGCTGAAATGCGCTGCACCCAGGAGTTTCCGTAGTCCAGGATCACTTGAACCGCCCTAATCGGTCTGACGATGTAAGGAGGTTGCTGCACCGGGTGGGCCTGAACAAGCCTCCCGCTTTACTCTTTGGACAGAAGCGGGGGTTATCTAGAAAATCAGTTGGTACGGCAAGCGCTTTCCATTTAGAGTTGTCGAGGCATATCTGCCTTTGTGAGGCGCCACATGCAGCAACGAATGCGGCTGGTAGTTGGATTTTTGTTTCTCGCCGTGTGCCTGATTTCGGGATTCACTTTCGCCCAGGACAACCAGGTGCGCGTCGGTGTAACGGTGCTTGGAAGTGCGGCCGGGATTACCGGCGAGGCCGGGCGCGATCGGCTGGTAAAGGACCTGAACAAACAGAAGAAATCAGACGTGCAAGCAGTGCCGCTGACCGCATCCGCGGGAGATCAGATCTCCGAGGAAGCGCGCCAAAAGAATTGTCAATTCGTAGTGTTCACCACCCAGACCGAATCGCATGCCGAATCGCACAACGAAGGTGCAAAGGCGGGGATGAGCACCAATATCCCGGAATACCACGCCAACGTGGAATACAAGGTGTACCGGATCTCCGATCCGGCCACCCCCGTGGCGACCGGTTCAGCCAAGGCGCATGACATCGGCTCGCAGGGTGACGTCGTGGGGCAGGCGCTGGACAATGTCGCCAAGAAAGTCTCTGCCGACATCAAGAACGCCGGGACGACGAAGTAGCCTCGAAAGTCCGCCGCGACGAGATACCCGGGTCAGGGCTGTCCTTGCGCGATCTGCACGTAGGGCTCGGAAATGCGCGGACTGCGCGAAACGGCGGCAGCCTTCGGCAGAGTGCCCATGTACATCGCAATCTCGTCACACGCATTCTGACGTGGGCATAGCAAGCAGTCCTTGAGCGCCTTATCGGGTAGCGCTTCTTTTTCCACCGGGCGAAAACCCATGCGCTCGAAGAAGTCGGGAATTCGGGTAAACAGACATACGCACGTCACGCTCTGATGCCGCGCTTCTTTCAGCAAGGCGTCCACCAGCACCCGCCCGGCGCCTTTGCCCTTGGACTTCGAGGTCACCGTGATGGAGCGGATCTCGGCGAGATGCATGCCGTAGAGATGTAGCGCGCCGCAGCCCGACGATCTCGCCGTCGTTCTCCACCACGATGAAGTCGCGGATGTTCTCGCAGATGTCGCGCAGCGAACGCGGCAGCAAGGTGCCGTCGCCAACGTGGACCTGGATCAACTGCTCGATGGCAAGGGCGTCGGGCAGCTTGGCGTTACGCGCACGCATGAGCGGCCCCCGAATACATGGCTAACCTCTCTTTGGCGGCTTGCAGGGCACGGCGCACGCGAGCCGGAGCGGTTCCCCCTTCAACGTCGTGGATGGCCAGCACGTTGGCCAGGGTGAGCGCGTCGTAGAACCGCTGATCCGCCTTGATACCACAGTGCGCAAAGTCCTCCGGGGACATCTGCTCGAGCTCGCAACGTTTCTCCAGACACAGGCGCACTGCCTTGCCGACCAGTTCGTGAGCGCGGCGGAAGGGCACTCCCTGGCGCACCAGGTACGCCGCTGCCGCCAGGGCGTTCATGAAGCCGCGACTTGCGGCCTTCTGCATGCGCTGGTAGTCGAACTCGACCTTCGCCATGAAGCCGGTGGCCACGCGTAACATGCTCAGCAGTTGCCCGGCGGCGGCGAACACCGGTTGCTGGGTTTCCTGAAGGTCCTTGTTGTAGGCCAGGGGCAGGCCTTTCACGCTCATAACCAGAGAGGTCACGCTGGCCCAAACGCTTCCGGCCTTGCCGCGTATCAGCTCCAGGGCATCGGGATTTTTCTTTTGCGGCATGGCGCTGCTGCCCGTCGAGTATTCCTCCGGCAGTTTCACAAAGCCGAATTCCGTAGTCGAGAACAGAATGAACTCTTCCGCCCAACGGCTGAGATGCAGGGCCACAAACGACAACGCCTGGACGAACTCGAGGGCGAAGTCGCGATCGCTGGTGGCATCCACGCTGTTGGTGGTAGGCGCTTCGAAGTCCAACTGCCGGGCCATGGTTTCGCGATCCAGCGGCAGGATCGTCCCAGCCACCGCGCCCGAACCCAGCGGACACTCATTCAACCGCTGGCGGCAATCGGCCAGGCGGCTCAGGTCGCGGGAAAACATCTCGACGTAAGCCAGCAGCCAATGCGCCACCAGCACCGGTTCGGCGCGCTGCAGGTGGGTGTAGGCCGGCATGGCGTTTTCGCCGGCGGCGTAGGCCTGATGGACGAACTCGCCGATGAATTCCAGCAGCAGCTTGCTAACAGCATCAATCTGCTGGCGCACGTAGAGCCGCAGGTCGGTGGCAATCTGCTCGTTGCGGCTGCGCCCTGAGTGCAGCTTGTAACCGGCTTCGCCCGCCAGTTCCACCAGACGCAACTCGACGTAGTGGTGCACGTCCTCAATGGCGGGATTGTCCGCGGCGGGAATTTCCTCCCGCGCGATCTGCTCGAGGGCGAGGACTATCCGCCCAAGCTCCTCGCTGGTCAATACGCCCGCCTTGGCAATGGCGATGGCGTGCGCCTGGCTGGCGACCACCTCGAAGGGCAGCAGCACGCGATCGAAGGGAAAAGAGCGCTGCCACTGCTCGAAGTCGGCATTCTGCGACTGGCCGAAGCGGCCCGACCACATTTTCATTTGAGTGTCTCCGCGTGGACCAGGGCCCGCGAGCGCGCCGGCAGGCCCAGAATGCGAATGAATCCCTCGGCATCTTTCTGGTTGTAGCCGGCGCCCATGGTGAAGCTTGCGATGTCCGGACGATGCAGCGAGGTCTCGGACTGGCGGCCTACGATGTCAATGTTGCCCTTGTAAAGAGCGAGCGTGACGGTGCCGTTCACGTCGGCCTGCGAGCTGGCCACGAAGGCCTGCAACGATTCGCGCAGCGGCGTGAACCACAGGCCGAAGTACACCACCTCGGCATACTTGAGGCCAATGTGCTGCTTGAAGTGCATCAGCTCGCGGTCGAGACAGAGGGCTTCCAGTTCGCGGTGCGCGGTAAGCAACAAGGTGCCGCCCGGTGTCTCATAGCAGCCGCGCGACTTCATGCCGACGAAGCGGTTCTCCACCAGGTCCACGCGGCCGATGGCATTGCGCGCGCCAATTTCGTTGAGCACTGTCGACGATGGCGACCGGATCGAGCGCGACTCCGTTCACCGCGGTGGGCAAGCCCTGGCGGAACTCGATGGCAACCTGCTCAACCGCGTCGGGCGCGTCCTGCGGCGACTTGGTCCACGTCCAGGTGGTCGATAGCGGCGCATTGTTGGGATCCTCCAATTCGCCGCCTTCATGGCTGACGTGCAGCAGGTTGCGGTCGCGACTGTGGATTTTCTGGCGGCTCTGCTCCATCGGAATACCGTGGGCCTCGGCGTAGTCGAGGCAGTCCTCGCGCGATTGCAGCGTCCACTCGCGCCAGGGCGCGATGACCTTCAGCTCCGGCGCCAGCGCCTGATAGGCGTGCTCAAAGCGGACCTGGTCGTTGCCCTTGCCGGTGCAGCCATGAGCGACAGCGGTCGCTCCTTCGCGCAGCGCTGCCGCCACCTGATACTTGGCGATGATGGGGCGCGCCAGCGACGTTCCCAGCAGGTACTTGTGCTCGTACACCGCGCCCGCCTGGATCGCCGGGAAGACGTAGTCGGTAAGGAACTCCTGCCGCAGGTCGTCGACGATTACCTTGCTTGCGCCGGTGGCGTAGGCCTTCTCAACCACGGCTTCGATGTCGTCACCCTGGCCGACATCGGCGACGAAGGCGATCACGTCGCAGTCATAGTTCTCTTTGAGCCACGGGATGATGATGGAGGTGTCAAGCCCTCCGGAATAGGCGAGCACAACTTTTTCACGCATGGGAACTCCTCGGCGGGAAGCGGTGGGCCCCGCCTTCCAGCAGCAAAACAAGAATGGCTTTCTGAACGTGCAAGCGATTCTCCGCCTGGTCGAAGACCACGGAACGCGGCGAATCGATGACCGCCTCCGTAACCTCGTCACCACGATGCGCCGGCAGACAGTGCATGAACACCGCGTGCTCGGCCGCATAGGAGAACAGATTCTGGTTGACCTGATAGGGCGCGAAAATCTTGCGCCGATCAGCCGCTTCCGACTCCTGCCCCATGCTCGCCCACACGTCAGTGTAAACGGCATCTGCGCCCGCTACGGCCTCCACGGGATCGTGAAGTACTTCGACTCCTCCACCCGAGACGGCGGCCAGAGCACGAGCCGCCCCTGTGATCTCTGCGTTCGGCTCATATCCCTTCGGGGTGGCAACCGAGATCGTCGCACCCAGGCTGGCGGCAGCCAGCATCAGCGAATGGGCCATGTTGTTGCCGTCGCCGACATAGGCGAGACGCAGGTTGCGCAGCTCGCCGAAGTGCTCCTGCAAGGTCAGCATGTCGGCCAGCGCCTGGCAGGGATGCTCCAGATCGCTGAGCGCGTTGATCACCGGGATGGATGCATGCTGCGCCATGGTCGTGATCGTCTCGTGGGCGAAGGTCCGCAGCACCACGCCATCCACCCAGCGCTCCAGATTGTGGGCCACATCGCTCAGGCTCTCGCGCGCGCCGAGGCGCGATTGCGTCTGGTCCACGAAGAACGAGACGCCGCCCAGGCTATTGATGCCCGCCTCGAAGGTGAGCCGCGTGCGCAGAGATGGCTTCTCGAAGAACAGCACGATCTGCTTGCCGGCCAGCCTGCCGCGGTAATCCGAGGGACGGGCCTTCATCACCGACGCCAGATCCAGCGCGCAGGCGAGTTCCTCGGGCAGGAAATCCTGGATCGAGATCAGGTCGCGGCCAGTCACGCCGCGATGCACGTAAGGGCTCACGCCTGGGGGAATGGTTGTAGCAATCAATGGATGACCTCCGTGCCGCAGTCGATGGGATGGGTAAAGAATCCGGGCAGAACCTCCGCGCGCGTAGCGGGCAGGATTCGCACGCGCGAGACGCCTTTCTTCAGCGCCCTGGTGCAGGCTTCCAGCTTGGGCAACATGCCTCCGCTGACCGTCGCCTCCTCCACCATGGCGGCGATGGCGTTCACGTCGAGCCAGCGAATGACCGAGCCTTCGGCGTCCTTCACGCCTGCAACGTCGGTGAGATACACCAGCGCATCGGCGCCGCAGGCCACTGCGCAAGCCGACGCCATCTGGTCGGCGTTGACGTTGTAGTATTCGCCGTCGAAGCCCAGCGCGAGGCTGGCGACAATCGGGACCACACCGGCGTTCCACAAGCGCTCGATCCAGGGAAAATCAACCGCGCAGATTTCGCCGACGTAGCCGAGGTCGGGCTGCTTCTTCCTGGTGGCGCGGAAGATGCGCAGGTCGCCGCCGCAGATGCCGATGGCCGGCTGCCCGGCGTCGCCGATCGCCGCCACCAGTTGCTTATTGAGCTGGCCCGCCAGCACCATCATGGCCACATCGCGGGTCTGCGAGTCGGTCACCCGCAGCCCGTTGACGAAGGTCGTCTCGCAACCTAGTTGCTTCAAGGTGCGGCTCAGTGCCGCGCCGCCGCCGTGCACGATGACCAGCTTGTGCCCTTCGCGGCAAAGGTCGGGGATGGTCTTGGCAAACTTGCCGACCAGCTCACGGTCGTCGAGCGCGGCCCCACCGATCTTCACGACGAGCTTCATTGCAGTCCCTCTTTCTCGTCGAAGCCGAACATCAGGTCCATGTTCTGCACTGCCTGTCCGGCGGCGCCCTTCAGCAGATTGTCGAGGCACGAAACCAGCACCGCCCGCTGGCCATCGGGCGAAAGCGCGAACCCGATGTCGCAGTAGTTGGTGTTCACCGAAAACTTGATCTGCGGCAGCGTGCGGCCCCGAAGACGCGCACCCAGGGCTTGCCGGCGTAGAACTCGCGCAGCGACTGTTCCAATTCTTCGACGGTTGCAGGCTTCGCCAGCTTCACGTAGATGGTGGACAGAATGCCGCGCGGAATCGGCAGCAGATGCGGCGTGAATTGCAGCGTGCTGCTCTCCAAGTCCGAGTTGCTCCAGCATCTCACCCGTATGCCGATGGCCAAAGACGTTGTAGGCGGAGAAGTCGCCGTCCACTTCCACGAAGTGCGTCGTGGGCGTGGGCTGCTTCCCTGCCCCGGAAACGCCGGACTTGGCATCGCAGATGATTCCGTGTTGCAAATCGACCAGGCCGGCGCGAATCCACGGCGCCAGCGCAAGGATGATGGAGGTCGAATAGCAACCGGGATTGGCCAGCAGCGCAGCCTGCTTGATGGCATCAGCGTGCAGTTCCGGCAAGCCGTACACCGCGGCATCGTCCAGTACTGCGATGCCGTCTCCGCAAACCCGTACACCTGGCGATTCGCCGCCTGCTTCAGCCGCCACGCGCCGCTCAGGTCAATCACGCGAAAACCGTGGCTGATGGCTTCCGGGCACAAGCTCACGGGAGAACTCGTGCGGCGTAGCAAAGAACACGACATCCACGCCAGCCTGCTTCATCCGCTCCCAGGAGAAGCTCTCGAACGGAAAGCCGCCATTGCCGGACAACTGGGGATAGGCCTCGCTCAGGTCGCCGTACTCGCCGCTCTCACCGTTGCGGCGAAGCAGCAATGGCTTCTTCACTCCAGCGTGCCGGGAGAGCAGGCGAACCAATTCGAATCCGGAATAGCCGGTGGCCCCGAAGACCGCGGGTTGTATGCGAGTATTCATTCTTATGCAAGATATTCGCGGATGCGTTGCGACAGCTTGGCTGCGGACCTCGCATCTCGACGCGATCGCCAGGATGGTGTCATCGCCGCCAATGGTCCCCACGACTTCGTCCCATTCTTCCGCGTCCATCGCGGCCGAAACCGGTTGCGCGCTGCCCGGACTGGTCTTCACCACCACCAGGTTCTGCGCCGTCTTCACGTCGTACACGAACTCCTGAATCAGGCGCTCAATCGACGGCAGGTGGATCTCGGCTTCCTCACCCTGGGGCACCTTGTAGCCTTCCGCGGTCTTCACCAGCCCAAGCTCGTGAATGTCGCGCGACAGCGTCGCCTGGGTCACGCGATGGCCGCGCCGAAACAGGGCCCGGCGGAGTTCCTCCTGGCTGGAGACTCTCGCGGGCAGCAATCACATCGCGAATGGCGGCATGGCGGGACAGTTTCGACATCGCATAAATATACGTCTATATGAATATTAATACCTACGGACTGCGTGTCAAGAGTGTTTTGGGAAAATTATTTTGGCGAGAGCAAGGCGTCGGCCGATTCGACGCTGCGGGCAAGCGGGTCTTCAGCGGCTCCATTTGTACGAGCGCGACGACCGATCTATTTGTTGGGGACCAGGCGGGCTTTTTCGTACTGGCTGAAGACGGCGTTTGCGCCTTCGTGCGCGGGCGTTCCGGCCAGCAACTGCTCTTTGCGATAAACCAGGTTGCTGGCGTTGTAGGCGGCCAACTCGAAGCCGTGGCCGTGGGTGATGGCGTCGGTGGGGCAGGCTTCCACGCAATAGCCGCAGAAGATGCAGCGGTTGTAATCGATGTTGTACACCTTGGCGTAGCGCTCGGCGCCGCTGACGCGCTTCTCGGCGGTGTTCTCGGCGGCCTCGATGTAAATGCAGTTCGAGGGGCAGGCCGCGGCACAGAGGAAGCAGGCCACGCACTTCTCCAGCCCGTTCTCATCGCGCTGCAACACGTGCATGCCGCGAAAGCGGTCCTGAAACATCGCGCCGCGCGTAGGGCCGGGGCCGTCGGGATAGTTCTCGACGATGGTGGGCTTGAACATCTCGATGAAGGTGACGCTCATGCCCTTGGCGATGGCGGCGATGTTCTTAACGATTCCCATGAGCGTTGTTCAGTATAACAACTGGACGCGCCGCGGCGCGCTACCCCCGTCGCCTTCAGCGCATCGTAATGATGCTGGGTATGGCCGGCGATGATGTACGCCATGGCGCGCACCGTAACCGGAGCGCCGTTGGCCACTCCGGAGCGCTGCTCAGACGTCCGGCGGAAACGACTTGAGGAGTGCGACGGTCGAGTTGCGGATGCCCTCGAACTCATCCAGCAGGTCGCTCAGGCTGCGCGCATCGGAGTGGGCTTCGCGCACGTAGTCGTCCTGCTCGAACCCATGTAGTTCCTTCTGGTCTCCGCGTGCGAAGCGTAGCGCGCGGTAGCTCTGTACGCGCTCGGCATCGCACAGATGCCCGATGATCTCCTTCACGTTCCACTTCCCGGGCTGCGGCCGCGCGGAAGCTGCTTCGTCGGAGAGAGAACCGAGCAGCTTGCGATACGCGTCAGGCTGCGCGGAGAGGAACGCGATCACGTCTCCATCGGGAACGCGTGGCGATGTAGTTGGTGTAAAAGTCGGCGTATTCGGAGCGATCAGGACGGGTGAGCATTCGTAAGTCTCCAATATCGAGGGGCAAATTTCAATCTCGTTGGGCTGAATGCAGACGGCTGAGGTGCTGAATGCCGTTCATTCCAGCCCAAACTCCTTCCACCGCTTGGTCACCTGCTCTTTAGTTTTTTCGTCCATGCGGATCTCGTCCGGCCAGGGGCGGGTGAAGCCTTCGCTCGGCCACTTGCGCGTGGCGTCCACGCCCATCTTGGAGCCGTAATCGGGCAGGCGCGAGGCGTGGTCGAGCGAATCAACCGGCCCGAGCGTGAACTGAATGTCGCGCTCGGGATCGATGTTGTTCAGCACCTTGAGCGTCACGTCGGCGAGGTCCTGCACGTCCACGTCTTCGTCCACCACCAGGATGCACTTGGTGGACATCGCCTGCCCCAGCGCCCAGATGCCGTTCATCACCTTGCGCGCCTGCCCGGGATACGACTTCCTGATGGAGACGATCATCAGGTTGTGGAAGATGCCCTCGATGGGCAGGTTCACGTCCACGATCTCGGGAATGGTGAGCCTCATCAACGGCAGGAAGATTCGCTCCACGGCCTTGCCCATCCAGGCGTCTTCCATCGGCGGCTTGCCGACGATGGTGGTCGAGTAAATGGGGTCCTTGCGGTGGGTGACGCAAGTGACGTGAAAGACCGGGTAGAGGTCTGCGGGCGTGTAGAAGCCGGTGTGGTCGCCGAACGGGCCTTCCATGCGCAGCTCGTCAAGCTGCACGTAACCTTCGAGGACGATCTCGGAAGTCGCGGGGACTTCCAGGTCCACGGTTTCGCATTTCACCAACTCCACCGGCTTCTGCCGCAGGAAGCCGGCGATCATGTACTCCTCGATGTCGGGCGGCGCAGGCACGATGGACGAGAACATCATCGGCCGGATCGGTGCCGATGGCGACCGCGACTTCCATTCTGCCCGCAACCTGCTTCCCTTCGGCCACGCGCGAGCCGCCGCCGGAGCGGGCCATCATATCGAGAGCTGCGGTAACGGGATGCGCTTCGCCGGCGGCCGCGGCCTTGCGCATCTGTTCGCGATAGTGCTCAGCGCCGTGCTTCTGGCGCTGCCAGTGCATGCCTGCAGCTGGTGGCGTCGTAGATCTGCATGCGGTAGGTGCCGCTGTTGCGCTTGCCGGTCTTGGGGTCCTTGGTGATGACCGAGGGCAGCGTGATGAAGCGTCCACCGTCCAGCGGCCAGCATTGCAGGATGGGGAAATCGAGCAGCGAGAAGTTGTCGCGCTTGATGACTTCCTTGCATGGCCCGGTGGCGACCTCCTTGGGAAAGAACTTCCCCATCTCGGCCAGCATGGGCAGCATTTTGATTTTGTCCAGGAAGCCCTGGGGCGACTTCACGTCCATGAAGTACTTGATGCGCTCGGCGATCTCGTCCAGCGAATCCACATCGAGCGCCAGCTGCATGCGGCGCTGGGAACCGAACTGGTTGATCAGCAGCTTGGAACCGGGATAGCCTTTGACGTTTTCGAAGAGCAGCGCCGGCCCGCCGGGACCGTGTTTGCCGCGCGGCCCCCACTTGGAGACGCGGTCGGTGATCTCGGCAATCTCCAGCACCGGATCGGCTTCCGCCTTGATGCGCTTCAGTTCCCCGGCCTTGTCCAGGGCGGAGATCCATTCCCTCAGGTCGTAGTAGGCCAACTCAGCCTCGCTTCAGTGGCAGACAACGCCGCAGCAGATAATAGGTTCGAATATCCCTAGGATTATAGAGGGCAGGCCGTTGAGCATCATGGATCAAGTGCGCCACAATGAGCGACTCGATGCATGCGTGGGCTGCCGATGCCGGAGTTGATAAGAAGGATGCAGGGAAGTATTCACGGGAAGGCTACCTTCCGGTTAGCAAATAAATTGCCATCAATTTCGCGGCTCCTCTTGACGGGCCACAATCGCTCTTATACTTTTAGTGGACTGGGGAGAGGAGAAGAAGGATTCTTGTCCCCAGAGCCTCTGCAAGTGGTTGTAACTCTGTCGCGAAAAAAGTTCTTGCTGTGAGAGATTTCACCCGCTTCGGGATTCACTGCAATTTCTTCGCTCCCCGTCCGTCTAATTCTTCACTGATTCTTGCTCGTTGGCCCGTTAGACCCAGGCAACCGAAACACAAATCAACACAGAAAAGGACCTCACCATGCCTGTGACTCACATTGATTTCCCGCTGGACAAGCTAACTCGTCCCCAAACCGAGGAGGAGATTCAACGGAAGCTGGCGCAGGAGCGCGCGCGGCTGGCCAGCATGATGGGCCTCGACAGCGGCCCGGTCCGCCACTTCAAGCGTCCGGTCGAGCGTCCCTTCACCGCGGAGGAGCGCGGCAAGGTCACCATTCTTTTCGGCGGCCTGACGTGGAAGCATGAGAAGGTCATCCAGGCCGTTTTCGAAGGCTGCGGCTATCGCTGCGAGATCCTGCCGGTGCCGGATGTCGCGGCCTTCCAGCTCGGCAAGGAATACGGCAACAACGGGCAGTGCAATCCGACGTACTTCACGGTGGGCAATCTGGTGCAGTATCTGCAGAGCCTGGAAGCCCGCGGCATGACCAAGAAGGAGATCATCGACAATCACGTCTTCTTCACCGCCGGCTCCTGTGGCCCGTGCCGCTTCGGCATGTATGAGTCCGAGTACCGCCTGGCCTTGCAGAACGCAGGCTTCGACGGCTTCCGCGTGCTGCTGTTCCAGCAGAACGACGGCGTGAAGGCGGCCTCGGGCGAAGCCGGGCTGAAGTTTACCGTGGACTTCGGCATGGGCATGTTCAACGCGCTGAACCTGGGCGACATCATGAACGAGATGATCTTCCGCGTCCGTCCCTATGAGACGGAAAAGGGCACGACCGACCGTGTCTTCCACGAGGCCGTGGACACGCTCTGCACCATGCTGCGCGAGCGCAAGCCGTTCGAAGACCACGAAGACCTGCCGCGAGTGGATGGCGAAGAAAATCCGCGCCAACAAAGGCAAGAAGTGGGAGATCTGGGTGAACTCGCTGGCCAAGGTCCGCGAGCAGCTTTACGGCGACCCTTACAAGGAGGCCCTCACGGCGGTGCGCGAGCAACTGGCCACCATCGAGGTCGATCGTCTGCGTGTGAAGCCGGTGGTCAAGATCATCGGCGAGTTCTGGGCGCAGACCACCGAAGGCGACGGCAACTTCCACATGTTCGAATTCCTGGAGCGCGAAGGCGCGCAGGTGCTGGTGGAGCCGATTGCGACCTGGGTGATGTACATGATGTACCAGGCCAAGGCCCGCGCCGCCGCCCGCCGCTCGCTCGACGCTCCCTACAAGAAGGTGGAGTGGTACGAGCTGCACAAGATGGCGGTGAACGAGCTGAAGTTCCGCCAGAAGCAGTGGCTGTTCGGCATCGGCGAGCACTTTTACGCCCGCCAGTACCACCGCGTCGTGGAACGGCTGGGCAACATTGCGCACCATCTGATCGACCAGAAGGAAATGGCGGAGATGGCCAACCCGTTCTACAACGAATTCGCCCGCGGCGGCGAAGGCCACCTCGAAGTCGGCAAGAACGTCTATTACACCAAGAACCACCTCTGCCACATGGTGCTGGCGCTGAAGCCGTTCGGGTGCATGCCGTCGTCGCAGTCAGATGGCGTGCAGTCGGGAGTCGCGAATCATTTCAAGGAGATGATCTTCCTGCCCATCGAAACTTCCGGCGAAGGCGAGATCAACGCTCACAGCCGCGTCCAGATGGCGCTGGGAGAGGCCAAGGTCAAGGCCCGCATGGAATTCGACGCGGCGCTGAAGTCCACCGGCAAGCGGCTGGAGGACATCAAGGATTACGTCGCCGAGCATCCGGAGCTGCGCAACCTGTTCTATCCGGTGCCGCACGTTCATGGATACGCGGGCGTGGCCGCGAATTTCGTGCTGCACGTCAACGATCTGATGAACGGCAAGAAGCGCCTGGCACGCGTGCCGGCGCCTTCCCCGCGTAAACTGGAGGTAGCCGCCGCGTTCGGCGATTAGTGCCAAGTCGGTTCTTCGGTTAACGTTGACAGGGTTGAACGTTACAAGGAAGGAAGGTCATTCGCCCCATGCCGGAAGTGCAGGTACCTGAAGGTACGCAAGCTGCTCCGACGTATCGTCTCGATGTGCAGTTGCACGAGCTGCTGATGAAGCCGCCCGAGCAACCGCGTTTGCTGCCTCCACCTCCGAATGGCAAGGAGCAGAAGCTCCCCACGCCGGTCTTCCCGCAGTATCCCGAGCTGATGACCGCGCGGGACGAGGACTACTTCCCCAAGAAAACCCATAACGGACACCGCACGCACAGCGCCAAGCACATCTACCGCGCGGCGAAGGGCTGGGCGTTTCCGTTCTTCCGCTCGCGGATCATGCCGGGCGAATTCCACCCGATCATCGCGTACCTGTTCAACGAGTGGAAGTGCAACCTCGACTGCCACTACTGCTGGGCGTTCGACAACAGCGTTCGCGGCATGACCGAAGACGTGGCCAAGCGTTCCATCGACTGGCTGCACGACACAGGATGCCGCGTGCTGGCGCTGATGGGTGGCGAACCGCTGCTTCGTCCCGACTTCGCCCACAAGATCTGTTACTACGCGGCCAAGAATGACTTCTGGATTTACCTGCCGACCAACGCTCGCCTGATGCGTCCCGAGGTGATCGACAAGTTGGCCGACGCCGGCGTCGCCACCTTCAACATCGCGGTTGACGCATGGGACGTCAAACCCGGCCTGCCGAAGGCCATGGTGCCCATCCGCTCGTACTTCGATTACCTGGTCAAGAAGCAATACAAGTACGGCTACTCAGTGTTCCTCAACATCAACATCTGCCACAACAACATGGACGACGTGCGGCAGTTGACCGAACTGGCGCACGACAGCGGCATCGCCACCGACTATCACATCTGCGAGTCGCCGATGACCGAGCAGCCGCACTTCAAGCACCTGTACTCCAATCCGACCTTCATCCGCGAGGAGGACCACCCGCTGGTGGCCGAACTGGTGGACTGGCTGATCGAAAAGCAGAAGTCGGGCTACCACATGGTGAACTCAGTGGAGCGGCTGGCGCAGATGAAGGATTTCGTCCAAGGCGAACTCGATGACTGGAACTGCCGCGCGGGTCACAACTCGCTGATTGTTCGCGTGGACGGCACGCTGGCGCCCTGCTTCCCCATGTATTCGGCAGGATACGATTGGGGCACCATAGAAAACCACAAGTTCGAATCGAAGCAGTTGAAGGAAATGAAGAAAGAGTGCCAGAAGAATTGCTTCTCGACCCTGAACCACATCCTCGCGTTCTGCTACAACGATCGGCGGGTGATTACTTGGCTGTTGCGACAGGCCAAGCATGGGTTCCGGCACGTTGACGGCAACTTCGGCGATTCATAAACCGGCTGGATTTTCAGGAGAGTCAGTGGATTCACATCCTCACCATCACGGTTCCTGCAGCACGGGCGAGCAGAAGGTTGACGTCCAACTGGACGCTCTGCTGAACTCCGCGCCTGTCGAAGAGTCGCTTCCCGCGCGGGTCCTGGCCCGTTCGCGCGAAGTCAGTGCGCAATCGGGCTTCAAGGCGGTGTACACCGTCGGCATGGACGTTGGTTCGACGACCGTCAAAGCCGTGGTGGTCAACACCGAAACCGACGAGATGATCTGGCAGGACTACCAGCGCCATGAGACCAAGCAGCCGGAAAAGCTGCTGGAGTTCCTCAAGCGCATGCAGGAGGAAGTGGGCATTGCTCCGCACAACGCCCGCATCTTCATCACCGGTTCCGGCGGAGGCGCGCTGGCCAACCTGATCGGCGCCAAGTTCGTGCAGGAAGTCACCGCGGTGTCGCTGGCGGTGGAGAAGATGCATCCCGAGGTGAACTCGGTCATCGAGCTGGGCGGGCAGGATGCGAAAATCATCGTCTTCAAGGAGGACGAGAACACGGGCCGCAAGAAGAAGATTCCTTCGATGAATGACAAGTGCGCCGGAGGCACGGGCGCGGTCATCGACAAGATCAATGCCAAGCTGAAGATTCCCGCGGCCGAGCTTTGCGACCAGGGTTACACCGGAATCAAATTGCATCCGGTGGCCGGCAAGTGCGGCGTCTTCGCCGAAACCGATATAAACGGCCTCCAGAAGCAGGGCATCCCGCCTGATCAGTTGATGGCGTCGCTGTTCGACGCGATCGTGCTCCAGAACCTCACCGTGCTGACCCGCGGCCACACACTTCGCCCGCACGTGCTGCTGCTCGGAGGCCCGAACAGCTTTATCCGCGGCATGAAGGAGGCCTGGCAGCAGAACATTCCGCGCACCTGGGAGGAGCGCAAAGTCCAACTTCCCGAAGGCGTGAACCCTCAAGATCTGATCAAGGTCCCGGACAACGCGCAGTATTTTGCCGCGCTGGGCGCGGTTGAATTCGGCAAGGATGAAGAGCCCGAAGTCGGCATCTACATGGGCACCGAATGTCTGGAGGACTACATCACCGTCGGCCGGCAGGCAGAGAAAGCCAAGTCGGGCGCGGCCGGTCTCAGCACCTCCGACGAAGAGCTGAGCGAGTTCAAGAAGAAGTACACCATCCCGAAATTCATCGGCGCCAAGTTCGGCGTCGGCGAAACCGTGCGCGGATTCGTGGGACTCGACGGCGGCTCGACCTCGACCAAGGCCGTGCTGCTCTCCGAACAGGGCGACGTGCTCTGCAAGGCCTATCAACTGTCGGGCGGCAACCCGATCCAGGACACCATCGACATGTTCGTCGCGCTGCGCCAGCAGGTGGAGTCGCAGGGCGCGACGCTGGAAGTCCTGGGCGTTGGCACCACGGGCTATGCCAAGGACGTGTTGAAGGACGTGCTCAAGGCCGATGTGGCGCTGGTGGAAACCGTGGCCCACACCGAGTCGGCCATGAAGTTCTACAAGAACCCGCACGTCATCGTGGACGTGGGCGGGCAGGACATCAAGCTGATCGTCCTGAAAGACGGACGCGTCAAGGACTTCAAGCTGAACACGCAGTGTTCGGCCGGCAACGGCTACTTCCTGCAAGGCACGGCGGAATCGCTGGGCTACAAGGTGGACGAGTACGCCGACATCGCCTTTTCGGCCAAGACCATGCCGGTCTTCGGCTACGGCTGCGCCGTGTTCATGCAGTCCGACATCGTCAACTTCCAGCGGCAGGGCTGGCGCGGCGAAGAAATCCTCGCCGGACTGGCGAACGTTCTGCCCAAGAACATCTTTCTTTACGTTGCGGGTATTCCGAATCTCGCCAAGCTGGGTTCCCGGTTCATTCTGCAAGGCGGCACGCAGAAGAACCTGGCCGCGGTGAAGTCGGAAGTCGACTTCATCAATTCGCACTTCCACGGCGTGGGGCACGAGCCAGAAGTCATCGTTCACGAACACTGCGGCGAGTCAGGGGCGATCGGCGCGGCGGTCGAGTCTGCCCGCATCTACAAGAATGGTCATCGCACCACCTTCATCGGGCTGGATGCCGTTCAGAGCATCGGCTATCGCACCACGCGCAATGAGGACACGCGCTGCTACTTCTGCAAGAACAACTGCCTGCGCACCTTTATTGACGTGACCGTGGGCGAGGTGGAAGCTCCGTCGCCGCTGCCGGTCTTCAAGTCGAAGGTGCCCCTGCAGCAAGGCGAGCGCCGCTTGATCATCTCTACCTGCGAGAAGGGCCAGGTCGAGGATGTCACCCAGATGCGCGGCATCAAAGCCGGCCTGGACGCGGTGAAGAAAGAAAACCCGAACTTTGTCGATCTTGCGGCCCACGAGGTTTGGCGCTCGCGCAATCCGCAGAAAGTCGCCGACCCGATTCCCACGCGCCGCACCTGGAGCTCCGCGGTGAAGCAGCGCATCGCGCTGATGAACAAGCGCTCGACCCTGCGCGTCGGCATGCCCCGCGTCCTGAATATGTACTTGTACGCTCCGCTGTTCAGCGCCTACCTGGAGAGCCTGGGCGTGGAGCCCGAGAATCTCGTGTACTCCGAGTTCACCGGCCAGGAGATGTATCGTGCCGGCGCCGGCCGCGGCGCCATCGATCCCTGCTTCCCGTCGAAGATCGGCATCCCGCACGTTTACAACCTGATCTTCCAGAAGCACCAGAAGAAGCCGCTCGACGTCATCTTCTTCCCCATGATCGACACGCTGCATCAACCGCTACAGAACTGCAGCGGCAGCAATGCCTGCCCAACGGTAACGGCCACGCCTAACGCGGTGAAGGCGGCGTTCACCAAGGAGAACGACGTCTTCAAGGAGAACGGAATTGAATATCTCGATCCGATTCTCAATATCCACGACCCCAAAATGCTGGGCCTGCAGATGTTCCAGGCTTGGGGGCCGATCCTCGGGCTATCGGAAGAAGAGAACCAGCGGGCGCTGGACGTGGCCTTTAAGTCCTTCGAGGATTGCGACCGCAACATGCGCAAACGGGCGCGCGAGATGCTCGACACCCTGGAACGCGAGAACCGGCTGGGCATCGTGATGCTGGGCCGCGTCTACCATCACGATCCCGGGCTAAACCACGAGATCATGGAAGAATTCCAGAAGCTCGGCTACCCGGTATTTTCCCAGAGCATGCTGCCGACCGACGAAGATCTGCTGGACCGACTGTTCGGCGAGGAGGTGCGGTCTGGCTCGATTACCCACGCGCTCGACATTCGTGACGTGTGGAAGAATGCTTACTCCGCCAGCACCAATCAGAAGATCTGGGCGGCGAAGTTCACGGCGCGGCATCCCAACCTGGTGGCGCTGGAGATCAGCAACTTCAAGTGCGGCCACGATGCGCCCATTTACAGCGTGATCGAGGACATCATCGAGAATTCGGGTACGCCGTACTTCTCCTTCAAGGACCTGGACGAGAACAAGCCGACCGGCTCCATCAGGATCCGGGTGGAAACCATCGACTACTTCCTGAAGCGCTACCAGGAAACCCTATCGAACAAGGCGGAGACGGCCAGGGAACTGGAGCGCCAGCTTGCGGAGTACGAGCGCTCGCTGCGAATGCAGTTGACGCACAAGTCGATGCAGCGGGATGATGTTGTCATTCCGTTCCCGCAGGTCGAGACCGAACCGCAAACGGCAACCGCCTCCGGAGACGATTAACGCACTCCGTTTCACTGAGCCCCGTGGGGGCGACTTAGTCTAGCCCAGCGCGCAAGCGCTGGGTAACGTGAAAACTTAACTGAGCCCCGTAGGGGCGACACAGGTTTTCGTCCTGGGCTATTGAATTCTGACCATGCCAGTGACCAGCGACAGCAAGAAAGTGATGTTTGAGATCTATCGTGAAGCCGACTTTGGCGGCCGCTACAAGGTCGTGTATTTCACCGAACTCGGCGAACACGACAAGGAAAAAGAGATCGATGGCGCGATGCGCGGCGAGCACGTCTTTGACGGCTTCCTGCTGCATCGCGAACGCAATCAGGCCAAGCAGGTTGTGGACGAGATCCTGGAGCGCCTGAATAGCGGCGAGCCGGTGGACGAAAGCGCCATCGAAGAAAAGCTGCAGCCCTATCTAGCGTAACGTTCCACGCAATTACCGCCGACAAACAAACTCCTCGCGTCCAAACCATGCGCGCTCGGATGGCGAAGGCTAGCGCCGCTTCGCCGATTTCTTCGCGGGGGTCTTCTTCGCCGGAGCTTTCTTCGCCTGAGGTTTCTTGCCCGCCGCCTTCTTGGCCGGAGCTTTCTTAACTGCAACTTTCTTCGCCGCAGGCTTTTTCGCTGGGGGCTTCTTAGCAGCCTTCTTGGCCGGTGGCTTGGCTTGCTTCCTCGCTGTTTTGGCTGGCGCTTTCTTTGGCGCCATGGCAACAGGTGCCGGCGCCACTTTCTTCGGCTCCGCCGCAGGCACAGGTGCAGCGGCTTTCTTGCCAACCACCGCAGGCTTGGCTTCCTGAACGGGCGCAGCCGGAACCGGCACCGGTGCGGGCGCCGGCGCTGCTCCACCCTTGGGCTTGCGCCCTCGCTTGGCCGGAGCTGCCGCTTCGGCACCAGGGACAGCCGTTGTCGCGACGGCGGCCGCTTTGCCTCTTCCACGCTTAACCGGCGGGGGCGGCGGCGGTGGTGGCGGCTCGTACGGTTTCAGGAAGTGCATGATCTCCGTATGCGAGCGCAGCTTGCCATCCAGCAGCAGCAGGAATGCTTCATCCAGGATCTTCTGGTATTCCGGGAGCTGAGCTGTGATCCGCAGCTCAGCCATCTCCGGGAACGGCAACTTGTCCTTCACCTGACGCCACTTACCGAAGAAGTTTTTCAGCTTCTGGTCCACCGCCTGCTGCCGGGTGGTCAGGCTGAGAAACAGAATCATCTCCGGTGCAGCATTGGTTAGTACCTTCCACGATCCAGAAGGCGTGCCTGCCTCTTTGCTGCTCAGCTTTTTGGCCAGCTCGTGAGCTCCATGCTCCAAGTGCTTCCATTTGTCCACGAAATCGCGCCGCGGAATCATGCGCTGGATCTCGGAAATGTCCTTGTCGCCCATGCGGCGGGTGAGGAAGTACATCACGATGGGCCCGGTCTCGACCGAGTAGCCGAGATCGCTCATCATTTGCCGCGTCTTCACTACCTGGCCCAGTTCGCTGGCATCAATCTTGGCCATGGTCCAGTGCGGATGCAGCACTTTCAGCCAGCCTTCCTTGTCAAGGGCGCGCATGACGTGGAGCGGATCTTCTTCGTGGGCCACCTGCTCCAGCTCGTAGCCAATCGGACGCTTCCCGATGTACTCGATGTAGTTGTTTTCTTTGGCGGTGTCGTAACGCGCCTGGGTGCGATCTTCTAAAGGCCAGTGAAAGCGTGCGCTCAGCCGGGTCGCCCGAATCAGCCGGACGGGTTCCTCCAGAAAAGCGTAATTGTGCAGCACGCGAAGCACTTTGGCTTCGATGTCGGCAATGCCGTTGAAGGGGTCTAGCAGCAGCCCGCGAGAGCCGGGATTCAGCGACAGCGCCATAGCGTTCACAGTAAAGTCACGGCGCCGCAGATCCTCGTTGATGGTGGCGGGCGTGATGCTGGGCGGCTTGCCCGGCTTGTCGTGGCTTTCGGCGCGAGTCATGTTCAACTCGGCGCGAACGTTACCCGGCATCAGCAGGTGGAGCGTGCGCAGCTCCTCGTCGGTGCCTTGCACCGAAATGCCCGCCTTCTCCAATTCTTTTTCGAGCTTGAGGGGGTTGCCCTGGATGCTGAGATCAATGTCGCGGATGGGAAAACCGGTGACCAGGTCGCGGATGCTGCCGCCGGTAAGATAGAGATTCAAGCCCGCACGCTGGCCAATTTCCTGCACCAGGTTCACGCCACGTTGTTGGTCCGGGGTGAGCCGGGTTTCCATGCTATAAATGTAGTCAGCCATCTAAATGTTTGTTTCTAAAGGTGATATCCGCAGATGAAACGGATCCAAGCGAGGGCACCTTCGCAGCCAGCCCGCTGATATGGAAAGCCTTACCCGACCGTCACTTTGTGAGTATTTTAGATGACCAAAAAGTGCCATAGCATCGGCCACTATTCGTGCAACTCACTCTTGCGACGGAACTTACTGGCTGTTTCAAGCCGGGCTGCCGCTCAGCGAACAATAACACAAGGTTGACAATTTGGCTACTGAGTAGCTTCGGTAAGGGCACTTTTTGTGCAAAAGTGCGACAATCGGGCTGGCGGGACTCGCCCTGTCGGACATGGCAACGACGCACAAGAAAGTTATCGTCCGCAAGATGGATCGCGACAGCGTGAACGGTTACGTCGGCGCTTCGTTCATCTCAGAGGGCAAACTCGAGCTGTTGAATACTGCCGGCAACGTCGTCCTGATCGAGTTGCGCGACATCAAGGGCGTGTACTTTGTGCGCGAGTTTGGCGATTCCGAATCGCTTACCCGCAAGACCTTCACCTCCCGCCCGCGCATGGAAGGCCTATGGGTGCGTCTGCGCTTCCGGGACAACGAAACCATTGAAGGCATGATGCCGAACGCGTTGCTGCAGGAGGGAATTGAAGGTTTCTCCATTATCCCTCCCGATACGCGTTCCAACACGCAGCGCATTTTTGTGCCTCGCACAGCGCTGTCGGAAATGACGGTGCTGGCCGTGATCGGCGACAAGAAATCGCGCGGCCGCGGCCGGCGTCCCGAGGACACTCTCCAGGTGCCGATGTTCACCTGAGGTCTCCGTCGTTCCCTGTAAATTCGCGACTGAATAGATCGATTATGAAACTTGCAGAAATCGCGTCGCTGCTCGGCGCCACTTTGGAAAGCGGGGATCCCGAAACCGAGATCACCGGCGTCGCCGGAATCGAAGAAGCTTCCCCCGGCCACATCACCTTCGTCGCCAACCCAAAATACGCGACCGCCGCCAAAACCACTTCCGCGTCCGCGGTGATCGTCTCCGAGGACTTCCCTGCCGTCGCTACCGGCATGCTGCGCTGCAAGAATCCCTATCTCACATTCGCCCGTGCGATCGACCTGTTTTACAAACCTCCGCAGTACGATGCCGGTGTCCATCCCACCGCTGTAATCGCGCCTAGCGCGAAGCTGGGGACAAATGCTCACGTTGGCGCATACGTAGTGATCGATGAGCAGGTTGAGATCGGCGATAACGCCGTACTCCTGCCGCACGTGGTTATCTATCCAGGCGCCCGGATTGGCGACAATTTCTTCGCCCACGCCCATGCGGTGGTGCGCGAAGATTGCACACTGGGTAACAACATCATCCTGCAGAACGGCGCGCTTGTCGGCTGCGATGGCTTTGGATTTGCTCGCGACGGCGAGCGTTGGGAGAAAATTACGCAATCCGGCCCCACGGTGCTGGAAGATGACGTCGAAGTGCAGGCCAATTCCTGCGTGGACCGCGCCAGCGTCGGCGAAACGCGCATTGGCCGCGGCGTCAAAATCGACAACCTGGCGCAGGTGGGGCACGGCTCCGCCGTCGGCGAACATACGCTGCTCTGCGCCCAGGTCGGTCTTGCCGGCTCGACCGTGGTGGGCAAGAACGTCATCCTGGCCGGGCAGGTCGGCGTTGCCGGACACTGCAATATCGGCGACGGAGTCATCGTGACCGCCCAGAGCGGAACGCACGGGGACATCCCGGCCGGCGCCATGGTCAGCGGCTCTCCCGCCTTCGACCACAAACAATGGTTGCGGGCGGTCGGTATCTTCACTAAACTTCCAGAGCTTGCGAAAACGGTCCGGAGTCTGATGGCTGGCCGCCAAAGCATCACAGACCACGAAAAGCACGAACCGTAGCGCCTGCAGTTCCGCGCACACTTGTCCAAAACTTGCTGTTCGACAGCGGCGTCCAGCGTCCGGCGAGTAACGGGATGAATCTTGGGCCGCATCGAACTGCGTGCCGATGAGCGAAGACACCTCTAAACCTGCCCCTCCACATACTGCAGGGCCGCAGCCGGTGCCAGTGACTCCGATTCGCGTGTTGCTGCTGGACGACCGCGAAGAGAATCTGGTGTTGCGTTCGGCCATCCTGCGCCAGAAGGGATACCAGGTAGTCACTTCCAGCTCCATCGAAGAAGCCGAAGCCAAGCTGCACGCCATTGATATCGCGGTGCTCGACTACCATCTCGGCGCCGGCAAGTTCGGCACTGACATCGCTGAGATTTTGCGCCGCAAGCGCCCGCAGGTCCCCATCATCATTTTGTCGGCGACTTTAGAGCGCAAGTTCGGTGGCATTGCCGACATGCATCTGCTCAAGGGATACAGTTCGGTTGACGACCTGGTGGCCGCGTTGCGCTCGTTCGAAGGGAAGAAGCGCGGACGTCCGGTGGTGGTGGATGCGCGCGACTTCTATTACTCACGCATATCGCTGGCCATGGCTGAGGATGTTGTGCTGGAAATCCTCGACCGCGACGGCAACTGGCAATATGTTAACGACTACTTCGCCGTCATGAATGGACACAAGCGCGCCTGGTTTGTGGGCAAAAACTTGTTTGAGCACTTTCCGGAACTCGGAGACGAGTGGCGAGAGATCGTCCGTACTGTGGCCGACACTCGCGAAACCTACATCGATCGCCGCGGCTTTCGCGGAACATCCCATCTCCCCGCCGACAGTCCGCACTGGAATTGGAACGTGCTGATCTTCCCGATTAAGCTGCACGATAATCGCGACGGAGCGGTATTCACGGCGCGACTGATTGAGAAAAAGTAATTGGCCCGCTGGGCAAAGTCGGGAAAGTAAAACCCGGGGCCTGGAACCGCCTTTCATTTCAGCGGCGCGTAGAAGTAATAGTCGGCAGTGTAGCTGCTCTTGACTTCGAGGTTTTGCTTCGAGCCATTGCAGTCGGCTGCTGGTGGCGGCAGCCCGCCTTTGGTGTGAATTCGCTGGATGCTGGTGACACGGCTGAACACCCCTTCGCCGGAATGACCCGTGGCGGTCACAAGCAACCAGGGAATCGAGTCCGAATCCGGCGAGTCGACCCGGGCCACGGCCTTGCCCGTAACTTCACTTCCATCGTTGGCCTTCCACGTGGGGCCGGCGTAATGCCGGCCGATAGTCGCCCCTTGCTGGTCATGAAGCTCGGCTTCCGGGGCCTTCAGGGTCCAGGCGAGTTTGCCATCCGTTCCTGGCTGACAGACGTATATCTGCGAGCCCGATGCATGCACCTGCAAGACGACTACCTCACCAGGAGGAGCTTTGATTTTGTCGGGTACATCGGGGCGCGGGACACCTTGCCCGCTTGCCTGTATTGCAATTGCTGTTAGAACGGCGATTTGCAGCAGTTTCGTAATCACGGGCAGAAGTTTAGCACCGCACCGCAATCGTTTACTACAGACTCGGAAGTGTCAGTGCAGTTAATTCATGCCATCCTGAGTAAGAAGCTGAGCAATTAGGTGGAATTTGGTTTGTCATCCTGGGCAACGTGCGCAGCAGTTAAGCGGAATTTGTCATCCTGAGCGACGAGCACAGCGAGGAGTCGAAGGACCCCTATACCCGCCAAGAAACCTACGCTCAAATAGACAAATCCTTCAACAACTCCGAGCGCTCTAATACACCTCATATCCCGGCGGCGGCGAGCGGAAGTCTGGCTTGCGCGCAATCAGCAACAACGCGCCGATGCGCTTGAACTCACGCAACTCCTCGGCATTCTTGAACCACTTTCCGCTGTACTCCTCCGGCGTGGGCGTCAGATCGGGGACGCGCACCGCGCGCACGTCTTCGAAGGTGTGCGCTTTCAGCAGGTCCACATATTCCTTCTCCGAACGCACTTGCACCGGGACCTTCAGTTCAGTGACCCAGCGCAGCGAATAAGGATTGTCCCGGTACAGATTGATCAGGATGAACAACTCGCCCCGTGGCGCCATCACGCGAAACAGTTCGGCGAGCGCGCGCTCCTGATCGGCGTAGTAATAGAAAGACTCGACCGAGAGCACCTTGCCGAAGAAGTTCTCTCCCCAGGGAATCCGCTGGGCCGAGCCCACCACGAACATAACGTTGTTGTGCTCGATGGAGTTCGCCCGCGCACGCCGGATCATCTCGTCCGAGACGTCCAGCCCGATCACCTGCCCCAGTCGCTCGCCGGCGCCGACCAGCCGCGCCATGAGCCGCGTGGCCCACCCGGCGCCGCATCCCAAGTCCAGCACGCGCTCGCCCGGCTTCAGGTCCATCAGCGCCAGCGTCTGCTCGGTGATGCTGATATGGTGGTGCTCCATCTCTTCGCCGCGGCCCTGCTCGGCCCACTGGTTGAATTCCTGGCGCAAGCGCTCGTCGGCGGTAGCGGTTTTATTGTCGGTCATCGCGTCCTCGCGGATTTCGAATGTCTATGCTACAGTCTCCGGAACCGATGGCTCAACCTCCACAAGCACCCTCCAACGGCCATGCCCACTCGGGCCTCTACTGTCCCAACTGTGCGCGCGAAGTGGACGACCCGCTGACCTGCGGCGACTGCTCCGCCGTCATCTGCCGCGCCTGCGGCACGCCGCTGGAGATGCCCGAGGACCTGGGCATCGGCTGATTCATGGCGCACCCGACGATCTCGCAGCAAGCGCCGGCAACCCACGAACCCTCGCTGGTCCGCGGCCTGTCGCTCATGGATTCGGTAATGCTGCTGGTCGGCGGTATTATCGGCTCGGGCATTTTCCTGACCGCCGCGCCCATCGCCTCTGCCGTGCACCGGCCGTGGTTCTTTCTCGGGATTTGGCTGGTCGGCGGGATCATCACGCTGCTGGCGTGCTTCGCCTTTGCCGAGATGGCCGCCATGTTCCCCGAGGCCGGCGGGCAGTACATCTTTCTGCGCGAGGCTTATGGTGAGTTTCCGGCGTTCCTTTATGGATGGATGATCTTCACGGTTGGCCAGAGTGGAACCATCGCCGCGCTCGCTGTGGGTTTCGCGGAATACTTTGGGGCGATTTTCCCCTTGGCGTCGGCCCGCGTGCCAGTCGCGACCATCCTGGGATGGACGCTGACTCGCGGGCACATCATTTCCATCTGCTCGATCATCTTGCTGACCACGATCAACGTGCTGGGCTTGAAGCGAGGCTCAGCGCTGATCAACGTCGCCACCTGGGCCAAATTTGCGGCCATCGGAATCTTCATCCTGCTGGGCCTCGCCATCGGCCATGGACACTGGTCGAATTATGCCGTCAGCATTCCCGCCGATCAGCCAGTCACGCTGGGGCACATTATTTCCGGATTCGGCGTGGCCCTGATCGGTGTCTTCTGGGCCTTCGATGGCTGGGTGTACATCACCTGGGTCGCGGGCGAAATCAAGAACCCGCAGCGCGTGCTGCCGCGGGCCATGGTGATGGGTGTGCTGCTGGTCGGCGTCATTTATCTGCTGGTAAACGCCGTGTATCTTTATGCGCTGCCCATCACCCGCGTCGCTCAGGAGGAAACCATTGCTCATGCCGCTGCGGTGACGTTGTTTTCGTCGAGTGCGGCGCGCTGGTTGAGCGCCACGATCGCTCTGTCCTGCTTCGGGGCCATGTCGTGCGCCATCCTCAGCAGCGCGCGGGTCTCGTTCGCCATGGCCCGCGACGGGGCGTTTTTTCATGCCATGGGCCGCGTGCATCCCCGGTATCGCACACCAGCCTTCAGCCTGATCGCGCTCAGCTCCTGGGCGGTCGTTCTGGCGCTCAGCGGCAGCTTTGACCAGCTCTATACCTACGTGATGTTCATGATGGTGCTCTCGTATGTGGCTGCCGTAGCGGCTCTGTTTGTGCTCCGGCGCACCCAGCCCGATGCTCCGCGTCCCTACCGTTGCACCGGATATCCCTACCTTCCAGCACTCTACGTCTTCATGGCGGGAGCTTGGGCACTGAATTCGGTGGTCACACGGCCCAAAGAGACGCTGATCGGCATCGCCATCGTCTTCCTCGGCGCGCCCTTCTATGCCTTCTGGAGATGGCAGCTGAAGCGGCATCCGCGAGAGCTGAAGGAATTCGAGTAGGCAAGGATGACTTTCGTAACATCTCGAAATGCTGAAAAACAATTCTGGCGCAATGGAGTTTGTTACTTTGGTAATCACCTGCGCTGCCTGCATCGTGAGAAAATGCGACTGGGAAAGGTCACTGATGAACCGATATCTCAACCTCCTGATGCGCCTGCCCATCCTCCTGCTCTGCGGGCTCGCAATCCTTCCTATCCCGGCCGCGGCGGTCCTGGGTGACAGTGCGGCGTCGGTGCTGAATGACCAGGCACGCATGAAGGGTACCTTACGCAGCGTGGATGTCACGAGTTATGTCTTGCACGAAATCACCACCTCCACAGGCACCGTAGTGCGTGAATATGTCTCTCCCGCCGGCGCGGTCTTTGGCGTGGCCTGGCAAGGACAATTTCCGCCGGATCTGCAACAGTTGCTGGGCCCCTATTACCAGCAGGCGAAGCAGGCCGTCCAACCCGGCGAGCGGCGCGGCCGGGCCCCCATCTCCATCGAGACGCCAGGTTTGGTGGTCCAGCAAACCGGACATCCGCGAAGCTTTTATGGCCAGGCTTACATTCCGCTCTTGCTACCTCAAAATGTAAAGCCCAGCGACATCCGTTAGGGAGACCAACAGAATGCGCAGATTCGTGCTCTTGCTTGTGGTGGGAGGTGTACTGTGGTTGGCTGCTTGCGGCTCCAGCGCCAACCCATCCTCCGTGACAGGTGTCGCTGCAAGCTGTTTTCCATCACCGGTCCAATCCAGTCAGTTGATCCAATGCTCGGCGGCGGTTGCCGGGACCGGGACGTTTAGTAACACCGTCAGCTGGACGGCAAGCGCAGGTTCCATTAACTCCGCGGGAACCTTCACGGCTCCGATCGTCTCTGCGCCCATGTCGATAACCATAACGGCAACTTCGACCCAGAACACCAAGGAGGCCGGAACAGCGACCGTGGTCATCAACCCGGTGAACCTGCAGCCACTCACCGTGGATGCCGGTCCGCAACCACAGACTTTCACCGCCAGAAACGAAGCGTTCACCAGCGTAACCGTTTGCGTTCCCAACAGCACCACCTGCCAGACCATCGATCACGTACTGGTGGATACTGGCTCCTCCGGGCTGCGCCTGTTGTCGTCGGTGTTGACCATCCCGCTGCCGCAGCAAAACGACTCCAGCGGAAATCCCCTCGATGAGTGCACGGTCTTCCTGGATGGTTACGTCTGGGGCCCGGTGGCCGCGGCCGACATCGCCCTGGCGGGCGAAACGGCAGCTTCCGCTCCGGTGCAGGTCCTGATTCCCGACACTGCCGCTCCGCCCGTTCCGGGCAGTTGCTCCAGCCGAACCATCGGCCCCAACGAAGGCGTTAGCGTGAGCGCCCTCGGCGCCAATGGAATCCTCGGCGTGGGACTATTTCAGCAAGATTGCGGAGCTGTCTGCACTACCACCAACGGCAGCATCCCTCCGGTGTATTACGACTGCCCGGCGTCGGGCTGCAACCCAACCTATGTCACCCTCCCACAGCAGGTGCCCAATCCGGTGACGAAGTTGTCGCTCGATAACAACGGTGTGTTGATCTTTCTGCCCTCGGTTCCGGCGGGAGGTGTGGGCACCGTCAACGGCTCGCTGATCTTCGGCATTGGCACGCAATCGAACAATGCTTTGCAGAGCGCGACCGTCTATACCGTCCCCGTCAGTCCCCCCAACGCCGGCAACATCACCACTACCTTTAACGGGGTCGCATATCCGGCAAGCTTCATCGACAGCGGCTCGAACGGTATTTTCTTTCTGGATAGCGTTACCACTGGAATACCAGCATGCGTCGTTGGCAGTTCCACGTGGTATTGCCCGACCCCATCGCCGGACCGTCTCTCGGCCACCAACCAGGGGGCCAATGGAAGTCTGGGGGTCGTCAACTTCAGCCTTGAGAGTGCCGCCGTGCTGCTCAATACCAGCAACACCGCGTTCAGCACCCTGGGCGGACCGCTATCCGGTGCCTTCGATTGGGGCCTACCGTTCTTCTTCGGAAAGGATGTGTTCACCGCCATCGAGAACCAGAACACGCCTGGAGGGCCGGGACCGTACGTCGCGTATTGAAGCCTGGCGGAACTCGCGGCGATGAACGACGCGTCGCGGGATGAGTTCCGAGTAGCAATGGCGCGATCAAGATGTGTGGGTTTCAAGCGGTCGCTCGGCTTGACACAGAGCGCACCAGTCCCGCTACGCGGGACGACTCAGTTTAGCCCAGCGCGAAGCGCTGGGTACGCCAACAAAATGAAGCTGAGCCCCGGCAGGGGCCGCACCGAAGCGAGTCCCACGGAGTGGAACGAAGAGGATAACCCGGCGCATTAGCGCCGGTTACGAAACCCTGTTGTCCCTACGGGACTCGGTCACGCGCGAAAGCCTACCCGTGCGTATAGATGTTTCGAAACATCACCCCTCTGTGGGGCGCCAAGACTCTTAAGAACGCCAGTCGGTTTCGGAATGATCGGGTTTCACTCCTGATGCCCAAAGCCACACGGCGAAGGTCTCACGTTTGTCTTTTGGTGTAACAGTTAAATCCCGACGAATTTCAAAGAGCAGCGATGAGAGTAATTTGTCATGATATTTCTTGTCACGAACGGTATTGCTCGCACGGCTTTCCTCTTGGTATTTCCGCAAAGCTTCGAGGACGGGCTGAGGAGCGAAGAGCAGCAATCTGTTGCATGCTAGCGCGAACGCCTCTTGCCCTTCCGGTGAATCCTCTCCTTCGAGTATTCCATTCAAGCTGGCGACGAATGCTTTGTAGTGCTCCAGCTTCTCCTTTCGTATCTCGGCTTCACGCTCTTTCTTCTTGGTTAGCCAATAAGTCCATGCCGCCCCTGTAACCGCGACCAGGAGCGCACCTACTGTCGTGACAATGGCGGTAATTTCTGCTCGCATCTATTTCACCGCGACGTTCACCAGCCTGCCCTTCACCACCAGCACCTTCACCACCTCTTTGCCGGCGATCGCGGCTTTGATCTTTTCATCGGCGAGAGCGAGTTCGCGCACCTGATCTTCGGCCGCATCAGCCGGAACAACGATGCGGCTGCGGACCTTGCCGTTCACCTGGATGGCGATCTCGACTTCCTCTTCCTTGGCGAGTTCGGGATCGTACTGCGGCCACGGGGCGCGCAACAGCTCGGAGGTTTCGCCCAGCATCTCCCACAACTCATGCGCGAGATACGGCGCGAACGGCGCCAGCATCAGCACCAAGTCGCGTTGAACGCCCGCCAGCAGCGCCAGCGGAGCCGCCGGTTCGCCGCGCTGCACGCTGTCTTCGTAAGCGTAGAGCTTGTTCAGCAACTCCATGACGGCCGCAATCGAAGTGTTGAAGTGCCAGCGCCCGCCGAAGTCTTCCGTCACGCGCCGGATGGTCTGGTGCAACTTGCGCTGCATCTGGCGCGCTGCCGGGGAAAGCTGACCAGCTGCCATCCGAACTGGTCCAGGCTTTGTCGTCAGGATGGGCGTTGCGCGCGACGAAGCGATACACGCGCGACAAGAACCGGCTGATACCTTCGACGCCAAGCGTCCTGCCAGTCGAGATCGCGGTCGGGCGGCGAGGCGAACAGCGTGTACATGCGCGTCGCGTCGGCGCCGTAGCGCGCCACCATGTCGTCGGGCGACACCACGTTGCCCAGGCTCTTCGACATCTTGGCGCCGCCCTTGATCACCATGCCCTGCGTGAACAGCCGCTCGGCCGGTTCGTCATTCTTGACGATTCCCATGTCGCGCATCACCTTGGTCCAGAAGCGCGAGTAGATGAGGTGCAGAATGGCGTGCTCGACCCCGCCGATGTACTGATCAATGGGAAACCAGTAGGCGACGGTGTCGGTATCGAGCGGCTTGGTGTCGAGCGACGGACAGGTGTAGCGGTAGAAATACCAGGACGAATCGACAAAGGTGTCCATGGTATCGGTCTCGCGGCGCGCCGGGCCGCCGCACTTGGGGCAGCTCACGTTGACGAACTCCGGCACCCGGCTGAGCGGCGAGCCGCCGGTCAAAGTGATGTCCACATTCTCCGGCAGCAGGACGGGCAGGTCCTTCTCCGGCACCGGCACGATGCCGCACGCCGGACAGTAGATGATCGGGATCGGCGTGCCCCAATAACGCTGGCGGCTGATTCCCCAGTCCTTCAAGCGATAAGTTACGGTCGCCTTGCCAAAGCCATGCTCTTCGGCGTACTTCGACATCTTCACGATTGCTTCCTGGCAAGGCATTCCGCTGAACTCGCCCGAGTTGATCAGCAGGCTGTCCATCTCCGTGAACGGCAAGACCGGCTCATCGGGCTCACGACGCTCGTCTCCGTCGCGGCGCGGCAATATCACGACCCGAATGTCGAGGTCATACTTTTTCGCGAACTCGTAATCGCGCTCGTCGTGCGCCGGCACCGACATGATGGCGCCGGTCCCGTAGTCGAGCAGACACATAGTTGGCCACCCAGATGGGCACCTGTTCCCCGTTGAACGGATTGACGGCGTAGCGCTCGGTGAAGACACCGTGTTTCTCGATCGCGCCGATGTCGCCGGCTTCCTTCGCCTTGCGCTGCTCGGTCTTCAGATCCTCAACCTTGGCGAGTAACTCGGGATTGTCGGCGGTCAGGTCCGCAACCATGGGATGCTCGGGAGCAAGTTGCAGCGACGTCGCGCCGAAGATGGTGTCCACGCGCGTGGTGAAGACGGAGATTTTCTCGCCCGCCGCGCCCGCCGGGCCGTCAAGCTTGAAATCCACCAGCGTGCCTTCGCTGCGGCCGATCCAGTTGCGCTGCATGGTGCGGACTTTTTCCGGCCATCCCGGCAGCTTGTCCAAGCCTTGCAACAATTCGTCAGCGTAATCGGTAATGCGCAGGAACCACTGCTCCAGTTCGCGCTGCTCCACCAGAGTGCTCTCGTGCCGCCAGCAGCATCCGTTGGGCAGCACCTGCTCGTTGGCCAGCACAGTGGCGCACTGCGGACACCAGTTGACCTTGCTCTTCTTGCGATACGCCAGCCCGCGCTCCAGGAACTTGAGGAAGAACCACTGGTTCCAGCGGTAGTACTCGGGCAGGCAGGTGGTGACTTCGGTTGACCAATCGTAGGCAAAGCCGAGGCGCTTCATCTGCGCCTTCATCTTGGCGATGTTGCCCAGCGTCCACTCGCGCGGCGGAGTCTGGTTCTGGATGGCCGCGTTCTCGGCCGGCAGCCCGAACGAGTCCCAACCCATGGGGTGCAGCACATTGTGGCCCTGCATCCACATGTAACGCGCCAACGCATCGCCAATGGAATAGTTGCGCACGTGCCCCATGTGCAGCGCGCCCGAGGGATAGGGCAGCATCTCGAGCACGTAGTACTTCTTGCGCGCCGTGGTGACGGGCCCCCGGCAGACGCCGCAGTTGCGTCTGCCGGGGTGATGTGAATGGCTCGGCGCTATAAAGGTCGGGATTCTGCGCCCAGCGCTCGAACCACTTCTGCTCGATCGCCTGCGGGTCGTAGCGGTCGGCACGGCCGGCGGCTCTGGGTCTGCGATTCCGTATTCGGCGCTTGCGTCTTCGCCTCTTGAGATTTTGGGGTCGGCCATAGGTGTTCGTTAGATGAAGTTGGGGTAAACGATGATTTTACAACCTATGCGGTGGGAGCCCGCAAAGTGGATGGAAGAGCTCAGCCCATCATGGAACGGCATGTAGCGATGAGAGACGCGTGGAGCCCCGGCAGCTTTTTTCTTTCGAGTTGGCGTTGACTGCAAGTCGCGGGGACACAGCGGCAGGTCCGGACACAGCTCACACAGCGAGTCCGCGAAGCGGATGGAAGAGCTCAGCCCATCATGGAACGGCATGTAGCGATGAGAGAGGCGTGGAGCCCCGGCAGGTTTTTTCTTTCGAGTTGGCGTTGACTGCAAGTCGCGGGGACACAGCGGCAGGTCCGGACACAGCTCACACAGCGAGTCCGCGAAGCGGACGCCATAGTCTAGCCCAGCGTGCAACGCTGGGTGAGCGCAGCGTTATCAGTTCCCGAGCCCCGGGGCCGGGGTCCCCGACGAGCACCGCTTTTGTGCTCGTTGGGGTGGAGGAGGGGCGACAGCCTTGAACATCGGGCGGTGCGTACCGTCACCGTGGAGTTGGCTGCTCGCGAGTCATACCAAGCCCTGCGACACAGCCGGGTTCAGCTCACACCGCCAGTCCGCGAAGCGGACGCCATAGTCTAGCCCAGCGTGCAACGCTGGGTGAGCGAGCGTTATCAGTTCTTGAGCCCCGCAGGGGCGACAGCCTTGAACATCGGGCGGTGCGTGCCGTCACGCGGACTTGGCTCCTCGCGAGTCACACCAACCCTGCGACACAGGCCGGGTTCAGCTCACACACCGAGTCCGCGAAGCGGACGCCATAGTCTAGCCCAGCGTGCAACGCTGGGTAACAGGTTCCATAGAATTCCTGAGCCCCGGAGGGGCGACAGCCTTGAACCTCCTGACGTGCGCACCGTCACCGCATTTTGCGGCGAGAGTCGGCTACCGTCGAGTGCATGTCGCACACCTACTCGCATAACCTCCTGCATTGCGTGTTCAGCACCAAACAACGGCAGAACCTGATTCGCAAGCCGGAGGAACTCTGGCGCTACGTGGCCGCGCTCGCACACGCTAAGAACATTCACGTGCTTGCCGCAGGTGGCACTGAAAATCATCTGCATGTGCTTATTCTCCTGCCGCAAACCATCACCCTGGCGACGGCGATGCAGGAGATCAAGGCCAACAGCTCGCGTTGGTTGCGCGAAACCTCAGCCAAATTTCAGTGGCAGGAAGGGTATGGAGCGTTCAGCGTCAGCCAGTCGCAGCGGCAGGCCGTCATGGATTACATCGGGAATCAGACGCAACATCATCAGAAGCGCAATTTCGAGGATGAATTTCTCGCCCTGTTGAAGAATTCCGGCGTGCCCTACGATCCACGATTTGTGTTTGGTTGATAAAGGCTGCCGTGCCTACGGCATGCAACAACCGTGGCGTCGCGACATTGTGCGACCAAGCCCATCCGCCGAGTCCGCGAAGCGGACGCCATAATCTAGCCCAGCGTGAAACGCTGGGTACCGGGCGTTGTAAGATTCTGAGCCCCGTAGGGACGACAGCCTTGAACGTCGGGCGTGCCCCACGACCCGCGATTCGTCTTCGGTTAAGGACGGCTGCCGTGCCTACGGCACTCGGGTCCAATTCTGATCGCGTACCCAGCGTTTCACGCTGGGCTAGACTATGGCGTCCGCTTCGCGGACTCGCAGTGTGAGCTGAGGACAGTGCCCCACCGCTGGTCAAGAAGTTCCTCCCGTTCTTGTGTGTCATTCTGAGCGCAGCGAGGCCTCGGGTTTTCGGCCGAGCGGAGTCGAAGAACCCCTATAGCTGCAAGGAACTCTCATCAGGATTCTGAGGGCCGATAGGGGTCCTTCGACTCCGCGAGTCGCCATGGCAACTCACCTCCGCTCAGGATGACAACCGGACGAGGGTTGCCAGCGGGAAATCCTGCGGGCGCTTGTCCCAGGCAGAGCTGGCCCGCCTTTCCGTTCCCAGCAGCGCGCCTTCCGCGATACACTAATTGGCACTATCCAAGGGGTCCCCATGCTTATTGTCATGAAGGCGCACGCCACCGAAGAGCAGGTGCGTAGCGTCTGCCAGAAGGTTGAGGCGCTGGGTCTTCGCGCCCACTCCATTCCCGGAACGCAACGCACTGCCATAGGCATCACCGGCAACGAGATGGAGCTCGACCCCGGCACCTTCGACGAGATGGTGGGGGTGCAGGAAGTTATCCGCGTCAGCAAGCCGTACAAGCTGGTGAGCCGCGACGTGAAGGAGGAAGACACCGTCATACGCTTCCCCGGCACGGACGCGAGCTTCGGCGGCGAGGAAGTGGCGGTGATCGCCGGCCCGTGCGCCATCGAGTCACGTCAGCAGGCGCTGGCCACCGCCGAATGTGTCGCCCGTGCTGGGGCCAAGTTCTTTCGCGGAGGCGCCTACAAGCCGCGCACCTCGCCCTACTCGTTCCAGGGCCTGGCTGAGGATGGTCTGAAGATCCTGGCGGAGGTCCGCGACCGCTTCGGGCTGCTGATCGTCACCGAGGCCATCGACAATGAATCGCTGGACCTGGTCGAGAAATACGCCGACGTTATCCAGATCGGCGCGCGCAACATGCAAAACTTCTCGCTGCTGAAACGTGCCGGAAGGGCGCGCAAACCCGTGCTGCTGAAACGCGGCATGTCGGCGACGCTGGAAGAATTTCTGATGGCCGCCGAATACATCATGAGCGAGGGGAACTACAACGTGGTGCTGTGCGAACGCGGCGTGCGCACCTTCGCCGATCACACCCGCAACACCCTGGATCTCAGCCTGGTGCCGGCGGTGCAGCGGCTGAGCCATCTGCCCATCATCGTCGATCCCAGCCACGGGACCGGCAAACGTAACAAGGTGACGCCGCTGTCGCGCGCCGCTGTCGCCGTCGGGGCTGACGGCCTCATCATCGAAGTCCACCCCGATCCCGACCGGGCCCTCAGCGATGGCAAACAGTCGCTCTTCCCCGAGCAGTTCGACAACCTCATGGTTGAGGTCCGGGAAATTGCGAAGGTGTTGAAGCGCACCATCGCCGACCCCGTCGCCAATCCCGGGGCTCGTCATCCCAGCCCGGTCCCGGCGGTCGCTGGATCGGTCGCCGCCCGCTGATTACCAAAGTAACCTCTGCGAACCCAAAGTCGCTTGAGAACCGAAGTCGCTCGCTGATGACCAAAGTAACTCGCCCGAAGGCTGTCGCACTTTGTGCTCTGCTGCTGGCGATGGGCGCACCGGCGTGCCGTCAGCGCCAAACGGTCGATCCCGGATACCACGAATACGCCTACGTTACCAACGGCAAGAGTAACTCGGTCAGTGTTCTCGACCTGCTCCAGCTCAAGAATGTGAAGACCATCGCGGTGGGCGCGAGCCCCACTGGCGTCGCCGCCAATCCCGCTCGCAATGAGATCTACGTCGCCAATGCCGAGTCCAATCAGATTAGCGTCATTGATGCCGAACGCAATGAAGTAGTCAATACCATTGGCGTGCATCGCGCCCCGTATTTCGTTTCGGTCTCTTCCGACGGGATGCGCGCCTATGTAGCCAACTCTGGCTCCGCCAATGTCTCCGTTATCGATATTGCCAAACGCGCAGTAATAGCAACCATTCGGGTCGGCGGGGCCCCCGGTCTGGCAAGAGTTTCGCCGGACGGAAAACTCGTGGTCGTCAGCAACCGAGCCGACAATACCGTGTCTGTTCTTGATGCGGACAAGCTTGCGGTACGCGGCACTGTCCCCGTCTGTCAGCAACCCCAGGATATTGTCATTGTCCCTGATAACAGCAAAGCCTTTGTCGCCTGCCCCGGGTCGAATCAGCTTGCGGCCATTGACCTGAAATCTGACCGGCTATTGACACTCCTGGACGTCGGCAAGCTGCCGATCCAGTTGGCCCTGAAGCCCGATGGCGGTGAACTGTTCGTTAGCAACTTCGATGGCAACAACTTCTCCATTGTCGAAACCAGCACCAACGAGGTTGGTGGTACCTACCTCATCGGCAACAGCCCGGTGCGAGGCATCGTCTCCTCCGACAATACCCAGCTCTACGTCAGCAATTTTGGGTCAGACACAGTCAGCGTCTACGCCATTGACGAAGGCCGCGTCATAGGTGCAGTGCAGGTGGGCAGCCATCCCGATGGCCTGGCCCTCACCCCGGACGAAGCGCACCTGTTGGTGGTGGATTCCCGCTCCGGAGACGTTGCTGTGGTGCGCACGGTGAAGACGCGCGACAATTCCAAAATCAGTGCCGACCGCGCGCTGGTAACGCTTATCCCGGTGGGCAATCAGCCCAACGACATTGTCATCAAGGCGTTCCAGGTGGGCGCGAAGTAACGCTGGAAAGCTCATGCTGATCCGGGAACAGGTTCCTCTAGCTCCGCTCACCACGCTTGGCGTCGGCGGCCCGGCGCACTATCTCGCCGAAGCCAAGAGCGAAGCGGAGGTCATTGAGGCAGTTGAGTTCGCGCGCGCGCGACACTTGCCACTGTTCGTCCTGGGCGGCGGCAGCAACCTCGTCGTTGCCGATGCCGGTTTCGCCGGCCTGGTGCTCAAGATCGGCATCTCGAATGTGTCTCGCTTCACCGCGCCGGATGGAAGCGTGGTCTTCAATGCAGGTGCGGGCGTCGATTGGGACACACTTGTAGCTCAAGCGGTCGAGACCAACTGCGCCGGGTCTGGAGTGCCTCAGCGGAATTCCCGGCACGGTTGGCGGTACGCCGGTGCAGAACGTCGGGGCGTACGGCCAGGAGGTTTCCGAAACCATTCAGGAAGTGCGGGTGCTCGATCTGCACGCGATGGAAATCAGAACGCTGTCCAACGCGGAGTGCGGCTTTGCATATCGCTCCAGCATTTTCAACACGACGGAGCGCGACCGCTACATCATCCTGCAGGTTTCCTTCGCGTTGCGTGAAGGCGCAAAGCCCAGCATTCGTTATGCCGACCTGCAGAACCTCTTCGCCGGGCATGCGGGCGAGCCGACTCTCGCCGAAGTGAGGGCGGCGGTGCGCGAAATCCGTCATGGCAAAGCCATGCTGATCGTGCCCGGCGATGACGATGCCCGCAGCGCCGGCTCGTTCTTCAAGAACCCAATCGTGCCGCAATCATTCTTCGAAGAGCTTGCGGTGCGTCTGGAAGCGCGCGGGCTGCAACTGCCCAGCTATCCCGCCGCAGACGGATTCCGCAAACTGCCGGCAGCGTGGCTGGTTGAACACGCCGGGTTCGCCAAAGGCTATAGCAAAGGCGCAGCCGGTATCTCGCGCAAGCATGCGCTGGCCATCATCAATCGCGGGGGCGCCACCGCGGCCGAAATCATCGCGCTCAAAGACGAGATTCAGGCGCGCGTACTGAATGAGTTTGGCATAGAGTTAGTGCCCGAGCCGGTTTTTGTGGGATTCAGCTCTGGACGATGAGCGTGTTGAACTGAAACCCCATTCTGGGAACTTAAGTGCGGCGCTCATAACCACCATTTTGCCGGTTGATGCGACTCGTAGAATGCCCCTTAAACGCGCTAGCAAGCCGTAGGAGCGATTCGAAGATCATTGGTGGACCCGAACTACCTTTTGGCGATTGACAGCGCTCAGACGGGCTGTAAACGCAAAAGCCGTTGACGTAATTCCGCGGAGAGTTCGGTTCCAAATAGGGAGCTTGACGCTTCGCACTTCCGTAGCCCATCCTCTTGCTATTGCTGTGGCGCTATCCTGGTATGCCAGTCCGTTGCCTGTTCATAGGCGTAGGCAAGACGGAGCGCGGTGAGGTCCGCTCCTGGCTTGGCCGAGATCTGCATGCCCACCGGCAAACCTTCGCGCGTGAATCCACATGGCACAGAAACGCTGGGCCAATACAGGATGCTGAAGGGTAGAGTGTTGCGCAGAAGATATCGGGTTTCGAAGTTGCGCAGGTCCGGCTCTTGCAATGGCAGCAACTCGGCAAGCGGAGGCGCAGCCATGGGGGTTGTTGGGGTAATGACTACATCTACTTGCTCAAACACGGCTTTGGCGGCGCGCCTTTGTGCCTCCAGTTCAGCGCGCGCGCGGATGTAATCGGTAGCGCTGACGCTGGCGCAATTGCGCACGCGAACCAGGGTATGGGGATCGTAAAGCTCAGGCGTTTTCGTTGCCATTTCCGCGTGGTATTCGTAGATTTCCGCATCAAAGACGGTGCGCCGACGCGCGACCTCAAATGGGAAATCGCAAACTTTAGTAACCAAGCGGGTAACGACGGCCAGCGCTTCGTTCATACACGGTTCGACATCGGCTTGAAGCTCGTCGTAGAAGCCTTTCCGCGGGATTCCAACCTTCAGCTCGGAAACACCCTCGCCGAGCGAGGCTGAAATGGGCCCGCCAGCCAGGACCCCCAGCAGAAGCGCCGCATCCTGGACGGTAAGCGCCATGGGTCCGGCGGTGTCGAAGGAGCGCGCCAGCGGAATCATCCCTTCGGCGCTCAACGTCCCCGCACTGGGGCGATAGTCCGACAATCCCGCACAGCGCCGACGGGCAGCGAATGGACCCCGCGGTATCCGTCCCGATCGAGGCCACGCACATGCCGGTTGCGACAGCGGCAGCGGAACCCGACGACGAGCCGCCAGTAACGCGCTCGATGTCCCAGGGGTTCTTCACCGGACCAAAAGCGCTCACCACGCCGCTCATGCCGAAGGCGAACTCATGCAGGTTCAACTTGCCAACGATGACCGCGCCAGCAGCCTTCAACTGCCGAACCAGAGCGGCATCTTCGGCCGGGACTCGGTTGCGGAACTGATTGCTGCCCGCGGTGGTGCGAATGCCCGCAGTATCGAGGAGGTCTTTCAGCCCAATCGGAATGCCGTGCAGTGGGCCGCGATACTTGCCGCCCATGATTTCGGCTTCGGCCTGGCGCGCTTGTTCGAGCGCAAGCTCGTCCGTGACCGTAATGAACGCGTTGAGGACAGGATTCAGCCGCTCGATGCGAGACAGGCAGTCGCGTGTGAGTTCAACCGGAGAGAGCCGGCGGGTGCGAATTTGTTCCGCGGCGTGAGCGAGGCTGAGCATGTTGATGAACGATTCTTAGTTTGGTAGTCCGGAACGTTAGCTCCGGCGGTCCAAAGAATCATGATGTTCGGCGTCCCGGGGCCGAGCCAGCACAGTGAGTCCGCGAAGCGCACGCAATAGTTTAGCCCAGCGTGAAACCCTGGGACGGGAAAGCAAGCGGCAGGTCCGGACCGGACCCAGCTCACCCCGTGAGCCCGCGAAGCGGAGGCAATAATCTAGCCCAGCGTGCAACGCTGGGTAACAGGTTTCATAAGATTCCCGAGCCCCGGAGGGCGGCAGCCAGAAGCGTAGTTTCGAAGAAGAGTTCGTCGCCGGTTGAAGAATTCCGGCTTGCCCTGCGACCACGGTTGGTGCGCGGTTGAGGAAGGCTGTCGTGCCGACGGCACTCTGGTCTGCCTCTATCGTTAACCCAGCGTTGCACGCTGGGCTAGATTATAGCGTCCGCTTCGCGGACTGGCAGTATGAGCTGACCCAGCGTTTGACGCAGGGATTGGCGAGACTCGCGAGTAACGCCAACTTCGCTGCCACGCGGCTGACGGGGCGTCAACCACCGACGTTCTTTAACAGCATGAAACGCTGGGTAACAAGTTTCATAGAATTCTAGAACCTCGGACGGGCTACGGCCAGAAGCGCAATTTCGAAAAAGAGTTCGTCGCCCGGTTGAGAATTCCGGCATGCCCTGCGATCACGATTGGTGCGCGATTGAGGAAGGCTGCCGTGCCTACGGCACTCGGGTACGAATCCGATCGCTTACCCAGCGTTTCACGCTGGGCTAGATTATTTCGTCCGCTTCGCGGACTCGCGGTGTTGGCTGAGGGGAACCACAGAGGCACAGAATCCGTTAAGAAAACCCGCCGTGCTACGGCACTCGGGTTTAATCGACGCTTAACAGGATGACAGCGAAAAAATTATTCATGCCAGAACCCGCTTCTGCTTCTTCTGGCACTTCTCGCAGATGCCGTAAATCTGAAAGGTGTGGCGGGTAGGCAGGTACTTGTTCTTGCGGCCAATTTCCTGCTCGATGCGCTCGATACCGCTCGCAAAAAATTCCACCGAAGCGCCGCACTCGGTGCAAACCATGTGGTGATGGTTGCGCCGCTGGTACTGATGCTCGTAGCGCGCGATCCCGTCATTGAACGCCACTTCACTGGCCAGCCCGCACTCCGCCAGCAGCTTCAGGGTGCGATACACGGTGGTGAAGCCGATACGGTCGTCTTTCTTCTTGACCAGGCGGTACAGTTCGTCGGTGGAGAGATGGTCGCGGGTGTCGAGAAAGGTGCGCAGAATGATGTCGCGCTGGCCGGTATGTTTCAGCCCGACTCGCTTGAGGTGGCCGTGGAAGATGTCCTCGGCCTCACGCATCATCTGGCGCGAGATGGTTGGCTGATCATCGATGCGCTTCTGCAGTACCGTGCCCACGATTTGGTATCAGCATACCACCGCGGACGCAGAGGCTGACCGGGTTCCCCAAGCAGAGTAGTGAGTCAGTTTCCGAAGCTGTCAGCAGCTGCGATTTCGGGCTGAGGATGGAGCTACATGTACGAGTAGCCGACTATTCGCTCAAGTGGATTTCCGCCGCGAAATGCGTCGAGTAGCATTCGTAGATCCTGCGGCGTTTCTCGTTCCTAATCCGGCGAGATCTCCCACAAGAAGACTTCGGGACAATCATCGGGAAGGCGGACCCGCCGATCGGCTGTTGCCCAAGATTACTTACGGCATGGCGATTTTTCACTAATTATCAAAACCGTAGCAACTCGTGGACATCGACTTCTTCATCTGCCAAGAACCTGCCGCGGGGCTGGATCTTCACTCGAAGCGCGCGGGCATCAAAAAAGAGCCGCCGGTTTGAAACCGACGGCTCAAGTTTTCGACAGGTTTCCTGCGTCCCGGTGTCGCAGAATTAACCGTCAACTGGTGATGCCTGTTTACCCCAGAGCGCGGGCTTACGGGTTCCGCAGGAAGCCGAAATGCACGTTGTTCGCGTCAATATACTGTCCGGTGATTACCCCAAAGAAGTTGGGGGTGTTCGGAAGGGTGCCCTGACCAGCGGCCGTTCCCGCGCCCGGAGCGTCGAAGGTGGTGATGGCGCCGAACGGACTCCGCACGAAGCCGTGATTCACGTTGTTCGAGTCGACGTATTGCCCTGTAATCCCTCCCCACACGTCGATGCCCTCAGGTACGGTGCCCTGACCGGAGCCTGTGCCCGCTTCCGCAACGTTGAATGTGGTGATGACGCCGAGCGGACCGCGCACGAAGCCGTGATTCAAGCCGCTCGAATCAATGTAGTTTCCCGTGGTCACCCCCAGGTCGCTGATGCTTGAGCCTTCGGTGCCCTGGCCGGAGCCCGTGCCTGCGCCCCTGACGTTGTATTCGGTGATGGTGCCGTTCGCAGTGCGGACGTAGCCGTGAAGCGCCCCGCTCGCGTCAAGGTACTCTCCCGTGACCGTCCCCTCCAGGTTGAGGGCGCTTGCCACTGGGGTAAACGTGGATACGGAGCCCTTGGGATCGAATGAGGTGAAGGTGCGGTAAGGCGGAGCGGTGACGAAGCCGTGAGATACACCGCTTGCGTCAGTGTAGGATCCGGCGATCTCCCCTCCCAGGTTGACGTTGCCCGCGAAAGTGCCCTGGCCGGAGCCTTGGCCGGCGTCGGGATCGTTCAAAATGGTGAAGGTCTTGAACGGAGCAGTAGTCACGAAGCCGTGAGCCACGTTATTTGCGTCAATGAAGTACCCTGTAATCACTCCGAACAGGTTGATGCTGAAAGTGATAGTGCCCTGGTTCGCGGCTGTGCCCGCGCCCGGAGCATTGAATTCGCTGAAGGTGCTGGGCGAACCACAGCCCGAAACGCACTGGTAGCCGTGAAACACGTTGCCATCGTCAAGGTAGGATCCCACGACAGTCCCCTGCGGGTTGATGCCAAAGCCCCCGGTGCCCTGGCCGGCGCCTGTGCCCGCGCCCGGAGCACTAAATGTGGTGATGGTTTGAGCACTTCCTAAACCACATGCAAGAAGTGCGACACTTGCTACTTTCCAAAGCTGCAGTCGATTCATAACTCCTCCTGGGTTGATTTGAAGTGAGTGGTCATGGTGGAACCCCTTAGAAGCACTGGCTGGTGTTTAGTTGTTCTGTTATTGGCTTGGAGACGGAAGACATTACTGCTGCCAGCTCCGCTTACTCTGCGACACCGCTGAGTCTCTCCCGCGTTGGCCTTCCAGCCAGGCAGGAGAAGCTTCTCGTTTTAGCCCAGAGCTGTTGACATCAGATTCGTCTCTTCTTCTGTACAACGACCAGTCGGTTTTGTTCGTCTCAAACAAGAACTTTAAGGCCGCAGGCTGTCCAGGTAGCCGTACGTGCAGATGCGCGATCTCGGCGATTCATGCCGCCCGCCTACTTGGCGTAGTCCAACATTTAATGTGCAATTCAGAGCAGAAGCATGCGGTGTTTGTGCATGGCGTATACGAAGGCATGTGGGCTGCCATCAAGTTCTGCTACAGGCCGCCGAACCTCAGCTTTGGTTACCGAATGAATGAAATCAGATACTTGAAATCACATTCGTTCGCAGATTTGATTGCGGAAAGCCGACACACATCTACAAGAAACCGGACTTTAGCAACGACGATTCTATGAAAAAAAGGATACTGCTGGTATAATGCAACCGGTTGTATACAACAACTAGTGGCTCCTAGTAATTAGGTACTGACGAGAAGGCTAATGGCCTCTAGGCCCTGGCTGCGACGGCCTCTGAAATGGAAGAAGTTGGCGGAACCTACGCCCCACACCCGCAACACAACCAGTTATCATATGCAACCAGTTGTACAATCATTGGGGCAGGCAACCCCCAACCGGAGTGGAGGCAGAGTGCACAAGGATCACAGGTCAGAGTGCGTTATCAACCTGACGGTCGAGATATTTGGCGACCAGTGGAGTCTGCTCGTCATCCGCGACATCATTTTCATGAACCGAAGGCATTTTCGCGAGCTCCTGACCAAGTCTGTGGAAGGGATTGCGTCGAATATTCTGGCCGATCGTCTTCAAAGGCTTGTCCAGCAAGGGATCATCGTCAAGTCTCAGGACGCCAGCCATAAACAGAAAGCCATTTACAGTCTCACCGAAAGAGGCATCGAATTGCTCCCTCTTCTGATGGAGATGGTTGCATGGGGGCACAAGTGTTTGCCGGCCTCCAGGCTAAGGGGTCTCGCTCAGGTCCTGGAAGAAGGAGGACCTAAGCTGAGGGCACAATTTATGTCTAAACTTCGCGAAACGCATCTTCCGAAGTCAGGCACCAAGAAAAAGGTCCGCTCTCGGACGAAATCTACTCGTATCTCCGCAATGCAAAAGCTTCAGGCAGCCTACGAAACGGAACTGGCCAGGAGATGACAGTAGCGAGTCACCAGCGTGACGGGACTTAACGCTCCGAGCAACATTGGCTTGTCAGATTGGCCAGAAACCGGCTTGTAGAAGATTACTCCCCGTAAGTCGGCCAGTGTTTACGAATGCTTTCTTTCACATGGCCGTAAAACGCCCAAACCGTGTTGTTGAAGAACTCCACCAAGTCGCGGCCAAGCTTTGGCAGCCTATGCTCCCTGGGACTCGCGTTCTGATTCACTGACACACGACCCCGCCCAGTTCTTGTTTACAATCGAAGTTTCCATGGTAGCCACGACGATTGCCCCGCCGGCCCGCCCGTCCAATCGCAAATTCATCTTCCGCATGGTGGTAGCGGTCCTGGTGCTGCTGCTCATCGCTTTCCTCGGCTTCGACTTCTGGTTCTATCGCGCGGTGAAGGCCGCGTTGCCGCAGGTGGACGGAACCATTCATCTGCCGGGCCTCACCAGCCCGGTCATCGTGACCTATGACGCGCTGGGCGTTCCCCACATTGCGGCGTCCAACCTGAACGACCTGCTGTTCGCGCAGGGATACATTACCGCGCAAGACCGGCTGTGGCAGATGGACATGGCCCGCCGTTTCGCTTCGGGCGAACTGTCGGCGGTGCTGGGTGCGGAGTACGTCAAGCTTGACCGCGAGCAGCGCATCCTGGGACTGCGGCAGGTGGCCGAGCGATCGGTGGCCATCATGCCGGCTGCGCAGAAGGCGCAGTTCGAGGCCTACGCCGCGGGCGTGAACGCGTACATCGCGCAACACCAGAAGACGCTGCCCCTGGAGTTTCGCTTCCTCACCTACTTCCCTCACGTGTGGACGGTGGAGGATTCGGCCCTGGTCGGCTTGTCCATGACCGAGTTTCTCAATCACGGCCTGTATAAGGACGAGCTGGTGAAAGAGAAGTTCCTGGCGAAGCTGGGGCCGGAGTTGACGGCCGATCTGTTCGTGAATACCTCGTGGCGCGATCATCCGCCGGGAAGCGAGGGCAATTCGATCGAGAACGAGATACCGGGGGAGACGAGTCCGGATGAGGAAGAGGACCCGGGGCCGCAGCGCAGGAAAGCGCCTACAAAGGGGAAGGATCGCAGCGCAATCGCTCCATCTGATGAGGTGTGCCAGCGCAACCGCGGCGAGTCTGGAGTTCTGTGCTCCTATAGGGGTCCTTCGACTCGGACTGAAGTCCTCGCTCAGGATGACAAACATAAGAAGCAGGTCCTCGGCTCGCTGCGCTCGCTCGGGATGACAGAGACGCTCGTGATGACAACAATCGCGAACCCGGAACTGCGGACGATCGCCTCGGGCCCGGCTCCAACAACTGGGTTGTCTCCGGGGCGCACACCGCATCGGGCAAGCCGCTGCTGTCGAACGACATGCATCTCGACCTGCGCATCCCCAACGTCTGGTATGAGGCCCACCTCACCGCCGGCGACTTCGATGTCGCCGGGGTCACGCTGCCGGGCGTGCCGTTCGTCATCGTGGGACACAATCGCTACATCGCGTGGGGATTTACCAACCTCGGCCCCAACGTCGAGGACGTGTACATCGAAAAGTTCAACGACCAGGGTGAATACCTGACGCCGCAAGGCTGGATGCGGCCGGAGCATCGCAAAGAGATCATCGAGGTAAAGGGCAAGCCAGAGGTCAACCTGGATGTCGTGACCACGCGGCATGGCCCGATCATCACCGCCATCGTTCCGGGCGAAAAGCGCCAGCTCGCGCTGAAGTGGGTGATCTACGATCCGAGCATCTCGAGCACAATTTTCTTCGACGTGGATTCGGCCAAGAACTGGCAGGAGTTCCGCGCTGCGTTCTCGCACTTTGGTGCGCCCGGACAGAACGTTGTCTATGCCGACGTGGATGGGCACATCGGCTACCAGGCCACAGGGACGATCCCGATTCGTGCCGCGGGCGACGGCTCAGTTCCGGTGCCCGGCGACGACGATTCGCACGAGTGGACGGGATACGTTCCCTTCGAGCAGCTTCCCAGCGTGTATGACCCGCCTTCGGGCATCATCGCTACCGCCAACGGGCGCGCTACCCCGGACGGTTATCCCTACCTGATAAGCATTGAATGGATGGGGCCGTATCGGACGGAACGCATTTACAAGCTGCTCAACGCCAGAAAGAAGTTCACCCCGGCGGACATGCTCGCCATCCAGACGGACATTCTCTCCGAACTCGACCGCTACTGCGCCGAGCGCCTGGTGTACGCCGTCGATCACACGCCCCAGGCGTCGCAGCGTGCGAAGCAGGCCGCCGACCTGATGCGCAATTGGGACGGCACCATGACCACCGACTCCGCCGCGCCCACCATTGCCTACTTCTCGCGCAAGAAGCTGCAGGAGTTGCTGCTCAAGCCCAAACTGGGTGATGAGTGGAAGGAGTATCGCTGGTTCATGAGTCCGGTGTGGCTGGAGAACGTGCTGGCCCATCAGCCCGCGCGCTGGCTGCCGGAAGGCTATGCCAACTATGACGAACTTCTGACTGCCGCCGTGCAAGCCGCAGTGGATGACGCGGAGACTCCGCACTCGCTTGCTTTGTGGAAGTGGGGACGCGTGCACCGCGTGGACATTCAGCATCCCTTCTGGAGCCACGTTCCGATTCTGAAGAAGGGCGCGGGGCCGGGAAGCCAGCCGCTCTCAGGCGACGGCCTGACGGTGAAGCAGGTTGGCCTCCACCTTGGGACCTCCTTCGGGCCCTCCGAGCGGCTTACCGTCGATTTCTCGGACCTCGACAACTCCACCCTGAATATCGTGAATGGGCAGTCGGGGAATATCTTCGATGAGCACTACAACGATCAGTGGAGCGCCTACTACAACGGACGCACCTTCAACCTGCCGTTCTCGCAGCAGGCGGTGCAGCAGGCGGGAGTGCATCATTTGAGGCTGGAGCCGTAAGGAAGCAGTGGCTAACGATTACTCACGAGCAACCAACTCCGCGGTAACGCTGCGCACCGCTTCACGCGCAAGGGCTGACGTGCCTACGGCACTCGGGTCGGCCTTTATCACTAACCCAGCGTTTCACGCTGGGCTAGACTATGGCGTCCGCTTCGCGGACTCGCGGTATTAGCCGACCCGGCGTTTGACCCAGGGATTGGCAGGGCTCAAGAAAGAAACATCGGTGGTTGACGCCCCATCAGCCGCGTCGCGGCGAAGTCGGCGGTGCTCGGTTAGTGGGCAGTTTGAAAACTTCGGCGCGGGCGTAAGACGCAAAGTGGCATCCACCTGACGATCAAACGAAAGCTGACAGCTGATAGCTGATGGCTCTCTTCCCTACTGGTCCACCTGCACGATGTCGGACAGCGCTCCGTGGAAGATGACCTGCGTCTGACTGCTGCGTGTCGGTATGGTGTCGTAAATGATTTGATATCCACCCTCGATGACGTACACCACGTTGCGATTGGCAACGGCGAGCATGCCGGTCACCGCGCCTTTCGGCGGCAGCGGCGGGTCGGCCGTGTTGTTGGTAACATTCACCACCGACAGGCACCCAGCTGTGGTATTGCTGCAGGTCACGGCGCCGATGTAGAGCTTATTGTTGGTCGAGAGCGCCATCGTGGTGTGCAAACCATCGGTAATCGCGACCGAGTTGGCCGTGTTGCGCGTCATGGTACTGACGTTCACCGAATCGAAGGTCGGGCCCGCGGTAAAGGAAGTCCCAGCCACGTACAACGTGGTCCCTTTCATTAGTCCCACGCTGGCGCCACCAACCGTCACGGTCGCCTTGATGGTCTGGGAAGGGATATCGAGTTGCGCCACCGAGGCCGGGCCGGGGGACGGATCGCCGCATTCCCAGCCACAATTGATCACGTAGGCGGTGTTGTTGTCGGCGCTGAAGAAGGCGTTCACCGGCCGGGAAAAACCGGGAATCTCCACCGCAGCGACCGTGGTAGCGGTCGGTGTCGATGAGGAAAACCGAGTCCGAATTGTCGGCAAACACCAGCAAAAATTGCCCGCTGGGGCTGAGCGCGGCACGGCTGGCCGACGGAACCGCGTAATTGGCGGTGATGCCCTGACTGGTGACACTGAAGACCTGAATTCCACCTGCCCGGCTACCGCTGATCTGGACAGTTCGCACTGGAATGTACGCGGTGTTGCCGTCGGGAGAAAACAACCCCATGCTCGCCGGGCCAGCCAGCTGTACGCCGGTGGCGACGGTTTCGGTGCTGTTGGTGATGACATAGAGGAAGTTGTCACTCGGGTCGAACACCAGGGTCTTGCTCAGGTCGGAGCTCACCACCGCCCAGGTAAACGGAATTTCCGACGCTGATGGTCACCGGCACGCCCGGAATAACCTGTCCCGCGGAATTCGTCGTCTGGGCGGTGTAGGGCGTCGTATCGTTCTGGGTATCCATGATCTGCAAGGCACCCGAGTAGGTATTGGTCACAAAGGCGCGATGGGTGACTTTGCTGGGCGGCGTGGTGCTGGAACTGCTCCCGCCGCAATAAACCAGGAAAAGAACGAAAATGAGGGAAAGGACAAGGACTGCGGCCCGCTTCAAACCTGTACCCCGGACGTCATGATGATTTGCGATAAGTTGTTGGAAACCGTTGCATTATAACAGAGCTTGGCGGTGCATCTCCGGCTGACGGCGGTGGCCATTTCCCGGCATTTGCGATAAAGTTCAAACAAGCTCAGCACTTCCAAGGTCCAGAATATCCATGCCCAAGGAGCTCATTCCCCGCTTGCAGGCTGGCGCTGTCTTATGCGATGGCGCCATGGGCACACTGCTGTACTCCAAGGGTATCTTCATCAACCGCTGCTACGACGAGCTCAACGTCTCGCAGCCCGATCTCATCCGCGACATCCATCAGGAGTACCTGCACGCGGGAGCAGAGATCATTGAAACAAACACCTTTGGCGCCAATTCGTTTCGCTTGTCCAAGCACGGATGTCTGGACAAGCTGGCCGACATCAACCGCAAAGGCGCCCGCCTGGCCCGGGAGGCGGCCAAGAGTTTCGATGCCCTGGTCGCCGGCGCCGTTGGTCCGTTGGGCGTGCGCATTGAGCCGCTGGGCAAGATCTCCCTGGCGGAAGCTCGCAATTCGTTTCGCGAGCAGATTACCGCCCTGAACGAAGAAGGGGTCGACCTGCTGATTCTGGAGACCTTCGGATACCTGGAGGAACTGCATCAGGCCATTCTGGCGGCTCGCGATGTGAATCCGAAGCTGCCGGTGGTGGCGCAGGTCACCATTGACGAAGACGGCAATTGCCTGGATGGATCAGCCCCCGAGCACTATGGGCCGCAAGTCGAGGCCTGGGGCGCCGAGGTCGTGGGATGCAACTGCAGCGTCGGTCCGGTGGCCATGCTGGACGCGCTGGAACGGGTGCGCGCCGTCACCACCGCTCCGCTCTCCGCCCAGCCCAATGCCGGCATGCCGCGCTCGGTCGAGGGACGCAACATCTATCTCTGCTCGCCGGAATACATGGCGGAATATGCAAGACGATTTGTCGATGTCGGTGTGCGTCTGGTCGGCGGTTGCTGCGGCACCACGCCCGACCACATCCACGTGATGAAGGCCTTCCTGCGCGCGGTTTCCGGCGGCACCATGGCGCGCAAGCCAGCTCCGGTTGCCAAGGCCGAGCCGGTCGAAGTGCCGCCGCTTCGGGAACGCTCGCAGATGGGACGCAAGATCGCGGACGGCGAGTTCGTCACCATGGTGGAGATCGTTCCGCCGAGGGGCACGGACGGAAGCCGGGAGATCGAAGGAGCGCGCTTCCTGAAGTCGGTGGGCGTGGATGGCGTCAACATCCCTGACAGCCCGCGCGCCTCGGCGCGCATGAGCAACCAGGCGCTGTGTCTGCTGGTGCAGCAGCAGGTCGGCATCGAGCCCATCCTGCATTACACCTGCCGCGACCGCAACGTGCTGGGTATTCAGTCAGACCTGCTGGGCGCAAGCGCGGTCGGCATTCGCAACCTCATCTGCATCACCGGCGATCCGCCGAAGATGGGCGACTATCCCGACGCGACGGCGGTCTTCGATGTGGACGCCATCGGGCTGGTCAACATCGTCCACAACCTTAACCGCGGGCTGGACATTGGCGGCAATCCCATCGGCGGCTCGACCAGGTTCGTCATCGCCGTGGGCGCCAATCCCGGCAGCCCTAACATCGACGAGGAAATCCGCCGCTTCGAGTACAAGGTGGAGGCGGGCGCGGAATTGGCGGTCACGCAGCCGGTGTTCGATATTCACCTGCTGGAGGAGTTCCTGCGCCGGATCGAGCACTGCCGCATTCCGGTAGTGGCGGGCATCTGGCCGCTCACCAGCACCCGCAACGCCGAGTTCATGAAGAACGAGCTGCGGGTTTCCATCCCGGACGAAATCTTCACCCGCATGGCGAAGGCGACCACCGCCGACACCGCCCGCGCCGAAGGCGTGGCCATCGCTCGCGACATGCTCGCTGCCGTCCGCCACATGGTGCAGGGCGCGCAGATCAGCGCTCCCTTCGGCCGTTACTCCTCGGCGGTCGATGTGCTGGAAGCCCTGGGTACGACCAAGCGCGCCTCGGTGTGAAAACGCTCATCTGAATTTTCACGTTCAGCGTTGAAAATCTGGACTAGAATTCTTGTAGGAGTTAATGCTTGCCCAAGTTTGAAGAGTGTCTCCAACGTCTGGAGAAGATCGTGGCCGAACTGGAAAAGGGAGACGTCTCTCTCGACCAGGCGCTGGAGCTTTTTGACGAGGGCATCAAACTCTCCGGTTCCTGCCGCAAGGAACTGGAAGAAGCCGAAGGCAAAGTAGAAATCCTGCTGAAGCGCAATGGCAAGCTGCAGCCGGAAGCCTTCGAAGCCGCAACCCAATCAGGCGACGCTGCCAAATAGCGTCGCCGCTCGTCCATTACTGTGTATGCCGCACCGGGGTGGTGCGGAGTTGTAAAGCGTCCACCAAACCTCATCACCGGGTTGGCTCGTGCCGCCCCCTCCGCCATTTCAAAAAGGGGTTTGCCATGCGGCCTATCAATGTTGTTCTCGCTTATCACGATGCACTCTCCGCCGATCGGCTGGCAGCATCGTTTCGCAATCAGTTTCGCAATCTCACGATCGCAAAATCGCGCGAGGAAATCAGTTCCGCCGTGGCGCGCTTGCATGCTCCCTTCGCGGTGGTGGACCTGGAACTCATCGGCATCCCTGAGCTGAAACAACTGTGCGCTCAGTTTCCCTACACCGCATTTGTCTGCATTCATCGCCTGGCCGACGATCGCATGTGGAGTGAAGCGCTGGCGGCGGGCGCGGTGGATTGCTGCTGCTCCAGCGATGCGCACGGCATCCTGCTGGCGTCAGAACGCTACGTGGTGCTCACCCGGGCGCCAGCGGTAGCGGCGTAGATACTCTTATGCGGGCGTCGCACGGCGCCCGCTTTACCACTTCCTCAGAGTGATCCCCATCGTGGGCAGCCGCGAAGCCTGCCTACGGCGTAATCTCGAATACCACGCCCTGACCGTGAGCTCCGCCCACCGGTGCGGTTCCAAAGTAGTTGCCCATGCCGTCAGAAGTCAGACCGTAATTCGGATAAGAGCCGTCCCCGGCGCTGCCGAAATTGTGCAGCACACTCTCATTCCATCCGCCCGCATTCGGAGTCAGTTTGAAGATGGTGCCACAGTCGCACGATGGATTGCCGCCGGTCGAGCTGGTGCCGTAGAGGTTTCCCGCCGAGTCGAAGACGAGGGTGCTGGTTGGAAAGCTCGCGTCGGTGTCGCCCTGGAAGCTATACAGCACACTCTCTTTCCATCCGGCGAGCGCGGTCGGGCCGACGCCAACCTCGAAGACAGCACCCAGACCGTTAGCGCCGCCGAAGTAGGTGGTGCCGTACAAATTCCCCTTTGCGTCCGCGATCAGACCGCCGTAAGGGTAGCCCGCGTCGGGCAGACCCTGGAATGCATACAGCGTGATCAGCTTCCAGCTGCCTCCCGCTGCAGACAGCTTGAACACGATGCCGGCTCCGTACTTACCGCCCAGTTCGGTCACGCCGTAGAGATTGCCAGCCGCATCCAGCAGCAACGATCCGAGTGAGCCCACCGCTCCATCGTCGCCGCCGGTGAAGGCGTGGATCACCGTCTGCTGCCACTGCCCGTTCTTGAGCGAGAGCTGGTAAATCACGCCCTGAGAATAGGCACCTCCGTCGGGGGCAGTGCCGTAAATGTTGCCCGCCTTGTCAAGGACGACTGCGCTGCCGGGACCATACCCGTCGTCGCCGCCAGTGAAGTTGTACAGAACGGTCTGGGTCCAGCCGCCACCGGACGGCGTCAGCTTGTAAACCACCCCGCAACCATCGCCGCTGCAAGCGCCGCCTGAACCACCTGCGACCGTGGTCCCATACAGGTTGCCGGAGCCGTCGAAGGTCACGCCACCGTACGGGTTCTTCCCATCGCCGAAGCAGCTGAAGTTGTACAGCACCGTCTCTTGCCATCTGCCGCCGGAGAGAGGCGTCAGCTCGAAGACCGTGCCACAGCCGTAAAGTCCTCCGACCACGGTGGTGCCGTAAGCATTGCCCGCACCATCGAAGACCAATTGCGCTGCGGGATCGCCTCCGTCGTTGCCGCCGGTGAAGCTGTACAGCACCTTTTCCGTGTCCGCCGCCCACGCGCTGAGCGCCAGGATCGCCCCTAGTGCAAAAGCTGCACATGACTTGATCATGAAACAGCAAAAGTACTTGCCTGACATTTTCCATCTCCTCGGTTCAGAAATTAGTTCGACGAAGAGGCCGGGCCCGGAGACGGCAGTAGCGCGCTGGAACAGTAGCACTGAATCGGACGTTGTGCCCGAGACGTTGTTGCGTACTCGGCCAAGCAGGCTATGCGTTAAGGAAGAAGGACTGGAATTCCTTGACCACCACGTCCGGCACCTCTTTGGCCTTCGACTTCTGCGACAGGCCGTGCGGCGCGCCTGCGATTGCCACCAGTTTCTTCCGCGCAGGAATCAGCTTGATCGCGCCTTCCAATTCCTCGATCGAGCCGAACGTGTCCTTAGTTCCGCTGACGAACAGAGTGGCCACCCGCAGGCTGGGAAAATGCGCGATCCGCAACTGCGCTGGCCGACCTGGAGGATGCAACGGATACGACAGCAGGAGCAAGCCTTCGACCAGCGACGGCTCGGCCGCGACCAGCATGCTCGCCTGACGCCCGCCATACGAACTGCCACCCAGAAACGCACGGCCCTTGAACCGCTGCTTCATCAGATCTACCGCGCGCCGCAAGCCAGCCTGGTCCGTCTTGGCGTCGGAGGGCGACGGCGCGCCCCGTGGACGCCGCTGCCGGTAAGGCAGGTCGCAGCGCAAAACCGTCAGTCCCGACGCCGCGAACTTGTCTGCCAACGCGACCAACAGTGGAGCATTGGCGTTGCCGCCCGCTCCATGAGTGACCACCAGAAATCCGGCGCCCGCTTTTGCGGCCCGGTGCAGAAATCCCCGCACTGGGGCTTCTCCCGGAGTTTCGTCCACGAACGGTTCTGCTTCGGCGCTGGCCACAAGAAGTTCCGCTGCTGAGGCATCATGTTACACCCGAGCGTCACATGGGCCTGCGGCCAACCAATGGCGATGAAAATCGGGTGGAAGCGCCGGGCTTCAGCCCGGCGAAATATCGACTTCCCCGAAAGGGGCTTTCAGCCCCAGATTCCGTTTGTCGCAGCCGGGGCTGAAGCCCAGTGTGGAAGAGACGTCTTGTCGCCGGGCTGAAGCCCGGCGCTTCCACCGTTGGAGCAGCCAGATCTTCACTCTGGAAATGGGGGGCGAATGCGCACACCCTACTCTGTTTCGGGCGTCTTTTCCCGCATAATTTCGGGTGATTTCCCGCGAGCCCGTGCCGCTACCACAATGGACTAGCGGCTATGCCCATTTTTATCAATAGCTTACGACTAGTTCGTTATGGAAGCATAGGTGCACCATCTTATCTAAAAGCAGCTTAATCGGCCCGTGTTGTCAGGGGCACGAACGTTGGTTGAGCGATGGGCGACGCGGTTCGCAACTACGATTCTCACATTTCCGTACCCCGCGCGGGTTCCGCCGATGCTGAAGACCCGTACGACCCTCGCTGGGGCGCCGCGGGGCGGCTCCGCCGAACCTTTCGAAAACGCGACGGTATTGCTCTGATTGTGTCCAACGTAGTGGGCGTTGGCATCTTCACAACTCCAGCTCTTATCGCCAATCTCGTCCCGAACCCCGCTGCGATGCTGGCGCTGTGGATTGTCGGCGGAGGACTTGCCCTTGCCGGTGCCGCCTCCTACGCCAAGCTGGCGAACCTGTGGCCGACGGCGGGCGGAGAATACGTTTACCTCTCGAAAGCTTACGGTCCAACGGCAGGATTCTTGTCGGGCTGGACCTCGCTCATCGCAGGATTTTCCGGAAGCGTCGCAGCCAGCGCCGTAGCGCTGGTGATGTTTGCCGGTCAGTATTTCCCCGGACTGGCGGCGGACCGGAGTGTGCTTTCCCTCGACCTCGTGGGCATCAACGTCAGCCTGTCGCCACGTACGCTCGCGGCCGCATCGGTCATTGCGCTTTTCGCGGTGCTGCACATTTGCAGCCTGACGGCTGGCAAGATTACCCAGAACGCGCTGGCCACGGTGCTGGTGGGTATGGTCGTCGTCTTCGTCGGCCGGGGATTCGCGACAGGAAACGGTTCGTGGTCGCACTTCCATTCGTCCACCGCGCATTTCGGGACGATGAACTGGCTGCTGGCGCTCATCCCGGTCATGTTCACGTACAGCGGCTGGAACGCCGCCGCCTACGTCTCGGAAGAAATCCATGCCAGCCGGCGCTCGATGCGGCCCGTGCTTCTAGGGGGGACCTGCATTGTCATCGCCCTTTACACGGTGCTCAACGCTCTGTACCTGTACGCGATCCCTGCCGTCCAGATGCGCAGCGCGACCAACGTCGCTGACGCTGCCGCGCGCGCGCTGTTCGGGACAGGCTCGCAACTGGTCACGCCCGCGCTGATCGTGGCTCTGCTGGGCGCCATCAGCGCCATGACGATCGCCGGACCGCGAGTGTATTTCGCCATGGCCCGCGACGGGGCATTCATTCCCGCGTTCGCGCGCACCAGCCGAAGGTTTGGCACGCCCGCCCTCGCCATTGCGCTGCAGGCAATGTGGAGCATTGCCCTGGTCATGCTCGGCGGATTCGACCAGATCCTGATGTACACCGGTTTCGCCATTGTGCTCTCCTCCGGCGCTGCCGTTGCGGGCCTGTTTGTGGTTCAGCGACGGAGCAAACACACATATCCCATCAAACGCGCCCGGCTTCTGGTTCCCGGCATATTCGTTCTCGCCAGCGCAGCGCTGGTCGTCGACACGGTGTTGGAGGCGCCCAAGATTGCCCTGATCGGAGTTTTGCTGATCGCTGCCGGGATTCCCGTTTACGCGGCGTGCCGCAGAAGCAGTTCGGCACGGCTCACTCTTCAGCCCGAAGAAGCGGCGGGCGACTAGGATGATCATCAGCGATCCAGCGCGTTGTTCGCTTGCGTTTCTCCGGCGCTCTTCGTTCTCACCGCCCTCGCGTCCTCAGTTCCCGTTCAGGTGCCCACACCTGAGTTCATGTCGCTTGAATCGGCGAAGCCGGTTCTGCAGAAGATGGGACCGGGCAACGGCGCTCATCCCGGCGCTGAGATCAATTCGAAGGACTGGGCCGCGTGGCTGCAGAAGTCCGATGCTGACATCCGGCAACGCCTGGACGTTGGCGAAGAGGACAGCCTGACCAATCTGCTGCGCTTCGGGGTCACCTTCACCAAGGAATACCGCATCGACGACGACTATCTGCTGCGCTACGGGCAAAGCAGCCTGGTGAATGGGTTCGCCGAAACCCGCGCCAACGATCTCATCAAAGCCCTCGCCGCTCCGGACGGCAACCAGGGCTTTGTGGAGATGCGATCCTTCGTCGAGAAAAAAGGTTTCGTGCTCAACTCGCCGGCCGGACGCAAGAAACTCAAAGCCTACCTGCTGGCCAATCTGGCAAGAATGCAGAAGGACCTTCTGCAGGCCCGGCAGGAAGCAAAGACCAACCGGGACCAGATGTTCCAGCACCGGGGCATCTCTCTGGATAGCAATCTGTGGCCCGACTACGATCTCGACCAGCAGTTGCAGCGAATGGTGGACAAGGGCATGTTGAAACCCGGCGCCATTCGGCGGGTGGCGATCGTGGGCCCGGGCCTCGACTTCGTCAACAAGCAGGAAGGCGTGGATTTCTATCCGCCGCAGACGGTCCAGCCGTTCGCCGTGCTGGATTCCCTGCTTCGCCTCGGCCTGGCAAGTGCGGACAACGTCGAGCTCTACACGATGGACATCAGCTCGCGGGTGAACCTGCACATCGAAGCGGCGAGAAAAAACGCCGCTCTAGGGCGCTCCTACACGGTCCAGCTCCCCTGGTATACCGAAGGGCGAATGACGCCTGAGTTTCGCGCAAGCTTCATCCAGTATTGGCAAGGGCTGGGAGCGAAGATTGGCGAGCCGGTCGCCCCCATTCCTGTCCCGGCATCTGCCACCGGCTTTGACACACGCGCGGTGAAGATTCGCCCCTCCGTCGTTACCCGCATCAAGCCGGTTGACATGAATATCGTGTTCCAGCGTCTGCCGCTTCCTCCGGAAGAGCGCTTCGACCTGATCATCGGAACCAACATCTTCCTCTACTACGGCGGGTTCGAGCAGTCGCTGGCCCGCGTCAATGTCGCCACCATGCTGAAACCCGGCGGCTATCTGCTCTCCAACGACAAGCTGCAGGACACCGTACCGTCGGGACTGGACCAGGTCATGGTCACCGAAATCCCGATGACTGTGCCACCCGTCATCACTGATTACATCTACTGCTACCGGCGGACGCCGTAGAGCGTGAAGGCGTTACCGTCCCAGCTTCCGTGCCTCGCACGCCTGCACCACCTTGGATGGGTCAATGGCCTCCGAGTCCAAGCTGCATCTCGATGACCTTGCCATCCTTGTCGATGAGGTAATTCACGCGCCGCGCGGCTTTGTATTTTGGATTGTAGAGGCCGTATTCCTTGGTCACGTCGCCGCCCCAATCGCTCAGCAACGGGAAGGTGACGCCGATCTTTTCCGCCCACGCCTGATTCGAGAACCGGGAATCCATGCTCACACCCAGAACCTGGGTATCGGCGGCTTCCAGCTTGGCGAGGTTTTGCTGGAAAGCCTGCATCTGCTTGGTTCAACCACCGGTGAAGGCGAAGATGTAGAACGCCAGGGCGACGTTCTTCTTGCCCTTGAAATCGTGCAGCGAAACCTTGTTGCCGTTCTGGTCGGTTAAGGTGAAGTCGGGGGCCACATCGCCCACCTTGATTTTGGGCGCGGGCGTTTCGTCGGGTTTGTTGTCGGCGGCATAGCTCGCGGGCAGCAACGACGCCACCAGCAGCAGCCCCAGCAAAAGCCGTTTCATGGATTCTCTCCTCGGACCACGAGCGTGCGGTGTGGCCTGCGCGTCATTGTCCCATTTGCAGGAGGTTTCGCGCCAGAGGACAGGAAAAAGCAGCCGCGGATTGGCACCGGGGAACGAGAATTTGATTTCAAGTACTGGAGCAAAGAAAAAGCGGAATCAGCCACGGATCGGCACGGAAGGACACAGATGGGATTCTTAATGCTTGTTCTTTCCTCTAGAAGAATCCGTGTTGATCTGTGAAAATCCGTGGCGAGAACCACGTCGTGGCGACGGCGGAAAAAACAGGTCCCTCGACTCGGACTGAAGTCCTCGCTCGGGATGACAAGCTTGTAGAACGCGCACTATTTGCAAATTGCTGGGTGCTAGTTGCTTCTTCTATTCCGTCCGCAGCGCCTTCATCGGCTCGATCGAGGCCGCGCGCCGCGCCGGCAGATAGCTGGCCAGCAGCACGGTGGCGACTAGAATCGCGGTCGCTACAATCCACGGCATCGCGTGCAACACCCCAACCTTAAACAGCAGGCTGGAGAAGACCCGGCTGAGCGCGATAGCGAGGATGGCGCCCAAGGCCACGCCAATTGCGGCCAATCGCGCACCCTGGAGCAACACCAACTGCAGCACCTGTCCGCGCTGCGCGCCCAGCGCCATGCGCACACCCAGCTCGCGGGTGCGCAACCGCACCGAGTAGCTAATCACGCCGTAAAGCCCAAGCGCGGCCAGCAACAACGCCAGTCCGGCGAAGGTCGTCAGCAGCAGCACCACAAAGCGCCGCCCCACAAGCGACTCATCTACGCGCTGTTCCATGGTCTTCACGTCGTAAATGGGAACGCTGGAATCCACCGCGCGCACCGCCGCGCCCACGTCGCCCTTCAAGTCCCCGGGTGAGCGCGAACTGCGCACCACGATGGCGGTTGACAACTGCGGCACTTGTGCAGCGTCAATAAAAAAGAAGCCCTCATTCGTGTCGGACTCGAGCGACGACGCGCGCGCGTGCGCCACCAGGCCGACGATCGTGTACCACGGGCCCTTTACCCGATCGTTGAATCCAATGTGCTCGCCGATGGGGTTTTTCCCCGGCCAGTACTGATGTGCCAGCACCGTGTCAATCATCGCGACCAGCTCGGTCCCATGCCGGTCTTGGGGAGTGAAGTCCCTTCCCATCACCAGTGGCACCCGCAGAGACGTGAAATACCCCGGCGAGACGATGTGGACGTTTCCGTGCGGTCCGGGGTCATTGGGCGGGAGCGTCTGGCCCTTGATGAAAAAGCTGGACGAGCCTCCCTGGTTATCGAAGGGCACCGAGTCGGCGAGCGCCGCGCTGCTCACGCCTGGAATGCTGTGCAACCTGTCCTGCAGCGCGCTGTAGAAGGCTGCGATCTTCGCGTCGCTGGCGTCTTGCGCGGCGGCCGCTTGTTTGGCGGCCTCTTCCTTGACTGCGGAGGCGCTGGCTGCCGGCGTGGCTGGACCATAAACCGACTGCGGCAGCGAGAAGCGCGCCGAGAGCAAGCCGCTGGGCTGGAAGCCGGTCTCGACTTGCTCCAGCGCTTTAAGGCTGCTCAGCAGCAGGCCCGCTCCCGCCAGCAACAGCAGCGAGAGAGCGATCTGCGCCACCACCAGCGACGATCGCGCGCGCTGGTGCACCAGGCCGCTGGTGCCCGAGCGGCCACCCTCCTGCAGCGCGTTGAACCAGCCCGGCCGGGTGCGCTGCCACGCCGGAACCAGTCCGCACAGCAGCGAGCACAGCACCGCAATACCCGTCACAAACAGCAGCACTGGCCCGCGGAAGGAGGGTTGAATCTGGGTACCCAGTGCATCTGGCAGCGAGCGCAGTAGCAGCGGCGCAGTCGCCAGCGCCACCGCAAAGCCAAGCGCGATTCCGGCAACCGTCAGCACGATACTTTCCACCAGGGCCTGTCGCAGCAAGCGGACCTGCTGCGCGCCCAGGGCGACACGGATGGCCAAGTCGCGCTCGCGCGCCGACGCCCGCGCCATCTGCAAGCCCGCGATATTGGCGCACGCGATCAGCAGCACCATGCCCACCGCGATCAGCAACATGGTCAGCGGCTTGCGCAGATTGCCGCCAATGAATTCCGTCAGCGGCATGGCGAACATGCCCCATCCGCTGGCCCGGCCGAAACTCTTGTTGCCTTCGGAGGCGATGTTCTCTTCGGCCTTTCGGTTGAGATAGGTATTCGCCTGTTGCAGGGTTACGCCCGGCTTCAGACGCGCCACGGCAAAGAGATTTTCGTTATAGCGATAGTCCGGGTCGTGATAGCGGGCCGGCGCAAGCGCGATCGGCACCCAAAGTTCCGCCTGGTTCGGCCAATTGAACGACGGCCCCATCACGCCGACTACGCGAAACGCCTGGTTGTTCAGCATCAGGGTCTGGCCAACAATGTTGGGATCGGAGCCGAACCGCTTCTTCCAAACGCGATACGACAGCACGGCCTCGTTGCCCGCGCCCGGTTGGTCTTCTTCCGGCGTGAATACGCGTCCCAGGTATGGACGAACGTCGAACGTGGCAAACCAGCCGGACGAAACGCTGGCGCCATTCAGCAGCTCAGGACTGGCGTTTTCGCGGGCGTAGTTGAAGCTGCCGCCCTGCATGACCGCGCCGGACGAGAAGATGTTCTTGCCATCGGCCGCATCGCCAAAATCCGGCGCCGACATGCTGATGTTGTTGAGATCGGGCATGGCCTTGTAGCGGGCGCGCAACGCGACCAGTCCGTCGGCGTGAGGAATGCCGCTGGGATTCAGCAGCACCGCATTGGTGACGGAAAAGACCGCAATGTTCGCGCCGATGCCCAGCGCCAGCGTCAGCACCGAAACCAGGGCGAACCCGGGCGACTTGCGCAATTGGCGCAACGCGTAGCGAAATTCGTGGAGCAGCGTTTGCATGGCGTTTACTCGTTTCGCTCTTGGCTCTTGGCTCTTGGCTCTTAGCTCTTAGCCTTAGGTCCTAGCTTCTAGAACTTTATTCACTGCCACCGCGATCGGTTTGTTTCTTAACCGCCGATTCTCACGGATGAGCACGGATTCTAGGAAAAAACACAGCTATAGATAAAGATCTGATCCGTGTTTATCCGTGCAGATCCGCGGTTGCCGGGCCAGGGATTTTCACGGATGAACACGGACCTGATTTCGAGTTTTCTTGTAAGGCAATCCGGGTCGATGTGTGACAATCCGTGGCCATTTTGGTTGTCTCTTGGCCTCTGCGCAGCGAAATGAGGTTCAGATTCAAAATTAAGTGCCTGAAAATCCGCGGCTACGCTTTGTCCGTACCCGGTACCCCATCTGACTGGTGCAATAGATCGACCACGACACAAGCAGATATTTCAATGGCTTAGAGCGCGATTGCGACCTGGATTGTCCGCCCGCGTAACCTCCATGTCCGCTGCTGGACAGGAATACGTAAGCAGGAGGTGCGCCGTTCCGTCATCGGAGGTGCAAGCTTGGACGGCAACACGACGAAGCCGGGATCAGCTCCAGGCGCGCGCATAAGAACGCTGCTGCGCAATCGACTTGCGGCGCGGTCCGGCGGGCGCACCCGGTCTGGTTTCGGTTCGAGCCGCAACCGCTGGCTTACAATGGACGAACGGCGTTTCGCGCCGGGCAATCATCAGGAGGAAATAGATGGCGCAAGTAAAGATCACGTGCCGCAGGAACGGGCCCTACCGCGTGGAGGCGCCCGAGGGCACCATCGAACTGGTGGACGCCGACGGCAATCCCTACGACCTCACCGGCAAAGTTGCGTTTTCGCTCTGCCGCTGCGGAGCGTCGGTGAACAAACCGTTCTGCGACGGCACCCATTCCAAGATGGGCTTCGAGGCCGCCGAAGCCGCGGTGAAAAAGGCCGACGAGACCGCGCCCAACCCGCCCACCGTCGGATAGCGAATACCGCACATTACGCATCGAGGACCGCCCGTCGGTCCTTTGTGTTTTGCTTCCTGGAAAGCGGGCCTCCAGAGTCTGTGCCGCACTGTTAGCATCCCGACGCGCCACAACCTCGTCTTGTTGAGCAAAGGCAGGGTTCCTAACCTTCCACAGAAGGATTCCCCCATTGCGCACTTGTGTACAACCGGCACTGCACGGTATCTGTTTTCAGTGCCTTACGACATGATTGATGCGTAGGCCATTGATTTCATAGACCCGCTAGGGCGACGGAGTTAACTGCCGTGAAGCCGTCGAAGGCAAAAAAGCGAAGGGCGCAGCGCGAATAGCGATCCTCCTATAATCGGCGCAGCATGTCCGGCGCTTTCTATGTGTCCGTCATCAGCCGCGAAGTCAAGCGTCTCGCCGCTGAGGTCGGCTTCGAGCTCGCCGGCGTTGCGGGCGTGGCCGACACGCCCGAGCACCAGTTCTTTACCGACTGGATCGCCGAGGGTCACGCCGGCGAGATGAGCTACCTGGAGAAGCGCACCGAGGCTAGCGAGTTGAAACGCGCTTCGCTGGCCAACACCGCGCCCTGGGCGCGCTCGGTCGTGGTTTGTGCGCTGAACTACAATGTCGATCAACCGTATTCCACGCACGCCGGCACGACGTCGCAGGGCTGTATCTCGCGCTACGCCTGGTCGCAGCGCGACTACCACAATGTGGTACTTGAAAAATTGCACGCCCTGGAAGCGAAGCTGCTCGAAATTTGGGCGCAGCAAAATCTTCCGGTGCCGCGGACCTGGTGTTATGTTGACACCGGTCCGGTGATCGAGCGCATTTTCGCCAAGTACGCTGGCGTTGGCTGGATCGGCAAGAACACCTGCATCCTGAATGAGCAGTTAGGATCGTGGCTCTTCCTCGGCGTCATGCTCACGTCGCTGGAACTGACGCCCGACTTTCCTGCTCCGGACCGCTGCGGCTCGTGTACACGTTGCCTCGATGCGTGTCCGACCAATGCGTTTCCCGCGCCATATCAGCTCGACGCCACCAAGTGCATCTCGTATCTCACCATCGAGAAGCGCGGCTCCATACCGGAAGAATTGCGCGACGGCATTGGACGCCAGGTCTTCGGCTGCGACATCTGCCAGGATGTTTGTCCGTGGAACCGCGAAGCGCCGGTGAGCAGCGCGCCGGAATTCGAGGCGCGCCCGCAGTTGGTGAATCCCGACCTCGAGTGGCTGGCGCAGCTTAGCGTAGAGGAGTTTCGCGAAGTTTTTCGCGGCTCGCCGGTGAAGCGCGCACGGTTTAACGGACTTCGGCGCAACGTCGCGATTGCGATGGGCAACAGCGGCGATCAACGCTTCTTGCCGGTCTTGCAGGAACTCGCTCGTGATGAGGATGCAACGGTTGCCGAACACGCGCGCTGGGCCTTGCAGCGCTTGCACCGGCCATAAAAAACCCTCCCAAAGCGAGAGGGTTTAGTGGTTTGGCCGAACTCGGAAGCGCAGGGAGCGAAGTAACGCTTGGCCTCCGCGCGGCGCAGACAGTCTTATACACGCTGAACGTTAGCGGCCTGGAAGCCCTTGGGACCTTTCGTGAGGTCGAACTCGACGGTTTCGCCCTCATTCAGGCTCCTATATCCGTTCTCCTGGATAGCTGAGAAATGCACGAATACATCCTCGCCCGTGGAACGCTGGATGAATCCGTAGCCTTTGGCTCCGTTAAACCACTTGACAGTACCTTTCTCTCTCACGACCTACTCCTTTCACCTGGCTTGCTTTGGAATAAACCCCGCTTGGCGGACGTTCCGAGGCTCAACCCTGAGGAGCAGAGGCTTGGAAGACGTCTCAACGTTTGCCGGGAAACAAGAGTTGCGGCTCCGCTTGCAGTTCTGGCGCAAAGTAAAAAGGCCCACGAATTCGTTCTGACGGACTCATGCAAGCGCGTCAGAGCAGATCCCTGGAACCCATGCAAAGCGTAAATTCGACTGCTAACAGAAACATCAACCCAAATCCGCGTTTCGGTTCAACCGAAAGCTCACCTTCGCCCAATCGAAGGCGAGCAGACGATAATCGCAGGAACTCGACAATCTGGCAAGTGTTTTCATCGCAAGAGTTTCCGGTTGCCAAGATGGAGTAGTTCCAACTCAAGTTCAACTCGGCGTGGACTCGTTCGGTGGTCTGTTACGATTGAGAGTGTGAGTAGCAACTCTGGATCGACGGGCGAAGAGCGGAAATCGAAGGCAAGCGGTTTCTCCCAGTCGTCAACGGTGGTGGCCGCGGCACCACTTAAGCCCAACGGAACCACAGAGTTGTACGCTGCGCCCCTGCGTGCCGGGGACGTCGCCCGACGGCTGTTGGCCGAGGACGAAAGAGAGGCCAAGGAACAGCTCTTCAGCCACCTGCCGGAAACTTACAGCCTGGCGCACCGCCTGCGGCGCCACGGTTGGTCCACGCTGCTCTACCTGATGCAAACCGAGGTGCATACTTACGCCTTCTCGGTGGCCGCCAACTCTATCCTTTCACTGTTTCCGTTCATCGTCCTGCTGCTGACGGTTGTTCGTCGCGTCTTCCATTCGACCGCGATGTACAACGTGGTGCTGGAGTTGTTACGGGACTATCTGCCCAGCAATAAGGACTTCGTCATCCGCAACCTGCAGTTCCTGGCCAGCGTAAAAGGACGCGGACAGGTACTGTCGTTGGTCATGCTGTTGATCACGTCAACGGGAATCTTCCTCCCCTTGGAGGTCGCGCTCAACAGTATCTGGGGCTTCCGCAAGAACCGCTCCTACCTGATGAACCTGGTCGTGTCGCTCGGCCTGGCTCTGGGATGCGGTTGCCTGGCAATGCTTTCGATCGCACTGACCGCCGAGAACCTCAAGATGCTCGGACTTGCCGTCGGTGACCAGAACCTTGTCTTCCGCGGTTTGGGATTCGTCGTGATGAAGGCTTCGGCCATCCTGGCCACCATCGGCATCTACTTTCTGATCTATTGGCTGCTGCCGCACGGCAAGGTTCCGGTGCGCGCGGTGCTGCCGGCGGCAATCATCACCGGCCTGGTCTCGGAGGCGGCGAAATACATTTACATTCTGGCGCTGCCCTGGCTCAATTTTCAGGAAGTGTATGGACCCTTCGCCGTCTCAGTCACGCTCATCTTCTGGTCGTTCTGGAGTGGCATGCTGTTGCTGGGCGGAGCGTATCTGTCGGCCGCCGAGCACAGTGACCGGCTGCTGGCACGCCGCGAAACTGCTGCCGCAAACCGCTGACGCGTGGGGTTTCGGGGATTACTCAACCACTGTCGCGGCGATGGCTGCGGGCGACGCCTGCTCAACCGCGCGCCGGGTGAAGCGTATCGCGGAGGACATGTCCTGCGACGGTTTTTCAATCAGCTGATACATGATCCACGCCACCAGACCGGAAGCCGCCAGGCCGACAACATCCAGCACAATCATGTAGCTGCCGGAATAAGGAAGCCAATGCGAGAGGCAGCCAATCAGGCTCACGCCAATGGGAAGATGCAACAGGTATAGCGAGTAGCTCACGTCTCCGACGCGGTCTGCCGCGGGATTGTGGAAGGTAGAAAACGCAATCAGCATTCCGGTAGTCACCGACACTCCGGCGACGATCCAGCCAATCGGCCCAATCATGGCGAGCACCATGACGGCGATCAGGGCCAGCATGGCGCGTAGACCTATCAACCCCACACGGTACTGAAACACGAAGACGCCAACCAGGAAGATTGGGATGCTATAGAAGATCAGCCGATCGTTACCCACCGCGAAGTAGGCCAGCATCATCCCCGCCAGACCGGCGAAACGCGCCAACCGATTGCGAGTCATCAGCAAGGGGAACATCAGCCCGACCAGCAAATACCACTGAAATTCAATGGCGAGTGTCCAATAGGCCACATTGATCCAGGGAACGCGCGCCAGATCGTTCAGGTAGGCAAAGTGGAGCAGCAGGCTTTGCGCAGTGACGGTGAGCCGCGGCATGTGAAGTAGCGGCGCCATGATGAAGTTGGTCGCCAAAACGGTAACCGCAATGGAGGCCAGATAGGGCGGATACAGACGCACGTTGCGCTTCAGCAGAAACCGAGGATAATCGCGCAGAGCGTAACGGGAACGATACAGGCTCCAGGGAATCACGAATCCGGAGATCACGAAGAAAATGTGCACCCCGAGGTAGCCATATTTCCCCGACAAACTAAGATATTTTCCCTGCCCCGCAACGAAATGGCCCCAGGCGACAAAGATTGCCGCAAAGGCCCTGAGCGCATTGATGACGCCAATGCGTTGGTTTGGAGCTTGCATCTGCACGTATTTGTGAGTGTAAATGCGAGCCGCTATGCCGCGTCAATCACCGAGGAGTGTGATGCTCCAACTTGACCAAGCTATACCCGCAGAATCTCCGGTCGCACCGGCTGCGATAGGAACATGGGCTAGCGTGAGCTGACATCCAGCGGAGTTCGTTCCTCGCTCAGAGACCGGGGGCGTCTGGGCACGGGACGCTCGTAATAGTCGAAGTCGGTCAAGCCTGCAATCGCGGTGTTGGCCAATGCTTCGATCTCGAAGAACCGGGCCTCACGCTCGTCTTCGAACCTCATGATGCGCGGCATGGCAGCGGTGATACCAGTAATTCCTGCGTCGATGCGGCCGTGTGCCCGATAGCTAAGGATCGGGTGAGTTCCTCCAGGATAGTCAGTCAAAAGGATATTCGCGACGGCCGCTCCTCCGCAGAACAGCGAGCCGATAGCCGCACGCTTGCTGCGCTTCCAGAAGCGGACTCCCATGAGCAAAAAGGAGCCAGCAACGGCGTAGTCGAGGACGGCGTGAGTCGTGGGATCAATGACCTTGGGCATTTTGCCCACGGCCACGCGGAGACCTTTGTGCCAGAGTGCCATGTTGGATCTCGCCTTTCTCTAAGGATCGCGGGGCGCAGTCTCGACCGGGCGATTGTACGCTGCCGTCCGTCAACTTAGTAGCTTCGCTGGCCGCCTGATTATGTTCTAATGTTTCAAGGGCAGGATGGCGCCACCGGCCGAGTGGCCAAAAAAGGAGAACGTGATGGACGAACGCGACTTCTACGACGAACGGCAAGAGACCCGCAAAGCCACCCTGAACTGCCCGCATTGTCATCAGGCTGCCGAATACGATCTCGGCTGGTTTGTTCGCACCAAGAAGCGCCAATTGTCCGGACGCGCGGACGAACGCGATCGCGCCAAGTTCGCCAAGGCCCGCTCGTATATGGTCCGCCGCGACGATCTCGTCGCCTGCAAGAACATCCGCTGCCGCAAGCGGTTTGAAGTTTCCGGAGTCCAATCGGTGGCCTTTCTCGATGAGCAGGTGCCCTCGGGACGCCCGCACTGATTCTCCTGCGCACTCATTTGCCGACTCGAAGCTTCGTGGCTCATACCATCCAGTGTCGCCTATAATCCTGCTACGCCTTCCATGAGCTTGAACGCCCAAAGCGCCGGCCCCTCGCCACCGCCGCGCGATCAATACACAGCGCGAGTTCAGCCCATCATGACACGGCTTGAGAGGTTCTGGCAGCGTGTCACCGACGGTATGCGGCTCAACGAACTATGGAAGCAGTTCCAGGCCGACGCGCGCTCCAGCTATCGACTCTACTCGCACGAAGTAGATTCGACCTGGACGCCCGGAGTTGGCCGGGGCAAGCACTTCTTCAACGTTGCCAGCCAGTTCTTCTGGGCCATCATCGAGAAGCTGACTCCGGCGCGCCGCGTCCTGCTGCTGATTGCGCTGGTGCTGGTATTTTTCCCTAGCGGCGAAGCCTCCTGGCAAACCAGCAATGGGCAAGTCAAGATTCTCGCCTTCGACAACCACTTCTGGGGCGGTTTGCTGCTGCTCGCGCTGCTGGTCCTCGAGGTCGCTGACCGCGTGGTCATGAAGCGCGATCTGCAGATCGCCAAAGAGATCCAGACGTGGCTGCTGCCGGCAAACCCGCCGTCAGTGCCGGGCCTGGAGATCGCCTTTGCCACCCGTCCCGCCAACACAGTCGCCGGCGACTACTACGATGTATTTCCCCGTCCTTCTTCAGTCGCGTCCGGCACAACATTCCTGATCGCCGTCGCCGACGTAGCCGGCAAGAGTATTCCGGCGGCCATGCTGATGGCGACCTTCCAAGCCAGCCTTAAAACGCTCGCCATTAGCACAGACTCGTTGACCGAGCTAATCGGCCGCATGAACACTTATGCGTGCACCAATAGCCAGAATGGACGCCGATTCACCACCACGTTCCTTGCCGAATACGAGCCTTCGTCTCGCAGTTTGAGCTACGTCAATGCCGGCCACAACGCTCCTATCTTGCGCCGCCAAACCGGAGCGATCGAGCGCCTGGAGACAGGAGGCATTCCGCTCGGTATCAACGAGAACGTTGCTTACGAGTCGGCAACGGTCACGCTGCAGAGCGGCGATTGGCTGGTCATCTTCACCGACGGCGTTGTCGAGGCCGAGAATGTTCGCGCTGAAGAGTACGGCGAGAGTCGCTTGCTCGCTATGCTCCATGCGAATATCGCCGTGGCTCCCTCAATGCTGCTCAATACCATCATGCTTGACCTCGACCGTTTTGTCGGCGGCGCGCCGCAACACGATGACGTCACCCTTCTGTTGTTGAAGGCCAGCTAGCTCACCGCACTATTCGACTGCCTTCGTAAACAGCCCAGCGACGGCTGCGATATTGGGGAGCAAGTCCGCTGGGAAGTTGTGACGTTGCTGCAAATACGCCGGGTCGTTATACGTCAGCCAGACCTTGCCTCCCGCGTCTTCCCAGAACAGCGCCTTCAGCGGTAGATCGATCGCGACCGTAGGAGCGGCCTGCATCAGCGGAGTTCCGCCCTTTGGACTGCCGAAGATGAGAAGCTTTGTCGGCCGCATTGCGAGGCCGACCTTCGCGGCCTCGCCGCTGTGGTCCACGCGGGCGAAGATGGTGACGCCGCGCTCTCTAAGCAGGGCTTCCAACCGCTGCATAGTTTCCTCGACCGAGTGTTGGCTCGCCAAGTGAATGAGTCCATTCTGTGCGCTCATAGTCATATCTTCTCCCGTTTCGTTGCGCTGGCTTTCGGCGCAGCGGGATCATTATGAGGCCCTAAATCGGTGTCAGCAACCCGCACTGCGGCGAGCGATTGTCTCCGGCATGTAAGAATGGAAATGATGCCAACAAGCCGCTGGGATGCAGTCGTCTTTGATTACGGCCGGGTGCTGAGCCTCACGCCTTCGGATGCCGAGTTGCAACAATTCGCGGCGCTGGTTGGGGTCAACGAGCCTCCCTTCTTCGAGATCTATTCCGCCACTCGCCATGACTATGACCGCGGCCGCGCCGACCTCCGGCAGCACTGGCAGGCTTTCTCGGATGCTGCGGGTGTCGAGCTCGGACCAGCGCAGGTGGACCGTATCGCAGAGATGGAGACGCTGATGTGGCTGCGCGTCAATTCCGATGCGCTTGCCCTGGCGCGCGAGATCAAGGCGCGCGGAGTACGCATCGCCATCCTCTCCAACATGCCGCACGACTTGCTGGCCTATGTTCGCCGCGAGTTCCAATGGCTCGACGAATTCGAGGTCAAGGTCTGGTCGTGCGAGCTTGGTGTCACGAAGCCCGATCCTGCGATCTATCGCCATTGCCTTGAGGCTCTGGGTTGCGAGCCCGGCCAGACGCTCTTCTTCGACGACCGTCCCAACAACGTCGAGGCCGCGCGCGAGCTGGGAATGGAGGCGCACGTCTTCGAATCCGCGGAACAGGCCCGAGCGATCGTCAACGCGGGCCTGCGGCTTGACGCTTAACCCAAATCATTTCGCACCTGCGATATTTCTAATCGAACCGCATCGTTCCAGCTCCAGCTTGACAGCCCTTTGCGACGCGTTTTACTGTAAGCGCCCACTGCGAGTGAGGTGGAAATGTCGCTGTCTCCGGTTACCGAAGTGGACGACGATCTCGAACACGGGGGCAAACCTGCGGGTCCGTGCGCGATGGTGGTGTTCGGCGCGACCGGCGATCTCACCATGCGCAAGCTGGTTCCGGCCCTTTACAACCTGGAGAAGGCCAGCTTGCTGCCCAAGGAGTTCGCCGTTCTCGGTGTGGCCATCGACGATCTCAGCCTGGACGACTTCCGCAAGAAAGCCACTCGCTTCCTGCAAGCTGAGGACCACGGCACCGAGGCTTGGGACCTCTTTCAGCAATGCCTTCATTACCAGCGCGGCGACTTCGGCGACGAGGCCACCTACGCGAAGCTGGGAGCGGCGTTGGCCGCGATCGACGAGCAACACGGCACCAGTCAGAACTATCTCTTCTACATGGCGACTTCTCCGAAGTTCTTCTGCGATATCGTTCGACATCTTGGAAGATCGGGCCTTTCCAAGGAGCACGACGGTCGCTGGCGCAGAGTGGTCATCGAGAAGCCGTTCGGCCAGGACCTCGATTCGGCGATGGCGCTCAATCAAAACATCAAAGAAGTCTTGTCCGAAAAGCAGATCTATCGCATCGACCATTATCTGGGCAAAGAGACCGTGCAGAACATCATGGTCTTTCGCTTCGGCAACGGAATCTTCGAGCCCATTTGGAACCGTCGCTACATCGATCACGTCGCGATCACTAATGCTGAAACCGTGGGCGTCGAAATGCGCGGGGGCTACTTCGATGCCGCCGGAACTCTGCGCGACATGGTTCCCAATCACATGATGCAGCTCATCAGCCTGACCGCAATGGAACCTCCAGCATCGTTCAGCGCCGATGCAGTGCGCGATGAGCAGGCCAAGGTCCTGAATGCCATCCAGCCGCTGAGCTCGGAAGATGTGCTGCATCAGGCGGTCCGCGGCCAATATGGCGAGGGCACGATCGCGAAAGAAAAAGTGCAAGCCTATCGCTCCGAACCTGGCGTCTCGCCGGAATCGAAAACCGAGACCTTCGTCGCGCTGAAGCTGAACATTGACAACTGGCGATGGGCTGGCGTTCCGTTCTATCTGCGCACCGGAAAGCGCATGGCCAAGCGGCACACCGAGATCAACATTCAGTTCAAGCGCGCTCCGTTTCAGCTCTTCCGGCAAACTGCGGTCCATCAACTCCAGACCAATCGGCTGGTCATTCAAATCCAGCCCGACGAAGGCATGGCGCTCGGCTTCGGCGCCAAGATCCCCGGCGCTCAGCTCCGCTTGGGATCGGTCGAGATGAGCTTCGAATACGCCAAGTATTTCGGCGCCGATCCTTACACCGGCTACGAAGTCCTGCTCTACGACTGCATGATCGGCGACGCGACTTTGTTTCAGCGCGCCGACATGGTCGAAGCGGGCTGGCGAATCCTCGATCCCGTCCTGGACGTCTGGAAGGCGCTGCCCGCCCGCAACTTCCCCAATTACGCGTCCGGTTCATGGGGACCTAAAGAGTCGGACGACCTGATGGAACGCGACGGCCGGCATTGGAGGAAAATCGCATGATCCTGGCGGGCGACATCGGCGCCACCAACGCGAGACTCGCGGCCTTCGAGACCGAGGGCAATCGCCTGCAATGCGTGGTCGAGAAAATCTATCCCAGCCAGCAACACAGGGCCTCACCGAAATTGTTGCCGACTTCACCAGGACCGAGGGTATTCCGGCGCAGTCGGCGTGCTTTGGAGTTGCAGGTCCAGTCCGCGGAGGCCGCAGCAAGATTTCGAACCTGCCCTGGACCATTGACTCGCGCGAGTTGGCCGCACAGTTGAAGCTGCGCAGCGTCGGTCTGATCAACGACCTCGAAGCCTTCGCCTACGGCATTGATGCGCTGGAGTCGAAGGACTTCGTCACTCTGAGCGAAGGGTCGCGCGAGGCCGAAGGCAACACCGCCGTGGTTTCGGCGGGAACCGGGCTGGGTGAAGCCGGACTTTACTGGGACGGTTTCCGTCATCATCCTTTCGCCTGCGAAGGTGGACACACCGAGTTCGCGCCCAAGAACGACGTCGAGATCGAGCTTCTGCAATACCTGATGAAAAAATTTGGCAACCAGCACGTGAGCTATGAAAGGATCCTCTCCGGTCCCGGCCTCAAGAATGTCTACGACTTTCTGCGGGACACCTCGAAGGAGGAAGAACCCGCATGGTTGCGCGACGAACTGGCCGCGGCTGCCGACGCTCCCGCGCTGATCTCGCAACTGGCTCTCGCGAAAAAAGCTGCGATCTGCGACCGCACCTTGTCCATCTTCGTCAGCGTCTTCGGCTCGGAGGCCGGCAACTGCGCCCTGAAGCTTATGGGAACGGGCGGAGTGTTCGTGGCCGGCATCGCCGGAAAGATCGTGCCGAAGATGAAGGAAGGAGCGTTCATGGAGTCCTTCCTCAGCAAGGGCCGCATGAAGGCGCTGCTGGAGGAAATACCGGTCAAGATCGTCCTCAACGATGACTCCGGGTTAATCGGAGCCGCCCGCTACACGCTGGTGCAGAAGGCGTTCCGGGCGTAAGTCGGCTTTCGCGCCTTACCTGTTCGCGATCCGCAGTCTTCCCATTCTGGGACTGACTAGTGACGGCTTGGTCAATACCCCTCCCCCTGCGCTTCATTTAGAATCATGCGTTTACCAACTTTTTCCCGGCAAATGATAGAGCCACAAAGGTTTATACGTTAATGTTTGAGCCACAAGGACTTACGCGGGCGTTTTCTCGCTCGCGTCTCCTCTCGCGTCGAAAATGCAGGCGCGCCGCCGGGAGGGTCATGCTGAAGAACCGGGTGTGGGGCTCTCAGTGCTATCCACTCCCGCTATCCACTTACCACCGACTTTTCAAAGATCGGACCGCTTCGCAAGCATTGCGCGATGCGGGGGACACTAAGCCCACTGTAATCAGGCTACGCTCGCCGGTTTCCGGAAACCAAGGAAAATCCGTGGGGTCTCAAAACTATGGTAACCCCGAGTTACCGTGTGCTTGCCCGAAGGTAACCCTCAGCGAGAACCGCATAGGGTTCGCTTAAGATCACAGACTCAGTTTCTAGGGCGTCGACCACGGGAACGGAAGCGGCCAGAGCTGGGATCGGAAGTAGGACAATGGGTAATTTTCAACAAGAATCCGCAGGCCGCCTACGGCAAGAAACTCAGGAAGCAGTTTAAGAAGATAGGGATCGGACCGAAAGAGATGAAGAAGGAATAGCGGTGGGGTTTTCAGATCGAATGGTCCACCGTGAGCCACAACCGATGGCCAACATTGTGGCCGAACTTGTCAGTTGGGACCGAAGCGGACGATGTAATTCGACAGATCAACAAACCAGAGGGCGCCGTCAGGTCCGGTGATGATTTGGCCAGGTTCTCCAGATGCGGCGGGTGCAGGAACATTGAAAGAGGACAGCTGCTGGTTTTCCATGAACTGCCCGACAACCCCGAAGGAACCGGTGTATCCGGCATACCACATCATCTGATCCGGACCGACCGCGATGTTATTCCACGCGATGTTCCATAGCGTCATGACTCCCGCGGTGGTGATTGTACCGAGACCGGCAGGAGATCCGGTGAACCATAGGGCACCATCCGCTCCGTTGATAATTTCGCCCGGGGCTGGGACGAAACCAAGCGAGTTGGAAATGGGGTATTCCGTGAATTGTCCGGAAGTCGTGATCTTCGCGACCTTGTAACCTTGTATCTCGGTGAACCACAGCGCTCCGTCAGGACCGGCCACGATACTCCAGGGCCCAGAGCCTGACGTTGGCACTTGATACTCGGTAATCGCGCCAGAAGTTGTGATTCGTCCAATTTGATTGGCCTGATACTCAGTAAACCAGAGCGCTCCATCCGGTCCAGCGACGATGCTTTCGGGAGAGGCGCCCGGTGTTGGAATGGGGTACTCGGTGAACTGGCCGGACGTGGTGACCCGGCCGATTTGATTCCCTTTGCTCTCGGCGAACCAGAGGGCCCCGTCCGGCCCAGTCGCGATGCCATTGGGAGCCGCGCCTGCCGTAGGAACCGCGTACTCGCCGATCATCCCGGAATTTGTGACTCGTCCGATTTTATCCGCGTAATTCTCCGTAAACCACAAAGCGCTATCCGGCCCGGTCACGATGCCGAACGGACCGCTGTTGGCTGTCGGAATTGCGTACTCAGAGAACGCGAATTGTGAAGAATTCACGGAGGGCGTTGCAACAGCGAAGACGTTGACTCCATCGACGGCGGGCAGGGTCGTCGTCGTGGCAGGTGCGGAGTAGCCTTGCAAGACGAGCAACGCCGTGATCTGGCCCGCATTGGCCGGAGCGATCCAAGTTGAACTGCTGCTAATGTTGATTGTGGTGCTAGTCAGTGGCTGGATGTAGTACTGGTTGGTGTAGCTGTAGACGACCACTTGCTTTCCGGCAGTCGGGCCGGTCACCTGCCCGTAGACCACCTGGGTGGTTGTCTGGAAGATGTTGCTTCCCTGCGGATTGACCGTGGACGAGAATTGCGTCACCTGGTCGATGCGGATGTTGGGCGCCGATCCCGACCAGGAAGGGAATGTGTACGACGGGGGAGCCGGTTGCATGTAGACATCGGTGCCGGAACGCTCGCCGAAAAGATAGCCATTACTTATTCCCCCGCTACCACTGCTACCCTGGCTCCCGCTACTGGAGCTACTCGAGCTACTCGAGGTACCGGAGCTACCCCCGCAACCTGCAAGGCAAGCCAGCGTCAATACACCTGCGCAAAGAATGACCGCCGGCGATAGCTTATCCACCTGCATCCGATTCCCTTACTCCTTGACTTACTCCTGCACCCCCGGACTGTATTTCGGGATACTAAGGTTGGGTGCCCAGTCATTCCTGCCTTTGGAATTAATGGAACGTAATTATTGCACATTATTGCCAGAACACGCATAATTGATTGTGATACTTATCACACGCCCTCGTGATTGAGGCTACTGACTCCCAGGCTGTCGCCCTTTATAGTCTCGCGAGCACGGCAAGGTGGCGTTATGGAGCAGTCTAGCTTATCGAAGATGGTCTACATCGTCCTCGTGTTTTGTGCCGCGATGACGATTGTCTCCTCCGCACAAACTTTAAACACTCTGGTATATTTCCGCGGGAACAACGGCGTCAACCCAACCGCCGGATTGGTGCAAGGCATCGACGGGAACCTCTACGGGACAACTTTCCAAGGCGGGGCCAACGGCGGCTATCAAGGCACGGTCTTCCAAACGACCCTGTCGGGCACACTGACCCAGCTGCACAGCTTCGCGGGATATCCGACTGATGGCTCCTTTCCTTATGCCGGGCTGGTGCAAGGCGCTGATGGGAACTTCTACGGGACGACGGGGAACGGCGGGACCAGCAGCAACTGTGACAAGGGCTGTGGGACGGTCTTCGAGCTGTCCCCCAACAACGGTAACTGGACCTTTACGCTGCTGCATAGCTTCGACGGCAATGACGGCTCTTACCCTGAGGGAGGGCTGATACAAGCGACCGATGGGAACCTCTACGGGACAACATTCTCAGGCGGGACCGGCAACAACTGTGTCGATTTTCAGCCCCAGGGCTGCGGCACGGTCTTCAAACTGTCTCCCAACAACGGTTCTTGGACCTTTACGCTACTGCACAGTTTCAACTTTATAGACGGCGATAGTCCCTACGCAGGTCTGGTGCAAGCCGCTAACGGAAACTTCTACGGGACGACTGCTCAGGGCGTCGTGACCGGCCACATCTGCAGCGTCGGCTGTGGCACGGTCTTCGAAATGACACCCACGGGCACTGTGACCACGCTGCACACTTTCACCGGCACTGACGGCATCTTCCCTGACAGCGCACTGGTGCAAGCCACCGACGGAAACTTCTACGGGACTACGTCAGGCGATGGCCAGCCCGCCTACTATGGCACGGTCTTCAAAATCACTCCGACTGGCACGCTGACTACACTGCACTCCTTCGACGGCACCGACGGCTACCTGCCCAACGCCCCCCTGGTGCAGGCCACCGACGGAGATTTCTACGGGACAACCGCCGAAGGCGGGGCCAATCAGGGTGGCACCATCTTTAAGATCTCCGCCACGGGTACGCTAATCACGTTGTACAACTTTTGCGCGCAAATGTATTGCGCGGACGGGGATGGCCCTGAGGGCGGGCTGGTTCAAGACACGAATGGGACTTTCTACGGGACAGCGTTCAGTGGCGGTGCCTTCCAAGCTGGCACCGTCTTCAGTCTGGATGTTGGACTTACCCCGTTCGTGAAAACACAGCCCACCTCCGGCAAGGTCGGAGCGCCCGTCATTATCCTTGGGACGAATCTGACGGACTCGAACAGCGTCACGTTCAACGGCACGGCAGCCGCGTTCAACGTTGTCTCGGCGTCTGAAATCACCACCACCGTACCTGCCGGTGCGACTACTGGCCCGGTCCAAGTAACGACACCCAGCGGCGTGCTGACCAGCACCGTGAACTTCCAGGTAATTACGCCCCTTCAGCTAGTTCCCTTGGCTCCGCCGTGCCGGTTGGTGGACACGCGCAAGAGTGGGGGGCCGATTCAGGGCAATACTTCTCGAGATTTCACCGTTCCGCAATTAGGTGGCTGCAACATTCCCACCACTGCTGCTGCCTATTCATTGAATGTCACGGTGGTGCCGCCCGGGCCGCTGGGCTATCTGACCATCTGGCCGACCGGTGAGAGGCAGCCCGTAGTCTCCACCATGAACTCGCTGGATGGCCGTATCAAGGCCAACGCGGCCATCGTGCCCGCCGGAGCCTCGGGAGCCGTCAGCGTCTACGTAAGCAACACAACCGACGTGGTGCTGGATATCGATGGCTACTTCGCGCCCACCAGCGGCTCGACCTTAGCGTTTTACTCGCTGACGCCGTGTCGGGTGGCGGATACCCGCAAATCCAACTTCCCTCAGGGGCTGGGTTCACCGCATCTGTCGGGCAACGTGGCGCGCGATTTCCCGGTATTGAACGCGTCTACTTGTAAGATCCCATCCAGTGCGCAGGCATATTCGCTGAACTTCACGGCTGTGCCTTATCCAGCGATGGGGAACCCGCTGGGCTATCTGGAGCTGTGGCCGACGGGCCAGCAGCCGCAGAATCCGGTGTCGACGCTGAATAACTTGACGGGGACGATTGTCGCCAACGCGGCCATAGTGCCGGCAGGTACGAGCGGCGAGATCACCGCGTATGCCAGCAACGACACCGACCTAGTGATCGACATCAACGGCTACTTTGCTCCGGCGGGGCAAGGCGGGCTCTCGCTGTATCCGGCCGCGCCTTGCCGAGTGATCGACACACGCAAGATTGGCAATGGGCAGCCGTTCAGCGGAACGCTGAGTCCTCCGGTGGATGTGGTGGACAGCGTCTGCGGTCCGTCGAACACGGCGCAAGCCTACGTGCTCAATGCGACGGTGGTACCGGTGGGCGCGTTGGGTTATCTGACTTTGTGGCCAGATGGTCAAACCCAGCCAGTGGTCTCGACGCTAAATGCGATTGACGGGGCGATCACTTCGAACATGGCGATCGTGCTGACAACCAACGGCAAGGTGGACGCCTACGCTTCGGGCATTACCCAACTGATCCTGGATATCTCCAGCTACTTCGCGCCGTAGCGAGGAATTTGTCTGGGCGGGCCCAGGCTACCATCCCCAAGGGCACGGCCGTCAAGGCTGTTGCTGTACTTCGCCGAGCGGCACCACGCGGGTATCGCTGCGGAACTTCTTGTAGTCGCGATAGGTGACATCTTCCGCGATGTCGAAGTTCTTCACCAGGGCGAGGCGGACGTCCACGTTCACCGCCACGTGCCGCGGCAGCCAGACTTCATCGTTCACTCGAGTCTGTTCGATCACGATGCGCGAACCCTTGTGGACTCTCGCCAGGAAGAGGCCGAGAGAAACCGTGTCAATGGCCTGGGCGTCGAGTTTGACCCATTGGCCCTCGGCCTTGTCGATCCAGATGCGAAAACGGAACTTGGGTAGAAACTTGGCCCCCTTGCCGTGCGGCTCAAAGCCAGGGCGCGGCTCGGCGTCGATCACATACGTCTCACGGCCTTCCAGGTTTTCCATGGCCGCCAGGTGGAAGTTGAAGGCGTCGGCAATTTCACCCACAAATTGGCGGGTCTCTTCGCGGTCTTTTTCTTCCTGCTTCAGGCGCTTGGCCCGCTGCTCGCTGGTTTCGTTCTTGCGCTTGTCGGTAAGCTTCTGGATGCGCTCGTCTTCCTTGGCCGCGTCTTTTGCGGAAAGCGGCTTGTCGTTTTTGGCAATGAGGCGCTCGATCTGGTCGCCGTACAGCATCATGACTTCGTTGGTTTTGGTCTCGGTGGATTTCACCTGTCCTTTGCCATCCAACCGGTGCTCTTCTTCCCGCTCAATGTAGGTGTAGTCACGCTGCTTCTTGTCGTTCTCAATATCTTTTTCGGCGACCTGGCGAATGAGTTCGCGGATCTGGTCGGCGGAAAGAGTGGGGGCGCTTTCTGTGGCTGAAACTTTCGGAACCGAGGAAGGCGAGGCTGGGGGATCCTGTCCCAGCACCATCCAGGGAGCGAGAGCGATAACCAACAGGATGAGGCTGCGCCTCATGTCAGGCTTTACGTGATCGAAGCACCGAATGTTCCTCATGGGTTAGGCCGGGCGTTGATCAAAGGGGGATTGTGTGATTACAATGTAATTACACGAGGTCGAGATGAAAGCGGAACTGGTGCGTATTGGCAATTCACGCGGCATTCGTATCCCCAAGCCCTTCATCGAGCAATGCCGGCTGGGCGATACGGTCGAGTTGCGGATCGAAAAAGACCGACTGGTCATATCCTCGGACCGTGCGCCACGCCGGGGCTGGGACCAGGCCTTTCGTGCTGCAGGTTCGGCGGAGTGCGACGAACTGCTGCTCGAACCCCTCCCAGCCAACAAGTTTGACCGCGAGGAATGGAAGTGGTGAGCGCTGGGCCGCGTCTCGATGAAGTTTGGCTCGTCGCCCTGGACCCAACTTCCGGCGCCGAGATCAGGAAGACCCGTCCTTGCCTCATCATCTCCCCCGATGAAATGAATCAGCACTTGCGGACCGCCATCATAGCTCCCATGACGACCACCGAGCGGCCTTATCCCACACGAGTCGCGGTCGCCTTCCAGGGCAAGCGCGGGCAGGTAGCCTTGGACCAGATCCGCGCCGTGGACCGCCAGCGTTTGGTGCGAAGATTGGGAACCGTCACTGCGAGGACTGCCACCGCCGTTTCTACGGCCTTGGTCGAGATGTTTGCCCGGCAATAGACATCCGGATCGGTTCGCTATCCTCCTGCCAGTCGCCCCCAAACATTCGCTTTTTGCGAATGAGCGAGAGATCAGAACCCGACCAGCGATGGACGACCGAGCTCGTACGAAATTAGACGGATCCCACCCAACCGAAGGAAGGGTGGGTCGATCACCGGCGATCTATATACTTTAAGATGTGAAAAACGTCGTCTTATTTCTGTTCCTGGTTGTGGCGGCCATGCAGGCCCAACAGCCTTCCTCTTGCAGCTTGCCACTGAAGCCGGTAAACGTCAGTCACCCTAGAACCGTTGTTGGCACTGGTACGCCGGCCTCCTGCACCGAGCAAGCTTTCGATGCTGCGGTGGCGCTCGGCGGCATTATCACGTTCAACTGTGGCGCGCAGCCCGTTGTGATCCCCCTGACCAGCCAGCAGGAATTTCGCAACGACATGGACACTGTCGTTGATGGCGGCAACAAGATCACTCTGCAGGGCAACGGCACGACACGCCTGTTCCTTGCGCAAAGCGGGGACGGTCCCTGGCATGGAGGAACTCCGCCGTACTACCAGAGCACACACACCGCCATCACGTTTCAAAACATCACGCTGGCGAATGGCCGGTCCAGCGGCACCGCGATTCCTCCTCTTCCACCGGGTGCTCCCGCCGATTGTTCGCAGGGCACTGAGATCGATGGCGGAGGCGGGGTCATCTATGTGCGCGATATGGTGCTGCACGTCATCAACTCCACGCTTATAGCCAATCATGCTGCGCCGTTGGGTCCCGACGTGGGGGGAGGCGCGATCTATGCCCTGGGATCCGTGGATGTCACGGTGCAAGGCACGACCTTTCAAGGCAACGACGGCGCGAACGGCGGGGCCATTGGCATGCTCGAGTCTAATTTCAAGGCCGTCAATTGCGTGTTTCAGGCCAACCAGGCCCTGGGTCACGATGGGAACCACAACATTCCAAGTAGCGGTTGTCCTCTCCATTTGAATCAGTATCAAGTGGGCGACGGCGGCAGTGGCGGCGCCGTCTATTTGGATGGTCAGGACACGAACGGGCCGTTCTCTTGCGGCAATCTGTTCGCTCAAAACCATGGCGGCACGAACGCATTAGGCGGGGCGATCTTAGGAGCCGGCGACCCGGGAACTCAGAGCTTGACGGTTACGCAGAGCGAATTCGACGGCAATAGCAACTCGAACGGCGGCGCAATTTACACCTACAAGAACAATTTGGTAGTTTCCCGATCTACGTTTTCTCAAAATACGGCCGCATACGGCGGGGCGATTCAGGGCGATTACACTCAGCTTTCGGCTGTCAACAACACCTTCGCCGGTAACAGCGCCTCGGTTGGCATAGGAGTCCTGGCCCTGTTCAACTCGTCGGGCACCCTTTTCAACAATACGTTTGCAGGCAATCAAGCGCCGCACTTCCCCGTGCTCTTCCCCGGAAGCGCCTCCAGTCCGGCGCCGTCGCTGAACATCACCAATAACCTGTTCGTCTCGAATATCGCGAGCGGTGGCAAGCTGGCATGCTTCACCAGCTTTCCCGGCGGCGGCAATTTCTTATGGCCATCCAGTGCGCTGAGTCCTGCCCCAGAGGGCGCGTGTGCTGCGAATGAAGTCACTGCCGACCCACTGTTGGGAACACTCGGCTATAACGGGGGCTTCACCCAGACCATGCCGATTCCTACAAATAGCCCGGCGTACCAGTCGGGCACACCTTGTCCCTCGGTGGATGAGCGAGGAACCGCACGGCCGACTCCGTGCTCATCCGGGTCGTACCAGCCCACACATTAACACCGCCTCTAGGGGGTTGCCCGAGCTCCATTTTGGGGCGCACCCGGCCGAAGGCACACTATTTCTTCGGCGGTGGCGGGGACTTCGGCTCGCTGCTGGGCGGAACGATGTTCTTCATCCGCATATAGGTGACCAGGTTGCCGTAGTGTTCCATATTGTGCATGTTGTTGACGGTCAGGGCGCCCAGCCGCGGCGCGTCGTTTCCAAAAAGCTTGACCATCTGAATAGCCGACGCGTCGGTCATGCCGTCGTAGGCCTTGTCGCAGTAGGCGAAGGCGTCCTTGAGAGCGGCGATGAGATCGGCTTTCGAGGTTTTGGTCTGCTCGATTTTCAGGGCGGGATTTTGCTCGCCGAGGGCGATGGAACAAAATAAGTACTGCGCGTCGGCGACGTGGCCGACGATCTGGCCATAGCTGCGGACCGTGTCAACGGGCTTAAAGCTGTAATTCTCCTCGGGCATTTTTTCGGCGGAGCGGAGCAGGACATCCTTCACGTGTACGTAGGCAAACTTGTTGAATGTGCTGAGTGGATTGTCCTGGTTGTTCGGTTTCTCGGAGGGCTTCTGGGCGTCGGACTGGGCAAAAGCCATCGTGGTCAACAACATCAGCACAACGGACAGCGCGATACGTAGGGACTTCATGTTTCATTCTCCTTTAGCTTTAGAGATGTAAGGCAGCCACATACCCATTGTGGCTATAGACAATCAGATCGGTCCTTGAGAGCGGCGCAGTCGGACGGCACCGGCGAGGAAGGCCGCGGCGATTGCCAGGCCGATCCACAGACCCGCGCTACTCAAGAAATGCCCCGGAGTGAGGTGTGTCATCGGATCCATTGGGCTGCCACCCGGCACGGTGACCGCTTCCGCACCACCGCCCATGCGGTTCCCCAGCATGGTAGCAAAATGCGTAGTGTTAAACGCGATCTTCTCAACCAGGGCGATCGCGAGCAGCGGTAGCGCGGCCCATAGAATTGGCGCGCGCCGCGCCCAGGCTGAGACCAGCAGCAGCCAGCCGAAGATTGGCGCGTACCAAAGCGAATGAACCGCCACCAGATGATAAAGCAGCCCCAGCCACATCTGGGACAACGAGAGCTGGGTCCATAACGTCGTGACACTCAAACCGTTCCCTAGCAGCACGGCGCTGCTCATCAGCAGCATGATCCACTGCGTGACCACGGTGATAGCGAAGGTGAGCATGGGGAGAACCACCAGCGGGATGCTCGCTTTAGAGAGCACGGTCGTGAGATCGGAAACTGGTAGCGACTTCCAGAACAGAATGCTGCGATCGCGACGTTCGCCGTGCAGCGCGTCGAGACAGTAGAACACTGCGACGACAAAAGTGGTCGCCATGATGAGGAGCGCAGCGAAGTCGTACGGCTGCGCGAGCAACTCGTGCTGCTGCATCGGGCCGAGCGTCATGGCGGCGCGCACCCTGCCCGGTAGGTGAATCGTGCTTATCAAGAAGCCGAACAGAATTAGGCCCGCTACGGCGAGCGGCGCGATATAGATCGAGCGGCTCTCCCACAATTCGCGTTGCACCGACCAATACATGAGCCGGGCCGCCGGGATGACCGCGGGCGCGAAACCCTGCGCTTCGACGGGAATGTCGGGTATGGCGTTGGATTGAGTATTCATCGAGCCGCTCCTTGTGTCTGGCCGTCCTGATTGCCCACCACCGCAACGAACAGGTCGGCTATGCCGGGCGCGCGCACGTCGCCAAACGCTGCCAGTTGCCGACGGTCCACCCCATCGAACAGCAGGACGCTGCCACCGATCGCCTGGCGCTCGTGCATCGGCTTGAGAGCCCGTGCCGCCGCAGCCTGCTCAGGACGCACCATCACTTCCAGATAGCGCGACTCCACCTCTTCCATGCTGCGATTGAATACGATGCGTCCGCGATCGATGAACATGACATCGGTAAGCACGTGCTCGATCTCTTCCACTTGGTGGGTGGCCACCACGATGGTGCGATTGTGATCGAAGTAGTCGTTCAGCAAGGAATCGTAGAACTGTTTGCGATACAGGATGTCCAAACCCAGCGTTGGCTCGTCCAGCACCAGCAATCTCGCGTCGATGGCCATCACCAGGGCGAGGTGCAGTTGGGTCACCATGCCCTTTGACAGTTCCCTGACCTTGCTACTGCGCCCGATGCTGGTCTTCGCCAGAAAACCTTCCGCCTTGGCACGATGGAATCGCGGATGCACGCCGGCGACATAGTCGAGCAGCTGCGAAACCCGCGCCCAGCGCGGCAGCACGGCGACATCGGCAATGAAGCAGACATCGCGCATGAGCTGATCCCGCTCGTTCCAGGGGTCGCGTCGCAGCACCCGCAGTTGTCCGTGGTAGGGAGTGAGGCCGACGATCGCATGGAGCGCGGTGGTCTTGCCTGCGCCGTTGGGACCGATGAGCCCCAGAATCCGGCCCTCTTCCACCCGCATATTGATGTCGTCCAGCGCGATGGTCGTGCCGAAGGCCTTGCGAAGGCCCCGGGCTTCTATGCATGCCATGGCTTCAGCCCTCCTCCTTCTTGCCGGCATCAGACTCGGCGGTTTTCGACGGTGGGGTATCCGAAAATGACCGGCCGGCTGCGCCGTCCAGCAGTTCTTCCGCTTTCAGGCCGAGCCGCTGAATGGTCGCGTGAATGCGGGGCCACTCTTCGCCGAGAAACTTCTGCCGTTCGCCCTCCAGCAACAAACTGCGTGCGCCCGCATTGATGAACATGCCGCGGCCTCGCCGGGACTCGACAAGTCCCTCGTCCACCAGTTGCTGATAGCCCTTCAGGACCGTGAGGGGATTCACCCGATACTCGGCCGCGACGTTGCGCACGGAGGGCAGCGGATCGCCTTCCTTGAGCACTCCATCGAGTATCATCGCGACGACGCGGTCGCGAAGCTGGCGGTAAATCGGCTGACTGTCGTTCCACTCACGGTCCATCAGGTTTTCCGGGTACCCTTACCAGACCTTACCTAGAGATACCGTGCGCGTCAGTTCGCCCTGTGCAGGTCGAAGTGCGCGTGGATCGGCTTGTCCTTCATCATGAACGTCCAATCCTCGGTGTGATGGTTGGCGTCGATGATGGTGAACACCGAATGGTGCATGTGATACTCCGTGCTCCCGCTGATATCCTTGAACTCGAACTCGACCGTCTTGCCGTCGGGCGACATCTTGCCGGTCATGCGCGGCCGGTTCCCCGCATCGCAATAGTGAACCAGCGTGAGCTGGTCTCCGTCCACGTAAAGCATCGTGACCGGATGGTCGTACTTTGTCGCATCCAACGGCGTTCCTGCTTCCTGGAACTCGTGCACGAGGACATTTCCCCGCGAGGTCACGCGCATCGAGGCGTGCATCGGCTTACCGCCTGACATCTCCGGCATCTCCGGGACGGTGACGGGGCCTTCCCACTCTCCCGCCAGGGTTTTCATGGTTGCGAAGGACTTCTGCGCCTCGGACGGCACAGGAACCACGGAGGACTTTTGGGCGTCGGACTGCGCAAATGCCACGGTGGAGAGCGACACCAGAACAACGGGCAGCATAAAACGAAGGGATTTCATACTTCTTCTCCTTAGGCTTCTTTGCTTCGGGTCCTCCCTCGCATAGTCGGGTGCGAGTGATAACCTTCGATCAGAAGATAGTGATATAGTTAACCATAACACCATATCACATGTCAAGCTTTTTTCTTTTTCCTCTTGCGCCTTTCCGCCACCATACGCTATCCGTTTCAAAAACAATGGTTTGCAAGACGTGGCAATGCCAGAAGCGATTGTGCTTACACGTCCTCAGATTTGGATGGTTGCAATGTCTTGGGGAGGGCGCGGTGGCATCTGACTCGCTGTTCGCCAGAGTTCGGCGGGAGATCGGGGTAGCCGATTTGCATGAACGCGCCGACGCCGAGTATCCGACGCAAAACTGGTCATTTCACTTGCTTACTCCTTGCTCTCGCTCGCCGGCGTGTCGAAGCCGCAACGTCCGCGCATGCCCTGGCGGAATTTTTCGCGCTCCTCGGGGGTCATATGTTCCCAGCGCTCGGCCATGCGACGGCGATAGTTGGAGCGGTGGAACCCGCGGCCACTCACGCCGCCGAAGAGGATCCGGCACAAAGCGAGGAGGCCGACCGCCTGCCAGAAGGTGACGAGGCGCCAGCCGAAGAGCGGCGGCAGCAGCCAATTCCACAGATGCAGCACGATTTCGCCGCCGATGAAGATAAAGAGCGCAATACCCACAATCGCCGCCGGAGCAATCCAAATCATTCTCTTCAATCTCGGTCTCATGTTCGGTCCCTCATGCTTTCGTAAACTCGTCGTAAATGCTTTGCAATCGCTCACGCAGATGCAGCACCGCATAACGTTTGCGCGAGAGCAGCGTATTCACGCTCACGCCGGTTTCGGCGGCCATCTCCTTGAAGCTGCGCCCCTCGAGCTCGTGCCCGACAAATACCTGGCGCTGCTCCTCAGGTAGCTCGTCGAGCGCGAACTCGAGTTCATCGAGGAGCACGCTGCGGGCGTAAAGAGCGTCCGGGCCGGCATCGGGCGAAGGCAGCAAGTCTTCCAACCGCAGCAACTCGCCTTCGTCGTCGCCGGCCACAGCGGCATCGCTGAAGCTCTCCGGCTTCTTCTTGCGAAAGAGGTCGGTGATGCGGTTGCGCGCTACGCGGAAGAGCCAGCCGGTAACGTGCTCGATCGGCATCAGCAGGCGGTTCGCCTCCACCAGTTCGTAGAAGACCTCCTGCAGGATGTCTTCCGCATCGCGCGGGTCAGGCACACGCCGGCGAATGAAGTTGCGCAGCCGGGACTGCTCCCGCGTGACCACTTCGGAGATCCGCCGGTCCTGTTCGAGACTCATCCGCTCCAGGCTCGCCGCGTCCTTCATCTACAGATGTAGACGAATTAGGGGGTGCGGATATTGTAGGGGCTGGGAAAAGAGGGGGGATTGCGGGTGTGGCTAGCGGACTGCCCTGGTCAGTTCATCCTGAAGCAATCTAATTGACCACCACATCGATGGTACTCGTGACAATCCGCACCGGTCGGGCGAGTTATCCCACCAACGAAAAGGAAGGAAGGGCGGGTGGGGACTGCGCTCCGTCCAGAGTCATGCATCCTGGAATTCCCTCCTCGTAATACATGGGCAGATTTGCCATTTCACGAAGGTGGGGGGTGCGCAGCCCATGTGTGCAATTTTGTACAGACAAGGCATTCTGACTAAGGTATTATCCCTTATCCACCACACCGTTGCGCTCGACATTTTTGGCCGTCGCGGGTGAGAGGCCAAACTTCCGTAAAGGCGGCATTCATTGTCCAGCGCGCAACTTCGCAAAATACCCGCATACATTCTGCTCACCATGTTTCTCCTGCCTTGTGCTTCGGCACAGGATATGAGTGCGATTCCCGCCCGATTGACCATTCCGGACGGCACACCCGTCAAGCTTCGACTGGCGGAAAACGTTTCCTCCGCCCACGCGAGCCGCGGAGACCGATTGGATTTTGTCGTCGTCCGGGATGTGAGCGTCGGAGGTTTCACCGTGATTCCGGCTGGCACCATGGCCCGCGGCACGGTCACTGGCGTCAAGGGCAAGCGGTTCCTGGGAATCGGAGGCCGCGTAGCCTTGAAACTGGATTCGGTGGAGCTGGCTAACGGCGACCAGGTCGGATTGCGCGCCCACATGGACGTGAAGGGAGCGTCCCGCACTAAGCTGATGGCGGCGGCGATGATCGCTACTGCAGTGATCTTCCTGCCCGCTACGCCGATTTTTCTACTCACCCGTGGCCACGACAGCACAGTGGTGAAGAGCACAGAAATCACGGCCCACATCGAGGGCGCCACCTCGATTCTGTCGGCCGGGTTGCAGCCTGCGCGGGAAAACCCGTCGGAACTGGGCGAGATGATGGAGTATCTGCCACCACGCGTGTTTAGTGGTGAGGGCCGTGAAGGCGACATGCTGAACCTGGTTTTCGTCGGCCAAAAGGAAGAGTTGCAGGAAGCCTTCGCGCGCGCCGGCTGGGTCAAGACTGATAAATGGAATCCAGTATTCGTCTGGCACTTGATGCGGCAGCGGACCAAGGACGCGCAATTGCCGATGGCCAGGTTTTACCTGTTTGGGCGTGTGCAGGATTACTCGTACGCTTTGCCCGATCCAGGCGCGATCGTCTCGCGGCGTCATCATCTGCGAATCTGGAAAACCGTTTACACGATAGCTGGAACGCCCATCTGGGCGGCTGCTGCCACCCACGACATCGCCATCGAAATTGCCAAGCGAGGGCGGTTGATCAACCATAGGATCGATCCTGCGGTCGATGACGAGCGCGATTTCGTCGGCATCGACCTGACGGGCACCCTATCAGTCAGCCGGCAGGAATACTTGCATTCCGCCGAGCCGGTGTTCCTGGCGCAAACCGCATCCGGCGAGAGCTATCACTCCGATAGCAGAATTCTTCTCCTCGACCTCCATCCAGCCAGCGCCGCCAAGACTGGCGCAGGCGATCCGTCATCCGCTGTTGTCCGGCCGACCTCGCTGCCCGGCACAGATTCAGGGGATTCTTCCGAGAGCGATCTGACATCGCCCTATTGAGGGTTGACAGGAAGACCACTACGGTCTTAGGGCGTCGGTGACTGCGCTCCGAAGCGGGCAAGGCGGACATTTCCGGACCCTATCGATTAAAGTATAAGAACCTGGTTGTGAGGATGGATCCAATCAAACTTTCGGCGCACCGGTGGCTGTGCCTCGGGATTCTGATGCTTGCCGCGCTCGCCGCTACGGCGACGGAAGGCGGCGCCGCGCCCGCTCCCTGCTCTGCCGAACTCAACTTGCCGGGCGACACAGTTGCCGCGCGCCTTATGAGCCAGAACGCCGAGCGCGCGGAGAAGCTGCGCCAGGCGGATTCGGTTCGGCAATACACCCTGGACTACACCGGCTTTCCGGCGCTCAGCGCCCGCATGCAAGTGAGAGCTTCGTACACGGCACCCGGAATCAAGCAGTTCACCGTGATCTCGGAGTCGGGATCCGCTCTCCTCCGCAAACACGTTCTGCACAAGTTGCTGGAGTCCGAACAGGAAGCCGCCTCGGATGCGGCCAACCGCGACGCGGTAGCGCTCAGCACGGCGAACTATCGCTTCACTTTGCTCGGGTGCGCGCTCGGCGACGGCCGGCCGCTTTATGTGATGCAGGTCGAACCCTTGCGCGAGAACAAGTTCCTCTACCGGGGAAAAATCTGGATCGATGCGCACGATTTTGCGGTTACTCGCATCGAAGCCGAACCGGCGAAGAACCCTTCGTTCTGGACCATCCGTTCGCAGATCCAGCATCAGTATCAGAAGATCGGCGACTTCTACGTGCCTGCTCTCAACAAGACCGTTACCGATGTACGCTTGGGCGGCAAGGCCGTACTCACCATCCACTATCTCGATTACAACCTGGGACAGCAGGTGGCGACTGGGTTTGAACCTCACCGGTAAGTATCTTCAGCATGCCGCTGGTCGTAAGCATTGCCGATGACGAAGATGCCGAGACCGCACTCCCGCCCTATGGTGCATAACCGCGCACAGGAGAGTTTGAAATGTCCCCATCTCGACGCCTCGCCGTTGTGACGTTGGCTGTTCTTCTGCTGACTCTTTCCGTAAGCGCGCAGGTTGGCCGCCGCTTTGAGATTACGGTTCCGGCCGATGTCCACGCGCAGCCCATTACTGGCCGGGTGTATGTGATTATCAGCCGCCATAACGACGCCGACTTGCGCGATAACATCGGCTCATGGGAACAGGAAACGCCGTTTTTCGGAACTGATGTAGCTGGGCTTCCGGCAGGACAGGCCGCTGTCATCAGTAGCCGCACGCTGGGTTATCCCTTGCGCAGCCTGAAGGAAATACCCGCAGGCGACTACTATGTGCAGGCGCTGGTGAATGTCTATACCGAATTTCACAGAGCCGATGGCCACGTTATCTGGGCCCACATGGACCAGTGGGAGGGCCAGCAGTTCAATAAGTCGCCCGGCAATCTGTACAGCGATGTCAAGAAGGTGCACCTCGACCCGGCCACTGGATACCGGGTAATGCTGGAAGCCCGGCACGTCATCCCGGCCATACAACCACCGGCTGATACCAAGTGGGTCAAGCACATCAAGCTGCAGAGCAAGCTGCTGACGAAGTTCTGGGGAAGGCCGATGTTCATCGGCGCGACCGTGCTGCTGCCGGAGGGCTATGACGAGCACGCGTCGGTCTCCTACCCCGTCATTTACGAGCAGGGGCATTTCGGTCTGCGACCACCGTTGTTCATGCAAATGGAGGCCCCAGCGGTCGGCTCGGAGCGCGGAGCCCAACGATATGAGGCCTTCAAAGCGTGGAGTGGCCCCGGCTTTCCGCGCATGATCGCAGTCACGTTCCAGCATCCCACGCCGTACTTCGACGATTCTTACGCTGTCAATTCGGTGAACAACGGGCCCTACGGCGACGCCATCATGCAAGAGCTCATTCCCTACCTGGAGGAACATTTCCGCATCATTCGCCAGCCCTGGGCGCGTGTGCTGATGGGTGGCTCTACGGGCGGTTGGGAGTCGCTGGCGCTGCAGCTCTATCATCCAGAGTTTTTTGGCGGCACCTGGACGGGCTTTCCCGATCCGATTGACTTCCGCCACTACCAACTGGTGAACATTTACAGCGATCCCAATGCGTTCGACGTCCCGGGATACGAATGGGTGGCGCGCCCGCGTCCGCTGATGCGAACGGCCGAGGGGCAAGTGGTGGAGACGGAGCGCCAGATGAGCCAGCTTGAGGAAGTGCTGGGCTCGCATGGACGTTCCGGTCAGCAGCTCGAAGCCTGGGAAGCGGTGTACGGCCCGGTGGGAGCGGACGGCTATCCGCGGCCCCTGTGGGACAAGCTTACCGGCAAGATCGATCACGACGTGGCCGACTACATGCTCGCCCACGGTTATGATCTGCGGGCCTACGCGGAGAAAAACTGGGCGACGATCGGCCCGCAACTCACCGACAAGATCTTCATCTGGGTGGGAGATATGGACAACTTCTACCTCAACCTCGCGGTGTATGACATGGAAGCATTCTTCAAGCTGCATCCGGAGGCGCACGCCCGCTTCGAATACGGCCGGCCGGAAAAGGGACACGGCTGGCTTCCGTGGCAGCTGGTCGACTTCATTCGGAAGATGGCCAGCCAGGTGGCAGAGCATGCGCCTGCCGGCGCCGACACGAAGAGCTGGCAGTATTGAGGAAAAGCGGCCTTCAAAATAAATTCTGCAAGGTCAGACGGGTTGAACGTTCCGTAGATATGTGGAAGCTTCGATTGACCTTCCTGTTGGCCCTTCTGCTTGCGCTTTCTGTTCCATTCCTGGCGCAAGTCCCGAACGACAGTGCCCTAACCAATGCGGACATTGCCAGGATGGTGAAGGCAGGTGTCCCGGAGAGCATCATCGTGCGTGAAATCCAGATGTCGCGAACCGACCTCGGCACTAGCCCCGCGGCGATGATTGAGTTGAGGAAACAGGGTGCATCGGAAGCGATTCTAGGTGCGGTCCTCGATAGCCGAATGGGCACAGGCCGTGCTCCGTCAGAACCACTTGCTGTGCCCCATGTTCCCTCGCAGTCAGCGGCGCCGGGGCCTCACCATTTGCCGACCTTTGAAGCGAAGATTAAGCTCAACGCAACCACAAACGGCAAGGTTTCTATGAGCCACAATCAGATCAAGGTGGAGCGATCAGGAGTGCCTCTGTTCAGCCTGAAATGGAAGGAAGCCGCTCCTAAGTAGTGGCCGTCCAATAGACCCGTCTCAACGAATGGGTCTCAATTCAAGGCTCCACAGGTTCAATCCTATTTAAGTCGCCGCTGACGCCCAGACGCCACCGCCGTCCAACGGGAGAACATACCACCGGAGGCTCTGATGCCAAAATTGTCTATTCTCGTCACCTTGCTCCTAGCGTTTGCTGCTGTGACCGCCGCGGTTGATAGCGAGACCATCACGCAGGACGAACTCGTCCGCAGGACGCAGGAACTCTTTGATGCGGTGGCGGTTGGCAACCAAGTGCCGTGGAAGCAATATTTCGCCGCAGACTCCCTGTACTTCGATGAGAAGGGCCGCAGCATGGACAAAGACGCGCTGGTAGCGGACGTCACACCTCTCCCCAAGGGCTACTCGGGGAGTATCAAGCTTGTGAACGCCCACAGCCGCATTATCGGCCACACCGCCATCCTCACCTATGACCTCAACGAGACCGAGACCATCTACGGGCAAAACATGACGGCACGCTACCACGGGACCGATACCTGGCTATTCCGCGACGGCCGTTGGCAGATTGCGGCGGGCCAGATGTTCCGTTACTACGAAGACCCAGCGTCGGGCAAGGTGGACATTGCGCGGCTCGATGACTACGTGGGAACGTACGAGCTGGCACCGGGCATCACGCTGACGGTGTTGCGCGAAGGCGACAAATTGTACTCGAAACGGGGCGAGCGCCCGCAGGAGCTGCTCTTGCCCGAAACCTGCGACCTCTTCTTTCGCCCAGGCGCCGAAGGACGGCGCCTTTTCCACCGCAACGACAACGGTAAGGTGGAGGCCCTCATCGATCGCCGCAACAACGAGGATCTGGTCTGGAAAAAGTTGTGATCAGCCGCCGGGCGGCCTGAGATGCCGGGCCGCGCCGCCGTCCCGCCGCGGGCCGTTTCTCCGTGGTCAAGGTCCGCTGTAAACCAAGTCTCTGGGGATTCCGTAGTATTCTCGGTGGGCATTCGCCTCAGGAGAGCTTGATGGCTACAGCCGCCTCCAACCTCGTAGAGGCGCGGGAGCGCCGATCCCAAATCCGCTGGTACAGCACCGGGGTGGCCATGGTCGCGTTGATTGTTGCGGCGACGACTGCTGCTGCATCTGCTCACCGCTAACCGCTACGGCATCTTCCGCGACGAGATGTACTACTTCGCCTGTAGCCGGCATCTGGACTGGGGCTACGTGGACATGCCGCCTTTCATTCCGGCGGTGACCTGGCTGTTTACCACGCTGTTCGGGCCGTCGCTGTTTGTCATCCGCCTCATCCCGGCAATCGCGGGCTGCGGTGCCATCGCCCTTACCGGGTATCTGGCGTACCAGTTCGGAGGACGGCGCTTCGCAATGACGCTGGCGGCGTTGGCCATGGCCGTCTCTCCCGTATTTGTGATCAATGGCCACCTGCTCGGGACCAACGACTTCGAAGCGCTGTTCTGGATGGGCTGCGCGTCGCTCGTCATCCGCATTATTCAGACCGGCAATCAGAAGCTTTGGTTGTGGTTCGGCGTGCTGGCGGGCGTCGGCCTGATGAACAAGTATTCGATGGCCGTCTTCGGGTTGGGTATTGTCGTCGGCTTACTGTTCACGCCGGAGCGCAAGGCTTTCGCACACAAGTGGATCTGGATTGCCGGCGGGCTGGCCTTGCTGATCTGCCTGCCGAACCTCGTGTGGAACGTTCACCGCGATTGGCCGTTCGCGCAGTTGATGCACAACATCAGCGCCAGCGGCCGCGACGTTGCTCTGAATCCGGTTCAATTCATCCTGCAACAAATCCTGATGGTGAACCCGTTCGCCCTTCCACTGTGGCTGGCGGGACTGGGTTGGCTGTTCTTTGGCAGCGAGGGACGGCGCTATCGCGTTCTCGGCTGGGCGTACGTGGTGACGCTGGCGTTCTTCATGATGAAGCACGGCAAGGACTACTACGTCGCTCCGGCGTATCCCATGCTGTTCGCGGCCGGCGCTGTGGTCTGCGAACGCGTGGATCGAGCGCACCCGGCGGGCCTGGCTGAAGCCGGTATCCGTTCTGGTGCTGGTGGTTCCTGCACTGGTGTTCATGCCCCTGATTGCGCCGGTCATCAGCCCGGAACAGTTTGTCGCGTTCATACGAGCGATTCACTTCACGCCGCCGGTCAGCGAGCACAGCCACGCGCGGTCGCCGCTGCCGCAGTACTATTCCGACGAACTGGGTTGGGAAGCGATGGTAGCCGAGGTGGCGCGGATCTATCACAGCCTTCCGCCCGAGGTGCAGGCCAGGACCGCGATCAAGGCGAGCAATTTCGGCGAGGCCGGCGCGATCGACTACTTCGGGCCGAAGTATGGACTGCCGCCGGTGATCTGCTTTCATCAGAACTACTGGTACTGGGGAACTCACGGCTATACCGGCGAGAGCATCATTGTGGTGAATGAAGGCAACAATGGAGAGCATCTCAAGCAGATCAGCGAGCACGCCGAAAAGGTTGGGCACTTCGAGTATCCGTACGCGCTGGAGAATTTCGACATCTGGTATGCGCAGGGGCTCAAGGTGAACCTGCACGATATCTGGGAGCATGAGAAAGACTGGGACTAGGCGGTGGAAGCGCCGGGCTTCAGCCCGGCGAATCAGTGGAGAAGGAAATGGGGCTTTTAGCTCCGGCCCCAGGGCTGAAGCCCAGATCTTAATGAAACCGTCTTCACCGGGCTAAAGCCCGGTGCTTCCACCCGGGATCCGCTAACTATGGCAACGTCGAAAGCACCCGCTCGCGGAAGATCCGCGAAACGCTTTGCGCGCAAAGGCCGGATAGCGGCTCCCGGCCGGCAGGGCTACGCTGTGAGCATGCAAACTGAACTTCAGAACAAATGGCAACAGGTACTAGCGCGGGACGCCCGGCAGGATGGCCGCTTTGTCTTCGCCGTGCGCACCACAGGAGTTTTCTGCCGGCCGTCGTGTCCGAGCCGGCGACCGCGCCGCGACTCGGTGGAGTTCTTCGCCGGTCCGCGTGAGGCCGAGCGCGCCGGGTATCGTGCGTGTCTGCGCTGCAAGCCAACGCAGGTTTCCGAGCAGGCGCAGTATGTGCTGGGGGCGCGGCAACTGCTGGACAACGCTGAAGGGGTTGTCACGCTGGCACAACTCAGCAAGCAAGTCGGACTCAGCCCGTTTCACCTGCAGCGGCTGTTCAAGCGGGCCACCGGCCTCAGCCCGCGCGAGTATCAGTCGGCTCGCCGCATGCAGCACATAAAAACCGGGCTGCGCAAAGGAGACGATGTGACCACCGCACTCTACGACGCAGGCTTCAGCTCGCCCAGCCGGCTCTACGAAAACGCCAGCCAGCAGCTGGGCATGACGCCTGGCGCATATCGGCGCGGAGGCGCGGGCGCAACCATCACTTTCGCCATTGCGCCTACTCCGCTCGGGCGAATGCTGGTGGCTGCGACCGAACGCGGGCTGTGTGCCGTGCGCTTTGGCGAGAGCGCGACTGAGCTGGAAGGCGGTCTGCGCGAAGAATTTCACGCAGCAGAATTGCATCGCGACGAAACCGCGATGGGCCAATATGTGGGCCCGCTGCTGGCCAGCATTCGCGGTGAGAACACAATCATTGATCTGCCGCTGGACGTGCGTGCTACGGCTTTCCAGAAGAAAGTGTGGGAGACCCTGCGCCAGATTCCGCGCGGCGAAACTCGCAGCTACACCGACGTCGCGCGCGAGATCGGCGATCCGCAAGCCGTCCGCGCCGTGGCTCGCGCTTGCGCGTCTAATCCAGTGGCGCTGGCGGTGCCATGTCATCGCGTGGTGCGCAGCGACGGCGACCTTGCCGGATATCGCTGGGGAATTGAACGGAAGAAGAAACTTCTGGAAAGCGAGCGGATTTCCTGATCGCGCCATGACCCCGGGCGAATGACTGCTGCGATGCACCGCGCCAGTCATCCTCGCTTCCCGTTTTGAAACTCGTATCGTCTGCTAATTTCCTATCTCCCCGCCGCTCATTTATACTCGCCTGTTTGCCCACATGCGTGAAGCGCATCTGTGTAACAGAAGGAGTGCCGGGTGAAGATCCTGGTCTGCATGAAGCAGGTCCCGCAGAAGGACGCGCCGCTCAAGCTGAATGAAGGCGGCACGTGGATTCGCGAAGATGTTTCCTACGAAGTAAACGAGCCCGACGCCTACGCGCTGGAAGAAGCCTTACGCCAGAAGGAAAAGCACGGCGGCGAAGTGGTGGTGATCACCAGCGGTCCGGCGCGCGCGCAGCAGGTGTTGCGCGAGGCGCTGGCCAAGGGTGCTGATCGTGCCATTCATCTCGAAGGCGACGGCTTCGTCACTCTAGACGCGTTCAACACGGCGAAGGCGTTTGCCGCGACCATGAAGGATGAGAATTTCGATTTAGTGTTCACCGGATTGCAATCGGATGACTACGGCTTTGCCCAGACCGGAGTGATACTGGCCGAGTTGCTGGGCTGGCCGCACGCCACCATCATCATGCAGATCGAGAAGAGCGACGGCGGAATCCGCGTCAAGCGCGAACTCGAGGCCGGATTCTTCCAGTTCGTTGACATGCCGCTACCGGCGGTACTTACCATTCAGTCCGGCATTAACAAACTGCGCTATGCCACGTTAATCGGCATCAAGCAGGCAAAGAACAAGCCGCTGAAGAAAGTAACCTTCGACGAAGTCAAGCCGGCACTCGGTGAGAACCTGCAAAGGATTGAAAAGCTGTACGTCCCACAAAAGACGAAGAAGACCGAGGTGCTGGAAGGACCTCCGGCGGAGATTGCGAAGAAGTTGGTGGACAAGTTGCGCAATGAGATGCGCGTGATCTAGAGCGACAGGCAGGCGGCTATGCCGCTGCGCAGCGCAGGCTGCGTTTCGGTCTTTGCAATACTTGCGGTTGGTTGGCGCTGAAAGCGTTTCCGGCGTGAGCTTCTCTTGATATTTGGCAACCTGCTCATAAATCGGCATCTAAAAGGGCTGAAGTCATCTGAAAGGAGCTCTGCTGGTTATGCCGGGATTTGATCGCGATCAGGTCGCTATAGACAACACCGTCGAAAATCGCCAACTCGGTTCCATCCTGCTGACCCTTGGCTGGATTCTGTTGTGGATGGATGCCGGGCTGGGAATATTTTTCTTCATCAGCTTGCGCAACGGCTCGTGGTTTTGGCCGATCTGGCTGGGCATTGAGGGCGCGCTTGGGTTGGTGCTGGTAGTTATGGGGACACGCTACCGGCGCGCGGTCGGGCCGACCCGATTGGGCCGTCGGGACTTGGAGCGCACGCTGGCGCAACAGCGACAGGAAGAAGAGGAAGAACGGCAGGTGAGCTGAGTTTTTCCGGGTCGAGACGCTGGCCCGTGCGCGTTGAGTTGGGTAGAGGGAGTGGCGAGTCGGAGGGCAGGAGTCGGCTATGCCATCGGAAGAGAAACGTGAAATCGGCTCAGCGCTTATGGTCATCGGCTGGGTCATGGTGCTATTTGCATTCCTGGTAATGTTCTATCAACCGGCAGCGGCTAAGCTGGGAGAATCGCGGTTCCAGATCATTGCTGGGGCGCTGGTCCTCACGGGCCTGGTACTGAATGTGATAGGTGCCCGTGTTCGGGCGAAGAACCGCTGACCAGGTTCGCGCGGCGCCTATGAAGATTACAAGGACGCGTAGCCCTGCGTCATAACGAATTCATAACGGCCGTACCGACGCTACGCTTCGCAGCAGCGCTCGGGCACGGCAAATAAGAACGGGTCCAATGGCAGACACAATCCTGGTAGTAGTGGAGCAACGTGAAGGTACGCTAAACCGCGTTTCCTGGGAGACGCTGACCGGCGCGCAGGCAATCGCCGCCGAAACCGGCTGGGCGCTGGAGGCAGCCGTCGCCGGCAGCGGCGTGGCCGGAATTGCAGCCGAAATTGCGGGCAAGAAGGTTTCCAGGGTCTACGACCTGGAGTCGGCGAAACTGGAGCCGTACACGCCTGATGGCTTCGTCGCTGCTCTAAAGCCGTTCGTTGAGCAGAAACAACCGCGGCTGGTGCTGATGCCGCACACCTACCAGGTGCGAGACTTCGCTCCCAAGCTGGCAGCCGCATTGAACCGATCGCTCATCAGTGACGCGATCGGGTACAAGTACGCAGGCGGCAAGCTGCTCTTCACCCGCCAGATGTTCCAGGGCAAGTTCGCCGCAGATGTATCGTTCGTGGGCGATCCTCCGTATTTTGCCACCTTCCAGAACGGCGCCTTCCGAGGCGACAAAGTCGAGGAAGGCAGCGCTGCCGCGCCGGTCGAAACCGTCCATCTCGACGTTGCCGAGGGGGTGGTGCGCAACAAGCCTGAAGCCCCCTTCAAAGAAGCGAAGCAGGCTGTGGACCTGACGCAGGCCGAGATCATCGTGGCTGTCGGGCGAGGCATCAAGGAGCAGAAGAACATCGAAATCGCGAAGCAATTGGCCGATGTGCTGGGTGGTGAAATCGCGGCTTCGCGTCCCATCTGCGACTCCGGCTGGCTGCCGATGGACCGGCAGGTTGGCTCCTCGGGACAGACCGTGGCGCCCAAGCTTTATCTGGCGCTAGGCATCAGCGGCGCCATTCAACATGTCGTCGGCATGAAGGGCGCGCGCACCATCATCGCTGTGAACAAAGATTCAGAAGCGCCCATCTTTGAGATCGCCGATGTCGCCGTAGTGGGGAACTTGTTCGACATCGTACCGCCCCTCATCGAAGAAGTGAAAAAGGTGAAGGGCGCCTAGTGGGCATTTTTTGTCCGCAGATAGTTACATACCAACTGCAAGGGGCGCAGGAACTAGCGCCCTTCTTTTCGCGTAATAAGGCTTTCCAGTTGTGTTATTAACGCTGAATCAAGAGAATGTAGTCAGGAACACAACCGTAGCAACGACCTCATCCCAGGGTAGGTCTAATGATCGTTTTTCGTAAGCCGCTTCCTGGCATCGAGCGCCCGGTGATGGAAGCAGACGTCGTTATCGTCGGCGGAGGTCCGGCCGGCATGGCGTGCGCATTACGTTTGTCTCAGCTCATCGACGAGCACAATTCCAGGCACCCTGAAGCAGGGCTCACCAAAGAGAACATCTACGTCCTGGAGAAGGCGAGAGAAGCCGGCGCTCACTGTCTCTCCGGCGCCCTGCTCGATCCGCGCTCCATGCGCGAGCTGTTGCCCGGCTTCGAAAAGGAAGCGCCGCTCGACGCTGCCGTCACCAAAGAAGCCGTCTATTACCTGACCCGCACGGGAAAGCTCAAGTTCCCAATCACGCCGCCTCCCATGCGTGACCACGGCAACTACGTCATCTCCATCAACAAGTTCGTCAAGTGGCTGGGCAGCAAGGTGGAAGAAGCGGGCATTACCCTCTTCACCGGATTCGCCGGCTCCGAGTTGCTGTTTGAGACGGGACGCGTCGTGGGCGTGCGAACCGACGACAAAGGCGTGGATAAGAACGGCGAGCAAAAATCCAATTTTGAGCCCGGTTACGACTTGAAGGCCAAAGTCGTGGTCCTTGCTGAGGGTACGCGCGGCTCGCTGACCAAACAGCTCATCGACCGCTTTCCAGCTCGACCGCGAACGTAATCCGCAGACCTACGGCGTCGGCGTAAAAGAACTCTGGGAAGTGCCTAGCGGCCGCGTTGCTCCGGGCGAAGTCATCTACACCATGGGCTACCCGCTCACGTTCAACGAATATGGCGGCGCGTGGATTTATGGTTCCAAAGACAACCTCGTCTCAGTCGGCTTTGTTACCGGGCTTGACTATCGCGACCCGCGCCTCGACCCGCAACATGTGCTGCAGGAATTCAAGAAGCATCCTTTCGTCGCCAAGCTTCTGGAGGGCGGAAAGATGGTGCGCTACGGAGCCAAGTCCCTGCCATATGGGGGCTGGTGGTGCATTCCACCCCTCGCGGGCGACGGTTGGATGGTCCTGGGGGACTCCGCAGGCTTCTTGAATTCACAACGGCTGAAGGGTATCCATCTCGCCATCAAGAGCGGAATGCTGGCGGCGGAGACTGCCTTTGACAGCATGGTGAAAAACGATTTTTCGCTTGCCATGCTGGAGACGTTCCAGGAACGTGTCGAGCAGAGCTGGATCAAAACCGAGCTGTGGCCGGTGCGTAACTTTCACCAGGGCTTCGAGCGCGGCTTCCTCTCCGGGATGTTTCACGCGGGTATTCAACAGTTCACCGGGGGACGCGGATTGCGTGCTCACTATACCAATGAGGCTGGGCATCAGCGTATGGAGCCGCTCGATCGGCTGGCAGCGGATGGCGGGCCTGATGCGCACATTATCGGCCCCGTAAAAGGCGACGGAAAACTCACCTTCGATAAGCTGACCGACGTCTACCACTCCGGCACAAAGCATGAAGAAGACCAACCGGCGCACCTGGTCATTCACGATACCGATATCTGCAACGAGCGCTGCGTGAAGGAATTCGGCAACCCGTGCAAGAATTTCTGCCCGGCCAGTGTATATGAGATGGTCGAAGCCACCGATACGCCGAGCGGTCTGCAAATCCACCTTAACCCGTCCAATTGCGTGCACTGCAAGACCTGCGACATCATGGACCCCTACGAGATCATCACCTGGGTCCCGCCCGAGGGCGGCGGGGGTCCAAATTACGAAGGCATGTGAGAGAAGCCGCGATTTGCACTTCGCGGTTCGCTGGCTGCTTTGAGACGGCGCGACCAAGGCGCTTGCTTTCCTAGAGCCTCTTTTCCCTTCAAGTCGCGCTCCAATCTCCTTCTACGTGCTGCTTTCTTTGGCCGATCGCATCTATAATGGCTGTACTGTTTCCGACCTCCGCGGCCTAACGGCAAACCCAGGGCAGCGGCGGCGGTGTTCAGCAATTCTTTGCGGAACCGAGGGTGTGGAGGGAAACGTCCACGCCTCCCGTGCTTGGAAAGGAAACGATCAGCCGCGCTGTTGTGCTCGCGCACTGTCCCGCCTTCTTTCTCCGCACAAAGCGTTTTGAGTAACGAACTGAAAGATTGACGTTGCGGCTATAGGGGTCCTTCGACTGCGGCGGCCAAAAACGGGCCGCCTGCACTCAGGAATAGCGAATCGCGAAGAGCGAATAGCGTGCTTCTCATCGACAAATTCGGACGGCGCATCAGCGACCTGCGGATCTCGATCACCGATCGCTGTAACTATAAGTGCGTCTATTGCCGCACAGGCAATGACGGGCCGCAATTTCCCGAGATGCCCATTGCCGACTACCTCCGCATGGCGCGCATCTTCGTCGGACTAGGGATCACCAAGGTCCGGCTCACCGGCGGCGAGCCACTGCTGCGCAAGGGCATCGTGGAAATGGTGGGCGAGTTAGGCCGCATGCGCACACCAGAAGGCGAACCTCTCGATATCGCTATCACCACGAATGGGCACCTGTTGGCAGACATGGCACAGCCGTTGGCCGATGCGGGGTTGAGCCGCGTGACGGTTTCGATGGACGCTGTCGATTCCGGGGAGTTCGCGCGCATCACTCGCGTACCAAACGGCTATGATCGGGTGCTTGAAGGGATCCGAGCAGCCCAACGTGCTGGACTCGATCCGGTGAAGGTCAATTGCGTGCTTCTGCGCGGCTTCAACGACGATCAGATCACCGCCTTCGGCCGTTTCGCGCGCGAGGAAGGCGTCGCTGTCCGCTTCATCGAATTCATGCCGCTGGAAGAAGACCGTGTCTGGTCACCAGAGATTGTTGTGACCCTCGACGAGATCGTGCGCCGCATGGCCGAGTTCATGCCGCTGCGCGAAATCGGGCACGCGCGCAGCGAGACCGCGCGCCGCTACGTCTTCGAGGACGGAGTCGGCGAGATCGGCATCATCGCACCGGTGTCGCATCCCTTCTGCGGGCATTGCAGCCGGGTGCGCGTCACCTCCGACGGCAAGATTCGTACCTGCCTGTTCTCCGTCCGCGAGCACGATCTGGCGGCATTGATGCTGAACGGCGCGAGTGACGACGAGATGGTTGAATTCATTCTTCGCGCCCTGGATCACAAGGAAGAACGCCACCACATCGGCGAGCCGGGCTTCGTGCCGGCATCAAGGACGATGGTGCACATCGGGGGGTGACGAACAACTCTGTCCTTGCATTTAGCCTCCCCAACGCGCCACAATAGGTTGTTCGATGCTTGTCACAGCACTGGATCAGAAATTGGCCCGCGTCGGGTGAGGCGCGGTTCTTGTTTTTGTAACGAATGCGTTGTGCAGGTCATCGAATAAGTGAGAAGTAAAGAAGCGTCAACTTGCAGCTTCAACAACCCCGTAGGTCGGGCGCTAGCAGCGTAGTGGATCTACTGGAGCCGCAGGTCAGCTTTCAACATCCCCGTTCCAGAACGTGCATTCCGGCATAACGGACGCGCGTGGCTGGAGCTGAAGGCAGAGACAAACAGTGGCTACGGCACCGATTACAGAAGCGGCATCCTGCTCGCTCGAAAACTATCTCGTACTCCCAGACCGCTCCATGGACGGCCGCATTGCGGCTGCCAAGCGAACGTTGGGCAGCGAGTGCGTCATCCTGGGACATCATTATCAGCGCGATGAAGTCGTGCGCTTCGCCGATTATCGCGGCGATTCCTACCGCCTCTCGCAGATGGCGGCGCAGGCCAAAGGCAGCTACATCGTCTTTTGCGGCGTGCACTTCATGGCGGAGAGCGCCGACATCCTGGCGCGGCCGGGGCAAGCAGTCATCCTTCCCGACCTGAACGCCGGCTGCTCCATGGCCGACATGGCCGACATTACGCAGGTGGAGGACGCCTGGGAGCAGTTCGTGAATCTCGGGCTCACCGACGACGAAGGCAACGGCATCACGCCCATCACCTACATGAACGCCACGGCGGCGATCAAGGCGTTCTGCGGCGAGCGCGGAGGCCTGGTCTGCACCTCAACCAACGCCAAGGGCGCATTCGAGTGGGCGTTCCGCCGCAACGAAAAGATCTTCTTCCTGCCTGACCAGCACCTGGGCCGCAACACCGGATTCGCGCGCGGCATTCCGCTGGACGAAATGGTGGTGTGGGACCCGTACATGCTGCAAGGCGGGCTGACCGTCGAACGGCTGCGCAAAGCCAAGGTCATTTTGTGGAAGGGCCACTGCTCGGTGCACCAGCGCTTCCTGCCGGAGCACGTGGACAAGGTCAGGGCGAACTATCCCGGCATCCAGGTCATCGTGCATCCCGAGTGCCGCTGGGAGGTCTGCCAGAAGGCCGACGATATCGGCTCGACCGACCACCTCATCAAAGTAGTGGAGCAAGCGCCCGCCGGAACCTCATTCGCCATCGGAACGGAGATTCACCTGGTAAACCGTCTGGCGAAGGAGAATCCGGACAAGCACGTCATCACCCTCGACGATTCCGGCTGCCTGTGTACGACGATGTTCCGCATCTCGCCCCAGCACCTGTGCTGGGCGCTGGAGAACCTGGTGGATGGCAACATCGTCAATCAGATCAAAGTAAAGGATAATGTAAAGAGGTGGGCGCGCGTGGCTCTTGATAGGATGTTAGAGATCCAATGATTGTTCGCAAGCGTCCTCGGGAAAAATATCTTCGGCGGATTCCCCGGTCCTGGGTCGGACCTGCGGGAATACCGCCGCCGCATTCTCAATCGCCGCAAGGCACAAGCAAAGTTGGAAAGTATCGATATGGCGCGCACGTTCACAGTATCCGAAGCCCAGACCCTGTTGCCCGTTCTGGAGTCGCTGTTGCGCTCTGCCATGCAGGCCAAGGCGCTGATCGAAGAAGTTGACGGCGAGATGCAATCGCTGGCCAACCGCATTTTCATCAACGGCGGCACGCTGGTTGACATCGTGTCGGTCGCGCGGCGCAAGGCCGAGCGCGAGAAGGCCGTGCAGCGCGCCAAGGACGCCGTCGCCGAAATTGACGCCACCGGCGTGCAGGTGAAAGACCTCGATATCGGCCTGCTCGATTTTCCCTGCGTCGTGGGCGATGACGTCATCCTGCTCTGCTGGAAGCTCGGGGAAAAGAAAATCACGCACTGGCACGGAACGCAGGAAGGCTTTGCCGGTCGCAAACCGATTGACGACCGCATCCTGCGAGGGCAGAAGAAGAGCAACTGAAGCTTCAACATGATTCAGCTCTCCTCTGCCGGCAAGCGCTTCGGCCCCAAACTCCTCTTCGACAACCTGGATTGGCTGATCACGCCGCGCGAACGCGTTGGCCTGGTCGGCGCCAACGGCACGGGAAAGTCGACGCTGCTGAAGATTCTGGGCGGCATGGAGTCGCTCGACTACGGCAGCATCACTCCGGCGAAGAACACGACCTATGGCTACCTGCCGCAGGATGGCCTGCAGCTCTCCGGTCGCACCGTCTTCGACGAATGCATGTCGGTATTCAGCAACCTGCGCGCGCTGGAGCAGGAGATGGAAGACCTCGCTCACAAGATGGGCGAACTCGACCACACCTCCAGCGAATACGCGCAGGTGGCGGACCGCTACCAGCGCATCTCGGGCGAATTTCGCGTGAAGGACGGCTACGCCCTCGATTCGCAGGTAGGCACCGTCCTCGATGGCCTGGGCTTCGTCAAGGAAGACTGGACTCGCTACACGGAAGAGTTCTCCGGCGGCTGGCAGATGCGCATTGCGCTGGCCAAGCTGCTGCTGGCGAAGCCGGACCTGCTGCTGCTCGACGAGCCAACGAACCATCTCGATCTCGAAACCCGCAATTGGCTGGAGCAGTATCTGCTTGGCTATCCGTACGCCTATGTGCTCATCTCGCACGACCGCTATTTTCTGGATGTGACCGTCGATCGCATCGCCGAAATCTGGAACAAGCGCGTGCAGTTCTACAGCGGGAACTACGAGAAGTACTTGCAGCAGAAGCAGGAGCGCCGGGATTCGCTGGTCGCGGCGTACAAGAACCAGCGCGAACGCATCGAGCAGCTCGAGGCCTTCATCAACCGCTTTCGCTACCAGGCCACGAAGGCGAAGCAGGTGCAGAGCCGGGTCAAAGAGCTGGAAAAGATCGAGCGCATCGAGATTCCGCCCGAAGAAAAGACCATCCACTTTACGTTTCCGCAGCCGAAGCCCAGCGGACGCTTGGTCGTGGAGTGCTCCGGGCTGGCGAAGAGCTACGGCGCGAAAGAAGTGTTTCGCGACGTGAGCTTCACCATTCAGCGCGGAGACCGCATCGCTCTGGTCGGCGTGAACGGCGCCGGTAAATCGACGCTCATTAAGCTGCTGACCGGCATCGAGCCGCTTACGCGGGCACGCTACAGCATGGCCACAACGTCGAGCCTGATTATTTCGCGCAGGACCAGTACAAGGAACTCGACCCTGCGCGGCGGATGCTCGACGACCTCTCCGACGTTGCGGTGCAGAAGACCACGAGCGAGTTGCGCGGCCTGCTGGGCTGCTTCCTGTTCTCCGAAGACGATGTCTTCAAGCCGATCGGCGTGCTCTCTGGCGGCGAGCGCAATCGCTACGCGCTGGCGCGAATGCTGCTGCATCCTTCGAACTTCCTGCTGCTCGACGAGCCGACCAACCACCTCGACATGCGCGCCAAAGACGTGCTGCTCGAGTCGCTGGAGAAATACAACGGCACGGTCGTCTTCGTCTCCCACGATCGCTATTTCATCGACAAGCTGGCGACGCGCGTCTTCGAGATCGGCGGCGGGCGGGTCGAGGTCTTCCCCGGAAATTACGAGGACTACCTGTGGCGTAAGCAGCGGGAGACTTCCTCCGTGGACGTTCCGGGATCCGTAGACGGAAACGGCAGCGGGAACTGGGCTCCCACATTGTCGGATGTCCCTGGTTATGCGGAACAGAAGGCGCAATCGAAGAAGCGCATCAATCCCATCAAGCTGAAACAGATGCAGGAACGCCATCAGCAGATCGAAGAAGACATCGCACGGCTGGAGGACGGCATTGCGGAGTGCGAACGCGAATTGCAGTCGTTTGTCAGCGTGGAGGAAACGGCGCGCTGGACCGATCTGCTGGCCAAACGGCGTGACGAACTCAAACCGCTGATGGTGGAATGGGAAGAGCTGTCGCAGCTATTGGAAGTCGGTAGATAGACCCTAGATGCTGATCCATCCGGCGCGAATTGCCAGCAGGCTTGCCACCGCAACCACAATCCACAGCAGCACGCCTTGCAGTAGCGGACGCGGACCGACCTTACGCAATGCCGCCGGGGAAAGACTTGCCCCGATCAAAAACAGGGTAATGACCAACATCAGTTTGCCGGCGTTGAAAAGAAAGTGATATGCGGCTGCGCCGGGAGACAGATAGGTATTCGCCACCGCCGCCAGGCAGAAGAACAGAATGAACCACGGCCACTGAATACGGGTCTTGCTGCCCTTGACCGCCGCCGTTCCGAGTGACACGGGCACAATCCACAGCGCGCGCGCCAGCTTCACGGTCGTTCCCACAGCCAGCGCCACCGGCCCATATTTCGCTGAAGCTCCAACGACCGAGCTGGTATCGTGGATTGCCAGCGCCGCCCACAGTCCAAATTGACTTTGCGAAAGCTTCAGCATCAGGCCAATGGCTGGGAAGGTCAGCAGCGCGATGGAGTTGAGCAGGAAAACCGTTCCCAGCGAAACCGACATCTCGTCTTCACTTGCACCGACGATGGGACCCACCGCAGCAATCGCACTTCCGCCGCAAATCGCCGTGCCTGTCGAGATAAGGAACGCGGGCCGAGGATGGACGGACAGAACTCTTCCCAGCAACGTTCCCACAACCATCGCGAAAGCAATACCCAGTGCGGTATAGAGAAACCCGCTTCTCCCAGCGCGTACCACCTCTTGCAGATTCATCCCAAAGCCCAGCCCCACGACGGCCGACTGGAGCAATACCTTGGAAAGCGTTCTTGATTCCGACTTGTACGGGTGGGTGGAGATGGCGCCGAAGATGAGACCGGCGAGCAGCGCCAGGGGCGGCGAGGCCCACGGTGTCAGGCAGAAGAAGAGCCCCAAGGCAAACAGAAGTCTGGCATTCATGAATGAGGAAAATCAGGTCGTGCCATTGTACGTGTCTCCGACACAGCGCCTTATAGGCCTGCCAATTAAAATGGGCCCGCTGCCAAGGAGCGGTGACATTTCCTTGGCCTCGAGCCCATTCGATCCTGAAGCGGATCGGAGGTGATAGCTTTATGGTACGCCCGCCTGTGGAAATGTCAAGGGAAAACCAGCGTTAACCTACTGAATTTCTTGGAGTTGATGAAGTTTTGGCATAGATCTTCAACTACCTGAAAACATGAGGGATGAACCGCCGCGTCGTTGCCGACAAAGCCGGCGGCGTCCGAAAACCGCTTCCATCCGTCGCGCGGGCGATGCTAAACTTTGCCTCTTTCCGGCCCCCACAGGACCTTCATGCGTAGCAATTTCCGGACATTCTTCCACCTTACTTTGATGGTGCTCCTTTGCGTCTCGGTCCTGCCCGCGGCCGCTATCGCCCAACAAGATTCGCCAACCGCAGCTGACACAGCCAACTCGCATCACCTCCTGCAATACAGTCTGCCTCCCGACAAGCTGCAGAAAGCGTACGCCCTCTACCTGCTGACCGGTACGCTTTACCTCGTTACCACGGCATGGGCTTTTCTAATCCTGTATCTGATGTTGCGGACGCGCTTCGGCGTGAGACTGCGGGACTGGGCAGAGCGGGCCTCGCGCTTTCGTATCCTGCAAGCCGTTATCGTGATGTCGCTTTTCGTCCTCGTGTTGCAGTCAGCGCAGCTTCCCTTCGATAGTTATGAGCATCACATCAGCCTGCAGTATGGACTCTCAGTGCAGCACTGGGGCTCGTGGTTCTGGGACTGGTGCAAAGGCCTGCTGCTCGGATTCCTAATTGCGAGCGTTGCGGGATGGGGACTCTATGCCGCGATACGTCTCAGTCCACGCCGTTGGTGGTTCTACTTCTGGCTGGCAACAATCCCCAGCGTGATTTTCTTTATTTTTATTGCCCCCGTTTGGATCGAGCCGCTGTTTAATAAATTCGAGCCGCTCACCGATCATCATGCCGACCTGGTTGCGCAGATCGAGCGTGTCGTGGGGCGTGCGGAAATGCAGATCCCGCCGCAGCGCATGTTCGAGATGAAGGCCAGCGAGAAGACTACAGAGTTGAACGCGTACGTCACTGGCTTCGGCGCGACCAAGCGGGTTGTGGTCTGGGACACCACAATGGAACACATGACCACGCCCCAGACATTGTTTGTCTTCGGACATGAGATGGGGCACTACGTGCTTCACCACATTGCCAAGGGATTGACGCTACTGCTGCTGCAGCTCCTGGTCTTGTACTACCTCGGCTATAGGCTGGCGAACTGGATGGTGACTCGTTACGGGCAGCGATGGGGCATAAGGGACCTGAACGATTGGGCTTCTCTTCCGCTGTTGGTCCTTATCATCTCAGTGCTCACGTTTCTGGCCACACCAGCTTTCAATGCCGTATCGCGCTACTATGAACATCAAGCTGACCAATATGGGTTGGAGGTCGTCCACGGATTGGTGCCCGATGCTTCGCTTGCGGCGGCACAGGCGTTTCAGATTCTGGGCGAGCGTTCGCTCGATTATCCGTATGTCGGCAAGTTGGCCGAGTTTTGGGCCTGGGACCATCCGACGATCCGGGACCGCATGATCTTCGTGCAGACTTACAACCCGTGGGGCGAAGGCCAGCAGCCCGAATTCGTCAAGGACGCGCCGTAAATCCGTGCACCTCGTACAATACTTCGGGAATCCAATCGTTGGCTTTCCGTCCACGCATCATTTGGAAATGAGCTAGGAGATACGCATGTCTGCTTCGATTCCTGAAAACTATCTTGACCTCTTCCAGAAACCCGCCTTCGGCAGCTTTACTACGCTGCTGCCCGACGGCAGCCCCCACACCACGCCCGTCTGGGTGGACCTCCAGAACGGTGACATCTGGGTAAACTCGGCTGTCGGCCGCGCGAAAGATAAACACGTTCGGAGTGACCCACGCGTGGCCGTCGCTATTATTGATCCGGATAACCCTTATCGTTATCTTGGGATTCGTGGGCGCGTGCACGAGATCACCCAGGAGGGCGCGACCCAGCACATCGATAGGATGGCGAAGAAGTATCTGGGGAAGGACAAGTATCCGTTCGCACAACCCGGCGAACAGCGCGTGCTTTACAAGATCAAGCCGGAGCACGTACACACCATGGGGTAGGCTGTCGTCGGGAATTGGGAACCGGCGGGCTATCGGCCCGCTTTCCCCTTTGGGCTGGAATCAGAGGTGCGGCCCACTTCTTCGCCTTTCTTATCTGCGAAACCGTACGGGCAGTGGCGGCATCCTGATTCGCAGCAGTAGCCCCGGTTGCGCAGGTAATGAGCGGTGAAGACCAGGAATCCGTTCTCGATGTAATAGTCGATTCCTTCGACCAACGGCTCCGGCATCATTGCGCGGCCGCCTCGCGCGACTTCGTTTGGGTCTCGCCCAAACCCCTTCGGCCAAGCATAGTAGGTTCCACTTTGGGAGTTAACAAATCTTTACAAAAAATCCTGTAACGCTTTTTTACCGAATTGCGTTTATTTGTTGGGTCCCAGGAGCGCCACCCAAGCTTGCCTGGGCGAGATTCGGCTCCCGCGACTCCAACGCAACTCCGTCGCGGAAGCTGACGTATTTGCCCGAAATGGCCGGTACGCGATCCCCTGGAACGATGAAGCCCACCAGGTTCAGGGGATCGGCGGCGGAAATGGTCACGGTTTCGCCGCTCACCGGCAGGTTGCGCATGGCGCGCAGCGATTCGACCGCTTCCGGTAAAGCGAACTGTTCACCCAGGAAGCCATTGACAAACCTGCCGCCGCGGACTTCGCCGCGATCTTCCAGACGTCGGAATGCGATGAGCACTTCCCGCCACTTCGGCAGGTTCGATTCGCGCGCCAGCACCTCACGGAAGACCACGCCGTATCGGCGTAACAACATCCAGCATGTCGCTTCCACCATCCTGTTGCGGTCATTACCTTCCGCCGGATACAGCAGGGACCAGCGGCCTGCCGTATGGCGTGGGCGAGCGATCTTGGGAACTCCTACAGCATTCCGCCGCCTTGGGTTGATGAGGGAGCGCAGATTGTCGAAACCGTCGGCCGTAACTATCCCAGCAGCAACCAGTTCCCAAAGCGCAGTTTCGATCTCGGCTTTCAGTTTGCCTGTGCCACGCACAATGTCGGCGAAGAATGACGCGCCGCGCCGCCGCAGGAATTCAAGCACAGTTCGCGCGCCTTCACTTAGAACGCGTTCGTAACTCTGCTCCTCTTCAGCCAGACGCGGCTGCATCCAATCGGAATCTTCGCGGACGAAGAACGTGATCGGCGCAACACTGGTGGGGACCACACGACGCCGGCCCTCGCCCGAATCTTCCAGTGTTGCCGGATGCGGTGACAGTCTTCCCCAGCCAACGGCGCCAGTCAGGCAAAGTTGATCGAGCTCTGCCGGATCGTACTTGTTCATGCGCGAAGAGAGAACTTGCTTTTCCCACGCGTTCGCCGGAATTTCGAAGCCCTGCAACTGACGCACAGCCTCCAGCAATCCTCGCTCTCCGCTTAGTTGCGACTGCGGAGCAACATGCTGCCAGCGTAACAGCCAACGCATGAATTGCGCCGCTGTCACCGGCTCAACCTGCTTGCGCAGCGTGGCGACGGTAAGGTGATGAATGCGCGCTAACAGCCGGCGATCGCACCACTCGGCGTTATGCGGCTCGCTGCCCGTCGCCGCACCGGTGAAGTTCCCCCGCAGAACGGAGCCGGCGGCTTCAAGGCGCAGCAGAGCTTTCTCCACATCAGCAGCCGGAAGCCCGAGCCAGTATGCCAATGCCTGCGATGTAACCGGTCCAGCGTGCATCATCCAGCCAGTCGCCATGGCAAGCAGAGCGTCGTCGCGGGAGGCCGCGATTGCTGGCAGTTCCGGAGGCGCGACCTCAAACTTTGCTTCAGGAAAGATAAGAGCAAAATCTTTCGCTCGCTCCGACGCCACTACATAGCGCCGCTCATTCACCTGTGCGCGCAGCACGCGCCAGTCCTCGATCAAATGGGTTAGGAACGGCGTCCAGCTGTCAATGGCTACCTGCCATTCGGGATCGCCTATCTCTTCGTGAAGAGCGACGAGGGTTTGCAGCGTGTCGTGCAATTCGTCGCTGTCACGAACATCGGGTCGCGCTTCCTCCCGTACCCGGGCAATGGCCGCCTGATCGAGCCTGCCCACTTCCTGCAACACAGCTTCCGGCAAGACGCGGCGCATCTGCACGGCGCGCGCACGGCGCTCTTCCAGCGGAGCATCGTCGAGGTACGCATACGGATTGGCGTTTAAAATCTCATGTGAGAACTGAGACGGGACTGGCGTATCGACAGCCAGGCAGCGAATCTTCCCATCGCGAATTCCCTGCAGCACCCGCCGCAAACCTTCGATGTCCATGGCCTCGGTCAGCACGTCTTTCATGACCTCGTGGACGAGCGGATGATCGGGAATCTGGATGTCACCGGCGATGTTCTCCTGGCACGCGGCGACATCAGGAAAGACCGAGGCGAGGAGATCGTCGCTGCGAATGCGCTGAATTTGCGGTGGGACCTTCTTGCCACCCTGGAAGCGCAACAGCGCCAGCGATCGGTTCGCATCCCAGCGCCAGCGCGTCCCGAAAATGGGCGAGGCCAGCGCTGCCTGCTCCAGGATCTCCTGCACCGTCTCGGTTTGTAGATAGTGGAAGACGTCGCTGAGGGGAAAGCTGTGTTGCTCGGCCAGAGCGATGTTCAGACCATTGTCTGTCGCGGCGGCCTGCAATTCAAAATTGAAGGAGCGGCAAAAACGCTTGCGTAGCGCCAATCCCCAGGCTTTGTTGACGCGGCCGCCGAACGGCGCGTGGATGATTAGCTGCATCCCGCCGCCTTCATCGAAGAAGCGCTCGGCAATGATCGTCTGCTGCGTCGGTACCTCGCCCAGCACCGCGCGGCCGGTGATGATGTACTCGACCAGTTGTTCGGCGCCCGCGTCGTCCAGCCCGCACTCGTCCTTCAACCACGCGACTGCATTACGCACCTCCGGGCTGGAGTCGATTCCGCGTTGACGGGCTCTTGGTTGCCCCTCTTCGTTGGCGGTGAGTTCTGGATTTCCCGGCACCGGTAGCGGGGCCGTGTTCGGCAGAAGTGCACTCACGCGCTCTCGCAACTCGGCGACGTGATGAGACAGTTCGTCGGTGCGGGCGGGAGCTTCGCCGCGCCAGAAAGGAATCGTAGGCGGAGCGCCGTGTGCATCTTCAACCAGCACGCGCCCCGAGTTAGACTCGACGCGGCGAATACGCCACGAGGTATTACCCAGTAGCATGATGTCGCCAGCATTGCTTTCAACCGCAAAGTCTTCATCGAGCGTGCCGACGACGATTTCCTCCGGCTGCACCACCACGGTGAACAGCGCGGTCTCGGGAATGGCCCCACCGCTGGTGATGGCTGCCAGGCGCGCTCCACGCCTGCCGCGCAGGCGCCGGTTCACCATGTCGCGATAGAGATAAGCGCCATAGCGGCCGCGGCGGGCTGCGATTCCCTGCGACAGCATTTCGAGGATACGGTCATATTCTTCACGGCGCAGCTCGCGATAGGGATACGCGCGGAGCACGCAATCGAAGAGCGCGTCTTCGTCCCAGTCCTCGCAACTGCACATGGCTACAATCTGCTGCGCCAGGATGTCGAGCGGCGCGACCGGAACCTGAATGCGATCAAGATCACCATGTTTGATAGCGCGCACGGTGGCGGCACATTCCACCAAATCGTCGCGGGTCGTGGCGAATAGCCGTCCCTTGGGTATAGCGCCGCGCCAGTGCCCCGAGCGGCCCACACGCTGCAGCGTGACGGCGATCGAGCGCGGTGAATTGATCTGGCAGACGAGATCGACGGTGCCAATGTCGATCCCAAGCTCCAGCGAAGCCGTCGCCACAAGCAAGCGAATCTCACCGTTCTTAAGCTTGCGCTCGGCCGTCAGCCTCAACTTGCGCGCCAGGCTGCCATGGTGCGCCGCAACCAGGTCTTCGCCAATGCGTTCACCCAAGTGCAGCGCAACTCGCTCCGCCAGCCGCCGCGTGTTCACGAAGACCAGCGTGGAACGATGCTGCAACGCCAGCTCCGCAATGCGGTCGTAAATCTCGCCCCACATCTCGTTGCTGGCGATCGGCCCCAGTTCTGACGGGGGAACTTCAACCGCGAGATCAAGCTTCCGCCGATGGCCGACGTTCACCACCGCCGGGGCAGGCCGGCCTGCACCGGTGAGAAAGTGGGCGATCTCCTCGATTGGTTTCTGCGTCGCGGAGAGGCCGATGCGCGTCGGTTGATTCGCGAGCAAATCGAGTCGCTCGAGCGAAAGCGTCAAGTGGGCACCGCGCTTGTCATCGGCAACCGCGTGGATTTCGTCCACGATTACCGTTTCGACATCCCGCAAAATTGCTCGGCTGCTGTTCGCCGTTAGCAGGATGTACAACGACTCGGGTGTGGTAACCAGGATGTGCGGCGGGCGCTTCAGCATTTGGCGACGCTCTTTCACCAGCGTGTCGCCGGTCCGCACGGCAGTGCGAATCTCTGGCATCAGCAGGCCGCGTTCGGCCGCGAGCGCGAGAATCTCGCCCAGCGGCACCTCGAGGTTCTTCTGGATGTCGTTGCCGAGCGCCTTCAGTGGCGAGACGTACAGAACTTCCGTGCGATCGTGCAATTCGCCTTGCAGGGCCTTGCGCACCAGCCGGTCAATGCAGATGAGAAATGCGGCGAGCGTCTTGCCTGAGCCGGTGGGAGCGGAGATAAGCGTCGTGCGGCCTGCCAGAATCTCCGGCCAGCCTTGCTCCTGCGGCTCGGTCGGTGTGCCGAAGCGCGACACGAACCACTCCGCCACGATCGGATGCGCCCACGCAAGGGCGACCGGAATCTCCCCCACAGCCATAGAAAAGATTGTAAAAGGTTTCTCGGGCTTTCGCCAATCGTTCGCCTTCGTGGAATAGCGTCGGACAGTCCCGTGGTCTTTCTGCGAGGCTGTCCAAAACTGTCTAAGTCGTAGTCACTCTGTCAAAAACCGGGACTTGACCGTCACCGCCCCGACACACCACAGTAGTGCGTCCTCCACGTGCTCTCGCAGCGCGCTATTAGTGAAGATGTTCCGCAACTGCGCGCCTTCGGTGAGGCGGGCCGCCAACTCGGTCAGGATTCCCTGATAGCGGTCAGGCATGTGCAGCTTGGTTGCGCGCACCAGGTCGTCGAGAACCAGCAAGCAGTCCAAGACGACTCCGTCAGGATCGGTGTTCTGCGAATTTACGCGATATAGCGCTTCAGCCACATCGCAGAAGGTCGCCAGTTCTTCGGGAGCCGGACCAAGACCGCCCAGGTTGGCATCGAGTGCCAGTGCCGTTGCCGCTAGTTGCGGGCGGGTGAAGAACAGTATCCGCCCATTGGCCGTTAGCGGACGCTCGTTCTCGCCACCGACCGCCAGCAAAGTGTAAAACTGTGGACCGTCGTGAGTGGCATCCACTCGGAAGCCTACCAGGACCAGATCTTCGTTATGTCGCCGGTGCGGGTCAAGGATCGGAAGCTCAGACATGAAGAAATAGTACATCGTGACTGAGAGCAAGCACTCGAGATTGAACACTTACGGGACTCATCCCAGAAGCGACCAGCAATTGCAGGAGGGCCGCGGGGAGCTTCGCGGAACGAGTTGGGCCTTCTTTTCCCTACTCAACTTCCACTCCTACAATGACTTCCCGGCTCCCCGCAACTAGCGGCCTCAGATATCATCTACTTAGTACGTATGGGAAACACATTCAAGACAGCGTTGCTACTGACAGCACTGACGCTGTTCCTGCTTTTCATGGGACAAACCTTCGGCGGGCAAAGGGGCATGGAGCTTGCCCTCGGCCTCGCCGTCGTCATGAATTTCGCCTCGTACTTCTTCAGCGACAAAATCGCGCTGGCCATGTACCGCGCGCAACCCGTAACCCGCGAGCAACTGCCGCGCGCTTATGAGGTGGTCGAAAGGCTAACGCAGAAGATGGGCATTCCGCTGCCCAAGATCTACGTGATCCCGACCGACTCGCCCAACGCCTTTGCCACGGGACGCAATCCCCAGCACGCCTCGGTTGCCGTGACCGAAGGCATTTTGAACCTGCTCAGTGACGAGGAACTCGAAGGCGTACTGGCGCACGAGCTCGGACACGTAAAGAACCGCGATATTCTCATCAGTTCGGTCGCTGCCACGTTGGCGGGCGCCATCACCATGCTGGCGCGCATGGGTTATTGGGCCTCTCTGTTTGGAGGCATGGGTGGACGTGATGATCGCGATCGCGGTGGCGGCTTCACCGGGCTGCTGATGCTGATTCTGGCGCCCATTGCCGCCACGCTGATCCAACTCGCTGTTTCGCGCTCGCGTGAATACCAGGCGGATGCCACCGGAGCGCAGCTCACCGGCAACCCCTACGCTTTGGCCAATGCGCTCAAGAAGCTGGATGCATATTCGAAACGCATTCCCATGCAAGCTTCACCTTCGACCGCGCATTTGTTCATCGTGGCCCCTCTCCTGAGCGGCGCCAGTTTTGCCAACCTGTTCTCCACTCATCCCCCTATCGCGAAGCGCATCGAGCGGCTGACAGGGCGCCCGGCAGAGCTGGATTACTAGCCTTTCAGACCCCGCGAGGCGTATGCTTCCACGACTCTACCAACCTGGCATCCCACATTGTGGGATGCCAGCAGAAACTGGGGCGCAGCAGCGTTCTAGTTGTGATAAAGCCCCTGAGCCCAAGTCTAGTTTTCCACAGGCACCCGTTGCCGACGCCTGAACATGACATCCAAGATCACCGGACGGAGCAGTCCTGTGACTTTGCCTTCCCTGTACTTTGTTGTACTTACGTAATTTGGAAACTTCGAGTAAGCGGTTTTTGGGAATCCGTCGCGTTGGCACGCTAGTGGTGGTTTACAAACCGCCGCGCGGAGGTTGATAATAATCTAGTGTTAGTCATTGAACTTCAAGCCTTTAACTCTCCGAAATCTTCATGTCCCACGTTGTGGGAGGAGCTGTAAAATATGGAATCCGTAGCAGACCATCCTGCGGAAGTCAACCATCGTGATCGTATTTGGTTTTTCCCGAATAAATTCTGGCAAGCCACCAAAGATATGCCTCCGGAACAAGCTTCGGCCCTGATGCAGGAAGTTGAAGCCTACGCCGCAGCAGGCGATGTGCAGGCTCTCAAGAAATATTCGTTTGTGTTCGTCGGAGACCCCTACAAGAAGAGCAAGCAGCCACCCGCTGCATGACGCTCAACCATTTCTTGCTCAAGAGCCGGCGGCTATTTGTCTCGCGTTTCGTGCCGTGCGGGATGAGGTCGCCGGCTTCGCAAGCAGCGGACGAATCTTGATCGTCAATCCGGTGGACGCTTCCAACAAATACCGGGCGCGGGCCAGGCGTTCCGCCGCAGGACCAATTTCCTCCAGTCCCTGCGCATAGACGTTCAGCCTTCCGTCACTCTGTTCCACGGAGATCCTCCCGACTTTTCGATCGTGCAAAAAATCGAAGGCATCAGCCAGTCTAAGAATACCCATGATGGGCAATAGTTCCGCACGGCGTTTCATGCCTAGTCCCACAAAGTGGGAGTCCCTGATATTGGGTAACGCACCGCGATGATAGCGTGCGACGGCAGCAACGCAGTGCAGTTCTTCGTCAGTCCAGCCGAGAGGCGGCTCTAGTTTGGCGATCATGCGATAGCCGCGTTTGAGATGACCCTCGGCGCCTTTTCCGCGTCCCACATCGTGCACGATCCCCGCGGCTTCCAGAATGCGACGGTATCCGGGGTTGCGAGAGAGAACGTTGCCTCGCGACAAGGCATCGTAGAGCTGCAGAGCGATTCGGGTGATGTGCGCCGAATGTTCAACGGCCGGGTCCAGAAACGACGCCCATGTCCGCACCTTTTCCAAGGCAGCTTTCTCAAGGGACGGTCCGCTTGGCAACTCGGCGCGCCACGCGTACCACAGCGAGTCCTTCCCCAGCATCTTGTTACGATAGAGGTCCAATCTCTTCTGACGTTCTGCCGCAATTCTGTTCTGCCACCGTTCGCGATCTTCAGGCCTGATATCGGCATGCGCTCGGAGCAGGGAGCGCAGAACGTCGAGGTCGTGTACCTCTCCCAGGGCGTCCTGCAGGTCCCGCAGGTCGGGAGCCCACTTCTCGTGCCGTTGCGGAAGAAAGTTCTCCGCGGTGTAACGGAATCGCTTGATGCCGATGCGCAACTGGTGGTAGCCGACTTGGGTGCGGTTTCTGAGGGCCTGCCGATGCAGTTCGTGCGCTTCCATCCAGCGCTCCAGCGCGAGGTGTTGAAAGACCAGCCCTTCCAACGGCACCTTCCCGGTCCTTGTAGCCAGCTTTGCATTCAAGGCTGACCAGTGTTTGCGATCAAACGCACGAAGCGCTTCCAGAGCGGCGACCTTTTCAGCGTTTTCTTTGTGCGACAGCGAATGCAAGAGTACGTGGCGAACGTGGTCGTGATCTTCAGAAAGACGAACCACCCATTCCAACATCACTTGGGTGTCTCGCAACTCGCCCAGGCTGCTGAAAAGCGGCTTGCCTAGTTTCTTCATCTGCTTCCATTCCGGATCGGGATCGACGGAGAGGAAGCCATCGGCCATCGAACGGCAACGTCGAATGGCCACACGCAGGTCGTGCACCGGATCGGCCGCAAAATCCTGGCTGGCTTTGTCGCACTCCTCCAGCACCCGCTGCGCCCAGTAGGCGAGCCCGGCCTTCTTGTCGTGTGTGTGGGAACCCGGAAGCATGGAAGCGCAACCCGCTAGCTTATTTATACAGCGATTTGATAGGGAGGGGACAGAAGGAAACTTCGATGGCTAACGACGGCTGCCGACTATAAATACACTCGCTCCGCGCCGCGGAGGCTCTTGTAGCGCTCGAAAACTTTTCGATCGCTCTCTAATCCAAGAATGGACTTGATCGAGCTGCCACGGAAGGTGTGCGACAGCATCTTCCACCAGTTGCGGAACACGAACATCGGGTCGTGGGCAATCACTGCGGGTATGTGCCGCGTCTTCATCCAGCGCTCCGCACGCCACCGCTCATACTCAATCTCCTCTGGAGGCAAATGTTCCGTCGCGACCACGGCGGTCGTGCCGTCGTATTCCTCCATGTTCTCGATGACGATCAAGTTGCGAGCCTTAAAGTCCTTCGTCATCGGCGTGCCGGGATACGGCGTGGGATGCTGAATGTAGGGCCAATCCACGTACTTGCTGGCAAATTCGAGATTAGTTTTGATGGATTCGCGGGTGTCATCGGGGTTGCCGACGATCAGACCACCGACTACGTACATTTTGTTTCTGTGCAGGAAATCGATGGCGCGCAGCGTGGCGTTGCCAGTGCGACGGCCATCTTCGCGAAACTCGTTCTTGGCCGCCGCTTTCAGGAACGCGAGATCGTCTTCCAGAATGTTCTCGATCCCAAGAAAGACATAGCGAAATCCGGCCCGGCGCATCAGCGGCGCGAGTGTCTCGCCGTGCATGGCAATGGGCGAGGTCATCGCCTGCACGGTGTAAGTTATGTCGTTCAAGCCGGCATCGATGATGGCTTGGCACAACGCTTCGAAGCGGCGAATGTTAAGCGTGATGTTGTCGTCCACGATGAAAATGGCGCGCGCACCGTGGTCGCGTGCGTCGCGGATGTCGGCCAACACGCGGTCGAACGAATAGGTGTGGAAATTACGGCCGCGCATCTCGATGATCGAACAGAAGCCGCAATCGAACGTGCAGCCGCGTGAGGTCTCCACCACATCAACCGGCCGGCCCATCATCGTGTAATCATTCAGCACGCGCGAGCTGCGCTTTGGGAGCCGGATCTCGTCGCCCTCGAGGCTGTGCACCGGACGGGCTGGGTTTTGGCGCCAGCCATCGCCGGCGCGATACGATAGGCCCTGAATGTCGTCGAGGCCATCGTCCCGCTCGATCGCGCGCAGCAATTCGCGAAACGTGACTTCGCCTTCACCGCGCACAATGTAGTCAATTCCGTTACCGTCTGCCATGTAGGCTTCGGGCGCAAGGCTGGGATCGTAGCCACCAACCGCGAACCGCACTTCGGAACATAAGGATCGCAGCAGTTCCACGATCCGCAGCGAAGTCTTGCGCTGGAAGGTCATTACCGATAGGCCGACCACGTCCGGTTTGAACTCACCCGCCAGCCGCTCAATGGTTTCGCGCACGTTTTGCTGCACCAGGATCAGGTCGGCCACGGCTACTTTGTGGTGGGGATCAACATTCCCTGCCAGAGACGTCAGCGCTCCGTTGGGCATGCGCACCGCAACCGTGGGCATGTGCTCGAAGGAGTCGGGCATGGACAGAAGGAGAATATTCACGGTGTCGCTCTGGTGGCCCCCACGGCCTGGCACATTCGGTCGGCCTACATGCTACACCGAAACAGCAGGCGGGATGTCGCCGAATCATCCTTGGCGATCCTCACCCGCCGGGAAAAGGGTCGGCTGACCGATCCATATGCGGTTGCTCAGCCGGACCCCCAGGCTTGGACAGGATCTCCCGTGCAGTCTAGTCTGCGTCTCAAGATACGGCCCGACGAAACGCACGCTCGCAGGAAGACGACGATAGATTCCCGTAAGCCGCCTCACCGCTCGCGCGGCGGAGCGCTGCTCCCGCTCTCCGTAAGGGAGTTGGAACTCCTGGCGCAGGCGAGCCGGCAGCAACTCCGTCGTCAGTGCCCGGTACCAGAAGGGCGGCCGTAGCCATAATCCCGCACCTCTCTGAAGCTCGTGCGCCATCTCGCGCGCCGCACGGCTCACGGTCAACGTGTTCGACTGCAACATGGACTCGACATAGCTGACGAAGTCACGCCAGGTCGGCGGCAACTCTTCTCGCGGAATCCCGAACAAAGCAGCACTGGATTGGCTCTCCGCGAAGTACTGCTCCCGTTCCGCCTGTGTCAGGGGCGGCAGCACAAGTTCGTAGGCCAGCAGAGCGCTGTCCACCAAGGTTGCGTACACCCAGCGCAACGCGCCCATTTCGTTGGCCTCGTACGCAGAGCCCTCAGCAAACGGTCCAACCGTCTCCGTTATCTTGCCGCAAATGCTGCTGTGCCGCCGGTGCAAATGTCGCGCGGCCGCGATGGCTTGTTCCACTGTGCCGAAGGACATGGTGAACATGACCCGGAAGGTTTGGTGAAATCGGCCAATGGGATCGTGCAGCGTTCGGGAATGTTCCGCGATCGCCGCCGCGACCCAGGGATGGGCCAACTGCAGCAGCGCCGCACGGCCCGCCGCCAGAAACAAAGCCGACTCGCGATTGACTTTCCAACTGACGGAATCGGGCCCAAGTATCCCATGCGCCTCGTCAGCAGACGAGCGCTTCACCTCGTCAAGCAATCGTTCCAGCTCGGCAGGGGAGACCATGTAGGAGTGGCGAGCCGACATATGTCTGTATGGTATCTTCAGGCCGCGTGCAACGCGTTAGTTACGGGTTTAAGCGGACGCTCGCGGATATGATGGTTTTCTGGGTTCATCCCTGGTATTTCCTGTTTCTTACCGCCCGCCAAACGGGTTACCATAAGCTCGGTTTCGTCACCTGTTTGGGTGATAGCAATCACAGCCAGAATGCCCGCGCAGGACTCAAATAGTAACGGTAACCAACCCAATATGTTCGCCTCCTTCCCATCCGCGGACAATCTCGCCGCAGTACATACCGAAAACATATTTATAAGGTTCGAGGAGGACCTCACATGCCAGTAACAACCACCAATGCGCCCGCCATTAAGACTCCGGGCAACTACATCAACGATGTCATGACCCTGGTGAAGGCCAAGAACCCCGCCGAGCCAGAATTTCACCAGGCCGTACAGGAAGTGTTCGACTCTCTGCGCCTCGTGCTGGAGAGACATCCGGAATTCATCTCGGCCAAAATCCTTGAGCGGGTCGTGGAACCCGAGCGCGTCCTCATGTTCCGTGTTCCGTGGTTTGACGACCAGGGGACCGTTCAGATCAATCGCGGCTTCCGCATCGAGATGAACAGCGCCATCGGCCCCTACAAGGGCGGCCTGCGCTTCCATCCCTCTGTCAACCTTGGCATCCTGAAGTTCCTGGCCTTCGAGCAGGTTTTCAAGAACTCGCTGACCACGCTGCCCATGGGCGGCGGCAAAGGCGGATCGGACTTCGATCCCAAAGGCAAGAGCGACAACGAAGTCATGCGCTTCTGCCAGAGCTTTATGACCGAACTCTGCCGCCACATTGGCCCCGACACCGACGTTCCCGCCGGCGATATCGGCGTGGGTGGACGCGAGATCGGTTTCCTGTTCGGCCAGTACAAGCGCATCCGGAACGAATTCACCGGCGTGCTCACCGGCAAGGGCTTGAACTGGGGCGGTTCGCTGATCCGTCCGGAAGCCACCGGCTACGGCTGTGTGTACTTCGCGAAAGAAATGCTCAAGACCCGCAAGGAAACCTTCGACGGCAAGATCTGCCTGGTCTCCGGCAGTGGCAACGTTTCGCAGTACACCATCGAGAAGCTGCTTGACCTCGGCGCGAAGCCGGTCACAGTTTCCGACTCCGATGGCGTGATCTACGATCCCGACGGCATCGATCGCGAGAAGCTGGCCTGGGTCATGGAACTGAAGAATGTGAAGCGCGGCCGCATTCGTGAGTACGCAGACCAGTACAAAAAGGCGATCTTCATGCCTACTGACATGAAGCTCGGCTACAACCCGCTGTGGAACATCAAAGCGGATTGCGCGTTCCCCAGCGCCACGCAGAACGAAATCAATGCCAAGGATGCGACCAATCTCATCAACAATGGGATCAAGGTCGTTGCCGAAGGCGCCAACATGCCGAGCACGCTCGAAGCCACCAGGCTGTTCCTCGAGGCGAAAGTCCTCTACGGGCCGGCCAAGGCTGCGAACGCTGGCGGCGTGGCCACCTCCGGCCTCGAGATGTCCCAGAACAGCGCACGGCTGAGCTGGACCCGCGAGGAAGTGGACGATCGGCTGCACAAGATCATGATCGCCATCCACAAGACTTGCTTTGAAACTGCGGAGACCTACGGGACCCCCGGCAATCTCGTGAACGGCGCCAACATCGGCGGCTTCCTCAAGGTCGCCAACGCCATGCTGGACCAGGGACTGGTGTAGTCTCGGTTTCGGCATTTGACTATTCATGCGGGGTGGAGTAGTCCACCCCGCGTTTTTGTTCTACGATAGGGCGGGTCTGACTTCGGAACGCTTGCAGACTCGTCCAGGCGCATGTTCGAGACCTCCATTGCCAAACCGCACCTTTTGTCTCCCGATTTGTCAGCTCTCTGGGCTGAACCGCTCCTCCTGACCAACATCTCTGACTCTATTCATACCCGCCTCGAAGCATCTCGTTCACCTCGTTGTATCGTGGTGACGCCATGCAAGCACCAGCCCGTCGATAGAGGCAAACTCTATTCCAGCAGCCTTCTGACTCGAAGCCCATCGCCGGGGCATTGAGTGTTCCATCTGCCAGAAGCACATTGAAACCGAGCCATTGCTCCTCGAGCGGGTTTCCCTTGAGGACAAGAATGATGGGAACATTCTGGTGGAGGTGCGTGTAGCCTCCGGTCCACGCCCATGAAATTCCGTACAGTCCGACGCCGCAAACGGACGGAGTGCGGCTCAGCCGATCCATAATAATCAGGCCGCCGGAATGTTGATTCCAACGTGGAAAGCGCCAAGCGAAAAATGCGGAACACAGGAGACAAAAGGCAAAGCCGAATATGACAATCCCCTTTGACGTCAGACGAAGGTTCTCCCGTGCATTGAGGACAGATGCAATCTCTACAAGGCCGAGAGCAGCCAACGTCATCAAGATGGGCATGACTGGATAAAGGAAGCGTACTTCCTTGTGAGCAATCACCGAATGGGATGCCACCATGATCAGGACGATCCAACCCAGGAAGCGGCTCCGCCGAACTCCCGCCAAGGCCAGGAACAACATTGGACCCGCATATTTGGCCAGTTCCAACAGGTACCAATACCAGGGTTGAACACCATAGGCTCGGCTTCGGCCTGTGATGACGTTTACCCAGAAATAAAGGAAGAAAGACTGGAAGGGGTAGGACCAGGTAAATGCATCTACCGCACCGAAAGCTACAACCGGCAAAAGAAACCCGGCAAACACGGCGGGCCCCTTTCTTCTCCAGTCTGAGTGGCAAAAATACAGCAACGCGAAACCAACCGCAGGGGCCAGTTGCATCCGCAGCGACATTGCCAGCCCACAGAAAAGTCCCGCGAGGAACAGCCGCTTCCTCTCTGTCGGCCGTTCTCCACACACGCCCAGGTAAAGCCCCGGCAGAAAAACGTTGCCAGCTACGACTTCGTTGAATGCTCTTGGCGCGAAATAAACCAGCGGGGCCCAGATGGCACAAGCCCAAGCCGCAATGACGGCTGCCTCTATGCCGCGTGCGCGTTGATTCCACGCAAAGCCGAACCAGACGGTTGTCAAAGAAAGCGTCGACAGCAGAATGGTGATCGCCCACAAGTATCCAAACGAGCCTGGTCCCATCCAGTCTGTGGCTCGCATTACCCCGGCGAGGAACGCTGGAAACACCCAGGAGCGAACGCCCATCCTCCATTCCCACGTCACCACCCCAAACCCGTAGGCCAGGTGATGCGCGGGTTCCAGCGACTCAAAGACTTCATCAGGGTAGTCAATGCTGGGAAAATGGATGGCCACTCCGACGCGGAGAACCAGCGCAATCAGGAAAATGGCGGCCAAAAGCCACGCAACGAACGGGCGTGATTTCAGCTTACCTATCTGGCACCCTTCCCAATAAGTTCTGTTAGCGGAGCGAAGGTCTTATCCCGAAGCTTACACCTCTATCTGGAGTTCGGCATACCGCCCTTCCCGTCAGAAGTTCGCTCGGATCTTGGACAAGTCCAAGCGGAAATCATCCCGGCGAGGATTTGACTCTCTGTCCGCTTCTGAACACGACTTCCAGAATTGAACAGCAACCCCTACTTGCTGCCCTATCATCCCGCCGTATCTCGTTTTGTCCCAAGCACCTACCGAACTCGCGATGTGGCCGTCCAAACGCAGGCAGCAGGTAAGTCGGAGGGGTGTCGATGCAGACGTTTCTTCAGGATCTCCGCTACGGACTACGCCAGCTCAAGAAGAGCCCCGGGTTCACCGCAACCGCCATCCTCTCGCTGGCGCTGGGCATTGGTGCTACGACGGCGGTCTTCAGCGTCGTCTATGCCGTCCTGCTCGATCCCTATCCCTACGCGGACTCCAATCGCATGGTGCATCTCTTCGCAAAAGACAAGGCTGGAGAAGATCGCTGGATCGGTCTGACTGGCACACAGTATCAGCAGTACCGAAACGCAAAGTCCGTCGAGAGCGCAGTGGCGGAAGACCAGTGGAACCTGACAACGACGGGCGGTGAGCTTCCCGAGGATGTGAACGCAGTCTACTTCACAGGAAATGGCTTCAATCACTTTGGCGTACCGGCGTTGCTGGGGCGAGGATTGATCCCCAGCGATGCTCCCGAAGGCCAGGACCCGCAGCAGGTGGCGGTGCTGGGTTACAAGTTCTGGCAACGCCATTACAACGGCGAAGCGGACGTCGTGGGCAAGAGCATCCAACTGGTCCACAAGAACTACACGATCGTCGGCGTGGCCCAGCCGCGCTTCACCTGGGGCGATGGCGATGTATATCTGCCGTTGAAATTGTCGGCTGATCCCAGCCGGAGGTTTCAGGTCGATACCAAGCTCAAGCCAGGCGTCAGCCATGCCACAGCGAACGCCGAGTTCCAATCGCTGTTCGAGCAGTTTGCCAAAGAGACCCCGAAGCATTTTCCCACAGATGGTTTCAAGGTGGCAGTACGCGGTCTGAACGAACAGTTCGTAAAGGAAATCGGGAGTACTCTGGCGCTGCTGCTAGGTGCGGTGGGACTGCTGCTGGCGATTGGCTGCGGCAACGTTTCGATCCTGCTGCTGGCGCGCGGCACGGCGCGGGAACACGAGTTTGCGGTGCGGTCAGCGGTGGGCGCCAGCCGGTCGCGTATTGTGCGGCAGTTGCTGACAGAATCGCTGGTGCTGGCGCTGAGCGGGGCCGCTCTCGGGGTGTTGCTAGCCTACCGAACGGTGTCCCTGATCGTTACCTGGCTGCCCGAGTTCTCGTTCCCGCATGAGGCGGCAATCCGGATCAATCTACCGGTGCTTTGCTTCAGCGTCGCCCTGGCGATTCTTACCGGAGTATTTTTCGGACTGTCGCCAGCCATGCAACTGAGCCGGCCTGAAGTTTCGCAGGTGATGCAAGCCAGCATGAAGAAAGTGACTGGCGCGGTTCGCGGCAAGCGCACCCACAATGCGCTCATCGCGGGACAGATCGCCCTGACTCTGCTGCTGCTCGCCAGTGCCGGGGCGGCCATCCAGGGATTTCTCAGGCTCAATCACCTTCATCTGGGCTACAGCCCGCACAACGTGATGTCAGTTGGCATACCGGTGCATGACAACACCTACACCACATGGGAGAAGCGATCCACTTATTTCGACCAATTGCTGCAGAAAGTGACGACCATGCCGGAGGTGGTCTCCGCCGGGTTGTCGACGAACGCGACGCCGCCCAATAACGGGTTTGACAACAAGTTTGAGATCCTCGGCAAACCAGCCACGGCGGAACAGCGGGCGAGGCTTAACCTCGTCAGTGCCGAGTACTTCCCGGTCCTGCAAATTCCCCTGATGGCGGGCAGAGTCTGGGACCAGTCGGAGACCAAGCGAGGGGCCAAAGTGGCGGTCATCAACGAAGGCCTGGCGAAGCAATATTTTCCTGACGGCGATGCCGTGGGCCACCAAGTTCGTATGCCGGACCTCAAGGGGGAACCACCGCTGATGCTGACCGTCCCGGAGAGCGATGGCTGGATACAAATTGTCGGGGTTGTGGGGGACGCGTTCGACGACGGATTGGGCAAGCCCATTAAGCCGGGAATCTACGTTCCTTACACAGTCGCGATACCAATGTGGACGCAGATTCTGGTGCGTAGCAAGGTGCCGCCATTATCGATTCTCACGGGCGTGCGCCAGCAGATCCAATCGGTCGACGCCGACCAACAAGCCGAGGGGCACGTGCGTAGCCTGGAAGATTGGATCGCGACCCAGCCGGAGTGGGCGCGAGAACACCTGATCGCGATGTTGTTTGGCGCCTTCGCCGTGCTGGCCCTGATCCTGGCGGCAGTCGGCTTGTACAGTGTGGTGTCTTACAGTGTGGCACAACGCACCAACGAGTTCGGGATCCGTATGGCGTTGGGCGCGCAGCGTGGGGACGTGCTGCAAATGGTCCTGATGTCCACGACCTTCAGCGTCGGCAGCGGACTTCTGGTAGGCGTCGTCTTGAGTCTCGCGCTCAGCCGGGTCATGGACCATTGGGCGCAGGGCAATTCGATCCATTCACCCCTCCTGCTGGGAGTGACAGTGCTGCTGGTCGCCGTGGCTGCGATAGCGTGCCTCGTGCCTGCGCATCGGGCCTCCACCGTGGACCCTATGAAGGCGCTGCGCTACGAATAGTGCAGCACTGCTGCAGTGGGATTTCGCTGGGAGCGGATTTCAATCGAGCGCCGGTTTCGCGCTCGAGTGGCAGCTCACCGGCCGCACTATCGTCAGGCCAGGACGCCGGGCACGTCCTAGTTACCCTCCCGCCCGAAAGTTACGAAAGTACAGTTACCCACCCTGTACCTTCGTGATCTTGACAATCCCCAGTCCTGAGCTACTTTGAAGATTGGGCCGCCTCCGGCAAACCTTGGGAGACGTGTCCACTCCCGCCCCAGGGCGTGGTGAACAGGTCTTTGACAATCCGTGGCGAGTGAATGCTGGCCGAAAGGCGCTATCGATTGCCGTTTTGAGCGACATAGGCTGGCATCTCCTCGTAGAAGCCCGTTTACAAGCCTGAGACTCGGTCTGTAACTGTTGTAATAAAAGCAGTTACTGATAAACTATTGGGGCTCAATAACATGCCAGGAAAAAGTCCGTAATCGCATGATTCTAGAGCACCAAGGGGGAGAGGGGGGTTAACCTTCCCGACAATAGGTGTCACTCCACTTGGAATTCAGCAGCACACACTCAACTGTGATAGATGCACTCGGAACTTTGGCACGCCGCAAAGTAGAATCATTCGTCAGGCGAGACCAAGTTGACCGCTATCCGACCAGTTCCCGATCCCGTGCCACAGGCCGAGCGCCTCTTCGATGCTTTCGAAAACCTGATGCCGTTCCGGGTGAACGACATTCTGCTGGTCTCGAGTCTTTACGACTCTTTTATCCTGCGGGAGGACGGCCGCCTCAACGAATTGCTGATCGGCGAATCGTTGGAGCTCGATCTGCATCAGGTTCCCGGAGTCACCCACGTCTCGACCGGTAAGGAAGCCCTGGCGTTGGCGCGCTCCGAGCCCCGCTACAACCTGATCGTCACCAATCTGCAAATCGCGGACATGGATGCCGCGCAACTCGCGCGCGAGGTCAAGGCTGCCGGTCTCGAGGTGCCCGTCGTGGTGCTTGCCTATGACTACCGCGAAATCATGAATTTCCTGGCTCGGAATCCGCAGACTGACGTCGAGCGCATCTTCCTCTGGCAAGGCAATGCCCGCATCCTCATCTCGATCGTGAAGTACATCGAGGACAAACGCAACGTCCATCACGACACCATCGCCATGGACGTGCCGGTGATCCTGGTGGTGGAAGACGACATTCGCTACTATTCGTTGTTCCTGCCGGTCATCTACACCGAGCTCATCAGCCAGTCTCGCCGCCTGCTGAGCGAGGGCGTTAACGCCGCCCACAAGCTAGTGCGGATGCGCGCGCGGCCCAAGATCCTGCTGGCGTCCAATTACGAAGACGCAGAACGCGAGGCCAGAAAATACCGCGACCACCTGCTCGCCGTGGTCTCCGATGTGGAGTTCCCCCGCGATGGTGTTATGACCCCCGAAGCCGGTTTCGAGCTGGCCCGCACGGTACGGGACCTCGTGCCCGACGTGCCCATCGTGCTGCAGTCGAGCCACACTGAGTTCATGGAGCGCGCTCACCAGGAAGAGCTCGGTTTTCTCCAGAAGCGCTCTCCCACGTTGCTCGGAGACTTGCGGCAGATTCTCACCGAGCAGGTTGGTTTCGGTGACTTCGTCTTTCGCCTGCCTGACAAGAAAACGGAAGTTGGCCGGGCCAGCGATCTCAATGCCCTGGAGATCCTGCTGGCTTCGGTCCCTGCTGACAGCATCGCGTATCACGGCGAGCGCAACCATTTCTCTCACTGGCTGATGGCGCGAACCGAATTCGGACTCGCGCAGAAGCTTCGACCCCGCAAAGTTTTTGACTTCCCGGACACCGAACACCTGCGTCGCGATCTGATCGAGTCCATCGCCGAGTATCGCCGGGAGCAGGGCCAGGTGCTGATCGGCGAGTTCAACCCAGCCACGTTTCAGCCGGGCGGCGCCTTCTTTCTACAGGTTGGCGGCGGTTCCCTTGGAGGAAAGGCCCGTGGCTTGGCCTTCATACGCCACCTGCTGCATCAGCGGCGAATCGGACGCCGCTATCCCGGTGTTCGAATCGGCGTGCCGGCAACACTGGTGCTGACCACGGAAATCTTCGACAGCTTTCTTCGCGACAACGACCTTCTCGATCTCGCCCTGCACGGTACCGACGACGACGAGATCGTGCGCCGGTTCCTAGAAGCGACCTTCCCGATTCCTCTGATTGACAAGCTATTGGGCTTCCTCCAGGAAGTGCGCTATCCGCTGGCTGTACGCTCGTCTAGCTTGCTGGAAGACTCACAGTACCAGCCGTTCTCGGGCGTGTACGAGACTTTTATGCTAGGCAACCAGAGCGTAGACATCCAATTGCGCCTGGAACAGCTCCTGGAAGCGATCAAGCTGGTGTATGCCTCCACCTTCAGCCAGCACGCCAAGGCCTATGTTCGCGCCACGCCCTATCGTCTGGAAGAAGAGAAGATGGCGGTGGTTCTGCAGCAGGTTGTCGGCACCACGCACGGCAATCGCTTCTATCCTGATTTTTCCGGAGTGGTGCGCTCCCGTAACTTCTATCCTCATCCGCCGATGCGGGTGGAAGACGGTTTCGCCGCCGTTGCGCTTGGACTCGGCCGCGCCGTCGTCGGTGGTGGCAAGTGCCTGACGTTTAGCCCGCGGTATCCGCAGAACCTGGTCCAGTTTTCCTCCGTCGATGACATTCTGGCCAACTCGCAGACCGAATTCTGGGCGCTCGAACTGGAGCACGCGACGCGCCACGGCGATCCAGCGGCTGACCTGCGCGAGGTCCCATTCCGGCTGGATGTTGCCGAGGCTGATGGAACCTTGCAAATGCTCGGTTCAACGTACTCGGTGGACAACAATGCTGTCTATGACGGCCTTAGCCGGCGCGGTCCGCGCATTGTTAGCTTCGCGCCCATTCTCAAGTACGGCCTCTTTCCGCTGCCCGGGATTCTCGATCAACTCATGCGCATCGGTGAAGACGCGCTGGGCCGCCCGGTCGAGATCGAGTTCGCGGTACGCCTTCCAGGTATCCCCACTGAAACCGCCGATTTCGGATTTCTCCAGCTGCGTCCCCTGGTTATGTCGCGCGAAGGCGAGGACATTCGCCTCGAAGAAGTGGCACCCGCCCGTCTAGTCTGTCAAAGCTCGCAGGTGCTGGGACACGGCCGCGTGCAGGACCTGCGTGACGTGGTGGTGGTTGACTTCCACCGGTTCGAACGCGGGCAAAGCTTCGAAGTGGCGCAGAGCGTCGCCCACTTCAACGCCAAGCTCAGCGACAGTGGCTTGCCATATCTGCTGATTGGCGTCGGACGCTGGGGCTCGAACGAATCCTGGCTCGGCATTCCGGTAGCTTGGGACCAGATCTCCGGCGCTCGGGTGATCGTCGAGTCAGGCTTCCGCGATTTTCGGGTCGTCCCTTCGCAAGGCAGCCACTTCTTTCAGAACCTGACCGCTTTCCAGATCGGCTACTTCACCGTCAACCCTGACGCCGGCGAGGGCTTCGTGGATTGGGAGTGGCTCGCCGTACAACCCGCGGTCGAGGAGCACGGCTGCGTCCGCCATCTGCAATTCGCGTCACCGCTGGCGGTGCTGATGAACGGCAAGACCAGTGAAGGAGTCATCTTCAAGCCGGACGGCACACAGTGAGAAAAGGTAACAAGTTCTTCGGTCTTCTTCCCTACAACCGCTGCGCCGTGGGACGTTGCGCTGCGTCACTGACTCGCGCCGAACGTTTCCAGCCGCTTCTCCGCTGGTATCTCCGACAGGCTCTTCGACACCACATCGGCAACCAGAGCGTTGCCGGCGGAGTTGTAGTGGATGTCCCCAAAGATGAAGTAATCCAGATACCAGCAGCCCGGCTCCAGCCTCGGGCATTGTGCTTTGGTAGCGAGAAAGACCGGGAACAATGAGACAAAACGCTTGCACTTCCCTGCGCACCACTCGCGCCAGATCCGTACCTGCCGCGAATCTTCCGTGTCGTGCGCGATTTGGGTCGGCCATGGATAGACAACAACGCTGACGGGAATGTTGCGCTTGGCGAGTTCCTGCCAAAGGAGGTCCATCTTCGCTTTCTCTTTCGCGATGCCGCCCTCCAGTCCGAGCGGCGCATAACCGGTTTCGAAGGGTTGAGTGTCAGAAACCTTGCGATAGGTCCATGCCCCCCGCTCCTGGTCGAACTCGTTGCCGTCGTCTCCCCGGTCTAGGTGGTAGTAGCCGAGGCGGACCAGGTTCTCTTCAAAGAACTCGACGATGTCGTCAGTGATCAGCAGGTGCTTGGTGATCCATTGGCGGAGGCTGGAGTACCAAGTGTTGTAGGTGTACTTCCGGCCGGCAATAGTCACTGCCCCGGAAGCGTCTTTGTCGCGGTAGAGAGCGGCCTCGTCCTGGGCATCCGAGATGTCGATGAAGACGATGACTTCATCAATCTCAATGCCCTTCCGAAAGACAATGCGCGCGGTATTGAGATAGTTCGATGGCGAGTAAGCTCCCATGCTTCCGTTCAAGAAATCGTATTGTGGAAAATTGGCCGCGATCCTGCCGACAAACGTGTCTTCCCAAGCCGTCATCCCTTCGGCGTGCGAATCGCCAAGAATGAGGACCCGCGGCTTTTCATCCGTCGGCGGGACGTCACGAACTCTGTCGTCCCGGAAACCGAGGTTGTTGGTAAACATCGGGTATGACGACTTACCCCACAAACGAATGCATGAACAGTTAGACTCCAGGGCGAAGTAGCGTACCGGATCGCGAGGGGCGAAGCAGTATCCTTGTGGACCGCCGGAGACGATTGCCTCTCGAAGCGCTGAAGTGTAGCAGTAATCGAAGGTGAGGAATACAGCCGCGCTGAGAAGAGCTGAGAGCAGAAACAAGAGGAATTTGATCGCGCGGCTGCGGCTTTGGAATAGTGCAGTCGTTTGAACCGTACTCACAACTTGATGGTCTCTCAGCAAATACCTATTTCTCGCGGGTGATATGGATGTCGTCCCAATAAATGGTTCCAGAACCCGGGCCGCGCAACAGGTGAAGGCGAATCGTTCCTTCCCGTCCTGCGGTGAAGGAAAGAGAAACATTCCGCCAGTCCCGTCCAATATTTACGAAGGGAGAAGAAGCGGCGACGTTGTCGGTCGGGTCATAAACGGTGATCTGCGCCGGTGCAGTTGCATTAGCAGAACCTGATACCCAGGCAGAAACGGTATAAGTCGCGCCTGGCTCCAGAGAAGTCACGTCTTGATAGACGCTGCCGGTCCCATTTTCCGAGAGGCTGCGCGCTCCGCTGTGGGCATGTTCAATGTTGGCGCCCGCATTTACTTCCCACACCGGCGACCAGGGGGAGATGCCACCCTCTTCAAAGCCCGGATTCGCGATGGCATTGTCCAACCGAGCTTCGGGAGTCATCAGGACGGAACTCATCCCGAAATCCGTTTTGGTGGAGCACAGGATGACGCGATCAAGATCGTGGCACTTGCCCGGCCCAGTTGGGCCTTGCGCGATGCGAGCGGCAAGCTCGGGAGTTACCACATAGGCGGAATCCGATGAAAGCGGCTGCTCCGAGAGGGCCGCAATGGCTTGATGGCAATGCCAGTCGCGCGCGACTTCCGTATAGCGCGCCGACTGATAGCTGTTGGTCCGCATCTTTTGCTCGACAGCCAGGTACCCGAAGATCCTATAACTCTCAGGGCCGAGCGGCGCGGCGCTGCCCCCGCATTGCCAGGCCGGAAGAACAATGAGGTTCTGGTGAACCGAACCCAGCGTGGACCAAATCGGCGACTTCAACGGCGATGGATGGGCTTCACTGATGGTCGTGCGCACCCAATGACGGAGTGATTGTGTGTCCGCAATTTGCAGCAGCAGAGCGCACGTGAGCAATGCGTTTGCCCACATCTTGTGCAAGAACAGAAATGGCGCCCCCAGCACAACAACGAGGATCAAGTAGTAAGGCGTCCAGAACAAGCGTCCGCTTGCCCGCAGAGACGCGAGATAAGGAGACAACTTCCCGCCGGGATCCAGGTCCACCAGCGTTCTTCCGCCAAGCGTAATCCTGGTCGAAAGGGCCAGAAGTGTAAGCACGAGACAGCAAAGCAGCAGCGGTATGAGCCAGCGGAAGTTGAACGAAGGCAGCTTGCGTTTTTGCCAAACCGACATCAGCAATACGATCAGCGCCACAAGTAGAACGCCGACGCCCAAGTAGTTATAGCCTTCGTACTGTCCGGGCGTTGCCCCCGGCAGCCGGGGAAGCAGAATGGACGTCCAGCCGCGCGGATCGACGGGAGAGAGAAGATTCAGGGAGAAGACGCGATAGCCGCCGGTCGTATAGCCGCGCCCTCCTTCAATCACGAGGCCCAGCGAATAAGCCACTGCGAATCCGCTCAGGCAAAACAAGGCAAGACTGCCAACCGCCCGCGGGAGTGTCAACTTTTTCTGCCAGAGCAAGCTGAGAACACCAGCAGCCAGCACCATCAACACTTGGAAAGCAATGTAGGGATTGATGCCGACCGAGATCCCCGCCAACACAGTCCCGGCAATCACGAACTTCCGAATTGACGGGTGCCCCACCCAAGCTTCTTTTGCTTGGGTGGGATAATCCCGCTCTTGCTGCACTTGCAGGAACAAAAACAGCGCCGCCAACAGCAGCCATTGATTGCTGAGCGAGTAATGCCCCATGAACCGGTAATTCAGCGGCGGAGCAAGCAGGAAGAACAGGCTGCACAGCGCGATTCCCAGCAGGTTCGTTCCCAGAATCAGGCGGAAGATTCTGAACGCAAAGAAGAACTGCAGGGCACACGCCAGCACCACCTCGAAGCCGAAATATTGCATGGGTTCCGGCAGCAGAGGCGACAACGGCTTCAGCGCGACCGCCAGCAGAGGATTCAGGTCAAGCAGGGCGACGGATTCTCCCACCGGATAGCCCAACCTGTCGGTGTAGGTGAGCGGCCAATGAATGTGCGGGTCCTGCCGAAACAGTTCCCATCCGAGGTAGTGATACGCCGGATCAACCGTCACCCAATCCACATTGCGCGGATTCAACGGTGCAGGTCCCATCACGATCAGGGCGTACAGCAAGCCAGCGACGAATGCGATTGCCAGATCGAACCACAGCGAACTAGCCCACTCCCGAGATGGACTATTCACAGCGTTGGCAGGAATAGCTTTCGGTGGTGGCAAGTCAGCGGTTGGAGGTGTCGTCGGGGTTCCCATGCGTGGAAAGGCGCTTGACGAAAGAGAGTACCACAGGTACAAATCCTCCAATCCCCGTTGTCAGCGGAAAGTACGAACCAAAATTTGGCCTGCGAGAACTTGAATCCTTTGATAAGTTTTATCATCTAACAATCATGCGCCGGGAGACTTACAACGAGTTTCGCCAGTTATGCCGCGAGCATAATCTGGCGGCGACACACCAGAGGCAAAAAATCTACGAAGCGCTGGTGTCACGACCCGGACATTATTCGCCGGAGGAGATCTACGAGCAGGTAAAACAAGACTTGCCGTCGATCTCACTCGCGACGGTTTATAAAAACCTTAAAATCTTCGTACACGCCGGCATGCTGCACGAAGTCAGCCCTCATCATGGCTCCTGGCGGATCGACGCCAACCGCCATCCTCATCATCATCTGGTTTGCACGCGCTGCCGTTCCATTACCGATCTGCCGGTAGATTCACTCGCTCCTGTGAAGCTGCGAGGCGCGATCCCTTCCGGCTTCAGGGTGGAGAAGTTTAGTATTGAGTTGCAGGGCATCTGCAGGGCCTGCACTGCAACTGAATTCAAACATTCTTAACTTACATACGAAACGGAGATAGACATGTTAGGCATAGGAGAGCAATTTCCTGATTACAGTCTTACTGCGACCGTCACCACCAATAAAGACAATGCCTTCAAATCCATTACTAACCAGGACTACAAGGGAAAGTGGAGAAGTTTCTTCTTCTGGCCCAAGGACTTTACCTTCGTGTGTCCAACCGAGATCACCGCATTCGGCAGGCTGAACAAGGAATTCCAGGACCGCGATGCCCAGATTCTGGGCGGCAGCATCGACTCGGAGTTCGTCCATCTGGCGTGGCGCATTAATCATCCCGACCTGAAAGATCTGCCGTTCCCCATGCTTTCCGACATCAAGCGCGACCTCTGCTCGACGCTCGGTATCCTCGACGAGAAGGAAGGCGTGGCCCAGCGTGCGACATATGTGGTTGATCCGGACAATGTCATTCGCTTCGTGTGCGTAACTGACCTTTCCGTGGGCCGCAACCCGCGTTGAAGTTCTGCGGGTGCTCGACGCTCTCCAGACCGATGAACTTTGCCCTTGCAATTGGCAGAAGGGCCAGGAAACGATTCACGTCTAACGGCTATTGGTGAGGCTCCGCTCGGATAAGCGGAGCCGTATCTTCCCCGTAACACCCCTCCAATGTTGAATGGGGGTACGCGATATGCACCATCCGCTCAGCGACGCAGCCCTTGATCAAATCTCTCGCCAGGCACGCACCCATACCGCGTGGCTGGACAAGCCGGTTAGTGAGGAGACGCTTCGGCGGATTTATGACCTGGTGAAGTGGGGGCCGACCAGCGCCAACACAAGTCCGGCTCGCTTTTTCTTCTTGCGAACGCCTGAAGCCAAACAGAAGCTCCTGCCGGCCCTGGCGCCGGGTAACGTCGAGAAGACGATGAAGGCGCCGGTGACAGCGACAGCGATCCTCGCTTACGACGTACACTTCTACGAGAGAATGCCCAAACTGTTTCCGCAGAACCCTAAGATGCGCAACTTGTTCGCCAAAAGCCCGGAGTTGGCCGAGGTAGCCGCCAAGCGCAATTCGAGCTTGCAGGGCGCCTATCTGATCATTGCCGCCCGTGCGTTGGGGCTTGATTGCGGGCCCATGTCAGGTTTCGACACTGCCAAGGTGGACCACGAGTTCTTCGGAGCTGGAGGCGAGGAGCACGGCTGCGATCAGGAGTTCTTCCCCACTACGCACGTGCGCTCGAATTTCCTTTGTAATATCGGGTACGGCGACCCAGCTAATCTGTTTCCCCGTAATCCGCGGCTGGACTTTGACGAAGCCTGCGTGCTTCTGTAAAGCACGTGGCAAAGCCATTTCTTAAGGAGAGTCTTATGAATCTTGACGGAGTCATTGAAAACCTGCCTTCTTATGCGAAGGACCTGAAGCTGAACTTCTCTACCGTCGTGCGACAACAAACTGATCTGACGGAACAACAGCTATGGGGAACCGTGGTTGCGTCCGCTGTCGCCTCGCGCAATGAGCAGTTGATCGAGCCCGTGCTGCAGGAAGCGGCAACCTATCTGACGCCCGAGGCCCTTGAGGCGGCCAAGGGGGCAGCGGCCATCATGGCGATGAACAACATCTTCTACCGCTTCCGTCACCTGACTTCCAATGAGAAGTACGGCACCATGCGGTCCGGATTGCGCATGAACGTGATGCGCACTCATGGCATTGATCCCCTGGATTTCGAACTTTGGGCCACGACCGTATCGGCGATCAACAATTGCGCGGCCTGCGTTGACTCCCATGAAAAATCACTGCGAGAGAAAGGTATCAGCGAGGAGAAGATCCTGGCAGCGGTGCGCATCGCGGCGGTACTGCAAGCGATTGCCGTTGTACTCGATGCCGAACCGGTGAAAGTCCCGCAGTTGACTAGCTAGCGATAAGTGCTCATTTCATCGCAGGCGTAAAATACCAACATTCGGCACCATGCGGTTTTCTCTCTAGGATGGCGGCCGTGACCCTGGGAGGTATCAAGCCCTTGAGCAATCTTCCACAGACGTTGGGTGAGCTTCGTCGCAGCCAGCAATTTTCGGAATCACGGGTGTGCACCCGGCGCGTTAAGGACGAGATGCGCGACAACCTCATGGCGCGCGTGCGCTCCGGAGGCTCGGTGTTTCCGGGCATCGTCGGCTTTGACGATACGGTTGTCCCCCAGATCGTTAACGCGGTCCTGTCGCGGCACAATTTCATTCTTCTGGGATTGCGGGGACAGGCCAAGAGCCGCATCCTGCGCGCCCTCACCAGTCTCCTCGATCCGCATCTGCCCTACCTGCGCGGCTGCGAAATCCACGACAATCCGTTCGCACCCATCTGCCGCCGCTGCCGCGAGCTGCTCGCCAACAATCCTGACGAGGCTTCGATCGCGTATCTCACGCCGGAGGAGCGCTATGTTGAGAAGCTGGCAACGCCCGACGTCACCATCGCCGACTTGATTGGCGACATCGATCCCATCAAAGCTGCCAAGGGCGGTCACGAACTGGGCAGCGAATACACCGTGCATTATGGGTTGCTGCCGCGCGCCAATCGCGGGATTTTCGCTATCAATGAGCTGCCCGATCTCGCCGGCAAAATTCAGGTCGGACTCTTCAACATCATGCAGGAAGGCGACGTACAGATTAAAGGCTATCCGGTGCGTCTGGGGCTCGATGTCGCGCTGGTTTTCACTGCCAATCCCGAGGACTACACGGCGCGCGGAAAAATTATCACGCCACTGAAAGACCGTATCGGTTCCGAGATTCGCACGCACTATCCCGCGACCATCGAGGAAGGCATCGCGATTACCGCCCAAGAAGCATGGACCGAACGCAACGGTCATCAACTTCAAGTTCCTACCTTCGTGAGCCAGGTGATCGAGCAGATTGCCTTCGTCGCGCGCGAAGACAAGCGCATTGACAAGCGATCCGGAGTGAGCCAGCGGCTCCCGATCAGCGCCATGGAAAATGTCGTGTCCAATGCCGAACGTCGCGCTATTCGTTGGGGAGAAAAGTTAGTCGTGCCGCGCATCGGCGACATCTACGCTGCCATGCCCGCCATGACCGGTAAGCTCGAACTGGAGTACGAAGGCGAGTTAAAGGGCGCCGACACGGTCGTGCGCGAGATCATCCGCTCGGCCGTCGCCCGCACCTACGACAAATATTTCCATGGCAACAGCAGCATGAATCAGGTGGTGCAGTGGTTCGATCTCGGCGGCGAAATCCAGATGCGCGACTCAGCCAGCGCACAGGAGATGCTCCACAAACTGCGCAGCATTCAAGGCTTGCTCGACAAGCTGAGCGCGCTGGGACTGAGCGGCAAGGAGCCGTCGGAGATGCTCGTTTCGGGAGCGGAGTTTATCCTGGAGGGCCTGCACGCGCACAAGCGCATCGGCCGTAGTGAGGAGCGCACTTTCACCGCCGGCGAAAAGCAACCGCCGCGCGAAAAGCCACGCCTGCGCGACGAAGACGACGAAGTCCCCGACCTACGGCGGCACAGACGGCCGTTTAACTAGCAGAGACGGCAATTAGCATGTGGAGATGGATGTTTTGCGTTGGCGCTTGCCGCTAGTTGCCCTTTGGCGCCGCTCGGAACCGTGCCACGACTTCCTTACCGTTGATCAGCTCGAGTGCGCCTCCCTCGATCTTGTAACTTGACGCAGCTTTGAGCGCGTTGATTAGACCTTGCTCCTGCTCCATCAACGCCGGCGGGCACATCATCATGGTCGTGGCAGAAGGTGTGATCCGAAGCGAACTCTGCTCCACGATGTACGTCCCGACTACGCCGTCGCAGCCGCTGGAACCCTCGAGACTGCCCTGCTCCCGGTGGAACCTGATATATGGCTGCGTCTTGCCCATGCCGGGAACCGCTGGTTTGCCGTTCAGTTCGACCAGCCTCCAGTATGTGCCGTGCAGCTTCAGCCCAGTGCTCTTTTCCGGTGATGGCGCCTGCACTTTTTGCAGGATGATGCTGGCCTGCATCGGCGCACCATGGGTGATGACCGGATAGACTGTGACCGAGGTGAAGGTCATCTTGCCATTCACGGTGATGTTCGCACGTAGCTGGTAGGTGTGCGCCGGATTGATGTCCGCTGGATTGAAGGAAACCTGGAAGGGGATGGGCACCTGCTGCCCCGCCGCGGCAAAGACGGACTCGCCGATCAGCTTTGCCGGCGCGTCCTGGAGCGACGTGTCTTCCAGACGAACGTCGATAGCCTCGTCGGGAGGCAGCGCCACGCGCTCGCGATAGGCAACCGTCCCCGTAATCGTGTACTGTGGCGGGGCCCCTTGGGCCCAGGAGGGGCCAGTTAGAGTAACAAGTGCAAGCGAAAGCGCACCCAGAACGGCGATTCGGGACACGATGATTCTCCTTGTACAACTCCGCAATTCTCGCCTTCGACGTAGAGCGGAATTGTAGTGTAGCGCGCTGGGGCCAACGCCGAAGCACCGCCAGCCGGAACTGGGAGCAAGAACAAGGGACGAACCGCATATCTCGCGTTGACCGACATCTTCTGCTTCACGTAACCTGAACGTTCGACTCCCAAGGTATTCATGAAGACTGCTGAGATGACTTCCCTCCGGGTCGCCGAGGACATCACCGAACTGGTCGGCGAAACTCCAATCCTTCACCTTCGAAAAATCGCACCGCCTGACGCAGCCGATATCTATGCGAAGCTGGAGTACTTGAATCCGGGCGGCAGCATCAAGGATCGTGCCGCGCTGGGCATGATTACGAAGGCGGAACAATCTGGCGCTCTGAAACCCGGCGCAACCATTTTCGAGGCCACGGCCGGTAATACCGGCGTTGGGCTCGCGCTGATCGGATCAGGGCGCGGTTACAAGACCGTGCTCGCGGTGCCGGAAGGTTTCTCCATCGAGAAAGTCACGCTCATGGAAGCCTTGGGCGCGGAGGTGGTGCGCACTCCACAGGCGGAAGGAATGATGGGCGCCATCAATTACATGAAAGACCGCGCCGCGAAGACGCCCAATTCGTTTGTCGCGGGACAATTCGAGAACCAGGACAACCCCGACTTCCATTACGAGACTACGGCGCGTGAATTCTACGACCAGCTTGGTGGGCAAGTTGATGCCGTGGTCATCGGTTCCGGCACCGGCGGCACTTTCACCGGCGTTGCGCGCTACTTTAAGGAACGTAATCCCAACGTGCTTGGCATCGTGGTCGAGACGCAAGGCTCGGTGCTGGGCGGGGGCCCCGCGGGTGATCACGAGGTGGAAGGCATAGGCGCGAGCTTCATTCCCAAGACATGCGATCTGTCACTCGCGGACGAGATTATCGCCGTCAACGATTGCGATGCCTTCGACATGGTGAAGAAGCTGGCTGCCATCGAGGGAGTGCTGGCAGGATCGAGCGCAGGCGCAAACGTCTTTGCGGCCATCGCCATTGCGCGGCGCCTGGGACCGGGCAAACGGGTGGCGACAATAATCCCCGACTCCGCGGAGCGGTATCTGTCGAAAGACATTTTTCACTTCAACGAAAGGCATCCAACCGCGGATTAGCGCAGACTGCGCGGGTTTGTTCACGAAAAGTGGTCGCAGCACAAACAATCGTCGTTCGTTCTTTCTGTGCACGCCGTGAGCTCGGCGGTAACTGGTTTCAGGTTTTCCGATCCGCGAAATCTGCGTAAATCCGCGGTTCCAGGTTTATGCCCAATAAGAGCACTGCTGGATTCTCTACTCGCGCCATCCACGTTGGCAACGACCCCGATCCTTCTACCGGCGCCGTCTCGCCTCCGATTTTTGCCACGTCCACCTACGCGCAGGAAGAGCTGGGCGTAACCAAAGGCTACGACTACTCGCGCGCCGGTAATCCCACGCGCACCCGGCTGGAGCAGAACCTCGCGTCACTGGAAGGCGGCATTGCCGCGCCGGTCTTCTCCAGCGGCATGGCCGCCGTGGTCGCGATGTGCCAGCTCATGAAGTCCGGTGAGCACATCGTCGCGTCGAACAATCTCTACGGCGGCGTGCCGCGGCTGTTCAACCAGATCATGGCGAACTTCGGCCTCGAGTTCACCTACGTGGACACGGCCGACCCGCGCAATGTGGAGCGCGCCATCCGCAAGAACACTCGCTACGTGTACATCGAGACGCCGACCAACCCGCTGATGGGGCTCACCGACATCGCGGCGGTCAGCGCGATCGCTCATAAGCGCGGCTGCGAGGTGGTGGTCGACAACACATTCATGTCGCCCTACTTCCAGCAGCCGATCAAGTTTGGCGCTGACATCGTGATGCACTCGACGACGAAGTTCCTCAACGGCCACAGTGACGGCCTGGGCGGAGTGCTGGTCTGCACGACCAAGGAACAGGCGGAAAAGCTGGCGTTCATCCAGAAAGCTGCCGGGGCGATCCTGTCGCCATTCGAATGCTGGCTTGTACTGCGCGGCACCAAGACGCTGGCGGTGCGCATGAAACAGCACGATGCGAGCGGCCGCGTGATGGCCGACTTCCTCAGCCGGCACCGCAAGGTAAAGCAAGTGTTTTATCCGGGACTGAAGAGCCATCCTCAGTACGCGCTAGCATGCCGGCAGATGTCAGGCTTCGGCTCCATGATCACCTTCGAGACGGGGTCCCTCGCCAACGCCAAGCGGCTGCTGAAACGCGTGCGCTTGTGCACGATGGGCGAATCGCTGGGCGGAGTTGAAACGCTCATCTCGCATCCCGCGAGCATGACCCACGCGGCGATTGGCGAAAAAGGCCGCAAAGCCATCGGGCTCACCGACGGCATGGTACGAATTTCGGTGGGAATCGAGGATGTCGAGGACCTGATTGCAGATCTGGAACAGGCGCTCGGTTAGGGCTGGCCATTCACTTTTCGCTATGCGCCCCCCGCCAAGCGACTCATTCCTTTATCAGTATGGCACCAGAGCATACGGCACCGCGTCTCACTCCGACTCCAGCACCAGAAAGCTCAACAAGCCCGACCGCTCGATCTGTAGCACGATGGGTTGTCCCGGCTTAACCTGGCGCAGCTTCTGCTTCAATTCCGCCAGGCTCTGAACCGGAGTGCCGTTGACGGCGTGGATAACATCGCCGGGCTGCGGACCTTCGCCCAGCAACGTACTGGTAGGGGTCTTTGCCGCGACGAGCACTCCGCCCGGGATACGCATTTCCCCCAGGACTTCTTTCAGCTCGGCGTTAATGTTGACACCCACCACGCCGATGCGGTTCACCAGGTTGTCCGGGCCGCTGACCAGGTCGGCAAATCGCGTCGGGTCGTCGGGCCGCTCGATCACCGGTACCGATAGGGTTGTCTCCTTGCCGTCGCGTAGCACCCCGATCTCGGCCTTCTGCCCGATTTTGTAGGCGTAAAGATCGAGGGCGAATTGACGCACGTCGTCGACGGGCTTGCCGCCAACGCTGATGACAATGTTGCCGACCTTCAAACCAGCCTTGTCAGCAGCCGAACCGGGACTGACATCCTCCAGCAGCACACCTCGGCTCACCGGGAGGTGCAACCCTTCGACGAGCTCCGGAGTGATGGTGCGCAGATAGACGCCAATCTGGCCGCGGTGCACGTGGCCTTCGGTGCGAATCTGATCGTAGATGTTGCGCACCACGTCACTCGGGATGGCAAAGCCGAGTCCCTCATTGCCGCCCGACTGCGACAGGATGAAAGTATTAATGCCGACCACGTGACCATCCACGTCAACCAGAGGCCCACCACTGTTGCCGGGGTTGATGGGAGCGTCCGTCTGGATGTAGATCGCCGGATTGTCGGGATCGATTTGCCGCGCAGTCGAGCTGACAACGCCCATCGTGACCGAGTTCTCCAGTCCCAAGGGGCTGCCGAAAGCAAAGACAATTTGGCCCTGTTTCAGCTCGTTCGAGTTCGCAAGCTGGAGCGCCGGCAGGCCGGTCATGTCAATCTTCAGCACCGCGAGATCGGTTTGGCGGTCAACGCCGACCAGCTTGGCCTCGACGGGACCACGCGGTGCCGATAGGGGATCGGAAGATTGCTTTTCCAAGCCCTGCAGGCGCACGCGGATTTTCCTGGCGCCTTGCACGACGTGCGCATTGGTTACGATGAAACCGTCCGCCGACAAGATGGCGCCAGCACCGATGCCGTGCTCCGGAGCTAAATAGGCCGTGTCCGTTTTTTGGTTCTCGCCACTCAGCGCATAACCGCTGGTCAGTACTTGCACCACGGACCTGGTAACGCTGGCCGACAGCGCTTGCACAGATTCGCTGAAGACATGCAGCGGATCGCTCTTCAGTACCTGCGCTGCCTCTGCGGAGTGAGCCGGTTGCTCGGTCTGCGCGGCGTCATAAATCGCCCCAATTGTCAGTGCAGCAACAAGAATCGCGACGTGCCGGGCGCGGACGAGCATGCGTATCATTCTACGGGAACCCCGCGCAGGAACGCCGCAGTTTAGCGGATTCATGCAGAGATTACTTTGCCGATTGGGCTGATCCTGGGTCGTAAACGTCAGCGCCGGTTAGGCCGAACGTATAGCGGGCCGCATCGCCAGTCTCAGGCCATAAAGTCCCACCAAGCTGGCACTCAGTAATACCGTCCCCGGCGCACCTATTCCGGAAATCAAAGCGCCTGCGGGGAAATCGCCTAGTGGGCGGATGCCCATGATGAGCAGGGTGTTCAGGCTCATCACCCGTCCTCTCATCTGCTCCAGCACGCGGGTCTGCAACAGCGTAACCGTCGTGGTTCCGGCAAGTGTCTGACCAATGCCGAAGACGAGAAGCGCGGTCATGGAAATCCAGAAGCGCCCGCTGAGGGCAAACCCTACCAGCGCTATCACCCAGATGAAAATGCCCGTCAAGTAGATGCGGCCTCTTCGGGGACTACTGCCCAAAGAAGCCAGGAACAATGCTCCCATGATGGTCCCCACACCGGCGGCGGAGAACAGCAAGCCCAGACGTTCCGGACCTATGTGCAGGATCTTCACAGCATAAACGGGCAGAATCAAGGCAGATGATGGCCCCAGAAACAGCAGGGCAGCATATCCGGATAATATCCATGGAAGGACTGCGTCACGCCGTACGGTGCTTAGCGCGGTGCGAATCGCCTGGAATGTCGATTGTTGATGGGTTGGCCCTCTGGGCACTCGCATACTGTAGAGGGCGATCAATACTCCCAGGAAACTCGCACCATTCAAGAAGAAGTTGCCGGCGTAACCGAGGGCGGCCACGCCAAATCCGGCCAACGCCGGTCCGAGTGTCGAAGCTCCATTGAAAATCATGGCCTGCAGGCTGATGGCGTTCCCAAGATCTTCCTTGGGGACGAGAACCGGAACGAGCGCGCCACGTGCGGGCTGATCGAAGCTCAATAGAGTTCCATTCGAGAATGCCAGCACAATAATCATCCACAGCCGAATGACACCGAAGAGGGTGAGGAAACCCAGCAAGATTGCGAGGGCGGCAGATCCGGTTTGAGTAAATAGCAGAAGGCGACGCTTATCCAAACGATCGGCGACGCTGCCGCCGACGAGCGCAAAAAGGAAAAACGCCAGGGCCTGTGCGAGGGAAACAGTGCCCAGGGCAAATGCCGACCCGTGTGTGATCCTCAGGACAAGCAGGCTTTGTGCCACGATCTGCATCCAGGTCCCGACCGCAGAGACCGCCAGTCCGACCCAAAGCAGCCGGAAGTCGCGATAACGGAGCGCACGAAAAGTCTTGAATACGCCGGGGTCCTGCAGGTTGGATTGGGTGTCAGATGTTATGGAGCCAGCCCTCATCCCACGTTTGTTCGGTACGACCAAGGGACTTGTGCGGGGTCGGATTTCGCAGCCGACCGTGCAGCCTCAATCAGGTGATGATCGGGCGAGAGCGAGCAGACCGGGTCCGTGGCGCTTGCGTCGCCCGTGAGAAGGAGCGCCTGGCAGCGGCAGCCGCCGAAGTCTTCCGTCCTGCGGTCACAGCTCTTGCACGGCTCCGGCATCCACTGTTCTCCGCGAAACCGTTGAAAGGCTGCGGACTCTCTCCATATCCATTCCAGCGGACGCTCGCGAACGTTGTCGAAGTGCATGCCCGGTATGACTCCAGCGGCATGACAAGGCAGCGCCTGGCCTGCAGGATCGATTAACATAAGGCGCCTTCCCCATCCTCCCATGCATGCCTTTGGATAGCGGGCATAGTAGTCCGGAACAACGCTGTCGATGCGCACTTTTCCTGCAAGGCGTAGCTGCGCGCTTTCCACGGCGCGCAGACAATTCTCCAATTGCTGAGGAGTCGGAAGCAGAGTGTCGCGGTTTTTCAGCGCCCAGCCGTAGTATTGAGCGTGGGCAATCTCCACGCGCTCCGGTTGGAGCTGTTCCACGAACTCGATCATCTCCTCGATATGATCCAGGTTCTGCCGATGCACGACCAGGTTTACGGTGAACGCGACTTTGAACTGGCGAATCTTCTGAGCCAGGGCGACCTTATAGGCGTGGCCCTTGGCGCCTGCGATCCATCCGGCCGGCTCGCCTCTTGAGTCCTGGAAGCTCAGTTGAATGTGGTCGAGTCCCGCCTCCACCAGTCCCGCCAGCCGTGTTTCTGACACCCCGATCCCGGACGTGATCAGGTTGGTATAAAGACCAGCGTTGCGCCCGCCGGCGATCAGGTCCTTGAGGTCTGCCCGGGCTGCCGGTTCGCCGCCGGTCAGATGCAGGTGGAGAACGCCCAGGCGGCTGGCTTGCTGAAACACGCGTGCCCAGTCCTCGGTGGAAAGCTCCGCCTTCGTCGCAACCAGCTGCAAAGGATTGGAGCAATAGACGCAATGCAGGGGACAACGATGCGTGACCTCAGCAATCAGCGCCAATGGGTTTGGAATCATCAGTAATCCACGATCCGCTTTTGCTGCAGAGATTCCAGAAAACTGGACACGTCTTCCGTGATCTTCCCCGGATCAGCCGTGCCGTACTGTCCCGCCAGCATCGCCACGATCTCCTGGACGGTGCGTTGACCATCGCAGAGTTCCAGAATGTTCTCGCCCGTTCCCTGTACCCTGATCATGCCCTCGGGGAAGAGCACAACTTTTTGCTCGCCATGGGTGCCCCAGCGGCAACCTGCTGCGAGGTGGGGCTGGCTCGTTTGCAAAGGACGAGGCACTCTCAGGGCTCCATTCGAAATGCGCCGGGGGGAGGCCAACCCGGCCGGACGTAGGCAAAATAGAGCGCGTCCAGTTGCGCCCAGAGAATATCGCATTTTGCCTGTAACGCCGCGGCTACCAGCTCCTGTTCACCGCGGGTGTGCGCGTGCTCGGTGACCCATTGCAACGCGAATCGCGCATCTTCCGGCGCCTGATGCAGGCGGGCGGTGAAATAGTCGAGGCCACTCGAAAGCCAGGGATAATGCTGGCGCAGACAATCCATTCGCAGCGCAATCAAGTCGCGCGAGAACAATTCGGTCAGCGACGAGGCAACCGCTTCCAGGAAAGTTCGGTTCTTGACCAGATCAAGGTAAGCGTCCACCGCATAGCGCACCGTGGGCAGGACCTCATCGCAGCCGCATGACGCGCTGCCGGTCCAGAGCCGGTTGCCTCGGCCAGACGGATCCAACGCTCGATACCGCCTTCCTGTTCGGAATCGCCATCGTGGTCCACCACACGCTTGCGCCACGCCCGGCGAAAGTCCGGGTCGTCGCTGCGCGAAAGAATGATTGCGTCCTTGATCGGAATGCGGCTCTGGTAATAGTAGCGGTTCAAGGCCCAGGCCTGCATTTGCCCGCGGCTTAATTTGCCGTCGTGCATCAGAAGGTGAAACGGATGCTGATGGTGATACCGTTCTTTGCCAACGCGCCGCAGCCGAACTTCCAGCTCCTGTGCCGAAAGAAGCGGCGAATCCAAGGTCGCTTCTACAGATTGAAATGCCACCCGTCCTCCGCCACTTCCCAGCCTGCCGCCCCTAGCTCGCGGTATTCTGCGCTGGATTCATCCAGCATGGGATTTGTGTTATTCACGTGCACAAAAACTTTACGCGGGCGCCGCAATCCAGCCAGCGCGTTCAGGCTTCCGTCGGTCCCGGATATGGGCACATGCCCCATCTCGCGCGCGGTAGCTCCGCTCCCTTGAACCTGAATCAGTTCGTTATTGCTCCAAAACGTACCGTCGAACAAAACCAGGTCGGCAGCTTCCAGAAGTTGCAACAACCCCTCGTTGATGGCGGGAACGGCCGGCATGTAGGCGAGCCGTCCGCCCGAAGACGCCGTCAGCATCACGCCCAGCAAAGCCTCCTCAGACTCAAGCGTGGCGGCACGCTTCGGCGAAACGTAAACAGGATACTTGTTCCCTAACGAAAATACCTCGCAGCAGATTCCTGACTTGTCTCCTGACATCGCGAGCAGCGGGAAGGTCCCACCGGGCCTGATGTCCGTCCAGCAAACTTGCTGCGGAACTCGATTCAGCATGCCAAAGACGCTGTTGTCCTCCTGCAAAATGCGCCGCAGCGAAGGGGTGCAGTAAATGCGAAAGGGCTGCAACTCCCGGAGCGACAACAAGCCGGCAATTTGGTCGATATCTGCGCTGGTAAGCAGCACACCAGCTATGGGGGAATCGCGAACAGTAATGCGGGGCTGGACCACCGGCGTCCGCTCGATTTGCATTCGCAAGTCGGGCGAAGCGTTGATCAGGAACCATAAGTGGCCGTCATTGCTGACGGCCACTTGAGTCTGCGTGCGGCTCTTGGCGGGAAGAACCCCCGCCCGCAAGGACTGGCAGTTCCGGCAGTTGCAATTCCACTGCGGAAATCCGCCCCCTGCGGCGGAGCCCAGAATTTCAATGCGCATCCCTCAGTTTACAGTTCCGCGTTAGCGTAGCAATTGATCTCGCAGTTCAGACAAATCTCTTCGAATTGCGGGCTGATCCATTCCATGCTTTTCTCCTTATGGTTCCTTGATTAACTTCAATTGAGGGTGCCGGATCCAACGGTACTGGAGCCGATTGTTGTGCATTATACCCCGCCTGACTTCGGCGCGTAGCCTAAAACCGGGTAAATTGCCGAACTCGTACAGTACTACGTTACTTTGATGCCGTCTTGATGCTCATGGTCGTCACTGCCGATTACTTTGTTCGAGATAGTTCGGTGTAGAAACTGTCGAGCTGATCTCCGGTAAAACTAAACTGCCAGCCGAGATCGTCAGTCTTTAGTTGGGCCATCAACTGATTTTTCGGGACGCCTTTATTTACAAGCGCAGCTGCTCGGGAGACTAGGGTATCGATCTTGGTTTTGAACGTTTCCAGATCGGCCCTGGAAACCGTAGGTCCCGACCCGGGCACCACGACGTCGAAATCCAGCTTCAGAATCTGCGCCAGCACCGGCCCCCAGCCTACCAGGCTCCCACCGGCGGAGAAATCCGGATTGGGCGTGGAAGCGAACAGGTCTCCCACGGCGACCACTTTCAAATTAGGGAAGTACACTACCGTGTCAGAGCTGCTACGGGCGTTGCCGAAATGCATCAATTGCGCTTCGACTCCACCCATACGTATCCGGTACTCCCGCGCATAAGTTACGATTGGCGAGGCGGGCTTTCCGTCCGGAAAATTGCATGAGACCACACTTGGTCTTGCATTTTCCTGCGCAACGATCGGCGTGCCATTCTCCAGAAACTTCACATTGCTCCCGGTACGAGACGCGTCACAGCCGGTGAGAATCAGAGCCCGTATCGGCTGGTCCGAGATTTTCTTCACCCGCTTCCGGAGAGCATCGTAGTTGCCGGCAGGTTGCCCATCCACCAGCACCAATCCATTGGCGGTTAGCCGCAGCACAGAATTGCTTTCCTTGCTCGAAAACACGTACAGTCCCGTCTTTACGAGCTGTCCGCTCAGCCCGTCATTGCTTGGTGCGGGGTTGTTCGCCTGGGTATACTGCGCGCAACCGGCAGCCGTTCCGGCCATCATAAGCAGAACTGTCGCCCATGTTCTGTAAGCCGGCGGTGTTCTCATCAAAACTTAGCCTCCCAATCCTATCTGCTCGCGGGAGTAGACCCGCGGCCTTGTGCCAGCCACGGGTCTACCCGAGAGTGTTCACTTTTGCAGCTACTTTCCGTTTCTCGAGAAAGCGTAAAACTTGTTGTTCCCCGTGTAGCCAGGTATCCCAAGGTGAGCATACCCGGAACCCCAGTACACGGAGTCGCCCGAGATAACGGCCCCGGCGTTCACTGACGAGCCGGCTGCGAAGCTCCACAGGGTCTTGCCGGTGGACGCGTCCAAGGCAAACATAGTGGGCGCCGTAGCCCCGCCTGCCATAGAGTCGGCATACACAACACCCTTCGCTACCGCCATCGGGCCAAGATCGACGGCGCCGTTGGGGTCAGCTACCTGCCACAGGATGGCTCCCGTCGCCGGATCCAGGGCAGCCCAGGAACCTGCACTGCCACCCGAGTACGGAATGCCATACAAGTTGGCGATCGCCACATAGATGCGGCTGCCGTCAGTGGCTGAGCCCCATTCCATACCGCCGAGAGACGATCCCGGGCCCACCTGCGTCTGCCAAAGCACCGCACCCGAGTCGGGATCGAGCGCATAGTAAATGCCGCTCTTTTGTCCCGCGCCTATGATCGTTTTCCGGCCGTGCTTGCCGCTGTAAGAGATTTCATTCGGGCCGGAACCGAAATCGAAATCGGGCCCGGTGGGCTGATTCGAGAGGTTGGCCGGACAATTGGGGCCACTGAATATGCAGGCGACGTTCCAATCATCACTGCCGTAGGAATAGGGGGGCGACGTCAGGTTCCAAGGCATCAACCGCGTAGCCCACTTCACAGCGCCGGTAGACATGTCGAGGGCGACAATCGAATCCGCATGATCGTCGGTGGAAAGGCAATCCCTCTCTTGGCCTCCGCCGGCAATGCATGCAAGATAGGCCGGGTCAGTCGGATGGCTGTAGTTGTTTCCGGTGCCAATGAATACTGTATGGCGGTCGGAATCCACCACCGGGTTGCTGCCCCAAACGGCGGCGCCGCTGTACCCCGTGGGCACAGTAAACGTTTCCCATAGTTTCGCGCCGGTAGAGGCATCTAGCGCTACCAGGCTGCTTCGTACCGAGCAGCACGGGTAGCTCGGGTTTGCGGCCGCGAATTCCTCGTTGGAGGTCATACCGACGAACACAATGCCGTTCGCTACTGTGGGTGAAGCGGTGATCACGGGGAAGGAGTTTGAGGTATCCGGCTGTGTCTTCCAGACCAAATTACCGTTGGCAGCGTTGATGGCCAGCAGCCATCCCGTCGGTCCCGAAGGGTTGAACTGTGTCCCGATATACAGCAAGCCATCCACTACCGCCGGGCTGGTGCGCGAGACCGTGCCTGCGGCCAAACCGTAGTCGGAAAGCTGGTGTGACCAGATCAACTTTCCGTTGTCGGTATTCACCGCCCACAGATTTCCACCCCAGTCCGGGAAATAGGCCACGCCGTCCACAACAGCGGCCCGCGCCGACACGTCTCCCCCGGTGGTAAACACCCATTTCGGCGCCAGCCTGCCTACGTTCCCGGTTGTGATGCTGGTTTGCCCAGCGCTAGCGTTGTTATTTAAGCCTTGCCCGAACATCGGCCAATCGCCGTTCGATGGGCCATCGCCCGCCATGAGCGGGGTTACCGCCGTGGTTGCGAAAACGACCACGGTTGCGAGCACGACCCCGAGAACCCACCCGCGCCCTCGTGCAATGTTCCTTGCCTTCGATGTAAATCCGTTCAGCCTCATTTGCTAAGCTCCCCTCACTCGAATTTAGATTTATTCCGTCACTTTCGCCGGGCCAACGGTATCGCGGGCGCAGGAACGAGTTTGTCAACAATATGTCAAAGTTGTGTAGTGTTTCGGCTACATTGTCACGAGAGGCATCCGTCAGTTCTCGCGGCACCACTTTCATCGACGACACCTGTTTCTGGATCTGACCTGAAGCCATTTCAGCTTCAGCTCGCCCATGGGGACACTTGAGCAGCCGACAAACGTCCAGAAAAACGAGGTGCCACGCAGTCTAGCACACAAGTTTTACGAGTAAAAATGGGCCGGTAGTGCTAATTATATAGACCACCTATAGGCAGGTATCCCGTGCTTACCACCGTTTTAGTCCCCGCCGTGCCCTGCAGCCCTATTCTTAGGCCGATGGCCGGAATAACCTGACCTCCACGCTGGCCAGTTCGTTCCAGGCGATTAGTGAAGATATATTTCCCGGGTTTGCCGCATGACTTCTGCGAGGCGCATCTCGGGGTCAAAGCTGCTCTCAGCGCCCAGCACGCGCCAAAGCAGCTTCTGCACCGAGCGACGGGGATGCTCTGCAACCGGCAGCCATTTCCGCGCGCGTCCGGTTACCAGGCGTACTAAGTGTTCCAGGGTGCGCAGGAACAGGGCGCTTTCTGTCAGGCGCTCCGATTCGACGGCATCCAGCAGGCCGTGTTCGGCCAACAATTGCAGACGGTCCCGCAAGTTTCCCGTCAGCCACAGTTGATGCTGCGCCTGCAATGCCCCCGCAAGGTAGTCGAGGTCGTAGGTCCCGCCGGGACCGGTCTTGAAATTGGGTCCGCTCTCGCTTTGCTCCAGCCGCGTGCGCACGTCGTTCAACTCAGTTTCGAAATCCGCACGCATCGCAATTTGGCCAATGCCTGTACGCACAGCTTGCAGCACCCGCTCCGCGACTCTGCTATCGCCTGCAACATACCGCAATTTGAGGTAGGTCACGGCCTCCCACGGTTTGGCTTCTTGCCCGAAGTAATCGGCCAATTGCGTCGGAGTCGCAATCAGCTCGCCTTCGCGGCCGTGCGGTCGCAAGCGCGCATCCACAGGAAACACCGTGCCGTCCCGCGTGTACGCCGTCAGCGCCTCCATCATGCGTTCCGCAACCCGCCGCATCTCTTCGTTGTTGCAGCATTCATCGCACACAAACAGGACGTCCGCGTCTGACAGCAAGTCGAACTCCTGCGCGCCTAGTCTGCCCAGTCCCATAACCGCAAAACCCCCGGGAGAACCGGCCAGCGCCAACGCAGCCTGGATGGCCGCATCCGCGGCCACTGTGTTCTCCTTAAGAGACTCGAACACATCGCGCAACTGGAACAGATCGCGCGCGCCGGAAAAGAACGTGCGCTGCCGGTAATGCTGTCGCAAGATGCACATCGCCTCCGAGCGGTCCACCTTGTCCTGCGCGAGATAGACAAATACGGGGTCCGGTATTACGTCCCCGCCTCCCGAACCAACGTCGAACAACTCAGCCGACTCCAGGGACGGGCGCGCTCCAATCTGCTCCAGCAGCAAAACCTCGCGCGGATGTCTCACCAGAATGTCGGTGAGATACTCGCTGAATTCGAAAATCTCCAGAGCGCGCTCCACCGCTTCCGGTGAGCGCAGGACAGCACCATAGCGCTCGGAAGTAGTCCCCGCCGAACTCAGGAAGCGTTCAAGATTGCGGCGCGCGTGTTGGGACAACTCGGACCGGCCAGCCAGTTCCCGCAACTGAGGAGAATCAAGCGCCAGCCGTTGCATCATCAAGCTGTAGGAATTCTCCGGCGTAACCGGAATCTCCGGCTTTAGTTCGAACGCCTGCAACTTATCGGGGCGGGGCTGGTTCTGCTCTTGGTAGATGACCCGCTGATAGATTTCCGCCACTGCCGCCATCCGGCGCTTGGCATGCAGCAGAAATTCTTCCGGCGTGGGCGCGACGACGCCTTCTCGGGTCAGGCTTCGCGCTAAAGTCTGCAACTCCCCCTGCGACTGCGGTAAACGGTGGGTCTGTTGCCCATGCCGCAATTGCAACCGGTGCTCCAGATTGCGCAGGAACTCATACGCGTTGGTGAGGTTGTGGAAGTCCTTGCCGCTGATGTGCTCTTTGTCGTGGAGCTTCTGCAGGGCAAACATGGTGCCGCGCGAGCGCAACCACGGTTCGCTCCCGCCGTACACGCGCTGTAAGGCATTGCACCAGAAATTCAATGTCGCGAATGCCGCCGCGGTCGATCTTCACATCAATGCCGTCGGCGCCCGGCCGGGTTCTTAGTCGCCGCCGCCGGCTGCCGATCTTTTCGCGCGTTTCCAGCGCGGTCTTAATGGCGGCAAAGTTCAAGTCCTCCTGATACACGTAAGGCTGGACCATCCGAAGAAACTGGCGGACCAGCGCCAGGTCTCCAGCCGAATGCCGCGCCTTGATCATGGCCTGCAACTCCCAGTCATGCGCCACGCGCGAGTAGTAGTCCACGGCATGCGGCAGAGGGACCGCGGGCTCCCCATCGTTGCCCTGCGGACGCAACCGCAGATCAATGCGGAACACCGGTCCCTCTCGAGTGTGGCGCGAAAGCAGTTCCGTGGTTTGCTGCGCTAGACGAATGAAATATTCCCGGTTGGAAATCTCGGTTCCTCCCGGTTCCAGGCCTCCGCTGTACAGATACAGCAGGTCAATGTCGGAACTGTAGTTCAGTTCATTGCCGCCGAGCTTGCCCAGCGAGAGCACGGCAAAACGCGAATCCACAAACCGGCCCTCGCGGTCCAGCTCCCGCGGAGTCCCAAAGCGGTGCTGCAGTTGAGCGTCAACCTCCCGCAGCGCCTCCTCGATCAGCACATCCGCCAGGGCCGACAGCTCGGCTGTGGTTTCCGCCAAGGTCGCGATGCCCAGCACGTCGCGGAGCATGACGCGCACATATTCCCGCCTCTTGAAACGCGCCAGCAGTGCAGCCGTGTCGGTCTCGAAGGAGCGCGAACGGAAGCGCGCGAAGCTCTCCTGAAACTCTTCCCGCGAATGGATGCGGTCCAGGCTCCTCTCCCGCGCCAAACCCCGCAGCAGCTCGGCATTCTGTATGAGGGTTTCGCCCAGCCATGAACTGTATCCGAACACCACCACCGCGTAGTGAACTAGAAACGGATGCTGATCCAGTAGCCGGAACACCTCCGCTGACGCCTCCTCTGCCAGCCGTTGGAATTGATTCACTGCCGCGTCGGGATTGGGAGAAGTCATCAGCAGAGGCGCCAGCGACTCGTAAACTCCCGGCGGCACAAGCTGCCGAATGTGGGCGAGATTACGCTCCGCCGCTTCTCGATCGCGGAAGTGCAGGTTCGAGAGCAGGCCCAGAGAATCGGATTGGGAGTTCGTAGGCACCAGGAAGTAGTTCGATTCTTGCGGACCTTCACCAGTTAGACAGGCGAAGGACTCACAAATTCGCACGGACGAATTATCTTAGCCCAGTTGCACGCCGGGCAGTCCCCGCGCCGTTTTCCTTGCGACGCGACGAATGATCGCCCGCATCTGCTACGGTACCTGAGTGAGTCGAGGAACCTATGTATCACTACGACCCAACCACTGCGCTGGAAGAGCTGAACGAAGACGCGGTATTGCCGAATCCCGTTCGTTTGCGCGATATGATGCTGCGCGCGCATCTTGATGCCGACCATTCGCTGGAGTATAACCGACTTTTTGTCGAGTACCAGAAGCGGTTCGGCGAACTACAGAAGCTTGGGCGGCAATTGCTCGAGGGGCTTAAACAGAATCCGTAATTATCAAAAACGCCGCTAACCTTCTGCCGCTTGGCGGTGTCATTAGGAGCAAGAGCGTGAAACCTTTAATCGTGTTGGGCCTGATTTCCTTTTTCGCCATGACGAGCGTTGCCGCCGATTCCCGAGCAGTTTCCTACAAGAGTGGCGATGAGACGGTGAACGCTCTGCTTTACACGCCACCGGGAAAAGGTCCGTTTCCGGCGCTTGTCGTAATCCACGAATGGTGGGGCCTGAACGACTGGGTGAAAGAAGAAGCGTCGAAGCTGGCCGATCAGGGTTACGTTGCCCTCGCCATCGACCTGTATCGCGGCAAGGTCGCCACCACCCCCGACGAAGCGCACGAGATCATGCGTGGCGTTCCCCAGGACCGCGCGACCCGCGATCTGCTGGCGGCGACCAGCTACCTACGCTCCCAGAAGAATGTTGATCCGCAGCGCGTCGGCTCGATTGGATGGTGCATGGGTGGCGGCTATTCCCTCGATCTCGCGCTCAACGACCCGAAGCTGAAGGCGGCGGTCATCAACTACGGCCATCTCGCAACCGACGACGCAACCCTGAAGAAGATCAACGCGTCCATCCTGGGAATTTTTGGCGGGCAGGACCGCGGCATTCCCCCGGCGGACGTCAACAAGTTCGAGGCGCAATTGAAGGCACTCGGCAAGACGGTGGATATCCACATCTTCCCCGACGCCGGGCACGCCTTCGAGAACCCGAACAACAAGCAAGGCTACCGTGCGGACGACGCTGCGCAGGCCTGGAAGCTGACCGTGGACTTTCTCGCGAAGTACTTAAAGTAAGGGTTTAGTAATGCTGCGTTACCGAAAGCGTTTATTGTGGATGGCGGCGGCCGCAGTTCTGGCCTCAGCGCTGTGGGTGCTGAACGTGGAAATCACCTACGAACGCAACGTGCGACACATTCCATCCAATTTTCACTTGCAGCGCCACAATCCGCCCAATCGCTGGAGGGCGTGACCTACATGTCCGCTCGTGCTTGGAGTTCGGCGCTACACCCGCTCCAGCACGACCGCGATGCCCTGCCCCACTCCGATGCACATGGTGCACAGGGCGTAGCGTCCTCCGCTGCGCTGTAGTTGCCGCATTGCGGTCGTGACCAGCCGGGCGCCGCTGGCGCCCAGTGGGTGGCCAATCGCAATCGCACCGCCGTTGGGATTGACGTGCGGAGCATCGTCGGGAATCCCCAACTCACGAAGCACCGCCAACGCCTGCGAGGCGAACGCCTCGTTCAGTTCGATGACATCCATGTCGGCGAGGGTGAGTCTCGCCAGCTCAAGCACCTTGCGCGTCGCAGGAGCAGGCCCCATACCCATGATGCGCGGCGCCACACCGGCCGCTGCGGATGCCACGACGCGCGCCTTCGGCGTGAGGCCAAAGCGCTTCACCGCGTCTTCCGACGCCAGCAGCACCGCGCATGCTCCATCGTTGACGCCGGAAGCGTTGCCCGCGGTGATGGTGCCGTTGGACTTCACGATCGGCTTTAGCCCGGCCAGCGATTCCAGGGTGGTGTCCGGACGCGGGTGTTCGTCTTTATCCACGACGGTGCGCCCGCCTTTGCCCGTGGCGATCGTGACCAGAACAATCTCTTCGGCAAGATGTCCGTGCCTGACGGCAACCGCAGCGCGTTGCTGACTACGATAGGCGAACGCGTCCTGGTCCTGGCGGGAAATCCTGAACTCTTCGGCGACGTTCTCTCCGGTCTCTGGCATGGAATCCACCCCATACTGGGCCTTCATCAGCCGATTCACCAACCGCCACCCGATGGTAGTGTCCTCCAGCTTCATGCTTCGCGAAAAAGCGCTGTCGCCCTTCGCCATGACGAACGGCGCCCGCGACATGCTTTCCACTCCGCCCGCAATCACCAGCGAATTCTCTCCCGTCCTGATCGCCCGGGCGGCGATGGAGATGGCGTCCATGCTGGATCCGCACAGGCGATTGACGGTTGTGCCCGGGACCGTCTGCGGCAAGCCTGCCAGCAGCAACGCCATGCGGCCAACGTTGCGATTGTCTTCTCCGGCTTGATTGGCGCATCCCAAGATCACATCGTCCACCGCACTCCAATCGACAGATGGATTGCGCTCACGCAAGGCCTTGATCGGGATTGCGGCAAGGTCATCGGGGCGCACGGAAGACAGTACCCCGCCGTAACGGCCGAAAGGTGTCCTGATCGCATCGCAGATGAAAGCGTTCGCCATAACGAAAATTCGGCCGGGCCGCACGCTGCGACTCGGCCAATCCATCATAACTTGAACGCGGACCTTGGTGAGACAGCGACCGGCCGTTGCCTCGACGGCTCCCTCGCTTCCCGGCGCTACGGCCGCGCGCTTAGTGGGGTTTGGAATCGCTTGAGTTTGTTGTAAAGCGAGCTGCGGGCAATCCCGAGGCGGCGCGCGGCCCGTTCGACAGAGCCGCCTTCCTCCTGAAGCACGAGATGAATGTACGCCCGTTCCATCTGCTTTAAGGTTCCCGTGCTGCTGACCGGCCCTTGCGCTGCCAGGCTGGCGCTCTGAAGCTGCAGTTGATGCACGGTAAGGTGGTTGCGCTCCGTCAGCAGGACCGCACGCTCCAGAACATTGCGCAGTTCGCGAATGTTGCCGGGCCAGGAGTAGTCCTGGAGCGCGTCCATGGCAGACTTTTCGAGCGTCATCTCTCTGCGGCCGACGTCGTGTGCCAGGCGGGTGAGAAAGTATTGGGCGAGCAGCGGAATGTCTTCCACCCGCTCGCGAAGGGGAGGCACGCGCAGGGGAACGATGTTCACCCGGAAATACAGATCGCTGCGAAATTTCTGCTGCCGCACCAACTCGAGCAGCTCGCGGTGGGTGGCGGAAATTAATCGGATATCAACGGCGCGGTCACGCACATCGCCCAGACGGCGGAACACGCGGTTTTCCAGGACCTTGAGTAACTTAGGCTGGATCTGCACATCGATGTCTCCGACTTCATCCAGGAAAACCGTTCCGTGATTGGCCACCTCAAGCAAGCCCTGCTTCGCGTTGAGGGCGCTGGTAAATGCGCCCTTCTCATGGCCGAAGAGTTCGGATTCCAGCAGCTCACGGGACAGTCCTGCACAATTCAGGTCGAGGAAAGGTTCGTTCGCCCGGGGTCCATTGCGGTGGATCCAGTTGGCCAGCACACCCTTCCCCGAGCCGGTTTCGCCCTGCAGCAGAATCGGGCTCTCGCTGCACGCCACCCGCCGGGCGAGTTCCTTGATGCGGCGAATGGCAGCGCTGGTTCCGAGAAACGGGTCGATGGATTCGTGCTTGATTGTGGAGATGGAGGCCAAAGGCTGAGGGCGGGATCGCCGCGCCCCGAGCACCCGTTGCAGCACGGCGTGAAGCAGCGACAACTCCACCGGCTTGATCAGGAACTGTTCCGCGCCATCCTGAATGGCGCGGACCGCGGCCTCGGTTGAACCCTGACCGACCAGGGCGATGACCGGCACCCCGGACTCCATGCTTCTTAGGCTCTGCAGGAACTCGCGGGCATCGCCATTGGGCAGGGAAAAATCAAGAATCGCAGCGTCGGGACGGAACGCATGGACTTGGTGTTGGGCATCGCGCGTGGTGGATGCTTCAGCCACCAGATGGCCGTGCGCCAGCAGGAAGCTACTGATCCCGGACCGGATCACCGGATCGGTGTCGATGATAAGAATTCGATTCTTACTCAAGCACTCACACCAGCCGCTGCGAAAAGTGCTCGAGGGTCTTGCAGCACGATCGGAAAAACTCAGGTCAAGTTTGGGAGCAGTGACCCTACCAGTTGTACTCTGACCCGCCGGCGCGATCTCATGCTGCCTGCTCCGGCGGCTCACAGTCTGTAATGCTCTGCGCAAAACCGGCATCTGGCTGTGATCCCGGTCACATGAGAGTGTTCGAGGCAAAAAAAAGGCGAACCCGTCAGTGGGTCCGCCAAAATGGAGCAGTTACGAGGAGTTACGCGTCGTCAGAGCATGGGAAGTGTCAGGATGTCATGCACAGCTCGTGGGCTCTGTCTGATAGCCCAAGCCTTAAGATTGTCATTACGGAAGGGCTTCAGAGGCTGCTGGAAAAGTTGCTTGGGGCGCGTTTTGAAAGGGCGTACCTTTAGGTGCGCCGTTGCAAGTCCTTTGTGCTTGTCATCACGAGCGGGCGAAGTCGGCGTGCCCCACAAGCGCCGCCTTTGCGCTGTTTTGGGGATGACATCAGCCCGCGAGGGATCTACTTTCCCGAGCTTCTTCGCAGCCGCGCCGATCGCGCTACCTTGAATCCGGGCCTTAGGTAGCGATAGAAGAAACGCCTTTCATTGCGGTGGAAGCGCCGGGCTTCAGCCCGGCGAGGTAGGCCGCTTCCGCCGAATGGCTTTAGCCACGGGACCGCGCGGAATCAGCCACCAGTGCTAAGCCCATCTTCGACGCTGTCTTTGGGGCACGGCTAAGACGTGCCCGGATACAAGGACATCAATCAGATCGCGTTCATCGTAGCCTTGCGTTCCAACGATCCGGCGATAGGATACAACCGATCGCTTAAGCCCCAATCGCGGTTCAAGAGAAAGGCCACCCAACCCTAGCGGCCCGCGCTCAACGCACCTTCAGGACCACTACCCCGCACTTCGTTCTTGGATCATTTCGGCAGTGAACAAGTCGGTCTCTATATGTTTCGGCTGAAAACGGACCGCTCAGTGTTTCCACCACTGAAAAGATGAGTTCTAGTTGCCGAAGCGCGCCTCGAACCTCTTCAGGCCTGAGAACTGCAGTGCGATGTCCCACAGGAAGCGGGGGTTGTTCGTGAGATAGCCGGGAAACAGCGGGGCATGGCTCCGCTGCACGCGATCCGACCAGCGGGAAAACCTTTCGTATGTTGGGAGAAGCGACTCCACCCCTTTGACACTGAGGCGGTCGGCCACGTGGCTCTCGTGGCGTGAACGAGTGTAGGCGGCCAACCAGCATCGTTCTCTCTCAAGGTTCATGACGAAGTGATGCAATACGCGGCTCCGCCATTGCAACTCCCATCAGGGCGGAGCCACGCGGCTATAACACAGGGGCGATGGATGGTTATCCCAGATGCATTTCGATAACCACTAAAGTCTTACAGCACGTTACTTCTAACGTGCCATAAAGCATGTGCACCTGTCTTGCCATTACAGCAGCCACGTTGTAAGTAACTAGTAGGATGGGTACTGAGAAGCTAGGTAATCTCCTGGGAGAGGCCGTCGTGTCCAGAAACAGAACAAGAATGTCCAGCCTTTGGACACGCGACCGGTGCCACCCGCCCAGGCATTACAATCGCCCTTCACACATCAGGCTTTAGGAGCGCACAAGAATGCGGGTACTGGTCACGGGTGGTGCGGGATACATTGGAAGCGTGGTCGCCGACCACCTGTTGCGGGCCGGACACTCGGTCACCGTGCTCGACAATTTGAGCAAAGGCCACCGCGAAGCCGTGCCGGCGCAGGCGGAGTTCAACCTGGCCGACACGGGCGACCAGCCAGCTCTTGCGCGCATCTTCGAGCAGGGCCGCTTCGACGCAGTGATGCACTTCGCGGCCTCCATCGAGGCGGGCGAGTCGGTGCTTTGCCCGGAGAAGTTTTTCGACAACAATTGCGCCCGCACGCTAACCCTGCTGCAAGCGGTCTTGCAGTATCGCGTGCCGCGTTTTGTTCTGTCGTCCACCGCCGCCGTGTACGGCGAGCCTCAGCGCACTCCGATCACCGAAGACCATCCGCTGGAGCCAACCAACGCCTATGGCGAGTCGAAGCTCATCGTGGAGCGCATGCTGTTATGGTTTCATCGGGTGCATGGATTGCGATACGCCAGCCTGCGTTACTTCAACGCCGCTGGAGCCACGGCCGAGCGCGGCGAGGACCACAATCCGGAAACGCACCTGATTCCTCTGATTCTTCAGGTGCCGCTGGGCAAACGCCCCTCGATTTCCATCTTCGGCACGGACTATCCGACGAAGGACGGCACCTGCATTCGCGATTACATTCACGTGGATGACCTGGCGACGGCACACCTGCTCGCGCTGGAGGGACTGGAAGAGCATCCGCAACTGATCTGCAACCTGGGAAGCGGCACGCGGATTCAGCGTGCGCGAGGTCATCGAAATTGCGCGCAAGGTCACCGGACACGCGATTCCGGTGGTGGAAGCGCCGCGGCGCGCGGCGATCCTGCCGTGCTGGTGGCGAGCTCGGAAAAGATTCGCAGCGTGCTGGGATGGAATCCGCAGCAATCAGACATCGAGAGCATCGTGCGCAGCGCGTGGGAGTGGCATAAAAGCAGGGGCTAGAGCAGGGACTAGGGTCAGCGTTATGTTTCGCGTGACGCGCGATCCGCCTACGCTTTCAAAGACGGGTGGAACTTGGCAATCCACTGCTCGATCATTTCAACAAATTCCTTGGCTTTCACCACAATTTCCTGTGCTTCCGTTTCCGTAGCGACAAAGGCGTCGTCATAGTCAATCACGTTCCGTTTCCGCCGGCATCGGTCGAAATAATCGCTGTACGGGTCCGCAGCTTTCCCGATCGCCCGCTTAACGGCTTCAAATGAGATTCTATGGTGCCCAGCGCCGGCGACGCGATAGCCGGCACATGCGATTGCCATTTTTGCGGCTTGCAGTGCGGCGTTATAGGCAGTTGCAAAACGCCTATCTGCCGACAGCCCACCCAGCGACGCGTCTGCCAGGTCGCGGACGATGACGGCCCGGAGACTGTCTAATTCTTTTTTCGAGGTTTTGTGGCGCTTAACTTCATTGTCGGCGAGTAATTGCTTCCAGGTCACGCTGTTCACCTTTCACGAATTGAAGTCCGCCCTTTAGCACGGTGGTTAAGAAGTGATCGCCTTGAGCAACTTTCTTGCGGAATTCCTCCACGGAATAGCTTGTCACGTTGATTTCCCGGCCCAGGCGCTTCTCGGCTTTTCGGAGCGACGGCGCGAGTTCTGCCAATCCCACATTCCCGATGACCATGAGGTCCACATCGCTGGTGGCGCGTTCCTGGCGGCGTGCAACCGAGCCGTACACGAAAGCACAGACGACTTTGTTCTCGAAAGATCGCAGCGCAGCCGCCAGAGACGGGATTAGTCCAGCAGTCTTTTCGAATATGCTCCGCAAGTCGCGGAAGATCGGCGAACGCGTCTCGGCTTTGAAGTACGCTCTGCGACCATCCCGGCGCTGCTCGAGTACGCCACTCTGGACCAGAGCAGCCAGTTCTCGTTGCAGGCTGGAAGGGGTCGTATGAAGGAACTCCGCCAACTCCGAAAGATACCACCACTTGTCCGGGCGGGTCAGGGTTGCCGTAAGCACGCCCTGCCGTACTCCAGGAAAAAGGCTGTCCAGTATCGCATTCTTACGCATAATGCGTATATTATTACGCACAATGCGTATGTTCGCAAGTGATCCGGATTACCCTCTCCCACCCAACCAAAAGAAGGTTGGGGGCACCCAGCGGTTGTTGGAGAGCCCCACTCGATCGTAGCCTTGGTCTCAACTTCAGTCTCCGAGTCTAAGTTCGTCGACAAACCATGTACCATCCGGTTTCTTCCCAAACGAAACCTCACCCGTGCCGGTAGGCGGTTGAACCGGAAAAAAGCTTGCGCCAACATCATTCAACGTCGCCTTCCACCCGAATGTCGCGGTTGCTACAGTGTCCGTGACAAGTCGCAGGCCCGAAACATTCCCAACCTCGCACTCACCGCCGATCACATAGATGGCGTTCCCTTCGCGTATAAGCCGCTTCTGAGATAGATCTGGATTCCAAGAATACGTATACAAGCTGGCATCGACTTTTTTCCCGGTAGCGTTCCCTTTGTATCTGCCGTAAGTACTGCCCCCTTTGAAATCTATATAAGCTGCTGAACCTTCCTCAACATAGGTCGCTTCTTCGTTAGCACCAGAGGTGTTCAATCTTAACCTCCCGTCTGGTTCTATACTTCCTTCCACCCACCAGGGGCTCTGGGGCTTCGGCGACCCCAAGGTACCGGTGCGGTAGCTGTCGCCAGTCAGAAGATTAGAGTTTGGTCGCATTTCCAGGTCGTACACGGTCCAGTCTCCATAGTAATTCTTTTGAGATACGAACGTTCCAGAAATCTTGGGATAGCTCACTGTCTCAACGGTTTGGATAACGAGCCCCTTGTCCAGTAACCTTTTGACCGTTGCCTCCTGAGGATTTCCGGCATTTGAGCTTTTGTAGTCTTTGAGGGTTCGACCTAGGAGCTTACTGACATTGTCAGCTCGGATTTTATAAGGTTCCTTCAATCGATCTCTAATTAGATCCCTTGCGCTTGATTCGTCAAGTTGCTTGACAGAGGATACAGAGGAACTGCAAGCCGCTGAGATTAGTATGACTGCTGTCACGAGAGCGGTCACAATTGATAAATGTAGTTTCTTCATTTCGACCACCCTTCCAATGGGGTCACTTGAGCCTAACCTGCTTGCCAAACGTGAGTGTTCGCCCGGATTGCGCAACGTCATGCTCCGTCCCGCTTTTCACAGCTGACCAACATGTCAGCTTAATCGCTAGTCCCTAACCCCTCCTGGCCCTTAGCCCTTCTTGTACCCCGCTCCGCGCAGAGCATCGCCGAATCGCGCCACGAAATCGTCCACATGCTCCTTCGTCGCCAGCGGGCCCATGACGCCGATGCGGAAGACTTTGCCGGCCAGTTGCCCGAAGCCTCCGGCGATCTCGATGCCGTGCTCTTTCAGCAGGGTCGCGCGGACTTTGGCGTCGTCCACGCCTTGCGGCACCTTGGGCGTGTTCAGGTTCCAGATGCGATGCGCGGGAGGAACCAGCATCTCCAGACCCGAGGGCTTCGACCTGCTTCACGAACTCCAGGTGCGCGTCGTGATGGCGCTTCTGGCGGCGCTCAAGGCCTTCTTCCTCAATCAGGGTCAGGCCTTCGTGCAAGCCGTAGAACATGGTGGCGGACGCGGTGTGATGGTAGCGGTGCGAGACCGTCAGATAGTCGGCGATCAGCTTCAGGTCGAAGTACCACGAACGGTTGGCGGTCTCACGCGCTTTGAGCCACTCGGCCGCGCGCGGTGAAACGGTGATCGGCGAGAGTCCCGGAGGACAGCTCAGGCCCTTCTGCGTGCAACTGTAGGCAATGTCGATTCCGGTCTTGTCAACTTCCACCGGCATGGCGCCAAGCGAGGTCACGCAATCGGCGATGACCAGCGCGCCCACTTCGTGCGCCGCCTTGCAGATGGCTTCGCCGCGCTGGAAGGCTCCGGCGGAAGTCTCGGCCTGCACGTACATGACGACCTTCGGCTTCTCGGTGCGAATGAATTCGGCGGCTTCGTCATCGCCGAAGACCTCGCCCCACGGCTTCTCGAAGCGCACCAGCTCGGCGCCCTTGCGGCGGGCCATTTCCGACATGCGATCGCAGAAGAATCCATTGGCGAACGAGACGACTTTCATCCCCGGCAAAACAAAGTTGGAGATGGCGGTTTCCATGCCGCCGCTGCCGGTGGCGGAGATGACAAAGGTCAGCTCGTTCTTGGTGCCGAACACATTGCGCAGCATGCGCTGAATGTTGGCGGAGATCTCGAAGAAATAGGCGTCGAGGTGACCGACGATGGGCTGCGCCAGCGCCTGATACACGCGCGGATGGACCTGGCTGGGGCCGGGGCCAAACAGCAGCCGCTGGGGAGGATGAATCGAAATATTTTCCATGATGGCGGTTTTTTCCAGAGTAGTAGGCATGAGCAACTCCTTGCAGTTGATGCGTCCAGTATAGCCACCCGGCGCAAGGCCGGCGTGGTAATCCGTCACTGAGGCTTGTGCGCTGCCGGTGTCGTCACTTCTCTATGGGACAGAGGTGACTACAGGCTGCCGGTTTGCCTTTGCAGCGTTCATCCCACCTGAGTGCCATCCAGCCCCGATAAGCGTTGCTTATAGGGCACATAGTATTTTTCCGCTTGACATGCCACGAACGGGGAACTACAAGCAGAGCACTGGGATTGGACTCGCAGCCGGTGGTTGTGTGTTCAGCGTCCGGGGCGTGACGCAATCGGGAAGCACTATCGTTCTGATTGCCTGTTTGACCTTCCTGGCGTTGCACCAGCCACACCGCAAAGCGATGACTTTGGGTCGCATGCCCAGGCAAGCAGCGCCCTGCGTCTTGGTGGAGATTAGATTTTTCTATCGGGGAGAGGCGGTGATTTATGAAGCGCATCGTTTTAGGATCGATTTTGGTGGTTCTGATTGCTGCACTGGCTCAAGCACAAACCTTCCGCGGCGCCATCAACGGCACAGTGACCGACCCCACCGGAGGGGTCGTACCGAATGCCCAAGTCAAAGCGATCGACACGGGCACCAGCGTTGAACACTCCACGACGACCACCAGCGATGGTCAGTTTGTTTTTCAGGATCTTCCGCTGGGGACGTATAAGGTGACGGTGACGGCGCCAGGATTCGCCGTGACGACGACGGACAAGGTCCCGGTCACAGCCGGGCAGGTTTATTCGCTGCCTATCAAGCTGGGCATCGCCAAGCAGGCGACCACCGTGGAGGTATCTGCCGCCGCGATCGCGCTCGATACCACCACGCCCACCCAGACGTTTACGATCGCCGAGCAGGCGGTCCAGGAAATCCCGCTGAACGGGCGTGACTTCTCACAGTTAATTGGAACCTCGGCGGGTTACGGCGGGTATTCGGTGGGCGGATTCGGTTCGCTGAACGGCACCCGCGCCAATCAGATGAACTGGCAGATTGACGGCACCGACAACAACGACCCGTGGCACAACATCCCTGCGGTCAACCAGGGTGGCGTTTCCGGAATCGCGGGCGTGATCATGCCGATTGACGCCGTCGAGGACTTCTCCTCGCAGACCCAATCCAACGCCGAGGCCGGACGCAACGCGGGCGGCACGGTCAACGTGGTCGTAAAGAGTGGCACCAATCAGCTCCACGGTAGCGCTTACTATTACAATCGCAACGGCTATTATGCGGCCACGTCGCCGTTCTTTGTCGCGACCCCCGAGCGCCCGAAGGCGCCCCCGCTGACCAATCAGAACGTCGGTGGGGTGCTGGGAGGACCGATCATCAAGAACAAGTTGTTCTTTTTCATCGGGTACGAATACCAGACCTACAAGCTTGGCCTGTCAGGCCTGTCCACCGAACCGTCGGCAGCTTGGGCAACTCAGGCTGTCAGTTTGATGAACCAGTATGAGGTTCCGGTAAATCCGCTGTCCAGGACACTGCTGACCAACCTTTGGCCCAGTTCCATCGTTGGCCTGTCGGCAAACCTGAACAACTATTTTGCCACCAGTGCAGGAACTGGATATAGCAACAACGGCGTTGCCAAGGCTGACTGGAACATCAATCCGAACAACACGCTATCGTTCCGCTGGTTTGGCGGACAGGGCAGCCAGACCCAGCCGCCCGGATTCAGCCTGGCCCTGGCGACGGCCAGCTCGAACCTGGGCTACTACTTCGAGGTCGCTCCGCTGCACGTCCAGAACTACTCGCTGATATGGAATTCCGTGCTCAGCCCGAGGCTGACCAATCAGGTACTGCTTGGGGTCAGTTCCTTCTATCAGAGCTTCCACGACGCCAACAATACCTTCAATACCACTGCGCTCGGGTTGTATCTGAGCCCGGACGCACTGATCGGCGGCCAGCCGATTTTCGGAGCTCCCAACATCATCATCTCGGGATTCGACCAGATTGGAATCACCCCTCCAGAAGGCCGCAATGACACTACCGGCCACATCACGGACATTCTGTCCTGGAGCACGGGAAAGCACCAGTTTCGCATGGGTGGCGAGTTCCGCGACGGGCGAGTGGACGAGTTTTACCACCGCCGTTCGCTGGGCAGCTTTACTTTCGACGGAACCCAAGGGCCGTGGGCGGGCTCCAATGCATGCGCCGGTAGTGCTGGGGCTGCCACCTGCGCCCTGGCCGACTACTTGGCCGGCGATGTGGCCAGTTCCTCAATTGCGGTAGGAAATCCGGAGCGCTACGTCACGGTCCATGGTTTTTCCTTCTTCGGGCAGGACACCTGGCGGTTAACCCAGAAGTTCACCCTCGACTTGGGCCTGCGTTATGAGTACTTTGGACCGATGTACGACAACGCCAAGGACCTGCCAGTATTCATTCCGGGGCAGGGATTCAAAATCCAGGGAGCGGGCATCGGTTCCATCTTCCCAGCTGACCACAACAACTTCGCTCCGCGCGTCGGCTTCGCCTGGCAGCCAACTGGAGCGGGTGACCTGGTCGTCCGCGGCGGCTTCGGCGTCTACTACGACCAAATCAACATCAACCCATTCCTCGATTTTCGTCCCCCGATTAGCGGAGCCGACGGCATTCAGGACAACCCGGTTGGCCCAAAGCCGGTCTCGAACTACAGCGCGAATGTGAATGGCCAGACGTCCTACACGTGGCAGCCCAACACCTACATCTTCCCGGGGGTCACTACCTGCCCAACTCTGAACCCGGCTACCTCGCCCGGTTGCGGGAACAACGTGTACAACGTCTATTCCGTCAACCAGAACTTCCGTACCCCTTACTTCTATAACTACAACTTCCAGATCGAGAAGGCCTTGGGAAACCAGGCGTCCTTCCAGTTTGGCTACGTGGGCAGTGCGGCCCACAAGCTGAACATTATGCTGAACCTCAATCAGAACGGTGCCTTTGACGCGGCGTATCCCGCTGTCGGCTCCATTCTCCAACTCAACAGCAACGGCACTTCCAACTACAACGCCTTGCAGGCCATTCTCAAGCTGCATGGATGGCATGGCTTGACGGCACAATTCAACTACACTTGGGCCCATGCCCTGGATCAAGTCACCGAGTACCGCGGCGTTATTCCCTTCGATAGCTTCAACCTGGCTCTGGATTACGGGAACAGCGACTTCGACACCCGGCAGGCTTTCACCGGCTTCTGGACCTACGACATCCCCGGTTCTAAGCATGGTCCGGCAATACTCACGCACGGCTGGCAATTCGGCGGTGCGCTGAACTTCCACACTGGCCAACCCTTCAACTTCAACGCCGGCACCCAGCGTCCGGGTTTGGACCAGATCTGCAACCCCTTCGCGGGTGTCAGCCATACGTTCAGCGCGGCCGCCGGGGGCGAACAGTGGGTCAACCCCAATTGTTTCATCACACCGGTTGATGGTCCGGGTACGGTACGACGCAACCAGTTTTACGGTCCGGGCTTCGCGGATGTGGATTTCTCCGTGATCAAAAACATTCCGATCAAAGAGCGGGTCACCATCCAACTGCGGGCGGAGATGTTTAACATCTTCAACCGCATCAACCTGGCGACCGGCGCCGGATCCGTGGGTGGAAATGGCATCGTGAGCGACACCATTGGCGACTTCAACGGCGCTCCGGGTCTCGGACCAGGCGAGCCATTCAACATGCAGCTGGTAGGAAAGATAATTTTCTAGCGGCTGTCGCGATCGTTGGAAAGAGGCGCCCGAAATGCGGGCGCCTTTTTTTGCCGAGCTTCACTAGCAACGAGTTGCAGATACATCCGCCGCCGCGGTGCGAGCTACGCTCACCGGCTGGGGCGTACCCTCAGATCGGCAATAATATGGTTGGTATGACGACTGCTTCGATTACTCGGGACGCTGGGCTAACACATAGATCGCATTTGCTAAAACATGAGCATCGGGGCGACGCAGCAAGAATTTGTCGAGATAGCGGAGCGGCCACAAGAGCCATCCTGCGATCGCATACACCGGCTTACGGAGCGGATTAGGAGCGAGTAACTTGAGGTATTCGAGCACTACCGTAAGCAGGGTTGCCGTCGGTCCAGTTCGTACCCCGATGTCAACGACCTCAAAATCGGCGACCAGCTCCTGCAAACCATCTATCGTCCATCTGCTGTAATCAGCGGGATAAAGGTGAACAGGATGGCAAAAGGGCACGACAATGTGTAGATACCCCCCAGGCTTGAGCACCCGAAACATTTCGCTGACGGCCTTGATGGGGTGCTGTACATGTTCGAGTACGGCATTACATTCGATACGGCTCACCGACTGACATGCAAAGGGCAGTGCTTCTACGTCTGCCACGACATCAACGCCTGTGAAGCTGATGATGTCTACCACGACGACTCCGCTCGGGACTATCTGGCCAGCCGCTCCGATCCACAGCGCAAGCCCTCCTCCTTGAGGTAAAGCAGGTTCGGCAGGGTTATGAAAAACAGGAATGGGTGGTCGCAGGATGCGGTAAATTAGGGCTTTCCGTCCCGAATAGCGTTGCTGAAGGGACTCGCGCTCGCTTATGCGCTGCGCTTTTTCGTTCGCTTTTTCCGTGCTTGCCCCCGTCTCTACTTCGCCTCAAGCGTTACCAAGTCTTCTTTCGACACACTGAATATCTTTCGGACGGCCCTATATGGTATCCCGTGCGTGGTCTACTGGAAAGCTCGGCAACCTGGAGCGGAAGTTTCAGGAAGGCAGCAAAGCTGTTCGTTCCTTTCGAAATGTGGAGACTTCAAAGCCCGGCGGCTGAAGCAGCAGCATCCTACACTGGTCACTTGCCATTGAAATGGACGGAATTCGCCGAGCCGGCGGTAATCGCGTTCATTGCAGGTGATTACCCGGATACCCATTCGCCCCGTGCTCATCGCAATCAGGGCGTCGTTGGTCAGGCGTCCCTGTCACATTGTGGCGGCCATGCAGGCGCTAGTATTTGGGCAGGTTGGGATCCACCTTGTCGGACCAGGCGAGGATGCCGCCGGCCAGGTTCTTCACCTTGCCGAAGCCCGCCTGGCGCAGCAAAGTGACGGCCTTGGCGCTGCGGACGCCGCTGCGGCAATGGGCCACGATCTCGCGGCTGGAATCCAACTCATTCATGCGCGCCGGCAGATCGCCGAGCGGGATGAGATAGCCGCCAAGATTGCAGATCTGGTATTCATGCGGCTCACGCACGTCGAGAATGAAGATATCGTTCCCGGCATCCAACCGCTTCTTCAATTCTTCGGGCTGAATTTCGGGCACACTGGAAGTCACCGGCGCTTCTTCGCCGCGAATCCCGCAGAACTGGTTGTAGTCAATTAGCTCGCGAACCGTGGGGTTTGAGCCGCAGACTGGACAGTCCGCGTTCTTGCGCAGCCGCAGCTCGCGGAAGCGCATGCCTAGCGCGTCCACCAGCAGCAGGCGTCCGATCAGTGGTTCGCCGGAGCCCAGCATCAGCTTGATGACTTCGGTGGCCTGAATGACGCCGAGCAATCCGGGAAGAATGCCCAGCACACCGCCTTCGGCGCACGACGGCACCAGTCCGGGCGGTGGCGGCTCAGGATAGAGGCAGCGGTAGCACGGGCCTTGTTCGGTGGCGAATACGCTGGCCTGTCCTTCGAAGCGGAAGATGGACGCGTAGACATTCGGCTTGCCGCTGAGCACGCAGGCGTCGTTGACCAGATAGCGAGTCGGGAAGTTGTCGGTGCCATCGGCGATCACGTCGAAGTCGCGAAAGAGGTCGAGTGCGTTCGCGCTGGTGAGCCTGGTCTCGAACTTGTGCACCGTCACAAAGGGATTGATCGCTGCCATCTTCTCGGCCGCCGAATCGAGCTTGGGGCGGCCAACGTCGTCCACGGTGTGGATAATCTGCCGCTGCAGGTTGGTCAGGTCCACAACGTCGAAATCCACCAGTCCCAGCGTGCCCACGCCGGCCGCGGCCAGATACAGCGCGAGGGGCGAACCGAGTCCGCCCGCGCCAATGCACAGCACGCGCGCCGCCTTCAGCTTCTGCTGCCCCGCCATGCCGACCTCGGGCATGATCAGGTGGCGCGAGTAGCGCAGCACCTCATCGTTGCTGAGGGTGGTTGCCAGCGGACTATTGATGACGGCCATGAAACTTCCCGATTCAGTTCGGGTAGAGCGGGCCTTCAGTCCCGCGTCCGCCGACGTGAAGAAAACGCTTCCGCCGCTGAGGCTCTTGCCTCAGCGGCTGAAGCCGCATAGAAGCGATCGCGCGCGGCCTGAAGGCCCGCGCTTCCACCGAGAATCGCGAAGAGCATCGAAATTCACAATCCACCAATCCCTGTCCACTGCTTCCCCCCGCGACCGAAGGCACGATCGAAATCGTATCGTTCTCTTTGATTGCGGTATTTTCGTGCTCGAGGTAACGAATGTCTTCGTCGTTCACATAGACGTTGACGAACCGGCGCAGCTTGCCATCGTCGGTAAACAGTTGCTTGCGCAGTTCGGGAAATTGGCCGGTCAACTGGCTCAGCATCTCGCTGACGGTCTGGGCCGTGACGTCAACACTTGCTTGCTTCGCCGTGTACTGGCGCAGCGGAGTCGGTATAAGTACTTTCATCTTGGTAGCTATGATGCGAGGCTCCTGCCGCTGGATTCAGCCGGGGAACGCTCATTCAACCCGGATTTCCTCATCTTCGAAACGCTTGCTGTCGTCTTCGCCGCTGAGGTTGAAGGAGTTCGTCTCGGTGGCGACGGCGTTCATCACGCTGGTGATGACGTAGGAGCATCCCGTCCAGTGCGCCTCGGCCAAATCGGTCGGCGACCAGCGCGCACGGGTGGTCAGGATGCGAATGGTAGAAACCGACGATGTCCTGATCGCGCTCGCGCGCCTCCCGCTGGATGCGCACCAGCTGCCGCGGATCAATGCCATAGCGATTGTGCAACGAGTCGGAACGCTGGTTCTCGCAGCGCACGATGGCCTGCACGTGCTTCACGCCATCGTCGCCGACCTGTCCCAGCAGCACGCCGCAACACTCGTGCGGGTAGGTTTCCTCGCCGTGACGGCGAAGCTGCTCCCATTCCGACTTGCCGATCCGCAGCGCCATGTCTTCGCCTGTGGCTAGAGCTCGTCCCAGAAACTTTCGCTCAGGTATCGGTCGCCGGAATCGGGAAAGACGGTTACGATGACGGAGTCAGGCTCGGCCTTCTCCGCCACATACAGGCAGCGCTGCCATCGCTCCAGCGCCCGAAATGCCTGCCAGCAGGCCTTCTTCGCGCGCCAGACGCTTCAGCATGGTGTACGCGTCTTCCGTGCTGACCCAAACTTCTTCGTCGGCTACGGCGGGATCGTAGATCTTGGGCACGATGGAACTCGCCATGTGTTTGGCGCCTTCGATGCCATGGAACGGCGAATCCGGTTGGACCGAGATGCAGCGAATGCGGGGATTGAGCTCCTTCAGCTTTCGCGACGTGCCGACAAACGTGCCGCTGGTGCCGAGCATGGCGACGAAATGAGTCACGCGGCCCTCGGTTTGCTCCCAGATTTCCTCCGCCGTCCCGCTGTAATGCGCCCGCCAATTCGCGTCGTTAGCAGTACTGGTCGGCGTAGAAGTACTTATGCGGGTTCGCCGCGGCAAGCTCCCGCGCTTTACGAATGGCGCCGTCCGACCCTTCGGCGGCGTCGGTGAAAATGATTTCCGCACCGTAGGCGCGAATGGTGCGCTTGCGCTCTTCCGACACGTTGTGAGGCATGCAAAGCGTGACCCGGAAGCCCTGGGCCGCTCCCAGCATGGCGTAGGCAATTCCGGTGTTGCCGCTGGTGGAATCCAGCAGGATCTTGCCGGCGCCAAGCTGTCCAGCTTGCATCGCCTCGGCCACGATGTTCGCTGCCGGCCGGTCTTTCACCGAACCGCCAGGATTGGCCCACTCTGCTTTGGCAAGGACTTCCACGCCCGCCAGGTTACGCGTGATCCGCTGGAACCTGAGCAGCGGCGTGTTGCCGATGCGCTGCAGAAGGCCCTCGCCCAGAACGCGAGGCACGAATGCCAGCTTTTTGCCCACGTGATGCATTGGTCTATTCGATGACCGAACTCGCCCCGCGGATGTTGAATGTGGAGAAAGCTGCGCCTATTTTGCCGATTTCAGGGGCGAGCGGCTGATATAATCCGCGCCAACTCCCAAACTCAGGTGAAGGTCATGAAATCGGTCCTCACGCCGTTGGATTTCCTGGCGCGGAGCGCCGTCGTCTATCGTTCCTGCCCTGCCGTAGTGGACGGCGACCGGCGCCTTACTTACGCGGAATTCCAGCAGCGTGTGCACGCGTTCGCGTCGGCCCTTCAGCAAGCGCGGCATTGCTCCCGGAGATCGCGTTGCCGTGCTGGCGCGCAACAGTCTGCTGGCCCTGGAAGCTCACTTCGCGGTCCCGCTGATCGGCGCAGTGCTGGTCATGCTCAACATTCGCCTGCAGAGCGCCGAGCTGGCGACGATCCTCAACCACAGCGGCGCGAAGATCCTGATCGGCGACGATCTCGTCTTGCCGCTGCTCGCGATTGCCGGCGAGATTCCCCAAGTCGAACGCATCGTCACCAACTACGAGGAATTCCTGCGCAAAGGCAACTCGGCGGTGGCGCCGCACGAGGTTGGCGAGGACGATGTCATCTCGATCAACTACACCAGCGGAACCACCGGCGCGCCCAAAGGTGTGATGTACACGCATCGCGGCGGCTACATCAACGCCATCGGCGAGGTCGTCGAGCACGGGCTGACCAACCGCTCCGTCTATCTCTGGACGCTGCCCATGTTCCACTGCAACGGCTGGTGTTTTCCGTGGGCGGTAACGGCGGTTGGCGCGCGACACATTTGCCTGCCGGAGGTCAACGCCGAGCGCGCGGTCGATCTCATCGAGAAGGAAGGTGTCACTCATCTTTGCGGAGCTCCGGTCGTTGTCAGTACTTTGACCGAGCACTGCTCGCGACGCGGCATTCGCTTCCAATCCGGGTTGAAGATGGTGACCGCGGCCGCGCCACCGCCGCCGGCGGTGATTCGTGCCGCCGAGGAAATCGGGATCCAGATCGCTCACGTTTACGGCCTCACCGAAACCTACGGGCCACATTCGGTGTGCGCGTGGCACACGGAGTGGGACTGCGAGCCGCTGGAGAAGCGCGCGCAGCTCAGGGCGCGTCAAGGTGTTCCTTACGTGGTTGCCGGAACCGACATGCGCGTGGTGGACGAAGACATGCACGACGTTCCTGCCGACGCTCGCACCATGGGCGAAGTCGTGATGCGCGGCAACAACGTCATGCTTGGCTACTATCGCGACCCCGAGGCCACCGAAACCGCCTTTCGCGGAGGCTGGTTCCATTCCGGCGATCTCGCGGTCATGCATCCCGACGGCTACATCGAAATCCGCGACCGCGCCAAGGACATCATCATCTCAGGTGGAGAGAATATTTCCTCGGTCGAAGTGGAGCGCGTGTTGTACGAACATCCAGCCGTGCTGGAAGCCGCGATTGTCGCGCGTCACGACGACAAATGGGGCGAAGTGCCGCACGCTTACGTGCTGCTCAAAGAGGATGCAACGGTGACCGCCGAAGAGCTGATCGAATTCTGCCGCGCGCGTTTGGCGCACTTCAAATGTCCGAAGGCGGTACACTTTGGTCCGTTGCCCAAAACTTCCACCGGAAAAATTCGCAAGAACGTGCTGCGAGCGCAGACGCGCGCCGCTGCGCAAGGAGCCTAGTTCATGCCGTACCAGAGCATCTCGTTCGAAACCGAAGGCCAGATCGCGATCGTCACCCTCAACCGTCCGCAGCGGCGCAACGCGCTTTCGCTGGAGCTGATGACTGAGCTCATCGAGTGCCTCAACGAAATCGGCCGCGACCGCTCGCTGCGCGCCGTGATTCTGGCCGCCGCGGGAAAAGTCTTTTGCTCCGGCCACGACCTCAGCGAGATGGTCGGCCGCGACATCAACGACTACCGCGAAGTCTTCGACGTCTGCACCGAGCTGATGACGCGCGTCCAGTCCATTCCGCAGCCGGTGATCGCGCAGGTGCAAGGCATCGCCACCGCTGCCGGCTGCCAACTGGTGGCCACCTGCGATCTCGCCGTCGCCTCCGACCAGGCGGCGTTTGCCACGCCCGGCGTCAAGATCGGCCTGTTCTGCACCACGCCGATGGTCGCGCTCAGCCGCGCCGTCGGCCGCAAGCGCGCCTTGCAGATGCTGATGACCGGCGACATGGTTGACGCTCTCACCGCCGTCGAGTGGGGACTGATCAACATGGCCGTTCCTGCCTCCGAACTCGAAGCAGCAGACCCGCAAGCTGGCAGCGCGCATTGCCGAAGCCAGCTCGCTGACCGTCGCGCTGGGCAAGCAGGCGTTCTACACGCAGATCGATCTCGACCAGCCCAAGGCCTACGCCTATGCCAAGGAAGTCATGAGCATGAATGCTCTGGCCGCCGACGCGCAGGAAGGGATCTCCGCCTTCCTCGAAAAGCGGCAGGCGTGCTGGGCGGGGAAGTAGGGAGCGGGTTAGAGGTTCGGACACGACAGCAATTCCGGCTTTGATGTGTCCGGGTAGAGCGGGCCTTCAGGCCAGCGTCCAGCCGTCCATTCCACACGCAGGCTTGAGCGTCCACTGTCGCAGTGGACGCTCAAGCCCAATACGTAGCCGCAGGAACGCGGCGCTGAAGCGCCGCTCTACCCTTGCTGATGTGTGTCGTGCCCAGGTACCGCTACCTTGCCTGAGCCGTCCACAGCTTGGAGAACATCGCGAGGGCTTCATCCGGCTGGGGATGTAATTGCTGCATGGTCACGGCGTAATAGTCGCCCTTGTTCGCCGGATCTTCCGCAAACAGCGAGAAAAAGTCATCCACGGCCCTGTGGATCTGGAAGCCGCCAGCCTGATTGCTGAGCTCCTGGATCAAGGCGTCCTTCACGGCGGGCGGACCCTGGCTGTAATAGGCATCTCTTGGCAGGGCGATCGATATGCGAACCCCCGGTTCAGATTCCGGTATCTTTGCCGGCCTTCCCGGCTTTCCCCGCACCGTGGTTTGCTCTGCCGCTCGCAAGTAGAAGTCGACCTGCAGTTGGCGGGGAGAGGTTCCAGCAGGCTGTTGATGGTACGAACATCGTCGCCGAGGGTCGCGGCGGCCCCTTGCCAGGACTTCGCCGCCTCGGCATCGCCTGCCTCGGAGCTTTCCTTGGCCTTTCTGAAGGGCAACATTCTGCAGGCTGCGTTAAGTAAGGCACGCCTTTGCTAAACAGGAAGTTGAAGCACTTAACCGTGCTTCCGATCACGCGTCCCTGAATGTCGCCATCATAGATGCCGGCGTTGGTGCCGGTGTCGGGAGTATCCGCGACCAGCGACTTGCCCTGCGAACTCCCTGCCTACACCGAGTTTCGCCAGGACCTCCGGCGGCAACGGATCGCCCGGGTAAGCAAACTGTCCGGCCGACTGCTTGATCTGTTGCACCAGCTTGTCATGCGCGGCGCGGTTTTGCTGCGGCGGCAGGTTCCAGATGAACAGTTCCAGCACGTCGATGAAGATCGCGCCCGCGTCCTGGTAATGCTCCGCGGGAATCGCAATCGACAGACTGCTCGGCGCCTTCGACATGACGAGTTGCGGCGGAGCCGTGGGACTGGGCGGTGGAGGGCTCACGGAAAAGTGAATTCCTATAACGCCGTTGGCGTCCCGGGGCTGCCAGCTCAGGAAATCGACCCACTGGCCCTTGGCGTTACGGACGAGTGGATCCAGCCACTGAACCGCCTTGTTTACGTTTTCCGTGGCGTTGTCGATCAGGCTTTTCCCAATAGGATCGGTGCCCTGAAGCGTAAGATTTGCATCCGTCGAGAGCATGGGTTTGATCGCGCTGGCGGGCGGGGCATGGATAGAAGAGACGGGGACCGCGACGGGCGGGGTGGGAGCCAGTTCTCGAAGGACAGCCAACAGTGGATCGGTGGCTCCGGCCGTGCGCAACTCCGATTCGGTCTCCGGCGTGATCTTGAAAGTCGATGCCGCGCTGACGCGCACCAGCGTTCCACGCGCTTGGCAGGAACATCGCCCTTAAGCAGGTTGATGACATCGTCTTTAGAAAGAGGCTTCGACGAAGACTGGGGCTGCGCAGATAAGAGCACCCCGGAGGCGCAAAGAAGGCAGGTGAATAGCGCGTGATGTATGCAGTTCGCGTGCAGCCTGGCGCAAGTACGTGCATGATTCTTCTCAGGATTCGCGGTATCGAATCAAATCATAACTCGCAGTACTGGGTTTCGGAACGTTATCTTGCCGCTTGGATTCCAGCGCTACAGGTCGTATCATTTGGCCACTGGCCACTGATGAAGTACTGCGACCAATGCCGGAGCACGTTCTCCCAACGAGTTCAACGTCTGCCCCATTGACAATGCTGCTCTGCGCGTCACCTCGGAGATCATTCCGGGGATGACGATCCGCGATAAATATCTCATTCTCGACAAAGTCGGCGAAGGCGGCATGGGGGCGGTGTACCGGGCGCGGCACCTGGCGTTCAACGAGATCCGCGCGCTGAAGGTGGTTCATCAGTCGTTCGCCGAGGACAAAGCGTTCATTAAACGCTTCAAGACCGAGGCCATTGTCGCCCGCAAGTTGCTGCATCCCAATGCGGTTCGCATCGATGACCTGGACTCCACCGAGGACGGCCGGCCTTTCATCGTCATGGAGCTGGTGGAAGGCGGCAGCCTCAAGACGTTGATCTCCGAAACCGGCATCCTTCCCGTAGGCCGCGCTCTCGATATCGCCGCCCAGGCCGCAGATGCGCTGGCGGCAGCGCACCGCATGGGCATCGTACACCGCGACATCAAGCCCGATAACATCCTGGTAACCCGTTCGCCTGCAGATGGCAGAAGCGACCTGGTGAAGGTGGTGGATTTCGGGATTGCCAAGGTCCGCGAAGGCACGCTGGATGTGGGCAGCGGATACGGCAACACCAAGAGCGGAATGATTGTTGGGACCCCGCAATACCTGTCTCCGGAGCAGGCCATGGGGAAGCAGGGCGACCAGATTGACGGCCGGGCCGACATCTATTCGCTGGGAATCGTGCTTTACGTGATGCTGACGGGGCAGTTGCCGTTCGACTCCGACACCCCAATGGGATTTCTGTTGCACCACGTCCAGACCCAGCCGGTGGCTCCGCACATCATTCGCCCCGACTTGAAGATCCCCGCTGTGGTGGAGGCTGTGCTGATGAAGGCGCTGGAGAAGGATCGGGACAAACGGTTTGCCTCTGCGGGCGAAATGGCGCAAGCTTTGCGAGAGCTCCGCTCGGCAGCAACTCCCGTCACCTACCGGCCGTCGGCCCCGGACCTTCCGACTCTAGACTTGGAGCGCAAAGACTTCGGCTACCGCCAGCCGCCTGAAACTCCACACCCTAGCCCAAAGCCGATGCGTGCTCCGGAGCCAATCGCTGCTCCGGCCCCAATGCGAGCTCCAGAACCAGTTGCCGCTCCGGTCCCAATGCGTGCGCCTGATCCAATGCGTGCTCCGAGCCCGAGGTACGCGCCGGACCCAATTCCCGCACCGGGCCCGAAGTACGCGCCGGACCCCATGCACGCATCCTTGCCGGAGCCAGCTAGAAAGCACTGGTTGGACGAGCCACTTCCCGCCGCGCCGAAGAAAACCGGCCTGAGAGCCGCGATTTGGGTGTCGGCAAGCGTTGTTGTGCTGGGGGCGATCCTCGCGGTGGTTTACGCGTCTGGCGCCTTGGGTGGCGGGAGCAAGCCGAATGTGACGCCGCCGAAGGTTGAAACGCAGACCTCGCCCCCGCCTGTGCATGACACCGGAAACGCAGCAGCGATGCGCGAAGTTCCCTCGTCTGCCAGTTCGGCCCCAGCCACCACCGAGGTCTCTCCAGTGGCGAAGCCGCCGGTGACGTCTTCGGCGAACGCCAAGCCAACATCTAAGAAACAGACCTCGCCACCACGCACTTCCGCGACTGAGCCGCCCGCGAAAACCGAGGGCCCTGATGTTGGCAAGCTAATCGACTCCGCCAACCAAGCCTATGAAGACGGGAATTACGACTCCGCAACTGCCAGCTATCGGAAGGTGTTGCAAGTTGACCCGCAGAATGCCACAGCTCAGGCGGGACTGGCCAAAGTTGAACACGCTAAGAACGCGGAACAGAACTTAGCTCCGCACTAAGGGGAGAGTTTCTCGCTCCTGCCATCTCGCATGTAAAGGTGACCTGCGCCCTTGTCCGCCAGCCGCAAAATCGTTGGCCGGCTCTCCATCCTTGCCGGAAATGCAGTACAGATTGCCGGGATTGGAGTCGCGTGTCTGGCCCTGTCTGCGGCGCGATCGGCAAACTCGACCGCAACCGCAGTCGCCGCCATGGTCGCGGGATGGATCCTGCTGTATTTCAGTTGTCATGCCATCGCCCATTGGGTTGCGGGACGCATTCTGGGCATTCGCTTCGCGTACTACACGGTCGGCGGAACCGGGAATCCAGAAGGCTGGCCCGCCGGTCTGCGCTGGGTGTTCGAGCATCTGCCGTTCCTTGGAGTGCAGACAGAGAAGGCCTCGATGCAACGCGCCAGCCCGATAGCCAAAGCGATTATGTGGTCCGCGGGAGTGACCTCTTCCGCCGTTGTGCCGCTTCTGGGTGCGCTCTGGGCGTGGCGCGCGGGCGTGCCTTGGAGCAAGCCGTTCTTGCTGTTTGCGATGTTTTGGGCGGCCGGAACACTGGCCAGCAATTGGAGGAGCAGCACCGGAGACTACGCGAAGGCGCGGCGCGCGCTGGGCCATCCGTGAGATCAGGTACAACCCCAGCGTTTGGCCGCTTCCCTACGACTCATCGTCTTCGTCCTCGATGGCATGTCTTTCGGGCAGCATGCGTTGATGCAGAATACGAACAACCAGGATTCCGCTAGGCTTGTGGAGCCTATAAAATAAGACGTGCTTGCCGTGCTCCATCCGACGCAACCCTGGCCGCACCTCGTCACAGGATCGACCCAGCGTGGAATTGTTGGCAAGCATTCGGCAAAAAGCCTCGAGTTCGCCCAAGTAACGGGCAGCCTGAGCATCGCCCCATGTGCTGACGGTGTAACGGCCAATGCCCAGCAAGTCGGCTTCGGCACGGCGCGAGAAACGCAACGCAGCCACCGGTTAGCGCCGTGTCACGGGAAGCTTGAGCGTCTTCCGGGCCCGCTTGAATACGTTTCCCCTGGCAGGCCCACTGGCATCGCCCTCGTCGATGGCGGCCTGCAGCGCGGCAAGCTTCGCCTCGTACTGCTGTTCCTCGCGCTCCATAGTCCGGAGCGCTGCCCGCACGACCTCACTGGCGTTTTCGTAACGTCCGCTCTTAACCTTTGTAAGCAAAAAGCGCTCGAGTTCGTCGGTCAAATTGACGTTGCGGGTAGGCATGAAATGCTCCTCCAACAGGCAGTATTTCATGCCTAGAGTAGCATCGTTGGCAAAGATTGCCAACGTTTCTTCTTCAATATGCCCGTCGTCAAAAAGTGGGAAATTGGAAAGGACCGAGCCGCGCGGGCGTGCGAAAAGCAGATCCCTCCGCTCGGTCTGAAGTCCTCAGTCGGGATGACAATTTGAAAAGTTGTTGGCAAACGAGCACCAGTCCTAGATGTCGTAATACATCTGGAACTCGTACGGGTGCGGACGCAACCGCATGGCGTTTACTTCCTTCTCGCGCTTGTAGTCGATATAGGTGTTCAGCATCTCCTCGGTGAAGACGTCACCCTTGAGCAAGAACTGATAGTCGCGGGCTAGCGCGTCGAGAGCGCTCTCTAGCGAACCCGGCATGGATGGGACCTTCGCCAGCTCCTCCGGTCCAAGATCATAGATGTCCTTGTCGAGCGGCTGACCAGGATCGATCTTGTTTTCGATGCCGTCAAGTCCGGCCATCAGCATGGCAGAGAACCCGAGATACGGATTGCAGCTCGGATCGGGCGGACGGAACTCCACGCGCTTCGCCTTCGGTGAAGCCGAGTACATCGGAATGCGGCACGCCGCCGAACGGTTGCGCCGCGAGTACGCCAGGTTGACCGGAGCTTCGAAGCCCGGGACCAGGCGCTTGTAGGAGTTGGTGGTGGGCGCAATGATGGCGGACAAGGCAGGACCATGTTTGATCAGGCCGCCGATGTACCACAGCGCAAGCTGCGACAGTCCGGCGTATCCATCGCCGGCGAACAGCGGTTTGCCGTCCTTCCACAGCGACTGGTGGGTGTGCATGCCACTACCGTTGTCCTGGAAGAGCGGCTTGGGCATGAAGGTCACCGTCTTGCCGTACTGATTGGCGACGTTCTTAGCGATGTACTTGTAGAGCAACATGGCATCAGCCGACTTGATAAGCGAGTCGAACTTCAGGTCGATTTCCGTTTGGCCTCCGGTCGCGACCTCGTGATGATGGCACTCGACAGTCAGTCCGCAATTCTGCATGGTCAGTGCCATCTCGGTGCGCAGGTCCTGGTAGTGGTCGGTTGGCGGAACCGGGAAATAGCCCTCTTTGTAGCGGGGACGATACCCGAGGTTGTTCTCCACGCGGCCCGAGTTCCAGCGGCCTTCTTCGGCGTCGATGAAGTAGTAGCCTTCGTGCTCGTTCTGGTCGAAGCGGACGTTGTCGAAGATAAAGAACTCGGCTTCCGCGCCGAAGTAGGCGGTATCGGCCAGTCCGGTGGAGGCAAGGTACATCTCAGCCTTCTTGGCGATGTAGCGCGGATCGCGATCGTAACGCTGTTTGGTGACTGGATCGATGACGTCGCAGACCATCACCAGGGTTGGAGCCTCGGTAAAAGGATCGAGGATGTACTTCGCGGGATCGGGAATGAGCAGCATGTCGCTCTCGTGAATGGCTGCCCAGCCGCGGATGGACGAGCCGTCCATGCCGAAGCCCTCTTCGAAGGATGACTCGCTGAGCTGCCCGATAGGATAAGAAACGTGGTGCCAGAGCCCGGGAATATCGGTAAAACGCAGGTCAAGGATTTGGACATTGTGCTCCTTGACGAATGCCATGACTGCTTTTGGATCGGGCTTGGTATCAGCCATTATGGTTCTCCTTATTGCCGCGCGTGCACTCGGTTCGCCGCGAGGGTATGGTTTGAGATTGCCGTTTGGTCTCTATGGAACGTCGTGCCCGCGCTTCCACCGGCTTCAGCCGTGGAGCGGCACAATTTTCCGGAGTAGGAATTCCGAACTGCGAACTGCATTGTTGGGGAAAAGGTCGTGGCCGCAGGCGTTTGCCCTAAGGTCACACTCAAGAATACGTGCCCTCAGAGGGCGTGGCTAATACAATGTTTTTATGACCTCCATAAGGGAGGCTTATCAAGCGGGAATCGGCGGTTCTGCAAGAACTCTCGCGCGCCCGTAGAATTGGCAGAAGCGGTTGATTCGCAGCTTTTGCTACCTGCTAATTACTTGGTTTTCCATGGACTTCGATCAGCTCGAGACGTTTCTGGAGGTGGCGCGACTCAGCAGCTTCTCGCGAGCTGCTGAACGGCGCTTCCGCACCCAGCCGGCTATCTCCTCACAGATCCGCGCCCTGGAAGAAGAGGTGGGAGCCAAGCTGCTTGACCGGAGCGGCGGAAAGGTGGCGATGACCGCCCCAGGCAAGGTCTTCCAGAAGTATGCGGAAGAAACCCTGGAGCAGCGCCGCATCATGCTGGTGACGCTGGCGGAGATGCATCGCATACCTCGTGGCGAGATCGTGGTTTCGGCCAACGAAGGCACCTGCCTGCACATCCTGCCCGAGGTATTTGCCGAGTTCAAACGGCAGTATCCGAGCGTCGCAGTCAACGTCAAGCGCCTGGAACACAACAAGATCCTGGAAGCGATCATCGACAATTCCTGCGACTTCGGCATCGTTTCCATGCCGGTGCCGGACAAGCGCCTCACGGTTGTGCCTATCCATCGCGATGAGCTGATTGTGATCACGCCACCACAACATCCGCTGGCCAGACAGAAGAAAGCAACGGTGGCGGAAGTCGTAGAGTATCCCCTGCTGCTGCCCAAGGTGGGACGAACGCGCGATGCGTTGGAGGCGCTCTTTCACGAGCGCCGGCTGAAGCCGGCGGTTTCCATGGAGCTGGACTCCAGCGAACTGCTCAAGCGTTTCGTCGCGGCCGACGTTGGAGTGGGATTCATCCCGCGCTCCCATGTTGCCGAAGACCTGCAGGCGAAGGCTCTGGCCGCACTCACGCTAGCCGATGCAAGCATCCAACGCGAGTTGGCGCTGGTTTTCCGCAAAGACAAGGCGCTCAGCCGCGCTGCGCTGGCCTTTATTGATATTGCCGTGAAGCTGAAGGCGGCGGCACTTGCGGCGGCTAGCGCTCGTTGAGGCCGTGCGGCTTTCTTAGCAATTCGTGTCCTTTAATGTTGTTTTCACACAATCGTCCGGTCCTCGTGTGTTATTTTTGACGATTCGGTTACAGCGAATTCTTCTTTGGAGAACATAAATTGGCGAAAGACATGGTTCCCAAGCGTATCTTCCTTACCAAAGGCGTGGGGAAACACCGGGAACGGCTCACCTCTTTTGAATTGGCGCTGCGCGATGCGGGCATTGCCGCCCAAAACCTGGTTCGCGTGTCTTCCATCTTTCCTCCCAACTGCAAACTCATCCCGCGCAAAGACGGATTGAAGTACCTGTCGCCGGGAGAGGTTACGTTCGCAGTGGTGGCGGAGAACTCTACGCGCGAGCCGCACCGCCTGACGGCCTCCTCCATCGGGGTTGCTATTCCTGCCGACCACAGCACCTACGGCTATTTGAGCGAGCACCATTCGTTCGGCGAGACCGACGACGTGGCCGGAGACTACGCGGAAGAGCTCGCGGCTGAGATGCTCGCCACCACGCTCGATGTCGAGTTCGACGCTGACAAGTCGTGGGACGAGAAGAAAGAAGTCTATCGGCTGTCGAACAAGATCGTGCGCACCGCCAACATCACGCAGAGCGCCGTCGGCGACAAGCGCGGCCGCTGGACAACCGTGATCGCCGCCGCGATCCTGATCTTCGAGTGATGGTCACTGTAGAATCTCTTCCAGTGCGCCTGTTTTACTTGTGATAAAATGTAAGACATGAAAGCAAGCGTAAGCCAAATGAGCACGAAGGGTCAGATTGTTATTCCGGCCCAACTGCGCGAGGAACTCGGCTTGGTACCCGGTACACCGGTATCGATCGAGCGCGAGGGGGACACGCTTATTCTGCGCCCGGTTACTCCCGCCTTCGTCCGCAGCTTGCGAGGCTACTTCCGGAACTCGGGGCTCGGCGAACTCCGCAAACGCGAGCATCGCACCGACAAACGATGAAGACCTATGTCCTTGATGCCAGCGCTCTGCTGCGCTTCATCGAGGATGAGCCAGGAGCGGCTCGGGTTGAGGAGCTGCTCAACCAGGCGCAGAAGGGACACGTGCGCCTGATGTTGTCCGCGGTAAACTGGGGCGAAGTGTTTTACGTTGTGGCGCGCGCCAAGGGTGAAGGTCAAGCTGCATCTTATTCAGCGCGATTCCGCAATCTTCCTGTGGAAATTGTTCCTGTTGATTGGCTCCGCGCGGAGCGTGCCGGTCGATTCCGCGAAGAATTCCGTCTGCCCTATGCGGACTCGTTTGCAGGTTCTCTGGCTGCGGAACAGAATGCGACACTGGTCACGGCCGATTACGACTTTAAGAATGCTACAGGGGTGTTAACCGTGGATTTTCTGCCCGTGAAATCAAAACACCGGGGACGATGACCCGCACAGTTCAGAACAATTGGAAAGGCGCGATTGCTCGCGCCTTTTTCTGTCTTACAATGTGGGAGTCGCTTACTTCTTCGGTTCCAGGATGATTTCCCGCGCCAGACGATCGCCGATGATCTCGCGCCAGCTCGCGCGCTCCTGGTAGCCCTCAATCATTTTCTGATCGTTGCTGTTCAAAGCCTGGTTGGCGACGGCCTCCGCCTTGTCCTGGTTGGCTTCCATGGTCGCCAGGTCCTTAAATTCGATCATCAACATAATGTCGAAGTCATTCGGACTGTGCGATTCCGTCTGGATGACCATGTAGTTGAGGATCAACCCGGCCTTCTTGAGGGCTTCCTGTTCGATCTTCCACTGCGTTGCCAGAAACTCCATGTACTTCAGGCCGACGCCGGGCTTGGCCTTCACGAAGGTGATGTCCCACACCGGACCGTCGTGAAACGGCCGCGCAGGAGCAGCTTGAGCGAGAGATAGGTTAGGCAGCAGCATTGCAGCAAATGTCAGCACCGCGATGAAACGGATTACGTTCTTCATCAGTTGGCTCCTTGGTTGTTATTCGTTAGGTATCGGAAGTGACTAGATCCGTAGCACCGCTCAGCCGCCACTTCTACGGCCTGGCAGTTCTTTCTTCAACGCAGGGCGGAGGTCAACTGCGCGGTATGAAAGCAGCAATCGTGTTGCTAAGCCCGGACAGACTTAGGGAAGCATCCGGCGAGCAGCCCAATTGTTAAGGATGCAGAGATACTACTACCGACTACGGCTAAGTTACAAGTTCGGCGCGATGGGAGGCGTGGGTTTTCAGAGGCATCCCTACCCGACGCGTTGAGCTGCCGCAAATAATTTACTTTCGGTACACGTTGGGCTGAGGACCCTTCTCCAGCGTCTCGCGGTTCCAGATGAGACCTTCGCGGCTGTAGTTCGCCATTTCGAAGTCCTGGGTCAGCTCCAGCGCGTCCACCGGACAGGCGTCCTCGCAGAGGCCGCAGAACATACAGCGGCTGAGGTCGTAGGTGAACTCGGTCAGCTCCTTGCGGCGCGTGTTGGGATTGCGTTCGCTGCTCACCACGATCAGGTTCTCGGGACAGGCCAGCGCGCACAGGTCGCAGGAGATGCACAACGTCTCATTGGTCTCGGGATTGTTGTTAAGGCGAGGCGCGCCCCGGAAACGTTCGGCGATTTGCGGCCGCTGCAGCGGATACTGCTCGGTGATCGCTTCCTTCGGGTCCTGATTGCGAAAAGTGACCTTCAGTCCCTTGATCAGGTCCACGAACAGCATCTTGCGTAAGGCGGTTTTCATCCTCGTCCTTCGGGGTGAGTGCAGTTTAGCACAGCGCAAACCATGGGCCGGCTGTTCGCCTTTCGCTGCTGGCTATCCCTTCCCCTCTTCTTTGCGCTCCCGCAGTTCTTCCATCACGGATGAAATCAGCTCCTTCGCGTCGGTAATGCCTTTCATCACGATTTGGACGTCCATGGCCGGTTTGCCTGGCTGGCGCGCACTTTGGCAATAGACACCGTGCTGGCCCACCAGCGTGAGCGCATCAGTCAGCACGTCCAGGGCAACAGCGAGGCGGCCTCGCGGCATACCCATCATGAACTCGTATTGGTCCAGTTCTCGTCGCTTTTCATCCAAGATGCTCATAGCAGTTCCCTCGCTGCGCTCGCCCTTCGACTTCGCTCAGGGCAGTCTCTGTGGGCTCAGACGCCCGCAAAGCGTCTCAAGATTGTATCGTCCGGCGGGGACGTGAATAATAGGTACGGCAACATCGAGCGGCATCCGTTCGCCGTCAACAGGAGAGTGCAATGCCAAAGAGCCGTCTATGGGTACTTATCGCAATGACGATCGCAGTACTTACCGCGATCATGGTCGCGCAAGGAAAGAATCCTGCAAGCCCTCCGGGCGAAGCGACGCTGAAGTTCGACGATGGGAAGACGGTTACCATCCAGTACAGTCGTCCTTCCATCCGCGGTCGCAAGATCTTTGGCGGGCTCGTACCGTACGACGAGGTCTGGCGCACCGGCGCCAACGCTGCCACTAGCCTTAAGACCGATGTGAACCTGACCATTGGAGGCGCCAACGTTCCCGCAGGCAACTACACGCTGTACACGCTGCCTGGCGCGAATGGCTGGAAGCTGATTATCAACAAGCAAACAGGACAGTGGGGCACCGAATACGACAAGGCTCAGGACCTGGCGCGCGTGGAAATGAAAGTCGGTCAGCTGCCGTCCGCCCTGGAGCAGTTCACCATCTCCTTCGACAAGAGCGGCGGTAACTCCGCAACGCTCAAGCTGGAATGGGACACCACCGTCGCCAGCGTGGATGTGAAAGAAAAGAAGTAGGTTTGCATCAGTAGCGAGGGCCTGCTGCGGGTTCGGATGACGGAGAGAATTACAGCTACGACCATCCCCACCTAAACAAACGCAGAAAGGCGAAAAAGCGTTACAGGATTCTTGGTAAAGATTTGTTAAGGGTTCCCGAATCGGAACTCCGTGATCCCGTGGGCGATTGCGGGACGAGAAAAGTACCGGGCGGGATAGATGAAACTCTCCCACCCAGCCAAGAGAGGGTTGGGAGGGGCCCGGCATCGATCGCCGCCACAGATTCGCTTGACATCCTTCTATGATTCTATTATTATGGAAACATGGAAGGATAGGTATGGCCAAAAAACACGACCCTGAGCAGATCACGCGCTACGCAGATATGTTCTCAGCGATGGGGACCGAGCCGCGACTGAGGATCATGCAATTGCTGCTCTCGGCTCATCCCGAGGGCATGGTAGTGGGCGACATTGGCGCGGAACTGGAAATTCCAAGCTCGACGCTTTCGCACCATCTCGACAAGCTGAAGAATGAAGACCTGGTAAAGGTCCGCCGTGACGGGACTTTCCTTTGGTACACGGCCAACACCGGGGCCCTGGAGGAACTCCTCGGATTCCTCTATGCCGAGTGCTGCACCCGTAACAAAGCAGTCCAACCCGAGAGGATCATCACGCTGTCCAAATAGGAGAACGCATGAGCACCGATATTAAGGACGTAGTAAAGGAAAAGTACGGACAGGCCGCGCTCCGCGTGCATGCGGGCGGCAGCTCTTGTTGCGGCGCTTCCACAGCTTTGGAAAGCTGTTGCGACCCGATCACGACCAACCTCTACGACGCGGCCCAGGCCAGCCAAATTCCCGAAGGCGCGTTAAAAGCTTCCCTGGGATGCGGCAACCCGACGGCTCTGGCGCAACTCAACCCGGGAGACACCGTGCTCGACCTCGGCTCAGGCGGGGGCATTGACGTGCTGCTTTCTGCCCGGCGCGTGGGGCCGACGGGCAAAGCCTACGGGCTCGACATGACCGACGAGATGCTTGCCCTGGCCCGTGAAAACCAGCGCAAAGCCGGGGTGGAGAACGTCGAGTTCCTGAAGGGCGAGATCGAGGCCATTCCACTCCCAGATAATTCCGTCGATGTGATTATTTCTAATTGCGTCATCAACCTCTCCGCCGACAAGGACCGCGTGTTGCGTGAGGCATTTCGCGTGCTGAGGCCGGGCGGCCGCTTCGCGGTGTCCGATGTTGTGGTACATGGTGAGGTGCCCCAGCCCGTGCGCGACAGCGTGTTGTTGTGGGTTGGCTGCATCGCGGGCGCCCTGCAGGACACGGAATACACGGCGAAGCTGGCCGATGCCGGGTTCGAGTCCGTTGAGATCGAACCGACGCGGGTTCACAACGTTGAGGATGCACGCGTTTTTCTTCACGACCAGGGCGTTGACGTGGACGCGATCGCTCCGCTCGTGGACGGTAAGTTCATGAGCGCGTTCATCAGGGCCAAGAAACCGTTAATGACTGACTGCTGAAAGAGGAGATATGAAAATCAAAATTCTGTTGTGCAATTGCAAAGGGCTGTGCGATTCGTTCCGAAATACAGACATGAACACCCTGCCATTTGAGATCGAGAGCGAACTGGAGGTGCAATATACCATCCTTCATCCTCAGCTCTGCGGGCAGGGCGGGAACGAGGTCCTCACCGAGATACTGCGGCAATCGGCAGGTGAGCCGGACACCTATGTCGTTTCTGGCGCCTGCGCGCCTGAAGCACAGACGAAACTTTTCAAGAAGGTGCTACGGAACACAGGCTTCGACGAGACGCGCTTTCTTGCGGTGGACATACGCGGGACTGACAACGAGGGCATTTTGTCCCGAATCCAAAGCAAGGTGCAGGAGCTTGTGGCTTCACGGGAAGCAATGCCAGCCCAAGGGTGAGAATTGAAGGCGCTGAGCATTTGTAAGGGATTGCTCGGGAGGAGCGATGACACTAACGATATCGCGGGCGCGCATATCCTGGTCTCCAACGATTGATTACGGGGCCTGCCTGGGAGATCAGGTTTGTTATGACTTCTGCAAGAATGCCGTCTTTTCATGGGACGGGGAAAATCAGCATCCTGTGGTCAACAATCCTTTGAATTGCGTGGTGGGCTGCGAAAGCTGCGCTCAGCTTTGTCCGTCGGAGGCGATCACGTTTCCCAGCAAAGAACGTTTGCGGGCCACCTTGCGGCGCCTGCGAGCCGAAACTGCGACGGAATAGGAACAACAACTATGCAAGGACGCTACAACGTTCTGTTTCTGTGCACGGGGAACTCGGCACGCTCCATCATGGCCGAGGCGATCCTTAACTACAAAGGCCGTCCGAACTTTACTGCCTACAGCGCAGGCAGCCATCCAGCAGGCACGGTGCGGCCGGAGACACTGCGGCAAATCGAACTGGCTCGCCTACCCACCCAAGGATTGCGCAGCAAGGGTTGGGAGGAATTTGCTCAGCCTGGTGCGCCGGAGATGAACTTCGTCTTCACGGTGTGTGACAACGCCGCGGAAGAGGTGTGCCCGGTTTGGCCTGGCCAGCCGATGACTGCGCACTGGGGCGTTCCCGATCCGGCTGCGGTCACCGGTTCGCCAGACGAGATCGAGCGCGCCTATCGCGAAGCCTTCTTCATGCTTGAGCGCAGGATCAGCTTGCTCTTGTGCCTGCCGATCGCCAGTCTCGACCGGCTCTCAATTCAAAGGGAAATCAACAAGATCGGCGAGCAATGATAATCTCGTTCCGCTTTCAGGAGGCGCCGTGCAGAACAAAGTGACCGCTCGCCTTAGCTTTCTTGACCGCTATCTGACGGTGTGGATCTTCACTGCGATGATCATTGGCGTGCTTTCGGGATGGGCCCTGCCCGGTATCGTTCCCTTCTTGAACCGCTTCAGTGTCGGAACCACATCGATTCCGATTGCCGTTGGGCTCATTCTCATGATGTATCCGCCACTGGCGAAGGTGCGCTATGAGGAGCTCGGGGAAGTCTTCCGTAACAAGAAGATTCTCGGCCTCTCGCTGCTGCAGAACTGGGTAATCGGCCCAGTGCTGATGTTCGTTCTCGCCATCATCTTCCTGCGCGGCTATCCCGAATATATGGCCGGGTTGATCCTCATTGGCCTGGCGCGTTGCATCGCGATGGTAATCGTGTGGAACGAACTGGCCCGTGGCGACACTCAATATGCCGCGGGGTTGGTGGCGTTCAACTCCGTCTTCCAGGTCCTCTTCTACTCGGTTTACGCGTGGATCTTTGTCACCAAGCTGCCGGAATGGTTTGGCCTGCAGGGCTCGGTCGTCAACGTTTCCATCCGCGACATCGCCGTCAGCGTATTCATCTACCTCGGCATACCTTTCCTCGCCGGCATCTTCACGCGCCTGGTTCTGGTGAAGGCCATGGGTCGGACGTGGTATGAGAAGACCTTCATTCCCCGGATCAGCCCGCTGACGCTGATTGCGCTGCTGTTCACCATCATGGTGATGTTTTCGCTGAAGGGCGATTACATCCTGCGCCTGCCGTTAGACGTGGTGCGCATCGCCATTCCTTTGCTGATCTACTTCGTACTGATGTTTCTGGTGTCGTTTTATCTTGGGTACAAGCTCAAGGCCGATTATTCCAAGTCGGCGACCCTGTCTTTCACTGCGGCCAGCAATAACTTTGAACTCGCCATCGCGGTTGCGGTCGCGGTTTTCGGCATCCGGTCAGGAGAGGCATTCGCAGCGGTGATCGGTCCGCTGGTCGAGGTCCCGGCGATGATTGGCCTGGTAAACGTAGCCCTCTTTTTCCAGCGCAGATACTACGGAGGCACTGCAACCGAAGAACCGCTGCTCCCGATCTGCGATCCGGCGGGAAGATAAAGCTGGTAGCCTGGCCGTTATGTTGTCAGCCGTGAAAGGTCCGCCGATTCGCGAAGCTCGAATCCGAACTGATCGCGCAGGCAGCAGCGCACCTCGGCTTCCGTGGTGAGCACGGTTTCCTCGCGAGTCCCGCTGCGGGTGACGATCAGGCGCATGTTGGTCAGGGTTATGCGGCCATCCGGTGTCGCTCTGCTACAAATCCAGCGTTGCGTAAAACCGGATTCTGGCGAGGTCTGATGGAAATGGCACATCCCGTCGTAATCGCTGAGATGACGTGGAATGTCGCGGAAAGCGTACAGCGGAACCTGGCCCTTCTCATCTTCACGAAGGAGCTGCCATTCATCGTCGCACGACGAGACGATATAGCGATGTCCGTTGACCTGATCGGCGCCTCCGGCATGGAAGATGATGGGATCGACGAACGAATCGCCGAAACCAACGTCCACCAGCCATGGGTTTTCGAGCTGCACCTTCAACAGCATGTGATCGAACTCCGGTCCGAAGCCGCCGTCGTCGCGGCGCACGCGGGCAGAAAGCATCTGGACCTGGAAACCGATCGCCGTCAGCAGCTCATAAAACAGGCCATTCAGTTCGTAGCAGAATCCACCGCGACGGCGCGCGACAATTTTGTCGTAGAACCGCGGCGTCTCCAGGAGGATCGGAGTGCCCAGCTGGATATCGAGATTCTCGAACGGAACGGTAAACAGATGTTGCCGGTGCAGGGCGCGCAGAGATGAAACCGAAGGCTGGAGAGTCCCCGGGTATTCGATACGGCGCAGGTACGCGTCAAAATCCACTTTCTCTCCGGGGCTAAAGCCCCAGGTCCTTTCTACCCTCTTTCGCCGGGCTTAAGCCCGGCGCTTCCACCCAAAAAAGGCTACTTTCTTCGAGGCGCTGCCGGCTATCCATGCTCACACCGGCAGTTCATCCTGCAGCCAGCCCGGCTCTGGGTGCAGTTTGGGTTCGGCTGCCAGGTCCAGCACGAGGTTTTCCAGCACCAGGCGTTTGCTTGGAGGATTGGACCGAAGAGCGAGATCGGCGCGTGCCACGCGGCGAATGGCGCTGGTCAACTCGCGGCGCGACTTGTAACGGCGAGCCTGGCGGATGATGTCCTCCGCCGCAAAGGGCGGGATCCGAAAGCCTTGCCACAGAGCCTGCCACAGGGCCCGCGAATCGCGCACGTTGCGTTCCAGAATAACGAGCATCTGGCGGAAGGTCCGCGACAGCATGTACAGGTGCCCGATAGCCGCATCTTCTCCATCGCCAGTGCTCAGAATGGCATCCAGCACAGCCAAAGCACGGGCGCGGTCACGGGCCGAGATGGCATCGGTCAATTCGTAGAACGATCGTTGCTTGGCCGCCAGCACAAGGGTCTCGACATCGCCCAGCGCGATCCGTTTCTTGTCACCGACGAACAGGACCAGCTTTTCCAGTTCGTTGGCGACCATCATCATGTCGCCGCCCAGCGAATCCACCAGTTCGCGCGCGGCATCGTTTTCCAGCTTGACGCCTTCAGCGTCGGCGGCCTGGCTTGCCCACTTCACAGCATCGCCTTCGTCCACGCGGGCAAACTCAAGGATGGTGCAGTACTCGCCCAGCGTCTCACGGATGCGCTCGTAGCGCTCTTTGTCCGTCAGGTCCATGCGCCGAGCGTCGGCAGGAATGCTGATGTGGTCAGCGACGAAAACCAGCAACGCATCCGGGTTGGGATTCTTAAAGTAGTCTGCGATGGCGGAAAATTCGTCGTCGTGTTTGCCGCGGCCGTACAGATTTTTTACTCCGCGAACGAAGAACACTTGAAATGGAGACATGAGGGACGGGGTTCGCGCCTGGTCGAGGACCTGCTGCAAGTCCACCTCTCCCAGATCCATGTCATAAAGGCTCAGCTCGCGAACGTCAGCCGGTATCAGATGTTGTAGAACGGCATCACGGCAGCGTTTGCGGAAGAATGCCTCATCGCCGATAAAGACGTAGCCGGGGGACAGTTTACGCGCCTTCACATCAGCCACGAAGCGGTCCGAGGCTGCGAAGCTGCGCATCTAGTAAGCCTCCAGCATGTCGCTGACCAGGGTTTGCGAAAAACTCGCAGCGAGCCGGTCCAGGGCCGGCCCCTCTTCATTGAAAAAATTCTCCCCGTTGTTGGCGATCTGGTACACCTCGCGATAAAGCAGGTTCGGATTGTCCCAGAGCACCTTGCCGCTGCGAGTGACGAGCGAAACCTTAGCCCCCACGAACACCAGAGACGAGTCGATGCCACCCGTCTGGGAGTTGTAGGTGAGTGGGGCGATCATTGTCGAGAGTACGGTTCCGCTGAGGGTTGCGTCCGCGCTGCCGTCGTTCGTTGTCACAATCCGATAATTAGTCCGGCTGCGCAGTTCTCGAACGACCGCGGCAGTGAGTAACTCTTCAACGCGATAGGTGTGCGTGAGATTGACGAACGCCGGCACGTAGATGGTGTGCAAGTCTGCCGGCAGGCGGACGCCATGGGCGCTGGTGTGGTATCCGCAGCTCGTGGTAACGAGCAGAAGAACGGCCACACTAACCGGCCAGCGATGGAACCACGCCATTATTGCACCGTGCCTCGCGGACGGGCGGCAATCATGCTCTCCGCGCACTCCGCAGCGGTCAGCGCCGCAATCCGCAGGTTGTCGGAGGCAGCCCAGACCCAGAAGCCCTTCTCGTTTTGCGAGTCGCGACGCGCGAACACTTGTATCTGTTCCTGTCCGGCAGCGTTCACGTTGCTGGGCGACTCTTCGCCTCCCTGCAGCACGTCCACATGTTCACCGGAAAGTGCGGCTGTCAGTTCCTCGATTTGCGCTGGTTGTTCCAGCTCAATGTACAGCGAGAACGCATGCCCGTGGAAGATGGGCGCTTGCAGAAGCATCAGCGAAGGTACCGCCAAGCCGGTCATTTACCAGCCTGCGAAAATGGCTCTGGATGCGGCTTTCCACAGATTCGAGCGAAGGCAGAGAATGCGCGCCGTAGCGGTCCAGAAGATTGAAGGCCACCTGGGAATCGAATACCCCTTTGGGAAGCTGCTGGAAGGACAGCAGGTTCACCGTTTGCTCGTGCAACTCATCCATGCCGCGCTTGCCGTGTTCGGAAGCAGGTTCGAACGCGGTCACGATAGTGCGCGCGATGCTGCCGACTTTCCTGGCCCGAAGCATCAACAAGGCGAGGACCACGGCAGCAGGATGCGCAATGCTGACCGGAGCCACAGTAAAGTCCACCTTTGGAGGAAAGCTTAGTTCGCGTTCGATCCAGGGAGACCGCAGCACAGCGCCCTTCTCACTTTCCAGAGCGTAAGAGAGGTCGATGATGTCGCTCCCGGTTTTGCGGGCCATTTGCCAGGTATTCCGGGTGAAGTTCTCGTCGGAGGCGAAGAACGTGAAGTCCACATTCTCCAAGTGCTCAGGAAGCACGCTCTGGATAAATGTTGGTTCCTCGCCCACAGCCTCCAGTTGGCCAAGCGATTCGTCATCGTCGAGCAAACGGATGTCCTGGGCCGGAAAATTGCGGTCGCTAAGGACGTCCTTCAGTTCACGCCCCTTCAGCGTGGCAGCGCCAATGATGGCCACGCGGAACATGCCGCCCCAGTGGCCGCCGTCAGTGCGAACTCCGGCGGTATCGTTTTGTCCATTCTTCATCAAGCGTGGGATACCTCGTCGTGCGGCGGAGGGGACGGCACCGCAGGCCGGCGAAAGACGAAAGAAAGCCGGGCCAGCACACCTGCAAGGATGTAAACCAGCGCCAGCAGAAATAGAACGTATTGGGAAGAGAACCAGATCAGGGCTATAACGGTACCGATCACAATGAGCCAGCGAAAATTCTGCGGCTGGCGGAAGTTGATGCCCTTAAGGCTCACAAACCGCCAGGTGCTCACCATCAGGAAAGCAATCGCGAAGACGAACACACCCCATCCGATGGAGAGCCACCAGATCTGCAGCGGATTGCCCTGGACCAGATGAACCACGGCTGCAACGGCCCCAGCCCCAGCAGGGATCGGCAGACCGACAAAATACTTGCGTCCCGGGCGGCCGGGATTCGAGGGCTGCGGATTCGTCTGGATGTTGAACCGCGCCAGACGGCATGCTCCCGCCAGCAGAAAAATGAAGGTCGCGATTGCGCCGAGTTGAATGACGCGCGCGCGAATATCCTGATCCCCGGCTATAGGCAACATGCGGAAGCCCCAAGTCCAGGCCAATATCGCCGGAGCGATGCCAAACGCGATCACGTCCGCCAGCGAATCGAGTTCGCGACCGAAGGGACTGGCTGTGTTCGTCAGGCGCGCTATGCCACCGTCGAAGAAATCGAGCACAATCGCAATACCAATTGCCTTAGCCGCCTGATTGAAGTGCCACGGATCGGACGCCGTGCCCTGGATCGCCTGAGAGATGGCGTAATATCCAGCCGCGATGTTGCCGGCGGTGAAGATGGACGGCAGGATGTACAATCCCTTCCTTGCTCGTCGCGGCTTGGTGGAATCTTCCGGACGTTGCACAAGGTGGTTGCTCATCGCACCTCCGCAGCTTCTCTTGTCCGGGACGGCACCGTTTGAGGCTGCGCCACAGCGAGGACGCTGGATCCGCCCTTAACGTTATCGCCCACCTGCACCTTCATCTCCGCGTCGGCCGCAAAGATCACATCCACGCGCGAGCCAAACTTGATGAGCCCAACTGCGTTCGCCGCGAGCCACGTGGTCGCCGACCTTCTTGGTGAAGACAATTCGCCGCGCCAGCAGTCCGGCAATCTGCTTGAAAACCACGGTACCTGCGTCGCCCTCGACCGTAACCACGTTCTGCTCATTGAGTTCGGCTGAGACCGCGCCCATCGCGCTGCGAAACTCTCCCGTTTTGTACTTCACGTCGGCGATTACGCCGGCGATAGGAGAACGATTCACGTGCACATTAAAAACATTCAGAAAGATGCTGATGCGAGTTTGCGGGTGGCCGTTCGGCTCTACGACGGACACGTCTGTGACCTTGCCGTCCGCCGGTGAAACAATCGCGCCCTGTACCGCCGGAATCTCACGCTCGGGATCACGGAAAAACCACAGGAAAAATGCGGCCAGCAACAATGGAATGACCGCCAGAAGCGGGACAGGGTCAGCCATCCCACCAGCACAGCCAGAGCGATAAATGCGAGTCCGTAATAGATCCCGTCGCGAACCATGGGCTGACTTGATTATAGAGCCTGGCTTGCGGCTACCCTAATTCGACGGCCCCACGATCTCGCGTGCAAGTTGGTCCATGTGCTGCTGCACTTCCTGGTATTTTTCGCCGGTCGATGGCCCGGCAAACCCAGCATGAATCGCGTGCACACGCCCGTTGCGATCGAGAAAGATTGTGGTCGGATAGGCTCCGAAGTTGACCAACTGCGGGAGTGTCTTTTCGATTTGGCCCGCGTCGGTCGTGCCGGCCAGCAGCAAGGGAAAGCTGATCCCGTACTTCTCGCGATAGATGCCGATCTGTCGCCAGTCGCGCGCCGAGTCATCGACGTACTCGTAGGCAAGGCCCACAATGACCAGTCCCTGCGCACGGTACTTGCGATACAGCTGCTCCAGCAGCGGCGCTTCGTCGTGGCAGTTCGGACACCAGGTGCCGAAGATGTCCACGATCACCGGCCTGCCTTTGAACTCCGGACTGGTCTGGTCAATCGTCTTGCCAGATTCGTCCACGCCGCTATAGCGGAACGGCTCCTGAGGGTCTTTGACCTTGGTAAGACTGCCCGCTAGCGCATTCGGGTTTACAGCAGCCGCATCGGCGCTGCGCTCGGCAGTGAAGGCTGCCGAAGACTTTACCCCACCAATCTCTCCTTTAAGGCTGCCATCGGGCTGCAACTGACCATCGAGAGCCAACACGTGGATGCCATCAAACCGGCTCAAATGGACGCGGGTCTGGCCATGGTTGTCGGTTGAGACTGCGCCATGCATCAAGCCGTTGTCGCCGCTGACCGGTTCCATGATTCCCGTGGCAGCCGCCTTCCCATCGGAAGTAGCTGTTTTCTGCTGCTGAATCGTAGTGAGGGTATCTTTCTCTGCGCCCTCGGCGCCCGCCTCGTGCAGAATCCAGTCGCCCGTGAGACTTGGGCCAGCCCATGTCTTTGTGCCTGGGACGTCGCGGTGAGGAACCAGAGTCACCGGAATGTGCACCATACCCTTGCTAGTCTGGCGGGAGTATTCGCCTTCCATGCGTTCCGGTGAAACATAGTGCAGGACGAGTTGCCCGTCGTAATAGTCGAGTCGCAAAGTCAGGATGTGGCCATCCCAAGTTCCGCCGCTGAATGGCTGACGGTCGGTCGCATTGACCAGCGTGGCTGAGACAGTGCGTCCCTTGTGCTTTCAAGTCGATACCGAAGCTCACTTCGCCGACCCGGGATTGCATGGACCCATCCCACAAGCCCGTGGGCGCTTGCACACTGGGTTCGGCCGCAAACGCAACGAACCTGCAAAAGCAACACGCAATGGTAATGAGAATGAGAGGGTGCCGTTTACCGCGCGTCAAGAAGAACTCCCCACAGCTTCTGGTTGATGGTTCAATAAGTATGCCCGCGCAGAGCGGGGGCAGCCACCCGCTCGAAGGCGGCTGGTGATTGTTGAACTGCCGCTGCCGCGGGAGTCGGGCGGGAATCGTCTCGCTGTCATTTTGAATCGGTGCCGCCGCGTTCTGCTCTTCGGACATAGGCCACACGCGTGGGCCTCGAACCATGATACCCAGGGTCACGTACTTCTTACTTAATAACATGCAGAGTTTTGTCTGAGAACCGATTTCATCCCAGAGGGTCTTGTGGGGTATCGACCACATCCTCTAGATCCCATGGGTCGCGGCACAGGAAGCCGGCGGGGCCTGGATGGTCAACGGCTACACCGGGACCAGTGGAGAGTTCGCCGCGGTCTCGCCGAACCAATACCTGCTCATTTCTTGTTGCCCTTGGCTAACAGCCAAGGGCCGCGATCTGCGCCTCGAGATCAACAAGCGTCCGATGGAGCAGCTCGGAATAACGTTCACTGCCACAGCGCTCCAACTGCTGAAGCACGCGCTTGCGCGAGAGCATCAGGTCTCTCTTCTTCCATCTGGATTGCAGTTCCTCGAAGGAGGCCAACGACGCTTCGTTTCGTGAGGGTTCCGAGAGGGGTTCTACAATTTGAGCTTCCACAGATTTACTTTCCCTACCACGTGTCATGATCTAATTCTAGCTGACGACGCCGGTGGCGGCGTTACTACTTTGGTGGAATATGCTCATGCTCGGCCTTTTTCGCAGCTAAGCAGACGCGCCAACATCGTAGGAGAAGAGAAAGGGAATATTTATGTCTGCTCCGGTCCTTTCTCGGGGCAGGAAAGGTAATCGCTGGTTAGCCAGATTTTCAGACCTTTGTCCGTCAGCGAAGACAAAACAAAAAGGAGAGCGTTTCCGCTCTCCCCGTTTCATTCCGCTGAAGTTCAGTTCAGTTGCTGTACAGCAGCACACCTTCGGTCTTCTCCTCACCCACGGGACGGTAGAAGAGTTGGCTGCCTTCGAGGTAGACCTCGATGAAGGTGGGCCGCTGTGCGAAAGTGCCCTGAATGAGCGCCTCGGACATCGGGTCCTCGATGTACTTCTGCAGAGCGCGACGCAATGGACGCGCGCCGTAACTGCGGTCGGTGAGCGTCTGGTCCAGGATCCACTTGCGCGCTTCTTCGGTCACCGTGACCGTGATGGAGCGCTGCGCCAAGTGCTGGTTCAGTTGCTGCACCATCAACTCCACGATCTGGATGAGGTCCTGCTCCGACAGCGCGTTGAAGATGATGACCTCGTCAAGACGGTTGAGGAACTCGGGGTTGAAGGTGCGCTTCACCTCGCTCTTCACCATGTCTTCGACCTTGCCGGAAATCACGTCTTCCGCCTCGGACTGGAAGCCCATGCCGGTGCGCTTCTGCAAATGGCGCGCGCCGATGTTCGAGGTCATGATGATGATGGTGTTCTTGAAGTCCACCGTATTGCCCAGCCCGTCGGTGAGCTGGCCGTCTTCGAACACCTGCAACAAGATGTTGAACAAGTCGGGGTGCGCCTTCTCGACTTCGTCGAGCAACACCACCGAGTAAGGCGCGCGCTTTACCCGCTCGGTCAACTGGCCGCCCTCTTCGTAGCCAACGTATCCCGGAGGCGAACCGATCAGCTTGGAGACCGAATGCTTCTCCATGAACTCCGACATATCGAAGCGCACCAGCGATTTCTCGCTGCCAAACATGAACTGCGCCAGAGTACGCGCGACTTCGGTCTTGCCGACGCCCGTCGGGCCGAGGAAGAGGAACGAACCGATGGGACGGTTCGGGCTCTTCAGGCCAGCACGTGAGCGGCGGATGGCGCGGGCCAGCGCGGTGATGGCGCGGTCCTGCGAGATCACGCGCCGGTGCAGCTCTTCTTCGATGCGGAGCAGCTTCTGGCTTTCTTCTTCCTTGATGGAAGCGATGGGAACACCGGTCCAGCGTGAGACCACGTCTTCGATGTCTTCGCGGCCAACCACCCCGGTGGACGATTCATCAAGGTGATACTTCTCGCGCAGGGCGCGCAGGTTCTCGCGCTCTTTGCGTTCCTCGTCGGAGTAGAAGCGTGCCTTCTCGAACTCATGGTTCGCGATGGCGTTTTCCATGCGATGGACGATGAACTTGATCCGCTTCTGCACCTCGGTGATGTCCTCGGGCAGCGAGGTCTGGCGCAACTTCACGCGGGCGCCAGCTTCGTCGACAAGGTCGATGGCCTTGTCGGGCAGGAAGCGGTCCGGCAGGTAGCGGTTGGAATGTGAAACCGAGAAGGTGATGGCCTCGTCGGTGTAGCTGACGGCGTGGAACTTCTCGTACCGTTCCTTGATGCCAAACAGAATCTTGACCGCGTCCGCCTCGTTCGGTGGCGGGACCTTAACCGCCTGGAAGCGGCGTTCCAGCGAGCGGTCCTTCTCGATGGATTTGCGATACTCGCTCGGCGTGGTTGCGCCGATACATTGGATCTCGCCGCGCGATAGCGCCGGCTTCAGGATGTTGGCGGCGTCGAGCGAACCTTCGGCCGAACCCGCGCCGACCAGGGTGTGCAGCTCGTCAATGAAGATGATGGCGTTCTGCGACTCCATCAGTTCTTTCATGATGGTCTTGAGCCGCTCTTCGAACTGGCCGCGGTACTTGGTGCCGGCGACGATCAGTGAGAGATCGAGCGCGAGAATGCGTTTGTCGGCCAGGAACGACGGCACCTCCCCGTCGGCAATTCGCTGTGCCAAGCCTTCCACGATGGCCGTCTTGCCGACGCCGGGCTCGCCAATCAGCACCGGATTGTTCTTGGTCCGGCGGCAGAGAATCTGTACGACGCGCTCGAGTTCGCTGTCGCGCCCGACCAGCGGATCGAGCTGATTGTCCATCGCGGCCTGGGTGAGATCGCGGGAGAACTCGGAGAGCAGCGACGACTCGCGGTTGCGCTGCGACGGCTGCGCCTTTTCCTGCGAGGTGCGCGCCAGCTCTTCGCGAATGGTGGAGAGCCGCAATCCGCGCTCGTGCAGAATTTCGGCCGCAAAACATTTTTCTTCTCGCAGCAAGCCCAGCAATAAGTGCTCAGTGCCAATGTGCTTGTGCGAGAGCCGCTCCGCCTCCTCGGCGGCGTATGCCAGCACCCGCTTGCACTCGTTGCTCAGGGGCAGGTCGACGGACGTGGAAACCTTCTCCCGGATGGTGGTGTGACCCTCAATCTGTTTCCGGATGGATTCGACCGAAGCATGGGACCGAAGGAACCGATTGGTGAGCGCCTTATCCTCGCGCAGGAGGCCGAGCAGCAGGTGCTCCGTCTCTATGTACGGAGAACCGAACTGACTCGCTTCATAGCGCGCGAAAAAAATTACCCGCCGGGCCTTTTCCGTGTACCGTTCAAACATTGAGCCTCTCCAGGAACCCTTCGGAATGTCTCTCCCGATCGAGCTCTGTTGCTTGCCTCTCCCCTGTCGCCGGCCCTCAACAAAACTGGGGCCGAACCATGAGGACTGGTTGGTCCTCCACTTACTACAAACCCGCCTGCCGCAGACCTGTTGCCGTTATACCAGTAACGAATGTGGCGACACCTCGGCCGCCTGGCCACGCTCCAGCCGGAGAACACGGTCGCACCGGCGCGCAAACCCAAGATTATGTGTAACGATGAGCGAGGTAAGACGATAGTCGCGATGTAGTCTGGCGATCAAATCAAAAACTGCTTCCGCTGTCCGGTTGTCGAGGTCCCCTGTCGGTTCATCGGCCATCAGGACCTTCGGCTTAGTGATCAGCGCGCGGGCCAGCGCAACCCGTTGCTGCTCCCCACCTGACAACTCGCCGGACCGATGAGTGGCACGGTCCGTCAACCCAACCTCCTGCAACCACTGCAGGGCCTGCCGTTCCGCCTCACGCCTGGCGACACCGCGCATCAGCAGCGGCATGGCAACGTTCTCGGCGGCAGAAAATTCCGGCAACAAATAATGGAACTGCCAGACAAATCCGAGCTCGCGACTGCGGAATTCCGCGGCGGCATCTTCCGACAGCTTCGCCAACTCGACTTGGGCGAAGTATACGTCACCATCGGAAGCAGTATCAAGAACTCCGAGTATGTGCAGGAGGGTGCTTTTCCCGGCACCTGACTCCCCCACGATGGCGAGCATCTCACCCGTCCGCACCTCGAACGACAGGTTTTCAAAGAGCACAAGATCGGAATTGCCCGAGCGAAACACCTTTTTCAGGTTTCTCACCCGCAACAAACCATCTTCAACCATTGGATGCAGGCGCGCTCCTGGGCGTCACAAATTCCGGCCAAATCGCTGGAAGGAAGCCCATTTCGGACCTCAGGGTACTAGCGGCGGCCTAAGGGGAATTAAAACACGTTCGAGGCGGGAAGTCAGTGATTAGATCACGAAAAGACATGCTGCTTACTCGTACCTAAGCGCCTCCGCCGGCAGCACACTCGCCGCCGACCACGATGGGTAAAGTGTAGCGATGAACGAGATCCCGATGGCGACGACTGCCACTAGCACACCGTCCCCGGGACGTGCCGCGAAGGGAACGTAGTCGATGGAATAAACCTCGGCGGAGAGCGAGACTAAATGATAGTGACCGCCCGCCCATGAGATTGCATAGCCGGCAATCAAGCCCAGCACGGTCCCGATCACCCCGATCAGCAATCCCTGATAGATAAAGATGCGCCGAATCTGCCGCTTCCTGGCTCCCATGGAGACCAGCACGGCGATGTCGCGGGTTTTCTCCATCACCATCATGATGAGCGAGATCAGGATGTTGAGCGCGGCCACGAAAACAATCAGCCCGATGGTAATAAAGGTCACGACGCGCTCCAGGCGCAACGCGCGGAAGAGGGCGCGGTTCTGCTCCATCCAGTTGGTGGACATGAAACCTTTGCCGGCTTCGGCCTCCAGCTTCTGCGCGATCTCCGGCGCCTGGTAGATATCGTCCACCTTGAACTCGAGCACCGAGACCACGTCGCTGAGATCGAACAACTTCTGCGCGTCGGAGAGGCGGATGAAGGCCCAGTTGCTGTCGTAGTCATAGAAGCCGGACGTAAAGATACCAGCAACCTTGAAGCGCTTGTACTTGGGAACAATGCCGAAGGGCGTGAGTTCTCCCTGCGGGCTGGTGACCGTCACCAGCGAGCCAACCGGCGCGCCTAGTTGGTCAGCCATGTCTTTGCCCAGAATGATGGGAGGCGGCGAAGGCGCTTGCGTACTGGTCTGGTCTTCCTTCGGTAGAGCTTCATCCAGGGTGTCGGCGGAGCCGCGCTTGACCGCATCCAGCAGGTCGCTCACCTTGCGCTCGTCCTGAGGAACGATGCCCTTCAAGACGCCGCCCTGGGCGTGCGCCCCGCGCGAGATCAGCACCTGTTCGTAGATGGCGGGCGCTCCGGCGACCACGTGCGGTTGCTTGGCCAATCGCGACAACAATTCCTGCCAGTTGCGGATGCCGTCGCTCTCCACGCGCAGCAGGTTGATATGCGAGGTCGAGCCGAGCAGCCGGTCCTGCAGGTCCTGGCGAAATCCGTTATTGATGGCCAGCGCGATGATGAGCGAGGCGACGCCGGCCGCCACTCCGACGATGGAGATCACGGTGATAATGCCGATGACGGCCTGCCGCCGTTTGGCCCGCAGGTAGCGCGCCGCTACAAAGAGTTCGAATTGCATTAGAAGACGCTCAGCGAAGGTTCATTGTAGCGAAAAGCAAGGTGGCCACGGATTTACACAGGTGAACACGGATTTTTAAATAATTGGATGTTAGGTTCAGCAGCAAAAAGATCGCATTCAAAGCCCTCTTCCCTGATTCTCATTGCCGTAGCGAAGCCAAATCCCGGAATTACGACGCCGAGAGATGAAACAAGAAATCCGCGTTCATCCGCGCAAATCCGTGGCTAGAGATTTTAGCCGCGAAATCCTGGAACGACTGCTGGCACATGCGCCCGATATTCCCGATACGCCTCGCCAAAGCGCGCCTCCAGTTCGCGATCTTCCATGCGAATCATGATCGCTCCCGTGATAACGGCGAACAACGCCAAGCCATACAACGGGATTAATCCGGTGCCGATACACCAGCCCAGAATCTCGCAAAGATGCCCCAGGTAAATAGGATGGCGCACACGCGAGCGGATGCCGGTGGTGATCAGTTGCTGGCGATGCTTGCCCGGTTCAAGCTCGGCCAAGCCCGAGACTTGCGTGTGATGGAAGCTCCGAAACGCCGCACGATAAATCGAGAACCCGAGAAAAAAGAATAATGCCGCCGGTACCCAAGCGAACCAGTTCACATAGAAATGCGCGAACCGGAACGGGCACATGATCAGAAATACGATCGCGATGACCACAACCCAGGCCGGCAGAATGAAGAGAAACGCTCGACGGCCCAGCGTACGCCAGCGCCCTACAAAGGGATGGGTCATAAGCCAGAACAGAGGAATCGTGCAATACCCCGAACCAATCAGCAGCGCAAGAGCATCGAGAGCGGCACGCAGGCCCATGACATAACAATTTACTTCACGAAGCACACCGCCGAGTTGTTTAATGCAGATGCGGCGATGGAATCGCCCGGCGGTGTCCTATGTTGGCAAGGCGTTTAACCGGACTGGTTTTCCTGCTCCTGCTGTGTTTCCCAATTCCTGGCAGCGCGCAGACTCGCGACACCACACTCCAGGGCCAAGTTGTGGACGCCTCCGGGGCATCGTTGCCCGGAGTGCGACTCCTGGTCGTCAACCTTGACACGCTCGATGAGCAGCGGGCCGTGGTCAAGGAAAAGGGCAAATTCCTGTTCCCGCAGATGCCGCCAGGAGATTACGCGGTGATTGCTGCGCCTCCGGTTGAGACACCCTGTTTCAGGCCTATCGTCGAAAGAGTGAAACTGGAAGCCGACACCACGCGCAACATAAAGCTGGTCATGATCGCGAATCCGGGTACATGTGCCGCATCCCAATAATGCCAAGGCGAGAGGAGCCGGGTGTTAACTAACATCTCGCTCCCATCCCCTAATCTCTATCTTCCCATTTTGATCCTGTCTATTGTCGAACTGATAGCCCCCTCCCCCCTACCGCTTTGTTTAGAATCATGCGATTACCAACTTTTTCCCGGCAAATAATAGAGCCCCAAAGGCTTATACGTTAATGTTTGAGCCACAAGGGGTTACGCTGGCAAATTGCGTTCAACTCGAAGGCTTGCCATGGCGTGGGGCAAGGCCGTAGTCATCAACTAGTAACCAGGCTCTGGCTCAATCCACTGCCCACTATCCACCATCCACCGACTTGTCAAAGAGCTTTTCCCGGCCTGCACCCTGAGTGCGGCCTGCGAAGACACGACAATTCTGTCCTCACATTTTGTTGATACGCGCCGCGCTCACTATGCACAAGGGCGCACGTCACGTCGGTATGTGACGAAACATGAGCGAACTCCCACCCACCGGGGTAAGCTACAATTTGCGCTCTTGTCCAAACAGCTCATTTGTATGACTGGCGAATGAATGGGAGACCTGACCTTAAATTGGAGTCGGTTGTGTGTGGACCTACGGCATCATCCCACCCAACCAAAGGAAGGTTGGGTGGGGCACCCGCCGATTTCCCGATTACTTACGATATGGCCTGATCTCAACAACTATTCGACTGACCTGTGGTTTCCGAGTGACGTGTCGATCATCGGTTCCAATGCCTGAGCCTTATCTGGGTCGAGCGCCGGAACTATTGCAGTTTCGCGTACTCCGCTTTGGCTTGGATGAAGATGGGAACGTCGGGATCGGCGTCTTTCCAGAGGTTCAAGAAGTATTCGTATTCAGCCTTCGCTTTCGCGGTGTTGCCTTGCAGGACATAGGCGCGTGCAAGGCCGACATGCGCCAGGCAAGCGATAACGGAAGGGATGGCAGGGCCTGAGGCGAGTGGCCCGGTATTGTCCACAATCTTTTGAAATTCCGCTTCCGCTTCCGGACCTCGCCGCAGGGCGAGATAAGCCTCGCCTCGCGCATACGGGACATCAAGATTGCCTAGTTCGCTCGGAGTGGCGCCCTCCAATAGATGAATCGTTCGTGTGGGATTACCCCGCTGCAATTCGATGGCGGCGCGAAGCAGCGGAAGATCCCGGTTCTTCACCAACGTGTCGGTCGGGCTCAGCCGAGCTAAGTCATTCGCGAGCGCCGTGGCCGCTTGAACGTCACCGGCTCGGGCATACGCCAACGACAGGGTGGATATCTGTCCGTTCCCTTGCACGGATGTGCGAATACTATCCGCATCGCCCCTGGCAACGCGCGCGTTCCCCAAGGTGGCTTCCTGCAAAGCAGCGTCCGCCAAGTCCCAGGTGACGAGTTCATTCCGGCCCGCTTGCCGGCAGACGTCTATTGTGCGACGAAGATATTCCCGTCCTTCGTTAACGCGACCAAAATAGAAGCGCGACCGCCAGTGCCCGCGCAAGAGCTCTCCTTTGAGCCTAGATGCTCCGCTCGCCCCGTTAACCATCCGATTCATTTCACTTTGGTCGTGGTGCATGAATGCCAGCAAATAGTCCCACACCGGCCACAAATCGTTTTCGGGATGGCGGGCCTTGCATTCCAACAAGGCATTCTTCACCTGATCAAATTGATTGAGATCAAACTGGGCATCCAAGACATTCCAGCAGGTCAAACTATTGGGATTCTTCAGGTAGGCTTGTCGAGCTTCCTCTGCTGTCTTTTCCCACTGGCCAAAATGCTCAGCAATTACTCCGTAGACCAACTTCCGGCATCCCGTCGTTGGGATAAGTACTCTTCCAGAGTTCATATACTTGAACTGCGGATTCGTATTCGCCCCTGAATTTGTAGTAATTGCTTTCTATGTATAGCCGCTCCCGCTCTGTGGCTCGTTGCCGAAGCTCAAAAGCTTTGGCGGCGTTCTCCTGCACGCCTGGCAGACCAGAGTTGTACTCAGCGCTAGCAAGACGCGAGTAGGCTAGTGCGAAGCTCGGATCTACCTCGATTGCTCTATTAAACAACGGAATAGCTGCCGAATAGTTCATGAACGAGAACTCTTTGCTGCCGCGGCTGTACGCTTGCAGCGCTTCGAGAGATGTAGTTGTAGCCTGCTCCAGCGGTACATCGAATTTCTGAATGCTGGATAGTGACTCGCCAAGATCCCGGCGGAGCAGCGTGCCCTGCTTCCCCAGTGAATCCAGCACGTCTTCCTTGCGCGGCACATGAGCTTGCTGCTGAACTACAGTGTCGCCCGTCAGGCAGTTCACGGCTTTCAGGCCCAGAACATACTGGTTGCCGAGGCTCGCGATGGAGCCGCCGATATATACCTTGCTTTGGTTCCGTTCGCAAACCTCTCGCGCCAGTTCGTCGCTGAGGGCTTCATCACCCTTCCGTCCCATCTGCTTCAGCGTGTCGCGCACCTTATTGTCCGAGAGGATGTTGAGGAAGGGCGACTGGTTCAACTGCACGAACAATCCCTGACGCAACGTGTCGGTAAAAACCGGGTCGCCGGTGGTGTTGGTGAAGTCGGCCAGAACGATAGTGTCCTTCCCGGTCAAGGCTTTGGCTTTCTGAGCCCGCCAAAACAGCACAGCTCCGAACACGACGACCAGCACTACCGCGGCTGCCGATAACCATAGCCAAATCGGTCGCTGTTTCGGTGGCACAGCATGCAAGCTCGATGACGGCTCGCTCAGCCGCTTGAGATCAACCGCGATTTCCCGCGCCGACTGGTAGCGCAGTGCGGGATCTTTCTCCAGGCACTTCTGAATGATGGCTTCGAGGCCCGGCGATGCTTCGTGGTTCAGCTTGGAAACGGAAGCTGGCGAGGCATGCAGGATTGCATCGGTCAAGGCAGCGCCCGACCCGGCAAACGCACGCCGCCCTGTCGCCATCTCGTACAGCAACGCCCCCGCTGACCAGATGTCAGTGCGCGCGTCGAGCTTCTTGTTCGTCAACTGCTCCGGCGACATGTATGGATACGTCCCCGCCACAGCCTGGGTCTCGCTGAGCGTTGGTGATTCGTCCGCGGGCCTGACCGGTGTGGAAACCGACTTCGCCAAGCCGAAGTCGAGGATCTTTAGGTGTCCTTCGGGCGTGATCCGGATGTTGGCGGGCTTGATGTCGCGATGGATGATGCCGCGTTCGTGCGCCGCAGCCAGTCCGGCAGATAGCTGCACGCCAAGATCAATGCACTCGTGCTCCGTCAGCGCGCCTGCCTCGAGCATCTCGTCGAGCGACGCACCCGGGATCAGTTCCTCGACCAGGTAGTCAATCCTGTCGCATGTATCGAAGTCGAAGACCGTCGCGATGTTCGGGTGATTAAGTTCGGAGAGGGCAAGGGCTTCTTTGCGGAAGCGTTGGCGCGCCGTGGCATCGGCGAGCAAACCGGCGGGCATGACCTTGACGGCCACATCGCGCTTCAGGTGCTCATCGCGGGCGCGATAGACCACACCCATACCGCCAGCGCCAATCTTCTCGACGATGCGGTAGTGGCCCAGCTCAGTGCCGACGAGTAAATCCGGGCCTGACGCTCGGCTGTCCATGAGGAAGGAACTCGCTCCCCCTCACCTCACGCACCTATTCTAAGTCGTTGGCGCATGAAAATCGACAAGAAACCGTGACCAGCCTCGCGCCGGCATACGCTGCCGATTGCTGTTGTAATATCGCCATCTCACGAGCTCCGTTCGAGAAGGCTACTGAGCCGGCACCTTCACCACGACCTTGTTGGTTCCCATATTCTCGAAGCGGTCGTACACGCGAACGATAATGGTGTGCTCTTCGGTAGCGGTGCTTCCGCGCGTACTGTGCTTGCCTGAAGTTGTCTTGGCGGGGTCATCGGACTCGCCACTGCTCTGCCTGCGGTAGGGGTACATTGAAATCGTAGTTCTCGATCTTGTAGTCGGAAATCTGTCCGACCGGTTCCACCAACTGCCAATCGTCGGCATCAATCGAGTACTCGGCGCGCTTGATCGGCGAAAAACTATCCACGGCCCGGAAGGTCAGGTGCACCTGATTGCCCTGGACGGTGGTGCTGAGAAACTCGATGCGCGGCGGCGTATTGTCCACCTCAAAGCGCGAGCTGATGGCTTCGCCAGTCAAAGTTTCTTCCGGAGAATGTGACGGCGCATCGGTGGCGACAACCCTGATGGTGTAGCCGCCATCGGGAAACAGGTCGGTCTCGAGGTTCACAAAGCGGTCGTCCACGCCCTCGCGCAGCAGCTTCCAGCGCGTCTCGCCGTCACCGCGGTAGTACACGTTGTACTGCAAGGTGTCGTCGTTGTCGTCGTGCGCCTTCCACTTCACCACAATGAAATGGCGGTCGCGTATGGTGGGAACCGGCGCCTCGTAGCCGGTAGCACTTACTGCCTCGGAATGGATACCCGAGGGAACGCGGGAGCCGACCAGGACGGTCACATCGTCCACTTCGGGCGCGACATTCTTTGGCAGATAATTCAGCATTACGCTGTCAATGATTGGCGTCGGATTGCCGGCATGAAGCACCGTCTTCCATTGAATGAAGCGGGCGGACGGCGCGTCCATCGGAAGCTCTTTCCGGAGATCGATTTCCTTCCACTGGCTCCAGTTGCGATCGGGATTGTCAACGTTGCCGCTGCGGGCAAACAGATCGTAACGGCCGCTGCCCCGGACCTCGACGCGTCCCCATTTGGAGAAGTTCTTGGCGTCGAAGACGTCGCTCTCATAGGTGCCCTCAGCTACCGGGCTTGAACCCAGCAGAAAAATCTTCCCCAGATTGCTGGTGGCGGCATAGAGTCCGCCCTTAGGCGCGCGCGCAAACGCCGTAACCTGGTTCGCGCTGGCTTTGGCCAGGTCGGTGTACTGATTGCCGTGAATCACGTAGATCTTGCCGCGGTTTCCCGTGCCGGCGAGCAGGCGGCCAGCCTGATCGAAGGCGAGGGCGTACACCAGGTCCTCTCGCGACGACCAGATCGTTTTCGGCGAGCCATCGGGTGAAATGCGGTAAACCTCGGAGCCGCCAACATTGGCGAGGCTGGGATACGGAATCGCGGTGAACGCCGGTGCTGCAGGCGCACCCGCGCCGGCTGAACCACCCTGAGGACCGAGCGTAATGACGGTGCCACTCGAGGCTGGCGCCGGAGCTGCGAGGATCGGGATCGGCGCTGGTGGCGTGCTCGGGCCGCGCTTCTCGCCCGCTCCCGCGGCGTAAATGTTTCCTTGCCCATCCACCGCGAGAGCGGTGATTTCCTTCTTCGGCGCGCTGTAGAGAACAAACCCTTCACCTTGCGGCGAGATGCGATAGACGAGCCCGCTGCCATCGGTCCCGGCAATGAGATTGCCGGAGTTGTCAAAGTCGAGGGCGCGAATCTGGGCTTCATCGCTCTTGAAGAACAGCGAGCCGTTGCCGCTGCCGTCTATGCGGAAGATCTCGCCGCGATCCCCTGTGCCGATGTAGAGACGACCCTCGTGATCAAGGGCAAGTGCCCAGACATACTTGGTCTTGGGGTCGAAGAAGACGCTGGAGCTGTAGCTGGAATCGATGGCCACGGAGGTGCGTGGAGTTTCGCCCGGCCTGGCTGGTTTGGCTCCCTCTTGCGCGGCTGCAACCTCCGCCGTGGTGTGCGCGCTCTCCGGCGCTTTGCCGGGAGCGGGGCCACCGTGAACGATCTTGTACACCTTGCCGTCGGGCGAGGTAGCAGCATAGATCGCACCGCTTGCGTCAACTGCCAATGCCTGCACTTGCAGCTCCTGGGGAGCGAAAATGATGCTGGCCTTGCCATCGGGCGTGAGCTTATACACGCGGGCCGGCGATCCCGCCGCTGCGTAGGCGTTGCCCTGAGCATCCGAGGCGAGGCCCCAGAGATAGGTGGAAGGGGTAGTGTAGAGCGCATCGAAGGCGGGCGCGAGCGTGAGGTTGCCGTCGCTGCTGATGGCTACGCCATGAGCGGTACCCTTTTCAAAGTCGTCGTATTTGGTCTGTTCCCAAGTCCGCGTCCCTTGCGCCCAGCCGATTGCGGAAGGTAACAGGCACAGGAGCGCCACTTGGATAGAGTTCAGCCTCATTAAGAATCTCGATTGGCCAATTTGCAGAGGTAAGAAGAGCGTAACACAGCAGATTGGCGAAACGACGAGCGATCAATCCCTTGAAAAAAATCGGAGCAGCTTCCCCGCGAAGCTGCTCCATGCGTATCGCTTCGGAAGTTTGGGGCGGTGGGGTTGGCTCCGCCCCTTTTCCCGGAAGGCGTCCGTGATCCCGTGCCGGTTAGCACGGAGACCAACGGCCGCGCTACTTGAGTCCCAGGACGTACAGGACGAACGATCCGCCCGGGCTGGGATGAATCATGAGCTCCGTAACCGCGCCCCAGCTGTTGGGGAAGACCAGCTTGAACTTCTGGGCGTTGGTTTGCAGGTCGAATTTCTGCGAACCGACTTTGACGCCGGCGTTGTAGGCGTCCACGACGATGGACTGGCTGCCGTCAGAACTCCAGCCTTCGGAGACAACCGCGTAATCGGGCCGGAATTGGGTGAGGGCATTGGGGCCGATGCCAGCCGAGATGGTGGCAATGCAGATGGCCGAAGAGGTGTTCCCACCGTGCTTCTTGTAGCACAACGGACCGCCACCGAAAGATACCTGGGCTTCAGGACCGGTGGTAAACCCATCTCCGGTCTCGATACTCCCGTTGCTGTAACTCCACAGCAAGGGAGCGACGTAATCGATGCCGCCCCAGTGCAGGCCTGCATATCCCTCTGGAACCGGGGTCGGCGTGGAGGCTGGAGCGAGCTGGGTGAAGTCGATCATTTGCTGCGCGCTGGCAGTCATCGCCAGGGCCAGGAGGACGGTCGCGAGTAAAGTTACTTTTTTCATCGAAGTTCCCTTCCTTTTATCTTTCGTGTGTTGAATTTTGGGGCCCATAATGCCGTTATGAAATTTGCCACTGCTGATGCCTTCACCGCCCCGACATTGGGATTGCGACCAGCGGGGCCAACAACAGCGCGGCCGCCTGTGCATCGAACCGCGGCTGGCTCGCGATCAACTGCTCCATCTCCTCAATCTGGAGATAGCTCCCGCCCACCTGGAAGCCACAGACAAGGGCATCCTGTCCCACCAGCAACGGCGAAAAGAGGGGATGCTCCTCCAGGAATCGAGCGAATTTTTCTAGCTGGTGCGTTTGCATGGTTGCTTGCTTTTTCATGGCGTTCCTCCCTTCCCTTCCCGGATTTGCAATCCGGAGGGCGTCTGTTGCCGCGCCTCCGGATGCATTTCCCCCGAAAGAGCAGGTTCTGGAGGTTTGCCTCGATTTCCCGCTCTCGAGAGGCACAATGCGCCGGTTCCGAGTTGCGTTCAATGGTTAGCGGCTGATTTGCAAATGGATTGGAGATGATCGTCTAAGCTACTGAGGGGACAGGAGATGGCCTCGAAGATGATTGACGGTGTCAAGGCACAAACAGTGTATAATCCGGCCCACGCGGTACATCTGTTCCAAAGGTGGTATTGTGAGCGCCACGCACAAGCTACTTCGCTTTGGCGTCTTTGAGCTAAACCTCGATACCGAAGAGCTGCACAAATCGGGGAAAACCCTTCGATTGGCGCCACAGCCCTTTCGCCTGCTGGCTTTGCTGGCTAATCACGCCGGGCAAGTGGTCACGCGCGAAGAAATTAAGGAGCAACTTTGGGGAGAAGAAACCTACGTTGACTTTGAGCAGGGGATGAACCACTGCATCAAGCAAATCCGGACTGTATTGGCAGACAATGCGGACACTCCTCTGTACGTGGAGACAGTTCCTCGCCGGGGGTATCGCTTTCTCGCGCCAGTGGTCTCCAAGAATGTTGCCGCGCCGGCGCCAAAGATCATCAAGTCTCAGTCAGGCATTCAAAGCGCCATCTCTCCGGTCCGAATGCCGAATGGGATGCAGGCCCTCCCGAAAGAGCCGCAGGTCCCGCCGAAGTTGGAGGTCGCGGCCAACGGGAACCGTACGGAGCCTAATGCGAGAGTGGCCAGCAGGAACGATCCGCTGGCCGATACCGGCGTGGTCTCGGTCTATTCGCCCGAAGGAGCTGCGTCGGAGGACAAGGCTGCGCCGCGGGGGAAGATCACCTCAGCGGCCGCGGCGGCTGAGGCTCTAGCGCCGGAGATCGCGCGCCTCCGCAGGTCGTCCGCTCGGGCGGGTCGCGTGCGCGTCTGGATCGCCATCCTTCTTGTCTTGCTGATTACAGTTGCCTTGTACTGGTACCTGCATCGGGCGTAGGGTACGACCGCCGCCTTCACTTGATCGTCAGAGTGAGGATCTGCGAACCGGTCACGACGTAGTCCACCGGGGTTGACGCTTCATCTACGGCCGACTCGCCGACCACGATCATATCCTGCGAGCCGCGCAGGCCATCCATGACATTCATCACCGACAAGGGCAAGGTCGGCATCACTTTGTCGTCCACCATGGCCTGGGGATTTGCCTCCATCAACGAGACGTAAACCTGCGAGTTGCTGTGCTCCTTGTTGAGCATCGCGATGGTGGAGGCCAGGTCGAGGCGGCGGCTCATGTTGGCGGGCACGCGTCGCATTTTGTCGAGCGTGTCGCCGTCGCTGACCAGGATGCGCAAGGTGCCTTTGGGCGTGGAGGTCGGAATCTTTACCGCAATCTGCCGCAAGATGCTCTCGCCGCGATAGGGACGCAGCAGGGCTTCGATGGTGATCTCATCACCGGGACGCGCTTCGGTCACGTCGGTGCGCGCGGTCTCCAGCCGGGCCGAGCGGCGGTCGGGCACCAAGTCGAAATTCAGCTCCACGCCTTCGATTTTGGGACGCTCATAAGGATTTTCAAAGATGCGGCTGAAGTGGTCACCGATGGAGAGCGCGATGCCGTAGGCGGTCGGAGCCGTCCCATCGGCAGGTGCGTACATGTTCTTGACGGTGAGCTTGGGATACCCGAGGACTGTAATATCGCCCTGGAGACGGTACGTGGTGTCTTCACCATACTCATTCATGCCCTGGATGGCGCTGAACACCGTCGCCATCATCGCAGCGGGCGTGATCTTGGCGTTGTTCAGAACTTCGTAATGAAATTGCTTGGGATGCGAGGTGCCGTGAAAGGTGAGCGTGACCGGAATCATGTGGGGCTCGCGATCGAAGCGTCCCATGATTCCCGCTCGGCGGTCCTGGACAAATGCGCCGACCGGTTCGGTGCTGTTGACGATCTTGAAGGAGTTCGATGGAGAAGCCAGCGTGGCCAGCACCGCGGCCTTGGTCATCGGCATGTCAACATTGCCCGACTGCAGCAGCGGATGCCCGCAGGCCAGCAGATGGGTGTCGTCGAGGTACGTCACCGTGCAGGTCCCGGCGATGTTCATGTCACCGCGCACCAAGATCGCGCTGACCGCCGAGCCCGGCACCAGCGGCTCCGGTTGCTTATCGTTGCTGACCGAACCCGCGCCCATGACCGGAACCACGCCGGCAGAGGCAAAATCCTTGGCGAATAACCGCAGCGCGTCCTCGCTGAATCCGGTGAAGACCAGCGGGGTCTCGATAGGATGCAGAAGATTGGCATAGCCGGAAGCCGGCCCCGGCAGAGCAGAAGAGTCTCCCGGTCCCGCAGTGCGGCTCGCCTCCCGCTTTTCGCCCGACAGACCGCGGGCCAGGTCCGCCGCGGGTGTCTTGTCCATATCGTCAATTTCCAGCATGCTGGCGGCAGGCGTAATTCCGGCGATGGGTTCCTTGGAGAACTCGCCGAGACGGTAGGCAATTGCGCCGACCAGTTTGCCGTCAATGTAAACGGGACTGCCACTCATGCCGGCGACCACGCCGGTGTACTCCACCTTCTTGCCGTGCAGCCGTGCCAGGATGACGTCAGACTTGGGGCCGGCCATATTGCGCAGCACGCCGAGAATCTCGACCTCCATGGGCTCTGGCTGGGTGCCTTCGAAGACGGTATAGGCCACACCGTGCATGCCCGCCTTGACCTGGGTCAATGGCATGATCTGGACTTTTGGCTGGTCGGCGGCCAAGGCCACCAAAGAAGCGAGGCAAACTAGGATCGACGAAATCGCGCTGCGGAGCATGCTCCTCATCCCTTAAGCCACCGGTGGCTTCGCTTTGAAATCTCCGCGAGTAGCACTCGGCCTGCGCCAACTCGTAGCGCATGTCGGGAGCGCGGACCCCAATCTAACGATTGCGGCCGCTCCATCGTCTAACAGAGTCGAGCCAAAGTTGAATCGGCCGCCGCGAGTCAAACTAGCAGGAATTGCATTTATACTAGCAGAAAGAGTGGCCTAAGAGGCATTCCGATGTGGTCTAAGAAATACCCCAAAAACCTGAATATTTTCTCTGTTGCTTTCAGCAGTTCTGCCGTAGCGGTTATCGCCCTCGTGGCGACAACCTTTGTGTTCACCGTGCCTGGCCTGGCTCAGTCTTCCAGCAGCACGCCGTCCACGACCCAGTCGCAGCCCAACCAGGGCCAGAACAATCAGGTACCGGATGAGGCCGGTGGACCCGGAGGCGATTCAGGCCCAATTGTGGTCCCCAAGAAGAAAGACGCGGAAGAAGCGCCTCCGCCCCCGAAGCCCAAGCCGGCCGACATTCCGGAATATTCCCTGCACGTGGATGTGCCCGTGGTGACCGTGGATGCTCGACTGATACAGAAAGACGGGCGTCCGATATCGCTGCCCGAGGATGTGGCGAAAGAACACTTCAAGATTTGGGAGGATGGTGTTCCGCAACAGATCCAGAGCGTAACCATAAGCAAGGCGCCTATAACCGCGGTGCTGCTGGTGGAGTTTGCATCTACAAGCTACCAATTCATGTACGACGCGCTGAACGCGTCCTACATGTTTGCCTCCAACCTGCAGCCCCAGGATTGGGTGGCTGTGGTCGCCTTCGACATGAAGGACCATATCCTGGTGGACTTCACCCAGGACAAGCAGGCCATCTTTGGCGCGCTGAACACCTTGCGCATTCCGGGATTCAGCGAGACCAACATCTTCGACGCCATGTACGACACGCTCGACCGCCTGGACCGCATTCCCGGCCGCAAAGAACTGGTGGTGGTGGCCAGCGGGCGTGACACGTTCAGCAAGCTGACGCTCGACCAGATCATGAAAAAGGTCAAGATAACGCCCAACGTCACCATTTATACGATCAGCACCGGCGCCGCCCTGCGGAACTGGATCGATACCATGTACGGAAACAATCCCGACGTGTCGATGGCCATGATGGACTACCTACAGGCCGACAACCAGATGAAGACCTTCGCCAGGATGACCGGCGGACATTGGTACCAGCCGCGCCTGGAGGGCGAGTTGCCCGACATCTTCCGCGAGATCGCCGGAACCATCCGCAACCAGTACACCATCACCTACAAGCCCACCAACACCAAGCAGGATGGGACGTATCGCAAGTTGAAGGTGGAGCTCGTGGGGCCCGGCGACAAGCCCCTGGAGATCAAGGACCAGAAGAACCACGACGTCAAGTATCAGATCATCGCTCGCGAAGGCTACACCGCGAAGCACGAGGTGGAGTAGGCGGAACGCCGATCCTCAACCGCCTGTCACCGAGCCGCGGAAAATCAGCCCGAAGGGCGGCTCAGTTTAGCCCAGCACGCAGCCGAAGGCGGAGTGCTGGGTAAGTGGGGAAAGTGAGCTGAGCCGCATGGCGGCGACACTCACTGCAAAGCTTACTTGGTCCTTTTCGCGCTTAGACGGTGGCGGGAAACCACGTGTCGTGCGCCAGCAGGTCTTCCTCGACATCATGGGGCTGGTGCTCGACGCCCTTGGGAACCCTGACGAACGAACCGGCTTTTAGCGGAATGTCCCCGTAGCCCTCGATCCAGATCTTCGCTTTGCCCTTCAGGATGTACAAAATGTCGTCAGAATCCTCGTGAATGTGCCGCGGAATTTCCGCGCCCACTTTCCAGTGGACGATGGCGCATGTCATGTCCACGTCTTCATCCCGCTTGGTGAGCAGGTAAGCAATTTCGACACCGAGGAACTTGGGATGCGGATTCCAATCCATGTCGGTTGGCTGAATCACCTTCGGTTCAACGGCTTCAAGTACGGCTGGCATCTTCCCTCCTCAACGAACTTGTGGTTCCTATCTCCGATTATGAGCAAACCCACTATCTGGTTTACTCCGGTTGGTCATAGGAGTCGGTGAGCTACGTCATGTAGAGGTGTGACCAGGGGCCTACTGACTTCACGATGTCAGCGGCTACCATTTCCTTGTATCCGGTTCCTTGTGTCCGGCCCAAGCTTGACTTGCGCCTTAATCAACTGCTCTCACAAATTTCGCTCCGGGAGTGTTTATGCCCTGGTATCAAAACTACGACGCGGTGGGCCATAGCCTCGGCCTGACAGCTTTCATTGTTGCCGTTCCTATCCTCTATCTCTTCTGGGCCCTGGCTGTTAAACGGATGAAGGGACACGTGGCGGGGCTTTCCACCCTGCTGCTCACGCTCGTGATCACCATCGTCGCCTACCGCATGCCGGTCAGCGTCGGATTGTCAGCGACTGCGCTGGGCATGGTCACCGGCCTATTCCCCATTGGCTGGATCATTCTCACCGCCGTGTTCTTCTACAACCTGACGGTGGAAGCCGGACAGTTTGAAGTCATCAAGAGTTCCATCTCCTCCATCTCAGCCGATCGCCGGATGCAGGCGCTGCTGATTGCCTTTTGCTTTTCCGCTTTCATGGAAGGAGTGGCCGGGCAGGGAGCACCGGTTGCCGTTGCCGCCGCGATGCTGATCGGCCTGGGCTTCTCGCCCATCCCGGCTGCCGTAATCTGCCTGGTGGCGAATACGCCGCCGGTTCCCTTCGGGCCGGTGGGCGTGCCCACCAGCATGATGATCTCGGTCACCAAGATCAACGAGGGCGTGATGACCAAGGCCATCGGCGCCGACATGTGCCTGATGGCGCTGATTATTCCCGTGTTCATGCTGGTCGTGCTGTCGGGTTGGAAGAAGGCAATCGAAGTCCTGCCGGCGGCGGGTGTCGCCGGCGTCAGCTACGCCGCAACCTGCTTCCTGGTTTGCCACCATGTTGGAGTGGAGTTGCCGGCGATCCTCTCTTCCTTCGTGTCCATCGTCGCACTGATTGTGTTCCTGAAATTCTGGAAGCCCAAGACCATTTGGCGCTTCCCCAACGATCCTCCTGCCTCCAGCGCCACCGAAACCAGGTACACCGGCGGCCAGATCATGAAGGCCTGGTCGTCTTTCCTGGTATTGATGGTCATCATGGGAGTGTGGGGAATTCCGGCGTTCAAGTCGTGGGTGCTCAACACACGCCACTGGCTGGTCGCCATCCCGCACTGGCCTTTCCTTGACGGTGTGGTTTACCGCACCGCGCCGATCGTCGCCACACCTGCGAAATACGCCGCCAGCTATCGTTGGGAATTCTTCACCGCCGCCGGGACCGCCATGCTGATTTCGTCGCTGGTGTCGATGATCATCCTGCGCATCGGTCCGGCGCGCGGTGCGAAGGTTTTCGGCAAGACTTGCAACCAGCTCTCTTACGCACTGGTCACGCTTTCCTCAGTGATCGGTATCGCCTTCCTGGCGAACTACTCCGGCATGTCATTCACGCTGGGGCTCGCGTTTGCGCATTACACCGGGAAGGCCTTCCCTGCAGTTTCGCCGGTCATTGGATGGCTCGGTGTTTTCCTCACCGGATCGGTGACTTCGTCGGCAGCGCTGTTCGGCAAGCTGCAGCAGGTGACCGCTCAGCAGATTGGAATCAATCCCGTGCTGACCACCTCGGCCAATCTTTTCGGCGGTGTCATGGGTAAGCTGATCTCGCCGCAATCGATCGCTGTGGCCTGCGCGGCCACTGGCCTCATCGGCCGGGAGACCGACATCTTCCGTAAGACGCTGAAGTATTCGGTCATGCTGCTGGCGCTGGTCATTGTCGTGGTGCTGCTGCAGGCGTACGTGGTGCCGTGGGTCGTCCCCAAGGACATCGTCGCCGCAGTGCAGCCGTGAGTTCCCAAAGCACTTTCTAGTAATGCGTTATGGGTTCTTGGCGCAGAAAAAGCTCCCGCACTTTGCGGGAGCTTTGAAGAAACCAGAATCGATCTACGACTGGCCCGAACCATCACTGCGCTTCAGGGTCGGACGATCATCGTCGTTCGTCTGCGATCCGTTGCTGCTTCCGTTGCTGTCGGAGGGATTGTCAGCGGTAGCGCGCCGCAATGTTGGACGGTCCTTGTTGTCGTTGTCGTTCTGCAGTTTGTGACGGTTCTCGATCGACGACAGGCGCGACTTCACCTGCTGGAACTCCGAGGTATCCACGACGTACTCAGGCCGCGGTGGGAGCACAGCTTTCATTTCCTCTTGTGCATGTGCCACGCGATCGGGCGTCATGGGATGCGATGCAAACGCTCTGGCCAGCGTGCCCGGCTTCTTCTTTTCCTGGGCCTCGATCTTTTCGAAGAACGAGATGAACGACTGCGGATCGTAACCCGCCTTGTACATATATTCCATGCCGAGGAAATCGGCTTCGCTTTCGAAGTTGCGCGAGAACTTCATGAAGGTCAGTGGCACACCAATGCTCAACGCAGCCTGCGCTCCCTCGTAAACCGCCCAGCCACCAGGCACGAAGATCAACGGAATGCTCGCGAGATTTACGATGTTTCCGCGCGTCTGCTCACGGGCAACGTGGCAGGCCGCGACGTGCGCGATCTCGTGGGCCATCACTCCGGCCAGCTCGGCTTCGTTGTCAGCGGCCAGGATCAGCCCTGAGTTCACGTAGAAAAAACCGCCGGGAAGCGCGAACGCGTTCAACTCGTCTGTGTCAATGACCTTGATGGTGAACGGCACTTTCGCATCGGAGTTCCGCACCAGGTTCTGGCCCACGCGGTTGACGTACTCGGTCACCAGCGGATCCGTGACCAGCTTGGCGCTCTGTTCTACCTGCTGCGAATAAGCCCGCCCCATCGCCACCTGCTTGTCCAGCGAGTACCAGTTGCCGACGCCCTTGTTGCAACCGACATTGCGGTTGCCGATGGCATCAATGTTATTCATCGTGCTGGGACTGGGAGCGTTCTTGTCAGGCTTGTCCGGGGGATACTGACTTTGATCCTGGGTCTGATTCGGATCCTGGCTCGGAGCGGAGCTTTGAGCAGCGCTGGGTGGGGAGCTTTGAGGAGCCGAGCTTTGCGCCAACCCGAATGGAACCAGCGCGAGCACAAGCGCCGCACTCAAGAAGTAACGAATTACGGTACGCATGGTGTACACCTATTAGGCTGAAGGCCGGTGGCACACCGGACCTGCCGCCGACACCCAACTCCTTTATAAACCCAAATCGATCCCAATTGTTCCCGGCTGAACCTTTTATTTTCCTGCGTCTTAGCACCAAAGTCCACCGGAACTTCGCTCCGCAAATTACTACCAACCTGCTTTCACTATTTGGACGGATGACAGTTCCATTTGATTCGATGCCCTGAGGCCGTTTCCGCTCCCCGCGAATTTCTTCCTTGGGCAGCAGGTCTGGCCCGGCATGTTACACTTTTTGTACATCCTGTATGGCTCAAATTCAGCGCAGAAAGACTTACACCGCGACCGTCGGCGGGGTGCGCGTCGGCAGCGATGCACCAATTGTGGTGCAATCAATGACCAACACCGACACCGCCGATATTGACGGCACGATCCGGCAGTGTGCGGCCCTGGCCCGCGCCGGTTCCGAACTGGTACGCGTTACCGTCAACAACGACGCCGCGGCCGCGGCCGTGCCGTACATCGTGGATGGCCTCGACCGTCTCGGTCTTCCCGTGCCCATCATTGGCGACTTCCACTACAACGGCCACATTCTGCTGAAGAAGTATCCCGAGTGCGCGCGGACGCTGGCCAAGTACCGTATCAATCCGGGCAATTGTTCCATCGGCAAGAAGGACGACGACAACTTCCGCACCATGATCGAAGTCGCCATCGAGAACGACAAGCCGGTGCGCATTGGCGTCAACTGGGGCTCGCTCGACCAGGCGTTGCTGACCCGCCTGATGGATGAGAATTCGAAGCTTGACGAGCCCAAAGACGCGCGCGACGTGACCATGGAAGCCATGGTGCAAAGTGCGCTGCGCTCGGCCGAGCTGGCCGTAAGCTACGGCCTGCGCAAGGAACAGATCATCCTCAGCGCCAAAGTCAGCGGCGTGCAGGACCTCATTGACGTCTATCGCGAGCTGGCGAACCGTTGCGAGTATCCGATGCATCTCGGGCTTACCGAAGCCGGCATGGGCGCCAAGGGCATCGTCAGCAGCAGCGCGGCGCTGGCGGTACTGATGCAGGAAGGCATCGGCGACACCATTCGGGTCTCGCTCACGCCCGCGCCTAATGGCGACCGCACCGAAGAAGTCACGGTCGCGCAGCAGATTCTGCAATCCATCGGCATCCGCAGCTTCACGCCGCAGGTTACCGCGTGTCCCGGCTGCGGTCGCACCACCAGCACGTTTTTCCAGGAGATGGCGGAGCAAATCCAGGGCTACCTTCGCGACCAGATGCCGCTGTGGAAGACGCGCTACGCCGGCGTGGAAGAGATGAAGGTCGCGGTCATGGGTTGCGTGGTGAACGGCCCCGGCGAATCGAAGCACTCCAACATTGGCATTTCCCTGCCCGGCACCTTCGAGGAGCCGAAAGCTCCCGTGTATGTTGACGGCCGCCTGATGACTACGCTCAAGGGCGACCACATCGTCGCCGAGTTCATCAAGATTCTTGACGACTACGTGGACTCGCACTACGCGGCCAAGCAGCAGTTGGCGATCAGCAATTAGCGTTTGGAAGTTGGCCCTTCTATCTAACCGCCAAACTGCCCTTCGAAGGCGTATTCTTTCCCCTGATGCCTTGAGAAGCGGGTCAGCGGCGATGCTTAGCTAGCCATAGAAGAAGAGCAGCCGACACCCTGGTCCAGGATGCCGGCCGCTGTAAGCCCATCAGTTTGCGTTACGGCGTGATCTCCCAGACGGTGCCATAGCCGTACTTGCCCCACCCATAGGCTGTGCCGTAGATATTGCCGTTGGCGTCCAGTACCACACTGCCGTACGGATCCCCACCGTCGTTGCCATCTAGGAAGGGGTGCAGGTCCTTGTACGTCCAATTGGGGTATATCAGCTCGAAAACGTCACCGTAGGTGCTACAACAGTCGTTCTCGGCGGTTATGCCGTAGAGATTACCCGCCGCGTCCATAGTCAGGCTGCCAGACGGGCCTGCGGTTCCGGTAAAGCTGTAAAGGACGGTAAGTGTCGTCCAATCGCCGGGGGGTGATAGCTCGAAAACCGTACCGCCCAAGTTGATGCCGCCGACGTAAGTTGTGCCATAGAGGTTGCCTTTTTGATCAAAGATCAAGCCGCCATAAGGGTATGCTCCGTCACTTCCCCCTGTAAAATAGTAGATAGGCTTCTCTGTCCAGCCCGATCCTGAGGGCGTCATCTTGTAAACCGTTCCGCAGCCGCCAACGCAGGCCGGATCGCCGCCCTCGGTGGTCGTGCCGTACAGGTTGCCGGATCCGTCGAAGATCACGCCACTCCAAGGATAGGAACCGTCCTGCTGTCCCCCGGTGAAGCTCCAGAGGACGCTTTCCGTCCCTGAGGGCGTCAGCTCGTAAACAGCACCCAGACCATCGGAGCCACCTTGGATCGTCGTGCCGTAGAGATTGCCTTGATAGAAAACGACATCGCCAGATCCGGGGTCGATTCCATCAACAGGGTTTCTGGTGAAGTTATGAAGCACGGTCTCCGTCCAGGGGCAGAGCGCGGATCTGCAGGCTGCGGCTGAGGGTTTCAGATTGAAGACCACGCCATACCCAGGGTTTCCTCCGAGCGCAGTGCCGTAGAGAGTGCCATTGGGGCCGACGATTACTCTGGCTTTGGGGGCAGCCCCCTGACTTTCGTTTGCGGGGAAGCTGTAGAGCGGGTTGAATATCCAACCGGATCTCTTGTTGGTTAGCTTGAAGACTGTGCCTTGCCCAAGGCCCCCGGACCAGGCTGTTCCATAGAGATTTCCTGCTTTGTCCATTGTCAAGCCGGCCTCGGGATATGCCCCATCCTGTCCGTTGGTGAAACTGTGAAGGACTGTGAACGTCTGGGCGTGAGCCGCTGGGGTCGTGACGACCGTCAGCGCAAGCGCCATTGCCAGCGCGGCCATTGCCACGCGCCGGCTGATTCCGAAAATCCAAGTCCGATGTTGTCTTGAGCTCGTCATAAAGATCCTCCCAATTGGTTAACGCGACATTTCCGATGACACAGTGATCACATTGGAAGGTCCTGACCTGCCGTACACCTTGAACGTGCCTGCACAAAGTCAGGACCCGCCATGGCAGTTAGTCTTCGGGAGCATTCCTAGTGGCCGTCATCGAGGAATAACATGTTCCCGTCAACAGTTATGACAGCCGGAATGGGTGTACCGTCGGGTCCCTTCAGCAATTCTTGGACCGCGCGAATTTTGCTCATGTTATCGACCAAAACAAAGGCAAAGACGGATGTGCGCACCAAAACTCCCGATTCGTAGACATTCGCGGTTAGGGTGCCCGTGCAGTCAGAATTGACCGTCCACGCTCCTGTAATGGTCTCGTTGGCGAAGTCGCCGCCCACATTTCTGGCCTCCGTGCCAGAGACGTTCCCCGCCGCGTCCATGCTAAGTCTGCCTACCGCCGCGCCAGGAACCGGGCCGGTTGGAAGAATAAGGGTTCCCGCGAGGGTGAATCCCCACGTTCCCGCTGCTTTGGCATTCGAACATTTTTGATTCGCCTGCGCTGCCGGTGCCAAACTCAGGCAGAGGGCCGCGACCGCGATCAGAAGCGTTGTCCGTGCGATGTTGCGTTTCATGAGTGTCCTCCTAAGTCTTTTTTGAAACCACGGAACCAACTGCCGGTCCGTTGGTTTTCTCGTCCTTCTAATTGGTTAACGCGACGTTTCCGAGGAAAAAGAGACATTCGGCGTAAGAATTGTCCAAATTAAGTGAGAACCAGAGTAGAATTGTTCAATTTTCCTTTGGGCTCGGGTCGAGGAGGCTAAGATGCAGCCCTCGCCTGCGGATGTAACATCCTTACTCAACGAGTTGGCAGCCGGCGATCAGGAGGCTGCTGCCAAGCTTGTCCCCCTTGTCTACGAAGAGCTTCGCCGATTAGCAGCGTGTCGCCTCCGGCACGAGCGACCCGACCACACCCTGCAAGCCACAGCGCTAGTGCACGAGGTCTACATGAAGCTGGCGGCGCAGAGAGATGCAAAATGGCAAAACCGGGCGCAGTTTTTCGGCGTAGCGTCGCAAGTGATGCGCCGAATCCTGGTCGATTACGCACGCGGACAACAGAGAATCAGGCGCGGAGGCAAGCAGCAGAAGGTGTCATTGGATGACGTTTTGCTGGTTTCGCCAGATCGTACCGAAGAAGTGCTAACCGTGCATGAATCTCTGTCACGGTTGGAGAAACTGGATGCGCGTCAAGCGCGAATTGTCGAACTGCGCTACTTCGGCGGATTGACGGTCGAGGAAACTGCCGAAGTGATTGGTATCTCTACGAAGACCGTGATGCGTGAATTCAATGTTGCAAAGGCTTGGCTCTATGGGGACCTGAAAGATCGCTGTGCGGACGCCGTACCAACGGACAAAGTGTAGGGGACCTGCTTCAGGCCCCGCCTGGAATCCTCCAGACCCAACCCAGGCGTTTGCCGAGCCTGTGTCCTTTTTTTCGCGTAAACGTCTCGTTAACCATTAGGAGCAGGTCGGCGCACATGCAGATGACCCCGGACAACTGGGACAGGGCAAAAGAGCTGTTTGAGGCCGCTCTGGAGTTGGACTCCTCTCAACGGGCGTCGTTTCTGGCTGAAAACTGTCGCGAGGAGAGTCTGCGACAGCAGGTTGAAAAGCTGCTGATCAACTATGAAGAAGCCAGCAGCTTTCTGGACGATCCAGCGTTTAACCCCACAAGTTCCGGCGCCAAACGGAGGTGCGGAGATTCGGGAGGAAGAAGCGTCCCGCCTACATCCAAAATCGAGGGAGCTTCTGGCCACAGCCACAAGCGCGGAGTCTGAAGATCCCATGGTCGGACGTCACCTCGGAGCCTACAAGCTCGTGAGGCGCATCGGACAAGGTGGCATGGCTGCCGTTTTTCTGGCTGTGCGCGCTGACGATGAGTATCAGCAAGCAGGTGGCCGTCAAGCTGGTCCAGCCGGGATTGGACAGCCGTGACCTCTTGAACCGTTTCCGCAATGAACGGCAGACCCTGGCTGGCTTGGACCATCCCAACATCGTCAAGCTGCTTGACGGCGGTAGCACGGCCGAAGGGTTGCCCTTCCTGGTGATGGACTATGTGGAAGGCAGCCCGATCGATGAGTATTGTGACCAGCACAAACTCTCAGTCGACGAACGCCTGCATCTGTTCGACAAAGTGTGCGCCGCCGTGCAGTATGCACACCAGAGAATGGTGATTCATCGCGACCTGAAGCCGAGCAACATTCTGGTGGTCGCCGATGGTACGCCCAAGCTGCTGGATTTTGGAATCGCAAAGGTTCTCAATCCCGAGCCCTCCGCCCAGGGCTCGCTGGTCACTCAAACCGGGACACGGTGTATGACTCCGGCCTATGCCAGCCCGGAGCAGATGCGCGGCAAATCGGTTACGCCCGCGACGGATATTTACTCGCTTGGTGTGGTGCTTTACGAGCTGTTGACTGGCCATCGACCCTACCGGCTGACACAGCATACTCCGGCGGAAATGGAGCGGGCGATTTGCGAGCAGGAGCCCGAGACCCCCAGCGCAGCGGTGAATCGGGTGGAAAGCGATACATCTTCAGACGGTACCAAAGTCACCAAGACTCCCGAGTTGGTGAGCCAGACGCGGGAAGGGCAGCCGGACAAATTGCGTCGCAGGTTGCGAGGGGATCTGGACAACATCGTGCTGAAGGCGCTGCAGAAGGAGCCAAAGCGGCGATATGGCTCGGTGGAAGAGTTGGCACGGGACATCGACCGGCACCTGCAGCATCTGCCGGTGAAGGCGCGTCCGAACACGCCCGCTTACCGTGTTTCGAAGTTTGTTCAGCGGCACAAGACCGAGGTCAGTGCGGCCGTAATCGTCCTGCTCATGGTGGTAACCGCCACCTTGCTCGCCTTCAACGTGCTCGACCTCCGCGAGCGCGTTCTGGGAGGCGCCGCCAGCAGGCGGAGCCAATCCCTGATCGGATCCCAGCCTCTGAACCCGCAGGGCTGGGTCGCAATCGGGGGGGATAGCACCAAACCTGCTGTGCCCTGCGAGAGCTTGGCCAGCCTCAAGCTGCCCGACACAACAATTACTTTGACCCAGTCCGTACCGGGCGGGGTGGTTACTCCGCCGAGCGGCGAGCCCATCCAGAGCGTGCCTCCCTTCTGCCGGGTCCAAGGTGAGATTAGACCGACCATGGACTCGGATATTCAGTTTGAAGTGTGGATGCCGACTTTGGGTTGGAACAGGAAATTCCGTGGGGTCGGCAATGACGGGTTTGCCGGGGTGATCAATTTCCGCGACATGGCGCCGGCGGTTCGCGGCGGCTTTGCCACTGCCTCCACCGACACCGGTCACATTGGTGGGCAAACGGACTCAAACTGGGCGTTGGGACATCCTGAAAAGGTGGTCGACCTAGGGTACAGAGGTGTCCATGAAATGACCGAAAAGGCCAAGGCGATCATTCGAGCCTACTACGGTCAGGCTCCGCAGTGGTCATTTTTCGAAGGATGCGGCAACGGCGGCCGCGAGGCGTTAATGGAAGCCCAGCGTTTTCCGGGAGATTACCAGGGCATCCTCGCCGGAGGGTCAGTAACCTCCGCGACGCGTCTGTTGGCCATGGGTCTCTACAATACAGGTGCAAGTCCCCCCAGCTACATCCCCGCCAGCAAGATACCCGCGATCAGCGCCGCGGTGCTGGCCGCTTGCGATGCTGAGGACGGAGCCAGCGACGGTGTCCTCAATGACCCGAGCCGATGCCATTTCGATCCGTCCGCTCTACGTTGCCGGGGAGCCGAGTCCGACAGTTGTCTGAACCCCGCGCAGGTGGCTCAGCTCAAGAAGATTTATGCCGGATTGCGGAACTCTAAAGGCGAGCAACTTTTCCCCGGTTACATGCCCGGAAGTGAGGAGGGAGAAGGCGGTTGGGCAGGCTGGATCACTGGTCCGGCTCCAGGCCAAGGCGGGATCTTTACCTTCGGCCTGAACTACTTCCGGGGTCTGGTTTTCGGCGACACGGCTTGGGACTACCGGAAAGTAAGTGCGGAACGGGCGCTTCAGATTGCGGATGAGAAAACCGCACGAACTATGAACGCCATGGATCCGGATCTGCGGCCCTTCAAAGCTCGCGGCGGTAAACTCGTTCTATACCACGGATGGAGTGATCCGGGCATTCCGGGCATGAGTAGCATCAACTACTATAACAGTGTCGCGACCAACATGGGTTTGCACGAGACAGAGGATTTCGTTCGCCTGTACATGGCTCCATCGATGCAGCACTGCTTTGGTGGAGCTGGGCCCAACTTCTTTGGCCAACGCGACATCTACAGCCTTGGTGGCCCGCCGAAGACCGCGACCAACATGGACCCGCAGCACGATGTTTCCAGCGCCCTAGAACAGTGGGTGGAAAAGGGTATCGCTCCAGGTGCGATCATCGCGACAAAATACGTGAACGACTTAGATCCGTCGCAGGGCGTCAAGATGACACGCCCACTTTGCCCCTATCCGCAGATTGCCAAGTACAAGGGCACGGGAGACACCAATGAGGCCGCGAATTTCGTCTGCGCCCGAACCGACAATGAATGATTACGCACACTCGTGTCGGACGGAGCGGAGAAGAAGCTGAAGCAGTCGGAGATGGCCACTTTGGTCTGATTCCAAAGCGCCTAAATTGATTCCAATGTGGAAAAAGGGTTTGTTACTCACTCTTTAACGAAAGAGATCACCATTTGGCATGACTTGCTAACGGATACTGGAAGCGGTGCCGTAAGGGACCTCGTTAATTCGGAAACATCGTCTCAGGCGTGTATACGCCCGTTCTCGCGAAGCATTCGAAACACTTTTCCCTCGAAGACAGCCTGGCCATCGGTGTCGATCGGATGCAGCGGAACTTCGGACCTCTGAAGCAACAGGTCGAGGAATCGCAGGCGCTGCAGCTGTCAACGGCTGCTGCGAAGCTGCTGATCTACCAGGCGTTCATCGAGGACGAATTGGGGTTTCCAAAGCACTTGGCGCGCCGTGTGCACGAGCTGTACTTTCAGCCCGAGCATGAGGAGTTCCAGGCGCGAACCATGTGGAGCCTCTCGAACGCCTTCACCAGCGCCTTCAAGGAACTGGACCCAATACCCCAGTACAAGGCCACGGCGAAGTTGGCGGGCTTCATGCAATAGGTCCGCGCCTCTTAGTGTCCACCCGAAATATTGGCGTACGGTCCTCGTGTGGTGCGCCGGTTACCTCAGTGCAAAAGCTGGGGGCGCAAAGGGATCGTACGCCGCGGGTGCCTATTAGGGGGCTCCTCCCAGGCTAACGAGCACAGACCAATACAAGTCTCACTGGAGCATACCCATGAAACTCCGTCGGAACGAATACTGCATAGATCGCTTTCTTGCTCGGTCGCGAGCAGGCGCGTAAAGAATGCAGATTTCGGCTTGGCATCCAGCGCATCGAAGATGCGCACCACCCACTTGAAAAGCAATTGCCAGTTGCCAGTAGTCAGTTGCCGGGAGAACCGCGTTTAAGCCGTGTTTTTAATACCTTGCGAGAAGAGCATCGAGTCCTGGATTTTAGCTTGTCATCTTCATATACTTATATCTGTTATATACCTAGAATTTGGATCTTTAGCCCATTTGTCGCAGCTAGCCCATAGAAATCAATATTTTACATGTAACTTCTTTGAATGTAATACTTTGCGATGTGAATGATGTCTAAGTTGTTGATTATACGTAATGCCGAGGTAGGGGGAGGTATCTCGCCAACGGACGCTGGTTTAACGGAGACTCGCCGTTCGAGATGAGCCCTCGATAAACGTGGACGCTGCCATGTTCTAATAAATCCGTGCCGTGCGTGCGGGAGCTGCATCGAGCGAAGCAAGCGGCCGGCAGAGACGGGCTGTGACGATCTCCATCCGGAAAACAAGAAAGAAGCCGCGCGAAGAGAGCGGCGAGAAGCAGGTCTCGAAGGCGACGCTGAAGCTGCGTCTGCTGAAGCGGCTGAAGTGCACGCTGAAGTACGAAAAGCTGGCGTGGGACGCGGGCGCGAAGCTGGTGGCCGGGGTTGATGAAGTGGGACGGGGATCGCTCTTCGGGCCGGTGGTCGCCGCGGCGGTGATCCTCGATCCCGGTTATCGCATTCGCGGGCTGCGCGATTCCAAGCTGCTCGATCGCGAGACGCGGGAGAGGCTCGCTCCCCGCATCCGGGAGCACGCGCTGGCCTGGGCGATTGCCGCGGTGGATGTGGCCACCATTGACCAGATCAATATCTACTGGGCCTCGAAGCGCGCCATGGAAGAAGCGGTTGTCAAGCTAACGCTTCGGCCCGACCATTTGCTGGTGGACGCGTTGCGCATCGCCTTCGATTGCGAGCAGACGCCGATCATCCACGGCGACGCGCTTTCCGCCTCGATTGCCGCCGCGTCCATCATCGCCAAAGTCGAGCGCGATGCGATGATCAGCGCCTGGGACCCCATCTTCCCGGAGTACCGGCTGGCGTCCAACAAGGGCTACAGCACGCCGCATCATCTGAGGATGCTGCGCGAGAAAGGCCCGACACCGCTGCATCGGCTGTCGTTCGCGCCGGTGTGGAGGTCATCGGCACCGCAAGAGGTGCTGGAGTTCATGCTGGAAGGGGAAGAAGCAACTAGCATCTAGCGACTGTCCTATAGGGCGTTCTGTATCAGGGCACGTCTTCAGACGTGCCGCAGCGCAACCACGCATGACTTGGGCTTCAGCCCCTGCCCAATTTGCAGGGGCTGAAGCCCTGACTTTCTATTGCACGTCGTTCGGCACGACTCGAAGTCGTGCCCTGATACGAGACAACATGACTCATGAGATGTAGTGGCTCGAGACGCCAGCCAGGTGAAATCCAGCAGCCGGCAATTACGATTCAACACAGGAACGCCATCGGGGTGCGGCAGGCCCGTCACCTCGCCTTGGTCATGATCATAACGATCAGAAACACCACCGCCACGGCCAGCAGGATGATGCCAATCACCGTAAAGGCCCGGTTCTTCTCCTCCGGGGCGGGCACGAGCATGTTGACAGCCGCGGGTTGCGGCCCGGACGGCTCGAGCTCAAGTTGCTCGACTTCGGTTTGCTCTAGAGCGAGCTGTTCTACGACCGGTTGCTCTACTCGGGGAGCCTCGACAACGGGACGCTCCATGATCGGTCGATTTCTGGTGATCGGGATTGCGGCCGGCGGGGCAGGTGGAGTAGCCGCGGCAATCGGCGGGGCGGGCTGAGCAACCGGGGCAGCCGGCGGTGGCGGCACGCTTGCGGGACGTGGCGGTTGAGACGGCAGGGCAACGAGACCCAGTTTTTCACGTGCCCATCGGATGATTCTTTCCTGGTCTCCGGGGTCGAATCCCTGCAACGCTTCTGCGACGATTCTTACCGCTTCAAGATCGTCTGTTGGCTTGGTCATTCCAATTCTCCGAACGCATCTGGAAGTACTGACAGCAGCTAGTTCACCAGGAGGCGGCGTTTATGCTGACGTGGTAGAAAACCCTAGCCGTCAGCACTCAATCCTATTCCGCCTGCAGACGTGCGGCTTCGGCCCGCACTTCTTCGACGGGCATACTGATTACTTTGCCGTCGCGCCAGATATAAAACGGCGCTCCGGAGCGCGCATGTTCGACGATAAGCTTCTCGACAGCTGCCCTGAGTGCCATCAAAGCTCTTTCTTCCATCGGCAATTCGAGGACGTTGGGAGGTGGCTTGGTCATGACTTGGCGTAACGAGCAATCACAAGATTGTAAAGGTCCTGATCAATTATATGGAGGCGACCATGTTTCTGAAAGGCGACCTCGGCAGGGGCACTGCCGGAGTTGTCAGAGAGGAACCAGGAATCTGCCAGCTGACGATAACTCAGCGACGAAGTTTCGGATTGATCGGTCAAACCTACGACGCGCGACCGATTCAGCGACGTCGTGACCACCTTCCAAGACTCGGCTTTTGATTCGGCTCAACGCAAGATCAACCGTGGGGACCCGTAGAAAGAAGAAATGGACTGCATATCCACCTTGACTCAGGCGACGAATCAAGCTCAGATAGCTCCGTCCTGAAAGTGTCGTCTCAAATCCGAAGTCTTCGCGGCGGCGAGAATGTAGGTCGATTTCCCCCAGCATTAACCGTCCCGCTCGGAAGGCGGCCGCCTCGGGAATAAATGGCGACACGCCCTGTGCGATCAGATCCGCATTGATGAAATTCCGGCAGTCGCCGTAGGTTGGCAGGAATTCCCGCGCAAAGGTCGTCTTCCCCGCACCGTTTGGACCCGCAATCACGTAAAGTTTTGGATTCATCCGTTCGAAGACAGCGTGGCTTCTACATCCCCGGCAGCTTCATTCCCGCCATGCGGCGCGCGAAGCTGGGCTTGCCCATGCTCTTGAACATTTTGCGCATCTGGGCGTACTGGCGCAGCAGCTGGTTCACTTCCTGCACGCTGGTGCCGGAGCCGCGTGCGATGCGCTTGCGGCGGCTGCCGTTGATGACCTCGTGGTGGTCGCGCTCGTGCGGCGTCATGGAGTTGATGATGGCCTCGACGCGATTGATCTGCTTCTCGTCCACCTTGTCGGCGGCCTTCTGCATGTTGGCGAAGGGGCCGATCTTGGGCATCATGCCCATGATGCTCTGCAGCGAGCCGAGCTTCTTCACCTGCCGCAGTTGATCGCGAAAATCCTCCAGCGAGAAGCCGTCGCCGCTGAGCGCCTTGCGCGCGAATTCCTCTGACTTGTTCTTGTCAAGCTTGGATTCGGCCTGCTCGATGAGCGAGAGGATGTCGCCCATGCCGAGAATCCGTCCCACGATGCGGTCGGGATGGAAGGGCTCGAGCGCGTCATACTTCTCGCCGACGCCGATGAACTTGATAGGCTGCCCGGTCACGTTGCGAATGGAGAGCGCAGCGCCACCGCGGGCGTCGCCGTCCATCTTGGTGAGCACCACGCCGGTGAGGGTGAGCTTCTTGTGGAACTCGTCGGCGGAGCGCACCGCGTCCTGGCCGGTCATGGAGTCGGCGACGAAGAGGATCTCCTGCGGGTTCAGGATCTTCTTCAGCGACTGCATCTCGTCCATCAACTGCTCGTCGATGTGCAAGCGGCCGGCGGTGTCAACGATGAGCACGTCGCAGGCGTTGTTGATGGCTTCGCGGCGGGCTTCCTTCACCAGCCGCTCGACGGTCGCGGTGTTGGATTCTCCGACCGTGCCTTCGTAGAGATGCGCCTTGATGGCGTTGGCCACGACTTTGAGCTGCTCGCGAGCGGCGGGGCGATAGACGTCCACCGAGACCAGCATGGGGCGGTGCCCGCCCTGCTTCAGCCAATTCGCCAGCTTGCCCGAGGTGGTGGTCTTGCCGGAACCCTGCAGACCGGCCATCAGCACGACGGTCGGCGGCTGCGAGGAGAACTTCAGCTTGGCGGTATCTTTGCCGAGGATGGCGATCAGTTCGTCGCGAACAATTTTGACCACCTGCTCGGCGGGAGAAAGCGCGGTCATCACTTCCTGGCCCAGCGCCTTCTCGCGAATGTGGTCAACCAGTTCTTTGACGACCTTAAAGTTAACGTCGGCTTCGAGCAGCGCCATGCGAATTTCCTTCAGCGCTTCGCCGATGTTTTCTTCCGTCAGCGTGCCCTGCCCGCGCAGGTTCTTGAAGGCCCGCTGCAGCTTATCTGTAAGGTTTTCAAACATTATTCAGGAGTCCAAAACTTGGGGTGGAACGGCGGAATCGTCGCGTTTTCTACCGCGTAATATCAGGATACCACGCAATGGGCCACGCTCTTTCGCGGCCTGCGGCTAGAATAGCTGCTGGCGCCGACGTCGTATCGCGCCCAACTTCCCAAGGCGAAAGACCTCTATGACCGAACCTCTTCTGATCGCGAAAAGCAAAGACGAGCAGTGCCTGTTGCCGCAGATGGCAAATCGCCACGGCCTGGTTGCCGGCGCAACCGGCACCGGCAAGACCGTAACGTTACAAGTGATGGCGGAAAGCTTCAGCCGCATCGGCGTGCCGGTCTTTGCCGCGGATGTGAAGGGCGATCTGTCCGGCGTCAGCCAGCCGGGCAAAGAGAATCCCAAACTGGCGGAGCGGATCAAGAAGTTGAAGCTCGAGGGGTTCACCTTCTCGGGATGCCCGGTCACGTTCTGGGATGTCTTCGGCGAGCAGGGACACCCGATCCGCGCGACGGTGTCGGAAATGGGCCCACTGCTTTTCAGCCGCTTGCTCAACCTCAACGACACGCAGTCCGGAGTGCTGTCGCTGGTGTTCAAGATCGCCGACGAAAGTCAGCTGCTGCTGCTCGACATGAAAGACCTGCAGGCGATGCTGCAGCATGTAGGCGACAGCGCCAAGGACTTCCAGACGCAGTACGGCAACATTTCAGCCGCCAGCATCGGCGCCATCCAGAGGGGCCTGGTCACGCTGGGGCAGGAAGGCGGCGACAAGTTTTTCGGCGAGCCCGCACTCAACCTCGACGACCTCATCCAGACGGACTCCAACGGCCACGGTTTGATCAACATTCTCGCGGCGGACAAGCTGATCCGCTCGCCGCGCGTCTATGCGACGCTGCTGCTCTGGCTGATGACCGAACTCTATGAGCGCCTGCCCGAAGTCGGCGATCCGGAGAAGCCCAAGCTGGTGTTCTTCTTCGACGAGGCGCACCTGCTCTTTGCCGACCTTCCACCGGTTGTCGGCGACAAGGTGAAGCAGATCGTTCGCCTCATCCGCTCCAAGGGAGTCGGTGTCTATTTCGTTACCCAGAACCCGATTGACGTACCGGAAGACGTTCTTGGGCAGTTGGGCAACCGGGTGCAGCATGCCTTGCGCGCATTCACGCCGAAGGATCAGAAAGCGGTAAAGGCGGCGGCGCAAACCTTCCGCTCCAACCCCAAGCTCGATGTGGAAAAGACCATCACCGAGTTGGAGGTGGGAGAGGCGCTGGTTTCGTTCCTGGACGAAAAAGGCACGCCTGGCATCGTGGAACGCGCACTCGTTTGTCCACCTCACAGCCAGATCGGGCCGATCACTCCGGAGCAACGCCAGCAACTGATGGCCAGCTCTGTCGTCGCCGGCGTGTACGACACCGCGGTGGACCGCGAGTCGGCCTATGAGCTTCTGAAAGGCCGGGCTGGGCAGCCGTCCGCGCAAGGATCGGGCCAGCCGCAAGGACAGTCTCAACCGTGGTATGCCAACCTGCCCTCCCTGGGATCGCTAGGCTTGGGAGGAGGCAGCGGCGGACGGCGCGGCGATTCTCTTGCAACCGCGATGGCCAAGAGCGCAGCTCGCACCATTGGAAGCAGCGTCGGCCGTCAGATCGTACGCGGTGTTCTCGGGTCGCTGCTGGGCGGCAGCAGTAGCCGGCGGTAAGCTGCTCCGACCGTTAGTTCGTCGTCTCGCTGGGGGCGGTGCGGTAGACCTCGGCGGCCGCGATCACCGTGTTGCCGTGGATGGCAACTGTGTCCTCAACCCGGTTGGCATATCCCCCGGCATAGGTGACCATCACCGGAATATCGCGGGCGCGGGCGGCGCGAAAGACCAGTTCATCCCGGCGCTTCAGGCCTTCAATCGTCAAGTTCAGACCGCCTAGCTGGTCCTCGCGGAAAGGGTCGGCGCCAGCCACGTAGCAGATCAGCTCGGGGTCGAACTGCCGCAATCCGGAGCTCAAGGCGTTGTCCAGCCACGCAAGATATTCCACATCGCCACACCCGTCGGGCAGGTTGACGTCGATCGACGACGGCGGGCTTGACGAACGGATAGTTGTTCTCCTGATGCAGCGAGATGGTGAACACGTCCTTGCTTGGACCTTCGCTCACCGTTGCGTCCTGAGGAATGCCCAGCGCCGCAGCCGACCAGGACGGCAGCTTGTTCGGCTTATGCGCAGCACTGCCGAAGATAAACGCGGTGCCGTTGCCCTGATGAACATCGCAGTCCACCGTCATGGCGCGTCCGATGAGCCCTCGCTTCTGCATGACGCGAATGGCGACCGCAAAATCGTGCATCATGCAGAAACCTTCGCCGTGCTCGGGAAAGGCATGGTGAAACCCGCCGCCGATGTTGATGCAGACGCCGTCTTTGAGGGCGCGCTCCGCCGCCAGAATGGAGCCGCCGGTGTGGAGCATGAACGCATCGACGACCTGCGGCGAATAGGGAATTTCCATCTCCAGTTCTTCGCGAGCCGTGAGACTGCCTTCCATCAGCTTGTTGACGTAGAGCGGCGAATGCACCAGCAGGACATCGGCTTCGCTGGCGGGCTGGGGAGCGATGAAATCGCTCTCGTCGGCAACATGCTCCCGCAGAAGCAACTCGCGAATCAGGCGATATTTGTCGGCGCGAAAGATGTGCTCGCCGATCGGCAGGAAATACTTCTCGCTATAAACCAGTTTGAAAGGCAGCATGGGGCCGACTTTCCAGGCACGCCGGCTGACGTGCCTGAAACCTAGATTCTAGACCCGGGACGGCGATGCCGCGAAAAAGATTTGCCCCGCCATTTGGTGCCGCGTATTCCCTGTTCTGCTAACCGATTCGTGATGGCGTCTCTAACCATAACGTCGAAGGAAACGAAAAAGAATCGCGAAACACGCCTGCGATGGTGGTTTTTCCTTTACGAATCGCAATCGATAGGGCAGACTTCGCACGTAACCCACAAAGGAGGCTGTATCTATGAAGCAAGTCGTGCGACTGGCATTAGGGTTGTTGTGTCTTTCCCTGCTACTACTGGCGACGGGCGTTGCCCAGGACCAGTACACCGAAGGTCCGGTAAGCCGCGTCACCCTGGTCCACATCCTTCCCGGGCACTTCAACGCGTTCATGGACGATTTGAAGAACAACATCAAGCCGCTCTGGGAGAGCTGAGAAGAGCGCCGGGACTCATTGAGAGCTACGGCATTTTCCTGAACCAGACGAAGAGCGGCATCGACGACTGGGACATCGGCTTTATCCTCACCTACAAGAACATGGCCGCTCTCGACGGTCTGGGCATGAAGGTCCTGGAACTGCGGATGAAGCAGTATGGCGACAAGGGCAAAGAGCAGCAGGTGATCGACAAGCGCGTCGAGAACGCGCGAGCGGTTTCCAGCAATCTGATACGAGAGATCACAATCAAGTAGCTACTCTGCAGAGAATCTCGATCGTCTGGCGGCGCTTTTGGAGTAGCGCCGCCGTTTTCATTTAAGATGACGCGAGATGGCGTCAGCCGCTCAACTGGTTTCTCTCCGCCGCGCTGCCGGCTACAACCTGCTGGCGACCTCGGGAGTCGTTCTGGTGGCGGTATTTCTGGCGTGCGCGCTGTTTGCGCCCTGGATCGCTCCGCAGGATCCGGCGCACATCGATCTGCCGGCCCGCCTGATGGGGCCGTCGGCTGCGCACTGGTTCGGCACCGATGAACTGGGCCGCGACATCCTCTCCCGCATCATTTATGGCGCGCGCATCTCGATGCTGGTCGGCAGTTGCGTGGTGGCAGCCTCGCTTACCCTGGGCATGATCTTCGGCTCCATCGCCGGTTACTACGGCGGCATCACCGATCGCGTGCTCAACGTGGTCGTGATGAACGCGTTCATGTCGTTCCCGGGAATTCTGCTGGCCATCGCCTTCGTGGCTTTTCTCGGTCCGGGCATCTTCAATCTGATCTTCGCGCTGTCGCTCGGCGGATGGGTGGGCTACGCGCGCCTGGTGCGAGCGCAGGTGCTGGCGGTGCGGGAGCGCGAATTTGTTGAGGCGGCGCGCGCGCTGGGCGCCAGCGATGTGCGAATCGTGGTGCGGCACATCTGGCCGAACATCATTCAGCCGATCATCGTGCAGGCCGCGATCGGCATGGCCGGAGCCATTCTGGCGGAAGCGACCATGAGCTTTCTCGGATTGGGCGTGCCGCCTCCAGCGGCCAGCTGGGGCTCGATGCTGAACGACGCGCGGTCGCACCTGTTCGATTCGCCGCACCTGGTGCTGTTCCCCGCCGCTGCCGTCATGCTCGCGGTGCTCTCCTTCAACTTTATCGGCGACGGGCTGCGCGACTACCTTGATCCCAGATCCAGGATTGAGGTGGGGCTGTAGTGGATCTCCGCTCTACTTCTTGTCTTCCACAAATCTCTCGACAATGTGGTCGATGGTGTCGAGCGCTTTCTTGGACGGCAGGTTGTTGTTGTTGGTGATGACGGAGAAGGCAATGCGCTGGCCACTTTGCGTGGTGGCGTAGCCGGAGAGTGAATACACGTGCAGCAGCGATCCGGTTTTGCCGCGGACTGATCCCGCGGCGGGTGTGTTGCGAAAGCGTTCGCCGAGTGAGCCGTCCACGCCCGCGACCGGCAACGTGCCCTCGTAGAGCTGGCCCCACGGCTGCTGGTGACAGTACCGCAGCAAGGTGACCACCGCTTCCGGCGTGACCAGGTCCTCGCGCGACAGACCGGAACCGTCATAGAAAGCGAACTGGTCCGGCTTGATACCGGCGTTCACCAGGAATCCGCGCAGCACTTCCAGTCCACCCTCGATCGAGCCGGAAGTTCCCTTCTCCTTGCCGAGCAGGCGCAGCATCAGCTCGGCATGCAGGTTCTGGCTCACCTTGTTGATCACGCGCAGGTCCTGCGAGATGGGTTGCGACTGGTAACTGGCCAGCACCAAAGGCGCGGGCACCGACGGCCGCGTGGAGTCGCCGCCGCCCGATGCGATGGAGGTGACGCTGAAGGTCTGCGTCGAAGCCAGTTCGGTGTGATGGGTGCGCGCCCGTCCATAAACGGTGACGCCGCGCTCCTCCAGCAACTGGCGAAAGAGCCGCGCGGTAAAGTCGGCGGGATCTTCGATGGCCAGCGCTTCGCCGAAGCCGGGATCGTCCTGGGGAATGTTTCCCCACAACGTGAGCTGGCTGGAGCCCGGTTCGCGATTGATGGAAACCGTCCGCGGCCCGGTGCCCTGGGGCGTGGTCATCACCCGGTTGTCAATCTTGTAGTACTCGGGAAAGGGCGTGATATTGAGAAACGCCCGTTCGCCCGGACGGTCGGCCGGCTTGATGTCCACGAAGATGACGTTGTCGTTGATGGTCAGGGCCGAAACCGGAGCGCCCCACTCGCGCGCCAGATCGTCCTGCGACCAGCCTTCCCCGTAGCGCTCGAAGACGAAGTACGAATCGTCGGCCACCACGTCGCCGTCAATGTACTTCAAACCATGCAGCACGAGCTGGTCGGCGAGGCTCTGCAGCACCTGGATGGGCGGCGCTTTGCGCTCGGTGCGCAGGTTGTAGGGCAAGGTGCGGCCCGAAAGATTGGGATCGCCGCGTCCCACCACCACCAGATCGGCGTTCAGGCGTCCGTATTTGTCCAGCGAGCCGAAGGTCTCAACCGTGGTCTTAAAGCGGTAGTCGGGCCCGATCAGCCCGAAGACGGCAGCCGTGGTAAAAAGCTTGGCGTTGGAGGCGGGGGTGAAAAGCTTGTCCTGGTTCAGCGCGTAAATCGGCCTGCCAGTGTCGAGCGAGACCGCATAGATTCCCCACAAACCGCGCGCCACGGCGGGATCGCTGAGGATTTGCTGCAGATCGTGATCGAGCTTTTTGGAACCATCGGGCTTTTCGACCGGCTTGCGAGAGGCTGCGAACGCCTGCGCCAGCAGCGCGAAGAACAGCACAACAGCGGCGAGATTACGGCCCCGGTACATAGCACTACTGCTTGGATTTTAGCATTGCGACGCAAGTAAACCGTCGCACTCTTCCGCAATGGCCTGACGGCTTCGACAGTTACAATCGTCGCATGCGTCCTCGTTATCGCTGGCAGTTGCGCTCGCGCGCGTTGGAGTTGGGCCAGCGTACCCTCATCATGGGCGTGGTGAACGTCACGCCGGATTCGTTCTCGGACGGCGGCAAGTTCCTCGATCCGGCGCGAGCCATCGAACATGCGCTGCAATTGTTGGAAGAAGGAGCCGACATACTCGATATCGGTGGCGAGTCCACGCGGCCCGGCACGCTCGTCGCGGCCAACGAAGGCGCAGCCGTTGTCAACACTCGGCCGGCTGTCACCGAAGACGAAGAACTGCGGCGCGTGATGCCGGTGATCGAGGGAGTCCTACGCGCTCGTCCGGACGCAATTGTTTCCATAGACACCTACAAGAGCGGGGTCGCGCGGGCAGCCTGCAGCGCGGGAGCGGAGATTGTCAACGACGTCAGCGCTTTTCAGTGGGACCCGCAAATGGCCAGGCACCTGCGCTGAATTGCAGTGCGGCGTGGTGCTGATGCATACCCGCGGTCAGCCGCAGCCAGTGGCGCAATCTACCTAAGGAGTCGGACATCGTTGCACGATTGGAGCACGACATGGCGAACCGGGTGCAAGTCGCCTTCGAGCACGGAGTCCGGCGCGAGCGCATCGTGCTCGACCCGGGGTTCGGCTTTGGCAAGAACTTCGAAGAGAACTACCCGCTGCTGGCGCACTTCGACCAGTTGCACCGGATGGGATTTCCGCTTCTGGCCGGGACTTCGCGCAAATCGTTCGTTGGGCGTACGCTCGGCAAGCGGGCAGGCGCAGATGCGCCGCCTACCGAGCGTCTCTACGGTTCGCTGGCCGCGATGGTTGCCAGCATTCTGCGCGGAGCGCACATCGTGCGTGTCCACGACGTGAAGCCGGCGGTGGAAGCGGCGGCGGTGGCCGATGAAGTGCTGGCGGCGGAGCGAACCTGAGCCCTCTTCTGATGGTGCGACCTGGATTGATGTTTCATCGCAGTCAAAAATCGCCGGCCATGATCTCATAGCCTCAGGCAAACGTCACGCCTGCTTGATAGACGAAGGCCGCCACCGCTTTCATCCGATACCTGAAGGCGTACAGGACTGCGATGCCCAGCCTGGAACAACTGTCGTCCGATCCTCGCGTAACCGTACGTCGCGCCGGAGCGCCTGATCCCACCGGTCGTTGTGTCGTGTACTGGATGCAGCGTGCCCAGCGCGCGCTCGACAACCCCGCGCTCGACGTGGCGGTCGAAGTGGCCGATACTCTGCAACAACCGGTAGTGATCTTCTTCGCGCCGGTGCCGTTCTATCCGCACGCGAACCTGCGGCATTACGCATTCCTGGCACAAGGCATCCCGGACATCGCCGAGCGCGCCCGCAAACGCGGCATTGGCTTCGTGCTGCGCCGCTATCCCGATCATTCCCTGGTGAAGTTTTGCGACGAGGTCAAGGCTTCGCTCGTGATCGGCGACGAGAATCCGCTGCGCGAACCACGCAAGTGGCGCGAAGCGGCGGCGAAGAAGCTCAGCGTGCCGCTGTGGACGGTGGATGCCGACGTGCTTGTCCCGTCGAGGCTGCTGGAGAAGGAGCAGTACGCCGCACGCATCATCCGCCCGCGACTACAGCAGCGGCTGGAACAGTTCCTTGCGCCGCCGCACAATCCAAGAGCAAAGATCGCATGGGAGAAGCCGCGTGGCCTGCATGCGCTTCCCGATGACGGCTCGTTCGACATTACGGAAGACTGGAAAGGCCTCGACCGCTCGGTGCAGCCGGTCGATTCCTTTCGCGGCGGAACCAGCGAAGCGCTCCGGCTGCTGCAAGACTTCGTCACCCACAAGCTGGCTCATTATCCCGAGCGCCACGGCAAGCCGGAAGTTGACGGCACCAGCCGGCTGTCGCCGTATCTGCACTTCGGGCACATCGGTCCGCACACGGTGGCGTTGGCCGTCGAACAGGCAAACGCGCCGCGCGCGGCAAAAGATGACTTCCTCGACCAGCTCATCACCTGGCGCGAGCTGTCTATCAACTTCGTGCATTTCAATCCGCTGTACGACTCCATCGAAAGCGCGCCCGATTGGGCCCACCGCACGCTGGCTGCGCACGCGCGCGATGAGCGGCCGGTGACGTATTCGCGCCAGCAACTGGAACAGGCCGAAACCCACGACGACCTGTGGAACGCCGCGCAGCGCCAGATGCTCCACGCCGGATGGATGCACAACTACATGCGCATGTACTGGGCGAAGAAGATCCTGGAGTGGAGCGTGTCTCCGGCAGTCGCCTACCAGACGGCGGTGTATCTCAACGACAAGTACTTTCTCGACGGACGCGATCCGAATGGCTACGCGGGCATCGCCTGGGCGATTGCCGGCAAGTTCGACCGTCCGTGGTTCGAGCGGCCCATCTTCGGGACGATTCGCTACATGTCGGGCAACGCGGCGCGCAAGAAGTTCGACGCAGAGAAGTACATCGAGCAGATGGCGGAACTGGCGGGAGTGAGGTGGCAACCCGGGCTCTTCGAAGGTTGAAACGTTACATTACCTCAGCGGCTAAAGCCGGCTCCCACATTTGAGCCGCACTGCACCGCTAAAGCGGTGCTCCACCCGTAAAACCATGTGAGATTGCTCTGCAGCGTTATGGCGCGATCTTCAGGCTATAGATAAACGCGCTGATCCAGACCACGAACCCCACGACACCCACTCCGATATAGAGACGCCGCTCGAATGGGCTGTGCAGTGTGGGCAGGGGCAAGGGCGTTCCCAATGCACGATGGAACGAGGTACCCAGCAGGCCGCCAAATCCGATGAGCGTGGTGGCGCCGCCAAAGGCTAGCCCGGCGATGATGACCACAAAACTGAGGCTGAACACGGTTAGACCCCGCCACTTGCCCATCAGCCTAGACCTCTTGCCGAAGTTCCGCAACTGGGCGGGCCAACGGGCTGCCATCCAACGCCGTATCCAGAAAGCCGCCCGGTTTTCTCGCATACTCGAATTTGTACTGCTTCATCTAATTAAGCAAGTGCGCGGCCCAGCCTGGTCGTCAGACGGGGCGCACGCTAACCAATACCTCATCCCGAGGAGTAAAGAAAGAGCCTCATGAAGATAGTTTGGAACGCATCTGCGTCCGTGGTGTTGGCCCTTCTATTCTCACTTGTCCAGCATGCTGCCCAGAGTGGCAAGAATGCGCATTCGGCCGCTGCATCGCAAGCGCCGTTCACCGACTACCGGTACGAAAAACCGGGCACGATCCACAAGATCACAGCCTCTGACCTGCCTGCCCCGTACGCGACCAAGTCTGCGTCGAACTGGGCCAGGGTTGTGGACCGTCCCAAGGATGCGTGGCCGCAGGCGCCGGCGGGGTTCAAAGTCGATTTGTTCGCCACCGACCTGGATGAACCGCGCAAGATCATCACCGCGCCCAACGGCGATGTCTTTCTCGCCGAAAGCCACAAAGGTGAGATCAAGATCTTTCGCGGCATCACCGGGGATGGAAAGCCGCAACAAACGGAAACCTTCGCGACGGGCCTCAATCGGCCGTACGGCATCGCCTTTTATCCACCGGGGCCGAATCCGCAGTACGTCTATGTTGGAAACACCAACGCCGTGCTGCGCTTCCCTTATCACAACGGCGATCTGAAAGCGACAGGCAAGCCCGAGCACATCGCAGACTTGCCGGGTGGCGGCGGGCACTGGACCCGCGACATCGTTTTCTCCCCAGACGGCAAGCAGATGTTCGTCGCCGTCGGCTCTGACTCCAACGTTGACGATCCCGACACGCATCCCGACGAGAAGAATCGCGCCGACATTCTGGTCATGGCTCCCGATGGTTCCAACCTGCTCGTGTATGCGTACGGCATCCGCAACGCGGGCGCTGGGCTGGCGATCAATCCGAAAACCGGCGAGCTTTGGTGTTCGGTGAACGAGCGCGACGGTCTGGGCGACAATCTCGTGCCCGACTACATTACCCATGTGCAGGCTGGCGGCTTCTATGGCTGGCCGTATTACTACATAGGCGGCAACCAGGACCCGCGTTTGCCGGGCAAGCATCCCGAACTGAAAGACAAAGTGATTGTGCCGGATGTATTGCTGCAACCCCACACCGCGTCACTTGAAATGACGTTCTACGAAGGCAAGCAATTTCCGGCGGAGTATCAGGGCGACATCTTCGCCTCGCAGCATGGCTCGTGGAACAAAAGCACGCGCGTCGGATACGAACTCATCCGCGTGCCCCTGCATCAGACTGGAAAGGCGAGCGGCGAATACGAGGACTTTCTCACCGGCTTCGTGCTTCCCAACGGTGATGTCTGGGGGCGCCCGGTCGGCGTGACGGTGGCTCCGGATGGATCGCTGCTGGTGACGGACGATGGCTCGAATTCCATCTGGCGGGTGAGTTATACGGGGAAATGACGGGCCTCGTAACCGCGGATTTACGCGGATGAACGCGGATCTTCCCACTGAATCAACCGGCGAGATAGCCAGACTGATTGTGGAAAGGCCGTGAGGATTATCGGCCCGATCCGTGGTCGGGCCCTTTCACGGATTGGCTTCGCCGCCCTCCGGCCCGTAGAAGAACACCCAGGTGGCAAAATCGTCGGTGAAGTCCACGAAGCGGTGCTCCTCGCCGGCGGCGACGAACAGGACATCGCCGGGACCGAATGTGGCTTCCTTGCCATCGCGCTGAAACCGTCCCGTTCCGGTGGCAATGACGTAGATTTCGTCGCGGGTGTGCGGATTCTGCCCGTCGGCGCCGCGCGGCGCGTACAGCTTCACCGTAAGTGTACCGTGACGAAACAACTCGATCGAGCGCTCACCGTCGGGGCCGGGCAGCTTATCCAGCCCGGTCAGGGCTTTCAGGTAGCCCTGCACAATCCTGCCTTCAATTTTCATGAGGCCGGTACCTCACGGCCAAATTCCGGCTTCGCCTTTGGCTTCCAGACGCCGAGGATGATGCCCATCAGGATGCACCCCAGCAGTGGGTAAGTGGCGGAAATCATGATGAAGGAGACGGCACGCATCTCGAAAACCATCTCGGTGAGCATTGCCAGTGCAGCGGCCAAGCCCACCAGGATTCCCACTCTGATTCCACGTAACAGCCCGTGCGATTGCGAACCGCCTAGCAACCGGGCGATGAAAAAGGCGATCAGGATGCTGCAAATCAGGGAGATAATATATGGCCACGCATTCGGATGCGCGGTATAGGCCTCCAGTTCTTCCGGCGAGATGCGCGTCCCCGCCTGCCAGGGAGCTTTCAAGGCGGTGAACCAGACCGCTCCGAAGATCCAGTCAGCAAAACCTGCCAGCACAACTGCACCCCAGTTTATTCGCATCGTCTCACCCTCAGTGCCATCGGCGTGACGATACCTTGTTCCGGCGGCTTAAGCAATCCAATTACGGCGGACCGCACATATTCAGTACCTGCAGCGGGGTACATCCCCGCTCGCGCAGCTTGCTTAGGCTGAGAGCATCGTAGCGCTTGGCCAGCCGCAGACCAGCCTCATCGCGTACCAGGTCGCAATGGTGGTAAGCAGGCACCGGCAACCCGAGCGCGCGGAGCAGCAACAGTTGCCGCGGCGTGGATTTCAGCAGATCGGCGCCGCGAACAACTTCCGTGATTTGCATGGCAGCATCGTCAGCAACTACCGCCAGTTGATAGGCGGGCACGTCATCGCGCCGCCAGACCACGAAGTCCCCGAAGTCTTCGCCAGCCACGTAACGCTGAGGCCCGAGGTGTAGATCGTCGAAGGTGATCTCCTCGCCATCGGGAACACGAAACCGCCAGTTCACGCCCGCGGGCACATCGTGACCAGAGGCCTCGCTAATCTTTATCGCGGCAGCGACCCGAATAGTGCGGCTCATCGTCGCCTTCGTTGGGAGCAGCAGCCGCATTCGCCAAGTCCTTTCGTGAGCACATGCAGGGATAGATGAATCCGCCATCGCGCAGCTTGCGCCACGCGTCCAGATAGAGCCCGCGCCGCCCGCTTTGCTCGTAAGGCGCAAAAGGTCCGCCGACGTCGGGCCCCTCCTGCCAGCGGATTCCCAACCAGTGCAGGTCTTCGATCATCGCCTCGGCGAATTTCGTCTTGGAGCGATGAGGATCGAGGTCCTCGTTGCGGAAGACCAGCGTTCCGTTGTGGGCGAGCGAGTGCTGATAGGCCGTCCAGAAGGTGCACGCGTGTCCGAGGTGCAGCAACCCGGTCGGCGAGGGCGCCAGCCGGCCGCGATAAGGCGAGGCTTGGGTTGTCGGGACGGCGCGCATGAGTTGATTCTAGAGGTAGGAACACTAGCGAGGTGAGACAGTATCAGTGCAGAGCGCCCGCAAGCTCAGGCTCCGGCTCGACCTGCAGCTCCGATGGCGACTCGATCACTTGGCGTTTCCTCACGGCCTTCGGCGTATGCGGGTGTAAGTCGCGCGCGTTGCGCAACAGGAAAAGCAGCGGAATCATGCCAAGGAAAATCACGCCCATGACCCAGAAGGCCTCGACGAACGACAGCATGGCCGCCTGCCGCTGCACCATGCCATAAATCGCGCCCAGGGACTTCTTCGCCGCATCCACCGAGTTGTAGCCATGCGTCTGAAACCAACTCTGCAGGCCATGCATCATCATGCGCATCTTAGGATCGAAAAGGGTCACGCGGCTGACTAGTTGGTTCTGATGCACCTGGTTGCGCCGCGCCAGGAACGTGGTCATGGTAGCGATGCCGAAGCTGCCGCCGATATTGCGCATCAGGTTGTAGATGCTGGTGGCGTTGCCCATCTTCTCTTTAGCGATGCCGGACATGCTGACGGCCATCAGCGGAATGAACAAAAACGCCATGGCGCCGCCTTGTATCACCTGCGGCCAGAAGACATCCCAGTAGCCCGTGTTCAGGTTCAGGCGCGAGAGGCTGAACATGCTCCAAGCGCCGACCACCAGCCCCATACCGATCAGCTTGCGCGGATCGTAACGGTTGGTCAGCTGACCAGCGATAGGCATCATCACCAGCGACCCGAGGCCGCGCGGCGAGAGCGCCAGTCCCGCCTGCAGCGCCGGATAGCCCAGCAGCGTCTGCAAAAAGATCGGCAGCAGAACCAGGCTGGCATAGAGGACGAAACCGAGCATGGTCATAAGAAAAACGCCGGCGCTAAAGGTGCGATCTTTGAGTGCGCGCAGGTCCACGATAGGATGGCGGGCCTTCAACTCGCGTATTACCAGGGCAACCAGTCCAGAGACGCAAAGGAGCGTCCACCAGCGGATCTGATTACTGCCAAACCAGTCTTTGCGCTGGCCGGTGTCGAGCACCACCTGCAGCATCCCGAATCCAAGCGCCAGAAAGCCGATGCCCCACAAATCGACGCCGCCAGTCTTGTGCTTGCCGATGTAATGCGGGTCGCGGACGAAAGCGCTGATCATCATCACGGAAAATGCGCCCACCGGCAGGTTGAGGTAGAAGATCCAGCGCCAGGTGTAGTTGTCGGTGATCCAGCCGCCGAGCGTCGGCCCCAGGATGGGCGCGAGGATAATGCCCAGCCCAAAGGCCGCCATGGCGGTGCCATGCCTTTTGGGGGGAAAGGTTTCCAGTAAGACCGCTTGCGCCAGGGGCTGCAACCCGCCACCGGTCAGGCCTTGCAGGATGCGGAAGAAGATAAGCCATTCCAGGCTGGTGGCCATCCCGCAGAGCAAAGAGGTCAGAGTAAAACCGGCAACGCAGATCAGCAGAATCCGGCGGCGCCCGAAGCGGTTCGCCAGCCAGCCCGCCATCGGCAGAATGATGGCGTTCGACACGAGGTACGAGGTGACGACCCATGTGCCCTCCTCCACCGTCGCGCCCATGTTTCCCGCGATGTGCGGTATGGAGACATTGACCACAGTCGTGTCAAGGATCTCCATGAACGTGGCTAGCATGACCGCGGCGGTCACAATCCAGGGGTTGACGGGCTTGGGGACGTTCTCCGGCATTTTCCTTTAGCCACAATTGTAGGAAGTAAGGTCACGGGTGGCTGTGACGGCGGACACCAACGGCAGTGCTCACCAGAGTGCGGTGTGCGCTGGTCGCCTTTGCACCGAGATAGAGGAATTTTCCGGTTGCGATACAATGTATCTCAGAGGTTACTCATGGCGACGACGATGGTCCACATTCGAGTGGATCAAAAGATAAAGAAGAAGGCAGCGAAAACCCTGGCAGCTATGGGCATATCGGTATCAGACGCAGTGCGCATGTTGCTTGTGCGCGTGGCCGCGGAAAGGGCCTTGCCTTTCGATGTCAAAGTTCCGAACGCGACAACCGTGAAGGCAATGAAGGCCTTGGATAGAGGAGAGGGCAAGCGCTATAAGTCCACCGACGATCTATTTCGAGATCTGGGTATCTGAGACTTGCTAAACCTCGTAAGAAGCTCCCGATTTGGGCGTGACGTAAAGCTCGCAGCAAAACGCGGCAAGGGCATGGCCAAGCTGCGCGAAGTAATTCGCTTGCTGGCCGAAGGTAGCCCGCTGCCGTCACGCTATAGGGACCATTCACTCGGGGGCGATTGGAAGTCTTATCGCGACTGCCACATCGAGCCCAATTGGCTGCTTATCAACAAGATTGATGATGACGATTTACTCCTAGCTCGCACCGGCACACACTCGGACCTCTTCTAGGGGGCCACGGAGCCTGGATCTTCCCATTTGCCTGCAATTCAAACAGGCCCGCCGCTTTGTGATCCCGGTCACTCGGTCAAGTGAGCTGCAATGCTACGATAATGGTTTATGTCCGCTCCCGAGTCCCTGTTTGTCCGTGCCTGCCAGCGGCTTCCAGTCGAGACCACTCCGGTTTGGTTCATGCGCCAGGCTGGCCGCTACATGCAGGAGTACCGCGACGTCCGCAAGCACCATTCCCTGGTCGAAATCTGCAAAAAGCCTGAGCTCGCAGCCGAAGTGACCATCACTGCCGCGGAGTTCCTCAAGGTTGACGCCGCCATTATCTTCGCCGACCTGCTGCTGCCGCTCGAGGTCATGGGGCTGCCGTTTCATTTCGCTGCCGGCGAAGGGCCGGTGATCGAAAAGCCGGTCCGCACGGCCGAAGACGTGAAAGTGCTGCGCACCGACCGCGCGGGCGAACTCGGCTATGTGGCCGACGCTGTCGCCCTGGTGGTGAAACACTTTGGCCCCAATCTTCCCGTGATTGGCTTCTGCGGTGCGCCCTTCACGCTGGCCAGCTACATGGTCGAGGGCGGAGGGTCGCGCCATTACCTCGAAGTGAAGAAGCTGATGTACAACTCGCCCGAGACGTGGGACGAGCTGGTAAGCAAGCTGGTGGACGTGCTGGTGGAATACGCGGCGGAGCAGGTAAGCGCTGGTGCTGACGTGTTGCAGATCTTCGACAGTTGGGTTGGTTGCCTGAGCGTGGAGGACTATCGCCGTTATGCGCTGGTGCCTACTACGCAGCTCATCCAGCGCCTGCAGAAGGAAACGCACGTACCCATCATCTACTTCGGCACCGACAGCGCAACGTTGCTGCCTTCGATGTCGGAGACTGGAGCGGAGGTCATCGGCCTGGATTGGCGCATCCCGCTCGACGAAGGCTGGAGCACGGTCGGGCACAAACACGCCGTGCAGGGCAATCTTGATCCCGTGCTGCTGTTTGCTTCATGGCGCGAGCTGAAGCAGCGCGCCGAGCACATTCTCCGCCTGGCCGACGGGCGGCCCGGACATATCTTCAATCTCGGCCACGGCATTCTTCCGCACACGCCGGTGGACAACGTGAAGGACCTCGCGCAGTTCGTACACGAGTTCAGTTCCACGGCCGCAACCTCCACGAGGACACCATGAGCAAAGATGCCGTGCTGCTGATCGCTCATGGCAGCCCCGAGCGGGTGGAAGACATTCCCGAGTTCCTGCAGAACATTTCGCGCGGGCGTCCCATGGCGGAGGCTGTGGTGCGCGAGGTGCAGCATCGCTACTCGCTGATTGGCAGCTCACCGCTTACGCGGATTACTCGTCGGCAGGCTGACGGAGTCTCGCGTGAACTCGGCATCGCCGGCGTATGTCGGCATGCGCAACTGGCACCCGTTTATCGACGACGCGTTGCAGCAGATGACCGACGACGGAGTCGAGCGCGCGGTCGCAATCTGCCTGGCGCCGCACAATTCGCGGACCAGCGTCGGTCTCTACAAGCAGGTGCTGTTCGGCAGCCATCCCCCGTTCACCATCGACTTTGTAGAAGAGTGGCACGATCATCCGCTACTGATTGAAGCTTTCGCGGAGAAACTGCGGGCCGGCTGGTCGAAAGCTTGTGTCGATCACGGCGCGCGGTTGCCGGTGCTGTTCACCGCGCACAGCGTTCCCCAGCGCACCATCGCGGATGGCGATGCCTACGAGGCGCAGACGCGGGAAACGGCGTCGCTGGTGGCGGCGCAGGTTCCTGAGATTGGCGCCTGGCGCTTTGCTTTCCAGAGTCAGGGCATGTCAGGCGGCGAATGGCTTGGTCCCACAGTGGAGGACACCATCACGAAGCTGCGAGACGCAGGTCACAACGGCGTGTTTGTGCAGCCCATCGGCTTCGTCTGCGACCACGTCGAAATCCTGTTCGACATTGACATCCTGTTCCGCGATTTTGCCGGCGAACGCGGCATGAAGCTCTATCGCGCCGAATCCCTGAATGACTCTCCGCTGTTCGTGCGCGCCGTCGCCGATTTGGCACGGACGCGGCTCGCGTTACCCGCGGATTGCAAAGCCAACGCCTCCACTGAGAAAATTTTGTGACGAACCTAATGTTTCTCTTAAGTGACGCTAGCGGCGATTCGTATCAGGGCACGGCTTCAGCCGTGCCGAAGAGGCTCGCCGTGCTACTGGCCTTTACCCCCTGTTCCCAGTGGCTAAAGCCGCTGTCTTGGGACGCGGTTACGGCACGACTGAAGTCGTGCCCTGATACAAGTCTTATCTGGGGCTGTTTGGGAGGCCGCCTGTAGCCGCATGAAGCGGATTGCCATTGTCGGTGGAGGCATTTCCGGCCTGAGCGCCGCGTTTTATCTGGAGAAGGCGCGCGCCGCCGGGGCGGAACTGGAATACACGCTCTTCGAGAGCGGCCAGCGGCTGGGCGGCTCCATGTACTCCGATCGCGTGGAGGGCTGCCTGGTCGAGGCTGGCCCCGACTCCTTCCTCACCGAGAAGCCGTGGGCACTGACGCTCTGCAAGGAACTGGGCATCGCCGATCAGCTCATCGGCTCCAACGACGCCCAGCGCAAAACCTACATCGTCGTCAACGGCCGGCTGGTCGTCATGCCCGACGGCCTGATGTTCATGGTTCCCACCAAACTGGTGCCGACGGCCCTCTCGCCGCTGTTCTCGTGGAGCACCAAGATTCGCATGGCGCGCGAGCTGCTGCATCCGCCGCGTCCCATGCACGACGATGAAACCGTTGCTGAACTGGTGGAGCGCCACTTCGGCGCGGAGGTCGTGGACCGGCTCGCCGATCCGCTGCTGTCGGGAGTCTATGGAGGCGACGCCGCGAAGCTCAGCGCGCGCGCCGTGCTGCCGCGCTTCGTCGAGATGGAGGAGAAGTATGGCAGCCTGAGCCGGGCGATGCTGGCCGCCCACAAGAAGATGGCGCAGTCGCGCAGCAAGCAACCGGCGCGTCCTCTGTTCACCTCGTTGAAGGACGGCATGCAGCAACTGGTGGACGCCATCCTCGGCCGCCTCGATCCCGAATCGATCCGCCTGCGCAACCATGTGCTGCGCGTCTATCCCGAGGACGAGGAATGGCGCGTTTCGATCGAATTCAACGGCGACGAGCGGTTCGATGCGGTAATCCTTGCCACTCCGGCGAACGTCGCCGGTACGCTGCTTGACGGCGTGGATCGCGGGCTGGCGCGCAACCTCCTGGACATTACCTACAGCTCTTCGGTCACCGTTACGCTCGGCTACTACCTGGACCAACTCAAGGGATTGCCTCCGGGCTTCGGCTTCCTGGTGCCGCGCAGCGAAGGCACGCGCATGCTGGCCTGCACCTTCGTCCACAACAAATTTCCGCATCGCGCGCCCGAAGGCAAAGGCATTCTGCGCTGTTTTCTGGGCGGCGCGCGCGACGAAGCCGTGCTTGCGCTCACCGACGACGAAATGCTCGAGACGGTTCACCGCGAACTCAAGGACATTGTGAAACTGGATGCCCGTCCGATGTTCGCGCGCGTGTACCGTTGGCGGGGCGCCATGGCGCAGTACGAGTCCGGCCATATCGCGCGCGTGCAACGCATCGAGAAGCGAGTATCGGAGATCCCTGGACTGGCGATTGCCGGCAATGCTTATCACGGCATCGGTGTGCCCGACTGCATTCGCTCCGGCATGGAAGCGGCGAACGCAGTGGCGCCGGTGCCGGTAGAATCGCTGTCAACCCAACGATAATCTCGGTTCCGCATATCACGCACACCTCTGCCCAGGATCACAGACGAAAAGGGCCGGAAAGGCGTACCGTAAAGATAGTCACCTGCCACGCTGACAGGTCGGAGGTGACGCATGTCCATCGTTCTCATTGTCATCTATTGCCTGATCGCCGCAGTGTTGATCTTTGGCCTGACGTTCAGCCAAGAGCTTCGAGAGGACAAGCAGCGTAAACCGAAGCGACCAGCCCCTGTGATCAGCATCGAGGCCGGGAAGCACCGCGCAGCCAAGCTGCACCGGCACGCTTAGTTTAGGATGTTGCGTTGGCACTGACCGCCGCCACAGACGGACGTGCCGGAACTATCCGTGTCCGGGGAGTTTTGCATGCCAGATGTGCGTCGGGGACTGATCATTGTGAACACCGGCCCGGGCAAGGGCAAGACCACAGCCGCCATGGGCACCGCGTTGCGCGCCGTGGGCAACGGCATGAGGGTGCTGATGCTGCAGTTCCTCAAGGGCTCCTGGCACTATGGCGAACTGGACGCGGTGAAGGCGTTCGGCGACAACTTCGTCATGAAGCAGATGGGCCGCGGCTTTGTGAAGGTCGGCGGCGCCGAGACGGACCCCGAAGACATCCGCCTGGTCGAAGAAGCATGGGCCGAGGCCGAGAAGGAGATCCTCTCCGGCCAGTGGGACCTGGTCATCCTCGACGAGATCAACTACGCCATCAGCTACAAAATGCTCGACCCGCAGAAAGTAGTCGCAGACGCTGAAGAAGAAACCGGAGATGGTGCACGTCATCCTCACCGGTCGCAATGCTCATCCCGACATCGTCGAGATCGCCGACACCGTGACCGAGATGAGAGAAGTGAAGCACGCCTACACCAAGGGCATCGAAGCGCAGCGCGGCATCGAATACTAGCCGGAAGCTGCGCGACAACCCCTCGCCCGCTCGGCTACACTGAATCATCACTCCTATGGCATGGTTCAAGCGGGAACCCGTCGAGCTCGACACTTCGGGCGAAAAGCGCGTCAAGACCGAGGGCCTCTGGGTCAAGTGTGACCAGTGCCGGCAGATCATCTGGAAGAAGGACCTCGACCAGAACTTCAACGTCTGCCCCAAGTGTCAGCGCCATTTCCGCATTGACGCGCGCACCCGGCTCTCCTACTTGCTCGACGACGGACAGTATGAGACCGAAGACGGCAACATTGTCTCGACCGATCCGCTGAAGTTCACCGACCTGAAACCCTACGCCGGCCGCCTGAAGAAGTCGCAACTGGACACCGGACTCAACGATGCCGTCATCAACGCCCGCGGCAAGCTCGATGGCAAACCGGTCATCGTCAGCGCCATGGAGTATTCGTTCGTCGGCGGTTCCATGGGCGCCGTGGTCGGCGAGATGATCACGCGGGCTGTCGAAAAGTCTACGAACGAGCGCTGCCGCTGATCGTCGTTTCGCGCTTCCGGCGGCGCCCGCATGATGGAGGGAGTCGTTAGCCTCATGCAGATGGCGAAGATATCTTCCGCGCTGGCCCGCATGGACGACGCCAAAGTGCCCTATATTTCGCTGATGACCGACCCGACGACCGGCGGCGTGACCGCTTCTTACGCCATGCTGGGCGATCTGAACATCGCCGAGCCGGGCGCGCTCATCGGCTTCGCCGGTCCTCGCGTGATCGAGCAGACCATCCGCCAAAAACTTCCCGAAGGCTTCCAGCGCAGCGAGTTCCTGCTGCAGCACGGGATGCTGGACGCCGTCGTCCACCGGCGCGACCTGAAGCAGTACATCTCGCGCGCGCTGGACTTCATGCAGGTACCCGCGCCGTCAGCGTGACCGCGTAAAATCAATTCCATGAAAGCCGTTGTCGTCGCTCGTCCCGGTGGTCCCGAAGTTCTGGAAGTTCGCGAAGTGCCGGATCCCAAGCCCAAGCCGGGCGAGGTCATCGTGTGCGTCGAGGCTGTGGGTGTGAATTTTGCCGACACTCTGTCCACTCGCGGAACCTACCCCGGAACGCCCGCCCCACCCTTCATCTCTGGCCGCGAGTTCGCCGGCGTCGTGGAAGCAACCGGCGCGCGCGTAATGGGCTACACCCAGTACGGCGCAGCCGCCGGGAAGATCGCGATGAAGCCCAAGCTGCTGTGGCCGCAGCCCGTGGGCTGGTCCTCGGTGCAGTCAGCCGCTTTTCCCGTGACCTTTCTTACTGCTTACCTGGCGTATTGGAAGGCGGGCATGACGGCCGACGCGATGGAGCCTATCCAGTGGCTCGACTCACACCAGCGCCGCGTGCTGATTCACGCTGTCGCCGGGGGTGTGGGGACGGCCGCGGTCCAGATCGGCAAGCTGCTGGCAATCGAAACTTATGGCACCTCGTCGTCAGACGAAAAGCTGGATCGGGTGAGGAAGCTTGGCCTCGATCACGGCATCAACTATCGCGAGGTTGACTACGAACAGCGTGTGCTGGCGCTGACCAACAGCCAAGGCGTGGATGCGGTCTTCGAGATGCTCGGCGGCGAGCATACCGCCAAGAGCCTGCGCTGCTGCCGGCCGTTCGGCCGCGTCATTATCTACGGCACCGCAACCGGGCAGCGTCACCAGTTCGACACTGGAGCCATGATGGCCAAGAGCCTCAGCGCGCACGGCCTGTGGCTCAGTGTGCTGGCCCAGGACCACGACCTAATCGGGCGCTGCTTGCAAGCCATGCAGCCCTGGATCGCGCAAGACAAGCTGCATCCCGAGATCGGCCATACGCTGCCCATGGAGCAGGCCGACGAGGCCCATCGCCTTATGCTGCAGCGCGCCAACTACGGCAAGATCGTGCTGACGATTGGGTAGTCTTTACGGGTAGCGCCAGCCCAAGTCCCGAGTCAGAGCGTCCGGGTGGAGCACCGCTTCAGCGGTGCGTTTGAGAGTCGCCCAGGAACCCGGCTTTAGCCGCTGAGGTAAAACATTACCTCAGGCGCTAAAGCGCAGGCCTCAACATCCGCTGTTTATACACGCCTGAAGGCGTGCTCCACCCGCCTCCGCATACAGCGACACTGGAATTGCATTTGCTTTCACCGAGTATTCAAGGGCGCCAATGGTACGCTGGGGCTATGTTCCTCGCGTCGCTAACCGGCTTTGCCGCGGGCACGCTGTGCACGCTGGCGTATCTTCCACAGGCCTTGCACTCCTTCCGCACCAAGTCCGTCCGCGATCTCTCGCTGCTCATGCTGATCAGCCTCAACGTGGGGCTGGTGTTGTGGGTAGGCTACGGCTTCATGATCCACTCGCTGCCCATCATCCTGCCCAATGCCGTGACGTTCTTCCTCAGCGCGCCATTGCTGATGATGAAGCTGCGCTATCGGGAGAGCGTTGAGCGCCGGGAGAATCTGGGCTCTGAATCGTGATCAGGTCCCCGCACTAGCGTTTCAGAACAATCACGATGGGGTTCAGGTCAGCAGGCGTGAGGCGGAAGAGTGGGGAGTGCCTGGCCATCCATGCTTACCGGTGGCCGAGGAAGCCTTCCAGCTTTTCGACCTCATGGTGAGCGAGGTCGAGAAAGTGCCGTGCGCGGTCGGTATCGCCGGTGTCCATCGCCTGCTTGGCCTTGGCCATGTCGTTACGCATGTTGCCACGGGCCGCGACCATGTCCCCACGCAAGCCGAGTCCCTGGCTATGCATTTGCTGCTCCAGCGTGTCGAGACTGCTTTCCACCGCGGCGGCGCGGCTGTCAAGGTGGTCGCTCTCGGCTTCCATGTCGTCGAGCAACTTCTTGCGCACGAGGGCCGCAGCCGCTTCATCCTGGGCCTGCGAATCGGGAGCCGATCCTCCGGGCTGCATCCCTGCCGACGCGTTCGGGTTGGCATGGGCTGCACGCTTGTTAGCCGGAGGGCGAGGAGCGGTGTCCGGGCTTGGGACCTGCGGAGCAGCAGTTGCGTTCGTAGGACTCTGGGGAGTCGGTGGCGCGACGGTGCTCACATCCTGAGCAGGCGAGTTCACGGCCGGGGTGGAAGAACTCTGTGCCGGAGTACTGGCTGGCCCGTTCGCGGCTTTTGTTGCTGCGAGTTCGGTCCGCGGTCGAGACTTGTAGAACCATGCCCCCGCGAGCACTGCTAGAAGAAGCACGGCGGCGATAACCAGCAGTGCTCCGCCGCTCCCTTTGCCCTGCGCCGGCGCTGCCACGACCGCCGAAGGAGTAGCGCGCACGTTCTCCATCGGAGGCGGAGGAGTTGAGATGGGGCTAACCGTTGCCACGGGAGCAAGGTTGGGCATAGCTTCAACCATCGTCATGGTTGCTCCCTGAGTCGCCGGCTGCGGCAAAGATGCCCTTACCTGCGCCAACGCATTGCGGAAGGCGTCCGCGGTTTGAAATCGCTGCGCTGGGTCTTTCGCGAGGGCCATCATGATTAAATCGCTGACCGCTTTGGGCACCGTTGGTTGAATCTCGATCGGGGGACGCGGCGTTTCTTTGACGTGCGCCTCCATGATGGAGTAGCCGCTGGTGGCGCTGAACATTCGCTGCCGGGTCACCATCTGATACAGCGAGGCGCCGACCGAGTACAAGTCGGACCGCTCGTCCGTCGGTTGCGATTTCACCTGCTCGGGAGACATGAAGTCCAGCGACCCCACGGTCGAGCCGGTCATGGTCAGCCCGACTTCGTTGCCGGAGCGCGCAAGCCCGAAATCCATCAACTTCACCACGCCTTGCGGAGTGAGCATCATGTTGCCGGGCTTGATATCGCGATGAATGATGTGCTTGCCGTGCGCGTAGCTCAGGGCAGCGAGTACCTGATCAATGTAGTTCAAGGCGTCTGCGGTAGGAAATGCTCCCTGCTCGAGACGATCGGCGAGGGTAACGCCTTCCACGTACTCCATGACCATCACAAACTGATTGTCGGCGGTGAACGCGGTGCGGAGGGCGGCAATGTTGGGATGGTCGAGGCTGGCCAGCACCTTGATCTCGCGCATGAACCGGCTGGAGAATTCGCTGCGGCCTGCCAGATCAGGGAGCACGATCTTCATGGCTTCGATGCGGTCGGAAAGGACATTCCGCACCTGGTACACCTTGCCCATGCCGCCGTGGCCCAACTCCCGGATGATTTCGTAATCGCCTATGCGCTGGGGTGTGTTGTCACTCACGACCATGCTCCTTAACCGCGAAAAGGGATCTGTCTGTTCCCCGAAGTGTACCCTCCCTGGATTTGTTATTGCACCAACAATCCGCTTTCACCGCTGCCGTTTTCAGCGACCTCTTCCGGCGGAATGACGGAAGTGGCTGCCACACGATCGCCTTCCTCCATGTGCAGCAGGCGCACACCTTGTGACGAGCGCCCACATTCGCGGATGGTCTTGGTGCCGATGCGGATGATCTTGCCGAACTGGCTGATGACCATGACTTCCGACTCTTCGTTCACCAGCATGATGGAGACCACCTTGCCATTGCGGGCGGTAGTCTTCACGTTGATGATGCCTTTGCCAGCGCGCGATTGCAGGCGATATTCATCCACATCCGTGCGCTTGCCGTAGCCATTCTCGGTGACGGAGAGGATGAGGCTTGCTTCCTGCGCGTCGCCGTTCCTAGCTTTGCCGCGCGCCTTGGGAGTGACCGCCATGCCGACAATGTAATCGCCGCGTCCGAGGTTCATGCCCTTTACACCGTAAGCACCGCGACCCATGGGCCGGACATTTTCCTCGTCGAAGCGGATAGCCTTGCCGTCGTGGGTCGCAAGGAAGACGATCTGGTTGCCGTCGGTAGAACTGGCGGCCACGAGTTCGTCTTCTTCCTCGATGCCGATGGCGTTGATGCCAATCGACCTTACGTTGCTGAAGTCCTTCAGCGGGGTCTTCTTCACCAGGCCGTTGCGGGTGGCGAAGAACACATAGCGGCTCTCTTCTTCCAGATCGCGCACGGTAAGCAGCGCGCGCACACTCTCGCCCGGTTGCAGCGAGACGAGATTTGCAATCGCTTTGCCTTTACCGGCGGCGCTCAGTTCCGGAATTTCGTACACCTTCAGCCAGTAAACACGTCCCTTGCTGGTGAAGACCAGGATGTAATCGTGGGTAGAGGCGACGAAGAGATATTCGACGAAATCCTCCTCACGCGTGCTCATGCCTTTGCGGCCGGTCCCGCCGCGGCGCTGCTGCCGGTAAGTCGAGATCGGAGTGCGCTTCATGTAGCCGGAGTGGCTGACGGTCACTGCGACTTGCTCGTCGGCGATCAGATCTTCCAGGCTGATCTCGGCCGCTTCGTCCTGAATGATGGTGCGGCGCTCGTCGCCGTACTTCTTCTTGATCTCTTCGAGTTCCCTCACGATAATGCCGCGCAGCTTCTTCTCGCTACCGAGAATTGATTCGTAGTCGGCGATGCGATCGCGAACTTCGGCCAATTCCTTGAGGATTTCGTCGATCGACAACCGCGTCAATCGATGCAGCTGCAATTCCAGGATGGCATCAGCCTGCACGGTGTCGAAGGGCCGCGTGAGTTGGGCAGGAACCACGCCCTTGAGAGAGGCCTGCTTACGGGCGTTGGCGTTGCCTTCGGAGACGGTGACCGTCTTGCCGGAGAAATATTCCACCAGGTTCGTCCGGGCATCGGCACGGTTCTCACTGCCACGAATGATGCGAATCACGTCATCCACGTGGTCCAGCGCCACTTGGTAGCCTTCCAGGATGTGCTCGCGCTCGCGGGCCTTCATCAGCAGGTAGGCAGTGCGGCGGCGCACCACGTCGATGCGATGGTCCACGAAGTACTGAATGGCCTGCACCAGGCCCATCTCTTTGGGCTGGCCGTTGATCACGGCCAGAAAGATCATGCTGAAGCTTTCCTGCATCGAGGTGTGCTTGAAGAGCTGGTTCAGTACGATCTGGGCTTCGGTGCCGCGCTTGAGCTCGATGACGATGCGCATACCGTCGCGGTCGCTCTCGTCGCGAACATCACTGATGTCGTCAATGACTTTGTTGTTGACCAGTTCGGCGATGCGCTCAATCAGCTTCGACTTGTTGACCTGGTAGGGAATTTCGGTGACGACGATCGCATCCTTGTCCTTCGTCATGTGCTCGATCGCCGCTTTGGCGCGCATCATGAAACGGCCGCGTCCGGTGCGGTAGGCCTCGGTGATGCCGCTACGCCCGTGAATAAAGCCGCCGGTCGGGAAGTCCGGTCCTTGCACGTGCTTCAAGAGGTCGGCGAGTGTCGCGTGGGGGTTGTTCACCAGCGTGATGCATCCATCTACGATCTCGGTGAGATTGTGCGGCGGAATGTTGGTCGCCATCCCGACCGCAATGCCGTTCGAGCCATTCACCAGCAAATTCGGGATTCTTGTCGGAAGAACCAGCGGCTCGACGGTGGTGTCGTCGAAGTTGACGACGAAGTCCACCGTGTCCTTGTCGATGTCGGCGAGCAGATCTTCCGCGATCTCGGTCATGCGCGACTCGGTGTACCGGTAGGCTGCGGGAGGATCACCATCCACCGAGCCAAAGTTGCCTTGGCCATCCACCAGGGGATAACGCAACGAGAAGGGCTGCGCCATCCGCACCATCGCGTCGTAAACCGCGGTGTCGCCGTGCGGATGATACTTGCCGAGCACTTCGCCGACTACCTTGGCGCACTTCACGTGCTTGCGGTTGTGCAACAGGCCCATGTCGTGCATCGCATAGAGAATGCGGCGATGTACGGGCTTGAGGCCGTCGCGCACGTCGGGCAGCGCGCGTCCGATGATGACCGACATCGAATAGTCGAGATACGAACGCCGCATCTCCTCTTCAATGTTGATGGGCTGCACGTTGGCCGCGCCGGGGCCAACATTGTCGAGCGGTAATTGCTGGTTTGGATCGTCAGCCATGATTAGCTTTCAGCCGTCAGCTCTTGGCTTTCAGCGTGTCCCTTCTAAAGAAACTGTGGGGCGATCGCCCGATTGGCAGACCGCGTTGCGCCCTGCCGACGGGCGCAAGAATCGAGTCGCCGATCCCTCGGAACGCCGGTCAGAGCAGACATGAGTAGTTACAAAATTTCAGGTGACTGTCCCAATGAAGAGCACTTCAAATTATACCATTGGATCGACGCCTGATGAAGGCCAGAAAGGTATCGTTTTCAATAACTTATAAGCCGACTACTGGGGGACTTGCAACCGCTGCAAGTTGGGATTTCTGACACCGATTCTGGCGCCCAAACGCCGATTCCCCAAACACCGTCGTCAGGGTACAGCCATCGCAATTTTGGACGGAGTCGTTGTGCTCTGGTCGGGAGCACTCTTTTGTTGCAGATCGGAGTTCTTCGGCGCTTGCTTTTGGGGAGGAATCTTGAACTCAAGTCCGCGATCATCGTTCGCTTTGATGGTGGCGGGAACATCGAGATCGGCGAGCGCCACCTTCTGCGTTCGTTTGTCGAACACGTAGACCGTCTGGCCCATGATCGCGTAGTTGCTTACTTCCTGCTGATGTCCATCGCGAAAGATCAGCACACTTGGCTCGTTCGGCTTGGCCTCGCGAGCGGTGGACTGTCCCTGCAGGGAAGGTTGAACCTGTAACGGAGGCGCGTCGGCAAGTTCTGGGTCGTTTGCGGGATAGCGCGCACCCGGCTGCTCGGCCACGATGTGAAGGATTGGGTCGTTCGGAGCAATTGGCGGCCCCGAGTACAGATCAGGCCCGCCCACATAGTCGTAGCCGTAACCACCCATCGGAATGTAATAAGGGATGGCGTACGATCCGCTCCCGTAGCCGTAACCATAACCGCGGCCGCGACGAAACTGGTTGTAGGGCGCGAAAGGAAACCGCCTGCTGAATCCGTAATTCGGAATCGAGGTCACGCTGGGCAGAGGAGGCGGGAGATGCCGGCCGGCGATCGAGGTCACGCTGGGCGGCGGCGCCAGAAAGTGGCCGCCGATCGTGGTTGTTGCCGGCGGACCGTGCATCTGAGCGGCGGAAGGCAGGGACAACAGGACAGAAATCGCAGCGAGAATCACAACCACGGTGCCGCGCACGAAGGAACCCTCGCTTCGCCTCGGATTTCCGACTTGGCTAGCGCCCCGCATTTCCCCCTCAGTGTAGTCCAACCCATTGGATGAGGGAAAGTTGTTATCGGCTTCGCGAGGTGAGATGCAGCAGCCCGTAAATGTCAATCATGGCGCTGGCGATCAGGACGCCGCCCACGACGGTGTTGGCCGCCAACGCATGGCGGCCTTCCAGCAGGTCGGTCGAAACTCCGGCCATGAAGAGAAACAGGAACGGCAGCCCAACCAGGAGGAAAATGAGCCCGGCGAAATGCACGCGAGTTGCCGACGCAACCAGCAAAGCGCCAATGATGAGCGGCGCCGCCGTGCCAAAGAACCGCGTCCGTTTCCAGGCGGCAAACGTAGCCATCGTAACCACCAGTAAGAGCAGCAGGCCGATTCCGTTCTGCAGAAAGAAATTTGCGAACAGGGAGGAGACGACATGCCAGGAAGATTCATCGGCGGACCTTCCAAGCCAGTCTGCGTTGCGCAGTGCCGCGGCCAGCGCGGCGGGACGGAAGCTGTAGAGCGCCCACAGTAAGAGCAGTCCGGTGGCGCACGCCGCAGCAAAAATGGCTACGGCCGCGCCCGGTCGCACATGGCCGACCCATAGCATGAAAGCGAGCGCCGGCACCAGCAGGATCCAGAGCGAGAATTGCGCCCCAACGCAGATGGCGATGGAAAGCCCCAACAGCAAAATGCGGCGCCAGTTCCATAACACAACTTCGCGCGGAGCATAAAGTGTGTGTGCCACTGCAATAGCGGTGAAAATGAGACCAAAACCTCCCCACGCGGCGACGATTCCGGGCCCGACCTGGCTGGACCAGCCGATCATCACTGGCGAAAACGAATAGAGACCAAGTGCAATATAGCCGCCGACGTTCCCATAGAGTCGCCGCGCCACATACCAGAGCGATGCGCCCAGCAGGAAGCCCGCCAGCAGGAAAGGCAGGCGGATAACAAAGCGATAGTCACTCAGATAAACGATTTTGTTTTCCGCGCCACTGATTCTGGCGGCAAGTCCGGCCAGCAGCGGAACCAGCGCCGAGCGCTCCGTCGAGGCGGCATTGGAGAGATGCTCGAGATGCAGAAGCCCAGTCTCGATGTAGCTGCCCTCCACGGCCGAGAGCGGAACGCGCGCCATGAACCAAAGGCATTGGGCAACGAAGACCGATAACAGCAGGACGGCGACAATCTGGGGAACACCAATGCGCGAGCGAAGCTTGGCGAAGGGCATCTGCTTTTGTTGTAACACGCCGGGCCGCAGGTGGCGAAGGGAACCGCGGGCCTAATATCTTGCGCTTCACGTCGGAACCGACTGTTCACAACCTCGTCGTGTTAGTTGGCGTCAACAGGATGTTGTCGATCAGCCGGGTCGTACCTAGATAGGCGGCAATCGCGACCAGCGCGCCGCGCGAGGTGTCGGCGACCGGATCGAGCGTGTGGGGATCAACGATCGCGTAATAGTCCAGGCGCGCGCCGGGATCTTCGGCGATCACCTGCTTTCCAATCGCAATGAGCGTTTTGGGGTCGCGCTCGCCCGCGTCGGCCGCTGCTTGTACTCGCGCGAGCGAGCGGTGCAGAACCAATGCCTGCCGCCGCTGTTCGGGAGTGAGATAGGCATTGCGCGAGCTCATGGCAAGCCCGTCTTTTTCGCGCACGATGGGACAGACCACCAGTTCAACGTCGAGATTGAGATCAGCCGCCATCTTGCTTAGAACGGCAACCTGGGCCGCGTCTTTCTGCCCAAAAAACGCGAAGTCCGGGCGGACAATCTCAAACAATTTCGCCACCACGGTTGTAACTCCGCGAAAGTGTCCGGGACGCGAAGCGCCGTCGAGCTTGTTGCTGAGTTCCTCCACCAACACATAGGTCTTCGCGTCACTGGGATAGATTTCTTCCGCGGCGGGGATGAACAGTAAGTCCACGTCGAGTTCCTCCAGCAGGCGGCTATCGCGCTCCAAAACACGCGGATACTTGGCGAGGTCCTCGGACGGGCCGAATTGCAGCGGGTTGACGAAAATGGAAACTGACGTCACGTCGCAGCGTGACTGCGAGGCACGCACCAACGAAAGGTGCCCTTCGTGCAGTGCTCCCATGGTGGGTACGAATCCCAGCGTCTTGCCACTGCGCTGCACCTGGCGGCAGGCGGCCTTCATCTCGGCGATTGTAGGAATATGTCTCACAAATTCTCAGTGCGATGGGGCGGGCGGTGTGGCCTTTTTCGGCGGTGCAGGTTTCTTTGATGCCTCTTCGTGCGTCGGTTCCGCCGAGGTTTCCGGCAGATTCCACCCCGCCAGCACCCCGTTGAGCACAGGCTCAAGTCTCGCCAGATTTTGTGGAGCACACTTCAGCACCACCGAATAAATTTCGCCGTCCGGGCCTTCGATGAAGATCATCTCCTCGATCCAGTCGCGCCCCGACGATTTCTCGCGATAGCGCGTCTTCAACATCTGTGCTGGTTGGTGATCGACGGTGCGTTCCTGGCGTTGCAGGGTCTCAAAGTTCTGCCCACTCTCCCGTAAGCCGGATGTCGCCCGATCGATGACTCCGTTCAGTCCGAGGGGTTCTTCATCGCCTTGCGGCGGCGGCACGACTAGCGCAAGCGTAATCGCGTCCCAGAGAGCGCGATCCTCTTTCTGCGGAGGCGCCACTACAACACCGTTGCCGTCGAAGACCTCGCCCAGCATCGACCACGAACTAGGATATTTGAAGCAGAAGCCGCCATCCGGCTGGCAATAACGCTTCCAGGCGGCCGGCTTGCGGGCCGGTGCCGATGGGGATGTTTGACCTGCGGCGATGGTGAAAAAACCAAGCGCCACCATTAGCAACGAGCCGCGCAAGAAAAGCCGCATGCCCTACAGTTGCACAGCCCGCTTGCGTTCTGCAATTGCCTGCAAGGATGAGAGCGTCTCCTTCGGCAAATGATACGACTCGGCATCGGAAGGATAGCTACCCGACTTCACATCCTCTTTGAACGCCAGCACGGAGCTACTGATGACCGAGCCGAGATCGGCGTAGCGGCGCACGAACTTGGCCGGTGGCGCGAAGGTCAGTCCGAGGAGATCGTGGAAGACGAGCACCTGCCCATCGCATTCCGGACCTGCACCAATGCCGATGGTGGGAATCTCCAGCTCGTGCGTGATCATGGCGGCAACCTCGCGGGGGATGCCTTCCAGCACCACGCAGCAAGCGCCGGCGCGCTCCAGAGCAAGGGCGTCGTGCATGAGCTGTTCTACGGCCTTCAGCGTTTTGCCCTGCACCTTGTAGCCGCCCATGGCGTGCACTGATTGGGGGGTCAGCCCGATGTGCCCGACGACGGGAATTTCGGCATCGACCATCAGTTCGACCAGGTGGGCTCGCTTCTCGCCGCCCTCGATCTTCACCGCCTCCGCACCTGCATCCTTAATGAAGCGCGCGGCATTGCGCAGGGCCTCGCGCAGACTGACATGGTAGGAAGCGAACGGCATGTCTGCGATCAGGAAGGCGTGCTTCACGCCACGACGGACAGCACGCGTATGATGCAGCATTTCCTGCATGGTGACGGGCAGAGTGTTTTCATAGCCGAGCAACACCATACCCAGCGAATCGCCGACCAGGATCATGTCGATGCCAGCCTCGTCCACCAGGCGCGCACCGGCGTAGTCATACGCCGTGAGGCAGGAGATCAGTTCCTGGCGCTGTTTCTTATCGAGAAGTGAGGAAGCGGTGATTTTGGAACGAAAGTCGCCGGTGGTAATACTCACGATGCCCTCCAGTACAGTTCCGCATCTGCGGATACCGCCTGTATTGCCTCGGCACGGGAAGTGGGCCCGCTGGGGAGACGGTTGAATTCTACACCCGCCGGCGAGGCCGTCAATCACCCTTTCGATGTAAGCCAGAAGACCAACGATGCCGAATTACGGCCTCAATCCGCGCAGGTGTGGTCATGGATGATACGCCAGCCTTCAGGAAACTTGCGAAAGATGAGGGTAAACAGCCCGTGCGGTTGCTTTCCGTCGGGCATGACGAGCTGGAACCGGCCGCGGACGAATGCCGCATCCATTCCAAGCGGCTGCACCCACAGATCGCTGAACGACAACGTCCCCATGCTGCGCCCTTCGCTTTGGTAACTCTTGCGGTAGCGCGCCAGCGTAGGCTCCCAGCCTCGGGTCTCTGTGGTCCCGGCAAAGAACGTCAGATCGGGCGAGCGCCAATATCCCGCCATAAAGCCGTCGAGGTCATGATGGTTCCAGGCTTCGACCTGGGACTGCAACACCAGGCGAATCGCAGCCTCGGCATTCGGAACGGATGAACTCTGCGCCCTCACATTGCCGGCCAGCAATGCTAACGTCATAAACATCACGCCCCACCGTTTCATGCGCACCTCCACTCCCGGCAGTGTACCGAAAGCGCCGCGACACAAAAAAACGGTGGGCCGCAGCCCACCGCTGGTTGGCGCCAGTCAAATTGTGTTTTAGCGCGCCTGGGAAATGGACTCCGTCTTGCCACGGCGTACCGTGGCCAGGAAGCGATCCGCTTCGTGAGGTGCTGTAACCTGTCCCGTCAACGTTGGACGGAAGCCCACCATCCGGCCGTAGAAAGCGCGGGTGGAATCGTCATCCTGCTTGATCACCGCGCCGTTCAGGGTTGCGCCAGCGAAGAGTCCGCGGGAACGAGAGTAAGTCAGTGCTTCCGACTTCATCTTCCAGTCCGTCGAGGCGCTGGCTTCGCGGCCCACCGGCCCAGCCGCCACACTGCCCGACCCGCCCAGCTTGAACTTGGCACTCAGCAGATCATTCATGCCATTGTCGTTCATGATCAGCATGACCAGATCGATACCTTCGCCGCCAATCTGCGCTCCCCAGGATCCGCCCGTAACCACAAAGAACGCTGGCGCGCTCCATCCGTGCGCGTCGCGACAGGTAGCCACGCCACGGCCATGCTCCGCCCCAAAGATGAAACCGCCCTTGACCATGGACGGGACTACGGCTACGCACTTGGCGTTCTTAAATACGTCACTAGGAATTCCCTTATCGGGCGCTCCCAACAGCTCGTTCAGTACTTTGGAGGAGTCGTCCAAACGGGCAATCACCTTGTCCCGCTCGGCACTGTTGCTGCTACTGGCATCCTTGGCATCCTGTTTTTGCTGGTCAGCGGCGTTGGCATCATTTTGCGCCGCTGCCTTGTGTGCGTCCCGCTGCGTCGTATCGTCGCTCTGCGCCCAAACCGTGAACGCGGATAGCGTCAGCAGCACTACCAAAATTAAGACTCGCTTCATAACCCCTTTTCCCTCCTGGAGGGACCCCGTTCCGATCTTCAGCGTCCCTGTCTTCAATAAAGGTTGGATAGGGTGGAGCAATGGCGGGTTGGCAGCGAACGGAGAGTTTTTCTGGAGGCGAAGTTACAACCTGTGGCGTACTTCCGACATCAAGTGGCGGAAACGAGGTCTAGGCGCGACGTTTCGCGACGTCCGGCTCCTGCCAGGGCCGTTCCGGACGTTCCGACTCCGGCAGATCGCGGTCGCGCACCCGATCGTACATGTAGGATTCGCTCACCGTCCCCAGGCCCTCGTTGTATAGACTGATGGCGCCGATTCCTTCTTTCAGTTCCTCGGCGAAATCGTGTAGGGCCTTAAGGTGATCGGCGGTGGCTGGGTGTTCGGCTTTGCTGGTCTTCAAGACTTTCTGATAACCGTGATCGACCAATTTGGAGATTTCTCCGCCCATCATGTATCCGGGATAAGCAAAGATTCTTACGCCGCCATCCTCGCTGCGCTCGATCGCAGCTGAACATTTGTATTTTTTTAGGAAGACACGGTTGGCGGTGCCAGGCGCTTCCAGCACGTCGAAGCCGTGCTCACGGAACCAGGCCACCGCCTCTTCGAATGATTTCGTTCTGATCTTTTTTGCCATTGAGTAACGTGCGTCCTCTCAGGCTCGCGATTCACACTGTTGCACACCGCATGGGCATTTAGCAACTTCGGTGCCGTGTGACATGTGATGAGCAGCACTGCCGTGGGGTCGCAAAAGGCTTCATCAGCTTCAGAATCGCAAGATTACACGCCGCGAGGGACGAGCAAGTACCCGAGAAGTCTGAGCGCCCCTCGCGAGACCTGTGATACTTCATATATTCCTCATACGCAGGCGTACACGAAACCTTTCTGGAGCTAATTGCCAAGTGCCAATTACCGAACTCATCAGCTACAATCTCCCTTCCTTATGCTGCGTTTTTCGACGGCCGGCGAATCACACGGAGAGGCGCTCGTGGCAGTGCTCTCGGGCATGCCTGCGGGTCTTGCGATCGACCTGGAGTTTGTGGATCGCGAGCTCTGGCGGCGGCAGCAGGGCTACGGCCGCGGCGGTCGAATGCGCATCGAGCGCGACGCGGCGCACATCCTGAGCGGCGTTCGCCACGGCAAGACCATCGGCTCTCCGATTGCCATCCTGCTGGCCAACAAGGACTGGCAGAACTGGACGGAGGCGCTGCCGGTTGAGGAAGGGGATCCCGCCAAGCATAAGCGGGTGGCGTCGCCTCGTCCCGGTCATGCTGATCTGGCGGGCGCGCTGAAGTACAACTTCAGCGAGGCGCGATACGTACTGGAACGGGCGTCGGCGCGCGAATCGGCGGCCCGCGTTTCCGCGGGAGCGATTGCCAAGTTGCTGCTGCGTGAATTGGGGATTGAAGTCCTGAGCCACATCATCGCTGTCGGCAGTGCGAGGCTTGATAGGCCGGTCGAATGGGAGGAGATCCAAGCGCTATCGCGGAAGGAAGAAATCCTGCTCAACTGTGCCGATGCTGAAACCGAAGCGCGCATGAAGGAGCAGGTGGACCTCGTGTTGCGCACCGGCGACTCCGTCGGTGGCGTCTTCGAGGTCGTGGCGCACAATGTGCCGCCCGGGCTCGGCACATACGCCAATTGGGACGAACGGCTGGACGCCCGACTGGCGGCGGCGGTTATGTCGCTGCAGGCGGTGAAGGCGGTTGAGATCGGCGATGCCGTGCAGGCTGCGACTTCGCTCGGCTCCAGCGTGCATGATGAAATAGGGTACGAGCGTGAGAGCGCAGGATCGTTCACTGGCTTTACGCGGCGTTCGAACCATGCCGGCGGGCTGGAGGGCGGCGTTTCCAACGGACAGGACATTCGCGTGCGCGGCTATCTGAAGCCGATTTCCACGCTGCGCCGCCCCCTGGGCTCGGTGGCCTTCGCCAGCCGGGAGCCGGTAAAAGCGGCGTACGAGCGCTCCGATGTGTGCGTGGTTCCCGCTGCCGGAGTCGCCGCGGAGGCCATGGTGGCACTTACGCTGGCACGCTGCGCTCTGGAGAAGTTCGGAGGCGATTCCATGCTGGAAGTGCGGCGCAATTTTGAAGGCTACTGCCAACAGTTGCGAAACTTCTAAATGATCTACCCCATCGTGAAATTCGGCGATCCGGTCCTGGAAAAGCCGGCCGCCGCCATCACAGCCTTCGACGATGAGCTGCGCAAGCTCGTGGACGACATGTTTGAGAGCATGTACGCCGCGCACGGAGTCGGTTTGGCTGCGCCGCAGATCGGAATCAGCAAGCGCGTCGCCGTCATTGACGTCACTTTCAAAGAGGACCCTGCGGCCAAGATCGTGCTGGTCAATCCGGAGATCATTCAAACCGAGGGCCGGCTGACCTCCAACGAAGGGTGCCTCAGCCTGCCGGAGTTTCGGGAGAAGGTGACGCGGCCCCGCGCCGTAACCGCCCGGGCGCAGAACGCGCAAGGCAAAACATTTGAGGTGAGCGGCGACGACCTGCTGGCGCGTGCCCTGGTCCATGAGACCGACCACCTCAACGGCAAGCTCTACATCAACTACATCAGCGCGCTGAAGCGCGACATGATGAAGCGCAAGATCCGCAAGCTGATAAAGCAGGGCGAATGGTAACGCCATGATGGACTTGGTGTTCTGCGGAACGCCGCTGTTCGCCGTGCCTACGCTGGAAAAGCTGGTAGCAGCGGGCTTTCGCGTCAAGCTTGTGGCAACGCAGCCGGATCGCCCCAGCGGACGCGGTATGGGTCTCACCGCGTCTCCCGTGAAGCGAGCCGCGCTCGCGCTTGGCCTTCCCGTCACCCAGCCGGAAAAGATCAAGAATAATGAAGAGTTCCGCGCGCGCTTGGAGAGCATTGCGCCAGAGGCAATTATCGTCGTTGGCTATGGCCGCATCATTCCTCAATGGATGATCGATCTACCGAAGCTCGGCAACATAAACCTGCATGCATCGCTACTGCCAAAGTATCGTGGGGCTGCGCCGATCCAATGGGCCATCGCACGGGGCGAGAACATCACCGGCGTGACGACGATGCGAATTGACGCCGGGCTCGACACCGGAGACATCCTTCTCCAAGAGGAGGAACGCATCCAAGCCGACGACAACGCTCTGACCTTGGCGCCTCGCCTGGCACAGACCGGCGCCGAGTTAATGATCAGGACGTTCGCCGGCCTGAAGAATGGGACCATCGCGCCTCGCCCTCAGGACGACACAAAGGCCACGCTTGCCCCCATTCTCAAGCGTGAAGACGGCCTCATCAATTTCTCTCGCAACGCTATGGACGCGTGGAACCGTCTGCGCGGGTTTCAGCCGTGGCCCGGGGCCTTCACTTCCTTTCGCGAAAAAACACTCCAAATCCGCGCGGCGGTACCGGCGTCCGCACCTACCGTCGTCGCGCCGCGTCATTTCTCAATCGAAGGCGATCGCCTGCTGCTGGGCTTCGCGCATGCCACCGCCCTTGAAGTACGGGAGCTTCAGCTTGAGGGCAAGAAAAGGATGAACGCCAAAGATTTCATCAACGGCTATCGGCCGCAGAGCGACGAGACCATGGGCGCACCGCAGAGCTGACTATGCCGGTTTCTCCCGCTCGCGCTGCCGCCTTCGACATTCTGCTGCGCGTGGACCAGCAGAACGCCTACGCCAGCGAACTGCTGCACTCGCAGAGACTCGAGAACTTGAGCACCGCCGATCGCGCACTGGCCACGGAACTCGTAATGGGGGTCCTACGCTGGCGCTCGCGCCTGGATGAGACCATTTCTGCCAGCTCGTCGCGTCCGCTGAACAAACTGGACGTGGAGGTATTGAACGCGCTGCGGCTGGCGACCTATCAACTGCAGTTTCTGGACCGCATTCCCGCCCGCGCGGCGATCAACGAAAGCGTAGAGCTGGTTAAGCGCGCGCAAAAGCGGTCCGCAGCGCCCTTTGCCAACGCGGTGCTGCGAAAGATATCCGACATCAAGCTCGAGCCACCTTCTGACACGCTCGTCGGCGATCCGATTCAGTTCCTGGCTCGCGAATTCGCGCATCCCGAGTGGCTGGTTAAGCGTTGGGTGGCCGAGTTCGGGGTGGAGCACGCGTGGGCAATTTGCAAACACGACGAGCGCATTCCATCTACCGCGGTTCGGCTCGACGGCGCTGAAATCGAGCAGGAGCTCATAAAGGATGGTATCGCACTTGTGCCTGGGTCGATGCTGGCTAGCTCGCGTATCGTCGTCGCCGGAGACGTGACCCAAACGCTTGCATTTCGCGATGGCCGCGTCTTCATTCAGGACGAAGCTTCACAACTGGTCGCCGCCTTAGTCGGCACGAGTTCGCGACTGCTCGACTGCTGCGCTGCCCCTGGCGGCAAGACCGCTGCGCTGGCGGCTCGCAATCCCACCGCACAAATCATTGCCGCGGAGTTGCACCCGCATCGCGCCGATCTGCTGCGCAAACGGGTTCGCGCTCCCAACGTCGCCGTGATCACCGCCGACGCGCTGGCGTTGCCGTTGCCGGGCGGCTTCGATCGTGTGCTCGCCGACGTTCCCTGCTCGGGAACCGGAACGCTGGCACGTAACCCCGAGATCAAATGGCGGCTCACGGCGCCCGACCTGAGCGATTTGCACGCGCGGCAGGTTGGGATTCTTCGCGCTGCGTTGCAGCAGCTCGTGCCTGGGGGACGCGCCGTGTACTCCACATGTTCGCTGGAATGCGAGGAGAACCAGGACGTGGTCGAAGAAGTGTTGCGCGACAATCCGTCGTATCGAGTCCGCGACTGCCGTGAAGAACTGCAGCGCTTGCGCGAAACGGAAGAGCTGGTTGAGAGTGATCTCGATTCGCTACTCAGCGGAAAATTCCTACGCACACTACCCGGCGTGCACCCTTGCGATGGTTTCTTTGCGGCAATGATTGAGCGTACTGCGTAGCAAATGCAAAAGGCCGGCGGATTGCCGGCCTCTGTCCAGACAACAGAGAACTACTTCTTGGGTGCGATTGAGTCCTTCGCAGCCTTGGCCACGCGGAACTTTACCACAACCTTGGCAGGAATTTTGATTGCTTCGCCAGTTTGCGGATTGCGGCCCATGCGCGCCTTGCGGTTCGACTTCACCAGACGGCCCAGTCCCGGCAGTATGAACAAGCCGTTCTTCTTGGTCTCCCGAATCGCCAGCTCTGCCAGATGTTCGAGAATCGCGGCGGCCTGTTTGTTACTGAGTTCATGCTTCTCAGCTACGTGACGGACGAGCTGGGTCTTGGTCATGCCTGTTGCCATTCGTAAATCCTCCTTGAAAATTTGAGCAGCAAAAATGCTCAACTTGTGCGCTATCTTATACCAACTTCATCGCGGTGGAAAGCATTTTCGCCTGATTTCATGCGGGTTTTCCACAGGTCACATCGGCGAAAGCCGCTGCTCATGCGCCTCTGGCACACGACGGGTGGGTGGAAGATGCCATAATGGGAACTTTGGGCCGGGATCTCCCGGCACTGAGGTGTCCCGGTTTGCATTGCGCGATCTGCAATGTTCGCAAAGAAAAACGCTTCTGCCCGGCGGTGCACGGGCGCATCTGCCCGCAGTGCTGCGGTGAGCAGCGCGAGGTCACGCTCGACTGTCCCTCCGACTGCGTTTACCTCCAGCAGGCACGGCAGCACCAGGCGCCGCGGCGCCTGGAAGACCTTCCGGCGGAGGATTTGTTTCCTGCCATCGAGACTTCCGACCAATTTCTGCGCGACCACGAGCCCCTTTTGCTGGGCGTTTGGCACACGCTTGCCGGGCAGTATGCCGCTGACCGCAACCTCACCGACCGCGAGGTCATCTCCGCCCTGGGGAACATTGCCAGGAGTTACCAGACCCTGGTCGGGTCCGGCCTGGTATATCAGGAAGCGGTGCCGGGGCTGGTGCAGCAGGCAATCATCGACGCGTTCCGCCAGCTCCTGAAGGAATTTCGCGAGCTTGAGCAGAAGCACCTTGGGTACGCCAGGCTGAAGGACGCCGAAGTGCTACAGGTGCTGGTGTTCACGCTCCGTCTGGCTTACTCGCAGACTTCGGGACGGCCGCGCTCGCGCCGCTTCCTCGACTTCCTCCGCGAGCGCTTTTCCGATGCCCGGCCCGCGATCCTCACCACGGATGAACCGTCCAGCCGCATTATCATGCCGTAGAGAGTGTTGAGCACGAGGCACGCGCAGAAGGACATTTCTCTCCCCGGCTGATAGTATCGGCTTTCGTTTTTTATGCACGTCACGCATTGGCCCATTCTCTTTGCTGCCGCCGTCCTGGCGGGAGCCATCAACTCGGTCGCCGGCGGTGGCAGCTTCGTCTCGTTCCCCACGCTATTGTTCGTCGGCATCCCGCCGGTCAACGCTAACGCCACCAACACGGTGGCGCTGTGGCCGGGACAGCCAGCCAGCGTCTGGGCCTATCGCCACGAATTTCGCAGCCTGCCGCGGCGTGTCCTCGTGCCCCTTACGGTAACCGGCATTCTGGGAGGCGTTCTCGGCGCCAAGGTTCTGCTCATAACTCCGCCTGCGACCTTCATGATCCTGGTGCCTTGGCTGCTCTTGATCGCCACCCTGATTTTCATGATGAGCGGCCGCATCACGCGCTGGGTGCGGCAGCGGGCCGAACATGGAGAGCATCACGAGTTCGCCACCGGTCGAGGCATTCTCATCCAGTTGTTCATCGCGTTTTACCTGGGCTACTTCGGCGCTGGTGGCGGCATCCTGCTGCTCGCCATGCTGGCCCTGCTGGGCATGGACCACATCCACACCATGAATGCGCTCAAGGCCTGGCTGACAACTGTGTCTAACGGCGTGGCCACCATCCTGTTCGTTCTGACGCCACACGTCGTGTACTGGCCGCAAGCCATCCTCATGATCGTTGGCGCCATGCTGGGCGGCTACTTTGGCGCCTACTTCGCGCGCAAGACCAAGCCGGAGTATGTGCGCGCAATCGTGATTGTGATCGGCTTCACCCTGACCATCTACTTCTTCGCCCGGCAAATCTGGAGCTAGTACCGGCTTGCGCAAGCTCGAGCTCGTTGCTCATTGCCTTGGGCACAACCGGTATCAGGGCGCAGGTCAATGCCGGGCGCAAACCGCGGGCCAAGCGGGAAATTGAACGGAGCCGCGTAGCGACGGCACCATTACATCAGCTCCGTAAACCGCTCTAATGAATTCCCACCTGACCGCGCACGCTGTCGATGAGTTTCTTCGAGTCGTAGCCGACTCCATCCTTGAAGACCGTCTCGACGTTTTCGATCTCTTCGATCTTTTTTGAGGGATCGCCCTTGATGAGAATCAAGTCGGCCTGCTTTCCGGGTGCAATCGAACCAATATGGTCCTGCTGGCCGAGGTATGTAGCGCCGTTCAGGGTGGCGATACGGATGGCCTCGACGGGAGTAAATCCGGCCTCTACGAGCAGTTCGACTCCCTGCTGATCTCCGAATCCCGGAAGCACCCCGCCATTGCCGGTGGGATCGGGTCCGGTCAGCAGAAGGCCGCCGGCTTTGGCAAACGCGTATTCGAATTCCAGCTCCTTCTTGAACAGAGCTGTCACCGGCGAGTCCATCGGGATGCGGGCGCGCGCCGTCAGATAGCTCTGCGCAGACTCGGCGGACATGGCATCCACCACTCGCTGCTCCAGCTTGGGCCGCCCCGGCAGGAAGGCCTCGAACACAGGCAGAGTCGAGGTAACAGCAACATGATGCGATACGAGATCCCGGATGAGTTCCTGCACTTGCAGACCATTGATATCCAGATTCGCCCAGCTCTTGGAGCCGCCCGGCGGGCAGACATCAGGCTTCTTGTCAGGCACAAAATCGGTATCGGCGAAAACCGGGCCGTGCTCCAGGTCATCGATACCCAAACCGATGGCCTCGTGCCAGGTTACAGAGCAGAGATGTCCGGTCAGTTTGGCATGATGGGCATGGGCTTGCTGGATCGCCGCTCCCAGTTCCTCGCGGGTGATGTTCATATACGCCTTGTAGGAGGTCATGCCCTCATCGGCCCAGTAGTCAACCAGGCGCTTGGCGTCGTCGGGGCCGGTCAGTTCATGCATCTGGGCAAACACCGTCGGTTTGCCCTCAAGATAAGGAGCGGTTGAGTCAATCTTGGGGCCGGGCATCAGGCCGGCGTCGATGCGTTGCTTGACTTTGAGATCGGTGTAAGGCTCCACGCTTCCCGTGGTGCGCATGGTGGTGACCCCAGCCGCCAGATACAACCGGGGCGCGGTGTACGGCAGTTCCATGACGAACAGTCCCGGCTCGCCGATCCTGCCGTCGGTTCCTCGTTGTACGGAGACAGAATCGGTGTAGTAAAGATGATTGTGCATCCCGACCAGGCCGGGAATGACAGTGTATCCGGTGCGATCCAATTGCTCCGCATTTGCCGGGGCCTCAACCGATCCGAAAGGACCGATCGCCTGAATTTTCCCGTCGACGATCGCGATCGTTTGATTTTCCTTCGCCGCCGCGCCGGTGCCGTCAATCACCCGCACGTGGTTCAAGGCCAGGGTAGGAGCATGCACGCTGACAAAGGGCGATACGTCGGCTGGGGTTGCAATTTGTGCGCTTGCAACGCCGATGGACAACATTGCAAGGACTAACAGTTGGCGCATAAGGTTAAAAACCTCGTGAAGTGTGGTCAATTGGAGTCTGGCATTGTACCGCGACATGGAGCTTCGCGCGGAGCGGGCAAACAGCCCCTCCTTGCCGCAGTTTTGCCCTGGAAACTAATCGATAGTTTCTATCAGGCCCGCCAACAGCGCCGCGCGTCGAGGCAACTCGGCGGCAATCACGGACTCATGCTGGGCGTGTGCACCTTCACCAACCGCGCCCAATCCATCGAGGGTCGGAACGCCAATGCCGGCCGTGAAGTTGCCGTCGGAGCCGCCGCCGACCGCAATCTCCTCCAGCGTGAAACCAAGATCGCCGGCAATTTCTCGTGCCAACTCAAACAATGCGCCTACTTGTTTCGTGCGCTCTAGTGGAGGCCGATTGATGCCGCCTTCGATCTCCAGTGTGCACTTCTCATTTACGGGACGCAGTTGCCGGACCTTGCGCTCCATGATTGCGCCGTCGCCTTTGTGGGCAATGCGGAGATCGACCTGCGCGACGGCTTCGGCAGCAACTACATTGCTGCGCGTGCCGCCATGTATGACCCCGACATTCAAGGTCGTGCCTCTCTCCAGATCGGTGAGCTGCGAAATAGCCAGGACCTGGTGCGCCAGTTCGAGGATTGCACTGTGGCCTTTGTCGAAGTCAAGTCCGGAGTGCGCGGCCGTGCCGGTGACCTTCACCGTGAACGATCCAACCCCCTTGCGAGCGGTCTTCAACGCTCCTCGCGGACCGGAGGGCTCGCATACCAGGACGGCGGCGCATTCCCGGGCCAGAGCTTCGGTAATTCCACGCGAGCTGTTGCTGCCTTCTTCTTCGTCGGAGACCAGCAGCACTTTCACTGGCCGAGAGAGGAGACCTCGAATTTCGTGCAGTGCGGACAGGGCAAATATCAGTTGCGCAATGCCGCTTTTCATGTCGAAAACGCCCGGACCGTAAAGCCGTCCATTCTCCTCGCGCCAGGGCATGGACTCAAGCGTTCCCGCGTCGTACACAGTGTCGAAGTGTCCTAACAGCAGCAGCGGTTTGCGGTTCTCGGCGCCGCTGAAATCCACTTGCAGGTGGTCTCCGGCGATTCCCTGGCGATGAATCTTCACTTGTCCACCGATGCGCTCGAATTGCACCTCCAGATACGAGGACAGTTCGTCACAAGCAAGTTTGCTACGGGTTGGTGACTCACGTTCCACGAGTTCACGCACGCACGCCACCATCTCGCGCTCGCGCCCAGTCAGCCATCGCAAGACTTCGCTGAAGTTGTCGCTGCGATTCGGGACGCTTCGTCTTACGCATCGCTATGATCTTTGCCATGCGAATGCCCCACTCCTGCGGAATGTATAATCGTGACTTTCACGAGACCCTCATGAGTGACATGGTGAAAGCGCCCGACAGTGGCGACAATCTTACTCTCGACATTGAGGAAATACAGCGAATTCTGCCGCACCGGTATCCGTTCCTGCTGGTCGACCGCATTGTCCACATCACGCGCACCAAACGTATTGTGGCGATCAAGAACGTCAGCGTCAACGAGCCGTTTTTTGTGGGCCATTTCCCCGATCACCCCATCATGCCCGGCGTGCTGGTAGTGGAAGCCATGGCGCAGGCGGGCGGGGTTTTGCTGTTGACCGAGTTTCCCGACCGGGCCGAAAAGCTGCTGCTGTTTACCGGCATCGAGCGGGCGCGTTTCCGCAGGCCGGTCAGACCCGGCGACCAGCTTCGCATTGAGGTTGAAGTGCTGGCGTGGCGCGGGACCGCCGGCCGCATGCAGGGGAAAGCTTACCTGGGCGACAAACTGGCCTGCGAGGCGGTGGTCACCTGCCGTTTGCTCAACCGCTCGGCCAAGCCGTCGGAGGCCGCCTCATCCGAGTCTTCGTAAGATCCAGATGAACATTCACCCGACGGCCATTGTCGATCCGTCCGCGAAGATACCGGCGTCTTGCAGGGTTGGGCCGTATTGCACCGTGGGCGCCAGCGTGGAGATGGGCGAAGATTGCGAACTGGTTTCGCACGTCGTGCTGCACGGTCCCACCAAGCTGGGCAGCGACAACAAGATCTATCCTTTCGCCGTAGTGGGCATCGATCCGCAGGACGTGAGCTTCGCCGGCGAGGCGACGTGGCTGGAGATCGGCGACCACAACGTCATCCGCGAAAGCGTCACCATCAACCGCGGGACCACGAAAGGCGGTGGAGTGACCCGCATCGGCAGCCATGTGCTCATCATGGCCTATGCGCACATCGGGCACGACTGCTTCATCGGCGATCATGTGATGCTGATTAACGCGGCGACCCTCGCAGGTCACGTCACGGTCGAGGAATGGGCGGTGGTGGGCGCGCTCTGTCCGGTACATCAGTTCGTCCGCATCGGAGCGCACTCCTATGTTGGCGGCGGAACGACCATCACCCAGGACGTGCTGCCGTACTCCATGACCAGTGCAGAGCGCGATACGCATGCCTACATGCTGAACAAGGTCGGTCTGCAGCGGCGCGGGTTTTCGCCCGAGCGAATCGCGAAGCTGCACCATGCGTTCAAGATTCTGCTGGCGTCAAAGCTGAACACCTCGCAGGCACTGGAGAGACTGCGCTCCGAAGCTGAGCCGGGCGAAGATGTCGAGATGCTGGTGCGGTTCATCGAGACATCGCAGCGAGGCATCATTAAGTAGTACAGGCACCCGGCCATCGCGATGACGGAATTTCCCCAGAGAATCGGATTGATCGCCGGCAACGGCAAGTTTCCGCTTCTGGTGCTCGATGCCGCGCGCTCACAGGGCATGCAGGTGATCGTCGCTGCCATTAAGGAGGAGACGTTTCCGGAGATCGAGCATCACGGTGCGGCAGCGGTGCACTGGCTGTCGCTCGGCGAATTATCGCGGCTCATCGAGACCTTCAAGAGCGAAGGCGTGACGCACGCCATCATGGCGGGTCAGGTAAAGCATAAGCAGATATTCAGCAGCATCAAGCCTGACTGGCGACTCGCGAAGCTGCTGCTTTCGCTGACTACCCGCAATACCGACTCGCTGATCGGGGCCGTCGGCAAGGTGTTGGCCGACGAAGGCATCACCCTCATGAATTCCACCGCTCTGCTGGAGCCCATGCTTGCCGGCGAAGGCGTGCTCACCCAACGCGGGCCGACCGACTCCGAGCAAACCAACATTACTTATGGGCGCGCCGTGGCGCATCATCTATCACGCTTCGACATCGGCCAGACGGTAGTCATTGCTGAAGCCGCTTGCATTGCTGTCGAGGCGATGGAGGGAACCGACGCGACCATCCTGCGCGCCGGCGAGATCATGAAGTCGCCATCGCTGGGCAAAGAGCCTTCCACCTTGAGCCGCGCGCTTACGGTGGTCAAAGTTGCCAAGCCAAACCAGGACATGCGGTTCGACGTGCCTGTGGTTGGGCTGAAAACGATCGAGACCATGAAACAAGCCGGGGCCAGCTGCCTGGCCCTGGACGCTGGACGGTGCTTGCTGTTGGACAAGGAGGCGCTGCTAACAGCGGCCAATGAAGCGGGAATCTGCATCGTAGCTGAGACGCCAGTCAGTCACATCCCGCATCACAGCGTCTGAAGACTCTTCGACTGCTGCGCCTGTAGAAGAATGGGAAAACAAGACTCACCAAAGGACTTGACCGATTCTCACCCGGATCGTCGGGTCTTTCTCTCGGAGCCCGGTGCAGATTGCGAAAGCGAGATTCTCGAAGCCACGCGGCGGAGCGAAAGCCTGCATCGGCCGTGGGTTTTTCCTCCGCGTAGCCACGAGGAGTACGAATCCTACCTGGAGCGTGTTCGCACGGGACGTACGATCGGCTTCCTGGTCCGGCGCAAGTCCGACGGTTGCATCTGGCAGGAGTGATCAACGTGAGCGAGCCCGTTATGGGGGTTTTGCAGAGTGCCTACCTGGGGTTTTATGCCTTCGCCGGATTCGAACGACAGGGCAACATGACGGAAGGTTTGTCGCTGGTCCTCGACCACGCTTTCGGGGAACTTGGTTTTCATCGCCTGGAAGCGAACATTCAGCCCGCCAATATTGCGTCAAGCGCGCTCATCCGCCGATTGGGCTTCCGTAAAGGAAGGCTTTTCTCCCCGTTACCTAATGATCGATGGCGTGTGGCGCGACCATGATCGCTGGGCCATTCTGAGCGATGAGTGGCCCGATCATCGTCAGCGGCTTTTTGCCTCATGGCTCGGGGATAGGCGAGAATCCTAATATGCCAGGCACCAGCGACGCGCTGCGCGTCGGAGTCGTCGGCGTCGGTTCTTTCGGACGCAATCACGCGCGCGTTTATCGCGACCTGCAGTCCGATTCCTCACAAAATGTGCGTTTGGTGGGCGTTGTCGATGCCGACTTCGCGCTAGCCGAATCGGTTGCCAAGGAATTTGGTACTGCCGCATTTCAGTCGGTCGGCGAGTTGATCCAGGCTGGCGTGCAAGCCACCTCCGTCGCGGTCCCCACTGGCTGCTCACCTGGATGTTGCGCGGCAATTGATGGAGAAGGGAGTTGACGTTCTGATTGAGAAGCCGCTCACAGCTACGCTGGCCGAAGCCGATGAGATGATCGGTCTGGCCGAGCGCTATGGCTGCATCGCGCAGGTTGGCCACCTGGAACGCTTTAATCCCGCCGTGCGAGCGGCGCTCCCCTTGCTGACGCAGCCCATGTTCTTTGAGGTGCACCGGCTCAGCGTCTTCACGCCCCGCTCGCTCGACGTGGACGTGGTGCTTGACCTGATGATCCACGACATAGACATCGTGCTGACGTTCGCGAAGTCGGCAGTGAAAGAGGTCCGCGCGGTCGGCCTGCCGATCCTCTCGCGGAAAACCGACATCGCCAACGTTCGCATGGAGTTCGAATCGGGCTGCGTGGCCAACTTCACGGCCAGCCGGGTGAGCACCGAGAGAGTTCGCAAGATGCGGTTCTTTCAGCCCCGCCAATATGTCTCAATTGACTATTCGCGCCAGGATGTACTGGTGCTGACGATCGACGATCTGACACCCGATTCTGCCGGCCTGGATCCGTTCAACCCAGCAAGTGTGGTCGCTGACGTGCTTCCGGGGATCACGCCCTTCAAGCCTGCGGTCGAGTCGCAGGAACCGCTGCGGGCCGAACTGATGAGCTTTCTGCGAGCCGTCCGCGAGCGCTCAAGCCCCGAGGTCACCCTGGAAGATGGCCGTCGCGCGCTGGCGGTGGCGACGCAGGTGGTCGAGGCCATTGCCGATCACAACCGGCGGGTGCGATTGCCGGAATTGACTCGCGCCGAAAGCTAGCCTACGCTTCTCGAATCAGCGATGCCCGAAGAAATGGTCACAATCGCGAAGTTCTTCACCTTGGGTGAGGCCAAACTGGCGCAGGGGAAGCTTTCTTCCGAAGGGATCTCCGCCTTTCCTCTGCGACGAGCACACGCATGCCATCAACTGGCACATGGGCGCGGCCTTTGGCGGTATTCGGCTGCAGGTACCCGACAGCCAGGTGATTCGTGCCCTGGAAGTCCTCGAGGGCTTCGAACCTGACGAACCTGCGGAAGAAGATGACGAGGAGACAGAAGAAGTTCCCTGCTGTCCAGAGTGCGAATCGCTTGAGATTCGCGAAGTGGCCAGCGCGAATCCGCGCCAAATCTCTCTCTGGTCGGCTGCCATTCCATTTCCCGAGCCTCCAACCCAGACAACCCACCACTGGAGGTGTCTGATTTGCGGATACCAGTGGCAGGAAGAGGATGAGTAGCTAGGCCTGCGATCTGTCCTTCCCCAAGTGGGTGGTGCGTGCGACAATAGGGTTTCCTTCCTGATTGCCATGAACCCAGTTGAAAGCGTACCCAGCACCGCCAAAGAACCCATCATCACTCCAGAAGTATTGCGCGATCATGGGATCGCACCCGAGGAATACGACCGCATTTTGAAAGCTCTAGGCCGCGAGCCCACATTCACGGAACTCGGCATCTTCAGCGTAATGTGGAGCGAGCACTGCTCTTATAAGTCGTCGCGTGTACATCTTAAGCGCCTGCCAACACGCAGCCGCCGCGTGGTACAGGGACCTGGCGAGAATGCCGGGATCATCGATATCGGCGATGGCTGGGCCTGCGCCTTCAAAATCGAATCGCACAATCATCCGTCGTTCATCGAGCCATTCCAAGGTGCGGCAACCGGAGTTGGCGGCATCCTGCGCGACATCTTCACCATGGGCGCGCGTCCATTCGCGATCATGGACTCTTTGCGCTTCGGACCCATTACGCCTCAGCCCCGCCTGGACCAAGCGACCCTGCACAAGAACCATTCTGTGCTCGAAGGAGTGGTCAGCGGTGTCGCCTCTTACGGGAACTGTTTCGGCGTCCCCAATGTCGGCGGCGAGGTGAAGTTTGAGAGTTGCTATTCGGGGAATCCGCTGGTGAACGCTTTCGCGCTGGGCCTGGTTCGTCGCGACCAGATCTTCTATGCCAAGGCCGCGGGCGAAGGAAATCCGGTGATCTACGTTGGTTCCAAGACAGGTCGCGACGGCATTCACGGCGCCACCATGGCGAGCGAGGAGTTCAGCGAAGAGTCGGAAGCCAAGCGCCCCAACGTGCAGGTTGGCGATCCGTTTCTGGAGAAGCTGCTGCTGGAGGCCTGCCTTGAAGCCATGCAGACCGGCGCGGTAGTGGGCATCCAGGACATGGGCGCGGCGGGGCTCACTTGCTCCACCTGCGAGATGGGCGGCCGCGGTGGCGTCGGCCTGGAGATCGAGCTCGACCTGGTGCCGCAGCGCGAAACCCGCATGTCTCCCTACGAGATCATGCTGAGCGAGTCGCAGGAACGTATGCTGCTGGTTGCCGAGAAAGGCCGCGAGGACGAAGTATTCCGTGTCTTCCAGAAGTGGGGACTCGATGCCGTCACCATCGGCCGCGTCATCAACCAGCCAACCATGCGCGTGCTGGAGCACGGCAAAGTTGTCGCCCAGATTCCCAACGCAGCGCTTACCGATGATGCCCCGCTGTATCACCGTCCGATGGAGCGGTGGGAGCCGCCGGTTCCGCGTGAGGTTCCAGAGAACGTTGCGCTAGGCCAGAAGACCGAGTTCACAAACGAGCTCAAGCGGCTGCTGGCCAGCCCGAACATCTGCTCAAAACGTTGGGTCTTTCAGCAGTACGACTCCATGGTGCAGACCAACACCGTCGAGGGGCCGGGCGGCGAGGGCGGAGTCATCCGGGTAAAGGGCACCGAGCGCGGCCTGGCGATGGCACTCGACGGCAACGGGCGCTGGTGCTACCTCGACCCCAAGCTCGGCGCTATGCACGCGGTGGCCGAGTCCGCGCGCAACGTTGCTTGCACGGGCGCGACACCGATCGCGGCCACCAATTGCCTGAACTTCGGCAATCCCGAAAAGCCGCACATCATGTGGCAGTTCTCGCAGACGATCGACGGCATGACGAAGGCCTGCGAAGAGCTGGAAACACCAATCACCGGGGGCAACGTCAGCTTCTACAACGAGACCCTTGGGGAAGGGATTTACCCGACGCCCGTAATCGGCGTGGTCGGCATCCTGGAAGACGTGCACAAGGCTGTCGGCCCCCACTTCCGCGGGCCGGGACAAGCTTTGGTACTTGTTCGTGGCTCCGAAGCGGGCGATGCTTCCGATGTCGAAGCTGAATTCGGCTCTTCCGAATACGCCAAGGAAATATTGGGCCAAATCTGGGGATTTCCGCCGTCGCTGGAGCTGGAGAAAGAGGCCGCTCTGCAGAAGGCCGTCATCGAGATGATCGGCTCGGGCATAGTGGAGTCAGCCAAGGACTGCACCGAAGGCGGGTTGGCGGTCACAGTGGCCGAATGTGGATTTGACGCGGGGTGTTGGCGCGCGAGTAGAGCTTCACTCCGGCGGGCTAATTCCCGAGTTTGTGCTGTTTGGCGAGGATGCCAGCCGGGTGCTGATTTCCTGCGACCCGCAAAACGTGCCGCGAATCCAACAACTAGCGGCGCAATACGGCCTCTCCGCGGAGCAGATTGGAAGTACGGTCCCCGATCAATTAGAAATCCGGGTGGACGGCAGAGCCGCCGCCACGGCAAGCGTCTCCGAGTTGCGGGATGCGTGGGCCCACGCCTTGGAACGTGCTTTGCACGTGGAAACCGAAGAGCGGCTGGTTCCTGCGACGCTGCAAAAGAGCTAGGGCCGATGGTTGCGAATGTCGAAACTCTGATCAGGTGAGCGATGTTGATTCCCTCCGACAAGCTACGAGAAGAATGTGGCGTGGTGGCCATCTACGGCCATTCCGAAGCCTCCAAGCTCGCCTACCTGAGCCTGTACGCGCTGCAACATCGCGGCCAGGAATCGGCGGGCATTGCGGCCTCGAACGGTGAGCGCGTCGAACTTCATAAGGGCATGGGGCTGGTCGCCGATCTTTTTACCGGCGACGTCCTGGCGCGCCTTTCGGGCTCGCTGGCTATCGGCCACACGCGCTACTCCACCACCGGCGATTCGGCTTTGCTCAACGCGCAGCCCATTATGGTGGAGTGCAACAAGGGCAAGATTGCGCTGGCGCACAACGGCAACATCACCAATGCGCACGAAGTGCATGCCCAACTGGAGCAGCAGGGCTCCATCTTTCAGACCACCAGCGACACGGAAGTCGTGGTGCATCTGATCGCCCGTTCCCGTGAACAGACCCTGGCTGACGCGATGGCTGATTCACTGCGCCGCATTGAAGGCGCGTTTTCGCTGGTCATGCTGACGCCCGACCGCATCTTTGCCGCCCGCGACCCTCGCGGATTCCGTCCGCTGGTGATGGGCCGTATTTCGGGACAGGCAGCGCATGCAGCCGACAGTATCGTTTTCGCCTCCGAGACCTGTGCCTTCGATCTAATTGGCGCGACCTATGAGCGCGAAGTGAAGCCGGGCGAGCTGGTCATCGTGGGGCCCGAAGGAGTTCACTCGCGCTTCTATTCGGCGCAGCAGCCGCAATCGAATTGCATCTTCGAGCACGTCTACTTCTCGCGTCCGGACAGCATTGTTTTCGGACGTGCCGTGCAGCAAACACGCGACGCGATGGGTCGGCAGCTCGCGCTCGAATCGCCCGTGGACGCCGACATCGTTGTGCCAGTGCCCGATTCCGGCATGACAGCGGCAATGGGCTTTGCGCAACAGAGCGGAATCCCGATCCAGATTGGGTTGATCCGCAACCACTACGTGGGCCGCACATTCATCGAACCGGAGCAGCGAGTGCGTGACTTCGGCGTGAAATTGAAGCTCAATCCGGTGCGGAATGTGTTGGAAGGCAAGCGGGTCGTGCTTATCGACGACTCCATCGTGCGTGGCACGACCAGCAAGAAGATCGTTCGCATGGTGCGCGACGCTGGAGCTAAAGAAGTGCACATGCGTATCTCGTGCCCGCCAACCATTTCGCCGTGCTTCTACGGAGTAGACACGCCGTCGAAGAACCAGCTGATCGCGGCCAACAAGTCCGTAGACGAAATTCGCGAATACATCAAAGCCGATTCGCTCGCGTATCTTTCGCTGGAGGGTTTGCGCAAGGCGGCAGGCGAAAGCGATGAACCGTCTTATTGCACCGCCTGCTACACGGGCAAGTATCCGACCAACGTCGTGGATGTGGAAGACATCGCGCCCGCGATGGCTGCACACGACTAAAAAGGCTGCTCAAGGCCGATGCTGAGCAGCCTGCGATAGGAAATTCTTCTGATGGCGTAGCGCCGCAAAGCCTCTCAGGCACTGGCAACAGGACCCGACATCTGGGTTCCCGGATGTGAGACGCCAACTGGCATGAGCGTCTCAGCTTTTGCTTTTCCATTTGCCTTTGGTCTGGCCGTCAGGGTGGTAAGGGTCCGTTCTTCGAAGAGCAGACGCCGCAGCGTGCGAAGGTCGTTGAGGATCCGCCGGCTCCTGCTCATGTGGAACTCAAGCCTGGACAGTGTGTAGACGGCAAGTTTCAGCGCCTCGGTGCGGCGCGGATAATTCGAACTCGACTCTCTCTGGACGTCCGCTTCAATTTCAAGCTTCGTCTCGAAAATCGTCTGGGCCAACAGCGTGAGATACTCGTGAGCGTCCTCAATGCTGTCGAAAGGGCTTCCGGGGACTGGATTCATGGCCGTTCTCCTCTGCTGTTCCAAGGAGTTCAGGCAACATCGCCTGGGGTCCTGGGGGTTGTCTCAAGTTTCCCACGCCTTCCAGAGTCGGTCTGTGACGTTTGGCACCGGTCTTCGTGACAACACAGCCTGACGCCGGCCAGGGTGTGCGTCATGAACGAGTCCATGTGATGCCCCTCACAGGGTACGCCGACGCTCCTCACAGACCAGCAAGCTCCTGCCAAGCACAATGTGAATTACAGAGGCGTTAGCCTTCCAGGTGCCATAAGTTTCCGGGTCCGCAGTCCCAACCGTAATCCTCCTCCGACACCTGAGAGGTGCAGCCTTCCAGGAGATGTTGAGCATCATGGTGGAAGCCCTCCAAACACCGGCTCAAACGACATACTGGCTGATCTCCGGTCAAGTTCTGTTCCTGATCATGAATGTGCTGGGTCTGGCGTGCTTCGCCTACATTGTGGCGATACGCCTGACGCCACTGGTTCGCGGCGAACGTGATTTTCGTTTCGATCGCCCGTTGATTCGGCTGGAACGAGTCTTGCAATTCTGGCTGGGACAGTGGAAGCATCCGCGATACCGGTTTGCCGGGACCGTTCACATCCTGATCTTTACCGGCTTCATTATTCTGGCGACCCGTGCCTTCTCTCTGCTGCTTCTCGGCGTCTCCGAGAATTTTGCGATGCCGGATACGTCCGGAGGAATTGGCCTTATTTACCAAGCTATCGCCGACTACGCGGCGACCGTTGTCTTCCTCTGCATGATCGTGGCAGCGACCCGCCGGATTGTCTTCAGGCCGGCCCGATACGAGGTGCCAGCAGAGTACGGTAAGGGTCACAAGGTTGACGCGATCTTTCTGTTGGCGCTGATCGCCATCCTGATGCTGTCCGAAAGCGTTTTTGAGGCCACCAAGGCTGCCTTTCTGGCACAGCAGGGCCACGTGGAATTCATGGCTGCGCTGTCAATGCCCTGGGTATTGAAGGGTGCTCTTAGTTCCGCTTCTCCCGCCGCGCTCTGGAACCTCCACCGCGGCGCCTACCTTCTGGATGTGCTGACCTTCTATTTTCTGCTCTGCTATCGGCCGTTTGGGATTCAGTTCCACGTGGAAACGTCCCTGTTCAACGTTTACTTCGCCAAACTGGACCGGGGAACGGTCAAGCCCGTGAGATGGGGCGTTAGCGACGAGAACCTGGATCAGGTGAAATCCTTCGGGGTAAAGACGTTCGAAGACTTCACGTGGAAGCACATGTTGGACTTCTACTCTTGCGCCGATTGCGGCCGGTGCTCCGACAACTGTCCAGCCAACGCCGTGAGCAGGCCGTTGTCGCCAAGATTCATCACCATCAAGGCAAGAGATTACAGCTTCCAGCACTATCCCATGTTTGGCCCTGCGGGCAACGGCGTGCCGTTGATTGGCGGCATTTATTCAGAAGATGAAGTCTGGTCCTGCACTACGTGCGGAGCTTGTGAAGAAGAGTGTCCGCTGCTGGTTGAGTACATCGACAAGATTGTTGACCTGCGGCGGGGCTTGGTCGATGACGGAAATGTCCCCAAGTCTATCCAGAAGGCGTTGAAAGCCCTCGAGAGCCGTGGCAACCCCTACGGCAAGATGGAAAAGAAAAAGGCCGACTGGGCAAAAGTCAAAGAGTTCCAGCAAACCTGTGACGTCAAGTTGCTGAACGGCGCCAAGACCGCCGACACGTTGTATTTCGTCGACAGTATTACGTCCTACGACGACCGAATTCAAGCCATTGGAAGGGCGACGGCGAGGATTCTCGACGCGACCGGAGAGAATTTTGGAATCCTGGGCGCGGCGGAGAAGGACAGCGGTCATGAAGTTCGGCGGTTTGGCGAAGAGACGCTTTTCATGGCCTTGCGCGACCACAACGTGGAGGCCATCAAGGCCTCCGCGGTCCAGCGTATCGTCACATCCGACCCGCACGCTTACAACGCGCTGAAACACGACTATAAAGATGTGCCGCCGGTGGAGCACATCAGCCAGGTAATCGCCCGCGAAGTAAGAACCGGGAACCTGAAACTCAATCCAGTAGAAAACGCGGACAACCTGTACGCCTACCACGACCCGTGCTATCTGGGCCGGCACAACCAGATTTACGACGATCCCCGCGAGGTGCTCGATGCGATTCCCGGTCTGAAGCGAGTTGAGATGAGCCGCAGCCGGGACCGGTCATTCTGCTGCGGCGGTGGCGGGCTGATGTTGTTCTACGAGCCGAAAGAAGAGCAGCGGATGGGTGTGAAGCGAGTCCAGATGGCGGCCGAAGCCGGGGCCAATGTGATCGTGACCGCCTGTCCGTTCTGCATGGTCAATATGGAAGATGCAATCAAGGTGGCAGGCATGGAAGGAAAGATGACGGCCATCGACTTGACGGAACTGGTGGACAAGCACGTCGCGCGCATTGCGCCAACGGCGATGGGGAACGCAGAACAGTCTGCCGATCTGGCCCATGCCTGATCGTTTGATCGAAACCGCCGGACGTGAAGATCGGAACAATAGAAATTCGGGAGGGTGAAGGTGGAAATTCTAGTTTGTGTAAGAAGAGTGCCCGACACTTCGGAAAATGAGATTCAACTCAACAGTGCCGGTAACGATATCGAACGCGACGACTTGGTCTACTCGGTGAATGAACCGGACAACTACGCAGTTGAAGAGGCCCTTCAGATCGCTGCCCGGGACGGTGGCAAAGTCACTGTCGTCACCGTCGGCAGTGACGAGGATGAGGAAGTGCTGCGCCGGGAGATGGCCATGGGCGCTAACCAAGGCGTCCTGATATCGGACGAGGCCTTTAACGGATCGGACGGGCGCGGCATCGCGACAATCCTGAAAGCCTTTGTGCAGAAGAACCATTACGACCTGATCCTGACCGGGATCCAGGCCGAAGACGGTGGCGCTCAGGTGGGCGGAATGCTGGCAGCCTTACTCGATTATCCGTTCGCATCTCTGGTGAGTTCCATCGCCGTGCTCGACGGCGGCAAGCTGAAAGTCAGCAGGGAGATCGAAGGCGGCAATAAGGAGATGAACGAGATCGATCTTCCCTGTGTGCTCTCGATTCAAACCGGTATCAACGAGCCGCGTTATGTCGGTATGCGAGGCATACGGCAGGTGGCTTCGGTGGAGATCCCGACCTTCGGCGCGTCGGACCTGGGTGTTGACGCAGCCACGGTAGGGGAAACCGGAGCGAAGGTCAAACGGACGGATTACTTCGTGCCCGCGTTGGGCAAGGGCGCCGAGATTCTCCAGGGCAGCCGGGAAGAAATCATCGACAAACTCATGGAATTGATGAAAGCCAAAGGAGGGTTGAACTAATGGCTCGCATCTTCGCCTACATCGCACACAAGGGCGGCGCGGTTGATGACTCGGCCGCCGAGCTGGCAGCCGCCGCAAAGAAGATTGACGCTACCGCATTACCGACCGCGATTGTTGCCGGTTGGGGCCCAGAGCTTGATGCCGTCTGCGAGAGCTTGCGTTCTTCGTACACCGAGATCTGGAAGGTCGCCAACCAGGCCATTGCTTACCCCAATGCCGAACTGATCCGCAAAGCCCTGGTGAACATCATCCCGCGCGACAATATCGTGCTCGTCTCTCACTCTCATTTCGGAATCGATCTGTCGCCGGGTCTTTCGGTCACTCTGAATTCAGCTTTTGTTTCCGACGTGCTGGCCATCGAAGGAACCGACGGAACCTCGCTCAAACTCGTTCGCCAGGAGTTCGGAGGACAGGTAAGCGCGCATGTGCGTTGCGATACTTCAGCGGGAGCGGTCCTCAATCTTCGCCCGGGCGCATTCAAGCCGCTGGAAGGCTCTTCCCTCAACGGCAAGATCGTCGACAAGTCAGGGGAAGTCGGTGCTTTGACTGCGGGACGCCGCTATCTGGAAACAGTGGTGGCTGAGGCGGGTGATGTGGACATCACCAAGCATGCGATTCTGGTTTCCGTCGGGCGTGGCATCCAGGAGAAGGACAACATCGCCATCGCCGAAGAGCTCGCCGATGCCCTTGGCGCGGCCGTAAGCTGCTCCCGGCCTGTAGTTGACGCCAAGTGGCTGCCGAAATCCCGCCAGGTTGGTTCGTCCGGTCAGACCGTCAAGCCGAAGGTCTACATGGCATGCGGCATCAGCGGTTCGTTCCAGCACCTGGCAGGAATCAAGGGCAATCCCTTCATTGTCGCCATCAACAAGAATCCGAAGGCCCCATTCTTCCAGGTCGCCGACGTGGGAATCGTGGCCGACATTCTCGAGTTCCTGCCCGAGCTGACGAGCAAGGTTCGGGAAACTAAATCGGTATCGGTCTAATCACCAGGAAAGGTTTTTCGGCAATGATCACTAAGAAAACTTTGCAACTGAGTCTGAAATCGCTGCGCGACTTCGCCAGGAAGCGTCTGCCCGACGAAGAGCTGATCGCGTTGGATGAACGCGACGAGTGCCCGGTAGAGATCGTCAAGCACATGAGCAGCCCGGACAAGCTGGGCATCCAGCTCCTGTTCATTCCGGAAGAGTACGGCGGCATGGGCGGCAGTACCTTCGATGTCTATCTCATCTGCGAACAGATGGCGCGCATCGATCTGGGCGTCGCCACTTCCCTGTTCGCTACTTTCCTGGGCAGCGATCCGATAACCTTCGGCGCCACTCCTGAACAAAAGAAGAAATGGTTGGGGAAGATCGCTGACGAGGGCGTCCTCTTTGCCTACGGAGCAACGGAGCCGGAAGCCGGCAGCGACCTGGGCGCGCTGAAGACAACCGCCGATCGCGTTGAAAAGGACGGCAAGATCGTCGGCTACAGGATCAATGGCAGCAAACAATGGATCAGCAACGGCGGCATCGCCGACCACTGCACCATCCTGGCCAACACGCCCGCAGGGCCAAGCTGGTTCATCGTCGACGCAGGCACGAAGGGCTTTGCTCACGACGAGCCCGAGGACAAGCACGGCATTCGTCTGAGCAACACAGCCGCGTTGGCCCTGAACGACGTGTATGTTGACGCCGACCGGCTCGTCGGCGGCGTCGAAGGACAGGGCTTGGTGCAGGCCCAGATGGTCTTCGGCTACACGCGAGTGATGGTCGCGGCCTTCGGTTTAGGCGCAGGCTGGTCGGCACTGGATCGCGCAATTCCTTATTCCGCGAAGCGCATCCAGGGTGGCACGCCGCTCTCCGAGAAACAGGGATACACCCACAAGTTGATTGTTCCGAACGTGGTCCGCCTGGAAGCAGCGCGGTCCTACATTGAGGAAACTGCGCAGCGCATCGACGCCGGTACGGAAGGAAGCTTAAACACGGAAGGCGCCATCGCCAAGTACATGGCGACAGAAGCCGGCGATCTGGCCGCGGACGCCAGCATTCAGGCGCTGGGAGGCTACGGCTACACCCACGAATACATGGTCGAAAAAATCAGCCGTGACGTTCGCATCACCAGGATTTACGAAGGAACCTCCGAAATCATGGAGATGACCATCAGCCGCGATCGTTGGCAACTTCACCTGAAGACACGCGGTCAGTATTACCACGACCAGGCGCGGGAGCTCGAAGCGTTGCACGCCCAACATCCGAACGTGGGCGCCGACGTCGCCGCCTTGGCCGCGCACGCACTGGCCGAGGTGATGGAGAAGGCCCGTGCCGCGCGCTTGACCCGCTATCAACACATCCTGCTACGCCTGGGTGAGTTGATCGCCTATGCCGAATGCGCAGGCAGCCTGTCGCGCCGCGCGGCACTTGTGTCCGAAGGCCGGCTGAACGAGAAAGCCAATGATCGCTTCGATGCGACCGCGTTGGCGGCTCTGAGCCGCGTCTTTGCGCGCGAGGCCGCGCTGAAGGTAACGGAGGAAGGCATGCGCTGGGTCTGTGGAGCCGGCGGCGTAAACGATTCAGAAATGGACGCCTTCGAAGCGGCTTTGAGATTGCCCGCGATCCACCGCGCTCAAGCCGGTTTGATTTCGGACATGGATTACATAGCCGATGTCCTCTACAACCGCGTTGCCAAACGCGAAGAAGAACCTGCCCTCGTAGGGGCCGCGAGATAAAGACCGGCATCCAGCTATCTCACCGATGCTGGATGCCAGGTCCCAGGGAAATAGGAACTCATCATGGAAAACACTGCCCATCGTGCAATAGCAATTGTGGGGGTGGGAGCCGTCCTGCCCGATGCCCCGAACGTGCCTGCCTTCTGGGAGAACGTGAAGAACAGTCGCTACAGCATCAGTGAAGTTACGCCTGACCGTTGGGATGCAGCATTTTATTACGATCCCGATCCGAGCGCGCCGGACAAGACTTACTCGAAAATCGGCGGCTGGGTACGCGAGCACGTGTGGGACCCGATGAAGTGGCGCCTGCCGATTCCACCGCGCGTGGTCGAAGGAATGGACGGTACACAGAAATGGGCCATCGCCTGCACTCGGGAGGCTTTGGAGGACTATGGCTACCCCAAACGGCCGTTCGATCCCGATCGCACCGCAGTAATCCTCGGTAACGCGATGGCAGGGGAGATGCATTACCGCACCTCGTTGCGAGTGTTTTTTCCGGAATATGCCCACGAACTGGCCGAAAGCGCCAGCTTCGCCGCCCTGCCGGTGGCGGCAAGGAAAAGTATCACTCGCGAGCTGCACGACCGGATGGGCCATCTTCTGCCACAAATTACGGAAGACAGCATGCCTGGCGAATTGTCCAACTGCATTGCCGGACGCATTGCCAACATCTTCAATTTTCACGGGCCGAATTACGTGTGTGATGCGGCCTGTGCGTCGGCGATGGCAGCCATCAGCTCAGCGGTAGAAGGTCTTATCCAGAACAATTATGACGTGGTTGTCACCGGAGGCGTAGACCGCAACATGGGTGCTCCGACTTTCGTCAAGTTCTGCAAGATTGGTGCGCTTTCTGCGACCGGTACTCGGCCTTATGCCCAGGGCGCCGATGGCTTTGTGATGGGCGAAGGTGCAGCGATCTTCCTGCTGAAGCGATTGGCCGATGCCGAGCGGGACGGCGACAAGATTTACGCCGTGCTGCGCGGCATGGGCGGATCGAGCGATGGCAAGGGAAAGGGCATTACGGCGCCCAATCCCCTCGGCCAGAGACTGTGCATCCAGCGCGGCTGGGACAATGCCGGCTTGTCGCCTGCCACGGCCACTCTGTTTGAAGGTCACGGCACATCAACCCGGGTCGGCGATCTGGTGGAAGCGCAAAGCATGGTTGACGTGCTCAGTAGTTTCCATCTTCCCACGGGATCAATTGCTCTCGGCTCGGTCAAATCGAACTTTGGACACCTGAAGGGCGCTGCTGGCGCCGCCGGAATCCTGAAAACTGCATTGGCGCTTCACAACAAGGTACTGCCCCCCAGCCTGCATTGCGAGCACCCCAGCCCCGACATCGACTTTGCGCACTCCCCGCTTTACGTCAACGCAGAATTGAAGCCGTGGACGGTCCCAGCGGATGCCATGCGGCGCGCCGGCGTGAGTGCCTTTGGTTTCGGCGGCACCAACTTCCACGCCGTGCTCGAGGAATACATTCCCGGGAAGCTCAACGGAAATGGCAAGCGGTCGGTAGCGGTCACTGCACGACCGCAGGTTGTATCCGAGAATAGTGTCAGCGTGACAACTGCTCCTCCCGCACCTGCGGCGGTCTCCTATAAAGCCCCGCTACGTGGCGCGCTGGTAATCGGCGCCACCTCAGATGCGGCACTCATCGAGCGTCTGCTTGCAGTTCAAAAAGATGCCCTGGTGGGTCGCGCACCAGCCCCTGCCGCCCCAGCGGAATCGGACCTGCGAGCGCCTGAACGACTGGTGATTGATTACGCCGACGCAGCCGACCTGGCCGACAAATCGGCGAAAGCGCTGAAGGCGCTAAGAGCCAATCAGGCCCCAATCTGGAAGGCTCTGCGGCCACAAGGAATCTTTCGCGGACGCGGTCCCGCTCCGAAGGTTGCGTTCCTATATACCGGCCAAGGCTCGCAGTACGTCAACATGATTGAGCCACTCCGCGCCGCCGAACCAATTGTGGCCGAACTCTTTGCTGAGGCGGACCGAATCATGACCCCGCTGCTGGGCAAGCCGCTCAGCGAGTTCATCTTCGTTGATCCAAACAACGCGGACGCCGTCGCGAAAGCTGAAGAGGATTTACGCCAGACGGAGATTACTCAGCCCACTGTGCTCACCATCGACCTGGCACTGACCCGGTTGCTTGACGCCTACGGCATCCGCCCCGATATGACCATGGGACATAGCCTGGGCGAATACGGAGCGCTGGTTGCCTCCGGCTCACTCACCTTCGAGGAAGCGCTGGAGGCAGTGAGTGCCCGCGGCCGCGGTATGGCGCGGGTAGCTGTGAAAGATACCGGAAAGATGGCGGCTGTCTTTGCGCCCCTGGCGGAGGTCGAGCGAATCCTGAAGACCATCAAGGACTACGTGGTCATCGCCAACATAAACAGTGCGCAACAATCGGTTATCGGCGGCGCCAGTGAAGGCGTCGAAAAAGCGATGGAAATATTCCTGCAAGCTGGCTACGACGTAAGGCCGTTGCCGGTCAGCCACGCCTTTCACACGTCGATCGTTGCTCCCGCCAGCGGACCGCTGCATGAGATGCTGTCGCACCTCCATATACAACCGCCGCAAGTGCCGGTCGTTGCCAATGTAAACGGTGAGTTTTATCCCATGGGACCTGATGTTGTTCCGCAGATGCTGGATCTTCTAGCGCAGCAGGTCGCCTCGCCAGTGCAATTTGTAAAAGGCCTGCAAACGCTGTACGACGCCGGCGCGCGTGTCTTCGTAGAGGTTGGACCCAAGAAAGCGTTGCAAGGATTTGCCGAGGAAGTGCTCGGCGATCGTGGCGACGTTGTCTCGCTGTTCACGAACCATCCCAAAGTCGGCGATATTCCGTCCTTTAACCAGGCGCTGTGCGGACTGTATGCCGCGGGACTTGGCCGGGGACGGGCAGAAGCGGCGGTTGAGGTTCCGGCGAAACCCGCAGTCTCGCAATCCGCGATTCTTGCACCGGCGATCGATACCAAACCAGAGCCGCAGGCGGCAACTGCTCCGTCCTTCACGCCGCCGGTAAGCCCGTCGAACGGTAACGCATATAACGACCTGGGGCGTTTGTTTGCCGACGCTCTCGAGCGGGGTGGCTGGCAAATTAGCCACGGTGAAAAGCCTGCTTCGACCGACACCCCGGTGTCGATCACCGGAGCATCACTGGGCCTGCCTGGAACCGAGCGCATCTTCGACGATGGCAATGTCGAACGCATCTTGCGCGGCGATCAGTTCATCAGTGCGATCCCTATGGAGTTGCGCCACGCCATGGTCGAGAAGCGCATCAGACGCTTGGTCAAGAGCGGCCAGGGAGAGCCCACATTTGAGTCCATCACCGATGTAGCGGATGTTATTAAGCTGGCGGGTCGCGGGGGTGCCTTCGATCTGGAAAGTGAATACGGCGTTCCTACCGATCACCTGGCCGCCTTCGACCGCGTTACTCGCCTGGCCATCGGCGCCGGAATCGACGCACTGCGTGACGCAGGCATCCCGCTGGTCATGCGTTATAAAACCACCACCAAAGGAACACAGTTGCCGGATCGGTGGGGATTGCCAGATGCCATGCGTGACGATACTGGCGTGATCTTCGGCTCTGCCTTTCCCGGCTGTGACTCCTTCGCCGACATAATGTCGAGCTATTACGAGGACCATACCCGCCGCGAGCAGTTGGCTATGCTGGAAGCCTTGCGCCTCCGCGCGGCCGGCAACGGTCATTCCGATCTTGAGGAAGAACTAGACCGGCGCATCCAGGAGTTGCGCAGTGCCCTCGAGAAGGATCCCTACGTCTTCGACCGGCGCTTCCTACTCAGAGTTTTGGCGATGGGACATTCGCAATTCGCCGAACTCATCGGCGCTCGCGGTCCTAATACGCAGATCAACTCCGCCTGCGCGACTACCGCCCAAGCCGTTGCGTTGGCGCAGGACTGGATCCGCGCCGGACGTTGCCGCCGCGTGATCGTCATCTCAGCCGACGATGTCACTTCGGACCATCTGATCGGCTGGATGGGCGCCGGCTTTCTGGCCAGCGGAACGTCAGCCACCGATGAAAAGATCGAAGACGCCGCTATTCCCTTCGACCGCCGCCGGCACGGCATGATTATGGGCATGGGCGCCGCGGCGCTGGTAGTCGAGAGCCTGGAGGCGGCCCGCGAACGCGGAATCCGGCCTATATGCGAAGTGCTGGGCACGGTAACAGCCAATAGCGCGTTTCATGGCACTCGGCTCGATGTCCAGCACATCGGCCAGGTGATGGAGGACCTGGTGACCCAAGTCGAAACGCGCAGTGGCATTATACGCAACGAAATAGCGCCGCAAATGGTTTTCGTCTCCCACGAAACCTACACGCCAGCGCGTGGCGGCAGTGCGTCTGCGGAAATCCATGCATTGCGTCGCGTCTTCGGCGACCGCGCGGACCAAATTGTGATCGCCAATACCAAAGGCATGACTGGCCACGCCATGGGCACCGGCATCGAAGATGTTCTCGCGGTGAAGACCCTGGAAACCGGATTGGTGCCGCCGGTCGCCAACTTCAAGGAAGTCGATCCCGAGTTGGGCCCCTTGAACTTGTCCAAGGGCGGCGCTTATCCCGTCCAATATGCCTTGCACTCTGGGCGCGGGATTTGGTTCACAGATCAGCATGATCTTGCTCCGTTGGGTGCCGACGAAGGACGGTGTCCGTCCAAAGCCGAACGCTCTGGGCTATGCCTATCGGATTGCCGATCAGTCTGTGTGGAGCGCTTGGATGGGCCGGATGGCGGGCCGTCCGGGCGCCGAACTGGAAGTGGTCCATCGTACGCTGCGCGTGCGAGACCAAGGAATGGCAGCGAGGATGGAGGATGCCGCTAAGGTTCCCCGAGTAGCGGCCGTACAACCTCCGGCTGCCCAGGCAACGCCGCCGCCGGTTGTGGATAAGAAACCGGCTTCGGTGACCACTGCCACGCCCCAGCCGCCTGTCGCACCGGTGGCCAAGCCGCAGCCGTCCGTGGCTGCCTCGGCGGTCGAAGTTGTCAAACCAGGCGTGGCGGTGAGTGTCGCCGCGCCGAAACCTTCAACCCCGCCAAGAACCGAGGTGACCGGTGATGCGGTGAAGGACCGCATCCTCGCCCTGATGGTGGAGAAGACCGGCTACCCGCAAGACATGCTGGACGTTGATCTTGACTTGGAAGCCGACCTCGGGGTTGACACGGTCAAACAGGCGGAGATGTTCGCGGCGATTCGTGAGATCTACAGCATTCCTCGCGACGAGAACCGCAAGCTGCGCGATTATCCAACTCTGGCGCACGTGATTCGCTTCGTCTACGAGAAGTGGCCGGACTTGGCCGGCGCGGTACCGCCGCCGAAATCGGCCGAGATACCAACAGCAGCACCGGCTCCGGTCACGACCCAACCAACCCCGCCCGCGCCAGCGGTGGCATCTCCGGCTGACGGCGCAGGCGATTCCGTGAAGGAGCGCATCCTCGAGCTGATGGTGGAGAAGACGGGCTACCCGCAAGACATGCTCGATATTGACCTGGATCTGGAAGCCGATCTCGGTGTTGACACGGTCAAGCAAGCAGAGATGTTCGCGGCCATTCGGGAGATTTACAGCATTCCCCGCGATGAGAACCGCAAGCTGCGGGACTACCCGACGTTGGCGCATGTGATCCGTTTTGTTTACGAGAAGCGGCCCGATTTGGCCGGTGGGACTCCTACGTCGCCAGAGACGGCCGAGGTACCCACGGCGACTTCGGCTACTGTAGTGACCCACCCGACGCCAACAACCACGGTGGTGGCTACTGCGCAAACCGGCGCTGACGATTCGGTGAAGGACCGCATCCTCGAACTGATGGTCGAGAAGACTGGCTACCCAAAAGACATGCTGGATGTGGATCTCGATCTGGAAGCCGACCTTGGTGTTGACACGGTCAAGCAGGCGGAGATGTTCGCCGCCATCCGTGAGATTTACAACATTCCTCGCGATGAGAACCGCAAGCTACGCGATTATCCGACTCTGGCGCACGTGATCCGGTTCGTGTACGAGAAGCGGCCCGATCTTGCTGGCGCAGCCCCGGCATCGCCCACCACCGTTGAACCGAACGTTCCCGGGCCGCCTACCGTAACAGCTGCAGCGATAACAGACGAGTCCATCAAAGACAAAGTTCTGGAGATCGTAGCCGAGAAAACCGGCTACCCCGTGGACATGCTCGACCTCGACCTCGACCTGGAAGCCGATCTCGGTGTTGACACCGTCAAGCAGGCGGAGATGTTTGCGGCCATAAGGGCTGCATACAACATTCCGCGCGATGAAAACCTGAAGCTGCGTGACTTCCCAACTTTGGCCCATGTAATCCAATTTGCGAAAGACAAACAGCGGGCAGTCAATGTGCCCGCAGCAACTGCTGCAACATCTGCTCCGTCGGTGACCGCGAGCGCGCGCCCGCCAGTCGCGAGCTTCGACGCGGCGGACCGCATCCCGCGTCGCTTACCCGTACCCGCCCTGCGTCCACCGCTCTATCTGTGCAAAGCGACCGCAGTGAAGCTCGGTCCGAGTTGCCGCGTAGTAATGATGCCCGATGAAGGCGGAGTTGCGAACGAGTTGGCGCAGCAGCTACGGACAAAAGGTGTGGAAGTCCTTCGGATCGAGGACGCCCGCGATCCAGACGCCTTGGTCGGCGTTCTCAAGGACTGGCTGGCCGTCGGGCCGGTGCAAGGAGTCTATTGGCTTTCAGCGCTGGACTACGAAGGTCCCATCACCAAGATGGATTTGCCTGCATGGCATGAAGCGTTACAGATACGCATCAAATCGCTTTACACAACGATGAGAGCTCTTTACGAGCAGATTGCAGCGCCGGGCACGTTCCTGGTTTCAGCCACACGGCTTGGCGGTCAACATGGCTATGACGAAGCCGGAGCAGTCGCGCCCCTGGGCGGCGCGGTAGTTGGCTTCACCAAGACGTATAAACGCGAGCGCGCAGACGTCCTGGTCAAGGCGGTTGATTTCGAAGCCGATTGCAAGGCGTCGAAAGTTGCCGAACTTCTCATCGAGGAAACCCTGCGCGATCCGGGCGCAGTTGAGATTGGCTACAAGGGAGGGCCACGTTGGACCGTTGGTTTGGAAGAGCAGTCCGCAACCGACGGCCAGCCCGGACTAACGCTGGATCAAAACAGCGTATTTCTGATCACCGGCGCAGCCGGGAGTATCGTCTCGGCCATCACTGCTGATCTCGCGGCCGCTTCCGGAGGAACGTTTTACCTCCTTGATCTGGTAGCGGAACCCGACCCGAACAATCCCGACCTCAAACGCTTCGTCAATGACAAAGACGGCCTCAAGCGCGATCTGTTCGCGCGCATCCAGGCACGCGGCGAGAGGGCCTCTCCTGCCCTGGTGGAGAAGGAACTGGCTGCTCTGGAGCGGGCGCAAGCGGCGCAGAGTGCAATCAACGCCGTGCGCGCTGCCGGAGGCACGGCGCACTACTTCAGCGTCAACCTCACGGATGGAGACGGTGTAGCTGCTGTCATCAAAAAGGTACGCGAGCGCAGCGGCCGTATTGACGTATTGCTGCACGCTGCAGGAGTCGAGCGCAGTCACTTCTTGCCGGACAAGGACCCTCGTGAATTCAATCTCGTCTTTGACGTCAAGAGCGACGGCTGGTTCAACCTTTTGCAAGCCATCGGCGATATGCCTCTCGGCGCGACGGTCGCGTTCAGTTCGGTTGCCGGTCGCTTCGGCAACGCTGGCCAGGCGGATTATAGTGCCGCTAACGACCTGCTGTGCAAGATCACGTCGAGCTTCCGCACGACGCGGCCGCAAACCCGGGGCATTGTCATTGACTGGTCGGCATGGGGCGGAATCGGCATGGCGACTCGCGGCTCCATCCCGAAGATGATGGAACTGGCAGGCATCGACATGTTGCCGCCCGAAGCAGGCATTCCGTGGATTCGGCGCGAACTCACCTCAGGAGGCACGCGCGGCGAAAACGTCGCCGGACAGCGTCTTGGCGTTTTGCTGAGCGAGTGGGACGCAACCGGCGGGTTCGATACGAACGCGCTGGAAGCCTCGAGTCAGCGCTTACCCGTGCTAGGCCCGATGATCGGCGCGATCACGGGAATGGGCGTTTACAGCGGCCTTGTCGTTGAAACAACGTTGGATCCCACCATCCAACCCTTCCTGTACGACCACAGGATCGACGGCACGCCCGTACTTCCAGGGGTCATGGGCATCGAGGCGTTTGCTGAAGCCGCCCAATATCTGCTTCCCGGCTGGCATGTTAGTGCAGTGGAAGAGGTAAATTTCCTGGCGCCGTTCAAGTTCTACCGCAACCAGCCTCGCGCAGTAACCATCCAGGGCGTGTTTCATCCTCAGGGTAAAGACGTAGTCGCGGATCTGCGGCTGACAGGATCCAGGTCACTTCCGAATCAACCAGAACCACAAGTGACCACGCACTTCACGGGGCGCGTGCGGCTGACACAACAGGTGTCCGAAGCGCCAACCGTGGGCATACCTGCTGCTGCGAACGGGGCCAGTATCGAAGCCGCCGATATCTATCGCGTCTACTTCCATGGACCGGCCTACCAGGTGGTGGAGCGGGCGTGGCGTGATGGAGACCGCATGGTTGGCCAGATGGCTGCAGGCTTGCCCGGCAATCATGAACCGGCTACTTTGCCGACGGTCATGGGACCGCGACTGATCGAGTTGTGCTTCCAAACTGCGGGTCTCTGGCAGTTGAGCGAGCAAGGCCAGATGGGCTTGCCGCTGTATGTTCGTGAGGTGCGCGTGTGGCGCGTGCCGGAGGTGGGGACCGCCAGGTTCTATGCCGTGGTCACCCCGCATCCCGAGCAGCAAAGCTTCGATGCCGAAGTCGTGGATGCGACGGGCAACTGTTGCATCCGGCTCAGTGCGTACAAGACGGTGGCACTCCCGAACAGCGTGGATGCGGAACCGTTGAAGGCGCTACAGGACGCGATATCGCAGCATGCGGTCCTGGCGTGAGGGATGCAAGTCGATTGTGACGGCCGCTTATGAAGGTGCATTGGCTGGAACAGACCGAAGCGAATCTACCGCCTAATCTGGATTGGCTTAGCGCCAGCGAAGTAGCGTGTCTCACTGCACTGCGCGTCCCCAAGCGCCGAGGCGACTGGCAGCTCGGACGCTGGACCGCGAAGCGTGCCTTGTCGGCTTACCTGAGCATTCCTGGTGATCTTCAATCTCTGTCAGACATCGAGATACGCCCAGCACCTTCCGGCGTTCCAGAGGCCTTTGTTGCGGGCCGGCCAGCACCGGTGAGCCTTTCACTCAGCCACAGCAATGGTACGGCGCTCTGTGCAATCGCTCCGTTTGGTGCCGCGCTCGGCTGCGATCTGGAACTCATAGAGCCACGGAGCGACGCCTTCGTCGCCGACTATTTCACTGCCGAGGAGCAAGCATTGATTGCGCAAGCTTACGGGGCGGAGCGGTCCCGGGTCCTAACGTTACTTTGGAGCGCGAAGGAAAGCGCGCTCAAGGCCTTGCATGAAGGGCTCCGGCAGGACACACGGTCGGTGACAGTTACTCTGCTCGAAAGCGCGGTAACCTCGATGGCAGAGGAGACGGATTCAGCTCCACCATTCTGGCATGAGTTGGAAGTTTGTCACATTGATGGTGCAATCTTCCATGGCTGGTGGCAACAGAGAGGCAACCTGTTGCGGACACTAGTCGCCGCTCCAAGACCCATGACGATGATTCGTTTGGCAATGAATGGCTAGAACTGGCGCGATCTCACTCCGTAGTGAGCGGATAACCCTTCTCTCGCCAGCCTCGAATACCGCCGTCCATGGAAAGCACGTTCGTGTATCCCATTTGTTGCAGCTTGTCCGCCGCCAGCGCTGAGCGGAATCCTCCGCCACAATACAAGACCATTGGTGCGCCCGGATCAGGCACCTGCTGCTCGATGTCCCGCTCGATGATTCCCTTGCCGAGATGGATGGCGTTCGGCAAATGATCCTTGTTCCACTCGTTGTCTTCGCGCACATCGATGAGAAGGAACTTCTCCTTGCGGTCGAGCTTTGCTTTCACATCTTCTAGCGTGACTTCACGGATACGTTTCCTGGCGTCGTTCACCACTTCCAGAAATCGCGGCGAGTGTTGGTGTGCCATGTTGGAATGATAGCGCGAGTCGAGAGCCTACAAACAGGAGTCGAACTGAAGGATTGAGGTGAGGTTTTGGGGTGGGTGGAGGGATTCGAACCCTCGACAGCCGGAGCCACAGTCCGGAGTTCTACCACTGAACTACACCCACCACGCGCAGACAAAAATTATAACATTCATCGCGGTCGAGCCCGACGCGCTCCAAACTTGACAACGCCGGAATAACAGCGCCGAACCGCGCGCCGGAGCGCTAATTAACCGAGCAGCCGCCGTTCGTCATGCAGCAATTCGACTGTCCGCAACCCGCGGCCGGCGCGGCATGACTGCTCTTGCTGACCGCAAATGTCGAGAGCTGCTGTTCCAGCTTCGCAGTATGACACTTCGGACATTCCGGCTTCTGCTCGCCGAAGAGTATGGCTTCAAATTTGTGTCCACATTCTTCGCAACGGTATTCGAAAATCGGCACACTTCCTCCAAGACCTTGCCCGCGCCCTCGCGCGGCATTCCCATCTCCAGCGAGAGGGTGATACAACCATTATAGATGCAGCGCGACCGCACCAACTTTCTCGACGAGGCCCGTGCACAAAGCCTTGCCGGACGAGCTGCGCTTCCGCATCGCGCGGCGGAGACAACCGCGGCGCACGATTTTTTCGGCGAGCCGTTCCGTCCGCGAAGAATGTTCCTCAACGGACACGCTCAGACCCTCGCGGGCAACTTCCTGCCCCGCCGCAACCAGTTGCCGCCGGCGGAAGAACGCCTCTTTGAGGTGGAAGACGGCGTTCGGGTCCTGTGCCATTGCCATTGGCAGCCGGGTCGCTTGCAGGCGACGACCCTGATTATCGTGCATGGGCTCGAGGGATCGAGCGAATCGGGATACGTGATCGGCACCGGAAGCAAGGCATGGCGCGCAGGCATGAACGTCGTCCGCATGAACGTGCGCAGTTGCGGCGGCACTGAGCAGCTTGGACCGACGCTCTACAACTCGGGAATGTCGAGCGATGTCGGCGCAGTCGCGAAAACGCTGATCGAGCGCGACGGCCTGCAAAGGCTGGCTTTGGCGGGCTTCTCCATGGGCGGCAACATGGTGCTGAAGTTGCTGGGCGAGTGGGGTAAGGCAACGCCCCCGCAGATCAAGGCTGCGGTCGGCATTTCTCCCGCGATGGACCTTGCCGCTTCCGCCGACGCGCTGCACGATCCCGCCAATCGCCTGTACGAAATGAAATTCCTGTGGAGCTTGCGCCGGCGTCTGCAGCGCAAGGCCGCGCTCTTTCCCGGGCATTTCGAACTTGGCCATTTGCGCGGAGTCCGCAGCTTGCGCGACTTCGACGATCAGATCACCGCGCGCCACTTCGGATTTCTGGACGCTCAGGATTACTACACTCGCGCCGCTTCCACGCAAGTGCTCGATCGCATCGCCGTGCCGACGCTGGTCCTGCACGCCAACGACGATCCCTTCATCCGCGTACTGCCTGAGACCCGCGAGAAATTGCTGGGCAATCCGCACGTTACTTATGTCGAGACCGAGAGTGGTGGACATTGCGCCTTCCTCGCCGAAGCCAACGGCTACGACGGCCGTTGGGCCGAGCGCCAGGCCATCGCTTTCATCCAGCGGGTCGAGCGCGGCGAGCTAATCGAGGTTCAGGTGCCGTAACGCGCTTTGGCGGCTCCGACGCGCGAGAGCGGTTGGCATGTTTACCATTCGCCAACTGCGCTGCCCTCCCGGATTCCTGGTAGCGCCGCAGCCACACATACCCCGTCTCTCGCGCAATCCCGAAGCTGGCGCACAGCTCGCTCATCGTCTGCTCATCTCTCTCATACTCAAAGATGAACCGTAGCTTCTCTTCCATCACACTGCTCGCTTTCCATGGCATACGCTTGGTTGTACTCGCGTCTGCCATCCCTGCGCAGTGTCAGGATTGCTCCCGGTCTAATCTGTCAGCTATGCGCCCGGTCTGTACCACCGGTCTGTACCCCCCACCCCTCCCCACTGTTTCCGGCAAAATATTGAAAGCAAAAAGACAGAAAAAGTAACTCAACGCAACTCTTTCCATCCAAAGGGGTTAGAGGTAAAATATTCATTCGCAAGGACTTATGTTGCTCAACAGCCCCTCTCGGGCAAGTCCTGGGAGAAGATGGAAATATCAAAGTAGGAATCAGCGATCAAGCCGATAACCGAGCTTAGCCACCCGTTCCACTGGCCATTTGATTTGTCAAAGAACGTCGGCTCATAGCCGAAACCCAGCTCGAAGCCGGGTCCGGGATACACAGATCCCGCGCGACAGCCTAACGAAGCAAGTAATCAAAGTCAATGTTACTAAAGTTGTAGCTAAATTGTCGATGCCGGTTCTTCCGTGGGTGACGTGGAGCTGCTGGCGCAGATCGCAGTTCCCGGTGTCGGGACTGGTCTAAGATACGCGCGTGGAGAAAGTGGTCTATCTTTCGCTGGGCTCGAACCTCGGCGATCGCGCCGCCAACCTGGCGGCCGCGATCGAGAAATTGCGCGGGCTTGGGGAAGTGACGGCAGTGTCGTCGTTCTATGAAACCGAGCCGATGGAATTCGCGGACCAACCCTGGTTCCTGAACTGCGCGGTGGCGCTGAAGACCGAGCTGATGCCCAAGCAATTTCTGTCGAGAATACTCGCGATCGAGCGTGGCATGGGCCGGCAGCGCATTCGGCCGAAAGGGCCGCGGACCATCGACATCGACATGCTGTTGTTTGGGAATGCGGTGATTCACACGCCTCGACTCGATGTGCCGCACCCCGCCATGCATCAGCGAAGATTCGTTCTGGAGCCGCTGGCCGAGATCGCACCCGACGAAAGGCACCCCGTACTCAAGCGCACCGTGCGTGAGTTGCTGGATGCATTGCCGCGAGGTTCAGGTGGGGTGAAGAAGATTAGCAGATAGGATTCATGCGCTCAGGACACACCACCTTCAACATAGGGATTCTTCGACTCCGGCGGCCAACGTCGGGCCGCCTTCGCTCAGAATGACACAACTTGATGACACAACTTGTCCCCAGATTAGATCTTCTGTAACTCGTGTACGGTGCGCGCGCTCTCCACGTTGCCGGTATTGAGGGTGGTCTTGGGCTCCAGCAACATCACGTGGGTTTCCTCGTCGGCCGAAGGAAAGTGTTCGACGCCGCGCGGGATGATGATGAACTCGCCAGGATTGACGATGACTTCGCGCTCGACGCCGTTCTCGCGTATCTGCATGCGCAGCGCGCCCTTCACCACCATAAACAGCTCATCTTCGTTGTCGTGGTGATGCCACATGAATTCGCCCTGCAGCTTCACCACTTTCACGTAGGCGTCGTTCACCTCGCCAACGATCTTCGGGCTGTACTGATCGGTGAACAACGAAAACTTCTGCGCGAGATTGACCTTTTCCATCACAAACTCCTGCAACCAGCAAACAGCGGCTACCGAATCACTAACACTTCCCGAACATTGTCGCGCCCGAGGAAAAACTTGATGGACGAATATTCGCGGAACAGGTTCTCGACATGCCGATTGTTGAAGATGCGTTGCAGCCGAAAAGCTCGCGCTGGCTGCAGTTCCAGCGTGTCCTTCGAGGTGATGTTGTAGCGGTAAAATGGCGCATCGGGGCCGGCATCCTTGGTATGGAAGAAGGCGAAGAGAATGCCGCCCGGCTTCATGGCCACCTGGATACGCTCAATCAGCGGCTTCACCAGCGGCTCGGGAAGAAAGTCGGCCAGGTCCCAGAACATGACCGCGTCGAAATCTTCCCGTTCGAAGTTCAGGTTCTCATCGAAATAACGGTGGACGTCAATCGTGGTACCGCCAGCGCCATTGGGAATGATGAGCGACTTGTCGGTCGCGCTGCGCAGCGCATCTTCCTGATGAAATTTGTGCCCTAGGCCGGTCATGAATGTGATGTTGGCCGGGGACGTGGACCCCAAGTCGAGGACCTTTAGCCCCTCTTCGCGCGAGATGGCGCGGATGAATTCATTGAATCCGGTAGAACGACGGGCGATCTTCTCCCCGGGGACAAATTCGTCCTCTGTACTCTGCCGGGATCCACCGAAGATCTTGCTGAAGATACCAGGAGTCACTGTAGGCCATTGTATGTGCAGCGCGGGATGGCAGCAATGGTCCGGCACAGCCTGCCCGCCAGAAAACGAAGTCCCACTCTTTCCCGATCGGAACAACCTGTTGGGGTCCCGCCGGCTGAAGCCGGTTTTCATGAATTTGTTCTTCAGACGGGCCCGAAGGCCCACACGAACCATGATGCGGGCCGCCCCCCATTGGCGCTACAATAAAGAGAAGCAGTTACCATGCAGTTAACAGTTCTGCGACCGCAAGTTCACGAGGCGCGCTGGTGGGAGACCATGGCCGACGGGCGTCTCCACTGCTATCTCTGTCCGCGCCATTGCCACATTGGAGAGGGCCAGAACGGCTTCTGTTTCATCCGCAAGAACGAAGGCGGACGCCTGCTGCAACTTGGCTACGGACGGCCCGCGGCGATCGCCATGGATCCGGTCGAAAAGAAGCCACTCAATCATTTTTTCCCGGGAACGAAGATCCTCTCCATGGGCACCGCGGGATGCAATATGGGCTGCTTCTTCTGCCAGAACTGGGACATCTCCAAGGCCAAAGCCGACCAGGTCAACGCGTTGAGTCTCAGCCCCGAGCACGTGGTGGAAGTGGCGCTGGAGCATCGCGCGCCGCATCTTGCGTTCACCTACAACGAGCCCACGATTTGGGGTGAGTACGTCATTGACATCGCTCGCGAGGCGCACGACGCCGGCCTTAACACCGTGATGGTGTCGAACGGATACATCACGCGCGAGGCCTTCTTCGACATCTATCGCTACATTGACGCGGCCAACATTGATCTCAAGGCCTTCACCGAGAGCTTCTACGGCAAGATCACCCTCACGCATTTGCAGCCGGTGCTGGACGCGCTCAAGTGGCTGCGTCACGAAACCGGCGTTTGGTTTGAGATCACCAACCTGATCATTCCGACGCTCAACGACGGCGACTCCGAGTTCCAAGAGCTATGCGGCTGGGTACTGGAGAATCTCGGCGACGATGTGCCGCTGCACTTTACCGCCTTCCATCCCGACTTCAAGCTGCAGGACAAGCCGCCAACGCCACCGGAGACGCTGCATCGCGCGCGCCGCATCGCCATTGAGATGGGGCTGAAATATGTGTACGAAGGCAATATTTTTTCCGACGGCGGAAACACCGTTTGCCCAGGATGCAAGCAGGTCGTCATCACGCGCTCGTGGCACTCGGTGATATCGAACAAGCTGAAGAACGGCTGCTGCACCAGTTGCGGCACGCACATCGCAGGCGTGTTCACCCAGGCTGAAGCCGTGCGCAGACGAGAATGGACCAGTGCGTTGGAGAGCGTTTAACCACCGAAAAACGGATCCGGACCAGACGACCTCAGCGCGTCGTCGACAATCTTCTCTTTGTTTGGTGGCGGAAGGTGCTGCGATGCCCGTGGCGATCTTCCTGCAAAAAGCGGGCCTTCTTGGCTTTGGAGCCCCACTCCGTCCTTTCCTTTCCGCCGGACCAATAACTCTGGTAACCACCCGCGTGTATTTCGAAAGGGAGCTGTAGCTTTCCCATGTGGTCGAACCTAGTCGATCCCTTCTTGTGGAAGGCCTCGAAGTACGACGGATACACGAAGTCGCTCATGGGAATTCCATCCACCTCGAAGAACAACTCTTCCACCGGATCGGCGGCTTCGTAGTCATACAGGCGGTTCGTCTTGGGGCCCGAAGAGTAAAGATTGGTGGCGGGGTCTACCAGCATCTCGGCCAGTTCGTGCGAGGCCGCAAGGCTTACCTTGTCCTTCTGCTTGAGCGTGGTCTTGACAAAGACTTTGGCCATCGGCAGCCCTTCGGGAGTCAAGTCGTGATAGCCCTCTACTCCCGCTTCGTCGGCATTCTCCAGGAATGCCATCGCCCACGCACCCTTGCGGAAACCGGTGGACTTCACCAGCTTGGCCGGGGTTCCCCAGACCGGAGCAAAGTGCTCGTCCACGAATTTCTGCATGGCCGCGATCAGGGCGTCGAAGTCCACGCCCAACGGAGTCTTCGCGCGGTTAAAGCACGCGATGGTGGGCACCTGGTCGCGGTACGAATGCGCAGGCGCGAGCTTTCTCGGCATGTTGTTCTCCCGGGACAGCTATCTTGTGTGTTTCTGGCATGAAGTATACAGGTGGAGGGTTGCTGGTCTTTCTGGCATCGGACTGCGCTAAGCAATGGTTTACGTTGAGCTGGTCCATATTTCCACACCGCGCGAAGCAAGAAAAAGCCCCGCTGTGTAGCGGGGCTTAAGCACAACCAAAAACATTTTCACATCGTGTGAACTTAGAAGCCAGCAAGGTTTCTCGGGCTGCCGAGACCGGTGCACTGGTCCCAACCAACTTTGGCCGGCGAACCGTTGCTGCCCTTGGTGACGTCATACAAGTACGTGTGGTAGAGACCGGGGTTGCGGTACCAGCCGTAAAGCACCCCGAGTTCGTTCGAAGAATGTTGGACAAATTTGCCGGCCGCGTTCACGATGCCGGCCAGCGTCGGCGAGGAGACGCTGGTTCCGCCAACCTGACACCAACCGCGGCATCCTGTGGTGCTGTACACCGCAACTCCGGTGTTGGGATCGGCAATCGCCGCGATGTCCGGCGTGCCACGGTGCGGTCCGGTGATGTTGCCGATGATGAGCTGGTAATTGGGAAGAGGCTCCATGGTGCTGATGCCACCACCGCTACCGCTCCAGCAATCTTCTTCACCCGTGAAGCTTCCGTTGCTGCGAACGATGTGCGTGCCGCCGGCCGAAATCGTGTTCGGCGAGACGCTGGGGTAATCCGGTCCCAATCCCGAGTCGCCCGCCGAGGTGAAATAAACCACGCCGGGAACAGTCATGTACTGGTCGTTATTCAATTCGCCGGCGAATTCGCCGCCGTAGCCGAAGCTGTTCGAAACTTCGCCGCCACCAAGACCGGCTACAGCTTCGCCAGCAAGCCATTCAGCGGCAGTCTTGCCGCCTGCAAAGGGGTCGCTGCAGAACTGAGAAACAATAATCTGGGCGTTGGGCGCCATGGCGTGGGAATACTCCACATCCAATGCGACCTCGACGTCCCAGCCGGTTCCGTCGCTGCTCGGGCATGCGCCACAGTCGCAGATGAACTGAAGAGTCTGGGCCGGCAAGCCGTACTGGGTATTGAAAGCGTTGAAGTCGGCTTGCAGCGTGCTGTTGTGCCCGTAGTCCACTACAGCGATGGCCTTCGCTCCACCCGTGGCAACGGGAGACCCGACCTTGGGACATCCAGAGGTCGGTGGCGTCACGCCGTAAATGCAAGCAACCGAACCAGGATTCTCGGCGCTGGCTGGCGGACCGGCAGGCGGCAGGCCAGTGTCGGGTTTGAAAATATACAAGGGCGTGCGCACCGCTATTCCTGGCAGCCCAAGTGTGCTGGCTGGAGCAACGATGGTGCCTTTGGCTGATGCATCCGGAGTCTGGGCAAAGCCACTGACGGCCATGACGATGATCACTAATGCAGTGACCACTAGCAATAAAACTCTCTTCATTTACCTCTCCTTATTCGCTGAATTAGGGTTGCGGTGGCTGGCGCAGATGCCAGCCATCGAGGATAGAACGACGGAAATACCCGACCACTGGCCTGCAGCACGATGCGATTTCTCGCGAATGACGCCCAGCCGCTCAAAAGGCCTCTGCCTGGCCTTTTGGGTAGTCTCCGATATTCCCAACTACTCGGGTTAAGTCGCAGGGGAAATCTTCCAGCCACATTGGTGCACGTAGAGTTCCAATGAACCGTCAATTCCGAGCAATGACTTAGCGGCGAACCACAACGATGGGTCGCAAACAGTTGCAGTAAAATGCCCCTTCGGATCACTTACGGCAAGGCCAACCTTCGAGTCTTACCTGTTCCGTCAGTAAGCCGGGGCACGCATACTGTAAGTTGGTTTTCGAGCTACTACCACAGCCGTAATTGGATGAGATGGATTCGCCGTTCTACTACCGCGATAGTAATTAGATAGCCGGCTAGCTGCGGTGTAATGATTGCCCCCATGCATTGCACACCACCGCAGGCTGCTTTATCGTTAACAGTTCGCACCCCATCGAAATGACCGATCATCGACCGCACTCCTCTTCCTCGTTTCAAAGCAAAGTGAAGACCGACTCGCCACGGTACGAGCGCAACCAGAAGGCCATGGCAGAGATGGTTTCGCAGGTGCGCAACGAGGAGGAGATCATCCGCCAGGGCGGCGGTGAGAAAGCCATCGCCGCACAGTACAAGAAGGGCCGTCTTACGGCGCGCCAGCGCATTGCCTTGCTCATCGATCCGGGCACGGAATTCTTCGAGCTTGGAGCCTATGCCGCATGGGGGATGTACGAAGAATGGGGCGGCGCGCCTTCAGCCGGCACCGTCACTGGCTTGGCCCGCATCCAGGGACGCCTGTGCATGCTGATCGTGAACGATGCCACGGTCAAAGCCGGCGCATTCTTCCCGATGACGGCGAAGAAGGTCATCCGCGCACAGAACATTGCCATCGACAATCGCATTCCGACAATTTATCTGGTGGATTCAGCGGGTGTGTTTCTGCCCTTGCAGGAAGATGTCTTTCCTGACACCGACGATTTCGGCCGCGTCTTCCGCAACAACGCGGTGATGTCCGCCATGGGCATCCCGCAGATTGCCGCCATCATGGGCATGTGTGTCGCCGGCGGCGCCTATCTGCCACTGATGTGCGACCACATCCTGATGACCGAGGGCAGCGGGCTGTTTCTGGCCGGGCCGGCGCTGGTGCAGGCTGCCATCGGAGCAAAGTATTCGGCGGAGGAGCTCGGCGGTGCGAAGATGCACTCGCAAATCAGCGGGACGGTGGACTTTCGCGAGCCTGACGACCAGGCGTGCCTGGCGCGCATCCGGCTGCTGGTGGACAAGATGGGCAACCGTCAGCTCGGCGTCTTCGACCGCAAGAAGCCGGAAGAGCCGCTCTATCCTGCCGGGGAGGTTTACGGCATCTTCGACGGTGACCCTTCCCGCCAGTACGACATGAAGGAGATCATTGCCCGCATCGTGGACGGCAGCCAGTTCGGAGAGTACAAGGCCGAGTACGGCGAGACGGTGCTGTGCGGCTATGCGCGAATCGGAGGCTTCGCAGTCGGCATTGTCGCCAACCAGAAGACCCACGTGCAGCAGGTTGATCACGCGGGCAACAAGCGCACCGAGTTCGGCGGCGTGATCTACACCGAGTCGGCGGAGAAGGCGGCGCGCTTCATCATGGACTGCAACCAGAACCTGGTGCCGCTGGTCTTCCTGCACGACGTCAACGGATTCATGGTCGGACGGGACGCGGAGTGGAGCGGCATCATTCGCGCTGGAGCGAAGATGGTAAACGCGGTGTCGAACTCGGTGGTGCCGAAGATCGCGGTGATTGTCGGCGGCTCGTTCGGCGCCGGGCATTACGCCATGTGCGGAAAGGCCTACGATCCGCGCTTCATGTTCGCGTGGCCGACGGCGAAATACGCGGTGATGGCGGGCGCTTCGGCGGCGGGAACGCTGGTGGAGATCAAGATCAAGCAACTGGAGCGCGGCGGCAAGAAGCTGGGCGAGGAAGATAAGAAGAAGTTGTTCGACGAGGTAAAGGCGACCTACGACCAGCAGACCGATCCGCGGTACGGCGCTGCGCGTTTGTGGATCGACAAGATCATCGATCCGGCGGAGACGCGCGAGGCGATCATCACCGCGCTGGAAGCGGCGGCGCTGAATCCCGAGGTGCCGAAGTTCAGCGTCGGAGTGTTGCAAACGTAGAAGCGACCGCAGATTTCGCGGATGACGCGGATTAGGAAAAGCAGCCACGGATTTACACAGATGAACACGGATTGGAACAAACGAATTAAGAATCGGCGTTTCTCCGCGCGATCCGCGGTTGATTGCCTTTTCTAATTGCTAATTACTAACTGCTAATGACTGATCCCATCACCCTCGTCGAATGTCCCCGCGACGCCTGGCAAGGACTGCCCGGCCAGATTCCGACTGCCATCAAGGTCGAGTACCTGAAGGCGCTGATCGCCGCGGGATTCAAGCACATTGATGCGGTGTCGTTTGTGTCGCCCAAGGCCGATCCCGCAGATGGCCGACTCGGAGACCGTGCTGAGCGAACTCGATCCGCCGGATGACGTGGAGATCATCGGCATCGTAGTCAACGAGCGCGGCGTCGAGCGCGCCATCTCGACCGACGCGGTGCGCACCGTCGGCTTTCCCTATTCGCTCTCGCCGACATTCCTGAAGAACAATCAGAACCAGACCCTGGAAGAAAACCTCGACATTCTGGAGAAGGTGAAGCAGAAGGCCGACGAGAGCGGACTCGATACGGTGGCTTACATTTCGATGGCCTTCGGCAATCCCTATGGCGATCTGTGGAATGCGGATGAACTGATCGAGGGCGTCGGACTGCTCGCCGACATGGATTTGCAGGCTATCTCGCTGGCCGACACCGTTGGACTGGCCACGCCACAGCAGATTGCCGACCTGCTGGGGCCGGTGCTGGAGAAGTTCGAGGGGGTAGAAATCGGGGTCCACCTGCACAGCCGTCCCGATGAGGCAGCGGCCAAGGTGCTGGCCGCCTATGATGTGGGCTGCCGGCGTTTCGATTCGGCCATCGGCGGACTAGGCGGCTGTCCGTTTGCGCAAGATGTGCTGGTGGGCAACATCCCGACGGAGAAATTGCTGGAGGCGTTCCGCAGTCGCGGTATAGAGTTGCCGCTGAAGAAGCCGATCACAGAGCCTTTCCGTCTGGCAGTGGAAATTGCCAACAAGTTCAGCGGGCCGAGGATGTGAGAAGAGCCGCTGTTCGCTGTTCGCTTTTGGCTCTCGGCTGATAGCGATTCAAGAACGAAAATGCCCTATTCGACCCTCACCCTCGACTACGATGGCCCACTCGCCATGGTTACGCTGAACCGGCCTGACAAGCGCAACGCCATCAGCTACGAGTTGATTAACGAGCTGCTGCGCGCGTTGGGCGAAGTCGAAGGCTCCCCGGCGCAAATCCTGGTCCTGACTGGCGCTGGCAAGGCGTTCTGCTCGGGGATGGATCTCGACAACCTGCGCTCTATCGCCGGCCGGACGCCGGAGGAGAACCTGGCCGATTCCCGCACCATGGCGCTCTTGTTCCGCATGCTTTACGAGTTTCCCAAGGTCACGATCGCCGCCGTGAATGGCCCAGCCATAGCTGGCGGGTGCGGATTGGCGACGCTGTGCGACTTCACGCTGGCCTCGACGGAAGCGAAGTTCGGTTACACCGAAGTGCGCATCGGATTTGTCCCGGCGATCGTCTCCACTTTTCTACTGCGCCAAGTGGGCGAGAAGCACGCGCGCGACCTGCTGCTCACCGGGCGCATCATCAGCGCCGAAGAGGCCCTTCGCATAGGGCTGGTGAACGAGATCGTCGCCCCCGATAAGCTTCTCAACCGGGCGCGCGAGCTGGCGGCCAGCTTATTGCAAAACAGTCCAGCCTCCCTGCTCGCGACCAAGCGCCTGCTGAAAAACTACGCATCCGTCGAACTCGGGCCGCAGGTGGAAGCCGCGGTTGACGAGAACGCGCGCATCCGCACCACGGCCGACTTCCGTGAAGGCGTAAGCTCGTTTCTGGAGAAACGCAATCCTCGCTGGACTGGAAAGTAGAGTCCCGCCGTCCCAACAGCAAGGCGGCTAAATCAGCCGTGATGGTTATTTTTGGGCTACAATTACCGATGTCGGAATTGCAACGATTTTGAAGCCGAACGTTCCCATATCTCTCTTGCCACACCACATTTCTTTAAGCAATATTCAGATCAGAGCTCGACGGACGGATGGCTGCGACCGTCATGCGCAAGTGCCTGGCATCTGGAAAGGCGATTGCCGCGCAGCGCGTAGGCTCGAAAAGGACCAACCGCAGCGAACACAGGGAGAAAAAATGACATTCCGTCTGCATTCCATGGTTGCGGCATTGCTGTTTCCCGCACTCCTCTGCGCCCAAACTTCGAAGCCCGCCGCGAAGTCTCCTTCGTCCAAATCCGCGGCGGCAACCGCCCCCAGCGGGTCCTATTCCGCGGTGAGCGCCCCGATGAAGCAGCGCGGGGAAAAGATCTTCGAATTGTTCGATTCAGGGCAGACAGGCGCGATGTGGGCCACGTTCTCGGAGGGACTGAAGAAGCGTTCGGGGAGCGAGGAGAAATTCGCCGCCGCGAGCAAGGCCCTGAGGGAACATCTGGGTAGCGAAACCAAGATGGTCAACGAAGTGGTGGTCCCTTCTCTGATGAGCAACGGCACCATCTATTCCCGGCTGTCGGAGTTCAGCAAGTCGCAAGTGCAGGTCATCACCACGATCGGGCTCAACGAACAAGGGCAGGTTGACGGCTTCCAGATCGGTCCGTCACGGACGCCTTCCCAAGGCCGTTTTGGCGGCTACAAGGACACCACCAAGCTGAAGCTTCCCTTCTCCGGAGACTGGCTCGTCGATCAGGGCGGCCGTTCTGCGTTCTTGAACGGGAACTTTCTCTCGGATGAGCAGCGCTTCGCCATCGACTTCGTTCTGCTCAAGGGCGGCCGCGTTTACAGCGGAGACGGCGCTGACGATTCCGACTACTACTGCTTTGGTCAGCCAGTGCTGTCGCCGGCGGACGGCGTGGTAGTGGACGTCGAAGACGGCTACCTGGACAACCCTCCCGGCAAACCGGCTTCGGATTCGCCCCGCGGCAATATGATCCTCATTTCGCACGGCAACGCTGAGTTTTCCCTGTTGGACCACCTGAAGCAAAACAGTGTCAAGTTCAAGAAAGGCGACAAGGTGAAGCAGGGAGAGGCGGTCGCGGAATGTGGAAATTCCGGACCGTCGCCGGTTCCGCATATTCACTATCAGTTGCAGAATTCAGGCGGACTTCCCTTGCCTGACTCGCTTCCCGCCCAATTCGTGAACTATATGGCGGACGGAAAGCTGGTTGATGTGGGCGAACCGGTGCGAGGACAGACGGTGAGCAACGCACCCGCAGGCACCGCGTCTCAGCCGGCGAGCACCAATCAGGCGCCGACAAGACTCCGCCGGGCAGCAGGTGAGCCTCCGCGTGAAAGCGGACCGCCAGCCGCTTCCGGCAACAACTCAACCGCAGGTGTTCGAGACCAGGCTGCGCGTGCGCTACGCCGAGACCGACCAGATGGGCGTGGTCTATCACTCCAATTTCATCATCTGGTTCGAGGTTGGCCGCGTGGAGATGATGCGCGAGCTTGGCTTCACCTACAGCGAAATGGAGCAGCAGGACGGTTCGCACCTTGCGGTGGTGGACGTGCGTTGCCGCTACAAGTCGCCGGCCCGCTACGACGACCTGGTCGTCATTCGCACCCGGCTGATGAATGTCCGCGATTCCCTCCTGCACTTCGGGTATGAGATCGCGCGTGACCAGGACGGCACTGTGCTGGCCGAAGGCGAGTCGGTACACATGGTGCTGGACTCCGCTTTCAAGCGCACTCGCCTGTCGGAGAGATACTTGCCGCACTTCCTGAAAGCCGCGGGGAAACTTTGAAGGCGCTTCACATCAACGGCAACGATCTCACCCTGGACGATGTTCGCCAGGTGGTTTACGAGCGGCGTCCAGTCCTGCTCGAACCTGAGGCGCGCCTGGCCGTCGATCGCGCGCGCGCCGTGGTCGAAGACCTGGTCGAAAACAATCGCGTCGCCTACGCGGTGAACACCGGCGTCGGCAAGCTGGCTGACCTTCACATTGCGCCGGATGCCATTCGCCAGTTGCAGGTCAACCTGATGCGCTCCCACTGCTGCGGGCGTCGGCGAGCCGCTGGCTGAGGATGTGACCCGCGCCATGCTGCTGCTGCGCGCGAATTCGCTGGCCAAAGGATTTTCCGGCGTGCGCGCTGTGGTCATCGACACGCTTTGCGAGATGTTGAACCGCGGCGTTCATCCCGTCATTCCGTCCCAGGGAAGCGTGGGCGCCAGCGGCGATCTGGCTCCTCTGGCTCATCTGGGCCTGGTGCTGATCGGCGAGGGCGAAGCCATCTATCACGGTGCGCGCATCTCCGCCGCAGCGGCACTGAAGCAAACCGATATCAAGCCGCTGGTGCTGGAAGCCAAGGAAGCCATCTCGCTCATCAACGGTACGCAAGGCATGCTGGCGATCGGGCTGCTGGCGACGCTGCAAGTGGAAGTCCTCGCCGACACGGCTGACGTCATCGGAGCGCTGACCATCGACGCGCTGAAGGGCACCGACGTCGCCTTTGACGAGCGCATCCATAAGGCCCGGCCGCACGCTGGCCAGCTGCTGGTGGCGCAAAACCTTCGCCGCATGCTGGAAGGCAGCGTGATTCGCGAATCGCACCGCGAGTGCCAGGCGGTGCAGGACGCGTACTCGATGCGCTGCATTCCGCAGGTCCATGGCGCCGTGCGCGACACCCTCACGCACTGCCGCGAGGTCTTCGAGATCGAGATGAACTCGGCCGTGGACAATCCACTTGTCTTCCCGGAGGAGAAAAAAGTCGGCACGCCGAAACGCGCGGTGGGTGCGCAAGCTCCCGGAGTCGTCATCTCCGGCGGCAACTTCCATGGCGAACCGCTGGCGTTCGCGCTCGATTTCCTGACCATCGCGCTCAGCCGGTCTGGCCGGCATTTCGGAGCGTCGCCTGGAGCGGCTGGTGAATCCCACGCTCAATGAAGGATTGCCTCCATTCCTGGCGCCCGGCGCCGGCCTCAACTCCGGATTCATGATGCCGCAGGTCACGGCCGCAGCCTTGGTCAGTGAGAACAAAGTGCTGTCGCATCCCGCGTCGGTGGATTCCATCACCACCTCGGGCAACAAGGAAGACTACGTCTCGATGGGCATGACCGCGGCCAACAAACTGCTGCGAGTCGTCGCCAACACGCGCAACGTTCTGGCCATTGAAGCGCTGGCCGCTGCGCAGGCGCTGGACTTTCGCGCTCCTCTGAAAACCAGCAAGCGCGGAGAGGCTGCCCACGCGGCAATCCGGTCCGTGTCTCCGCCGTTCACCGAAGACCGCATCTTCACCCCGGACATCGAGCACGTCGCCGCGTCTGATCGCCAGCGGCAAGCTGGCCGAAGTGTTGCGGTAGAAAGCTGCTTCGCCTTTCGCTTTTCGCTTTTCGCTCTTCGCTTCCGCTTTCCGCTTCGTCGCGCTGTCATCCCGAGCGAGGACTGTCACCTGCTCACATTGTCATCCCGAGCGAGGACTTCAGTCCGATCCAAGCTTTGTCATCCCGAGCGGAGCGCAGCGAAGTCGAGGGATCTGCGGTTCGCCCCTTGGCAGTTGTCATCACGAGCGCAGCCTGCTTTCGTCCAACGCAACCGCGGATTTCGCGGATGAACGCGGATCCTCGCACTGCTACTCCCTGTATTGCACTCCCGTAGAATCAACAGCTTACCCACCATTCATGTCGCAAAGATATTCCATCCAAATGAGTTACAGGTAAGATATTGATTCTCTTAGGCTTAGTAGCCACAAAAAGCCCGGAAAGAGGTTCGATGTGAGCAATCCGTTATGTGTACTATGAAATCTATGTATTCTATGTATCTTATGTGTTACCGGCTGGGTACCCCCTCCCCCACCTCCCTCGCAAAATATTGAAAACAAAGGCGATGAAAAATCTTGGCCTGTAAAATATTCCATCCAAAGGGGTTAGAGGTCAAAATATTCATTCGCAAGGACTTAGACGAGCAGTTTGGCCAGACCTGGCGGGAGTTGGGTTTGAAGGACTGTAAATGCACTCTGGCACCCTTGCCGCTGACAACTGACTACTGGCTACCGACTACTGGACTACTGACTACTGACTACTGGACACAGTTGTCCCAACACCACAGTGTGCGAGGCGAGCCGGCGGTTGACAAGTGAAATCCGACAGGTCAACTTACGAAGGTAATCCGCGATTGAGCGATAGAACTTACCAAAGTAATCTGCGTCTCCGCCCATAACGGAACGCCGCGGCGCAGAGCGTACCGGGAGAACGCGGCAACATCTGGGTTGTCCGCGGAACCCGAGACAAGGGCCTGCCCCGAGCGAAGCCGAAGGGGTGGGGCACCCGCGCCGGGGTCAGTCCTTGGTGCCGGCCAGTTTTTTTTCGGGCAGGAAGTAGAGCGCCGGGATCAACATAAAGACGAAGAACGAAGCATAAATGGAGACGTAAGCGAGGGGGACGGAACTGAGATAAAGCAGAAATGAGATTACATTCTTGCGCTGCACCCTGCGGTGGTATTCCACCATTTCCGGGTTGTCCGCTGCCTGCCGCACCAGCTCGATGCGCAGCAGGTAGAAAGCGGCGGAGCACAACGTGAGATCCAGGCCGTACAGCGCGACCGCCATGGGCTCGCGGTAGTTCTTGCCGACAAAGTCTGTCACAAACGGGACCAGCGACATCCAGAACAGCAGATTGAGGTTCGACCACAGAAGCCGCGCCGTGACTCTATGCACGACGTGGATCATATGGTGATGATTCACCCACATGATGGCGATGATCAGGAAGCTGAGTCCGTAGCTGATAAAGACGGGCGCAACCTTCCACAGCGCGGCGAGCGTGGGCTGGGCAGGCGCGTGCATCTCCAGCACCATGATGGTGACGATGACCGCGATCACGCCGTCGCTGAACGCTTCCAGGCGGCTGGTGGTCATTTCGCCGTGTGGCATGGCGAGAATTTACCACGGACGACGTTTTTCAGTTCCTGCCCGAATTGGCGCAACCGGTGCGCCTCGGGCGCGGAGGATGATTGCCCACGGTTTTGGTGAGTGAGGTGCTGCACCCAGCGCCCCAAATGTCTGCGGTTCGTCCCTGCCGGCAGCAGAAAGGTGTCTCGCTCGCCACCTGCTCGCGTTACTATAGGCGCGGCGCCCACCGCGCAGGCAACTCGCGCTTGATGGGCTGGAGGACAAGCGATGAGAAACCTGATCTGCCTTGCTGCGCTGCTCGTAGGTACCTGCATGTTGCCGGCCCCGGCCCATGCCCAGAAAGCTGCCGAACCCGGGTCAAGCCAGCGGCCAGTCCATCACAAGCGGTACTGGATCAGTGGAACGATATCGGGCGAAAGCTCGTCGCTATGGCTGAGGATTTCCCGGAAGACAAATACGACTTCAAACCCACACCTGCGCAACGCACCTTCGCCGAACAGTTGCTGCACGCTTCCGGCGTCAACTATTTCTTCACCAACGTTGTGTTGGGCGAGAAACCACCCGCTATTGAAAGTTTTTCCCGCGACCAATTCAAGAGTAAGGCCGAAATTGCCGCGTATGTGAAGAAGTCGTTTGCCGACGGCGCGGCTGCCATTAAGAAGCGTGGCGACAAGGGCATGAGCGAACTCGTTGTCGATTCCTATGCCAAGCAGCAAACCCGCATCAGCGATTACGCTTACGGCTTCATTGAGCATTCAGGAGAAGTCTACGGCCAGCTGGTCGTTTACTATCGCCTCGCGGGGCTGGTCCCTCCGGAGTCGCGTCCCAAAAAATGAGCCGGACTTAGCTGCGGCTGCCGCGGGTCTGCGCCCTATTTTGGGTGGCGGGGGGACCCGAGTGCCTCGGGCGCGAAAGGTGGCAGCCCCGCCCGGATCGGGGTCCCCATGCCGCGCCAGTTTTGCGCGGCGTGGGGTGGTTCAGGGCGCGGATCAGGATGTTGTATTTTTCCCGGAGCCCCGTAGGGGCGGCACAGGTTCGGGAGGTGTCGCCGGCTGAAGCCGGCTCGAGAATCATGGAACCAGCCTACCCAGGGCTGACGCCCTGGGCTAACTGCAATTCCGCCCTGACGGGCTCGGGCCTTTCGCCCATCAAAACTGATTCTGCTCCAAACACATCAGACGATTCTGATCCAAAACACCGCGACGTTTCTGCGTTGACTGGGCGGGGAGGGTGGCATAGAGTGTGGCAACCACCCTGTCCGCAAAGGCCGCTGACAGGGATGGAGCACCCGACGTCGGGCGGGAGCCCGCGCCAACGTTGGTCGATTGAGCATGCCCCAGAAAAGGTGCAGGTGTAGAATTTGATTCTCTGGCTGGCCGCTCAGCAGGAAGTCCAGGGAAAACGAGGACATCCATGCAAAGTGATGCTTTCAAGGAACGCGTGAAGCGCCTCAAAGAAGTTAACGAGGTGATAGAGAAACTCGATCCCGCCATCCGCGCCGCGGCGTTCTCACTTCTTACGGAATACGTGACCAGGACACATACAGAGCCGAAGGGCATTGCCTCGCACGAAACCCCACCCGGAGAACTCCCAGACGATGCCGATAACACGGCCTTTTTTGCCAAGCACCAGCCAGGAAAACCTGCCGAGAACGCCGTCGCGATCACAGCCTATCTGTATAGCCAATACGGCGCGCAATCGTTCCAACTCGACGACGTACGAGCCATGGCTAACTCCGTCGGCATGACGATACCTCAGGCTCTCGATATGACGCTGAAACAAGCGAGACGCGATGGGAAGTCACTTTTCCAGCACAGCGGAAGGAACCAATACAAGCCTACTGTTCATGGTGAATTGTATTTCCAGAAGACGTACTCAGCCAGGAAAGGCAAGAAGTCGCGCTCTGCCGCTGGAAATGAATCGTGACGCTCGTCGAGTTTCTAGCACCATTGGCGAAAGCCCCTCACCGTGAAAAGTGCATAGCCGTCCTCTACTATAATCTGCGATATCTTAACAAGGCATCGCTCACGATCGAGCAAATACGCGCCGAGATGAAGCGTGCCAGGGTTTCGAAGTGGGCGAAAATCAATGTCGCGGACGTGCTCAACAAGAGCGGTGCGTTCGTAGACAGCGCAGGCTTGAGCGGAAATCGTCGACTTTGGCAGCTCACGCCTTCAGGCGAAAAGCATATTCGCGGTTTGCTCAAACTTCCGGCATCCGAACCCGAGATCGAGCACGATGTCACTACCCTCGAAGCACTGGCGACAAAAGTCAGCGATCCGCACGTTCGAGCTTACATCGAGGAAGCGATCAGATGTCTGAGCGTTGGTGCGCTGCGCGCCTCTGTCGTCTTTCTTTGGACTGGGGCGATTCGGACCTTGCAACAACGTGCACTCGCAGAAACTCCCCCAAAGCTCAATCCCGCTATCACGAAGCACGATCCAAAGGCGCGAGCCGTGAACAAGATCGAGGACTTTGCCTATGTTAAGGACGCGACCGCACTACTCGCCTTTCAGGAGCTGGGCATCATCGATAAGGGCGAAAAGGGGACTCTGGAAGAGGCTCTGAACCTGCGGAATCGCTGCGGCCATCCTACGAAATACTCTCCGGGCCCAAAGAAGGCCTCGAGCTTTATCGAGGATGTCGTCGGGATAGTCTTCATTTGAGCTTGGTACTTCTATATTTCTTCGTCGGTTTGGCGTTCCGAAGATCATCCGTAGCATCGCGGAAGCAAGTGAGGTCACGCGGCCATGGCGAACCCTGAACATCTCGAAATCCTCAAGCAGGGGTGTGTTGAGAAGAGTCAAGTCCGCCTCAAATGTCCAAAGCCACTTGGCGAGAGTCCCGCCGGGCGGGACGAAATAAGATAGCCCACCGCCCATTCGACTTCGCTCAGGGCAAGTTTTCAACGGTGGGTGTGCGTGGTGAACGAGCCAGAGTCCCCCGGGGACGGCACAAGCCTCTGTGCCCGACATCACCGACGCAGACCTGGGAGGCCCTTTAGTCTCGTCCGATGCCGCATGCCCTGACCTCGAATCTGCTGCATTGTGTTTTCAGCACCAAAGATCGCACGAACTCAATCCCTGATCCACAAGCGCTTGGGCGCTATCTGGGCGGCGTCGCGCGCGAGAAGAACATACCGCTGCTTGTAGCCGGAGGCACCGGCAACCACCTTCATCTGCTGATTGCTTTGCCTGCGGCGATGCCACTGGCGAAGGCGATCCAGGAGCTCAAAGGCAACAGCTCACGCTGGTTGAACCAGCACGGGTCTGCGTTCGCCTGGCAGGAAGGATATGCGTCCTTCAGCGTCAGCGCGTCGAATAAGCGAGCGGTGATGGAATACATCGCGGCACAGCATCGTCATCACGAGAAACGCAGTTTCGAGCAGGAATTCGTGGCCATGTTACGCAAATCGGAAATCGACTACGATCCGCGATTCATTTTTGGTTGATTGTGCCGTGCCCAGGGCACTCGGATCATGCCTAGATCGCCTACCCAGCGATGAATCGCTAGGCTTTCTTATCCCGTCCCGCAGAGCGGGACGATGTACTGGCGCGTCCGAGACGTACACGCCTCTCCGATGGTTGGTGATCCGGCCCTCAGGACGCTGCGAGCGTTTCGTACGTGTGACTGTGCCCGAGGCACTCGGGTCTTGTCATACTACCCAGCGCTGAGCGCTGGCCTTTCTTATTCCGTCCCGCAAAGCGAGACTGGCATAATGGCGAGTCCGGCTTGACGTAGCGTCCCGGAAGCAAGCGAGGTCACGCGGCCATGGCGAACCCTGAACATCTCAAAATCCTCAAGCAAGGGGTCGAGCAGTGGAACAAGTGGAGGACGGAACATCCCGAGGCAGTGCCAAACCTCAATGAGGCCGACTTCGCCAAAGGGGAGGCTCGACGGCGTGACCCTTCTGGATAGCGGATGTCCCGGAGGGCGAAGGCTCACGGAGCCGACTCCTCCGCGGCGAAGGGCCTCCAGGCGGACCTTAACGGAGCTGACCTCAGCGGGGCATGTCTCATCAGGGCGCAGCTCAACTTCGCGAACCTCAGCGGCGCCAACCTCGCAGGTGCGATTCTCACCGAAACTCAAATTCGGCATGCGAATCTTAGCGCGGCGAACCTTCGGCACTGCGTGGCTCATGTGGTCGAGCCTGAAGAACGCGGACCTCACCGGCGCGAACGTCAGCCACGCGAAACTTCGGGAAGCCAACCTCAGCGAGGCGAACCTCAGCGAAGCCGACTTCACCGCGGCTGAGGCGCGGGACACAATCTTCGCCAACGTCGATCTGAGCGCTACCAAAGGTCTCGAAGCCATCGTCCACCAGGGCCCTTCGACCATCGGCATCGACACCATCTACAAATCGCGCGGCAAAATTCCCGACGTCTTCCTGCGCGGCTGCGGCGTGCCCGAGAACTTCATCGAATACATGCGCCCGCTGGTGGTCAGCCCCATCGATTTCTACTCCTGCTTCATCAGCTACAGTCACGAGGACAAGCTGTTTGCCCGCCGCCTGCACGATACGCTGCAGGGCCGCGGCATTCGCTGCTGGCTGGACGAAAAGCAGATGCTGCCCGGCGACGACATCTACGAACAGGTGGACCACGGCATCCGGATGTGGGACAAGGTCCTGCTCTGCTGCTCCGAGCATTCGCTGGCGAGCTGGTGGGTGGACAACGAAATTGATGCGGCCTTCGAAAAAGAACGCCTGCTGATGAAAGAGCGCAAGCAGAAGGTGCTGGCCCTGATTCCGTTGAACCTTGACGGCCACCTGTTCGAGTGGGAAAGCGGAAAGGCGAAGCCCGTCCGCTCACGCCTGGCCGCCGACTTTACCGGATGGGGGCTGGATCCGCAGAAGTTCGAGGCGCAGGTGGAGAACGTCATCCGGGCGTTGCGCACCGATGAAGGCGCGAGAGAGAAGCCGCCGGAGAGGAAGCTGTAGGTCCATTCGTTCCGAAACGGGAATCAATGACCAACTACGGGTGTCGCCGGCTGAAGCCGGCTCGGGATTTGTTGGGGCGCTTACCCAGGACTCACGTCCTGGGCTAACAGCAATGCCGCCCCTCCTCCACCCCAGCGAGCGCCAAGTCACCCCAGTAGACGCAAAACCGGCGTCTGCTGGGGACCCCGACAAGACGGCGCTCGCCGGGGACCCCGGATGCGGGGCTGGTATCTTGACACTTCATTGGCCTGCCGCAAACAAGACGCACTTCTCACATCTCCCACATGCGTTATTGCCTCCTAGGCTACCTTGTGGTGCCCTTAAGGCTGAGGAGTGCCATTGCTGAAGCCCGGGGATTACAAACCGCGAGCTCGCTGGGCTAAAGCCCAGATTCCTTGGGGCCGAGTAACGGCACGGCTAAAGAGACGTGCCCTGATACAAAGCGATTATGAGATCGGTTGCAGTCGTCGGGCTAAAGCCCAGCAATTTCTAATCCCACCGGCCGCGATCCGGGGGCTGGTTATTTCGGGTTCGTCGCGTCTCCATTCGCATTCGCGTCGCTCTTCTGCTTCTGCTGTTGCTTCTGCTGCTTCCCCTTACTAACCGGAGTCTTCTCGCTTGGCACCTCGCACTTCTGCGCCATTACCTCGATGTCGGTTGCCTGAAAGGTGCGCGATTCCTTTCCCTTCACAGCGGGCTGCTCGCCCGGCTTCCATGAGCCGGTGAGCTTCACCTTGCTGCCTGCATCATCCTTCAAGTTTTCCGGTCCAAACACCTCCACGCCGGTGCGATGCGACATGCTGCGAAGGCTGAACTTGCCGTCGGAGTCCGGCCCGCTGAGACAACCGATAAGCGTGGTGCCGCCTTTTTCCTCGGCGGGCTTGGGGGATTGACCGGTGCCGGCGGAGTTGGTGTCCTGGGACTGCGAGCCTACCTTCTCCCCAAGAGCGGGCAAGAAGCGTGGGGCACCCGCGCTCATTAGCATCGCCAAGGTGAGAGTGGAAATGAATCGTCTCATGAGTTCAGAGATCAAGCGAGAAAAGGAGATCCCTAGCTTCCGGTTCGACGAAGAAGACGAAGAGGAAGTTTTCTTATTGTAAGGGAGGAAGTTTCAGGCTCTTCAGGCCTTCGCAATTCGCAGCGCGTCGCCGAGGTTGCAGACCTTCATCGCTTCCAGCTTGGACATCATCTTCTGCCACAGGCGGGCAGTGACGAAGGCATCGTCCAGCGCGTGATGGGCTTCCTGAAAGTCGAGATGGTACACCTTGGCCAGAGCTGCCAGGCTGATGTTCGCCAGTTGCTGCTCCAGATCTTCCCGGTAGGGTCCGTGGCGCAGGATCCAGTCATGGACCCGCGCGGTGTCAATTGCCGGGTTGTTCAACTTGTGGGCGGAATCGCCGAGTTCCTTGCGAAGGGCCTTCAGGTCAACATTCACGAAGTGTCCCACCAGCACCTTGCCCTCAATGAACTGCTGCAAGTCAGCCAAGCGCCTGCGCGGGCGGCTCGCCGCTCTCCACATCGTTGGGTCGCAGCTTGTGGATCAGGACACCCTGGGCAGGGACGGTCACGCCCGGATTGACGACACGATAGAACTGCTCTCCGAGACGGATCTTGGTGCCTTCCATGGTGATGGCGCCAATGGAGAGCAGGCGATTGCTGCGGCTGTCGAGCGAGGTCAGCTCGGTGTCGAGAACGGCGTAACGGAGAGAGTGGAGCGGAGCGTCTTGCGGAAAAAGAGGGTTGGAGTTGTTCTGCCGTCTGAAGTTGAGCCACCCTAAAGGTTCCTTCATAAATGCTGTGCGAACAAAAAGCAGATCCCTCGACTACGCGTCCGCCCGACCCGCAAAGGAAGCGGGTCGCAAAGGCCGTGCGGACGCTCCGCTCGGGATGACAATCTCCATGGTACCGGCGGGAGTGAGTTGTCCGGCATCCTCATTGACCCAGTTGCGACCACACTGCGGTGCGGAATTTGCTGTCGATGAACGAATGTGCGCGGGCGATGGTATGGAAGGCTTCCTTCAGCGAGTTCCTCTGCAGATGGGTAAGCTTCCCGGGGCTGATGTAGTTGCTCAAGGGCTCGCCGCGCCGGGCCTGCTGCAGTTGATTGTCCAGCCGCATGAGAGTGAGGAATTCAAAGGCCTCCTGCAATTCGCGAAGCAGAGCGGCATCTTCATGCCCACTTGATTGCAGCGCCGTCAGGCGATCCACCGTGTTGGTGTGTTCCACTCCGGCATCGAGGGCGAACAGTCGGGCCGCGTTCACGATGGGCGAGGTTCCGTAGGACTTGAGATCGAGCTGCTCCTTGTGGTCGCCGCTGCGCTCGACGACAAGGGTCCGGAAGAACCCCAGCGGCGGCTTCACGTGACCGAGATGCAGCCCAGCACCGACTTGAAGAAGCCGGCGTTCTTCAGCCGCTCGCGATTGTGCGCTGCCAATTGATCGAACAGCGAGAAGTCGCCGGCGACCGGACGCATGTCGAAGAAGATGAGCGCGTCCTCCGTGGAGTGGAGTTCGCCTTCGCTGATCCATGCCGAGAAGCGTTCTTGCCAAATGGCCAGCGGCTGCCGCCATTGCGGATTGCTGGCCATGTAGCCGCCGGTGCACGGCGGATAACCGCAACGCTCCAGCGCCTCCTGGGCGAAGGCCGCCAGTTCGGTGAAGTATTCTCTCGCAGCGGGGCGCTCGTCTTCGGTGGGATCGGCGTAGATGAGGGCGTTGTCCTGATCGGTCTTGAAGGTCTGCTCGCGACGGCCCTCGCTGCCCAGCACGACCCAGCAGTACGGAACTGGAGGAGGGCCGAGCTTCGCCTCAGCTAGTTCGAGGATCTTGGTCATCAGGCGGTCGTTCAGCTCGGCAACCACGCGCGTGATGTGGCTGGCCCGCGCGCCCTCGCGCATGAGCAGTGGCAGCAGGTCGCCGATGCGCTTCTGAGCGGCGGCCAGATCGTCAATGGTCTGCTGCTGTTCGAGGTGCCGCGCCAGACTGAGGGGCGACTTGCCCTGCAGCAACATCAGGTCATGGCTGGTCAGCACACCCGAGGGAACGCCTTCATCGGTGACCAGGATGTGATGGATGTCGTGGCAGAGCATGGCCAGCAGCGCCTGGAATATGCGCTCTCCACTTTCCACGGCGATCACCGGAGCGCTCATAATCTGCGTGACCGGCAGTTCGACCGAAGTGTCGCGCGCGATCACCTTCTGGGCAAAGTCGGCGTCGGTAACGATCCCGATGGCCCGGCGATCTGCGCCCACCACGAAAAGCGAGCTGGCGTGGGCGCCGGCCGCCAGTCGCGCCGCCTCGCGGATGGTCGTCTGCTCGCCGCAGGTGATGGCCGGCTGGCGAACGACGTCCCGCACCGAAAGCGAATAGAGCAACTGCTCGGCGTTGCCCATCAGGTTGGTTTGGGCGCGAAGTTCGTTGAGGCTCCGCTCCATGTAGCGGGTCACCGAGGTGCGGAGGAAGTAGTCGGATACTTCATGGTGGCGGGACATCAGGTCCTGCACTTCGGCTGCGGGGATCGTGTAGCACAGCGTGTCCTCGTGGGCCGTAACATCCAGACGGGCGACGTCGCGACTCATGAGCGAAAGCACTCCGAAGATCTCCCCTTCGCTGCGCATGTCGAGGACTAGTTCCTTGCCCACCTGGGTGCGGAGGGCCAGCTTCACCGCTCCCTTCTGCACGATGTAAAGCGCGTCCGAAGCGCGATGCCCCGCGCTCAGGATGACCGTGTCCTTAGGGAAGTATTCCAGGGTCATGCTGCGGGCCAGCTTGCGGATTTCCGAGACGGGCAGAAACTGGAATGGCGGGATCTTTTCCAGGAAGGAGACAACATTTTCGGTGACGATGGAACTCGACGAGGAAGGGGGAGACGCCACAGGTTCGGACTCGCGGGAATTCTAGCATGCGCCCCAGGCCCGCCGATGTGACGTAAAACCATGAATTCAGGCACCGTAACCACTCGCTTATCCACCGACGCAGCCCCTGGTTTCCTGCTTGACAATGCGCCTTCTGGATTACAATAAAGGCTGCTTTGGCGAAGGTTCGTCCCTCGTTTGCGGGCGTCAGGTTCTCCACGCCGGAGTTCCGCCCGACGACGGGCAAAGCGGCGCGCGATGGGCCGCCCGGAGGCTTGGGTCGTGCTCCTAAGGTGTTGAAAAGTTTCGAGGATTTCCTCCCGAAGCCGGCATCTTAGATAACGGAAGACACCGCGTGGCCGTCTCAGTAAGAGCGGCTTCTCTGCGTATTCATAAACGTGGCAATCAAACTCAAACTACCTGACAGCAGGCGCTCGGTCCGCAGCGCGCCGACGCCCGGCCCTCGTGCGGCGAAGGGCAAGGCGGTGCAGACTCGCCCGTTCTCGTTTAGCGATCCCCTGGTAAAACTGTTCGCTATCGGATTCGTGGGCGCCGGCATTCTCTTTCTGGCGATGTTCACGTACGTCTACGTCAAGTACGAGAGGATCGTGGACCGCCGCATGGCCGGGCCCATCTTCAGCAATGCGGCCAAGATCTACGCGCGGCCGCAGACGGTTTCCGTGGGCGACAAGATGGATGCGGCCGAGATTGCCGCCCAACTGCGTCGCGCTGGATATACCCAGGAGGGGCAAGGCGGCGAGTCGCCGGTCGGTCACTTCCGCGTCGCCTCCCATTCCATCCAGATAACCCCAGGCCCGGAGTCGGTCCATGCTTCCGAAAGCGCCGTCATCACCTTTCAGGACGGAAAGATCAACACCATCTCCGAGGGCGGAAAACAAAATGCTGCGGCCTATGAGCTCGAACCTCAACTGGTGACTGCGCTGTTTGAAGGGCAGGACCGCTCCAAGCGCGAGCTGATCAGCTTCAACGACATTCCCAAGATCATGGTGGATGCTGTGCTGGCGATCGAAGACCGGCGCTTCTTTCAGCACGGCGGCGTCAATTACTACCGCCTGATGGAAGCTGCGGCTGCCGATCTGCGCGCGGGCCGTCATGGCCAAGGCGGTTCCACCATCACCATGCAGCTCTCCCGCGGGTTCTTTCTCTCTCCCGAGAAGACGGTCAAGCGCAAGCTGGTGGAAATGATGATCGCCTTCGAACTGGAGCAGAAATTCTCCAAGCAGCGAATTTTCGAGATGTACGCCAACCAGGTGTACATGGGACAGCGTGGGTCGTTCACCATCGCCGGATTCGCCGAGGCGTCGCACGCCTACTTCAACAAGGACATCAAGAACCTGACCGTGCCGGAGGCCGCGTTGCTGGCGGGGATCATTCAGCGGCCGAACTATCTGTCGCCGTACAAGAACCCCAAGCGCGCACTGGAACGCCGCAACCTGGTGCTGGACTCGATGGTGGAGACGGGCGCCATCACGCGCGATCAGGCCGAGCACGCCAAAGCCACCCCGCTGAAGCTGGCTGCGCCCAACGTCGAGGCCAGTGATGCCCCCTACTTCGTTGACCTGGTGAAGGACCAGCTCTCCAACCAGTACAGCGAAGCCGAGTTGAACGAGCACGCGTTGCGCGTCTACACCAGCCTGGACCCCGATCTGCAGCGCGCCGCTGCTGAAGCCGTGGACGAAGGCATGAAGCTGGTGGACGAGCAGGTCACAAAACGGCGCACCCACAAAATCAAGACCGGCACGGGCAAGGATGCGAAGACGGAGACCAAGGTGGATTCCGGACCGATGCCGCAGGTGGCGCTGGTGGCGCTTGATCCGCACACAGGCGAGGTGCTGGCGCTGGTCGGGGGCAGAAATTACGGCATGAGCCAGTTGGACCACGCCATCGCGAAACGGCCGACAGGCTCGATCTTCAAGCCGTTCGTCTATGCCGCGGCCATCAACATGGCCTTGACGGGCGACAAACCGACGCCCGCATCGGAAGGCGAGGCAAACGCCGGCGAAGGAGGCGGAGGCAACGGTGGTGTGTTTACTCCGGCTACGCTTGGTGGACGATTCGCCGGTGGCCATTGCCTACGGGGACCAGTTGTACGAGCCGCGCAACTACAAGGAGGAATACCACGGCGAAGTCACCGCCCGCTATGCCCTGGCCATGTCGCTGAACAATGCGACCGTGAGAGTGGCGCAGGAGGCTGGCTTTGGCAGGGTCGCGGCGCTGGCCAAGGCGGCGGGAATCAGCAGCGTCAGGGCCACTCCGGCAATCGCGCTGGGCTCGTACGACGCCACTCCGCTGGAGATGGCGGGCGCCTATACGGTGTTTGCCAACGGCGGCAACCGGCTCTCTCCAATCATGGTGAAGTCGGTGCGCGATTCGCGCGGCCATGCCCTCGAGAACTATCACAGCGATGGCAAATCGGTGCTCGACCCACGCGTCGCCTATGTTCTGACCACGATGATGGAGAGTGTGGTCAACAGCGGCACCGGTTACACGGTTCGCGCGCGAGGATTCCAGGCTCCCGCGGCGGGTAAGACCGGCACTTCCCACGACGCCTGGTTTGCCGGCTATACGACGAACCTGCTGTGCATCGTCTGGGTCGGCAACGACGACTACACCGACTTGAAGCTGAGTGGCAGCTCAACCGCCGCGCCCATTTGGGCCGAGTTCATGAAGCGGGCCATCAAGCTGCAGCAGTATTCCGACGCAAAGAACTTCCCGGCTCCGTCGGGCGTGGTCGAGGTGACGCTGGACAAGGTGACCAACCGGCTGGCGACCTCCAGCTGTCCGCAGGACTACACCGTCGCTTTTATCGCTGGCACCGAACCGAAGGAAACCTGCGACGAAGCCTTCACCGACAACCGGGGAATCGTCACCAAGATCCTGGGGCTGGGCACCCCTCCTGCTCGCTCCTCCGCCACCGACGACCAATGGCGCCGTAGCCGGTTCGAGCGGGCCACCGGAACAGACCGCGAACGGCCAGCCCGCCGAGCCAGGCCAGCCGCCTCCAGCCAAGAAAAAGAAGGGATTCTTCAGTCGTCTCTTCGGCAAGGGAGACAGCGGCGGTGACCAACAGCAGAACAATGGGGCGGGCGCGACTGAAAATGGGAACAATTCTCCGCCAAAATAGGTCTATTATTGTGCCGTAGGGGACCTCCGAGATCCGGTCATGGCTCGGCTTTCATCGTCGCGCACGCGGCTACGATTGTGCGCTGCGGTTTGCCTGCTGCTTTCCACCTCCCTTCTGCTGGCAGACGATCAGCAAGCGGCAAGTTCGTCAGCCCCAGTTCCTGATCCCAATGCGTCGGTCAAGGAACTGGAGGATAGGGGCGACTTGTTGCGCGCCCAGAAGCGCTTCCTCGATTCTATCGATTTCTATAAGGCCGCAATCGCAAAGCAGCCTTCGGCTTTGCTGTGGAACAAAGAAGGTCTGGCCTATCTTTTGCTTCAGCGCGACGCAGAAGCCACGAAGTGTTTCGAGAAGGCCATCAAGCTCGACAAGCATGCGCCCGAGGGCTACAACAATCGCGGCTACATGGAGTACACGAAAAAGAACTACGGGAAGGCGATCCGGTACTACCAGAAGGCGCTGTCTCTCCGGCCTACCGATGCCGTGTTCCACTACAACATGGGATCGGCGTACTTCGCCGAACACGATTACCATCGTGCTGCGCTGGAGTACCAGGCAGCTTACAAGCTTGATCCTGACATCTTCGATCGGGTTTCGAAAACAGGCATCATGGCGCAGTCAACTTCGCCCGAGGACCGCGCCGCGTTTTCCTTCATGGTAGCCAAGATGTACGCTCAGGCCGGCGACGTGGACCACTCGCTTGAGTATCTGCGCAAGGCAATGGAAGAAGGCTACAAGCACATCAACAAGGTCTATACCGACTCCGAGTTCGCCAGCCTGCGTGAAGACAAGCGCTTCACGGAGCTGATGGCGCAAAAGCCGCAGGCCATACAGTAGGCTTCCCAGCAGTTAGAACAGTTCTTCATCCGCCCCACCTAAGTGGTTGCCTATGTGGTCTTGACTTTGCCGGGAGCCCCCAACTTTCTTTTGGCTGGGGGAAAGTGTTGGTATTCCCCGTCGTTTCTCTCTTTCTCGTCGATTCTCGATCACACCCGGCATGGTTAGGTTCCATTTCGGGAAGCCTTAACAAATCTTTACCAAAAATCCTGTAACGCTTTTTCGCCCAAATGCGTTTGTTTATGTGGGCCCGCCGTTCAGGACTGTCCCCGCTTTCGCATGAACGCCGGAATCTCCAGATCATCAGCGTCATAGGTGATGTTGACGCTGCTGCTGACGGTTTCGATGGGCCCAGCGGAGCCGGCCTTGGCGGGCACCTCCTCCACTGGCTCGGCGTGGCGCACGATCTCCGAGATGTCCTCGAAGTCATCGGGAACATAGGAAATTGAATGCGGCTGTTCCGGAGAGCGATGCGCCTCAGGCTCTGCCGACACCAACTGGCTCAGGCCGGGTAGGCCGAAGGCTGCTGCGGCTCGCTCACCGAAGGCACTTCGTAGGTAGCGTGTACGGCCGCGCGCGCATGGTGCACGGCATCAACGGTGGCATGGAAGTGTTCGGCATGCCGCTGAATGTCCTTGAAGCCGGTAGCGATCACCGTGATCTTCACTTCGTCCTTCATCTTCTCGTCGAGCACAGCGCCGAAGATGATGTTGGCGTCCTCGTGCGCGGCGCTCTGGATAATCGTTGACGCTTCATTCACCTCTGCCAGGCGCAGCGAACTCGATCCGGTGACGTTGATGAGAATGCCGCGCGCGCCATCGATGGCTCCGGCTTCCAGCAGGGGCGACGCGATGGCAGCTTGCGCTGCCAGCGTGGCCCGGCCCTCGCCCTTTGCGGTCGCTGTGCCCATCACGGCGTAGCCCATGCCCGCCATGATGGTCTTCACGTCGGCGAAGTCGCGATTGATGATGCCGGGGATGGTGATGATGTCGGAGATGCCCTGCACCGCCTGGCGCAGAATGTCGTCGGCGACGCGGAACGACTCGAAGAAGCCGGCATCTTTGGCGACGGCCAGCAGCTTCTCGTTGGGAATGACGACGGTCGTGTCAACGGAATCGATAAGCTCCTGCAAGCCGCGCTCCGCCTGGTTTTGACGGCGTTTGCCCTCGAAGGCGAAGGGCTTGGTCACGACTGCGACCGTCAGCGCACCCATCTCGCTGGCGAGGGAGGCGATGATCGGAGCAGCGCCGGTTCCGGTTCCGCCGCCGAGGCCGGTGGTGACGAACACCATGTCAGCGCCTTCCAGAGCTTCGATGATTTTGTCGGCGTCTTCCAGCGCAGCCTTGCGGCCGACCTCGGGATTAGCGCCTGCGCCCAGCCCGTTGGTCAACTTGACTCCAAGCTGGATCTTTACCGGCGCATTGGAGAGCTTCAGCGCCTGAAGGTCGGTGTTGGCGACAACAAACTCCACGCCCTCGAGGTGCGACTCGATCATGCGATTGACGGCATTGCCGCCGCCGCCGCCGACACCGATGACCCTGATCTTCGCGCTGTTCAGTTGCTCTTCGTTGAAGTGAATGCGAATGTCGTCTTCGGGCTCGCCTTTTTTGCTGAAGTCCTCAATCATGTCCACTCCCCAAGCCGCCTCATGGCGTTGGTCAACTTTGAAGTTGGTTAAGCGTTTTGTCTGGCAAACAACGCCTTAAGTTTCGCTCCGAGTCCGCGATCAATGTTCATGCGCGCCTGGCGCGCTCGATGTCCGTACAACACCATTCCGATGGCGGTCGAAAATTCCGGCTCCAATAAGTTCGACGGCAGCTTGGCGATGGGCACAGGATAGCCCAGGCGCACCGGCTTCCGTAAAATGTCGTCCGCGACTTCCAGCAGCGAATTGAGCCGCGATCCGCCTCCGGTGAACACGACGCCCGCTCCCAGCAGGTCGAAGACGCCCGCCTGGCGCAAGTGGTCGCGCAAGAGCTCCATAACTTCACGCGCGCGCGGCTCGAGGATTTCACCCAGCATTCGCTGCTGCATCATGCGCGAAGGGCGCTCTCCTACGGACGGTATCTCGATCTCATTACCCAGCGGGATTCGGGTCACGACGGCACAGCCAAACATCTTCTTGATATTTTCCGCGTCGGAAATCGGCGTGCTGAAGCCGACTCCGACATCGTTGGTGAAGTGGTCGCCGCCAATCGGGATGACGCCGGTGTGGATGACCACGCCTTCGAAATACACGATGAGATCGGTCGAGCCGGCGCCAATGTCCGCCAGGCAAACACCCAGCTCGCGCTCGTCGGTCTGGAGCACCGAATCGGCACAGGCCAGCGCTTCGAAGACGGTATCGTCAACGTGAATTCCGGCGCGGTTGACGGCCGTCACCACGTTTTGCGCCGCCGTTGTCCCCGCCGTCACCACATGCACGCGAACTTCAAGCTTTCGTCCCATCAGCCCGGCGGGATCGTGAACTCCGCCCTGGCCATCGACGATGAATTCCTGGGGCAGCAGGTGCAGTGGCTCGCGGTCCTCGGGCATGGCGATGCTGCGCGCCTTCTCAACCGCCTGGCGCACGTCTTCGCGGCTGATTTCGCGCGAGCGCGAGCCCAGCGATATGCCACCATGGCTGTTCACACCGCGGATGTGGGAGCCGGCCAGTCCCACGACAGCTTGCTCCACCGGCGCTTGCGCCACATTCTCGGCTTCCTCCACCGCTTTCTTGATGGAGTCCACCGCCTTGTCGAGATCCGCAATGACACCCTTCCGCATGCCGCGCGAATCGGAGATGCCGTGTCCGCGATAGCGCAAGGCGTAGTCGTTGACTTCGGCGACGATAACGCACGTCTTGGCGCTACCGACGTCGATCACCGTTAGCAAGTTCTCTGTCTGGCTTCCCATCGTTACTTGTGCTTCTTCTTCTGCGGTGAAGCGATTTTATTCGGTCCAGCGTCCGGCTTTGCTTCTGCGGCAGTGTTACCTTCGCTGCTGGCAGCCGGAACCGCATCCGGGTTGACGATCACCTGATGTTCGTAGCGCAGGTCCACCGACTGCAGCTTCTGAAACTGCGTTCTCCACTCCTGTACGTGGGCCACGTAGATTTTGAAGCGCTCCAAGAAATTGGATGAGCCAAGGTGGACCAGCACTGCTCCGTGGGGATCGGTGACCGTGGCCTTTACATCGTCGGGATCGGAGAGGTCAACGTCGCTCAGATCACGCGAGTAATGGGTTCCCCCGGCATCCAGCTCCTTCATGAGTTGCGAGTAAATCTTCATGCGTGCCGCTCGCGTTGAGAGCGGCTCCGCGTCCGTCATACCGACGATGACAGGGAAGGAATAGCTGATCTGCGAATTCGCAGGCGGCTCCATGATGATGCCGTTGGCGTCGATCAGTTGGATATGCGAGTTGATCTCGACAAAGGCGACCGGCGTGCGCTCGTTGATGACGACCTTCACCCGATTGGGAAGCAGCCGCATCACGGACGCGGATTGCACCCACGGAATCTGCTCCAGCTGTTTCTTGCGTACATCCAGCGGCACGAAAAAGACATTGCGATCGATGTCGCTCGCCATCACCTCCAGCACCTGCGAGCGGCTGACGTTCCTGATGCCGGAAACCGAGATGTTGTCGCTGGAATCGATGCGAAAACGCCACGACCGGGTCGCGTATTGATGCAGCGAAAACCAGACCAGGCCGATGCCCCCCAGCACCGCAATGAGTATCAGCGCAATCTTGAGACGGCCGGCAGCCTTGCGCGGCAGTGCACCGCGCCGCACCGGAACACGCTTCTGCCCGCGCAGAAACGGCGACTCGGCCTCATCGTCGAGGTCGAGCATGCGCGCATCAAGCGGCGACTCGTCGTAGCTGCGCTTGCGAACCGAGGTCTCAGTCGCGGCGGCTTCGAGTTCTTCTTCCGGGGTTGTGGTTAAGCTTTTCCGCGCCATGAAAACCGGACAAAACGGCCAGAACTTCGGGCGTTCGCCTCACTATAACCGTTTTCGCTTGCACTGCGGAGACAGAGAATCGGCGGCACGGGATTCCGTGGCAAACTTGAACCACAAGAGTAAACTTCGTCGTCTCTATGAGGACGCTGACTCCGGCGCAAGGCTGCTACAGGCAGCATGATCCTGCTTCACGACTGGCTTACACCCTTCGCTGTGCGGCTTTCCAACTCTTCCAGCAGCCGCGGAGCGAGCTGCCAGACGTTGCCTGCGCCGAGCGTGAGGATCATGTCGCCGGGCTTGGCAGCAGCAGAGGCAAGAGTGACAGCTTCAGCAAGGGATGAGACATAGCGTACCCCGGGCCCACCGGATTCGCCGATGCGACGCGCAAGCAATTCCCCGGTAATACCAGGAATCGGCGGCTCGCTCGCCGCGTAGATGTCGAGCACCAGCACCGAATCTGCGTCGCCAAATGCCGTGGCGAAATCATCCAGCAGCAACTGCGTGCGAGTGTAGCGGTGCGGCTGAAAAATCACGTGGACCCTGCTGAAGCCGCACTGCCGCGCAGCAGCCAGGGTTGCGCGAATTTCCGTGGGATGGTGCCCGTAATCGTCAATCACCGTAACCTCATTGGCGGTACCGATCCGCTGGAAGCGACGGTCCACGCCATTGAAGTTCTCCAGGGCCTCGCGAATCTTCTGCACCGGAACATCCAGTCCGATGCCGACTGCAATGGCCGCCGCGGCGTTCTCGACGTTGTGTTCGCCGGGAACTCGCAGGAGGAACTCGCCGAGATCGTCACCCCGGTAGCTGACCCGAAAGCTGCTCAGAACGGTACTGTTGCTGCGCGGGCCACAGTGCACATTCTTAATGTGGAAGTCAGAGCCCTCGCGGGTCCCATAGGTGAGGATCCGCCGCTGCACGGCGGGCAGCAGCGCTCGCAACTCATCGTTATCGTTGCAGGCAACGACCATCCCGTAGAACGGTACGCGATCCATGAATTCGGTGAAAGCCTGCTGGACATCTTTCATGTCGCGATAACAATCCATGTGCTCGCGATCGATGTTGGTCACCACCGCAAGAATCGGCGAGAGCTTGAGGAAGGAGCGATCGCTCTCGTCGGCCTCGGCGACCAGGTATTGCGACTTGCCCAACCGAGCATTGGAGCCCATCGCGTCCACCCGGCCGCCGACGACCACCGTTGGATCGAGGCCTCCTGCAGCAAGCACCGCGGCCACCATCGAGGTGGTCGTGGTCTTGCCGTGCATGCCGCCGATGGCGATGCCGTACTTTAGCCGCATCAATTCGGCGAGCATCTCTGCACGTTGGATGACGGGTATGTGTCGCTGGTGCGCGGCCACCACCTCGACGTTGTCGCGGGTAATTGCCGAGCTGACGATCACGACATCAGCGCCAGCCACGTTGTCTGCGTTATGTCCCGCGAAGACTGCAGCCCCAATTTCGGCCAGCCGGCTGGTCACGGCTGAGGGCTTTAGGTCTGAGCCGGAAACCTTGTAGCCCAGATTGAGCAGCACCTCGGCGATGCCGCTCATACCGATGCCGCCGATGCCGACAAAATGCACGCGCTGGAGTTTGGCAAACATGGAAGAGACGAGTCCCTAGGCTACCGCGTGGCGGCTCGGGATGCCAGCCAGCCGGGCGGCCAATTCGGCGATTTCCGAAGCCGCATCGGGATGGGCGAAACGCCTCGCCGCTTCGGAGATCCTTGCCAGCAGCGGCCGGTCGCGTAACAACGTCGCAATTTCCGTTACCAGGCGCTCGCTGGTGAGCTCCGACTTGCGGCAAGAGGCGGGCCGCATTGGCTTCGGCAAGGGTGGCAGCGTTGCGGGTCTGATGGTCGTCAGCCGCGGTCGGCAGTGGGACGAAGATCGCTGGCTTCCCTGCCGCGGTTATCTCGGCCACGGTGCTGGCTCCCGAACGGCAAAGCAGCAAATCAGCGCGGGCAAACGCCCCCGGCATGTCGTCGATAAACGGTGAGACCTCGGCCGAGATCATGGTGCGCAGATACACGGCCTGGGCTTCTGCATAATCCCGTTCGCCTGTCTGATGAATGATGTGGATTGAGGGCACAGCTTCCACCAGTCTGGGCAGGGCTTCCAATACGGCCTGATTGATGGCGTGGGCTCCCTGGCTGCCGCCGAAGACCAGCAAAGTCGGACGCTCGTTCCCGGTCCGCGCGGGTACACTGAAAGAATTCTCTGCCGAACAGGCACTCCCGTGACATGACAATTGCGGAAGTAGTGGCAAGTCGCCTCGAAGTGCACCGCAGCAGCGCTCACCATCGGCGCGACGAGACGATTGGCAACGCCCGGAATTACGTTGGGTTCGAAGGCTATGGCCGGCACGTTCATTATCCCCGCCACCAGCATGGCCGGACCGGAAGCGTAGCCGCCAACGCCGATCATGACATCGGGACGGAATTCGCGCACAATCCGGGCTGAAGCGCTCATCGCCCGCGGCAGGTCCAGAAACGTTTTGAGGCGAGTGGCAAAGTCAACCCGATTGAGGGCGCCAACCTCGATCAGTCGGAGCTCGAACCCGGCCGCTGGAACCAGTCGGGTTTCGATGCCGCGCGGCGTTCCGACAAACAGCACCTCGGCGTCGTAGCCGGAACGCAGCTCCTGTGCGATGGCAAGCGCCGGAATGACGTGCCCGCCCGTGCCGCCTCCAGCCACGATCACGCGCATGCCTAGTCCGTCTGTTGGGTAATGTTGAGGAGCACTCCGACGCTGGCCAGAGTAATGAATAGGGACGAACCGCCGTAAGAGATGAACGGCAGCGGGATGCCCTTCGCCGGCATCATGGCGAGCACCACGCTGATATTGAACAAGCGCCTGCACCACCACCATCGCCGTTATCCCGGTGGCGAGAAACTTGGCAAACATGTCCTCGCTACGCAGTGCTGTGCGGATACCGCGATAGAGGAAGATGCCGAACAGCGCAACCACCAGCAGTGAGCCCCACAAACCCAATTCTTCCGCGGTCACGGCATAGATAAAGTCGGTGTGTGGCTCAGGCAAGTAGAAGAGCTTTTGCTTGCCCTCCATCAGGCCCAGTCCCGTCAGGCCGCCGGTGCTGACCGCGATCATCGACTGGATGATGTGGAAGCCTTTACCTTGCGGATCCTTGAAGGGGTCGATAAAGGCCTGAACGCGTGCCCATCGCCAGGGCACTCGCACCACCAGGAAGTAGAGCGGCAACAGCGATCCGGCGAGCGCATACCCGAGATATCGCATATTCATTCCCGCTACGAACAGTACGGAAGCGGAGATGGCCATGCAGGCGATAGCCGTGCCCAAATCGGGTTCCTTCACAATGAGCAATGCCAGGAGAATAGTGGGGGCTGCGGCCGGCACCAGAACGTTTTTCCAATCGGTAATCTGCTGCCAGCGCGACTCCAGAAAATACGCGAGGTACAGGATGAGCGCGGGCTTCGCCAATTCCGAAGGCTGGAGGGAAAAGCCGCCAAACTTGATCCAGCGGTGGGTATTGTGAGAATCGCGAAACAGGAATACAGCGATCAACAACAGGCAGGTGACGCCGAGAAATGTGAAGACCACCGATGGCCTACGATACTTCTTGTAGTCAATGTTCATGACGGCGACCATGGCGACAATGCCCGCTCCGGCCCACGCCATCTGCCGCAGCAGGAAGCCATACGGCGAACCGAAACGCTCCTTCGCCATCACCGCCGAAGCGCTGAAGACCATCACCAGTCCAATGAAGACGAGCAGGAGGGTGACGGTGAACAGCCATTTATCGACACTGACGCGCTTGGCCATTAGTCGCCGCCTCCGCGCCTGCCGCTTCCAACGTGCTCGCGCTCGTGGTCTCTCGATGCCAATTGGCGAACCTGTTCTTTAAACACCCGGCCGCGGTGCTCGTAGCTGACGAACTGATCGAAGCTCGCGCAGGCCGGCGCCAACAGCACCACGTCGCCAGAAATCGCCGACTCGCCGGCGCGCTTCACCGCCGCTTCCAGCGTCCCGGCACTTGACCACTTCCACGCCGCGCACCTGCGATTCGATCTTTGCCGCAGCCGCGCCGATGGTGTACACGCGCTTAACCCGCTCTTTTAGCAGCGGATTCAGGACGCTGTAATCACTGCCTTTGTCCTTGCCGCCGAGAATAAGGTGAATCCTGCCGGGAAACGATTCGAGCGCTTTCATCGTGGCGTCAACATTGGTCGCTTTCGAATCGTTGTAGTACTCGACTCCGCGTACGGTGGCTACATACTCCAGGCGGTGCTCGACCGCCTTGAACTCGCCAACGGCGCGTCGAATTTGCGCCGGCTCGATCCCCGCCAACATTCCCACGCAGACGCCCGCCAGCACGTTCTCCAGGTTGTGCGCGCCTTTCAGCGAGATCTCGCCTGTCGGCATAATTTCACGTTCCGCCTTCGCATCCCGCCAGATAATGCGCTCTTCGCTGACAAACGCTCCGCGCTCCACCGGCTTCAGGCGGCTGAACCAATACACCTGAGCTTTGGTTTTCGCGGCCATCGCGACGCAGGGCGGGTTGTCGGCATTCAATACCGCGAAGTCGTCCGTCGTTTGATTCTCGAAAACGCGGGCCTTCGCGGCGGCATAGTTCTCAAACGTGTAGTGCCGGTCCAGATGATCGGGGGTGATGTTGAGGACAACCGCAATCTTCGGATGAAAGCTCTCGATGGTTTCCAGTTGGAAGCTACTGATCTCCAGCACAACCCAGGTGTCATCAGTGGAAGTCTCGACAAAGCTGATCGCGGGAGTGCCAATGTTGCCCCCGACCAGCGCCTTGCGCCCGCCGGCGGCGATGATCTTTCCAGCCAGAGCCGTAGTTGTGGTCTTGCCGTTCGATCCGGTGATCGCCACGATCCTGCCTTTTAGATAGCGTGCCGCCAGTTCGACTTCGCCAATAACAGGAATTCCCAGCGCGCGCGCCTGCACTAATTGCGGAACGTCGAACGGCACGCCCGGGCTGATGACGATCAAGTCCTGATCGCGAAAGGTCCGCTCGCCATGCTGCCCGGTTTCGACGCTGATGCCATGGTCGAGCAGCAGCGGAATCTCCTGCGGCAGTTGCTCTTCCGTCTTGGCATCGGAAACCGCGACCCGCGCTCCGCGCTGCTCCAAAAACAGCGCGCTGGCCACGCCGGATTTGCCCAGCCCGACCACCAGTACGCGTTTGCCTTTGACGTCCATCACGGATTCCGCCCGGCCCATTGTGTCACGTTTTCCGTCGCCTACCGCAACTTCAAAGTGGTAAGAGCAAAGAGTGCAAACACCAGAGAGGCAATCCAGAAGCGCACGATCACCTTGGACTCGCTCCAACCCAACAGCTCGAAGTGATGGTGGATGGGCGCCATTTTGAAGATGCGCTTCCGGCGCAGCTTGTACGAGCCCACCTGCAGGATGACCGAGAGCGCCTCGATGACGAAGATGCCGCCGATGAAGGGCAACAACAGCTCCTGCTTGATGATGACGGCAACCGTCCCGATCGCTCCGCCGAGGGCCAGCGATCCGACGTCCCCCATAAAGATCTCGGCAGGATGGGCGTTGTACCAGAGAAATCCGATCGCCGAACCGACCATGGAGCCGCAAAAGATGGTCACCTCGGACACCTGCGGCATTTTCGAAAGTTCGAGATAATCGGCGAAGACGGCGTGCCCGCTCACGTAGGTAAGCACGGTGAGCGCTCCGGCGGCGATGACGGTGCAACCGATCGCAAGTCCATCCAGGCCGTCGGTAAGGTTGACAGCATTGCTGGAGCCGACAATGACCAGCGCGACGAACGCGATAAACGGCAGAAACGCCAATGGCGACAGATAGCCGTGGTGCAGGCGGCTGATCACGAGGTCCGGGCGGAAATGCTTCAAGAACGGAACAATCAGCCGCGTTGAGTACAAACTGTGGGTTTCCAGCGCACTCAAGGTCGCGCCAACCGCGAATGCAGCGAGGAACTGGTAGCCCAGCTTGGCGCGCGCCGTGAGACCCAGATTGCGCCGGTGCACAACCTTCAAATAATCGTCGGCGAATCCAATTGCGCCGAAAGCCAGGGTCGCGATCACGGCAATCCACACGAAGCGATTGCTCAAGTCGGCCCACAATAGGGTGGGGACGACCATGCCGACGACGATGAGCACTCCGCCCATGGTTGGAGTGCCGGCTTTCTTCTGGTGCGCCTTTGGGCCTTCCTCGCGGATGTATTGGCCAATCTGGAATTCACGCAGACGGCGAACCACCGCAGGTCCGATGATGAGACCGATAAACAGGGCGGTGAGGCTGGCAAAGGCAGTGCGGAAAGTCAAATAGCGAAAGATTCGGAACGGGCCGATGTGGAAGACGACGAAACCCTTCTGGTAGAGCAACCAATAGAGCAAGTTTCTTTCCGTTCTGAATCGTGAGTAAGACTCTTATTGCGCGGCAACCGAAGCCGTTCCCATCCAGACTTCAAGCGCGCGTTCCAGACGCACGCCTCGCGATGCCTTTAGCAGAACCACGTCACCAGCCTTGATCTCCTGTCGCAGCCATTCGCCGGCGTCCTCCGGCCGATCCACAAACTCCGCGCGCATTCCCGCTGCGGATGCACCCTCGACCATGGCTTTCGCCAGTCCGCGCACCCCGAGCAGCACATCGATTCCGCCGTTTGCCATGTGCCGGCCACACTCACGATGCATGGCTTCAGCGGCGGGACCAAGTTCAAGCATTTCGCCCGCAACGACGATGCGACGGCGCGCCGGTATCTGCGCCAGCGAACGAACCATGCTGTCCAAGGCCTTAGGATTGGAATTGTAACAATCGTTGATGACGGTCGCGCCCGCGTAGCTGAGGATTTCTCCCCGCTTGTCACCGGCTGATAACGTGGCCAGCGATTCAGCGGCATCGCGCAGCGGAATTCCATACTGCAAGCCCACGGCAACAGCCGCGAGTGCGTTATATATGTTGTGCTCGCCCAGCAATGGCAGCGTCGCGGGCTCCTGGCGGCCATCCGCGATGAGTCGAATGAGGAGCCCAGCGGCCCGCGCGATTCAATGTGCCGCGCGGACACATCGGCCGGCTTGTGCACGCCGAACGTAACGACCCTCCCGTGAAAGTCGCGGCCGAACTGCGAGACGTACTCATCGTCGGCATTCAGGACGGCAATCCCACCGGCTGGAAGCGACTCAATCAGTTCATACTTGGCTCGCGCAATTGAGGCGATTGAATCGAAAAACTCGAGGTGAACCGGAGCGACCAAGGTCACCACGCCACAGTCAGGCTGTGCGAGCCTGGCCAGCTCCGTAATCTCACCCGCATGGGACATACCCATCTCGATGACGGCCAGTTCGTGCTCCGGCTGCAGTTTCAGCAACTGCAAGGGCATACCGAACTGGTTGTTCAAATTGCCCTGCGACTTGAGCACGCGATGCCGGGTCGCTAACACGTGCGCGATCGCTTCCTTGGTCGTGGTCTTGCCCGCCGATCCGGTAACGGCAATCAGCGGCCTGCCCCAAAGTCTGCGCACGGCCGCTCCCAAATGCTGTAGTGCGACGAGCGGATCGTCGGTCGCGAGCAATCTGGCCTTTACCGGATATCGCGCCAGTTGATCCTTGCGAACCACCGCGCCGACGGCACCCTTGGCAAGCGCCGCCTCGACAAAGTCGTGCCCGTCAAGCCGTTCGCCACGGACGGCAAAGAACAGCTCACCCGGCTGCAAGGTGCGGGAATCGATGGAGTATCCGCCGGCAACGTTGCGCGGATCAAAGTCGCCGGTAGCCTGCATGAACTCGGCAGCACGCGCGAGGGTCAGCTTCATGATTTCGCCGATTGCGCGGGCTGAGGTACTTCGTAGCCCGCGGCCCGCAAGGCATTCCGCGCCACCTCGATGTCATCGAACGGCGCCGCTACCGCAGCTGGTAACCTGGACCTTCTCGTGGCCCTTGCCGGCGATCAGCACGATGTCGCCCGGCCGTGCCTCGTTAATAGCCATATCGATAGCTTTGCGGCGATCAGGCTCCATCGTGTAGCGAACACCACTGCGCTGCAGGCCCGGGAGAGCGTCATTCATGATGTCGAGCGGGTTCTCGCTTCGCGGATTGTCGCTGGTAAGCACCACGAAATCGCTGCCCTTTCCCGCCGCCTCCCCCATCAAAGGACGCTTGCTGCGATCGCGGTCGCCGCCGCATCCGAAAACCGTGATCACACGTCCGCCCACCTCCACGTTGGGCAAGAAAATCCCGCGCCACAGCAGTGAGATTGCGCAACGCATCGTCGGTATGCGCATAGTCCACGATGACCGTGAAGGGCTGGCCGGCATCGACACGTTCAAAGCGGCCCGCCACCCGCGCAAGCTGGTCGGCCGCTTCCGCTATGGCATCGGGCTCCACATTGCGCGCGTACGCCGCGGCAGAAGCCGCAATCAGGTTGTAAACATTCACTCGCCCCAAGCAGTGGACTCCAGATGGGAATCTCTCCTCGCGGCGTCACCAGGTCGAACCTCACTCCGACGTTTTCAATACTGAGGTCTTTGGTGTGAAAGTCGCCAGTATCGATTCCGTACGTGATCAACTCCGTTTGCTTCTTGCAGAGCCTGAGCAACCGCTGGCCGTATTCATCCTCCACATTAATCACCGCTACCCGCGGTGGCTCGGTCCCAAGGCCCTGAAAGAGAATTTCCTTTGAGGCAAAATATTCTTCCATGGTGTGGTGATAATCGAGATGATCGCGGGTCAGGTTGGTAAACACCGCTACGTCGAACGGGACGCCGTAAACCCGCTGCTGCTCCAACGCGTGGGAAGACACTTCCATCGCCACCTCGGTGCAGCCGGCCTCAACCGCGCGCGCGAATAGCTGGTTCAATTCCAACGCCTCAGGAGTGGTGTGGGGAGCAGGCAGTACCTCATCGCCAATGCGATACTCCACCGTGCCGACCAGCGCGGCTTTGCGTCCGCTTGCCCGGAGCATGGCATGCAGCAGAAATGAGGTCGTGGTCTTGCCGTTGGTGCCCGTGATCCCCGTGATCGACAGCCGTTCTGCGGGGCGGCCGTAGAAATTCGCACTGAGTCTCGCCAGGGCACGTCTTCCATGCGTGACTTGCGCCCATGCAATCCCCGGCCTCGGCGGCAAAGCGTCGCTTACCACCGCAATTGCGCCGGCTTGCAGCGCTGCATCAATGTAGCGGTTGCCGTCGGTAGTTTCACCACGCATGGCGACGAAACACCATCCCGGCTTCACCCGCCGGCTGTCGTAATCCAGACCTGCGATGAGGGGATCGCCTTGCTGCGCGAGATACTCGGCGCCATCCAGCAACTGAAGGAAGTTCATTTCTACCCGCATTATAGCTGCGCCTGAGCGCGGTTCGCGGCCGGGGTACGCCATCATCAATGCGCAAAGCGAACCGTGATCTTCTGCCCTGAGGGCAAGTGGCCTCCCGGCGCCGGCCATTGCTGGCGCGCCACGCCGCTGCCGATCACGTTGATCTCGAATCCCGACTGCTGGGCACTTTCGACCGCCGAACGCAGCGGCTTGCCCAGGAACGACGGCACCACGACCCCGCTGTCCACGTCGAGAACGACGGTGCCTTTTGCGGCTGCCGCAAGTTCCGCTTGAGTCGGCTGCGGAGGTGTCCGCTTGCGCCAGTTCCGCTCCGGTTGGAGGTTGCGCCGACTGGACTGTAGCCGCTGGCGCCTCGGCGCTTGACGAGCCAGAGGACGCCGATGGCGAATTCGGCTGCGGTTTTCCGTTGGTCGCCACATCGGCGTCGGCCATCTGTAGGCCAGCCCCCAACCGGTCGGACGATTCGTCGGTCTCATCCTCGTCCTTCGTGGCGGCGCGCAATGTCTGTCGCTTCACGTCCACATCGTGGGGCACGTGCATGTATTCCAGCACCTGCTCGGCGATACGCTTGAATACCGGAGCTGACACCTGCCCGCCCTGATGCAATCCAATCGCCGAATCGAGAATGACCGCAATCGTCACCGCCGGGTTGTTCACCGGCGAGAAGCCAATGAACGACGCGACATACTTGGTCTTGGAGTATCCGCCTGTAGCGGGATCGACTTTCTGCGCGGTGCCGGTCTTGCCCGCTGAAGTATATCCATTCAGGATCGCTCTTCTAGCCGTCCCGAACAGCACTACGCCTTCCATCATCTTCTTCATTTGAGCAGCGGTCAGCGACGTCACGACCCGATGCTGCTGCGCCGGATGAAAGACCACCGGCTGCGGAGTTCCGTCCGGGGGAAGTTCGCCCGCCACGATGCGCGGAGGAGTATAAACACCGTCGTTCGCAATGGTTGAGATCATCGAGATGACCTGGATCGGACTGACGCCGATCTCCTGTCCCATCGAGATGGCGCCGATCGACACCTTCGACCACCGGTTCACCGGCTTGGTCAGCCCGCGGGTTTCGCCGGGCAGCTCAATTCCGGTCTGAGCGCCGAATCCGAAGTCCCGGATGTAGTGGTAAAGCCGCTCATCGCCCACCCGCATACCAACCTTGATGGCGGCCACATCGCTGGAGTGCGCCAGGGCCTCGGCGATCGTGATTACCCCCAAACTCTCGTGGTCGCGAATTTTCATGCCGAAGACGTCGATCGAGCCATGCTGGCAGTCGATGGGGTCTTCCGGTTTCGCCAGGTGCTGATCAAAAGCCGCCGAATAGGTCACGATCTTGAACACCGAGCCGGGCTCATACACGTCGCTTACGGCGCGGTTCTTCAACGATTCCTGCGGAACGTTGTTGAAGACGTTGGGATTGAAAGTAGGCCGGTTCGCCAGAGCCAGGATCTCGCCGGTGCGCGGATTCTGGACGATCACCGTCCCGGCAATCGCCTTGGTATCTTCCATGCCGCGCTGCAGCTCACGCTCTGCGATGTACTGGATGGTCTGGTCAATGGTCAGGACCAGGTTCCGACCGGGGTCGGGCGGCTTGTCCACGCGGCCAAACCACTTGCGGCGGGCGTCAACCGAGATCAATTCCTTGCCGGGAATACCACGCAAATCGTCATCGAAGACGCGTTCCAGGCCGCCCAGACCTTCGTCATCCATGCCGACGTAGCCGAGAACTTGCGCCGCCAGTTCGCGGTCGGGATAGAAGCGCTTGGGCTCCTTGCGGAAGTAAATGCCTCGCAGGTTTAGCTCGCGAATGCGATCGCTGGTTTCGCCATCCACTTTGCGGGCGATATAGGCGAAATTGCGCGAAGATTGGATACGCGCAACGATCTCCTGCGGATCGAGATTCAGCACCTTGCCCAAAATGGCGGCCGTAGTTTCCGGATCGTGGACTTCGCTGGGCACGGCAAACACTGAATCGACGTCGATCGACATCGCCAGCGGATGGCCGTAGCGGTCAAAGATGTTTCCCCGGCGCGGTTCGACCGGGATGGTGCGGTTTTGCTGGCGATGAGCGAGCTGCGAGAAAAATCCGTACTTGACGATCTGCAGCCGCACCAGGCGAAAACAGATGGCGAAGATCCATAGGGAAAGCAGCGCCGCAAGGATATAGAGCCTTCGACTGGGCGTCTTGGGAGCGCCTGCCCACATTCCCGGTTTTCTCCGTTTCTTAGGGTTGCCTGCTTACATGGAGAAGGCGGTCCGTTGCTGGCGGACCGCCGCTTGGAATTCCTGACCCAGGTTAAGCCCGCCGATACTAAACTACGGCTCGGGCGAAACCACCGTGATTCTGTTCGCTTGGGCCATCACCGGTGTGGAAGGGTCCGCGACGGGATCCATCGGTTGCCATTGCCCGTCAACCGGCCGCTGCATGCCCATTTGCATGGCCAGGCGCTCGATCCGGGACAAGTCCTTCAACGATGCCGCTTCCAGGTTCAGAGCGCGGTTCGATTCCACGATGGTGTCTCGCTGTACCTTCAATTGCTCGATGTGGTAGCCGTACTCGATGGCGCTGAAGTGCTGCCATAGATAGACCATCACAAACAGGAAAAACACGCTCAAGGTGATGCCAAACGAGATCATCTCGCGGCGGCGCTTCGGGTCGCCGACCCTTACCACCCGCGAGTTGTCGATGCGCTTGGCGAAGTGGATCTCGGGCGTGCCGATGAAGACGCCGCGCGGCTGTGCAGCTGCGGCCTGATCACTCCACTCAACAGCTTCTGCCATGGTCGGGAAAAGAACTCCAGCTGCCATCGCTTTCTCCTGCCGGAAAGGCTTCATTTCTTGCCTTTGCCCGGCGTTAATCTTTCAAGCACACGAACCGAATTTCTGATGCTCAGGAGTTATTCACATTCTTCACAGCTTTTTCCGCAGCTTCTTTAGCTGCGTGAATCAAAGTCACAATTGTTTACTGACGCTTTGGGTCAAAAACTCAAGTGCGCTCCGCCGCTCGCATTTTCGCGCTTCGCGACCGCGGATTGCGATGCATCTCTTCCTCGTCCGCCGTCACCGGTTTCTTCGTCAGTACCCGGTACAAACCGTCGCGCGCCCCATCGCGTAGGGCATCTTTCACAATGCGATCTTCCAGCGAGTGGAAGCTGATGATCACCAGCCTGCCGCCCGGCCTTAGCACCTGCGGCGCCGCGCCGGTACTCAGCAGCGCCCGCAGGTCGTCGAGTTCACGGTTGACCAGAATTCGGAGAGCCTGGAAAGTCCGTGTCGCCGGATGAATGCGCCGTTCAGCCTGGTTCATTGGCCGGGCCGCGGCCGAGATCACATCCGCTAGTTGTGCGGTTGTCTTGATCGGCCGCGCCCGAACAATGGCTCTGGCGATTCTCCGCGACCTCCTTTCCTCACCGAATTCGTAAATCGCATCGGCTAGCTCACGCTCGTCGAAGCGGTTTACCACTTGTTCGGCAGTCAGCCCGGAGTGCGGATTCATCCGCATGTCCAATGGGCCTTCTGCCTGAAAACTGAATCCACGCGCAGCATCCTCCAATTGCATGGAACTGACGCCCAAGTCGGCGAGCAGCCCATCCGCAGTCGCCGGCTCCACATGTTCGGCCACTTCGGCGAAGGAGGCATGCACCAACTCAATCTTTGGCCAATCATCGGCCAGTTCCGAAGGAGGGCTATCCAGCCGTTCGCGTGCCCGTTCCAGCGCTGCCGGGTCCTTATCGAAGCCAATCAAACGACCCGCTGCGCCCAGGCGTCTTGCGATTTCCCAGCCGTGTCCGCCCAAGCCCAGAGTTGCGTCGATATAGGTCCCGCCGCTGCGTACGGCCAGGAATTCGATCGCTGGTTTTAAAAGAACTGCCACATGGCCAAACGTTCCGCTTCTGCCATGTGCGCCCCCAGGGGCGCTGTTCGCTTCTGCAAACCCGTTGTCCACTCACTCCCATTCCGTCGCGAATGGAACTCGAAACCCGACTCTTGCTAAATCCCCAAACGGTCCAGTTCTTGCTCATCTTCCGAAGTAAGCGGCTCCAGAACTTCTTTGCGCAGCGTTTCCGCGTTCTGAACTTCCAGGAACTTCACTCGCCCGCCAACCGCCACTTCGCCCTTCAGTTCCGCCGATTCGCGCAGAATGGAAGGCAGCAGCAGACGGCCTTGCCCATCCATCTCCACCGACTGGCCGTAGTAGCTGGTGCGCTTCAGCAAGCGCTGCTTCGACTTGTTGAAGTTGGACACCGTGCTCAACTTGCGCTCGATCTCCTCCCATTCCTGGAGGGGATATACTTTGGCACTCTTGCCATCCCAGCTGGTGATGTAGAATTGCGCGCTGTAGTTCTCGTCGATCAGGCGCTTGAACTCCGCCGGCACCTTGAGGCGCCCTTTTTCGTCGAGGCGGGTTAAATGCGTGCCGCGAAACATAACGTTGCCCTGTGGCTCTTGCACCGGAGGTGAACATTACTGGCCCCAAATCACGGCTGCGATCCGAGCGCAGCGCATTTTTGGCCGATAACGCCATTTCGAGCCACTTGCTCCCACAGAGCCCGAGGGATGACCCACAATCTACCACTTCTTACCACTTCCATTGGAGGTATCCTACTCCTAAACCATTGCGTGTCAAGAGGAAATTGCGGTTTTTTTGAGGGCTCCGGTTCAAAGGCTTCCCAACACAAGTGCTAGTAGTCGCTGGGTCTCAGTCACACAAGAAGTTGCGTTTACTCTGAGGGTTCCGCGCGGGTCAAGGTCAGGAAAACACAGGTACAAAAACATGAGTCAGCGGTTTGAAGCCGAACAATGGGTCGCAGCACCGCTGGCGAACGTCTTTGCGTTCTTCGCCGATCCGCGGAATCTGCCGCGCATCATGCCGCCCAAGCAAGGCGCGGAAATCGTGAAGTTGAACCTGGTTACGCCGCGCTTTCCTGCTGATCAAAATCCTGCTGACGTCCAGCGCATGGCGGGCGTCGGGACCGAGATTGTCTTCAAGTTCCGCGCCATCCCGTACCTGCCCATGCATGAAAAGTGGATCGCGCGCATCACTTCGTTTTCGCGGAACGAATACTTCACGGACGTGCAGCAGCAAGGGCCGTTCCGCCGCTGGGAACATACCCACTCCTTTGCCGCGAAGACGATCCGTGACCGGGAAGGCACGCTGATCAGCGATGTCGTGGAATACGAAGTTGGTTTCGGTGTGATCGGACGAATGCTGGAGAATCTGATGTTTCAGGGCATATTGCGGACTATGTTCGAGTATCGCAAGGGCGTGCTGGAGAAAATCTTCGAACCAACCCTGTGAGCCTGTAAGAGAAATGTCTTATGCTTCGCAAATGGACGTTTTCGCCCTTACTCGCAAGCTGATCGACATCGAATCCACCACAGGACAGGAAAGCGCTGTCGGGAGTGCCCTCGCCGCAGAATTGAGCACTCTTGGCTACAACGTTGAGCGGATGCCGGTGGAAGGAGACCGCTTCAACGTGTGGGCGACTCATCCTCAGCATCCACGACCTGAGCTGGTGCTGTCCACACACATGGATACCGTGCCGCCGTTTGTTCCTTCGTCGGAAACCGCCGATCGCATCTACGGCCGTGGATCGTGCGACGCAAAGGGCATCATCGTCGCCCAGATCGCCGCCGCCGAGAAGCTCAAGGCTCTGGGCATTCACGTCGGGCTGCTCTTTCTTGTCGGCGAGGAACGCGATAGTCAAGGTGCGCAGATCGCAAACCAGCAGCCGCGCGGCGCTAGGTTCCTCATCAATGGAGAGCCGACAGAGAACAAACTGGCGGTGGCGTCGAAGGGCACTCTGCGGGTAGAGCTTGTAGCCCGTGGCAAGATGGCGCACTCGGCATACCCAGAGCTAGGAGAGTCAGCCATCGAGAAGCTACTCGATGCGCTGGAAAACATTCGAAAGCTCCGGCTGCCGGCGAATCCGAAATCCGGCCCGTGCACCATGAACGTTGGTGTGATCGAGGGAGGGCGCGCGCCGAATGTCATTCCCGACTACGCGTGTGCGCATCTGCTTTTTCGGCTGGTTGGCCCAGCACAAGAATTACGCCGGCAGATCACGTCAGCCGCGGAGGGTAAGGCCGAAGCTCGATTCAAGCTGGAAATACCGTATATGGAATTCGCGACCGTGCCCGGCATCGAGACCATGATCGCCGCCTTCACAACCGATATTCCTGCGCTCGCAGCATGGGGACAGCCTCTCCTGATTGGCCCAGGCTCGATTCATGTGGCGCACACGGAGGGCGAGTATATCGAGAAGCGGCAATTGCTGGAGGCAATTGACCTGTACGCGAAGATCGCAAGTGACTTGCTGGGACGAAAAGCCTAGACCGTGGAAGAACCACCGAGGACCTCAAACTTCCCGCTATCGGAGTCGGCCGCCCAGATTGAGCCATCACCGATGTCGTAAACCCAGCCACGAATATCCACTTCGCCGCTATTTATACGCGCATGGACACTGGGATGGCTCTTCAGGTTTTCAACCTGCGACAAGACGTTGTATTCCGTAATCAGGCGCAGCTTCTCCTGTTCTGTCGCTCCCCCATGATCTCGCATTACGCGGTGCCGGGCTTCGGACGCGCATCGCATCCAATCCTGAACCGCCGGCAGGCCCTGTACATTTTCAGAGTGCAACAGGCCTTGCATCACGCCGCAGTCAGTGTGTCCGCAGACGATGACCAGCGGTACCTTTAGCACCAGCATGGCATATTCAACGCTTGCCGAAATGCCACCGACAAATTCGCTGTAAGGCGGCACCAGATTTCCTGGATTGCGCACGGTAAAGAGATCGCCCGGGCCGGTCTGGGTGAACAGGTTGGGGACTACCCTTGAGTCGGCGCAGGTGATGAACAAGGCGATGGGCTCCTGTTTGCGTTTCAGGCTCTCGAACATCGCCCGCTGGGCCGGATACACCTCTTTGTGAAAGGTCGCTACTCCGATTAGAATTTTCGTCAAAGCTTCCTGACTCTTCACCGCCTCCTCCATCATCCAATAAAGCGATTTTCGAAGTACCGCTGCAACCTGAATCGAACAACGAATAGTGTACTGGTTGGGTGTTTACCCACGGGTTTGTTACAGACAGAAGAACGACACCACCATCACCGTTCAATAAAATTGGAAACAGAGCGGCTCTCAGATTCCGCTCGGGAGGACTTATGCCTACTGCAACTACAGAAGTTCGCTTTTCCAGCAGCATCAAACTCTCAGAGGATACCAAGTCCAAAGTCATTGAAATTCTCAATGCTCGTCTGGCTGATACGGTCGATTTAAAGACCCAGGTGAAACACGCGCATTGGAACGTGAAAGGAATCCAGTTCTTTCAACTGCATGAGCTGTTCGACTCCGTCGCCAGCCACCTCGAAGATCAGTCAGACCTGATCGCCGAGCGGGTCACTCAACTGGGAGGCGTTGCCAACGGGACTGCCCGCCAGGCCGCGGCTGACTCGACCATCAAGGAATACGATTTCAACGCGGTCAAGGGTGAAGACCACGTTCGCGCTCTGGTGGAGCGACTGGGTGCGCTGGCCAATGCCGCCCGCAAGGCCATTGACGACACCGGCAAGCTCGGCGACCAGGCCACCGCAGATGTGTTCACCGAGATCACGCGCGCGGCCGACAAGGACCTGTGGTTCCTGGAAGCTCACCTCCAGGCCTAAGACGCCACCGTTCGTTATGCCAGCGAGGGCGATCGCCCTCGCTTCGTCTTTTGGATCCGATCATGTGCACTCACGTAAAACGCAGCACCCATTCCTCCCTGCTAGACTGACATTGATGTCTGAGACAACCAACTTGCTGGCGGAGGCGTCCTCTGCCTACTTGCGCTCGGCCATGCATCAGCCCATCCAATGGCATGAGTGGGGCGAAGAAGCCTTCGCCAAGGCACAACGCGAAAACAAGCCCATTCTGCTCGATATTGGCGCCGTCTGGTGCCACTGGTGCCACGTCATGGACCGCGAATCCTACGAGAGCGCCGAGACGGCAGACATCATCAACCAGCAATTCATCGCGGTGAAGGTCGATCGCGACGAACGGCCCGACGTGGACAGCCGCTACCAGCTGGCGGTATCGGCGATTGCCGGCACCGGTGGATGGCCGCTGACTGTGTTTCTCACGCCGGATGGCCGTCCATTCTACGGAGGCACTTATTTCCCGCCTGACGATCGGTGGGGGCGACCCAGCTTCAAGAAGATCCTGCTGGCCATCGCCGATGCCTATCGCGAGCGCCGTGACGAGGTCCTGAAGTCGGCCGATGAAGCCATGAACATGCTGGCTGGCGCGGAAGGGTTTGCCGGCCGGCAGGCAGACTTCTCGCCCCGTATCGTCGGCGTGATGGTGCAGTCGGCGCTACCCATCTTCGATGAAAAGAACGGCGGTTTCGGCAGCGCGCCGAAGTTTCCCCATCCTGCGGCCCTCGATCTGCTGATGGACTGGTACGTTCGCACCCGGGAAGAGCGGGTTGGTACCGTCATTACCACGACGCTGACCACGAATGGCGCAGGGCGGCGTGTACGACCAGCTCGCTGGTGGCTTCCATCGCTACTCGGTGGACGAGCGCTGGATCGTGCCGCACTTCGAGAAGATGTCGTACGACAACTCGGAACTGCTGAAGAACTACGTCCACGGCTATCAGGTGTTCGGCTACGAGTTTTACGCCCACGTCGCGCGCGACATCGTTCGCTGGATGGACGAGTGGCTAAGCGACCGCGAGCACGGCGGCTTCTACGCATCGCAGGATGCCGACATCAACCTGGACGATGACGGCGATTACTTTACCTGGACCGTGCCAGAAGCGAAGGCCGTTTTGAGTGACGACGAATTTCAGGCTGCTTCCCTGCACTATGACATCACAGAAGTCGGCGAGATGCAGCACGACCCGGCCAAGAACGTGCTGTGGGTGAGCGCGCTGCCGGAAGAAATCGCTTCGCGCATGGGCATAGACGTTTCCAAAGTCCTGGACTTGCTTGCTTCAGCGAAGACAAAGCTGTATGCCGCCCGTCTAAAGCGACCTACGCCGTTCGTTGACAAGACCATCTATGTAAGTTGGAATGCGATGTGCGTTTCCGCCTACCTGCAAGCGGCACAGGTGCTCGAACTCGAAGACGCGCGTAAGTTCGCGCTGCGCTCGCTGGACCGCATCCTGGCAGAAGCGTGGGACCCGGAGCGCGGGCTGTCTCATGTCATCGCGTATGCCGACGCGAAGGCCGAGAAGCGCTTCGTTCGCGGCTTGCTCGATGACTACGCATTTGCGGCGCTGGCCTGTCTCGACGCCTTTGAAGTGACCGGCGACATCAGCTATTTCAAATTTGCACAGCAGATCGCCGATGACATGATTCGCAGATTTGGCGATCCCACGTCCGGCGGCTTCTTCGATACCGAAGCCTCGCTGGAAGAAAAGCTGAAGCTGGGCGCCCTCTCGGCGCGGCGCAAGCCGTTTCAAGATGCACCCACGCCGGCGGGCAATCCCAGTGCTGCTATTGCCCTGCTGCGGCTGCACGCTTATACAGGTGACACCAAATATCGCGACAAGGCTGAGGACACGCTGGAGGTTTTCGCCGGAGCGGCGGAGCAGTTCGGAATTTATGCCGGAACCTACGGCATCGCCGCAACCTGGATGTCGAAGCCGCACACCCAGGTGGTTGTTGTGGGTGAAGACGCAAAGGCACAGGAACTGCTGAAGGCTGCCATCGCGCCCTTCGCGGTGAACAAGTCGGTGGTCCATTTGACCGACAGCGAAGCCGTGGGCCGAAACCTTCCACCCGTGTTGGCGGAGACCATCCCCAACCTTCCAGCGCTGAAAGACAACAAATCCCTTGCCGTTGTTTGCACGGATTTCGCTTGCCAGCCGCCGGTGGAGAATCCAGAACAGTTGTCGGCATTACTACGGGAAGCAGTCCCCGCCAAATAAGGCTTCGTTGGAAGTTGCCGATAATACCAGCAGCGGTGACAGCCCGCAGGCAAGCGCGGGCGATACACGCAAAACCGGATGCACACGGGCGACGAGAACCTGCGTCGCCCGTTCTTGCAAGATCACTTCTGAGTTGCTTAGCGCCAGGTGGAGCACGCCTTTCAGGCGTGCATAAAAGCTGGGTTAAGCGCTCGCGCTTTAGCGCCTGAGGTAAATGTTCTTGCCATTACCTCAGCGGCTGAAGCCGGATTCATGGCAGTTTGTTAATGCACCGCTGAAGCGGCGCTCCACCGGATTAATCGAAATTTGCTCTAATAGGCTTCGTCCAGTAACTCGACCACATGGGCCACGCGCGCATTCAAGCCTTTGCGCTTGATTCCGGCGGCGAACTGCAACATGCAGCCGACATTCGCCGTCGCGATAATCTCCGGGCTGCACGCTGGCCACGTATTCCATCTTCTCGTCGAGAATCTTCATGGAAAGTTCGTTCTGCACGACGTTGTAAACCCCGGCGCTGCCGCAGCAGGTATCCGGTCGCGGCATTTCGACCAGATCCACGCCAATCGCCTTCAACAGCGCGCGCGGCGGCTTGCGTACGCCCTGGGCGTGCGCCAGATGACATGGATCGGCGTAGGTCACGCGCTGCGTCAACTTGCGCTTCGGCTCGATCAGCCCAACTTCGGCGAGATACTCGGTGATGTCGCGCACCTTGGCGACGAATTGCTTCGCGCGGTCGGCATACTCGGGATCATGTTCCAGTAACCCGGCATACTCCTTCATTACCGAGCCGCAACCGGCGGCGTTGCTCACGATGGCGTCGAACTCCGGGCTGAGCATGGCGTCAATGTTGCTTCGGGCCTGCACCCGTGCCATGTCCAGAAATCCGGCGTGGACGTGCAGCGCTCCACAGCAACTCTGACTGCGTGGGATATGGACTTCGATGCCGTTCCTGGTCAGCACCCGAATCGTGGCCCGGTTCAATTCCGCAAACGCCACGCTGCCGATGCAGCCGATCAGCAATGCCACGCGCCCGCGGCGAGTGCCTTCGGCCGGATAGACCGCTCCAAGATCGCGGAACGAGAAGTCGCTTTCGATGCGCGGCGAAAGAGCGTCCAGTTCGGCGACGCCCAGTGGCCTTCAGGAGGCCGCTGCGCCGTGCGAGGTTCTGCAAGCCGGAGCGCTGATAGAAACGCACAAACTTGGCATGTCTCGCCAGACGGCGGAACGACGGCAGAATCTGCGCGTAGAAAGTGTGTGCGAATCGCACGCTCCAGCCACGGACGACGATAGTGTTCCACGATCTGCGAGCGCGCTCGCTCCAGCAGGCTTCCGTAGGGCACGCCCGAGGGACAGGCGGTCTGGCAATTCAGACAGCCAAGACAGCGGTCGATGTGGGTAACGAACGACTCGCCCAGGGCCAGCCTGCCCTCGTCCACCTGCACCATCTGATAAATGCGGCCGCGCGGCGAATCCATTTCCGTGCCCAGTGCGCGATACGTCGGACACTGGTCCAGGCACAGCCCGCAGTGGACGCACTTGGAGTAAAGCTCCCAGGTGGGCTTCTCGCCGGGCAGGAAGTTCGAGACCGGCTTCTCCGCAACTGGAGTTGCTGTGCTCAGAAGAGGAACCTCCCGCGATTCAAGATGTCCTTCGGATCGAGCGCCCGCTTGACCGCGCGCATGCTGTCCAGGTCGTGGGGGCGGTACCGAGCCACTGAGACGAGTGTCGCCGCTTCCGACTGGACAGTGCAGGACTGCCACACTGCACATCGCGTGAGCAAAGGACGAGGCACTCCGAACAGTTCTCCGAGTCGGCACGAAACTCACCAAGTCGCTCTGGCCTACCGTCGCCCAACGCAATGAGCAGATGCCGACTCGCCACGATGCCGACCGTCGGCGAGCGGCGCAAGCCGTTCGATTTACGCTATCACGTCGCGAGTTCATCGGACGGGACCGTAACATCGGCCGGCGGAAGCGTGGTCGAGATCGCAGCGAATGCTGGTGCTCGCTCTCTCGAGCGAGTGGAAAGATCTGCGACAGCCTGCCACATCGTGCTCCTCGTCGCCCCTCGACTCCTCGTGTAACCGCCGATCCCAATTCCGCGCGGTAGCGCGCCAGGACGGCATCGCTACCCGCTGCACGCAGGCAACATAACCACGCGAGCCCGGATCCACTTCCTGCCCGCAGCATCGCCCGTAGCGCGCCGGGTGAAACCAGTTCCAGGCACATGGGTCGACAGCGGTGAACGCAGCACCCGATCGCGGAACTGCGATGGCCTCCTCCGAGGTGGCGAACTCAGCGACAGAAACGTCCGCGTCTGCCGCGGTGCGGGAAACAGCTTGAAACTGGCGCTGGTGATGACCGCCAGCGTTCCCTAGCTCCCGATCAGCAGCTTCATCATGTCGTAGCCGGCAACATTCTTGACCACGCGGCCGCCACCTTTCGCTTTGCGTCCGTCGCCGGTGACGAAGCGCACGCCGATGCAGTAAGTCGCGCAGCGCCGCCGTAGCCGTGCCGATGGGGCCGTACTAGCCCGGTCGCGAGCAGCGCCGCCGACGGTACACCGCTCCGGCAGCGCTGGATCCGCGGCAAAGAACAACTGGTCGGCGGCCACCTTGGCAGACAGTTGCGCGACCGTGCACCCGGCTCCGATACCGATGGTGAGATCGGCCGGATCGTAATGCTCCACTTCGGTCAGCCGCGTCGTGTACAGCAGCACATCCGTCTGTCGGTGGCACGTTGCCGGTTTGCTGCTGGTGAACCCTCCAGCTGGAACCACACTCAGTCCATGTTCATTCGCGAAGCTGCAGGATCGCGGCGATCTCATCCGCCGAACCTGGCGTGTACTGCGACCGCCGGAGCAGTTCCGAGCCAATCCGTCACGGCGTCAGCTCGGCACGGATCTTCGACCACATACTCCGCGCCCGCAAATGGCGCGCAGTTCGCCTGCGAGGCGGCTGGCTGTGGTCGCGGTGCTCACATCCCCTCCTGCGCCAGCACGGGATTGCGTGCCGGGCCCGAGATCTCGCGGCACATGCGCGGCGTCGGAAACAGCTTCTCAGGATTCAGCACGTTGTCACCGTTGAACGCATTGCGCAGGCTGACCATCACGTCGAGATCCTGCTCGGTGAACAGCACCGGCATCAGGTCGCGCTTTTCCATTCCCACACCGTGTTCGCCGGTGATCGAGCCGCCGATGGCAATGCAGTACTCCAGGATGTCTTTGCTGGCGGCCAGGGCGCGCTCAAGCTGATCGGCAAAGCGGATGTCGAACAGGATCAGCGGATGCAGGTTGCCATCTCCCGCATGGAAGATGTTGCCGATGATCAGGTCGTATTTCTTCGCGACATTCTCAATGTGCCGCAGCGTCGCCGGAATCTTGCTGCGCGGCACCACTCCGTCCTGCGTGTAGTAGGAAGGACTGACGCGCCCGAGCGCGCCAAACGCGGTCTTGCGCCCTTTCCATAGCAAGGCGCGCTCCTCTTCGGTCTTTGCGCGGCGCACCTCACGCGCCTTCTGCTGCAAACACACCTCGCGAACCGCTTCCGCCTGCTCCTCCACCGCCTCGCGCAATCCGTCGAGCTCAATCAGCAGCACAGCCCCGGCGTCCAGCGGATATCCGGCATGGCAGTAGGCTTCGATGGTGCGCAGCGTCCATCCATCCAGCATCTCCAGGGCGGCAGGAGTAATGCCCGCTGCGGTGATCGCGGATACCGTCTGCGCTGCATCGTCCACCGACTCGAAAATCCCCAGCAGCGTCGCCACCTTCTCCGGCTTGCGCAGCAGCTTGACCGTGATCGCGGTGGCGATACCGATCGTCCCTTCCGAGCCCACAAAGAATCCGGTCATGTCGTAGCCGTAGGATTCCGCAGCCTTGCCGCCGAAGTGCACGATCTCGCCGCTGGGAAGCACCACTTCGACTCCCGTCACGTGATTCACCGTGACCCCATACATCAGGGTGTGCGGTCCGCCGGAATTCTCGGCGACGTTGCCGCCGATGGTGCAGGCCTTCTGGCTGGAAGGATCGGGCGCGAAGTAGAGCCCGAGATGCGACACATGCTCCGAGAGCTGCAGATTGACCACGCCAGGCTGCACCACCGCACGCTGGTTCTCGACATCAACTTCGAGAATGCGGTTCATGCGCGAGAAGGCGACGACAATGCCGCCCTCCTGCGAGATCGCGCCGCCGCTCAGTCCGGTGCCTGCGCCGCGCGCCACCACCGGCATCGTGCACCGAAGATGCCAGGCGCATGATCTGGGAAACCTGTTCGGTTGTCTGGGGAAAAACCACCGCGCCGGGCGTGCTCTTACGAATACCGGCGTCGTACTCGTACAGCATGAGGTCTTCTGGACGGTCAAGAACGGCGTCGCGTCCGGCTATCTTCCGGAGATGCTCGACGACCTGAGGAAGGGACATAAGAGCAGCAGCCGTGAGCAATTATAGTCCGCTTGAAGAAATCGGCATTCAGGAACACCAAAGGACGGGACAGAGACGTGACGGTCACACAAGGTTCCGGGCTCGGGTTCCCTCACGTCTCTGCTGTGGGGTCTGGGCTGCTGCCAAGTCATGGAGCAACCTGCGGGCCAAAGTGGAACCTCGGCCCGACGACCTGCCAGTCAAACGTGAATAAGGGCTTAGCGAAAACTGACGACGCTCCGTAGGCACCAGAAATCGTCGCCGGCCTATCCGAATGGATAGCGCATCTATCTGTCCAGTTAGTAAAGCCGAATCGTGAGGCGCTGGGAACTCGACTTGCCCAGCGTTCACCACACTCGGCACGCGGGCTCGCGCACCATCGGCTGGCCTGCCTTGCAGCCAAATGCCTGCTGGAACGCGGCTGAGTTCTGCACGGCGCCGTTCACGCGCCAGCGTCCCGGCGAGTGTGGATCGGTGATCGCCAGCACCCGCGCCTGCTGGTCGGTCACGTTCTGACACCAGATCTGGCCGTAAGCGAGAAAGAAACGCTGCTGCGGCGTGTAGCCGTCCATGGGCTTCACCGGTGTATTGCCGAGGATGTTCATCAGCGCCATGTAGGCCAGCTTGAGGCCGCCATTGTCAGCGGTGTTCTCGCCCAGCGTGAGCCGGCCATTCAGATGCACTTCACCTTTGTCGTCCTTCACGGCAACGAAGCTGGAATACTCGTCAGCCGTGCACGTGGCACGCTCCTCGAAGGCCTTGCCATCCTCCGGGGTCCACCAGTCCTTGAGATTTCCCTGGGCGTCGTACTTGCGTCCCTGGTCGTCGAAGCCGTGGGTCAGCTCATGTCCGATCACCACGCCAATGGCTCCGTAGTTCACCGCATCGTCCATATCGCTGCCGTAGAACGGAGGTTGCAGGATTCCGGCGGGGAAGTTGATATCGTTCATCGGCGGACGGTAGTAGGCGTTCACCGTTGGTGGGGTCATGCGCCCAGTCTTTGCGGTCGGTCGGCCTCTGGATCTTGTTGTATTGGCGCCTTACTTCGAAAGCCGCCGCCCGCATGTGATTGCCAGCGTAGTCATCGCGAGCGACCACCACGGTGCTGTAATCGCGCCATGTGTCTGGATAACCGATGTTATTCACGATGGCCTGCAGCTTTGTGTAGGCCTGCTGCTTGGTCGTGTCGGACATCCAGGTTAGTTGCCCGATGTCGGTGTGCATAGCCTGCTCGACGGCTTGCACCATCTTGACGGTGCGCGCCTTGTTGTCGGGCCCGAAGACCTTGTCGACGTAGAGCTCGCCCAGCGCCATGCCCAGGCCGCGGTCCGTGGCCCGTACACAGCGCTTCCAACGGGGTTCGATCTCTTTCTGACCAGCCATGTACTTGCGGCTGAATTCGAAGTCTTCGTCCACAAACGCCTTCGGCAGCGTAGGAGCGTAAGTGTCCAGCGTGCGCCAGCGCAGATAGGTCTTCAAGTCGTCTAGCGACACCGTGTTGAGCTGCTCATTCACCGCCTTGAAGAAGTCGGGATTGCCCACGTTCAGGCTGGTGAACTTGGGCGACCCATTGTCTGCGAAATACTGAATCAACTCGAAGTTCGGAGCAGCGGCCGCAATCTCCGTCGCCTGCATCATGTGATCGCGTTTTCTGGGGTCGCGGCGCTCGGTGCGGTCCATCGCGGCCTTCGCTAGCCCGGTTTCGATGGCAAGCACCGTCTTGGCTTCAGCCGCGGCCACGTCAGGTTTGTCGCCCGGCAAGCTCGAACATCTTCTGCACGTGCTCCTGGTACTTCTGGCGGGTCTCAACCGACTTGGCATCATCCTTGATGTAGTAGTCGCGGTCCGGGAGCGTAATGCCGCCCTGGTCAAGGTTCGCGATGGTCAGGGTCGAATCATGCATATCGGGCATGGGATAAAAGCTGAACAGCGCCGGGATGCCGCTGCGGTGCATATTTGCAACCTCGGGAATGAGTTCCTGCTTGGACTTGATGGCCGCTATGCGCCCCATTTCAGGCTGCAGCGGCGCAATGCCCTTTTTCTCGATGGCGGTTTCGTCCATGCAAGCCGCGTAATAGTCGCCGACCTTCTTTTCGATGGCGCTGTGGTTGCCCGGCCCCTCGGCCTTCGCCAGGATATCGCGCAGGACATACAGGTTGTACTCGTCCAAGGCATTGAAGCGGCCCCAGCGCGACTTGTCGGCGGGGATGGGATTGTTCTTCATCCAGTTGCCACAGGAGTACTGATAGAAATCCACACAGGGATCAGCACTCTTGTCCATCGCCGTCAGATCGAAACCGGGCATCTGCTTGGGAAACTCAGAAGAGGACGAAGAATTAGACGGTGCCGTCTGCGCCACTGAGAGAACGGCGGCCAGCAGCAACGGGAGTCGGAACAGAGTTCGAATGCGCATTTTTGCCTCGCAGAGGAAATGTTGCCGGGAAAGTCAGACTGGGACGATTGGCGGGTAAGACGGAACAAAATACGCGTGTCCTTAGAACAGTTTCAGATGAATGGTCAAATATTTCTTGGGGTCCTGGCGAACGGCCGCGATCAGGTTCCGCGTCTCCACCAACAACTGGTCGGCGTTGTTGTAGAGCGAAGGATCCACCAGGAACTTCCCGGCGGTCCCCTCGCCTTTGTCCAGCCGGTCGGCGATGTTGTTTAACCGCGTGACCGTGTTGTCGATCTTCTTGGCCAGCGCTTCGTCCTTGGCCAGCCTGCCGAGTGTACCCTTGCCCGCGTTCACATCACCGATCAGTTGGTGGGCCTCAACCACGGTCTTGTTGGCGTTGTCATAGAGCGAAGGGTCCTTCACAAATTTGCCGATGGTCCCCTTTCCGCTGTTGATGTCGTCAATGATCTTGTTCAGGTTGTCGATGGACGCGTTTGCCTTGTCATACAGTTCGTTGCTGTTGAGCAGCTTGCCAATGGTCCCATTCGGGGAGTTGACCTGGCCCACGACCTCCTGCAACTGGGCCAGCATATCGTTGGCGCGGTTGAACAGCGACGGATCGTAAATCACCTTGCCAATGGAGCCCTGTCCGCTCTGGATGTACGAGAGAATGTTATCCAGCCGTTTGACCAGGGTGTCTACGTTTTGCAGCGTGCCCTGGCTGGCCCGCACCACGTCCTGCAACTGCGCCACTGCCTGGGTGGGCAACTCGTCGCCACTCTGTATAGGGCCTCCCTTGGCCTGGCGACAATCCATATCCACGAAGACCTCGCCCAGAACGCCGGCGGTGGTCAACTGGACCTGGCAGCCCTTGTTCATCGTGTCTTCGTACCGGGTCGTGATCTTCATTACTATTTCCACCGGCGACAGAACGCGCTTGGGATCATGCACGACGCGAATCCGCGTGACGTTCCCGATGTCCACGCCCTCCAGGCGCACTGGTGCGCCGACGCGCAACCCGCCAGCGTTGTCAACGTAAGCGCGAATGATGATTTTCTTGGTGAAAAGACCGGTGGTTCCGGTCATGACGAAGATCAGAACGGCAAGGGTGATCAGCGCAAAGAGCACGGTCAGGCCAACCCGGAGTTGCGACCACTTCACCTGTTTTTCGCTTGGCACGCTCTCTCGATCGCCCCTTGAAGGCGCCTGCCGCAACCGCTCCCACGAACGCCAAACCGGCGTTCGCCGGGGACCCGGGTCACCGCGACAACCGCTCCCGATTGCACTCCTGCAAGTTCCGAATCATAACATGACGGGCGGTCCGGCTTCCTCGCGTCTCGGGGTATTCGTGTGCAGCGCCTGCTACAAGTCCAACTCCGCCCGGATCATGTTCTCTTCCAGGTTCGAGTACATCTTGAATCCGGTCTTGACGCAGACAGCCCGCATTTCCCGGTTCTCGGGAAGCATATTGGAGACGACCCGTTTTAGTTTTTCGTCACGGGCAATCTGGATCAGCCGGCGATACAGCTCTGTCCCCAAGCCTTTGTGTTGAGCGGCATCAATAGCGACGGCGGCCATTTCGGCTTCGTCCCGCCCGTGCAGCTTGCTGAGCCGGCCCACGGCCAGAATCTCCGTTCCTCCGTCCTCGGTCTTGCGCTCAGCTACCAGCGCCATCTCGCGGTTGTAGTCAATGAAGCAAGTCCGGGTCAGCCGCTCGTGGGCGGTGCGCTGGGTCAGTTTCAGCGGCTGGAAGTATCGCAGATAAACGCTTCTCTCCGACAGCTTCTTGTGGAATTCGATCATCGCCGGTTCGTCCTCAGGCCGGATCGGCCGGATGGTGACCGGCTTGCCGTCCTTCATCGTCCACTCCGCGACCAGGTGAATCGGATACGGCCGGATGGCGGCCTCCGGCAGTTCGTCCTCCGCCATTTCCGGACCGTGCACGACCACGCGCGCATCCAGGGCCAAAAGCCGGTCTGGCGACGCCAGCAGCGGATTAATGTCGATCTCCTTGATCCAGCGCTGCTCCACCACCAACTGGCTGAAGCGCACCAGCAGATCTTCCAGCGCCGTGACATCCACCGGCTTACGCCCGCGAACACCTTTCAGGGCCTTCAGGATCTTTGTCTGCTCCATCAGGCGCAGCGCCAGCGTCGAGTTCAGCGGCGGCAGCGCCAGTGCGCTGTCTTTGAAGACTTCCACCAGTTGCCCGCCGGTGCCGAAGAGGATAACGGGCCCGAACTGCGAATCGAGACTGCTGCCGATGATCAACTCGTAACCGTCAAGCTTCACCATCGGCTGCACCGTCACCCCCTGGAAGTGTTCGGCGCCCACCTTTTCGATGACTGACTGCTTGATCGCCTGGAAAGCAGCCTTTACCGCATTCGCATCGCGTAGGTTCAACTGCACACCGCCCACATCGGTTTTGTGCGTAATGGTGAGCGAGTACAACTTGAGCACGATTGGGTAGCCAATCTCTTCCGCTGCCTGCAGCGCTTCCAGCTCGGTGACGGCAATCCGCGTTTCGACGGTGGGAATGTCGTACGCCTTCAGCAACTGCTTCGACTCGTATTCAGTAAGAATGGTGCGCCCCGACTGGCGAGCGTCGCGAATGATGCGCTCTGCCTTTCCCCGGTGCAGAAGGGCATCCGCGTGCTGCGGCATGGTGGGCGTCTCGTAGATCCCCTTCAGGTTGTAGGAATAGCGCCACATGTAGTTGAAGGCCCGCACCGCGCTGTCGGGAAACTGGAAAGTCGGAATGCCAGCCTGATTCAGGATGTGCTCGCCAGCCGCGACTTCCGCACCGCCCATCCAACTTGCCAGCACCGGCTTCCCTAGGCCCTTCGCGTACGGCTTCAGCTTCTCGGCGATCTGCGTCGGATCGGTCATGTCCTGCGGAGTAAGGACAACCAGCATGCCGTCAATGCTGGGGTCTTTGGCAGCTATCTCCAGCGACTTGGCATAGCGCTCCGGTTCGGCGTCACCGAGGATGTCCACCGGATTGTTGTGGCTCCATTGCGCTGGAAGAATCGCATCGAATGCTTTCATCGTCTCTTCCGACAGTTCAGCCAGCTCACCTCCACCGGCAACCAGGGCATCCGTCGCCAGCACGCCGGGGCCGCCGGCATTGGTCAGGATGCACAGCCGCTTGCCGCGAGGCCGTGGCTGCTTGGCCAGCACGTCCGACATGAAGAAGATGTCGGCAATGCTGTTCACACGCAGGACGCCGCTGCGGCGGAAGGCGGCGTCCAGCACCTCATCGCTGCCGGTGAGCGACCCGGTATGGGACGCTGCAGCCTTGGCAGCGGCAGCCGTGCGTCCTGCCTTAATCACGATGACCGGCTTGTTCAGCGAGACCTCGCGCGCCGCGGAGAGGAACGAGCGCGCATCGCCGATCGACTCCATGTAGATGACGATGCTGTGCGTCCGTGGATCGCTACCAAAGTAATCCACCAGGTCGCCCCAGTTCACGTCGAGCATGGAGCCGATGGAGACAAATGCGCTGAAGCCGACGTTCTCGCGCAAGCTCCAGTCCAGACCGCGGTGCACAGCGCTCCGCTCTGGCTGATGAACGCAACATTGCCAGCGCGCGCGACGCTATGGGCAAAGGTGGCATTCAGCCCGCGCACCGGGATTCATCACGCCCAGGCAGTTGGGGCCGATCAGCCGCATCTTGCCGCGAATCGTCCGCGCGATCTGTTGTTCCAGTTCCTTTCCGTGCTCGCCGTGCTCCTTGAAACCGGCAGAGATAACGATGCCCGCTGGAATTCCCAACTCGACTGACTCCGCAATCAGATCGGGGACCGTATCGGCTGGAGTCGTGACCACGACCAAGTCCACTTTGTCGGGCAGGTCACGGACGCTGGGATAGGCTTTGATGCCCAGCACATTCGGTCGCTTCGAGTTCACCGGAAAGACCGTACCGCCGAACGGGCTGCTAAGCAGGTTCCACAGCACAGAACGACCGACACTGCCCGGTCGCTCCGAGGCGCCAATCACCGCGACGCTTTGGGGAAGAAACAACGGGTCGAGGGGATGGCTCTCAGAACGGTAAACGTCAGAAGAAGGATCGACTTTGATCTTGGACTCAGGACCTTTAGTGGCAGCAATCGTCATAATTCCTCACGGTTACGACATCCCAGTCTAGTCTCTTCGGGAAGCCAGCTTGAACCACCGGGTCACAGAGAGTCGTGATGCGGCTCACACGGTTTTCAATTCGGGCTCGAAGGTGCCAAGAAGCTCGTTCGCATCCGGGAAAACCGATACCCAAATACGGACGTCATCAGTAGTACAGTCACTTTAGAATCAATAGCTTAATAGCTCATGCAGATCTATTTCTACGCAGCCGTACGCTTATGCTTTGAAGCAGCAAGAAGAAGCCTCCAAAAGGAAAACACCGATGAGCACCGGCCGGGGAGGAACGAGCAGCTCGGTCAGAACAGCTTCTTTGAATCCAGCAGAATGGTGGCCGGCCCGGAGTTCACCAATTCGACTTCCATCATTTCCTGGAAACGACCGGTTTCGCAACGCAAGCCGAGCCCGCGGATGCGATCCACAAAATGTTCGTACAGCGCTTTGGCCCACTCGGGACGCGCCGCCGCATCGAACGATGGCCGCTTGCCGCGCCGCACGTCGCCGAACAGCGTGAACTGCGAAACCGCCAGCACCGCCCCGCCAATTTCCGTCACGCTGAGATTCATCTTGCCGGCGCTGTCCTCAAAGATGCGCAAGCCGGATACCTTCTCGGCCAGATAGTCGGCATCAGCCTCGGTGTCATCCTCGGCGACGCCCAGCAACACCAGCAGGCCTCCTGCGATCTCGCCCACAAGTTTGCCATCAACTCTTACCGAGGCACGGCTGACGCGTTGTACCACGGCACGCATGTTGGGAAAGTGGATAGTGGTCAGTGAATAGTTTCGATTTCAATTCGGTCAGTGCCGCTCAGGTCTCTATCCACTAACCCCTATCCACTAATCACTGCCTTACAGCTTCCTCAGCACCTCAAACACTTCTTCGATGTCGGGCACCTGGCTGATGGGATACACCTTGGCAAACTTCAGCTTGCCATCTTTGCCCACGATGAACACGGCGCGATCGCTGATGCCCGGGATGGGATCGCCCTCGCGCAAAATGCCGTACTTGCGCGCCACCTCGCCATGCGGATAGAAGTCGCTGGCCAGGGGAAAGTTCATGACCCCGATTTCTTTTTTCTGCCACGCAATGTGGCTGGGAATGGAATCGACACTAATGCCCACGACCTGGGCATCGTAACCGGAGAACCGCTCGAGTTCCGAGTTGTACCCCGGCAATTGCGCGGTTCAAACTGGCGTCCAGTTCAGCACATAAAACGCCAACACCACGTTCTTGTTGCCACGGAAGTCGCTCAGCTTGAAGCGCTGCTTGATGTTGCCCACCACCGCTGGAATATCGAAATCCGGAGCCTCTTCGCCGACTTGCAAGGCTGCCATGCCTTCCTCCGCCCCCGTCTGGGTCTCCGCGATTTTAGCAGGCAAGAGCGCGGCAAGTCGCCCCCCGCGCCCGCCTCCCCAGTCACCATCGTTTTTGATACGCAGCCTCCTCCGATCCGATGTCCAGCGCCTAGAATGTGGCCACGACTAAGACCGTGGCGACCAGAGAACCGCCGACATTTCGCAACGCTTTCATTGGCCACGCGGAGGAACCTGCGGCTCGAGAAGTAAACGCTGCGTTGGGCGCCGCCAAACCACTCTGGAACCAGCTTCTGGCCGAGTTAGCCGCCGAACACAAGTTGACGCGCGAGTGGAACTCGTATTCCATCAAAGCCGGATGGTCGCTGCGGCTGAAGCGGAAAGAGCGAAACATCCTCTACCTTTCTCCGTCGTGTGGTGGCTTCATGGCTTCCTTCGCTCTCGGCGACAAGGCGATACAGGCTGTGCGGACAAGTGACCTTCCCAGTCAAGTCTTGAAGATGATCGCTAAGGCGAAGAAGTATGCGGAGGGGACGGCAGTGCGGATCGAGGTAAAGGGTACCGAAGATCTTGAGGCCGTCAAGAAGTTGGTCGAAATCAAGCTGGCCAACTGACCGATTTGACCGGCCACACCCATGCGTCTTGACTTGTGAAAACGACCGCCAACTTCACAAGCCCAGCGGGCGCGATCCAAGATTTTCCGCAAACGGCTGCCGTGCTTCTGCCTGGTGATTATCACGCAAGAAAAAGGGCATCCCGTTTCCAGGATGCCCTAGGTTTCTAACTTGACGAAGGCTTTCGCTCCGCCAATCTCCCGAACCTAGTTGCAGTTCGAGAACTTCGCGGAAGCAATCTGCGTGCTCCAGTCGAAGCGCTGGGTGACCGTGTAGTACTCGGTGGTGTACCAGAAGGTGCACCCGCTCATGCCGTCGTTGGTGTCAATGCGCATGGAGCTGTAGTCGCCCCAGCGGTTGGAGGTGTCAGGCTGCGAGCCGCTGCCGGCCACTACCTGCACTTCGGACTCCAGGTTGCCCAGGCCCAGTGGGTCGTTAACCTGACGTCCCGCCACGTAAATTGACGGGTAGGTCGGGGTGCCACCGGGACAGGTGTCGCCACAGGACTCGCTGTAGCCAACCAGGATGTCGCCAACCTTGTCGCGGGTCAGTGAGCCCATCCAGCGCCAGTTTCCATCGGGAGCATAGGTTCCCTGCTGGAAGACGCCGAGGCTGGTGACGGGAAGGCTCTTGATTGGCGCCGTGAACTCGAACCAACGAACGCCGATCTGGGTAGTGGCGAACACGTCAAAGTTCACGAACCAGTGCTGCGCCGGCGCCGGCTTGGGCGGAGTCGCCAGTACGTTGGCCAGGGGCTGGTCATCCCAATAGGCGAAGCGATACATCAAGCGATCGCCCAGCGAGTCGGCCAGGTCGGGAATGCCCTTCTGCGGAACGCAAGCGCCGCCGAAGCTGCCGTTGCAGGAAGGAGTGTAAGGAGCAACCGCAATCAGTTGCGAGTTGCTATCACCGGTGAAGGTGGCACCCTGTGTCCAGTCATTGGGGTTGTTGATGTGTGCCGAGTACAACGACAGATGGGAGTTATCCACGTCGCCTACGCTGCCAATCGCGAAGTGGTCCTCACCGTTGGGAGGTGGAGTAATCGAATCGCGGTCAGCCGGCAGCAAGCTATCTTCACTTGATGTGTACTGGTGACAAATCTGCTCGGCCGTGTTGTCGCCGGCCAGCAGTTTCGTCCGGTTGTAGATGCAAAGCACCGGCCCCTGGAAGCCGCTGCCGCCAGGACCGAAGTTGTTCCAGGTTTCTGCCCAGTCATTGACCCACGCGCCCCACTTCGGATAGTCGGGGAATCCGCTGTTCACAACCGGGAACTGATAGAGGTAGTAGCTGCCGGTTGCGTCGTTGCTGGTCGAAACAGCGACGCAAACCTTGTAGGGAGAAGAGAATACGTTCTGGGTCAGCAGCCAGCGATGGGCCACAACATCCCACTGCGCGATGATGTCGCCATCATTGTCGGCCGCGCAAACTCCACCCAGGGAACTCCACAGGGTGTTGCCTTCGATGGCTGCACCGCAAGCACCGGTACTCTTGTTGCAAACGGTGTACGAGACGTTGACCCACTGCACCACCTGGGTGTCGCCTACTGCCATATTCGTGTCGGGTGGAGCATCAGGAACGCTGTAGTTGGGGAAGCCGTTGCCGACGCCGAGGAAATCCTTGCCGATGCTGTACGCCGCGCCAGCGGGCACGCTGCTCTGCAGGGCGGTATCAACAATTGGCCCGATGGAGTGTTTCGGAATGCGGCGAACCTTGTTGGCTTCGTGGAAGCCGTACTGCGGCTGCTGCGGCAGTTTGGCTAGGTCGCGCAGCGGCGGTGACACTGCAAACCGCTCCGCGCGCTGACTGTAGGTGTTATTGTCCTGCGCAAGCAGCGGCAGGCAACATAGTAAGAGGACGCCCACGGCGAGCATGGATGCGCCGATGATTCTCGCGTTACTTCTTGTCATGGTTTTTCCCATTCTCCTTTTCACTTCTTACTTTCGCTACGGCCGTGCATTCGATCCGGCTTTGCACGGGGGAGCTTCACAACTAGGCAGGTAGTGGTTGGTGTGTTGAGCACTTTCGTCTTACGAGTTTGTCTTGCGAGCGAATGAGCAATTTGCTTTTCTAGTTGCCTGAAGCGGACTTGGAAGTCTAGGCAGGTTGCACGAATTAGATCACAGCTCGTGGTCGAACGCAACTATTATCAACGTAGTAAACATCCCCGGCGCCGCCCCCATTGGAATCGCCCCTCAACCCCGCCGCACACTGTAAATACTTGGCTTTACGGACTTCCGCGCTAAACAGGCGGCTCTCCCCTGACGGGAGTCCGCCCTTTCGTCTTTACGAAAATTTACAATTCTTTGATCTGTCCCTGCCCTTTCTTGAGCAACTTGGCGCTTTTGGCCGCATACTACGCCAACGCTAGTACTGTTTACTGCGTGCTACACTTGAAATTTCGACTGCGGGATCAGAACCTATTCAGACCTGAACCCATCTTACGTGGTGGATTTGTCCGCCACAGATCGAACAGGCCTTTCAGTCCTCTCATCAAGGGGTCATCACGTGCAAAACCAGTGGGCTTTCTTTTCGCGTATTTTGTGGACACTTGTGCTCTCCACGCTGCTGCCGTTCGCTGCAGCAATGGCATTTGCTCAGCACACAGAAGTAAGAAACAACGGCGCCGGGAAGATTGAAATGGACTACAACGCCGCCGGCAAGGTGACGCAGATGAGCACCATCGGCCCCGATGGCAAACTGCAGCAGAAGGTTGAGTATCAGTATTTGCCCGGGTACTTCGGCGCCCAGCAGACCGACACAACCTATTGGCCCAATGGCAAGCTCCGTAGAGTAGCTCACAACACCTACGATGAGAGCTCAAACTTCACGGGAGAATCGATCCAGGTCTTCGATGAGTCCGGCAAGCAGATCGCCGGTCACAAACTAACGCACGATCCATGGACTGGGGTTTACCGCTGCAACGAATGGAACGTCGCTGCCCAGGACTACAAACCTGTTCCCTGCCCAGCAGGCGAAGAATCGGAGAGCGGGCCCGAGAAACTGAAGACGTTCACCTTCGACGAGGTGATGCAGCATCTCGACGCCGCCCGCAAAACCGCCCGCCAGGAGCAGAAAATCGGGCATATGCAGCCCACAACTCCCGTCCAGCCGCCGATCACGACAGCCAACCGCGAGGTCGGGCTGGTACTGCCGGCGGTCGTCCGTCCCGGTGAGCGCGTCTCCGGCAAGGTCGTGGAAAACCCGGATCAATATGAAGGAATGCCGGAAGTCACGGTCACCCGGGTAGGGGTGCCGTTCGAGTCGGTGGGCGAAGCCTCGCGGCTGTGGGGCTGGTACTTTGAAGCTCCCGGTGAAAGTCAGCGGCGTGCCGATGGACCGATCACTCTGGTCGCTCCGCCAGGCGGCTCCGGATTGACCGTTACCTTTCGCCAAGCCGGAAACCCCTCTCATTCTGTTTCGAAGATGCTGAACTTTCCCCCGGCCTCCTCCGGCAAGCAGTCGCCGCCAGCATCCTTCAAAGCTGCCGCTCTCTGCCTGAAGGGCCAACTGTGTGCGGTGAGCGGTCCGTTCAGCGGCGACAGCAGCAAGACCTTCGCCGCGTTCGAAGACCGTCCTGCGACGATCGTGGCCGAGACGCCCGACATGGCGTACATCGACATCCCTGAACCTACGGAAGGTGGCGCACGGCCATTATTTATTGCGGAAGGATCGAAGGTAGTCGCGCTTCCCGTTGTGGTAGGCAACTTCTTCATCAAGAACAATGGACGTGAGTTGAACGAAGGCCAGAACCTGATTGTGTTTCCGACGTTGGACGGTCCGGGAGACATCGCGCCTCCGGAATGGGGAACGGGAAATTTCCCGGCTACCAACCTTGAACAGGCGCGCCAACTGCTTCCCGGCTTCCAACTACCGAAAGACAAACGGGAAAAACGGGAATCCGAAGAGAAGCGGCAGAAGGGGAAGTCCAAAGAGAAGCGCGAGGCTGATGAGAGGAAGGGCGGTGAAATCCTGCTCGTCGTCAAGAACGTAACCCCGGAACAGATCTCGTTGCACAGCTCGAAGAACGAAATGCTGGTCTTCCACTTGGGCGACGAGGCCTTCAGCCGGGGCGAGTTCAAGTACGACTTGCTGGTGGAGGCCAGGAAGACGGGCAAGATTGACGTGAAGGGCTATGTCATCCCGTTCCTCGCCCCGGTTGCGGGGCAGGAGTTCCCGGTCAAGGCGGACGCAATGGGAAGGTAGATTCCAAAATGGCAAACCACTATCACGGGTCGCATGGTTTCCGTTGACAAACGCAAGCGCGCCCCGTGATACTTCTTACGCTGTATTCTTACCTGCCGGAAAGGCTATTCACTTGATTAATGGATTAACGAACTACGCCGGGCAATTGTTGCTCGGCCCTCTCGAGATACAGGTAATGGAAGTCCTGTGGAACGGGGGTGAGCGCAGCGTGCGTGATGTGGCCGAGCAGTTGGACCGCAAACTCGCCTACACCACGGTGATGACCACCCTCGACCGCTTGTTCAAGAAGGGACTGCTCGATCGCCAGAAATCGGAACGCGCGTTCTTATATACGCCCCGCATTTCCCATGAGGAGTGGGAGCGTCAGCGTGCCGGCGATTTAGTCGCGGGATTGCTGGCCGGCTCGCAGCCCTCACGCGAGCTGCTGCTATCGTCGTTGGTGGACGCGGTGGGCCAGCACGACGTCAACCTGCTGGAACAGTTGGAAGAGAAAATCCGCAGAAAACGCAAAGAGCTTTCCAAGAGGAACCAGGGTTGAGTCTTACCTACACTTGGCGGTTGGTCTGTCTCTGCTGCGCCTCGTTTTTCGTGCTCCATTTGGCGCTGGCAGTAGCGACTCGACTGAGTGCGGGCACGGCGATCCGCATGGCCGCTCGCATGAAGCCAAGTTCGGCGGCCCGCTTCCTGTTCTTCTTGCGAATTTCCCCCATGTTGCTTACCGCATTTGCCCTGCTCGCTTTCTGCATCCCGAGTTATCTCTGGCTGGAGCCGCGGGCGACTGGGGAAAAGGTAGGCTTCATCTGTTTCCTGATGGCGACTCTGGGTGCCGCGATCTGGGTCCTTTCCATCACCCGCGTGGTTTCAGCCGTTCGCGGGACCATCCAGTATCTGCACCAGTGCGAACGTCGTGGACAGAAGATCCAGATGCCGGGAGAGCCTACTCCGGCCTTGTTGCTGGCCGACAAAGCTCCGGTGCTGGCGGTGGCGGGAGTAGTGCATCCGCGGCTGGTCATCTCCCGGGCGGTGCTGCGCGGACTTACCGCCGAGCAGAGAGACGCTGCGTTGCGGCACGAGCGCGCCCATCGCACTTCGCGCGACAACATCAAGCGCTTCCTGATCTTGCTCTCGCCGGACGTGCTGCCCTTCCTGCGTGCCTTTACCGGGTTGGAGCGTAGCTGGGCGAAGTTCACCGAATGGGCGGCTGACGACCAGGCTACGGAAGGTGATTCCCATCGTGCCCTGTCGCTGGCCTCGGCGCTGGTGTGCGTGGCCAAGATGGGTTCCAAACCCAAGCTTTCCTACCTGTTCAGCTCGCTCCTCGACGAGGATCGCGAGTTGACGGAGCGCGTGGATCGCTTGCTCCGTCCCCAGCCGAATCCCGGCAAGCCGGCAGAAGTGTTGATTCCCTTCCTCGCCAGCGCGGGGGCCCTAGTGGCAGCCGCGACCGCAGTCGTCCTGGTATGGCCGGGTAGTCTGTCGCTAGTTCACCAGGCGCTGGAACGGCTTGTGGACTAGCGCGAAATCGAACTTATACCTCCTGGCCCAGGATGTCAGAATACCCCGTCTACTCAGGTTAAGAAGTGCGGCTGTTGCCGTACTCCCACCCATAATCCCCGCAGCCTGATTTCAGCACGTTGAGAATTTTCTAGGGTGTCGCGAGTAAACCTATCGTCTTGGAGGCAACCCTCAAAGTGCCAAAACGCAAAGCATCTTCGCTGTATGGTAGTAGACCGCTACAGGTTGTAAGTTACGCGTCGGTGGTCGAATCCCATTCTCGACACCCGGCCGACTTGTACCACCCAGTCGAGGCAGGAGTTGGCAGGGAGGGGCCGCATCTGCCTGTGCGGCCCCGCATTTTGTGACATGCCATCCGTACTTCCCCCAGAGTTCAAGCTGGTGATTACCGGGCTTTACATTGTGTCTAAATACGGCGTTGGTAGTACAAAACTATTCATGATATTGTTTTCCACCAGCGTTCAAGTACCATCCGTGGGGACCAGCTTCCGCCATCGCCTAATTGTATTAAGACATAGTCCGTGATTTGCGATTTGTCTTTGCGCATTTCGGTAATGAGGTTTGCCGCGAAGGAACCGATTACTTCACGAGTCGTACTTCGAATTCCAAAATCGAAACATTGGAGAATTGCACCGAATGAAAAATCGTTTACCAGGCCTGTGTCAGCTGATGATGCTGACTTTGATGTTCTGTTCTTTGCCTGCGTTCGTTGTGGCACAGCAGCGCGACTCTGTGACCAATGAAATCGTGCAGCCTAGGTTCGTGGTCATGCCGAAAGCAATCGACCCAAGCATGCCCACCCCAGCGGCCACGTTGCAGGAGTGGAACGGCTCTTTCCTCGACCACAACGGTAACAGTCACCCCTTCGTAATGGTGGGTGCAGATCCGTCAACCAATCAAGGCGCGCTGATTACCACGTACATCATTCCTGTCAAGATCATCCTGTCGACCGGGGAAGTCTTCGATCCCTTGTCGGGAGGCCCGTTCGGCGCTCTGGCGAGAACGATAACGTCGCCGATCTTCGACAAGACCACGGACTACACCCAAGGCGGGGTGGACTTGGGCCACACGCAGTACATCGATGCTTTCCAGCGCGGCAACTTCTGGAGCATCGTGCAAAACAACCCGAACTCCCACCTGCTGCTGGGGGGCCCGACCTTTGGCATTACCGTGTTGCCGGAGCTGACTCTCAATGTGCCTGCTGGAAACGGCCATCTCGGTCACCCCTTCAACGGTCACGCCGCGGCCGAAGTTGACATCAATTATTTCGACGGGCAGATCAACACCTACATGACCCAGCACAGCCAGATTGCGCCGGATAAATTTCCCATCTTCGAGACTACCGACACCTACCTGACCTCAGGCGGTTGCTGCATCGGTGGCTATCACAGCAACACCGGCGCTCAGACCTACGCGCACTTTACCTACATCGACCACCCGGGCGACTTCTCGCAAGACGTTTCGGCGCTGTCGCATGAGGTAGGTGAATGGGCCGACGATCCGCTTTACCCCAACCAAAACAACACGCCTTGCGGAATCCTGGAAAATGGAGACCCGCTGGAGAGTACCGCCAACTATGGCGGCTATCCCTATGTCCTGCATGGCTTCACCTACAACCTGCAGGATCTGGTGTTCCTGCGGTACTTTGACGCACCGGCCAATACGTCGGTGAACAGCTGGTGGAGCTTCCAGAACTATCCGTTCACGAGAATATGTCAGAACGGCAGCTAACCGTCATCTCATGGCAGAGGCCCGCCTCGTAAGGGGCGGGCTTTTTGTTGGACACGTGGCAATCCGACCGTCCCACCTAAGCCTTTGCAAAGATCAAGTTCAATCACCCCAGATAGCGTTTCACAAACTCCAGCAGAGACCCCGCTGAATCAGTCGCCAGCGCAGCCGCGCGAACGGTGTCCGGGCTTTGGGTTTCTTCCGGGTCGGCAAGCAGGATGCTCCGCATGCCCAGGCCCGAAGCGGCCTGGATATCGCTGAGAGAATCGCCCACCATCACGCTGTTCCCGGCTGTGGCATCGGGAAAGTCGCGGAACGCCTGCTCAAATAATCCCGGCTCAGGCTTACGGCAACGGCATTGTCCGTGATCGTGCGGGCAATAGTAGATGCCGTCGAGATGGGCGTCATGGGCCGCGAGATGTTGTCGCAAGCTGTCGTGGAGGGCGTGCAGATCGCTTTCCGAGAATAATCCGCGCGCGATCCCGCGCTGGTTGGTCACCACGATCGTCCTGCGCCCCGAGCGGTTAAGGCGGGCGATGGCTTCCTCGACCCCGGGCAGCATTTCGACTTGCGCCCACGACGTTACGTAGCCTCCGCCAGCTTTCCGGTTCAGTACGCCGTCCCGATCTAGGAATACGAAGCGAACATTTGCAAACTTGTCGGCTAAGCCGCTGCTCATCGCGACTATAATTTTAAACAATAGCCGTCTCCAGCAAGGTTCTGGGAAGATCCTCAACTCGTTGTGAACGAGGAGAGTATGACAACTTCTTTGAACCTGGCCAGTGTCTTTACCGACGCCATCACCGACCACCTCGCCATTATCAGCCAGCTCGACGCGCAACAAGAGGCCTTCGAGTGCGCCGCCATCCGCATGACCGATTGTCTGCTCCAGGGCCACAAGATTTTCTGGTGCGGCAACGGTGGCAGCGCGGCCGACGCGCAGCACCTCGCGGCCGAACTGGTAGGACGCTTCCGCAGCAACCGCCGTGGGCTGGCGTCCATCGCTCTCACCGCCGACACCTCCGTCCTGACTGCCATTGCCAACGATTGCGGCTTTGCCCGCATCTTCGACCGCCAGTTGGAGGCCCTGTGCGCTCCCGGAGACGTGGTGGTCGGCCTTTCGACCTCCGGAAAAAGCCCCAATGTCTGCTCCGCTCTGGAGCGAGCGCGGGAGCTGGGCGCCTTCACCGTGGCCATGACCGGAGAAGCCGGCAGCCGGATGGCGAGCCTCGCCGACGTGTGGCTGCGCGTCGCCTCCAGCGATACCGCGCGCGTTCAGGAGGGCCACATCCTCTTCGGACACATTTTGTGCGAGTGGGTGGAGCTGGCTACCTGCATTAATCAAGCGGTCTCGGCCGAAACTCCGGCAGGTGTCCCGTGATCGCCGGCTTGGGTGAAGTCGTTAGCCTCGTAGAGTCTGGCTGGCACAATGTTCCCGCCCTGGTCGTCGGCGATGTCATGCTCGATAAGTACATCTGGGGTCAAGTCGAGCGCATCTCGCCCGAGGCCCCGGTGCCAGTTCTGCAGACTACCTTCCACGACGAGAAGCCTGGCGGCGCAGCCAATGTTGCCATGAACCTGGCTGGACTGGGCGCGCGGGTCACGGTGTGCGGGTTTGGCGGCGGAGATCAGGAGCAGGAGCGCCTGGAGTCACTGCTCGCTGACGCGGGCGTTGAGCCTTCGCTGACAACCCTCACCGGCGCGCCCACCACTACCAAGTTGCGTATTCTCTCCGGCAACCAGCAGATGATGCGGCTGGACACCGAGGCGCCATCGTCTTCTTCGGCTGGCGCTTCTGAGGATCTGTTGCAGCGCGCGCTCGCTGTCTTACCGGAGGTCTCCGTCCTGGTGCTCTCCGATTACGCGAAGGGTGTGCTGACGGAGGATGTGTGCCGGATTCTTATTGCGGAGGCGCAGAAGCGCAACGTCCCGGTCCTGGTCGATCCCAAGAACCGCAGCTTTCGACGCTACCGCGGGGCCACTCTAATCTGCCCCAATCGAAAAGAGCTGTCGGTCGCGACCGGCGAGCCGCCGGCGGATTTGCAACGGCTGCTGGCAGCGGGACAGGCCATGCTCCCGTCGCTGGAAGTGCAATTCTTGGCGGTGACCTTGGGCGAGGAGGGGATTGCGGTGTTGCGCCCGGAGTCATGCCTGCGTGCTCCTGCGGTGGTGCGGCGGGTTTATGACGTCTCCGGCGCGGGCGACACGGTCATTGCGGTCTTCGCGCTGGCGATGGCGTGCGGCGTCGCAATCGAGACCGCTGCCCGCATCGCGAACATCGCCGCTGGAATCGTGGTGAGCAAGGTCGGCACTGTTCCCGTCCGGAGGGATGAGCTGTTAGGCGCGATTGCCCACGAAGCGGCGCTTCCCACGGACGAGAAGGTTTTACCTTTGGATCGTTTGCGCTCGCGGGTCGCTGCCTGGCGGTCTGCCGGTCAGCGCGTGGTATTCACCAACGGGTGCTTCGACATTCTGCACATTGGCCACATCATTTTGTTGGAGCAGGCTCGTCGTGCGGGCGACCGGCTGATCGTCGGTCTGAACAGCGACAACTCCGTCCGCCGTATAAAAGCGCCGCCTCGTCCCATCATCGGGCATAGCGAGCGGGCACAGATTCTCGCAGCGTTGAGCGCGGTGGACGCAGTCGTGCTCTTTGACGAAAGCACGCCGCTCAAGCTCATTGAGGCCATCCGCCCGGACGTCCTGGTAAAGGGCGGCGACTATACCGAGGACAACATCGCCGGCGCTCGCGAAGTGCGCACCTGGGGAGGCCGGGTCGAGATCATACCGTTGGTTGAAGGAGTGAGCACGACCCGGTTGCTTGCCAAGGCTGCCGCGACGGTGCCCGTGACGGCTTCGGCACAGATAGTTGCGAGCTGAGTCTCGTGTTGCCACCCCTACTCTTGTCGGTCCGCGTGCCAACGCTGTTGGCGAGGGCATGGCGCGCCCTCTTGCCCGACAAGCCCCGCTCCGCAACGCCCCGCCGCGGCCGGCTGCACATCATCATCTTCCGCCTGGACGCGATGGGCGATGTGGTGATGACCACGCCGCTGTTCCGCGAGCTCAAGCGCAGCTATCCGAATTCGCATTGCACGGCGGTGGTGCGGCATGATTTTCGTCCGCTGCTGGTGACCAATGCCTTCCTCGACGAGATCCTTACGCTGCCGGAGATCAGGGCACATTGGATTCCCCGTAGCGCGAAGAACCTGCTGGCTGCTCTGCTGTTTTATTGGCGGCGCTTGCGCCAGAGGAGCTTCAACATCGCAATCTCGCCCCGCTGGGACGTTGATGAGCATCTGACGACACTGCTGTGCCTGCTCACCAACGCCACCCAGCGCGTCGGCTATACCGAGAAGACCTCGCCTAGAAAACAGCAACTCAACCGTGGTTTTGACGCTGCCTTCACCCTCCCCCTGCCTGCGGGCCCCGTCCAGCACGAAGTGAGGCGCAATCTCGCTGTCGTCGAAGCGCTCGGCGGGAATGTCCATGACAGCAAACTGGAAGTGCGGCTCACCGAGCGTGACCGCGAGGCTGCGCCGCGCGGCTACTGGCCGACGTGCACCTGCTTCCAGCAAGCTGATCGCTCTGGGCATTGGCGCCAACTGCCCGGGCCGGTGCTGGCCGCTCGTCCGTTATGCCGACACGGTGTCACGATTGGCCCGACGAGTCCACCTCCAGCCTGTCATCCTTTGCTCGGCGGGGAACGCAAGCAAGCACTAGGGCTTGCAACGTTGCTGAACTCGTACGAGAACTCGCCTTGTGAAATTGTAATGGACGAAGAAATCCTCGACTTGCCTCAACTCCAGCCCCCCCGGGCGGAATCGGGTTTAGCCCGGGCGTAAGCCCTGGGTAGGCGGAGGAAATCAACAGAGTCCCTTCAGGGACGGCACAGTTCTCGGACACGACCGATGGGCCCGCAAAGCGATCATCGTCGCCGGCGCGCCGCTGCGCGAGGTGTGTGCCGTGCTTGAACGCTGCGACCTGTTCATCGGCAACGACAGCGGGGCGGCGCACCTGGCAGCGGCGATGGACTGCAAGACCATCGTCATCTCGCGCCACCCCCGAGACGGCGACCCTAACCACAGCAACAGCCCTGTACGCTTCGGCCCCTATTGCCGGGACGCGTGCGTCTTGCAGCCCGCCACCGGTTTGGATGCCTGTACCAGCGGTTGTCGCGTGACCGATCCGCATTGCATCACCGCGGTCTCGGTTGACGCCGTCGTCTCGGCCGCACAAGCCATGCTGGGCAGCGAACCGGCAACGGCCGATCGAGACGAGCCATCGGTCCTCTCGAATTGTCAACATGGGTGGGCGTCAGCCCGCGAGGGATCTGCTTTTGGTGGCAACGCCATGTCGCCCGGTGCCGGGCCATGAAGCATGAACGGCATTTCTCTTGGCCGACCTCCCGCTACACCCGCCTCTTCCACGCACTATGGTCGGGCGCTGCCGCACGATTGCTCTCCTCGGCGCTGACGTTGGTTTCTTTGCCCCTGGCGGTGCGCTATCTGGGCCCCGAGCGCTACGGCGTCTGGGCGACGATCACCTCCATGGTGGTCTGGATCAACCTGCTCGATCTCGGCATCGCCAACACATTAACCAACCACATCTCGCGCGCTTTTGCGCTCGAAGACCGGGCTTACGCCGCACGCTACTTCACCAACGCTCTGGCGCTCACTACCGCAGTATCCGCCGTCGCCGGAACGGTTTTTGCTTTGGTCTTCCCCCGCATTGACTGGCTCGCCCTGTTCAATGTCAGCGCTAACGTGCGCGCCAGCGAAGTGCGATCCACGGTGGCCGCCGCTGCAATCCTGATGCTGCTTGGGCTGCCGTGCAATCTCGCAGGCAAGCTGCTGGCCGGATATCAGGAACTCCATCGCAACAACCTGGCTATGTGCGCGGGCGCAGTCGCCGGCGTCGCCGGGCTGGCGCTCGGCATCAGGTTACGGGTCTCGATGCCGGCGCTGTTTGTGATGTCGGCGGGCTGCCTGACGCTGGCCAGTCTCCTGACGCTGCTGGTCACGGTGGCGTGGGCCAAGCCCTGGCTGCTGCCCCGGCCATCGCTCCTGGATCGTTGCGCAAGCCAGAAACTGCTCAGCTCCGGCTCATCGTTTTTTCTGATCCAGGTTGCCGCCGTGGTCGTGTTCAGTTCCGACAATCTCGTGGTCAGCCACTACCTCGGCGCGACCGAAGTGACGCCGTACAGCGTCGCCTGGCGGCTGGTGGGAGTGGCCACCCTGCTGCAATCGCTGATCTTCCCCGCGCTGTGGCCGGCGTATGCCGAGGCTTACGCTCGCCGCGACTACGCCTGGATACGTCGCACATTTTCCCTCACCATGAAAGGAACGCTGGCCCTCAATCTGGCTTGCGTGACCGCACTCGTGCTGTTTGGCAGGACGCTGATTCGCGTATGGGCGGGCCCCGCGGCAGTGCCGACGAGCTACTTATTGTTGGCGATGGGGGTCTGGGCGGTCATCAACGGATTGATGAGTGTCGAATCGTGTCTGCTGGCGGCCGTGAATCGAACCCGCGAGCAGGCAGTCTTGTCGATCGCGGCCGCAATTCTGAACATCGCGCTTTCGATCGCCCTGGTGCGGCACATCGGCGCGCTGGGCGTCATCGGTGGAACCATTCTGTCTTATGTATTTGTGCTCGTGGTGCCGCAAAGCCTGATCGTGCGCAGCTTACTCAAGAGGGAGCTAGCGCCGACCGAGGGCCAAGCGTTATTCGCCTTTCGCTCTTCGCTTTTCGCCAGAGCAAAAAACGGGGTCTAATCGCGAGGCAGTACGAAGACCTGGCCGCCAGCGCTACTCTTCGAATTGTCATGACGAGAGAAGCGAGGGATCTGCTTTTCTCTATCGACGAAAGCAGATCCCTCGCGGGCTAACGCCCGCTCGTGATGACAATTCATACGAGGCTCCCGCGTAAGTGTGCGGCAGATGCTGACCGCGTTTCTGCAGAAACTCAGAGGGGTTCGGAACACGCCACGATCAGCGCCCGTCTCTCTTGCGAAAGAGCGAATAGCAAAAAGCGAATAGCGAACCGCGAAGCCCGCCCTCACACCAGAAACGGGTTCGTCTCCCGCTCCTGGCCAATCGTCGTCAACGGCCCGTGACCGGGAATAACGACGGTCTCGTCGGGCAGCGCCAGCACCGGACCGTGCAGCGACTGCATGATCTTCTTGTACGATCCCCCGGGCAAGTCCGTACGTCCGATCGAGCCGGCGAACAGCGTGTCGCCCGCGATCAGCTTCTTTTCCGGCGCGAAATACAGGCAAACACTGCCTTCGGTGTGACCGGGCGTGTGAAGCACGTCCGCCACCAAGCCACCGGCGCTGACTTTGTCACCAGCGCCCAGGCTGGCGTCGATCGTAACTTTTTCTGGCGGGCGCATTCCGATCCACGTCGCCTGCACGTCCAGCATTTTGAGCAGCGCGGTATCGTTCTGGTTCAGCAGGATGGGAGCACCGGTCAGCCGTTTCAGCTTAGCCGCGCCGCCAATGTGGTCGATGTGCGCATGCGTAATGACGATCTGCTTCACCGCCAGGCCATGCCGCTGCACGATGGCCATCACATCGTCGATGTCGTCTCCCGGGTCAATGACCATGGCTTCCCTGGTCTGCTCATCACCGATGACCGAGCAGTTGCACTGCAGCGGACCGACCGGAAAGATCTCGTGGATCATGGTCCCAACCTATCACGAATCGCCCGGTTGGCTAAACGGTCCTGGCGCCTGCAGCTTGCCGCTTGAGTCACCCAAGTTTCTGAAGTACACTGCGCTCTTACTGGGCAGCAGGGAGAATTTCACCCAGGCGAACCGGTAGTTGCCGTGCGGGAGCAAGAATGGATCGCATCCGGTTCATCACGCATCGGGAGCAGCGAGTCCTGCTGGTGGATTTGACGAATTGCGCCGCCGATGAAGTGGCGGCGATCGCCGACCGCTTGCCGGAGATCGTCACTCAGGAACCGCTGGGCTCCCTTCTGGTGCTGGGGGACTTCAGCCGTGCGCAATTCACCCGCGAGTGCGTTGAACACGTGAAGATCGCCGCCGCCTTCGACCGGGCCCATCTTAAGCGGTCGGCCTGGGTGCTGACCGAGAACCTGCCCAAAGCGCTGTACGATTCCATCCTCAGCTTTTCGGCGCGTGAAATTCCCATCTTTGCCACTCGTGACGAGGCGCTGGATTACCTGGTGAGCTGATTCGCTCGCGATCGGGCGCCCCACGTGAATTGGCATCGAGAGCGGGCACTACATTTACGAATCGTCGTCAGGTGTGAGTCTTTTTTCTTGAATTGTCATCACGAGCGGGCTTCCGCGAGGGATCTGCTTTTCGCGGCTTCGCTCGTCATGAACACTCCGCAGGGCGCCAGGCGAACTTGTTACTTTTGGGGCGCCGCAGGCGGGGTCTGCGGGGCGGGCGCGGATTTCGCCGGTGCGGACGACGTGCTTCCCAGCACCGAGCGGCTGCGAAGGCCGGCACGCGACGCGTACACCGACAGCGTGATCGACGTCAGCATGAAGACAATCGCCGCCCAGGTTGTCGCCTTGCTGAGCACAGTCGCGGCGGTGCGGGTGCCAAACGCAGTCTGGCTGCCCATACCGCCAAAGGCAGCGGCGATGTCGGCGCTCTTGCCGCTCTGCAGCAGCACTACGGTGATAAGAAACGCACAAACGATGACGTGGATAACGGTAATAAGAACAGGCATGTAACTCTCAACTCTCACTTCAGGCGGGCGCGCCGGGAGCACAGGCTCCGCCGGGAATCTCTCTATTATCTCTAAGCGTTGGCAACTACTTGGGAGTGGTATGGCGCGGAAGGGGGACTTGAATCACCCTAAACTATTGAATATACGCCATTTATTAGTTTTCTATCCGCCTCATGATCCTAAAAAGTCCTAACTAACACCCCTCTCAGTACAAATCCGTAGAAAAATGTCCTTGGGTTATTCGTACTGAATTGTTGCCTGGTCTGGGAACGAACTTCTCCGACTAAGTTGTAATGGTACCATCCCTTGCCTCGGCTGTGAAGCCTAGTATGCACCCGCACGGCCACGCTCTCTGGGATGCGCAGCGTCTCGCGCTTCGGCTTGAAGCGAGTCTCGCGGGTGCCGAACTTCAGCACTCCATCTTCATTTGAGAAGATCCGGGGTCTGGGGCGACACCGCCACAGCTTGGCGAATGCAAGCACAGACAGGTGACGCTCGGCAGCAAGGGTGGAGGCAGGGGCATCGGGAAAGGTCCTGCAACTTCTGTGTTGACTCATGGTCCCTGTATTACAGGCCAGCGGATTCTGCCAACGGTTACGTAAGTACAGTGTCCTGTCCGCACCTTGTCTGTGACGGCGGTCAATTCTTGTGATCATTGGCCGCCTGCGGCCACCCGCCTCCGGGCAAGCTTCGGGAGTCCAGTACCGCACATCTGCTGAGGGATGGCGGAGGGGAAGCGCAACATTTCTACGAAATGGAAAAATACATAACTTATTTATTCTTAAGCTCCGTATAAGCTCAGAACCATCCGAGGTAGGCAAATCGTCGACCCGTCTGTTAACCACAATGAAAGGGGCGACTCTCGCCCCGCATTAACAAATTGGCCGATTGGCAGCGCACAAATGCTCCCAACAGATTAGCAATAACTGGAGGGGGCACGGAGGCTGGCAACTTCGAAACTTAATGCATGGGCAAAGTTGCGGGGGCACCCGGCGGCGTTGGCTTGGTGAATTTTCCGGCTTCGATCGGCACTTGCTCCTGCACCTGATCGACTTGGACAGTGAAGCTCCCACTGGGCCGGGCGATAGTCCAACGGAAGGGCGTTTTCGTGTGGCCGGATTCGCGGTAGTCAGAAAAGTCAAGCTGTGTGGGATCGAGGCCAAGCGCGGTGTCGGTGTAACGCACCACGCGGACGAGCAGCCCCGATTGTTGATCGAAGTAGAAGTTCACCGGAGGCCGCCCTTTATTGATCCCCAAAACCACGGTGGCAGAGCGGGAACCGACGTTTTCGGGGTGCGGCTGCAGTTTGAGTTCCTCAAACAGTGCTGCCAAGTGTGTGGGGAAGAAAACGGCTGCGTCGAGCCTGGCGCCATCACGCTCAGAGGCCGACATCTCTTTCAAGGGCCGTCCGGCGGCTGCAAGCCAGCCCTCCTGGCCGTTGAATGCGGTGACGCTGTCGCCGTTGGACGTGTGGAGGATTGAGACACGCTGGCCGGGCGACTTTGCAAACACTTCGATGGGTAGCTGGCGCGCGCCCGGCATCAAGACGTTGCCCTTCTCCACCCGGGTGGTGACTTTGTCCAAGGCTTCTTGGCCTCCAAGAACCTCGATATATTTCGCCAGCACGGGGTTCCCTGGAGGCCAACTGGCCCAGGTTGCCCCATCGGCCAGATCATTCTCTAGGTTCGAAGGCTTAGGAGGCTCCGCCAGGATCGCTGGGATGGCTTGCGGATGAGACGACCCGCGATGGCAGGTGTTGCACGTCACTTCACGCTCTCCGTGGAAATTGTCCCTGTTGATGGCAAACATCATGTCCATCATCTCTCGAGCGACCTTCTTGGGCTTCTTGTCATCCTTGTCCATCTCGCGATCGACGTGACAAAAATCACATTCGACACCGAGGGAGGCGCTGATGAACTGCATCGTTGGGATCAACTGGTCCGCCGGGATTGTCTTGAGTACTTGAATATTCTTGAAAGCTTGAGAAGCAGTCTTTGGAGCGGCTCCGGAAGAGGCGGGCGGCACCTGTGCGCCGCCCGCGAACCCTGCGAATATCAGCGTGAACAAGGATCCGCCCAGCAGGACGAACTTCTTGGCCATTAAGGAACTCCCTCCGGAAGATGAGAGCAAGGATAGCAAATCGTTCTGCATAAAGAGCGCGGTAAGACGACCGGTCCCCGCAAAGAAGACGCGGTTGGAAAAATTATCGTTGCTGCAGGCTGATTTTCGGCGACCGGTAGAGCCATTCGGAATGAGAGCATCATCTTGTGAAGCGCTGTTCATTTCCCGCCCACCGATGAATAATGCCTGTGATGAGTTCGAAAGCTTCTTTGCCAGTCCTTCATTTCGCGTTTCTGCTGACCGGCGTAGCCACCGTCATGATGGGCATACTGCTGCCCACCATGCTGGTAAAGTGGTCGCTCACCGATGCGCAAGCTGGGAGCCTTTTCGTCGCACAGTTTAGTGCGGCGTTTGTCGGTTCGCTACTGTACGGGGAGATCGTCTTGCGGCTCGGCCAGACCAACACGGTAATTGCAGGTATGGCAGTCATCGCAGTGGGCATCGGTTCAATAGCTCTGAGCGGCTGGCCCATGCTGCTAGTTTTTGTCGCGCTGTACGGCTTTGCCCTCGGCTACACTCTTCCCGCCATCAACCTGGCAGTCGCTAGCGCATGCCCTGATCGCCGGAGCCCGGCCCTGAATCTGTTGAATTTCTCCTGGACGCTGGGGGCCGTTACGGCTCCGCTGGTGCTCGGCTACTTGTTGCAGTGGCTGCGAGTCAGCCTTTCTGCCGTGCTGTTTGGATTGGCTGCGTTGTTTCTCGGCTCGGGGATGACGCTCTATCTAGTGCCGACGCCACGGAGCGCCGCCATCAAGCAAGAAGGGGCGCCGGAAGCGTCACGATCCAGCTCCGAAACCTGGGTGCTGACGGGACTGCTGCTGTTCCTGTACGTCGGGGCAGAGACGGGGGTAGCCGGCTGGGCCCCACTCATGGGCTTACGCCATCAGATCCTCTCCGCAGCATCCGTGTCTCTGGCACAGGCATTCTTCTGGGGTGCGCTGCTGGCCGGCAGGCTCGGGGCAGGGTCTTTGTGGAAGAACGCGCCGCCGAGACAGCTGATTTCGGTCAGCCTGGCCACGGCAGCGGCAGGGATCGTGCTTTTGGCCACCAGCATGTCGAAGTCCGCTCTGTTCAGCGGTATGGTTCTCGCGGGCGCAGGACTGGCTGCGGTGTTTCCCACCACAGTGGCGGTGTTCTCCTCACAGGCGACGACCTCAGCGAAACGGGCAGCTGGAATGGTGTTCGCCGCTGCGGGCCTGGGGGGGGCAGCACTGCCGTCCTTCATCGGATGGATGTCGTCGCATGGCTACAGCTTGCGTCTGGGCCTATGGCTGATGGCGTTCGTCACGATGATCATGCTCGTGATGGAGCAAAAGATCGCTGCCGGTCATCCGCGGCAAACGATGGTATGAACGAAGAAATTCCGAACGCGGAGGCTGGCCTGGATGCCGTGCTTTGGCGAAGATTGCGCGATGGCAACAAAGAAGGGAGAGTAAAAAACGCAGGCACCTGTGGGGGACGATCCCCAGGTGCCTGCCCGCTCTAATAAACGGTGCGGTAACTCGAGCGGAAACCTGAGCGGCCAATGGTTACATTCCGGCGGTGCCAACTGTAAGAGAATCTACGCTACCTAGACCCGCGAACTACGTAGAATAGTATTAGAAAATCGTTATTCTTACAACAAAAATCGACAAGTTGCCAGGACGAAAAAGGCGGATTAAGGCCGCTTGACCGCAGACGGCCGGATACGTTCTGCAGGGACGATTCCTTCCCCTTCCAGCAGCGAGTAGAACTGGTCCGCGGCAAGATCATTGAGGATATCGACTTTGCCCGATGGCCAGCGAACCTCCACGCGGTCGATTTTGCTGGCTGGGCCGATCCCGAAGTGCAGCCGCAGATCGTTTTGTGAGAGATAGCTTCCACCGCTATGAATTTCGTCGGTCTGGGTTACGCCACCGGCAACGACTTTGACACGTGCGTTCAGAGCCAGGCGGTTGCTCTTTGTGCCTGCCAGTTCGAAGCTCACCCAATGCCGTCCCGTCACGCCGAGGTTTTTCAGAATCATCGGGCCGCCGTCAATGTCGCTGATGACGACGTCTACATTGCCGTCATTGAAGAGATCGCCGACCGCCAGTCCGCGAGAGACGCGATTCTGTTTCAGCGCCGGACCCGACTGGTCACTGGCATCGCAGAAGGTCCCATCTTTTTGGTTCAGTTGGACAAACTTCGGCTCCCGATATCGCGCGCCGGACGGAAGGGTATCGACTTGCGGATAAACATGGCCGCCGACGGTGACCAGGTCAACCCAGCCATCGTTGTCGAGATCGACAAAGGCCGTTCCCCATTTCACGTAGGGTAGGGACGGCAGTGCGACTCCCGAGGCGTAGGAGACGTCGGTGAAGTCCCAGTCGCCATCGTTGCGGTAAAGCAGGTCGTTCTCATCGGAAAAATTGGTGACGTAAATCGACGGGCGACCGTTGTGCAGATAGTCGCCGAGGGCAATGCCCATCGAGGCCTGCTCGGAGCCGTCTTCGCTCACCGCCGTACCGGATTCAAGACCGATCTCCTTGAACTTGCCGTTGCCTTCGTTCTTGTAGAGGAACTTGGGAGTGGAGTCGTTGGCAATATAGATGTCGGGACGGCCGGTGTTGTTGAAGTCGGCCCAGACCACACCGAGACCGTAGTAGCCATGCGGATCGTCGACTCCTGCGGCTTTCGAAACGTCGGTAAAGGTTCCATCCCTGTTGTTGTGGAAGAGCGAGTCGCCGGCGCCCTTCAGTCCTCGCGGCCCGCACTGCACGTCGATGCCACGATACTTGCAGTTCGGGGCGTTACCAAAACCGGGCAGGTCGTTGAGGCGGAAATCGACGTAGTTGGCCACCATCAGATCGACGTAGCCGTCGCCGTCGTAATCACCGAAGGCCGCGCCGGTTGACCAGCGGCCGTCGGCGACTCCCGCTTTGGCGGTCACATCGGTAAAAGTCCCGTCACCGTTGTTGTGATAGAGGATGTTCCCGCCGAGGCAGGTGACGTACAGGTCAGGCCAGCCATCGTTGTCGTAGTCGCCCACAGCCCCGCCCATCGCGAAGCAGTCTTTCGTGAGCCCGGACTTGACGGTCACGTCGGTAAAAGTTCCGTCGCGATTGTTGTGATAGAGAATTCCAGGACTCTTCTGGCCCTTGATGGCCATTTCGACGGTGGGAGCGTTGGTGAAGTAAATGTCGGGCCAGCCGTCGCGGTCGTAATCAATGAGGACGACACCGCCGCTCATGGACTCCACGATGTACTTCTTCGACGGATCGGAAGTGTGCTTGAAGGCGATGCCAGTTTTCGCCGTGATGTCCTCGAGCTGCGGAATGGGGCGGCCACTGCACTTGGCGGACTTTGCTCCCGGCGGCGGTGGCGTGGGTACAGGATGTCCGCCCTGTGCACTGGCAAAGCTGGCGCAGAGGAAGATGAATAGCAATGACCGGAGAAAGTTGTTCGTTGAATGAAGGCTCAATCTTTTTCCATTCGCGGGAAGCTCATGGATTTGCCGGCAGCGGGGTCGTGGCGCGCTCCCGCGACTTGGACTTCAGTGACTTGTAAATCTCCAGCTCGCGATCAGCGTCGGCCGTGCGCGAGTCTTTGCGGTACGCGGCCTGCAACTGGTAGTGGACGTAATCGGTCTGTGGACTGAGCTGAACCGCGATTTCCAGGTGGGCGGTTCCCTCTTTGATCTGTCCCTTGTCGAGCAGTAGCTTTCCCAACTGGTACTGTGCATTGGCATGTTCAGGGTGGTCTGACACGACCTGCTGGAAGAGCCCCATTGCCTCGTCCGTTCTGCCTTGCTGGAGATAGACAAATGCCAGGTCGTATTTCGCCTCGGCGTCATTCGGACGCATCGCCAGTTCGGCCTGGAATTCATCTGCCGCTTCATCCCAGTGCTCCCAGCGCAAGTCGGCCAACCCGGTATAAAAGTGCGCCTTGGGCAGCGACGGATCGCTTTGCAAGGCGCGGTGAAGGGCAGCTGCAGAGCGAGCATAGTCGCCGATCTCGATCCAAAGCTGCCCAATCAGCAGCAGAGAGTCGTTGGACTGATTGCCGCTTTCGAATTGCGTAAGAACCTCGGATGCTTGCTTCAAGTCGCCGGTGCGAGTCAGCGAAGTCGCCCATGCATAGCCGACAGCGGAATCCTGCATTCCTCGGCTGCCCAAGGAGGCGAAGGTCTTGGCGGCGTCGGCATACTTGTCCGTCGCGAAGTAGGCCATGCCCAACATGCCACGCACGGCGGGCGATTGGGGAGCCTCGACCAGCGCTCGCGAGAGGCCACGGATCGCCTCGGGATAATTGTTGGCGCGGAAGGCACAAAGCCCAAGATTCTTGGCGAGCCCCGGCACATTGGGGTCCCAGCGCTCCGCTTCCTGATAGTGCGCAAGAGCGGTCATGTAGGCGGCGCGAACCGCCTCGGAGGTAGCCAGGTCGTTGTAGGCCCGGCCCAGCACAGCGCGCAAGCTCTTTTCCTGTTCCTTTGCGGCGGTCCACTGTTTGTCGTTAAGGTCGGCGCGAGCGACCACCGATGCATCCACACGAGCAAACGGGTCGGTCGGCTCAAGGAGAGGAGCGGCTTCGTTCTCACTCTGCTTGTTGAGAGGCACGATCGCGGCTGCGGCTCCTGCGCCCCCTGCAACTGCCATGGCAGACACGCTCTGCTGGGTCTGCTCCATCGTCTTGTTCTGGAGCTCGCGCGCCTTGGCCAAGTACTTCTCCGCTTCGTCTTTGCGGCCGGAGTTGGTCAGAATGCGTCCCAGATCGACGTAAGCGCGCCGGATCTGATAATTGGAACGCGACTCATCCTGGCCGGTCAGCTCTATGGCTTTGCGCAGCGCCGCTTCCGCGCGCTTCATATCGCCTAGGGCATAAGCGTTCAGGCCCATGTATAACCACGGCTCCGGCCAGTTGGGGTTGATCTCAGCCGCCACCTTCAGATATTTGTCCGAGACGTCGTACTGGCGCTGGCTTGCGGCCAGGAAGCCAACCATGTAGTTGGCCAGAAAGTCCCGCGGATAGTACTCCAGTTCCTTCTTGATCTCGGCAGTGGCCTCTGGAGTTGGCTTCCACTCGTTCAAAGTAAGGCGCGCAAGTCCGAGGAAGTAATGGGCATGGGGCGTTCGCGGATCTAACGCGATGGCGCGCTGAAACTCGCCGACTGCATCAGGCATGAGTTCCGCATCGCGGTAGGCCCTCCCGAACAGAACATGCAACGACCCAGTGTCGCCGGCCATTTCGACCATTTGCCGAAAAACCAGCTCTGCGCGCTCTTTGTTTTTCGGATCCTTGGTTGCCAGCAAGGCAATCGCAAGCGAGTAGGACGACTCGACAGTGGGATTCAGCGCCGCCGCCTGCGACAATGACTCGGCGGCGGCCGCATAGTCCTGCTTGCGCATCAGCGCAAGACCACGCACGCTGTAAGCGCGGTCGTTCTTCGCATCGGCCGCGAGAGCGTTTCCGGATTCGGTGATCGCATCCTCAAGCCGGTTCGCCTGAAGCGAAGCAATGGCAAGATCGACGCGTGTGTCCGGAATGTCTTCGAACTCCAAGGACCTCCGGTACAACTCAATGGCCTGGGGATAGGACGATTCCAGAAGCCGCAACTGCGCCATTTCGCGTAGCGCCAGGCTGATCACGCGCTGGTTGGCCAGGGCTACGGCCGCCGGGTCCCCGGAATTCCGCACGGCATTCGCATCTGCGATTCGTTTGGCAAGTTCAGCTTGCGCCTGGGTTTCGTGCTTCTCACCAGCCTTGGCGGAGGAATGGGGGGCGGCACTTGACTGCTCCGACGCGACGCCAACTGCGATGCACGACAGGATCACTCCAATCAGGGGAAACAAAGCAAAGAGCAGGCGGCCGGCATAGTGCCGACGGCGACTAGCTAAGGGGTCCGACTGAAGTTGCAAAACCACTGCACCTGACAGTAAGTGGCGGGACCTGAAATTTCAAGTCCCGCCATTGGGGGTTGCGGGTTTACGGCCTTCCGATGTACTAGAAGCTGAACTTCATGCCGTACTGCCATGTGCGTCCCGGCTGCACCTGGGTGGCCTGGCCAAAGTTGCCGAGCCCTCCGGTGTTGCCAGTAACGAGGTTGTTGCTCGGGCTGCAGGGTGCGTTGCCGCAAACCAGGCTTCCGGCAGAATAGCCGTTCGCCAAGCCGTTGCCGCTGAAGTTAGCGTGGTTGAAGAGGTTAAACGCATCCATGCTGAACTTGACCCGCACGCGCTCCTTGATGTACCAGTTCTTGGCAAGCTGGATGGCGAAGGTGTAGGTGTGCGGACCAAAGCAAACCCCGCGGGGCGCCATCCTCGGGTCAATCGTGCCGAGCCTCTCGCCCACGAAGGTAAAGAAGGTGGGGTTGAAGATCTGGTCGCCCTGAACCATAGGACCGGAATTGCAGTCCAGCCCCCCAATCAGCGGCCGGTTGTTGTTGTTGAAGCCGGACCCTAGCAACGCGCTCAAATTGCTGCCTGCGGCGCCGCTGGCACCATTGGTGAATACGCTAAACGACGTGCCCTGCAGAAGCGAGCCGATGCTGTTAAACTCCCATCCGCCGATCGTCTGCTGCATCAGGGTACTATGTCCGGTGAGTTTCGGCAGGTAGAGCACTTCATTGAAGACAAAGATGTTGGGACGGTTGATGTTGGTGTTGCCTTTGTCCAGGTTGGGATTGGCATTGAGAGTCCAGGCTTCCTGATTGACGGAGCCGGACGAGTTATCGAGCTCTACGTTGCCGATGGAGTGTGACCAGGTGTAGGCAGCCTGGAAGGTTGAGTAATTGCCAGTCTGCGCCTTAAACAGGACCTGGAGCGAGTTGTAGCTGGCATGTCCCTGGCGGGCGAATTGGCCGATGCTGCCGAAGTTTCCGGCAGGCCGATACGCGTTCAAAGCTTGTCCACTGAGAAACGCGGTTTGCGTCCAGGAGGAATACGGCACCTGGTTAAGGTCCTCCATCGACGTCAGGTGAATTCCAGAGTTTCCTACATACCCCATCTGCAGGGTCATGTTGCGTCTCAGTTCCTGCTCGATCGAGGCATTCCATTGCCAGCTATTCGGAGTTACGCCGCGCGGATCTTTGGCCGCGTTCGGTGAAACTGCGGGACCGGCTAGTGGGACCGTGGAGTTAAGCGGCCGGGCCACGGTGGCGTTGATCACGAAGGGTGCGTTATGGGCGAGTTGCTCGTCGATACCCACCAGCTCCCGCTGGAAGAATTGACCAGCGCCCACGCGGACAGCAGTCTTGCCATCGCCAAAGACGTCCCAGGCAATGCCCACGCGAGGAGCGATGTCGTGGTTATTTTGGTTCACCAGAGCGTTGTTGACCCCGGGCGTACCTCCTGACAGGGGAAGAATAACGCCCAAGGACGCCAGGAACTTGGCCTGGTTCACGCATGGCGTGGTGCCCGGCACAATGACCACGCCGTTGCAGGCGTCCTGCGCAGGCAGCGATGGATTGTAGTCGGATAGGCTGAAAGACGAAATCGCATTGTTGCTGGCGTACGGCTCACGATAGAACGACCACCGGAAACCATAGTTGATGGTCACATTTCGCCGGATCCGCCATGAATCGCCTACATACCATTCAAAGTCGTGCCAGTGGAGGTAAGCAGTGGCGTTGACGCTGTTCTCCGACATGTTGAACAACTGTGGATTCACACCTGTGCCGGGAATCAGCAGGTTGGCGAGTTGGTTTCCAGTTTTGACTCCGGCCGCGCCGGGACCGACAAAGACCTGGCCGTCAGCAGGATTGATGACCGGCTGATCCACTCCCCCGTTGCTGTCTTCTATTTTGTCGTTCCAGCTATAGAAGACTCCCACCCTGAATGTATGGTTTCCGTGAACCTTGGAAAGATTGTCCTGAATGGTATAGAGATCTTCGTGGTTGCCGTAAGGAGCGATATTCCAGATGGTCTGAGAGGACCCGTAGGGTTGCAAGCCCCCCCAGGCCGATTGAGGCAGCGCCCCAGCCTGTTTCAAAGAGGAGGGCCACTCGGTCGGGATAGCGGCGTTAACCTGCGCTACCAGTCCGGGGTTGGTACCGCCGAGAGAGGTGATAATGGCGTTGTACCCGTAACCAAACTCAAGATCGTTTACCAGGGAGTTGGTAATGGTGGACGTCAATTTTCCCATTATGCTCTTCGAGGGCTGGCTCCAGTTGGCGGCTACCGTCGGAAAGATGGAGTCGCCCCAGAAGGTTCCGGGGTTGGGCGCGGGGTTGCTCCACGAATCTTGCGTCCAGCGAAATGTGAAATGCTCCTTCTGCGTGATGTCATAGTCAGTCCGCACATTCCATTCGCTCCAATCCTGCTTGTTGGGAATGCTCAGCGCCCAGTTGTTACCGTTGGGTTGCGTAGAAATATTGGGAAGCGGATAGAACTGTGAATATAACGTACCCACAGGATTCGGATTGGCAATCTGAAGAGGGTGGCCGGGGACTTGAAAAGCCACAGGAATCGTCGGGACCGTAGCCCCGCAGCTGACGCCCTGACTGAAATCACCGTTGCGCTCCGCTTGCGTCGGAACGCATGCCGCCTGCGAACTTCCTGCGATCTGTTTGTCCCACTCCTGGTTCCACCAGATGAAGAGCTTGTTCTTCACGATCGGACCACTGACGTTGTAACCCCAGTCGTTGCGGCGCAGCTCGGCCTTGCCGGTGTTGTTGTGATTAGAAAACCAGTCGTTGGCATCGAGGGCATCGTTGCGTCCGGCGTAGAAAGCGCCACCGTGCCACTGGTTTGTCCCCGATTTAGTGGTAATGCTGATGATCGCGCCGGTGGCCTGCCCGTACTCGGGGCCGTAGGAGTTGCGGATCATCTTGAACTCGGAAATCGTATCGATGGAGGGATAGACCAGGATGGTGCGGTTCGAACCGACGTCGTTGTTGTTCACGCCGTCAACTAGAAAAAGGTTATTCGTATAGGGATTACCGTTGACGGAAAAGTCCACGCCACCCGCCAGCCCTTTGTCGACTCCGTTGAAGGAATTGGCCGGGTTTACGCCGGGAGACAGCTGGGTCAACTGCACAAAGTTCTCGCCGTTCAGCGGCAGCTCGCGTACCTGGGTGCCGCTCACGATCTCGCCCACGGCGGCGGAACTGGTTTGCACCTCGACTGCATCGGCCTGTACCGTCACCCTCTCGGTCACAGCCCCGACCTCGAGTTTGGCGTCCACGGTGGTTACGCTCGAAACGTGGACCTCAGCTATGGTGGCCACAAACTCCTTGAACCCCTGCTTCTGCACGTTTACTGTGTAGGTTCCCACGGGCAACTGCGGCACCGCGTACACACCCGAGCTGCTGGTAGTGGCCTTGGAAGTGGCGTTGTTGGCATTGTTGACCACCGTAACCATGGCATCCGCAACCGATGCGCCGCTGCTGTCAGTTACCGTGCCAGTGATGGTGCCCGAATATTGCTGTGCTTGCGTGGCAATTGGAATCGCCGTGAGCAATCCAAGTAGAAGCACGCAAATCAGCGGCCGAATTCCCAGGTGAAATGCGCTCGCAGCTCCCGCTAGCCTATGTCTCATATGCCACCCCTCGAAGAATCGATTTGTCGTCTTCCAACTCGAAGCTTGACACCGACAACCGTCCACAATGCTGTCGGTGAATCGGGCCCCACTGCCCTTTTGGCCTCCGTCCACGGAGGTCCTAGTATTTTTTGACTAGAGGTATGTAAGACGCGGGAAGGAGGAATGTCAACAGAATAATGTTATTCTACTAGAAAAATTTGCAATTCTGGGGGAAGGGGTCAAAAATGGGGTTTGCGCGTAGTTGCACCCCCAACCTTTTGCACCACTTAGGTGTTATGGTTTAGGGAACCTAAGCAGGCGCTCGGAAGCTATGTTACCTGAGATATTTCTCTGTTGTGGCGCTCGCTCGCCCCTAGTAAGGTGCGTAACTGAGGTGCTGAGGCTACCGTGGAGATTTTGAACCGGGCAGAGTTCCGCGGGATAATTCATGACTAGAAAAAAGCCGGCGACTCCGAAAGAAGCGCGAGTAACTCTCAACACCATTGCGCAACATCTTGGCTTGACGCCCGGCACCGTCTCCGCTGCGCTGAATAACTCCGCTGCTTCCCGTTCCATTCCTGAGCACACGAAAGCACGTATCGTGGCGGCGGCCCGTGAGTTGAACTACCGTCCCAACTATTTCGCGCGCTCGTTGCGCCTGCAACGCACCTACACCATCGGCATCATCACGGAAGAGATTGGCGATCCTTACGGTGCCCTGGTTATGAGCGGCGTTGAAGAGTACCTGCGAGAGCATAATTATTTCTTCCTCGCCGTGGCGCACCGTCACGACCAGAAGGTCCTGCAAACCTATTCGCAGATGTTGCTGGCGCGAGGGGTGGAAGGGTTCATTACCATAGACACCTCCATCGACGACCAGCCCGCGCGCCCCACGGTTGCTGTGGCAGGACACCAGCGAGCCAATGGCGTAACGAACATCACATTGGACGAGAAGCTGGCTGCGCGGCTGGCCCTTACCCATCTTCACGAGTTGGGACATCAAGACATTGCATTTTTCAAGGGATCTCCGCTTAGCTCTGACTCAGCCGCAAGGTGGACGGCAGTCTGTGAAGTTGCTGCCGACCTGGGCATTCACATCCGGCCAGAGCTGACCGTCCAGATCGAAAGCATTGATCCGAGCCCCAACCTTGGCTATCCGTACGGGAGGGAGCTGTTAGCGCGCAGCAAACCCTTTACGGCCCTGTATGCATACAACGACATCTCCGCAATGGGAGCGATGTTGGCCTTTCGCGAAGTTCGCTTACGAGTGCCGGAGGATGTCTCTGTGGTCGGATTCGACGATATCCCGCTGGCCCCGTTCGCCGACCCTGGGCTGACGACCATCCGTCAGCCTCTGCAAAGGATGGGGCAGATCGCGGCTAAGACGGTCATCGACCAGATTGAGGGTAACGCCGAGTATCTGCCGGAGATCGTCGTAGAGCCAGAATTGGTGATTCGTGCCTCTACCGGCCCTGTCGGCTCTCCGCTGAGGGACCAGGGTGGACGCGACGGTTCGGGCCGGACGGCTTCGACGGTCCGCCGCGTCGAAGTTCCAGACTGAGGTCAGGCTAACGATGGTCGAAGGCGGTAAACGACTCTTCCGTGTCGCGTTATTGGCAGGTTCGGTCCTCATTCTCTTGTCGCGAGATGCTCCGCTTTTGTGGGCACAACTCTCGACCGCCGATCACCTGAGTGAAGCCGGATTCTGGCCCACTCAGCCGGGTTCGTCGCGTGGCGATTTCGTGGGTCCCGCGGTCTGTGCCACCTGCCACTCTGCAAAAGCCGCATCCCAGCAGACCACCCCCATGGCCAACACTCTGATGCGGGCGGACAACTCCGAGGTCTTGCATTCCCATAATAGGATGAACTTCTCGATCGGCCGTTACCGCTACGAGATCCAAACGGACGTGAAGGGCAGCACCTACTCGGTTACCGACGGAGACCAAACTTCCACTGCGATGCTCCTGTGGGCCTTCGGAACCGGCAAGGTCGGGCAGTCTTACCTCTTCAGGAAAAGCGGCGGGAACTTCTATGAGGCGAGGGTTACCTACTTTGACACCTTGCAGAACCTGAACTTCACACCGGCTCGGGCGATCGCTAGTCCCAAAGACGTGGACGAGGCCATGTACCGGCCAGTGGACGCCGCCGAGATCCGACGCTGCTTCGGATGTCATGCCACCGCCGCGACCATCGGAGACACCTTCGACGAGAAGAACCTGATGCTGGGGGTCACCTGCGAAGCCTGCCACGGCGCGGGCGTAAAACATGTGGGCGCCGCTGAAGCCGCCAGAGTGGCCGGCATGCCCGATGCAGCCAGGGGAACTATATTCAACGGCGCGCAACTCAATCCTGTGGACGCGGTCGACCTCTGCGGTGCCTGCCACGGTACCTTCTGGGATGTCAAGCTTTCCGGCGCAAAAGGCGTGACCACAGTCAAGTCCCAGCCATACCGTCTGGAAAGCAGCAAATGCTGGGGCAAAGGGGACGCGCGTCTCACCTGCGTTGCCTGCCATAACCCCCACGAGCCTGTCCGGCGTGACCCATCCGCCTACGACAGCGTTTGCCTCGGCTGCCACACGACGAATGGCGCGAAACAGGCCGCTAAGCACCTGAGCCGCTTTTGTTCAATCAGCTCCAAGAATTGCGTCTCGTGCCACATGCCGAAGGTCTACGTACCCGACATGCACTACAAATTTACGGACCATCGCATCCGGATCGCCCGTGAAGGCGATGCCTATCCTGAGTGAAACTCTGAGAGTTGGCACCCGGCGACTATCTGTACCGCCGAATCATCAGGTTGTGCCTCTCCGCACGATACAGGGCGAAGACGTACATAACAGATTTACCGTTGCTCGAGTAGACGACCTGACGAATTCGCAACAATGGCGAGCCTCGGGGAATGGCCAGCAGTTTCGCCGTCGCCTGGTCTGCGGCTGTTGCGTCGATCTGCTCGTCGGCATACAGAATTTCGATCCCGTATTCCCGTTCCAGCGTCGCAAACAACGAGGCTCGCTGCCACAACTGTTTCCGCAAATCCTCAAAGTCCTTTGCAGGCAGATAGCAGGTCTCGTGCGCGAAGGGTTCGCCCCCAAGCGTCCGCACGCGCTCAAGCTTGATCAAGAGAGAGGTCTCAGGAAGACCGAGACGCGCAGCGGTGTCCTGGTCGCTGACGACACTTGTGTCCACCACTCGCGACTGCACCGCCAGCGAGCGGCTGGCCATCTGTTCGGTATAGCTCGTGAGCTTGTTGAAGTGAATCTTTGGCGGCGCGACGAAAGTTCCCGAGCCGTGGCGCCGTTCCACGATGCCTTCTCGCGCCAGGTCCGCCAGCGCGTGACGCGCCGTCATCAGGCTCACCTGATGTAGGCGCGCGAGACCGCGCTCCGAATCCACCCGGTCGCCAGTACTCAATTCGCCAGCTTCGATGCGCTCGCGGATTGCATTCTGGATCTTCCTATACGCCGGCTCACCGTTGCCGTTACTGCGTTTCATCTTGCCTCGTGGATTCATGGAGCCGAAGCCTCCACGATTTGCATGCCAGTCGCAAGATAATCTAACGCAGGGCTTCAATACAATAACGATTTTCTAAATCTTGTGTTTTGTTTGTGGCATGGTGCCGACGCGGGCCCGCGTTGAGCCGAGACGTTAGATAGGGACGAATCGCCGGTTTTCTCCTCGTGGTGATCGTTTGGGCCTTAGTCCTTCTGCGGGAAGCTTCCCTGCCGGCCGTAACGCCCGCGACCTTCTCCCTCCAAGTACGTTCTTCGAACACGAGAGCGCCGCGCTACTTCCACTTTCCGCTTCCTTCGATCAGCGTGATGTAGCGATCCACGGGAAGATTGGTAAAGCGCTCGACCGACCCGCTGGGCTCTGGCCACTTCACCTCGACCCAGTCGATCTTCGTGCGCCTCCCCAGGCCGAGCACCATGCGCGGGTCGTGTGACGACAAAAAACTGCCTCCTCCAACCTTCATCCGGCCCAGCTTCATATCGCCCGACTGGTAGCTGATACGAGCGCCGACGGCATCGGGATTCGACTTACGACCGGCCAGGCGCAGCCCGAGCCAGTGGTTCTGTTTCCCGATATTGTTTTTCAATAGAACCGGAGGGCCGTCATTGGTGCTGATGAGCACATCCAACGCGCCATCGTTGTTGAAGTCACCGATCGCCAGGCCGCGCGAGGCGAAAGACTTGGAAAAGACAGGGCCGCTCTGCCTGCTGACATTCTTGAACGAGTTGCCGGTATTTTGGAAAAGCAAAAGAGGTTCCTTATAGGTCACCTGATGCGAAAGCTCTTCGACCAGGTCATCAGGGAACCCGTTGGAGAGAATCAGATCCATGTTGCCGTCATTGTCGTAATCGAAGAACTTGAGGCCCCACCCGCTCATCCAGCGTGTCGCCATCCCGATGCCCTGCTGCATCGCGACGTCCTCGAAGGTCCCGTCCTGTTTGTTCTTATAGAGCGAGAAGATTTCCTGATCGATGTTGGCGACAAACAGGTCCATCCAACCGTCCTGATTGAAGTCTGCGGAATCCACCCCCATACCCGAGCGTGCCCGTCCGTCAGCGCTATATGCCACATCCGCCGCGAGCCCAACTTCCTCGAAGTGGCCAGCGCGATTGAGATAAAGAAAGTTTGCCACCGTATCGTTGGCGACAAACAGGTCCATTCGCCCGTCATTATTGATGTCGGTCGCGACGACTCCCCAAGCCTTCCCCGGATGTGCCGTGATTCCGGCCTCTTTGCTCACATCAGAGAAGGTCCCGTCGCCATTGTTGTGAAAGAGCCAACTGGGGCGCGGCTTGAAGATGCGCGGAATGCAATAGTGGCGGACACCGTCTTTGTCGACGCCGCACCCTGTGTTCTTGTCGAACTCGGCAAACTGGCAGACGAAAAGGTCCAGGCGCCCATCGTTGTCGTAGTCGAACCAGACCGCACTGGAGTTCCATCCTGGCGCGGCTACGCCGGCTTTCTCCGTTACATCGGTAAATGTGCCATCGCCGTTATTGTGGTACAGGATGCTTCGTCCGACCTGGGTGACGTACAAGTCGGGGAAGCCATCGCCGTCGTAGTCACCGACGGCAACCCCCATGCCGTAGCCGCCGCCAGAGACGCGGGCCTTCTCCGTTACGTCAGTGAATGTGCCGTCGCGGTTGTTGCGATAGAGCGCGTTGCGCAGCGGCCGCGGAGGATCGTAAAACTCGGACTTGCCGCTGTTAACGAGATAAATGTCCATCCAGCCATCGTTGTCGTAATCGAGAAAGGCGCAACCGGCGCCGCTCGTTTCAGGCAGGTACTTTTCGGGTGACTTCCCCGCGGTGTGTACCCAAGTAATGCCGCTTTGGGAGGCTGGAACCTCTTCGAAATCAGGAGCAGCAGATGCGGAAGAGGCGCTGAGGAGAGAGAACTTCGGGAGCGCCAGACTACCACAGAGAACGCTCAGAGTCTGCAGAAATGCACGCCGGTTAAGGGGGTAAACTCTGTTTTGAAGCCTCCCTGGAAACCTCCGGCGCGTCATCCGCATAACGATACCATGTCAACGTGACGACGCTGCGCGGAGGCACGGGTGATGTCTTTCGATGTGGTATTCTGCGGCTTCGTAAGCCCTCCGACTACGGGATTTGCCCAATGTTTATGCCGCGTCCCGGCTGGTTCGTTCTTCCGTTTCTCTTCGCATGCTGCATCTGCATCGCGCCGGCGGCGGCAAAGGCGCAAGGGGAACAGGACACTCCCGCGAGCTTTGAGTCGCTTGCGGAGTCCGCGGCTGCGGCACGCGAGGCTGGCAGAGCCGACCAGTCGATTCGCGATTATCAGCACGCCCTCGCGATCCACCCCGACTGGGCGGAGGGCTGGTGGTATCTCGGTATGCTGCTTTACGACGCCGACCGCTACCAGGATGCAGTCCTGGCATTCCAGCGGTTGGTGCAACTAGCTCCCAAACTCGCACCGGCATGGAATTTCCTGGGACTCTGCGAGTATGAAGGCAACGACTACGCAAGCGCTTTGACGCACCTCGAAAAGGGCCGGGAGCTCGGGTCCGGCGAGGATCCTGAAATCGCCCGGGTCTCGGCTTATCACCTGGGACTCCTGCTGATTCGCAATGGTGACTTCGAGCGCGGGTCGGCGACTCTTCTTTCTACCGTAACCCAGGGCCAGATGCCGCCGCAGGTCAAAACGGCGCTCGCGCTGGCGATGCTGCGGGTTCCCTTGCTGCCGGAGGAAGTCGACCCCTCGCGCGACGGGCTTTTGCAGGCTGCCGGCAATGCTGCCGCTGACCTGGCGCGGAATGATCACGCAACGGCGCTCGATGTATTCCCCAAATTGTTGAGCGAATATCCCGACACCCCTTACCTCCATTACGCTTATGGACTCGCATTGGCCTCTGAGGGGCTACCCCAGGAGGCGATGGAGCAGCAGAAAAAAGAAGCCACGATTTCTTCTGACAGTGCATTGCCGTGGATTCAGCTCGCTGCGTTGCAATTGCAAGCGAAGCGTCCGGACGATGCCCTTCGGGCGGCCCAACGCGCGATGCAGCTTGCTCCCGATTCTCCGTCCCCCCATCGCACTCTCTCGCAAGTGCTGAAGGCCGTCGGCCGCGATCAACAGGCCGGTGAGGAACTGCAGCGGGCGGAGAATCTCGCACCAGAGAAACCTAAGCGGGAAGCAAGGATCGCCAGCCTGTACGGCCACCGCCCCGAAGCCGGCGCTGCGAAGCCCCCTGCACAATCGTCAGGCAGAGAGAGCTCGGACGCATTCGACGAACTCGCGCGCCAAGCCGCAGCAGCAGCCGCTGCAGGAGATACTTCTGCTTCGATTCAGCTATACCGACAGGCCTTGAAGCAGCGTCCGGACTGGAAGGAAGGCCGCTGGAATCTGGCTATGCTGTGCTATTCCACCGCCCGCTATTCGGAAGCCGTGTCAGCTCTCAAGGACTTCCTCACCAGCGATCCGACCAACGGAACAGCGTGGGCCGTAATGGGGCTTTCGGAGTTTGAGAGCCGCGACTACAGCAACGCTATCATCCATCTGCAGCGCGGGCGCGAATTAGGCTTCGGAGGCAGCCCGCAGTCGGTTCAGCTCGCCAATTACAGGCTGGGACTGCTATTGATTCATTCGGGCCAGTTCGACAGCGCGGCCGATGTGCTTGGAGACTGATCAGGGTCCCGGGCCTTTAGCAAAAGAGGTGGAGTTTGCGCGCGGCATGGCCCTGCTTCATATGGCGCTGTTCCCGGAACAAGTTGAAGCATCGAAGAGCTCGCTGGTGGAGGAATGCGGGCAGATCGCCGTGCTGCTTACGCAAAGCAGATACGATGATGCGTTCACGAAATTTCAGGAACTGCTGAAGCTGCACCCGAAGGCGCCCTTCCTGCACTACAGTTACGGCACCGCGCTGATCGCTCTCTCGCAGTACGACGAAGCACAGGAGCAAATGCGCAATGAGACGAAAATCTCTCCGGCCAGCCCACTGCCTTATGTTCGGCTGGCGTCGATTGCATTGAAGCAGCATCGGCCGGCCGACGCCCTGGCTCCAGCACAACAGGCTCTCCGGCTCGCGCCAGACTCTGCCGAAGGGCACTATCTGCTCGGGCGCGCCAATCTGGAACTCGGACACACGGAAACTGCGGTTGCCGAACTGGAGAAGGCGAGCGCTCAGGCTCCGGGGAGTCCGGAGGTCCACTTCAACCTGGCGAAGGCATACGCAAGGGCCAACCTCCCGGACAAAGCCGAACAAGAGCGCACGACGTTTACCCGACTGAATGCGCTAGCGGAGGAGCAGCGCAGCCATCAAGGAAATCAATCGTACAGCGGACCGCGCGATGCGAGCGGTTTTTCTTCAGCTCGCACCAAACCCGGCTCAAGCGGGCTCTCCCGACGCGCACTCGCAATGAAGAACCCAGGCAATCTCGAATCGGTTATCCCTTGGCGCGTTCTTTAATCTGCTTCGCGAGTTTTTCGATCTGCTGCGCCTTCTTCACCAGCGACAAAGAGAGCATGGAGTTGGCATCCGTCGATTCCACCTGTTTCTTGAGGTCGGAGACCATTTCGTACAACTTCTCGACGTCATCCCGGATTTGCTTCTGGGTCTGCGGGTTTGGTGTAGGGGAGTCTTTCTGGGCCTGAAGACCGTCGAGGCCGCCGGGGTTATGTGGATCGGGCGCGTTGGGCGAAGGTATGGGAACTGGAGAGCTCGTTCTCGCCTGGGCGAACACCAGCGGCGTTGCGGCCAAAGCTCCGGCGGCGCCCACAATAGTCATCAATATTCGACGTCTCGATTCCCACATAAACCCTCCTACGGCGACGGAGTACCCGCGGCTCTGGCGTGAGTTTAACCTTGGCAAGCTCCGCCAGCCAGCATTTTCCACATCCAAATGCTCACTTCTGCTGAGTCACCGGAACCGTTCGCGGCACCAGGTTCCAGCCTCTCAGTGACACTTGTGGAGCTCCTTTAGCCGCTCCGGCTGGATACTCGATCTCGATCTCGCGCGTCTCTCCCGGCAGCAGCGAAACATAGTTGTCGCTGAAGTAGGCGGGCAGTATGCGCGAGCTGTCGCTGGCGTTCAGTAGTGTAGCCTTGTTGGCCAAGGCGGCCGTGGCGCCCTGGTTTTCCAAACGCAGATGGATACGCCCGGTGTCTGCGGAACGTTCGTACGTCGCGCTTGCCGAAAGCTTAGCCGCCGGCAGATGGTTCAGCTGGCGGTACGATGAACTTTTCTCCCCCAGCCAATACAGGTTCTCGGATACTAGCTGCCCGCTGGCATTGCGTGCTTCGAGCTTCACCAGCACCATGCCATTCGCCAGAAATGGGGACAGCTCCAGTTTGAATGCAGGGATCACCGAGTCTGGCGCTGCGTCTTTTCGTTCTTCGTGGTGGAGCAGAAGCTTGTTCTCCAGCGAGTACACATTGGCTGTAACCATTAGGCCGGGCTGAGCAGTTGTTGTCGTGTTCACCACCGCAATACTGTAGTCCGACGGATCCAGTTGGACGTGCATCGGCTCGCACGCCTTCTTGGTGCCGTAATAAGAAGCCTGCGTGTCGTAATCGGAACTCAGTATCTGCCACATGTTGCTGGGCCAGGCGGGCTGGGTCATCCATAGCAGGCGCCCGCTGTTCGGGGCCCACAAGTGCGCGTTCATTCCCTCGAAGATCGCCCGGTGGTCCACGTAGTTCAACATCTGCGCCTTGCGCTCGAAGTCTTCAAGACTGGTGCCGGCGCCAAACTCCGCCTCCAGTTCCGCCATGAACGGCTCGATGTCACCGTTGCCGCTCTGATGCCAGTCGTGATACGCCCACGCATCGCTGATGGGCCACTGGTCCGGAGGCGCGATCCACGCCTTGAAAGACTCCAAGGTCGACAGCGATGCCGTTCCAGTTTCCACCGAGAAGCCATGATTCAGCGTCGTGAAGTAGAGCGCCGGGTCCTGGTATTTGTACGGACCGCTGTTCTGCAGATTGACCTGGTTGGAGCTGGGCGAATAGTAGCGTGTCCCGTCGAGCGAGGAGGTCAGCTCCGCCAGACCCTCGTTGATGATGGGTTGAGGCACGCCCTCGTTGCGGCCGCACCACATGGCAATGGATGGATGGTTGCGAAAGCGCAGGATGGTGTCGCGAGCGTTCTCGAGAAACAGCATGGGATCTTGCGGTTCGGCGTTGTAGTCCTCGGTCGAGTCCCAGAAGTCGTTCCATACCAGCAGTCCGTATTCGTCGGCTAAGCTGAAGAAAACCTCCTCGGTGTTCTGCCCGACCCAATTGCGAATGATATTAAGGTTGGCATCGCGGTGCAGCCGGAAATAGGGCTCCAGGCGCTCGCGGGCGACACGCTTGCGCGAGTCGTCCATGCCCCAGTTTCCGCCGCGCGCCGCGATTCGCACCCCGTTGACCTTGAGAACCAGATAGGGGGCAGCCTTAGTGTCGGCGACGGTCTTGACTGCTGATGACTTCTCGGCTCCGGGCGCGAGCGAAGCCACCCACGAATGCGGATCCTTCATCCACTCTGCTGCGGGGGCCGTATCGGCGTAGGCGATCTCTCTCATTCCATTGTGGCTAACGTCAACCACGGACTGGTTGGCGGCCCTTGCTGCGGTGGGCGAGACTTCGACGCGCCTCAAATTGCCAGCGCTGTCGAGCAGGCTAAGCTCATAAGTAATCTCGCGGATGCCGAACCTCAACGTTCTTGCGTCCGTCTCCTTGCCGCGCTCGACGAATGCAAGTTTCAACTCGTAGAGCTCGGGCTTGCCATAGCCATTGGGCCACCACAGCCGGGGGTTCTGCACATTGAGTTGCGGGAACTCCGCGCTGGCGAGCTTGACTGTGCTCGTGCCCGGCGGCGCAACGATCTCCTTGCTGACGGTGACCTGCTCGAAGGAAGCAGTCAGGGTTCCGCGAACGGTCGCGTTCGATAGGTTCTCGAGAGGGATTGTGATTTCCACGTCGGCGCGGCTGACGTCCGGCAGGGGCAGCCTGGTAACAACCTGCGCATCGCCGATCTTGATCGCGCCACTCGCGCTCAGAACCACCGGTTGCCACATACCGGTGTCGCGGTCCCGCACCGCGGGAATCCAGTCCCAGCCTTCGGTAGCGACGAACGTCGGGCCATCGAGACACATCATGCCGCCATTCTCCCCGGGACCGCCGCGAATCGACTGCTCATGTGGAATGCCAGGATGCGGCGGCGGGGAGATTCGAACCGCCAAAATGTTCACCTCGCCTGGCTTCACAACATCTGTGACTTCAAACACTCCGCGCCGGAATGCGCCCTTGATGTTGCCCAGCGCTTTGCCATTCAGCCATACCGCCGCCGCGTAGTTGATGCCCTGAAAGGTGAGGGTCAGCCGCCGCCCGGCAAGAGCCTTCGGCGCTTTGAATTCGCTGCGGTACCAGTAGTCCTGTTTGTTGAGGCTTTCGGGAATGGCGAGATTATTTAGTCCGTAATCGGGATCAGGATAGACGCCGCGATCAATCATCGTTGTAAGAACGGTTCCCGGCACCGTTGCCGGCAGCCAGCCCTTCGTCGGAAATCCGCGCTGCGCGATCTGATCACCCTCGGCATTTATTCCCGGAGCGGCTGCCAACTTCCAATCTCCAATGGTCCACGCATTCTCGCCGTTCCCCTGCAAAGCAGCCGATTCCTTAATTGGCCCAGCGAGCGGAGGTGAGAACGGCGCCTTGCTTCGTGGCAGGGTTGCTGGATCCTGCGGCGCGCGATACCCCGCCTGCGAGTGAGTCTGAAGCGGCCACGGCTTAGATCCCTCTTCGAACTCAGCCACTGCGAAGTTCGGTGGTTGACGGAATACCGCCCGAAGTTCATCTGCGCTTAGAGATTTGCGCAGAAGAGTCAATGACGCTACTTTTCCGCCGAAGTGCTGCCCATCACTCCGAGGAAGAATCACCGGTGCGATCTGCAGGGTTGGGGTTACTCGTCCAAGTGTCAGTCTGCCGGTTCCCACCTCAGCACCGTCGCTATACAGGTGAAAGCTGTCGCCGTCGAAGGTTGCCGCAAGGAATTGCCAATTTCCAACGCTGAGCGCGGCCGAACTTGTAAGCGAATTGTCCTTGCCCATCCAGAAGATCAACTTACCGCCTTCGACTCCGAGATAGCGTGGATATTCCTCTGTGACATCGCCTATGCCGACTATCAAGCTCAGTCCCGAGGGAAGCTCGTCCGTTCTGACCCAGCAATACAGGGTCCACGAAGAATCGGCACGCAGCACAGTGTCGTGTTCAACCAGGGTCTTCTTCAGTCCTGCACCTCCCGCCAGCAACACTGCATTGTAGGGTCCGTACGATGGCGGATCATTGGTGATGGGAATCTGCGCCGATGACAGCGTCGCGAGGCAACACGTCGTGAGCACAGCGAACACAACAGGAAGACGCCAGGGCGCAAGAATAAGCTTATTCATGATCGAAAGGATTGTAGTCCGAGACCGCCGCTTCGGAAACCAATGCGACCCCGCGCGGCTTCGCTTCAGCTTCCCTGGTCCCGGCATCACTTCATATTCGGAGAGGCTTCGAAGGGAGACGCCGGTAATCCGGCCCCGTTATACAGATTGCAGTCCGGACTGTTCGCCCAGCCATAGCGGACCCTTGTTGGTTCAGGGACGGAGGCGGACGAGACGATCACGCTGGCACCATCGATCTTTGCTTCAGCAGAGTGAAACAGGCCATCGTCGCCAGCGATTTCGAATCCCCGTAGCCCTCCGCCCTTCGTTTGCAGCCCGCCCGTAGCATGGTCGAACCATAGTCTGAGGGCAGAGCCGTCCGAGGACATACCACGGAAAAGCGGGCCTGAATATTCGATTGTTTCTCCGTAAGCAACCGCGCGGCCAGCCAGTGCGAGTCGCGCGCCTACATCTTGCTTATTGGTGGGATGCACGTCTTCGGGATTACCAATGTCGATGGTCACGGCCATGGCTGTATTCCGGAGCACAAGAGTCTTGCGCTGGGCCTCGCGAATCGTCGCCCAGTCTTCCAGATTCGTTGACGTGAAATTTGCCAGTTGGACATAGAGAAACGGGAAATCCCCCTCGCCCCATGCACTTCGCCAGTCCTGAATCATCTTCGGGAATACTCGTTGATACATCGTAGGCACGAGATCCAATTTCGAGTTGGTTTCCCCCTGATACCAGATGACTCCTCGTATAGCGAATGGCGTTAGGGGCGCGATCATGCCGTTGTAGAGGGCTGCAGGTGCCCACGAGTTCATGTCGCCATGCCAGGAAAATTTCGGCACTGGCGTGCCGGCGGACTTGGCCTCTTCAACCTGCCGTTCTTCGTCTTGGATCGAGAGCAGAGATTCCTCCTGCTGGTTCATGATTGCTGCGCGTGCCGCGAACACCGGCATCAGGCCGGCATCGGCGGTCAGCGCCGGCAGACTGGTCCACGCCTCGATGGGCGTGCCTCCCCATGTCGCATCGATGAGTCCGATCGGGACCTTCTCACGCTGATGAATCTCGCGCCCAAAGAAGTACGCAACCGCCGAGAAGTCCACGACCGAAGCGGGATTGCAGTCGGTCCACGGAACGACGGCCACGTCACTGCGCGGATAATCGGAATAGGCCTTCTTCACCAGCAACAATCGGATCTTGGGATACTTTGCCGCGGCGATCTCCGCGTCGGAGTTGTCTGCCTTGCGCATCGGGAACTCCATGTTCGACTGTCCCGATGCAAGCCACACGTCCCCGACGAGCACATCGTGAAGGGTCAAGGCGTTCTTGCCTCGGACGATCATCTCGAACGGACCGCCGGCCTCCCCTGGCGCGAGATACACGTTCCAGCGCCCCAGTCGGTCGGCTGAGGTGCTCTTCGACTCTCCCCTAAAACTCACGGCAACGCTTTCACCGGGAGCGGCCATGCCCCACACATGCACAGGCCGTTGCCGCTGCACCACCATGTGATCCGAGAACAGCGTCGGCAGCTTGACTTCGGCGTGAAGAGGTAAAGAGCACAACAGGAGTAGAGCCACAGCCAAGCCATTGTTGCGCCGATGAAGCACCAGGGTTCCCATCATGATTGCTCCCGAGTCTGGCAAAACCAATTCACAACAGCCTATCCCCTTTTTACGCGGCCTCACCGTCAAAGGATGTATATCTGCCGCCGATCTCTTCCAGGTTCCCACGGGCGCTACAAAATCGATTAATGATGACGTCGCGCATCGGAGCGTCCACTGGTGGCCACTCTAGTAACCGGAATATTCCGGCCATTGTCAATCCATAACCGCAACAGATTCGTGTTTGAGCGGAGTACCACTTCATCTCATGATTCCATTACCTTACGAACAAAATCGTTATTCTTAAGGAAATTTTATACTTTTAAGCTTGCCAAACACCGCCTTCGCTTCATAAGATTTACCCCTAATTCGCTGGTCGGCCCTTCTCGGGGTGAAAACAGTTATGGATCGTCGCAAGTTCCTTGGTGTAGTTGCGGGGGGTCTGGCAGCAAGCCAGATTTCCGGCAACCTGCTCAACGCTATAGCCGAACCGCTCGACCGGCAGCCTGTCCTGCAGCCTGACTACTTGATCGAGACACCCGGTGTCCCTCCTGAGCCTTACCAGTTTCCCAAAGACTTCTATTGGGGATCCGCCACGGCCGCGTACCAGGTAGAAGGCGCTTGGAAAGAGGGTGGCAAGGGCGAGTCCGTGTGGGACCGGTTTGCCCACACTGTCGGCAAGATCAAGGGCGCCGCGACTGGCGACGTGGCTTGCGACTCTTACCATCGCTATAGAGAGGACGTCGGATTGATGAAGCAGCTCAACCTCAAGAGCTGCCGCTTCTCGATTGCGTGGCCCCGTATTCAGCCCGACGGGACCGGCCCGGCGAACGACACAGGGCTCGACTATTACAAGCGTATGACCGACGAGCTGCGCGCTGCCAACATCCGCCCCCTCGTGACGCTTTACCACTGGGACCTGCCGCAGGCGCTGGAGGACAAGGGCGGCTGGCCGAATCGCGACACCGCGAACTATTTTACCGATTACGTGAACCTGGTCGTGAAGGCCCTCGGTGATCGCATCGACACCTGGTGTATTTTCAACGAACCGAACATCTTCACTTGGCTTGGCTACGGCACCGGCGTCCATGCCCCCGGACGCACGGATTGGGATGCCTTCGTGAAAGCAACACACGTGGTAAATCTGGCACAGGGCATGGCGTACCGTGCCATCAAAGCCGCGTCGCCGAAGGCACAGGCAACTTCCGCTGTCACCATGACCGACGCCGTGCCACGCTCGAATTCCGACTCGGACAAAGCGGCCGCCGAACGCTACGAGGCTTACCGCAACTTCTGGTTCTTGGAGCCTGCGCTGAACGGCCGTTATCCCCAGCCGTTGGCAACCGACGAGTTGCTCAGCCAGATGGGAGTGCGCAATGGCGACATGGAGATCGTGCGCGCTCCCCTCGACTACCTCGCCATCAACTACTACAACCGCGCCATCATCTTCGATAATGGGGACCGCCGCGCTATCCGCCAGGGCCAGGAGGAGGGAGAGCGGGGTCCCAAGACCGAGAACGGCTGGGAAGTCTGGCCAAATGGCTTGTACAACGTGTTGACAAAAGTGAACCGCATTTACAAACCCAAGGCCATTGAAATTACTGAAAACGGCTGTTCTTACGGGGATGTCCCTGACGGCCAGGGAAACGTGCCTGACGGGCGTCGTGTGGCCTTTTTCCGTGGCTATCTGGGGGCGCTGGGGCGGGCTCACAAAGAAGGTGTACCGGTTCGCGGTTATCACGCCTGGAGTCTGATGGACAACTTCGAGTGGGCGGAGGGTTACTCGCAGCGTTTCGGCTTCGCGTTTGTGGATTTCCGCACTCTCAAGCGGACGGTAAAGGATTCAGGCAAGTGGTACGCTCGCCTCACCGCAACCGGGGCGCTGACCTAGCGGCTCTGGCCGCTCTGCCAACCTCGAAGCGCCTAAGTGTTGCCATGGTCGCCGCTGAGTAGGGTGGGTTGGCCGGTCTCTGACCTAACGGTCGAGGCTCGCTGTCTTATCTGCTGCATCGCTCCACATCGAGAACCTCTAGAGTGCGGGCTGCGGCAGGTCCTCGAAGATAACCATCCAGTAAACATCTAAGAAGTGGGTCTGGATGACCAATTTGCCGGATTCGCAGCACAAATTAAGTACAATTCTATTGCTCTACTTATAAAGTATTCATTATAAGTGACATAAACTGGTGCGGAAGGGGGGACTTGAACCCCCATGCCTTTCGGCGCCACCCCCTCAAGATGGTGTGTCTGCCAATTTCACCACTTCCGCACAGCCGCAGGCAGCCAGCGCCGCGGCCTTCCAAGCAGAAACGTAGAGGCACATCAAGTATAGCAAAACAGGGTGGCCGGCGAACCCGTGGTAGAGTTCGGTAGTGCGCTAACCTTTATTGAGCACCAGATAAATGCCAAGCGAAAGAATCCCGACCACCTGATGCAGGGCCCGGGCGCGAGGACAACCCGTGAAGCCAAGCCCGCGACTGGCACTAAGACCACGTCCTTCCCTGGCTCTTCCAAGAAGCGGCGCCTGGACATCCTGAAGGGCCAGTTCACTGTCCCTCCAGAGTTCTTCGAGCCGCCTACGGAAGAGGAGCTAAAACCCTGGGGAAGTTGATGCGGCTCCTGTCATTGATTGAGCATCTAATTTGCGCCCATTTGTTGCAACGTGCGTGTGCCGGCGCGCAGGCCCGCGATCTGGAACGAATCAATGCAGCCGCCGAGCAGCTTAATGCCGAGGCTGAAGAAGTTCTGGAGTGTCAAGCGCTCAATACTTCACAATCTTGGTGAAGCCCGCCGGGTCCAGGCTGGCGCCGCCGACCAGTGCGCCGTCAATCTCTTCCTCGCCCATCAGCGCCGACGCATTGTCCGGCTTGACGCTGCCGCCGTAAAGGATCCGCAACGCCTCCGCGAACTCCTTGCCGAACGCCTTCTCCGCCTCGTGACGAATGACCTGGTGAGCGTCGGAGGCCATCTGCGGCGTGGCTGTCTTGCCTGTGCCGATCGCCCATACCGGCTCGTAAGCGAGGGTGAGTTTCGCCCCTTTCTTGGCGGAAATTCCATGAAATGCGCGCGTGCACTGGCGCCGCAGCACGTCTTCGGTCAGCCCGGCCTCGCGCTCCTCCAGCACCTCACCGATGCAGACGATGGGCGTGAAACCGTTCTCCAGCGCGGTCTTGAGCTTGCGGTTCACGGTGTCATCGGTCTCGTTGAAGTACTGGCGCCGCTCGGAGTGGCCGATGATGACGTGGGTGACGCCAATCGAGGCGAGCATTACGACCGAGATTTCGCCAGTGAAGGCGCCCTCTTTTTCCCAGTGGACATTCTGCGCCCCCACCGCAACGTTGGAACCGCTGGCGGCTTCGACGGCGGCGCGCAGGTCAATGAACGGCGGGCAGACGACGATCTCGTCGCGATCATGATCGGCGACCAGGGGCAGGAATTCCGTGAAGAACGCCGTGGTCTGTTCCGGGGTCTTGTACATCTTCCAATTGGCAGCGATGAGTTTCTTTCTCATAGGTAGGATTCCGTCAGCGGGGATTAAAGGATTGACTATACATGGCGCGCCGGGCGACGCGCGAGTGCCGGTTCCTGCCTGGAGGTCTGTCATCCTGAGCGGAGGTTCGTCCGCTCTTGCGGACGAACCGCAGTCGAAGAGGCTGCCCCGAGCGAAGCCGAGGGGACCCCTATTCTCGCGAAACTGTTTGCGTTGTATAGGGGTGTTTCAACTCGCGCAGCCAAAGGCGAGCCATGCTCGCTCAACATGACAAATGTTCTTCTTAATTAGGACGGAAAATGACGGGCGCTGGTGATGTGTCTCTGTGCACCTCTGGTTAACGCACCCCACCGTTCTCAGAACACTTCCCGCAATCTTCCAAAGCTCTCCACTTGCAACAGGCGGCCGTTGCCAATTTCCGGGCGCAGCTCGTCGCGCTCCAGCATCCAGGTGTTGTGGTGCGGCACGAACACCGCGTGCAAACCCGCTTCCAGCGCGGGATTGATGTCCGACTTCGGGCTGTTGCCGATCATCCAAGCGCTCTCCCGTGGCAGCTCGTATTTTTCGATTACGCCCTTATAAGTCGCGGCGTCTTTCTCGGCCACTACTTCGATCGCGGTGAAATATTCCTTCAACCCCGAGCGCTCGACCTTGCCCGATTGCTCGGTGATGTTGCCCTTGGTCACCAGAAAGAGACGATGCCGCCCGGCCAGGTCGGCCAGCGTTTCCGGGACCTCGGGCAGGATCTCCATGGGGTGGTCGGCGATGGCATAGGCGAAACCGTGGATGGTCTCGTGCAGCGCGGGCGTCAGCGGCTCGACTGACAACTGCTCGAAACACTTGACCAGCGCCAGCGCGAAGCTCTGCATGCCGTAGCCATGCTGGCGAATGTTTTCGCGCTCGACGTCGTAAAGCACTTCGCGCACCTGATCGGGCGTGTACTCGCGATGGTTGAGGAACGAAATGAAGTTGGCAATCGCGCGCTCGAAGTAGATGTTGTTCTCCCAGAGCGTGTCGTCCGCATCAATCAGCAGGTACTGGCCGGGCGGAATTTTGCGCTGTGCCGCGGGAGGCATGAGTGCATCTTACCGAATTACGGCTGGGAATAGCAGCAGCGGCAATGTGTGCCTATCAGGCACACAACGTGCTAGACTCGAAGGAGTGAAGTATTTCACTTGGGACGACGCCAAAAACGACAAGCTGAAGGCGGAGCGCGGTCTTGGTTTCGAAGAAATCGTCTTCCTCATCGAACATGGAAGCTTGCTGGACGTCCTTGAACATCCCAACCAGAAACGATATGGCGGTCAGCGGATATTCGTTGTCCAACGTGACGACTATGTCTACCTCGTGCCGTTCATCGAAGGCGACAAATTGGTGTTTCTGAAGACGATTATCCCGAGCCGCAAGGCGACGAAGCATTACCTGGGCAAGGAGGGGGAAGGTCATGAGACTTGACGAAGGTGAAAAAGAGATTCTCGCATCGTATGAGCGAGGGGAGTGGCGGCCGGTGAAGGGAAAAAGGGGCGACCGGAGCCGGTATGTTAACTATGCCAAAGCGACGCTTCGCAAAGACCGTCGCCTCAACATCCGCATCTCAAGCCGGGACCTGGAGGCGATCCAGAAGCGGGCTCTCGAGGAGGGCCTACCTTATCAAACCCTGATTTCCAGCCTGCTGCACAAATATGCCTCCGGACGGCTTCGGGAAGCGTAATCGCTTTGAAGCGGAAGTGAGGGAGCTTTGCAGGCACGAAGATGAAGAAGAAAGTTAGAGTATCGGTAACTGCAGATGGAGCGGCCGGTTTTTTTCGCCGCGCCCGAGAGCACGCCCGCAGACTGGATCGCGGTGCGTCCCTCGCTCCAGAGATTACCGTGACCTTCGAGAACGTCGGAGACATGCTGCGCGTGCTCTCTGCCGAAAGAGTACGACTGCTGCGTGTCGCCCGGGAAAGAGCAACCCCGATTTCCGATCTGGCCAACGGATTGGATCGCGATACCCGCGCTGTAAGCCGTGATGTGGACCTGCTGGAATCCTTCGGCCTCTTACGAACCCGCTATGAAACCAACCCTGGCCACGGACGGCGACGCATCGTTGAGCCGCGCGCCGCGAGGTATCAACTGACCGCCACCATCTGAGCGTAGCCCGGGTTGCCCAGACAAGCGGCTTTCGTCGCCGTGGGGACTACGTGCATGAAAGCCCCAAAGCGCTTCGACGCGCCGGCGAGTATGTATGTAATCGCTCTCTGATCGAGTGGGTTTAACGTGCAAGTTGTCGGGAATTAATTCAAGAACAGGCTTTCGATGTCGCGAGCTCCATGGACGACCCGCAAAACGACGACTTTAGATTTCTTTAGCTCGTAGAAGATCAAGTGCTTAGGGAACCCTGGAAGCGGCACGCGACGAATTCCGCGAAGCTCGTCCGCCTTGAATGAACAGAGTGCTCCTGCGCTTGAATTCTGGGAGATGCGCAGCAGCGAGGCCGTAACTGCTACTTCCCACCGCATCCCCAGCTCCACGCCCGACTGCGCCTCGTACCACTCAGCCTGCTCCAAGATATCGGCAATGGCGAGATCACTGAGGGTCAACTGTGACGGCTTCGCCTGCGCCGCGCCCGTTCACGCAGGGCTGCAATCAGCCCCTTGTTGCGGATTTCTCGCAACGACACTTCGATCTTCGGTCCTTTCACGGCGGCGAGCAGCTCTTGCTCCAGATTGGCCAGACGCCGCTCTTTGTCCTGGCGAATCAGTTCCCGGATGTATTCGCTGGGGGTACCCCAATCTCCGGAGGCAACTTGGCCTTCTACATAAGTCTTAAGAGGTTCGGGCAGCGAGATATTCAAAGATGTCATGGGCATGCCTTCATTTTATGGCAGCTTATGACGGTACTTCAAGGTCCGCAGAATTGCTGGCGTGCGACCGGTGCCTGCAGATCTCGATCCGGCAAACGACCTTACTCCCCTCCCGGCCCCTGCTGCATCAGGCTTGCAGGCGGCGGTGGGATGCTGATGTCCACTTTCTGCACCGGGCCCAGCGTGCTGAGCGGCTTGCCGAACTCGGCGTCGTTGCCCAGCACCAGCACGGCCATGCGCTCTTTGTGCACGTATTTGCGCGCCACTCGCGTCACATCGTCGGCGGTGACTTTTTCCACTTCCGTCCGGTAGCGCTCCAGGAAATCCGCCGGGTAGTGATAGAACTCGTAGGCCATCTTTTCCCGCAGCACCTTTTCCGGGGTGTCGAACTGGAAGATGAACGAGTTCAGGATGTCATCCTTGGCGCGCTGCAACTCCTCGGCAGTGGCCCCGTTCTTGTGCAGATCCTCAATTTCGTTGTCCAGCGCCTGAATACCCTCCACCGTGGTGGCGCTCTTGGTTTGCATCTCGATGTTGGTCAACCCCGGCCGGTCCCATCCATAACCGACGCCGCCGCCCACGTTGTACGCCAGCCCCAGCTTGGAACGAATATTGTTGAACAGCCGCGACGAGAATCCACCGCCGAAAATTTCGTTCATCACGCTGACTGCAAAGTAGTCAGGATTGCTGCGCTCGATGCCTAGATCGAGCATGCTGACTGTGCTCTGGTTCACATCGGTTTTCTGAATGAAGTACAGTCCCGGCTTTGGCTCGCTGAACTTGATGTCCGGTCGCTTGGCTTCCGGCCCCTTCTGCCATGTCCCAAAGACCTGTTCCAGCTTGGCTTGCATCGCCTTGGGATCGAAGTCTCCGGTGATGCCGAAGATGATGTTATTGGGGTACACGTACTGCTGGTGCCAGTCCAGCAGGTCCTCACGAGTGACAGCGGCGACTGTGGTGTACTCCGGCTCGCGCGCGTATGGATTGTCCTTGCCATAGGCGATAATCCGGCTCTCGCGATGGACGATGGAGTTCACGCCGTCGTTGCGGCGCGAAATTTCCGTGTACATCTGCTCCTTCGCCAGCTCCAGCTTGTCGGCCCGGAACTCGGGATTGTGCAGCAGGTCGAGAAACATGTCGAAGACGGCGTCGAAGTCACCCTTTAGGCAATCCAGGGAAAGCGTGGTCGAGTCTGGCTGAGCGTCGGCTTCAATCTTGGCGGCGCGCGCTTCCAGAAAGTCGTCCATCTGGTCGCCGGTTTTGCTTTTGGTTCCTCCGGTGCGCCAGACGTCGCCATACAAATCGGTGAGCCCGGTCTTGCCGGCCGGTTCATAGACCGAGCCGCCGCGAATGCGGGCCGTGGCACTGATCAGCGGCAGTTCATGGTCTTCCTGGAGGAAGATCACCATGCCGTTGGGCAACTGCACTCGCACCGGCTGCTGCGGTTTGAACGCCGGCAGCGGCGGCGCTTGAACTTTGTTCCAGGGCGTGACTTGCGCCGGGCTGAAGGCCGCCAGCAGCACCAAGAAGCAGAACAATGCCGGCACCAAACGCGATAGGCGAGCTCGCATTATTCGCCTCCCTGGCTGGCGGCAGCAGCCGGCTGGCTGCTCGCGGTCTGGGTTTGAATCACGCCCACCGTGCGATTGGTTTCGGTGAAGACGCTGTTCGAAATGCGCCGGATGTCGGCCTTCGTCACCTTGTCCACGCGATCAAGGTAACGAAAGAGCTCCCGCCAGTCGCCGTAACGCGTCTGGTAAGTGGCCAGTTGTTCCGCCAGCCCCTCGTTGCTGGCTAGCCCGCGAATCAGGTCGGCCTTGGTGCGCGTCTTAAACATCTGCAGCTCGTCGTCGGTCACGTCCTGCGTCTTCAGTTTTTCGATCTCCTGGTGGAACGCCTTCTGCAATTCGTCCGTGGTGTGACCGGGAATCGGCACCGCGTAGAAGGCAAACAGGTGACTGTACTTGATGCCGGGAAACCCGGTGAACCCGGCGGCATAGGCGGCGATTTTCTTGTCGCGCACCAGCGACCGGTACAGGCGCGAGGTGCGGCCGTTGGAAAGAATGTCGGAGATCGCGTCGTACGCCGCGTCGTCCGGCGTCAAATAGCTGGGGCGATGATAGCCCTCGATGTAAAACGGCTGGGCGGGGTCCTGCAGCGTAACTTGACGCACCGAATTCTGCGCCGGCTCGTCGGTGAACAGCTCCTCCGGCTTGGGAACCGTCGGCATCCGATCGAAATACCGCTCGATGATCGGAAACACCTGAGCCGGATCGAGATCGCCGACCAGTCCGATCACCATGTTGCTGGGGACGTAGTGCCGCTTGAAGAAATCGGCCGCGTCGGTTGCCGAAAAGCTTTGCAGGTCGGAAGCGTAGCCGATGGTCGGCCGGTGATAGGGATTGGCCATGAAGGCCGTGCCCAGGAATTGCTCAATCAGGCGCCCGGTCGGACTGCTGTCGGTGCGCATGCGGCGCTCTTCCATCACCACGTTGCGCTCTTTGTAAAACTCGCGCATCACCGGATGCATCATGCGGTCGGACTCGAGCGCCGCCCACAGCTCGATCTGGTTCGACGGCATCGAATACAGGTAGGCGGTTTCGTCATAGCTGGTGAAGGCGTTCATGCCCACCCCGCCGTGGCTCTCCACAATCTCGCCGAATTGGTTTTTCACCACGTACTTGTCGGCGGCGGCGATCGCGTCCTGCCAGGCCTTTTTCAACTGCGCCAGCTTTTGCGGGTCTTGCCCAACGCGCTTGATGCGCTCGGCCTCATACGCCGCATACGTCTGCTCGACTTTTTCCAGCGCGACCTTCTCCGCGGCGTAGTCCGTGGTGCCGATGTCGGGCGTGCCCTTGAAGGCCATGTGCTCCATCATGTGCGCCAGTCCGGTTTCGTTGCGGGGGTCCTGCGCCGACCCGGCATCCACCAGGGTGAAGAACGAAAACACCGGCGCCTCCGGCCGCCGCCACAAAACGACCGTCAGCCCGTTGGGCAGGGTCTTCACCGAGACCCGCTTCTCGTACGAAGACGAGTCCTCCACCCCAGCAAGTCCAACGGCGGTACTTGCCAGGGGCCCCGGATTCTTCGCGCCCAGCGGGATAGCCGCTACCAGCAGAAGCAGGCAAGTCAATTTCGCGAACCAGCGCTTCATCGTGCCTCCGAAGCAGACCTAAGTTAGTGCAGAATAAAAAGTTACGCAGGTAGAGACGTGTAAGTCAAATGGATGAAAGCAAGCCAAAGAGTCCGTTTCGAGGCGGACTCGTCCAAAAACACGAAAACCCAGCCATTTGGCCGGGCTCATTCCCTCAGACGACTTCTTCCCTTCTTCAACTCTAATTTCATTATAACACATTGGAGCCGGTTTTGTTCGGAATTTGGCGACTTTATATTTGGTTTGTTTTTAGTATGTTATTGCAATATATAGCACTGTTGAGCCATTGACATGTAAAATTTTCACGATCCCAAAAGGGGAATAGAAACCAACCGGGATTCCCAATTTGGGAGCAGTCGCACCCCCTCTACCAGCGCAGACCGGTCAGCCAGCCGCCAACGGATTTGCAAACTCCGCCACCTAACCTGCATCATTCCTACGCCGAGGAACCATGGCCAAAGACAAAGACATGGTGGTTGACATCGAGGGCAAGCACCTGAAGCTGTCGAACCTGGACAAGGTGCTTTATCCCGAAGCCGGCTTCACCAAGGGGCAGGTGATCGACTACTTCGTGCGCATCGCTCCGGTGTTGTTGCCGCACCTGCACGGGCGGCCGCTGACCATGAAGCGCTATCCCAACGGCGTCAACGGCATGTACTTTTACGAGAAGAACTGTCCTGAGCACCGTCCGGAATGGGTGCAAGTCGCGCCAGTCTGGAGTTCCGGCAACAACAAGTGGATGAATTACTGTATGGCGGAGGACCTGCCGACGCTGGTGTGGGCCGCGAACCTCGCCGATCTCGAACTGCATACCAGCCTCTCGCTTGGCAAAGACATCCTGCGGCCAACGTTTCTCGTCTTCGACCTCGATCCGGGAGCGCCGGCCAACATCGTGCAATGCTGCCGGGTCGGGCTGTGGGTGCGCGACATCTTCGATCGCCTCGGCCTGAAGTGCTTCGCCAAGACTTCAGGGTCGAAGGGACTGCAGATTTACGTGCCGCTGAACACTCCCGTTACCTACGAGCAGACGAAGCAATTTGCGCACGAAGTGGCTCGCCTGCTGGAGCGCCAGCATCGCGAGCTGGTGGTCTCCGACATGAAGAAGGCGCTGCGCGTCGGCAAGGTCTTCGTGGACTGGAGCCAGAACGACGATCACAAGACGACGATTTGCGTGTACTCGCTGCGCGCGAAGGAGCGGCCGACGGTTTCGACTCCTGTGAAGTGGGACGAGGTGGAGAGCTGCCTGAAGAAGGGCGATCCGACGCTGCTGGTTTTTGAATCGGACCAGGTGCTGGAGCGCGTGAAGAAGTATGGCGACCTGTTCGAGCCGGTCCTGAAGTTGAAGCAGAAGATGCCGCGGCTGGAGGCGCTGGAGCAATTCAGCGCTGAGAGCGGAGCAGCGCCGTCCAGCGCTCAGGCTCCGGCGAAACGCGCCACAAGCGCCTCGGATCGAACGAAGCAAGTGGCCAAGAAGCGTGCGACCGCCTCCGCAAAATCCTCGCGTGCCGCAAAGAAATCGAGCGTCTCCCCAACCCGCAAGCGCGTGTGAAAACTACTCACAAAACCAAGTATGGTACGATATGGCCGATTTTGGCGTGAGGAGGCAAACTGTGGTAACCCCATCATCACCTCCCTTCGGGTACGAGTTGGAACTGTCGGGTGATACAACGCTAGTGAAGTGTCATGGCAGAGTGGTGAGCGAGACTGCGGGCGATTTGAAACAACTGATCAAACCGATGATACCCAAATGCCGTCGCATCGTGCTGGACCTTACCGACGTCAGCTTTGTGGACAGTTCCGGTTTGGGCACGCTGGTTGGGCTGAAAGTCTCCGCAGGCGCCGCGGCTTATTGCACTCTGGAGTTCATCAACTTCTCGCCACATGTGAAGGAGCTGCTGAAAATCACCAAGTTGAACCAGTTATTCGGGACCTAGGGGACCGGGGTATCGGCTGACTCTCCAATCTTCCTCGCCTTGCTCATGACCGGACGTGCACTCACGCTCTCTTGTCACCTCGCGTGTAGCTGAGAAATCGACCGCCTCCCCAACCCGCAAGCGCGTGTGATATCGTTTCCCGCGCATGAGCCCGACCAGCAAAAAGAAGGCAGATCCGCAGGCCGCAGCGACTGCTCCATCTGCTGAGCCGGCGGTTGCCGAATCTTCGAGTCTTCCGCTTTACGTCGGCACCTCCGGCTGGTCGTACACCATCTGGAAGCCTGCCTTCTATCCCCAGGACGTCGCGTCGAAAAACTTCCTGAAGTTCTACGCGACGCAGCTCACCGCCGTCGAAGTGAACTACACCTTCCGCAGCCGGCTCTCGGAAAAAGCCGCCACCGGATGGATGGCAGACGTTGGCCCGAACTTCCGCTTCGCGCTGAAGGCGAACCAGTACATCACACACATTCGCCGCTTGCAGAATGTCGAGGAGCCGCTGCAACGATTCCTTCCCACGCTGCAGCCGCTGGCCACGCAGCTCGGGCCGGTATTGTTTCAGTTGCCGCCCAACCTGAAGGCCGACGTGCCGCTGTTGCGCGACTTCCTCGCGCTGCTGCCACGAACTTTCAAGGCGGCCTTGGAGTTCCGTCACGCATCGTGGTTCAGCGACGAGGTGTACAAAACCTTGCAGGAGCGCAACGCGGCGCTTTGCATCGCGGAAACCGAGAAGCTCAGCACGCCTGAGGTGCGCACCGCAAGCTTCATCTACTTTCGCTTTCGGCAGCCGAGTTATTCCGCTGAAGAGCTGAAGAAACTGGCCGATCGCGTCGAGCGCTGCGTCGCCGACGGGCTGGAAACCTACGCCTTCTTCAAGCACGAAGAAGATCCCCAGAGTCCGCTGAACGCCGTGGGGTTGTTGAATACGGTGCGGAAGAAGCTGGCAAAGGCGACGTAACGCCGCCATCAAGCGGCGTCAGCGCTATTGCCAACTTGGGTTCTCCTCCAGTTGGGCCTACAATCCGAGGCAGCACAAGTCTTACACTTTAGTGTGCGTGGAGGTCCCGCGTGGAAAGCGTCGGCGGCATCGGCGGCCTTGTAGTCATCGTCATCTTCGTCCTCTACATCATCAACTCGATCAAGATTCTGGCCGAGTATGAGCGTGGGGTCATCTTCCGCCTGGGACGGCTGCTGGGAACTCCGAAAGGTCCCGGCATCATCCTGGTTTTTGCGCCAATCGATCGCATCGTGCGGGTCTCGCTTCGGCAGGAAGCATTGGAGGTCCCGCCGCAGGACATCATCACCCGTGACAACGTCACGCTAAAGGTCAACGCAGTTATCTTTCTGCGCGTGATCGATTCCAACAAGGCCGTGGTCGCAGTCTCGAACTACATGTACCAGACTTCGCAATTCGCGCAGACCACGCTACGGTCGGTGCTGGGCGAAGTAGACCTTGACGAATTGCTGGCACACCGCGAAAAAATCAATCTGCGGCTGCAATCCATTCTCGATCAGCACACCGATCCCTGGGGCGTTAAGGTCACGAATGTCGAAGTCAAGCAGGTTGACCTGCCTGAGACCATGATGCGCGCCATGGCCAAGCAGGCCGAAGCCGAACGTGAGAAGCGCTCAAAAATCATTCATGCCGAAGGCGAGTTTGCAGCGTCGCAGCGCCTGGTTGACGCGGCGCATCTGCTGGCCAGCGAGCCGACCAGCATCCAGTTGCGATACTTGCAGACGTTGACCGAGATCGGAGTCGAGAAAAATACCACCATCATCTTCCCCGTGCCGGTGGACCTGCTGGCCGGACTGGAGAAGCTGGTGAAGGCGGACACGGCGAAAATTGCAGGCTTCGAGCCGCCGCCAAAATAGCGAGGTCGAGGAGGCTATGGCTTCAGAGGACACCGAGATAACGTTGGGCGTTGGCCGTTTGCTGGGATTGTTCTTTCTTCTTTCCGCGCTTTGCGGCGTGTTCTTCTCCATCGGCTATTCGCTCGGCAAAAGCACGGCCCGCGAACAAGCGCTGAACGACCAGCCGACATCAGTGCTGGCTGCATCTCCGCCGGCAGCGACCGGTAACAACGAAGAAAAGCCGTCTGCAGCCGTCCGCTGCAAAATCGGACGCGGCGTCGCCGGCGCAGGACCAGACAGATTCCAACTCGAAGAGCAATCTGACCTTCTATAAGGCTGTGCAGCAGAACGGAGCCAATCCGGAACCGGCCGCCAAGGACAACGCACCCGCTGTCGCACAGAAGGGGCCCGCGCCGACGGAGACGGCCGCAGCGAATCCGCCTTCCACCGCCGCGCCCAGACCCCTGACGGGGCTGGCCACGGCGCCGCACCGCCGGCCGGTCGCTCCGCCCCGGTCACCGGCCCTGGAACCATCGTCGTGCAGATCGCCGCCCTCTCTCGAGAGGACGACGCGGTTTCTCTCGCTGGCGCGTTGCGCAAGAAGAGTTACAACGTCATCGTGGTGAACAATCCCACCACCAACGACAAGTTTTACCACGTGCAGGTGGGCCCGTTCGCAACCCTGCAGGAGGCCGACGCGATGAAAGCCAAGCTGACTGCCGAGGGCTACAATCCGATTGTGAAGCGGTAGCAAGTTCCGTTTGCACTACCCGCTTATTTTGTCATGCTGAGCGAGCATCAGCGGCCGTGCGAGTCGAAGCACCCCTATGACATTAGTCGAAGTTCATAGTTGCGATAGGGGTCCTTCGACTTCTCGCTGCGCTCGTCGCTCAGGATCGACAGGACTCGATGACCGAACAAGAGCGGCCACTCGATTAGCGGTCAGATAAAAAACTTTCTTCGCAACCGGTGAAGGGGGACGGCCCATGGCGCGACAGGCAACGCACTGCTCAAGCTCTTCCTACCCGACTCTTGCGGATCGATGTCCCACTCTGTGGGAGTGTATCGGGTTGCGATGATTCCGTTCCGGCGTGCGATATCCCATTCTGTGGGGCCATTTCACCCTCTGAAGATGGGGTTCTGTCATCTCGCCTCCCACTCTGTAGGACATTTGCCCACTTCGGCATTTCTATCCCACTCTGTGGGACTTCCACTTGCTTCGGAGGCGCACCGCCCGCGTGGGCTGCAGCCTGCTCGGCATATTCCATCGAGGGCACAGCGATCACGCGCGACTCGCCGGTAATCAGCCTGGCCCAGCGCGCGTAGGTGAGATAACTCCACGCCCACTGGAACATGACCACCACCCGGTTGCGAAATCCGATGAGGAAGAAAATGTGGATGAACAGCCAGGACAGCCACGCAATGAATCCGGAGATGTGAACCTTGCCGAACTGCGCGACCGCGGCGGCGCGCCCGATGGTGGCCAGCGAACCTTTGTCAACATAATGGAAGTTCTTGCGCGGATTCCCTGCCAGATCGGCAGCGATTTGCCGGGCCACGTACCTGCCCTGCTGCATCGCGACCGGCGCCACCCCGGGCAGCAACTTGCCATCCGCGTGCTTCAGGCTGGCCAGATCGCCCACGACAAATACTTCACGATGCCCCGGAATACTGAGATCAGCTTCGACCAGTACGCGGCCCGCGCGGTCAACTGGCGCGCCCAGAGCGCGACCCAGCGGCGACGCCGAAACGCCCGCAGCCCAGAGCACGACCGCGGCGGGTATCGATTCATTCCCTACCATCACCTCGCCGGAGCGCACATCGGTCACGGCTGCGTTAGTGCGGACCTCGACGCCCAGTTGTTGCAGTTGCTCGGCGGCGCTGCGACGCAGGTCCGGAGGATAGGCACTCAGCACGTCGGGACCGGCCTCGACCAGCAGGATGCGGGTCTTCGCAGGATCGATGTGGCGAAAATCATCGGTCAGCGATTTGCGGGCAATCTCCGCCAGGGTTCCAGCCAGCTCAACGCCCGTAGGACCGCCGCCTACAACCACAAAACTCAGCGGCCGGTGACGGCCGGTCAACGCCGCTTCGCGTTCCGCAATTTCGTACGCCAGCAGAATACGGCGGCGCATCTCCAGCGCATCTTCCACCGTCTTCAGTCCGGGAGCGAGCGGCTCCCACTCGTCGTGTCCGAAGTAGGCATGGGTGGCGCCTGCGGCGACGACCAGATAGTCGTAGGGCAGCTCGAAGCCATGCAGCTTGACGACGTGCCGTTCCACGTCAACGCCGAGCACCTCGCCGAGCAACACTTCGACGTTCTCATGCTTGGCGAGAATTTCGCGAATCGGCGCGGCAATCTCGGCCGGCGACAGTCCCGCGGTCGCCACCTGGTAGAGCAGCGGCTGAAAGGTGTGGTGGTTCTTGCGGTCAACGATCGTGATCTGGACCGGCAGCCGGGCCAGTGCCTTGGCGGCCTCGAGACCACCGAAGCCGCCTCCGACGATGACGACACGTGCATGTGAAGGTTGAGACATGGCTTAACATTGTTAAGATGCAGCGCGAGCGGCTCGGGCGACAATTTCCCGCCACCTTGCGACGAAGCCAACGTTGCTTCCGTGATTGCCGGATTTTCTCTAGCGGGGGCAGACGCAGTGAATTACAATTCCGGCGACTCAATGTCCGTTTTCAGGAGGTCAACATGCAACGCATGGTGTTCGTGATCGCTCTGGTGGCTCTGGGTATTTTCCCGCTTGCAGGTTCGGCGCAGGGCCCGTCGGTTCAGCTTTGTGTCGCCACCATGCAGATGTCAGGCAGCAATGACACCAGCCCGGAAGGGCGTGACATGCTCATCAAGTCCCTGAGCAAGGAGAAGAACAAGGGGCTCTCCATTGAAAGCGTGCCTCTTCCTCCAGCGCTTCCCGAGCAAGCATTGGTCGCCGCTAAACAAAAAGGCTGCGATTACATGGTAACCACGAACTTGACCGACACGCATTCCGTGAACTCGCTTTCAACCGGGCGGGCAAATCCGATCAACACGCCGACCTTCTATGCGACGACGGCGTATAAGCTGAGCAAAGTGAGCGACGGTTCAGAGGTGTCCAGCGGTTCCTTCAAGGCCTCCGATAGCATCTCGGAGCAGAGCGCACTCGGCGTCACCATGAAGAAGATTGCGGACAAAGTGACGGACGTGATCCGGAAGGCAGGCCCCATCGCCAAATAGCGTGCCGCCCCTACTCCACCCCAACGAGCACAAAACCGGTGCTCGTCGGGGGACCCGGCTACGGGGCTCAGGGGATTTTGCGCGCCACCCAGACAACTCCGCCTGCGGCATCCGTGCTGGGCCAAACTGAGCCGACCCAAGCTGCGGGGCTGGATTCTTGGCGATACGCTCCTCTGCCGCGAACAAAACGCTGTTCCGGCCAAGACTGGCTTTGTTCCGAACTCAACGCGAAGCCTGATTTTCCTATGGTAGATTAGTGAGTGTGGGCCCGTAGCTCAGTTGGTAGAGCAACGCACTTTTAATGCGTGGGTCGCAGGTTCGATTCCTGCCGGGCTCACCATTTCTGACCGCCCGCCTCGCACACAATTACGATTCCTTCTCCACGTAAACTGCGGTCCCGTAAGCGAGCACTTCCGTCACGCCGTTCATCACCTCGGTCGCGTCGTAACGCATGCCGATCACGGCATTCGCGCCTAGTTGGCCGGCGTGCTCCAACATCAGGTCGAAGGCATGCTCGCGCGTCTGCTCGCACAGATTCGTCAGCAAAGTGATGTTCCCGCCGATGAGCGTCTGCAGACCTGCGCCGATGGTCCCGACGATGGAACGCGAGCGCACAATAATGCCGCGCACCAATCCGAGGTTGCGAACGATGCGGTAGCCATCCAGCGTGAAGGCGGTGGTGACCATGTTGTGTGGAACCATGACGGCCGCTCGCAGGCATCGCAGTGCTGGTGCTCATTCGATTCTCCTGAGTGTGATTTCGTGGGCAGCATAACACGACGACGCGGCGCGGTGCCGTGCGCTCGACAACCTCGCCGCGTACACTCGGATGGAGGAGCCTGCGATTGGCGTTGAACTCGAAATCTGGTAAACGTGACAACCGCTTTCCGTTGTGATGTGCCTCAGTTTTGCGCTGGGCATGGCAGTGGCCCTGATTGTCTTTTTCCTGTGGAGGTCTCACCCTGAGGACTTTCACCCTGTGGCGGCCGCCGTCGCGCTCGTCGTCTGCCCGCCATTCATCCTGTCCTACGCCATTGCGGCCACACCGGATTCCGCGTTTGCGCTGGTCCTGGGCGCAGGGACCATCGTATTCGCCAACGCTTTTTTGTACGCGGGCGTAGCGGCAGGAATTTATGCGGTGGTGACGATGGTGGGGAAGAGAAAAGTGTGAACGCAGGTACTACCAGCGCGGCGCAAACAACTCCTGTCACACCGAGAGTGGCCGATTTTGCCGCGAGTCGAAGGGCCCCTATTCCGCCCGGACATCTGAAGTCGTATAGGGGTCCTTCGACTCCGCGCCCGCCCGGCTCGCAAAAGAAGCGAGCCGGAACTTCTTTGCGGGCGCTCCGCTCAGGATGACAAGCAGTTGTTTACGGGCAAACCGATCGGCGCGCTACCAAACACCCGCCGGCTGCTGTTGCGTCATGCAATGCAGCGCGCCCAGGCCCCAGATGAAATCCCGGCAGTAGATGCCGACCACCTCACGGCCGGGAAAGACTTCAGCCAGCGTATTCAGGGCCACACGATCATTGGGGTCGCTGAATATGGGCACAAGAACCAACTGGTTCGCGATGTAGAAATTGGCGTAGCTGGCCGGCAAGCGTTGTCCGAGAAAGTAAACCGGAGCGGGCATCGGCAGCTTCACGACGTGCAGCGGCTTGCCTGACTGATCGGTGCTCTTGACGAGGCGGCGGAAATTCTCGCGCAGCGGCTCGTGGTTGGGGTCGCTGCGATCGGGTTCATAGGCCGTGACCACGGTTCGCGGCGCAACGAAGCGGGTGATGTCGTCCACGTGACCGTGCGTGTCGTCGCCCGCGATCCCGCGCTCCAGCCAAATGACTTTCTTCACACCCAGGTAGTCGGCAAACAGTTGCTCGCAACTGCTCGCGTGTGATGCCCGGATTGCGCTGCTGCACATCGCTCAGCAGACACTCCTCGGTAGTGATGAGAGTTCCCGCGCCGTTCACGTCGATGCTGCCGCCTTCGAGCACGACGCGCCGCGGCTTGCCATCGATGCTCACGGTTGGCTGCCACACCGGCACGCGCAGCTGCTCGGCGATGCTCGTCGCAACATTGGCGTCAAGCTTCCAGTCGTTGTACTTGGCCCAGGCGTTGAAGCGCCATGCAGTCGCCGCGACAGGCGGGAGGGCGGCCGCTTTTCGCGAATCGCGGCGAACGAAGATCGGACCGGTGTCGCGCGTCCAGACCCGGTTGGTTCGCATGGAGAAAAACTGAACATTGCCGGCGCTCTTGGCCGAGATCCGCCGCCTTCTCCGGCAGGACGTGCGCGTGCACAAGAAGCAGCGCGGGCCTTGGCTTCGGCGCTCTCGTTCTCCACCAAGATGTTGACGCGCTCGACGCGCGCGAGATGTCGAATGATTTCCGCGTAAATCCACGGAATGGTTTCGAACTTGCCCGGCCAGTCAGAGCGGTTGTGGGGCCACGCAATCCAGGTTGCCGCGTGCGGCTCCCACTCCGCCGGCATGCGGTAGCCCAGCGCGGCGGGAAGTTGGGATGGGGTGCGAGGAGAAGGCATGGTGGAAAGAGTTGTGTCGCGACACTTTCAAGGTGTCATCCTGAGCGAAGTCGAAGAACCCCTTTCCCTGCGACTGCGGTTTGCGAGGCGATAGGGGTCCTTCGACTCCGCCTCGCTCGCGCACGGCGAAGCCTCCGCTCAGGATGACAGGTTTATAGCAGAGCTACAGATTTCTCATCACACCATGAACCTCTGCGTGATCTGGGCGTAGGCGTCCACGCGGCGATCGCGCCAGAACGGCCAATTGCGGCGGACGTCTTCGATGCGCTTCAGGTCCACTTCGGCGATCAGCACTTCTTCCTTGTCGTGCGCAGCCTGCGCGATGATCTGCCCGAAGGGGTCGGCGATGAACGATCCGCCCCAGAACTCGAGACCCTTGCCCGGCGCCTCATTGCCGCGAATGTTGCCGGTCTCGAAGCCCACGCGATTGGGCACCGCAACGTAAACTCCGTTGGCGATGGCGTGCGCGCGCTGGATGGTTCGCCACGCGTCGTACTGCGCCTCGCCGTACTGCGCCTTCTCGTCGGGATGCCAGCCGATGGCCGTCGGATAGAAGAGCACGTTCGCGCCCTGAAGCGCGGTCAGGCGTGCGCCCTCGGGATACCACTGGTCCCAGCAAACCAGCGTGCCGAACTTGCCGAAGCCGGTTTCGAAGGTCTTGAACCCCAGATCGCCGGGCGCGAAGTAGAACTTCTCGTAATACAGCGGGTCGTCGGGAATGTGCATCTTGCGATAGATGCCCTGCAGCTTGCCGCTCGCGATCGATGACGGCCGCCGTGTTGTGATAGACGCCGGAAGCGCGGCGCTCGAACAGCGACGCGATGATCGTGATCTTCAACTCGCGGGCGACTTCGCCGAGGCGTTTCGTCGTCGGGCCCGGGATCGATTCAGCGAGGTCGAACAGTGCAATGTCTTCACGCTGGCAGAAATACTGCGTCTGAAAGAGCTCGGGTAAGCAGACGATCTCCGCACCCTTGGCCGCGGCGTCGCGGACATGTGCGATAGCGCGCTCCAGATTCTGCTCTGGCTCTGGCGTGCACGACATCTGCACGATGCCAATATGAAAATTCCGTTCGGGCAACGCTCGGCTCCACGGCGAAAATGCGTTTCAAGAATAGCATTCCGCGCGAGGCGGCCCCGATTGGCAGAGTGATTGTTAATGCGCGATGAATGGCTCTCGCCTGCGGTCGTTGACGGGAGCGGCGGCAAACCTGTAGGTTCGATTATTTGAAAATGTTGCAAGGTATAGGGGTCCTTCGACTCCGCTTGAGTCCGCACGCGGACTCGCGCTCCGCTCAGGATGACAGAATTAAACAGAGTCGCCGCAACTCCGCTCAGGATGACAGAGCCTGGTGGAGTTACCGCAGCTCACTCAGGACGGAGTTTAGTTGCAAGGGCGAACCATCCGATGGCTCTTGCATATCCGAGGTGAACGTTGAGCAATGAACACGACAAAACGCATGGCGAAGGCATCGAGCGCGAGCTGCACGATCCCATTGCCGACAAGCTGATACCGCTGGAGCCGCTCGATCTGTCGAAGATCAAGACCGTCGATGACCTGGTGCGCGCGATGGGCAACACGGCCTTCACCGGGCGCCAGGTGGGCGAAGGCGCCGACGTCCTGGAAGCCATGGCGCGCGACAAAGAATGCTTCGTCGTGATGACGCTCGCGGGTGCCATGACCGTGGCCAAGCAGGGGCTGGTGATCGCCGACCTCATCGACCACGGCATCGTCAACGCAGTGGTCTCGACCGGCGCGCTGATGGCGCACGGACTGGTGGAGGCGGCAGGGCGCTCGCACTTCCGTTATGACCCGAAGATGAATGACGTCGAGCTCTACGAGGCCGGCTACAACCGCGTGTACGACACGCTGGAGCCGGAGACGAACCTCGACTTTGTGGAGCGCATCGTCGCCCAGATTCTGAAGAACTGGGATGCCGAGCGAGATCGTTGCCTCGCACAAACTGAACCGCGCCATCGGCAAGCACCTCAGCGAGAACGTGAAGGAGCGCGGCATTCTGAAGTCGGCGTACGAAAAGAATGTGCCGGTGTTCGTGCCTGCGTTCAGCGACTCCGAGATGGGCCTGGATTTCGCGCTGCACAACCGCATGCGCCGCAAGAACAACATTCCGGTGCTGCGCTACGATCCGTTCGAAGACCTGGAGTTCTTCGCCGAGACGCTGCTCAAGCAAACGCGGCTGGGCATCTTCACCATCGGCGGCGGCGTGCCGCGCAACTGGTCGCAGCAGTTCGGGCCGTTCATCGAGCTACGTCATCGGCGCGGCGGTGAGGATTTGCCGCTCAAGCGTTATCACTATGGGCTGCGCATATGTCCTGAGCCGGTGCATTGGGGCGGATTGTCGGGTAGTCCGTACAGCGAAGCCGTATCGTGGGGCAAGTTCGTGCCCAAGGAAGAGGGCGGCAAGTTCGGCGAGGTCTTTGTGGACGCGACGGTCGGGCTGCCGCTGATCGTGGGCGCGGTGCTGGAGACGGCTGAAGCAGTAAAATTACCGTGGAGGTTTCCTATGAGCTCCATGCAAGTGATTCAGGACTTCCTCGGCCAGAAGCGCCTTGCGGTCGTGGGCGTTTCACGGCAGCCAAAAGACTTTTCTCTTGCACTCTTTCGTGAACTTCGCAAGCGCGGCTATGACGCGGTACCCGTAAATCCGGAGGCAGAACAGATTGATGAGCAGCCGTGTTACGCGCGGCTGCAGGCGGTCCACCCTCCAGTGGACGGCGCGCTGTTGATGACATCGCCTGCGGCCACAGACCAGGTGGTGCGCGACTGCGCGGAAGCGGGTATCAAGCGGGTGTGGATGTATCGCGCAGCCGGCGACGGAGCAGTGAGCCCGGCGGCTGTCAAATTCTGCGAGGAGAGCGGCATTGCGGTGATCCCGGGAGAGTGCCCCTTCATGTTCTTCTCAGGCGGGGGTTGGTTCCACCATCTTCACGGATTTGTAAGGAAGATCACGGGCGCGTATCCGCATTGAGGTTGGATGAACCGTTGCTTCCGGCTCCGGTTCAGGTCCGGCAAGGTCTAAACAAGTGCACCTATGACGAGCCGTCCGGCTATGGCTTCAGCTTCAAGTCCGTCAGCTGCATCTCGGGATAGTTCTGATTCCAATCGGCCGAGATGTGCTCCAGTGTCATGCGGACCGTCTTAGTCTGACCGGTAGCAATAGGAAAGCGGGCCAGGTCCACCAGATCGGGATAACCGCCCATCTTGTTCTCCGCCAGGACATGCAACGGCAGGGTTTCGTTCTGCACCACCTCGTTGAGGGAGTTCCTGAACACCAGCTTCATAGCAGCGCCCACCAAGGCTTTGTCGCCGGTGTTGGTGATGTTCACATCGAGATAAGTGACCGTTCCTCCGACGTAGTTCTCCGCGGCGCTCATTTTCGGGGCGGAAAGCTGCAGATTGACGGCATAGGGATTGGCCTGCACCGGGGTCTGGGCCTTGTTGCGCGTTAACGCCACGATGAGCCCGACCACGATGACGACGGCAACTAACCCGACGATGAAGGGCGTCCAATTGCGCTCTTGCGCCCGGGTTGCGGCGGGTGAGAAGAGATCGGCCATGTGCCGATTTTACTCTGCAGCGACGGAGTGGGTGCGCTCAGCGTGGACGGTGTGTGCTATAGTTTTGCGCTTAACTTCCAAGGAGGATGGCGTGACTAAAAATCTTCTCAAGCTCCTTTTCGCCGCTGCGCTGTTATGCGGAGGCATGGCCATCGCACAGAAGCCGGTCCAGAACGTCAACCCTAATCGCCACCCTAACCTGGCCGCGGCACAGCGGGCTACCGAGCACGCATATGAAAAGATCGTTGCCGCACAACAAGCCAACGAGTTTGACCTGAATGGCCATGCAGCAAAGGCCAAAGAGCTACTCGAACAGGCTGACCAGCAACTCAAGCTGGCAGCCGAATCGGCCAACAAGAACCACGAGTAAAGTTGGACGGGGCGGCGGATCCCCGCGATCACCTGGGGGTCATTGCCCTCGCGGTGGATTCTTTTTGTCTGGCTATCTCTGGGGATACCGAGAGCACCCAGTAGGGAATAGAACCAAGGCCAGAACCTTGGGTTCCCTTGGCTATGGGGTGTTTTCTTCGCGTCTTTGTGCGGAAAAGAAGACGCGAAAATGAAGAATCCCGAGGCTTTGTTGAGCTGTTGCTCTCGACCAGTGGTTCGCTTTAGACCCTTGCCGACCTGCGTTCACCGGATACTTGCGTACGCGGTGTTCGATCTCAGCTTGGACTCCGGGCTTACCACTAACCGGAATAACCGTTCAACGCCTCGGGATTCCGACTTGCCTTTGACTGGCTTCTTGTTCTCCCCAACCAGCAGCTTGCTATTGACCGTCGCGGTCCCTCTGCTGCCTTGCGCCGCGGGCGCGGAGCAGTGAACTCGCTTCAGCCCCGGACTTACCGCCAACCGGAAGAACCTTGGAAACTGTCAAAGAACGAGTGTGTTTTTACTACAGCTATTTTTTAAGTCAACACTTTTTTCGCGCTTGTATTTGCTTTGTTTTCAGGCGAGTGCAGCTCGTCCACAGGCGGGTGCCGAGATTTTGTGCAAGCTCCGACTTTGACCTTTGATGCGATGCATTTTAGGCGCGACTTTAGCGGGATTGAGACGTTTGATTTCCAACAGAATCGCCGGAGGACGTCTGCGTTCATTGTGGACATCCGGCAGAAACCACGTCCAGAGCAGGATTCGCGCGATTGCGATTTTCCGCTTCGAGACATTTGTTACCATCAGCCATGCCTCTGGTCGAAGCGCGGCACCTCACGAAGAGTTTCAGCTCGGGCCAATCCGCCCTGGGGCTACGCGCGACCACGCAGGTGCGCGCGGTCTGCGACGTGTCGCTGGCGATTGAGGCCGGAGAGACGCTGGGACTGGTGGGCGAATCAGGATCCGGCAAAAGTACCCTGGGGCGGATGCTGCTACGGCTGGTTGAGCCGGATTCCGGAGAAGTCTACTTCGACGGCCACAATGTGTTGCGCGCCGGGGGAGCGAAGATGCGGCGACTGCGCCGCGACATGCAGATCATCTTCCAGGACCCGTTCGGTTCGCTCGACCCCCGGATGACGGTCGAGCAGATTGTATGCGAACCGATGGCCATTCACGGTAGCGCCGACCGCGGTGGACGCCCTCAGTTGGTGGCGGAGGTGATGCGCGCAGTGGGGCTCGATGCCTCGGCGCTGGCGCGTTACCCGCACGAGTTCAGCGGCGGACAACGCCAGCGCATCGGCATCGCGCGAGCGCTGGTTTTGCGGCCCCGGTTCATCGTTGCCGACGAGCCGGTGTCGGCGCTGGATGTCAGCGTGGGCTCACAGATCGTGAACCTGCTGAGACAGCTTCAGCGCGAGTTCTCACTCACCTACCTTTTCATCTCCCACTCCATGCCGATCGTGCGCTATCTGGCGAACCGCATCGCGGTCATGCAGCGACGGCGAGTTGGTCGAGATGGGTACCACAGAACAGATCACCACCTCGCCGCAGCATCCCTATACCCGCACGCTGCTGGAAGCCACACCGGAGATCGAATTCAGCTCGCTATAGTGCGCTCCAACTCTTAGTTGGCGGCAAGGGCGCTTGAGCAGGCTATTGCAACAGAGTATTCTTCAAGTTGTCACACTTAAATCTTTAATAGCAGTAGCTTCTACCTGACTGCGAAGGAAAGTAGCTTGCGTCGTACGTTTCATGGACCCCGATTCTCAATTTTGCTAATTACCGTTCTGTTGGGAGGATTTTCCCAATTTGCGTGGGCGCACGCCATCTTGATGGAATCCAAGCCGGCGCTGCATTCCACCGTCGACGGGACAGACGTTTCTGTTTGGTTGCGTTTCAATGTTCGTGTTGACGGCAGCCGGTCCCGCCTGCATCTGCTTGGACCTGAAGGTTTGCAGCAGACTCTTCCTCTGGCCAAGCAAACGAATCCCGACATTCTGCAGTCGCACGTCGCCGGCCTTAAGCCCGGCGACTACAAGCTGCAATGGCAGGTGCTCGCCTCCGACGGGCATATCAGCCGGGGTGAAGTTGCCTTCACGGTCATCCAGTCCACATGATGCTGAAGCTCGTTGATGTCTTCGGATATCTTTCGGTGATCTTGCGGGCGGGGACGCTCGTCTTCCAGTCGCTGCTGCTGGGCGGAGTCCTGTTCGTGTTGTGGGTTGCGCGCCCAACTTCTGAAGTCGCGGGTGGCAACTTTGAGAAGATCCAGTCGTCATGCCTACGAATGCTTCGTATCGCCGCAATTGGACTTGCGGTCGTGCAGGCACTGTATCTCTACGTTAACTCCGCGGTTCTGATGGCCACTGCCGAGATCGGGATACGCGACGTCATCGGAGCGAACTTCTTCATCTCGGGCAGCATCGTCTTTACTGCGGCTGTTGTTGCAGCTGTTCTTGCACGGCCGGGGAGCAAGCCCGCAGGGATGTGGCTGGCACTTCTGGCTATGGTGGCGCTCGGCGCGTCGGTGATGACCAACCACGCCGCTTCGCGCATGGAGGGCCGTGTCTCTCTCGTCATCGTCAGCTCTTTGCATGAGCTGGCCACAGGATTCTGGATTGGCGGCCTGCCATTCCTGGTGCTGGGGCTGTTCGTTTCCGAAGACCGTCCCACGCAGTGGTACATCACGAAGCGGTTCTCGCGGCTGGCTTTAATCAGCGTCGGGATCATCGTGGCAACCGGTATCGGGATGAGCCTGACCTACATCGGTTCGTGGCGAGCCCTGTATGGAACCGCTTATGGGGTGATGGTCTCCGCCAAGGCGATCATGCTGGGAGCGCTGATGGTGCTGGGCGGCGTCAACTTCCTGCTGCTTCGCAAGTGCAGCCCCGATGCCGTAATGCCTCGCCTGCGCCGCCTGGTGGAAGCTGAGGTTGGAATTGGGATCACCATCATCCTAACTGCAGCTTCGGTCACGTCCCAGCCCCCAGCCGTGGATCTGGTAAATGACACAGTCACGGCCCAGCAAGTCTGGTCACGCATCAAGCCAACGTGGCCGCGGCTCGGGATTGAGGCATTGGCACAAAGCTCATCCGGTGCTTCGGAGACGGACGCTGCACGGGCCGACTCGACGCCGAAGCCGACTCCGCGGTCGGTCGACGGAACGCCGCTTACCGCCAAGAACCTTGCCGACATTGAAGAGTCGGAACTGAACCATCACTGGATGGGTCTGCTCGTACTCGCTATGGGAGCTCTGGCGCTCCTGGCGCGAACCGGCAAGGCCAAATGGGCGGAGTATTGGCCGCTGCTGCTGATCGGCATCGCCATCTTCATTATCGTGCGCGCCGACAGCGAGTCCTGGCCCCTGGGGCCGCAGAGCTTCTGGGCCACCTGCCTTAGACCAGAAGACCTCCAGCATCGCCTGGCGGCGCTGGTGTGCGTTGGGTTCGCGGTCTTCGAACTGCGCGTGCGCAAGCTGAAACTGCAGAACCATCCCGCCGCCCTCGTCTTTCCCCTGATGTGTGCGCTGGGCGGCGCGTTGTTGCTAACTCACTCGCACAATCTCACCAACATTAAAGAAGAACTGCTGGCCGAGCTGAACCACGTGCCGCTCGGAATTCTGGCGGTCCTTGCGGGATGGTCGCGCTGGCTGGAGGTTCGTCTGCCGGCAAAAGATCGCGGTATTCCAGCCTGGATCTGGCCGGCGTGCTTCGTGCTGATCGGCGCGGGCCTTCTGAATTACCGGGAAATCTGAGTCGCCATGAGAAAAATTCTTGCTGTCTTGTTCCTTGCTGTGACCACTTGTGTGGCGCAGCAACCGAATCCACCGGCCACAGGCAAGCCGGCGCCGCAAGAGGGTGATTTCATCATCCACAACTTCCATTTCCAATCGGGCGATACGTTGCCTGAATTGCGGCTGCACTACATGACGATAGGACAGCCGGCGCGGGACGCCAATGGACGGGTCACCAACGCGGTGCTCATCCTTCACGGGACCGGAGGCTCAGGACGGCAGTTCCTTGCCCCTCAGTTCGCAGATGTATTGTTTGGCCGGGGCCAACTGCTGGATACGAACCGCTACTTCATCATCCTTCCCGATAACATAGGTCACGGGAAATCGAGCAAGCCAAGCGACGGACTGCACGCCCATTTTCCCCAGTACAACTACTACGACATGGTGGCTGCCCAGCACCAACTGCTGGAGAAAGGGCTTGGCGTCAACCATCTGCGACTGATCCTGGGAACCTCCATGGGCTGCATGCATTCCTGGGTTTGGGGTGAGACCTATCCGGACTTCATGGATGCACTGATGCCGCTCGCCTGCCTTCCGGTGCCGATAGCCGGTCGCAATCGAGTCTGGCGCAAGATGGTAATGGACGGTATCCGTCAGGACCCGGACTGGAAGAATGGGGAATACACTACCGAACCCCGCGCTGGCTTGCAGACCGCGGCGGATTTCCTGATCATCGCCGGTAGTGCGCCGATCCTGATGCAGAAGAACCTGCCGACACGCGAGGCGGCGGACAAGTATCTGGATGATTCCGTGAAACGCATAACCGGCAATCTCGACGCAAACGATATTTTGTATGCGGTAAGTGCCTCGCGAGACTACGACCCTTCTCCCAAGCTGGAAACCATTAAAGTGCCGGTTATGTTCGTTAACTCGGCTGATGACTTTATTAATCCCCCGGAGCTGGGAATTGCTGAGACGCGAAATCAAGCACGTTAACAAAGGACGCTTTGTCTTGATTCCCGCGTCTGGTGAGACCCATGGCCACGGTACACATACCTGGGCGGCCATCTGGCAGCAGTATTTAAGGGAATTGCTCGAAGCTTCTCGACACTAACCTAGACTTCGCTGTTAGAATACTTACCGTTGCTGTCGTCTATCATCGAAAGGACTCTATGGACATCCAAAGCTTAGTTTCAAGTCTTAAGGCCGAACGTGGTCGAATCGACCAGGCCATCTCCGCTCTTGAAGGTCTCACCTCGGGGTCAGCCCGCCGCGGTCGTCCTCCTAAAGCGAGACACGCTGCTCCAGTAGCCCGCAAAAGCCGTAATATGAGCCCAGCCGCGCGCAAGCGCATCTCGGAAGCGATGAAGAAGCGCTGGGCAGCCTGGCACGGAAAGTCGGCGCCTAAGCGTAAGGCCATGAGTCCTGCGGCCCGGAAGCGTCTTTCAGAGATGATGAAGAAGCGCTGGGCCGAACAGAAGAAGGCAGCTTAGTTAGAGGCTGTCACTACTTGTGGCAACGGCTATCAACGTCGGCCACGGCGGCCGAATGGGAGGCGAGAAGTTCACCAAGGTAATCGAGGTGACGCTTGCTCGCTTCCCGCTAGTTTCCGCAAAAGCCAGCCCTGATTTAGTTAGACCTTTCCCAGCATCTGCCGTTTCTTTGTCTCTGGCAGGAACGACGCGCGGACTGAGTTCTTCGCGAGTTCGCGCAGTTCGGTTTCGTTGAACCCGAATAGCTGCTGCGCGATCTGGTACTCATGAACCAGGCTGGTGCGAAACATGTCCGGATCGTCGGTATTAAGTGTGACTACCACGCCCGCGTCGAACAGACGCCGGACAGGATGCTCCGCCGCCCGGCTACAACAGCCGGTAAGAACATTACTGGTGATGCAAACCTCGACTGGAATTTGCTTTTCCGCGAGGTAGCGCACCAGTTCCGGATCATCCATCGCATGCAATCCGTGACCAATGCGCTCCGCCTTCAGCGCGCGCAACGCGCCCCAAATGGATTCTGGCCCAGCCGTTTCGCCGGCATGCGCGGTCAGACGCAGGCCGTGCCCCGCTGCGTGTTCGTACACTTCGCGGAACTGCTCGGGCGCGGCCCGGCGCTCATCTCCCCCGAGTCCGATCCCGACAACATTCCTGTGCTTGAAGCGAATGGCTTCTTCCACTACGCCTTGCGCTTCTTCAATTCCGAAGTGGCGAACGGCGTCAAAGATCCAATATAACGACAAGCCAAAGTCTCGCTCGCCACGCTGCCGCCCGAGCTCCAGCCCTTCGAATAGAGGTGCGAATTCCTGGCCGCGCCACAGTACAACGCCAACCGAAACATACACCTCGGCGTGAAGAACATTCTGCTCGTGCAGCTTCTGCATCATGCGATAGGTGATGAGCTCGTAGTCCTCGGCCGTGCGCAAGCGCTCGGTGACCGCCTTAAATGCCCACAAAAACCCGGTGAAGTGCTTGTACTCGTATAGTTCCCGGGCTTCCTCTTCGGTGAAGACACGTCCACTGTCCTCGATATTTCGATAGCGAATATTGGTTGTCGGCAGCGGCGTGGGATGGCGGCGGCTCAATTCCGCCAATGTCTGCGGATCCACCGTTCCCTCGAGATGCAAATGGAGCTCGGCCTTTGGAAGGGACACGATGAAGGCGCTAGGGCGAACTGAGCCTACGAACATCTCGCTCAATGGACTGGGTTCCATTACTTTCTTGGCGACGTTTGCAGCGCGGTCTTGGGGCTGAACTCGCTGCGGTGGCGGCTGTAGAGCATGTACACAATGAGTCCGATAATCAGCCAAAAGAAAAACCGCAGCCAGGTGAGAATCGGTAGACCCGCCATCAGCAACACGCAGAACATGACGCTGAGCACAGGCGCCGCGATCCCGCCGGGTGCCCTGAATCCGCGGCGGCGTTCCGGCTGTTTGTAGCGCAGAATGATGACTCCGATCGAGACCAACACGAAAGCGAACAGTGTACCGATGTTCGACAGATCGGCAAGCGTCCCAATGTCCAGGATGCCGCCGGGAATTCCAACCAGAAACCCGGCGATCCAGGTTGCTGTCGAGGGTGTACGAAAGCGGGGATGGACCCGGCTGAAGAGCTTCGGCAGCAGGCCATCGCGCGACATCGAGAACCATACCCTCGCCTGCCCGAGTTGAAACACCAGCAGCGAAGAGATCATGCCCATCATGGCGCCGAAGAGCACCGCAAGCCGCGTCCAGTGCAGGGTCTGGGAGTGGGTGAGCAGTGTCAGCTTCTTCATGCTGTTGACCACGGGCGCGGCGTCGTCAATCAGCGACTGCCACGGTACGATTCCCGTCAGCACCACCGCCACCGTAATGTACAGGACAGTGCACACGATCAGAGTGGCGATAATGCCGATCGGCAAATCCCGCTGCGGATTCCGGGCTTCTTCCGCCGCGGTCGAGACCGAATCAAATCCGATGTAGGTGAAGAAGATGATGGAGCCGCCGGTCAGCACCCCGGACCATCCTTCCGGCACATACGGATGGTAGTTGGACGGATGGATGTACTTCATGCCCACGAAAACGAACGCCAGAATGGCCGAGATCTTCAGGATGACCATCACGTTGTTGGTCTCGGCTGACTCGCGAATGCCGCGCACCAGTACCACCGTCAGCAGCATGACAATCAGAAACGCGGGGAAATTGAACCCGAAGTGCCAGCCCGGCGTGTAGAGCACATTGCCGCTCACTCCGGTCAGCCCACCCGGGAGGTACGCTGGTGTGATCCAGCGCAAGTTGGGATGCCAGCCGAACCAGTCGAACATGTCCACTAAGTGGGCGGCGAAGCCCACGCTTACCGCCATGTTGCTGACGGCGTATTCCAGAATCAGGTCCCACCCGATGATCCACGCGATCAGCTCACCCATGGTCGCGTAGGTGTAGGTGTAGGCGCTGCCCGCGATCGGGATCATGGACGCCAGTTCGGCGTAACATAGCGCGGTGAAGCCGCACACGATGGCCACCAGCACCAGCGAAACGGCGATTGCCGGTCCCGCACCGGGACGACCAGTCGTCGCCACATGATGCACGATGTAGTCGGCCAGCGGCGCGTTAAGGATGGAGGAGGTATCGAACTTCTGCCCGGCGATCGCGGTGCCGATCACGGTGAAAATGCCAGAGCCTATGACTGCGCCGATGCCCAGGGCGGTCAGCGACCACGGTCCGAGCGTCTTTTTCAGCCGATGTTCCGGCTCCTCCGACTCGGCGATCAGCTTGTCGATGGACTTGCACGCGAAAAGTTGGTTCGCCAGGTGGACGCTCCGATGCTGGAATGGATGCCTCAGGATTGAATCAGAAATCCGAGCTGCAGAGCAAGTCTATGTAGGACAGGGTCTTCGAGTCTGTCCTGTCGCACAGTTTTCGCTTTCCCTGGCGATACCGCCCGGTGTATAAGGCTACAACACGGTCTAACGGGGTATAGACCTGAGCATCCCACCGTCCGCCTTGCCAGACCTCAGTTTTGGACGGATGTTTTGCGTCGAGCAACCTGCTACAGGTTTTGTATCTCTCCAGCCAAGTTGAGAGCCGAGTGTTTGTACAACGGTTGGGAACTCAACGATTAAGAAGGGAAATTGCCATGAATGAGCTAGTGCAGCTGTTGCAGCAAAAAACTGGGCTTTCGCAGGAAATGGCCCAAAAAGTGGTTGATACGGTCGCAGGGTATCTCAAGACGAAGCTGCCGGAACCGATGGCTTCCGGCCTGGACAGCCTGCTCGGCGGGAGCGCGGGTACCTCTGCAGCAGCAGGTGATGCTGCGGCCGATGCCACGGCAGATGCAGGAGGAGTTATGGACAAGGCTAAGGCCATGGTGGCGGGCCTCAGTGGAATGATGGGAAACAAGGAAGGGTAGGACGCAGGGTCAAGGCGGACTTTCGCCTCGATCTGCGCGAAAGAAAGTCAATATAAGGAGAAAAAGGATATGAAACAGAGACGTAGAGCAATCCGTGTTGTGGGGGCGATGTTGACTCTGTTCTTGCTGGCTGGACTGGCCATGGCTCAGAGCGGCGCATCTGGCAAGTCCGGATCCAGCAAGAGCACCATGGCCAGCAGTCAGTCTTCCGACCTGGTTGACATCAACTCCGCGAGCAAGGCGCAATTGTCCGCCCTCCCCGGCATTGGCGATAAGTACTCAGACAAAATCATCGCTGGCCGGCCGTACGCAAACAAGAGCCAGTTGGTATCGAAGAAAGTGCTTCCTCAGGGCGTCTATAGCAAGATTTCCGGAATGATCATTGCGAAGCAGTAGTGATCCAGGGAAGTGTTCATGCTGCAGGGCCCTCTAACGGGGGCCCTTCTTCCTCGAAGCCCCGTTCGCGTCGTGCTCAGCTTGCCGATGCTGCGCCGGTTTGCTGCCGTGCCTGAATTTCGATGTAAACGTTGATCAGCGAGACCGCCGCCGGCGTGACGCCCGGGATGCGGCTGGCCTGACCGAGAGTGCGCGGTCGAACACGGGTGAGTTTCTCGTTCATCTCGCGCGAAAGGCCGCTGACCTTGCCGTACTCGAACCAGTCAGGGATGACGCGCTGCTCCGCCTTCTTCAGCCGTTCGATGGCCTTGATCTGCTGATCGAGGTAACCGGCGTACTTGATCTCGGTCTCGACGGACTTGAGCTCGTTGCGAACAGCAGTCCTCAGTTTCCAGTTTCCAGTTTCCAGTTGTCCTTGAACTTCAGGTGAGCTCTTGCTGGCAACTGACAACTGACTACTGGCCACTTCCTCCCGGAAAAACTCCGGCATCAACCGCGCCAGCTCGGGCGCGAGTTCTTCGATCTGTGCTTCGGGACGCTTGAGCAACTGTGCAAGCGTGGAGCCCGCTGCACCCTCGCCATACTTTGCCAATAACCCAGGCACGTCGCCGTTTACGCGGGTGCGGTCCAGCAATTCACGCAGGGCCTTCAGGCGCTCCTGCTTGGCCAGAAAATCAGTCCAAGCCTCATCGTTAATCAGGCCCACCCGCCGTCCGTGCGGTGTGAGGCGCCGGTCGGCATTATCAATGCGCAGATGGAGGCGAAACTCCGCGCGCGAGGTGAACATGCGGTACGGCTCGTTCGTGCCCTTGCTGATGAGGTCGTCGATGAGGATCGCCGTGTAGGCCTCGGTGCGGTCGAGAATCAGTGGCGGCTCCCTCTTCACTTTAAGTGCAGCATTGATACCCGCCATGATGCCCTGACACGCAGCTTCCTCGTAACCGCTGGTGCCGTTGATCTGTCCCGCGAGGTAGAGGCGGGCGATCTTCTTCGTTTCCAGCGTGCGTTGCAGCTCGGTCGGGTCGATGGAGTCGTACTCGATGGCATAGCCGGGGCGTAGCATCTCGGCGGTTTCCAGGCCGGGGATTGACTTGATGATCGCAAGCTGCACGTCGATCGGCAGGGACGTACTCATGCCGTTTACGTAGATTTCGTACGTATGCAGACCCTCAGGTTCGAGGAACAGCTGATGCATTTCCTTGTCAGGAAACTTGACTATCTTGTCCTCGATGGACGGACAGTAGCGCGGCCCGATCGACTGAATCTGCCCGCTGTACATGGGCGAGCGGTGCACATTTTCGCGGATGATGCGGTGCGTCTCCGGCGTGGTGAACGCGATGTAGCAGGGCACTTGCTTGTCATGGTGCGCCACTCGCCTGGTGCGAAAGCTGAACGGGGTGGGATCGTCATCGCCCGGCTGCACGGTGAACTTTGACCAGTCGATGCTGCGGCCGTCGAGCCGAGGCGGCGTGCCTGTCTTCAACCGGCAACCACGCAGCCCGAGCGCTTTCAGCGACTCCCCAAGCAGCACCGCCGGAGGCTCGCCGCTGCGGCCCGCAGGATACTGTTGCTCACCGCAGTGAATCAGCCCGTTGAGGAACGTGCCGGTGGTAATGATTACTGCCTGGGCGCCGACGGTGCGACCGTCACGGAGCTTGATGCCACGGACGATGGAAGCAGTTTCGAGCTTCGAGTTTCGAGTTTCGAGCCCGTTTGTATTCGGTTTTGCGACTTCGCCCCGGTCGTTGGCAGTCGCCGGTTGCCGCGCAGCTTCACTGGAAACTGGAAACTGGAAACTGGAAACTGATTCGCTGCTCTCCGGCCTGACGAACTCTTCGACAATCAGCTCCGCCACCTCGGCCTGCTTGATCTTCAGATTCGGCTCGGACTCAAGCATCTCCCGCATCTTCAGGCGGTACTGCTGCTTGTCGCATTGCGCCCGCGGAGACCATACCGCCGGCCCGCGTGAAGTGTTCAGCAGGCGAAACTGGATGCCGACTGCATCCGTGACCTCGCCCATAATGCCGCCCAGCGCATCCACCTCGCGCACCAGGTGTCCTTTGGCGATGCCGCCCACCGCGGGGTTGCACGACATCTGCGCGATGAGATCGAGGTTGAGCGTGTACAGAGCGGTCTTCAAGCCCATGCGCGCGGCGGCCATGGCGGCTTCGCAACCGGCATGGCCAGCGCCCACCACGACGACATCGTAGGTTTCCGTGAATTGCTGCAAAGGAGAGCTACCCCACCTATAAACGTCCGATGCGTCTATTCTAGCGGAGTCTAGGGACTTCCAAGGACGCTTACTGATCCGGCACGGCCAGCTCCGCGAGCCGACCGACATCCTGGACTTCCAGGTCGGCTTTCACCTCAGCCAGCCTTGATGCTGCCGCCTCCTTTCCCTGTCTGCGATTCACCCACACCGTCGCGATTCCAAGGGAATGGGCAGGTGCTACATCGTGGTACAAGCTCTCCGCGACGTGCAGCAGGCTCTCTCGGGGGATAGCGTGTCGCCGCAGGAGAGCTTCGAAATTGTTGAGCGAGGGCTTGTAGCTATGCACCTGTTGCGCCGTGACAACCGCATCAAACCGCACTTCCAGCTTGGGCGCCGTGTAGGCGAACAGGTCGTCATCAATGTTGGAAAGCACGGCCAGTTTGTAGCGGGAATGAAGCCGCTGCAGTCCGGCGACGGTGTCGGCGAACGGCTGCCACTTCCGAATCGATTCCGCGAGGCCGTCCGCTTCGCTGTCGCTTACCTCGAAGCTAAGCTCGTGCGCGAAGTCACGAACCACGCCGGCCAGCACATCACGATATCGGCGATAGTGCCCCGCCTGCTGGCGCGGCTCAAACTCCGAGTACAGCGCAAGAATCCGGGCACCGCTGACTTCACAGCCCTTGCTTTCGAGTAACGGATGCAGGAATCCGAGGAGGCCTGTCTCCCAGTCAATCAACGTGCCGTAGCAATCGAAGGACAACCATTCGAAGCGGGAGAAGTCGAGCACGAGGCTGAGTCTATCAGGAGCTCGGTCAGGGCCTCGCACCGTTCGTCGCAACAGCATCAGTTGGGATTCAGTGCGGCTTGGGTTCCACAGGCGTGACCTTATGCGAGGCGAACTTACGCTCCAAAGCCTCCAGCGGCGACGCCGGTTCGTTGCCATTCGAGGGTTCGGTCGGAGAATGTTCGGACTGCTGGTTGCCCGGCGCGACTTCCGCCGCCTCTTCGGAGGAGCCGGCGACAGTCGCTGTAGGAACCGGCTTCGCCGGTTCGACCACTCGCGACGCAGCCAGTCCCTTCTCGAGAAATTTCTTGGTGTTCAGCAGCGGACGCGCGAGGGAAGGGTTGTAGCTGGTCCACGCGCTGTCAAGTTCCGTCTCGCGCTCGAATTGCGCGCGCATGCTCTCCATCTTGGAGTCGAGATCATCGAGATAGTGCAGCATGAGCGCTTCGGGGAACATCGGCAGCTTGGGCGAGCCGAACTCGTATTGCCCGTGATGGCTGATAATCATGTGCTCGATAAGGATCTTCAGTTCATCCGGGAAGCCGGGCAGGAGCGCAAGCTTCTGATGCAACATCTCCAGTTCGATGATCATGTGTCCCAGCAACTGGCCCTTGGTCGTGTAGGCGATCGACCGCTGATACGCGAGCTCGTGCACTTTCCCGATGTCGTGCAAAAAGGCGCCCGTCAGCAGCAGGTCGCGGTTCACTTGCGGATAGTTGCGGGCTGCGAGATCGCACACCGTGAATAACGACACGACGTGATCGAGCAGGCCACCGACGAAGGCGTGGTGCAGCGTCTTGGCCGCAGGTGCGTTCTTGTACGCGGTCACGATCGCTTCGTCGGCCATGAACTCCTTGATCAGCGACTTCAGCCATGGGTTTTCGATGCTTTCCACGAACTCGCCCAAAGTGCGCCAGAGCTGCTCGATGTCTTTCGTGGTCTTGGGAATGTAGTCGGAGTAGTCAATCTCCTGCTCTCCCAGCCGGCGCACCTTGTGCATAGTGAGCTGCCAGCGGCCGTTGTACTTGTGGACAACTCCCTTGACCTTGACGAAGTCGTCCTGCTCGAAGGCGGAGATGGCGTCGGCCACGTTGTCCCACATGTTGGCCTGTAATTGCCCGCTGCGGTCGGCAAGGGTGATGGAGAGGTAGAGGTCGCCGTTCTTCTTCGACTTCACCTGCTTGGACGCGACGACGAACAGCGAGGTGATGGTCTGGTTCTCCACCTGGGCGCAATCGCAAATGTAGAACTCTTTCATAAGAGGGTCGCTGATGCGGCCTGAAAATGCGGCCGTGGCTTCATGGTATCGCACTTACCTGTTGATTGGCGTCAGGGAAATAGGAGTTACGGCGCCGTCAGTACCGTCTGATAGGGATCCAGCACCACCTGTTTTACCTCGGCAGGCGCCGGCAAACTGAAGTGCGTCTCGTCGCCTTCAGCAAAGACCCGGCCGAGGTAGATCTCCCGGTCCCCGGCCACTCCATACACGGGAACGCTGGTGACCAGATCGGGCGGCGCTGAATTCTGGCGGATGGTTCCGCTCACGGTAGATGCCCCGCCACTCCCGGAGAACTTTAGGCCTGCGAGCTCGAGCTGCGGGAACGCCGTGCCATTCACCCAGCCGTCGAAGAACCAGTCCAGCGACTTGCGGTTCTCGAACCACAGCGAACGCGGAAGCACCTCTTCCAGGGCCTGCTCGAAATCGGCATTCGTAATCTCTTTTCCCTGATAGCGGTCGACCAGATTGCGCAACAAAGCAAGGAACACCTTATCGTCACCTGCGGGATTTTCTGTGGTGCGCGACGCATCGCGGAACATTTCGCGCAACATGTGCACAAGCCACGTGCCCCGTCCATAGGCGATGATCTCGTATCCGTTGGGGAACATGGAGGAAAACAGCCGGGCGCCCAGCGTGACCGGGCCGGCCACGACCTGGCGACGGCCATCCTTCGACTCCCTGCCCAGAATCTGCCGATAGCCTTGCAGCAGCAACTGCACGTCGGCAGGATGATTGCGCTCTAGCAGGAGAATGGAACAGTAGTTCGCCAGCGCCTCCAGCAGCCACTGCTCGTGATAGCTGGCCCACGACACTTCGTCCCCGAACCACTGGTGTGTCAGTTCGTGAGGCATCATGACTTCGCTGTAGATGACACGGTCCATCGGCGACAACTTGATCGCTTCAAGCTGTTCCGAGGACAGATAAGCGTAGGTGGAAAGGAAGATGAGCCCTGGCCACCCCTGGCTGGTTGCATTGGGATTTTCCGTCAACGCAAGTCCGCTGAAGGGATACGGACCCAGCATCTGCGAAAGGTCGGTCAGAGTCTCGGCGGCGCGATTAGCAAGGAGTTCTCCGGTGGTCGCCGGATCCGGCAGTGGCGGAGGATCAGGCACCGGATCGAGGGTCCCGGGGGCGTGCGGCGATTGCAACTGCGACGATCTGTCTTTGGCGACCGGCGCCGCGCGCCGGTATTCGGTCCCTCGCGCAGCGAAGGCATCCACCAGGATCTCTCCCGACTTCGCGCTGCTGCGTACATACTCGCCGAGATTGAAGCCGGCGATGGGGATGGGCTTCTCGCTGACCCAATGGCCGACGAAGCCGTCACCCTCCCGCTCCAGCGACACTCGCTTTCCGGTCGCGACGACCGACCACGGCCGGGGAAAGCGGAAGGTGAGATCGTAATCCGCCATTGCGATACCGCGGTTGGGGTACCATGTCCCGCGAGCGCCCACGTAAAGCAGACCACCGCCTGCGTCGGAGATCACCGAACCCGCGTAACGAAAGCGCAACGGGAAATGCGCGCCCGGCGACATCGGAGCGGGAAACACCACCGCCACCGTGTCATTGCCCTTACGCGACATCTCGCTGCCTTGCACGGCCTCATTCTGGATGAACTCCAACGGCTTGCCCTCGTACTGCACGTCCTTAACTTGCAGGTAGCGTGACAGGTCGAAGAGCACGATGCGCGTCCCGCCCTGTTTGACCTGCACCTCAAGCGTCGCGTCCGCCGCCATTTCGCCGGGCGGATACAAACTTGCGTTGATGGTGTACTTGGTTATGGACAACACGTCCGGGGTCCACATCGGGCCGCTGGGTCCTCCGAAACGAGTGTCCGAGAGCGGCGTCTTGCGCAGCGACCGCATGGGGAAGCTCATCCACAGGTCGTAATAGGTCTCGTTTTCCCGCGGCGACGAGGCCTTTCCCACCAGAATCTGCTCGGGACTACGAGTGTCAAAATAGAGGTCGAAGTTGCCGTAGTGCTCACCGGCGACCACGATGTGCAGTAGGCGGTCGGGAACGGGCGGAGTTTCACCACTGGCCGCTGTACTTGGTGGGCTGGTGAACGAGATGCACAAACGCATGGCATCGAACCGGGACAGCGCCCGCGCCCTGGCGTCGTTGCGGGCGGCGAAATCCGCGGCCCCCTCCACCGGGCGCAGATAGGGCTCCAGGTCTTTGGCCGTGTCGTCATTGAAGCGCAGGTAGGCGGACGAGAACTTTTCCTCCAGAACCCCAGCGCCGGTGAACAGTCCCAGCGAGGCACGCTCCATGCGGTCCGGGGGCCGCACCAGGAGTTCTCCCTCGCCCTCGAAGTAGGCGCCCGTCACTCTTCCATCAACCGCCTGGGTGAACGCAATCGTCCCGTCGTTCAGCCAAATGTGGACGTCTTCGCGGTCAATCACCGCTTCGCGAATCGTGAAGACGCGATGTGCGTCGAGGCCCAGGTTGCTCAGGGCCCGGTACAGCGGCAAGACCGGCCCCGACGTGAGCGGAATCGACTGCGCCTGGACGCCGGCGCCCAGCGAACACAGGGTGACGACGGCAACGATGAGCCAACGGGTGGCCGTGATGGGCCGGAATGTCATGGTTACTACATCAAGGATGCTACGAGAGCAGGCCGCTTGTCATCTTCCCGACCTCGCAGTATATTGCCGCAGCGGATCAGCCAGCAGGTGTCCGCTGCCCGGAACCGTATTTTCTGCGAGGTGCTTTATGGCTCTCAGCTTTGCCAAAGACATTCGTCCTTTGTTCCGTGATACTCCCGACATTGACACCATGAAAGAGTTCGGTATGGACCTCTCGGCCTACGACGACGTAAAAAAACATGCCGAGGCGATCCACTCCCGCCTGGAAGATGGCAGCATGCCTTGCGACGAAGCCTGGCCCAAGGAGCAAATCGCCAGGTTCAAGCAGTGGATGGACGAGGGTATGGCGCCGTAAAGACCCGGCTGGACGCATCTACTCGAACCCCACCACCGGATGCGGCACGTAGGGTTCTTCCAGCGCAGCGATTTCCTCCGCGGTCAACTTTAGCGAAACGGCAGCGACAGCGTCGTCGAGGTGCTGCTGTTTGGACGCGCCAACAATCGGCGCGGTGACGACCGGTTTCTGCAGCACCCAGGCCAGTGCGACCTGCGCGCGCGGCACGCCACGCTTCTGGGCGATCTCCCCTACCCGTTCGACCACGCGGCGATCGGAATCCTCCGCAGCCGTATAAAGCTTCTTTCCGTACTCGTCGGTCGCCAGACGGTTGGTGCTTTCGTCCCACGCCCGGGCCAGGCGTCCGCGCGCCAGCGGGCTCCAGGGCAGCACCCCAATCTTTTCCTCCGCGCACAGCGGTAACATCTCGCGCTCTTCCTCGCGATGCAGCAGGTTGTAGTGGTCTTGCATGGTGGCGAAACGCGTCCAGCCGTGCTCGTCGGCGAGATGCAGCGCCTTGCAGAACTGCCACGCGTACATGGACGACGCGCCGATATAGCGCGCCTTGCCGGCCTTGACCACATCGTGCAGCGCTTCCAGCGTCACCTCGATCGGGGTGTGATGGTCCCAGCGGTGGATCTGGTACAGATCAACGTAATCCATGCCCAGGCGCTTCAGGCTGGCGTCAATGCCTGTCATGATCGCCTTGCGCGACAGGCCGCGGGCGTTCGGCCCTTTGCGAAGCGGGAAGTAAACCTTGGTCGCGATGACCACTTCGTCGCGATTGGCAAAGTCGCGAATTGCCCGGCCCAGGAATTCCTCGCTGGTGCCGTCGGAGTAGGTGTTCGCGGTGTCGAAGAAGTTGATGCCCAGTTCCAGGGCGCGGCGAATGAAGGGGCGCGATTGTTCTTCCGGCAAAGTCCAGGTGTGTGCGCCGCGGTTGGGGTCGCCGTAGGTCATGCATCCCAGGCAGATGCGCGACACTTCCATTCCCGTTCGACCAAGACGTACGTAGTCCATAGCGGTCTAATTCTGACGTGTCACGACAGACACGCAAACTGCCATAATAACGCCACAACCAATGGCACGCCCGGGCACGGCGACCCTCCGCTACCGCTTGCTTATCGGGTGCTGCGTCGCGCGTCCAGGCTCCACGGCCCGGCGCCGAACTGCGATATCAGAAACGCGCCGCCCAGCAGTGACAGGTTCTTCAGGAAATTGACCATCTGCATCTGCGCCATCATCGGGTCCTTTACTGCCCAGAAGTTGTGCATCATCGGTGTTACCGGCACGAGGAACAGCACCAGCAGCCACGCGCCGATCCGGGCATGATAGCCAAACAGAATACTGAGCCCGCCCACGAGCGAGAGGATGCCAGCCAGAGGCACAGCGATGGAAGCCAAGGGCACGCCTTGTGCTGCCGCGTAGGCAATCGTCTGATGAGAAAAGTTGCCTAGGCCGCCAAAGATAAAAATGGACGAAAACAGCAGCCGCCCGGCGAATACCACGGCGCCGGTCAAGGCGCTGGACTGAGAGCTCTCGGAGGCGAGACTGCGGGAATTGTGAAATGGAACGGAAGCGGAATTGGTGGACATCGAAGATTTCTCCTTTCTGGAGTATTCGATGTAGAAAACGCCCTTTGGTTACTAAAAATAAGTACTGACCAAAGTATAGTCGTTACGTTAAAATAACCAGGTGAGGAAAAAGTTAGCATGAGCCGTGCCAAGCCACCGCAGAGCCCCTGCCCCATGGGCGAGTTTCTTTCCGTGCTGGCCGGGCCTTGGACTCTGCACATCCTGTGGGTCCTCGGCAACGATGGTCCAACCCGCTTCGGCGAGCTGCGGCGCAAGGTGGAAGGCATTTCTTCCCGCATGTTGAGCGACCGGCTGCGCTTGCTCGAAGAGCGCGGCTTTATTTACCGGCATTACGAGCAAACCATCCCGCCGGCCGTCACTTACGGCATCACCGACCGAATGAAGGACATCAACAAGGTCCTGGCAGAATTGGACAAGGTGGCGCGGAAGTGGGCGCAGGAGGATTCCGGGCACAAACCCGGACTCCAGACCGCAGAGTCACACGGAAGGCCCGCGCACTCCTAAGCCCGTGCGAATCATGCGCCGCGGCCGGTCTGACAGCTTACGTGACTGGCTGCATCCGTCTGGCTTCCATGCCATCGAGCACATGCCAGAGCGCCTTTGCAGCCGATTCGGCGGCTGACAAAGCGCCTTCCGCCTGTTCTGGATGCGCAGCGATTTCCGCGCTCAGCAACTCCCGCCAAACGTGCGCGTGCTCAACGTCGGCGAACTGATGTAGCTTGAAATACCCACAGGTCTTTGCGTCGGCGCCGTAGCGTTCGGCGAGACCGTCAGCCTTCGCCTTGGCCACGCGGGGAACTTGCGACTCATACGCATAGAATGCCGCCAGCGCTTCGGCGGTTGAACCTTCGCGTGCAACCCGGCGAAATTCGCCAATTAGCTCACGCACCTCCGCCAGCGGCTGATGCTGGCGCACTTCTCCGCGATTGGCGCCCATGCCCTCGGCGAAGTCAAGCCATAGCTCGCTGTGCGGACGCCCTTCGATCTCCTCGTCGCACAGATTGCGCAGCACCGCGCGCCGCAGCTCGCCATCGTCAAGCCGGGAATGCAGCGCGCTCAGGTACGCCGGAAACGCGGCCACGTGCTGGTAGTAGTCGCTGGCATACTCGCGCAGGTCGTCGCGCGTGAGTTCGCCGGCCGTCCACGCCTGGTAATAGGGATGGCACAACAGATCGTAGGCGGAAATGCGCTCCTCGAGCGCCGAAAGAAATGCTTGCGATTGCATGATCTACCCCACAAAGAAAGTGAGACCACTATACGGGAGCGGCCGACACCTCCACAAGGAGGTGCGCGGGTTGAATTCAGGCCGTGGCTTTGCGCGACCCCGCTACCAGCAGCACGACGCCAGCGGCGCAAAGCACGCCTCCAACTGCGGGAGGAAGTTTTTCATCACTATGAGTGGTAACGCCGATTGAGGTATCTCCCACCTTGACGCCGTGGGAGTGGCTGGTGGGAACAGGCACGACAAAGGCAAGAATCCCCAGTACGAGTACGACAATTCCGATCAAGGCTAGTGGCCGCATGAATCCTCCGTGAGGGTGGTAGGATGCACTTGACGTTGGGCGCGGCCAGCCTTCTGCGGATTTATTACAAAATACCGGCGGCGATTCAAGACGCGGAGGGCAAAAAAATCCCCGCCCTAGCCATGCCAGGACGGGGAACTTGTCACCGCGAAGAAATGTTGGTTAGTGAGGGAAGGCAACAAAGCCGCTATTGATAGGCGCCGTGCCGTAGAACCCGACCAATACGCCCTTGTCGTTGATGCCGTTGACGATGGTCGTGCCAATGCCCGCGGGATCGTCGATGGTCACGAACCCGCCCTTGCTGGTCCAGACGAAGCCGTGGGTGTTGCCGCCCGCGTCCATGTAGTCACCGACCACCTGTCCGTTGTTATTCAAGCCCAAGGCCTGAGTGAAGGTGCTACCAGGGGCATCGAGCGTCACCAGCAGGCCGAAGTTCAGTAGGAAGCCGTGGTTTACGCCGGCGCTGTCGATGTAGAACCCGCTGATTTGCTGCGAGTTGTTGACACCCGTCGCCTGCGCTCCTCCGGCAGCTGCCGGGATGGTGATCACCTGAAAAACCCCTCCATCCAATTCGTCGTAAACGTAGGGAGTGTCGGGTGTTGAGTTGTTCTGGCTCATACTGTAGTAGCCGGATCCCTGGCCCATGTCGTTCTGGCCAAGCAGTTGGTTGAAAGCCGTTCCAGGATAGTCAACCGTGGTAAACGTGCCCTTGGTGTCGTAGAAGCCGTGGGTAACGTTGTTGTTGTCAACGTAGAAGCCGTCCGTGGTACCGCTGTTGTTGATACCAATGACTTGCGTCATCATCGAATTCGGGTAGTTCTCGGTGGTGAACTGGACGGGCAACTTGAACGTGAACCCCGAGTTCTGGTTGAAATTGTGATAGCCCGCGATCAGCAGGCTGTTGTTGATACCAAGCAACTGAGTGAAGTTGTCGCCAGGGTAGTTAACGGTCTGGAAGCTGTAGGAATTCTGTGCCCACATCGAGGTGCAGAGCAGCAGAGCGAAGGTCAGAGCGATTGCGAAGCGTTTCATGGTCCATTCTCCTAAATATGTTTGCGGCGGCGGCCGGAAACTGATTTGCCGCCGATGTGCCTTGGAAGGAAGCCGATTAGCCTTGCGTTTCGCTTCCGGAATCCGTGGTCCATCACCGGCTGCGAGTGAAAAGTAGCAAACTGGCTGTCAGGAGTCCTAAAGAACCGGTGAGAAACGCATTGGGAATTTGTTAGGAATAGGTTGGCACGTTAGTCCGCTGAAAACGAGGCACTTACGGACTCTTCGGAGGAAGCCACGGGTAGTGCGGTAGCGTCTTCTCCGGCGATTTCTCGCCTCGGAGCGAGCGATTTGGAGCGGTGAGCTTACCTTCCTGGTGCAACGCCAGTTGGATTGAGGCCCTAGCCACCCGGTTAACCGGCGGCGTCATCAGAAATTAACAGGGTACAAGCCAATTCCAATAGCGAACCTGCCCCGAGGAGCGGTAATGTGACTGAACTCGGCTGCAACGCCGTCGAACCAAGAAGAAGGTCACGTCCTAGTGGGATCAGTTATTCCTGGAGCTGACATGTCATTGAAGAACAAAGTGGCAATTGTGACGGGCGGTAACAGCGGCATTGGCAAGGCGATTGTGCTCGAGCTTGCCAGACAGGGTGCAAACCTCGTGATCGACTATGTTTGTGATCCCGATGCTACGGAGGATCTGGAAAAGCAGATTGTTGCACTGGGAGACCAGGCGATTGGAGTAGAAGCCGACGTCAGCAAGGTCGGAGACTTGCAGAAGCTCATGGATGCTGCCGTAGCTCAATTCGGCCGGGTTGACATCATGGTCAATAACGCCGGCATCGAGACCCGCACCTCGGTTCTCGAAACCAGCGAAGCTCAATACGACAAGGTGCTAGCCGTCAATCTCAAGAGCGCATTCTTCGGCACCCAACTTGCCGCAAGACAGATGATCAAGCAAGGCAACGGTGGCCGGATCATCAATATCACCTCGGTTCACGAAGACTGGCCAATGCCCGGCAACACCGCCTATTGCCTTTCCAAGGGAGGTATGCGGATGCTGACCCGCACGGCTGGAGTTGAACTCGCTGCCCACAATATTCTCGTGGTAGGCGTCGGGCCGGGCGCCGTGGCGACGCCGATCAACGTTTCCACGATGAAAGATCCAGCGCTTCTGGCCAAATTGGATGCCGCGATTCCGATGGGTCGCCTGGCAAAGCCGGAAGAGATCGCCACCGTGGTGGCCTTCCTCGCCGGGGATGGAGCCAGCTACATTACCGCCACCACCGTCTTCGCCGACGGCGGGCTCATGCAAAGCAGCCCCGGTCTGTAACCGAGAAGGACCCGGGCGAATCTATGTGATGACGTTCGAATCGGGACCCAGGAAAGGCGACTATGAGTACTCAGCCCAGCACACAAAGCCATCCAGTCCGGCTCGTCATCGCCGACGTGGATGGGACGCTGGTCACACAAGATAAAGTGCTGACCCCGCGTGCCATCGAAGCAGTCAAGAAATTGCATGACGCCGGCATTCTGTTTGGCGTCACCAGCGGGCGGCCTCCAAAAGGAATGAAGATGCTGATCGAGCCATTGCAATTGGCGGAACCTCTCGCCGGTTTCAACGGTGGTGTGGTGGTCAAGCCCGACCTCACGCCCATCTTCAAGGAACTGCTGCCACCCGAGGTGGCATCCCAAGCTTTGCAGCTAGTTCTTAAGCATCAGCTGGATGTCTTCCTCTACTCCGACCTGGACTGGTTTGTGCGCAACAAGAACGCTCCGCACGTTGCACGTGAAGCGTGGACGGTTCAGTTCTCGCCCACGGTCGTGGATAGCTTTGATTCGCTGTTGGATCGCGTGGTGAAAATAGTAGGCGTGGGAGATGACCTGGATGCGGTTGCGCGCTGCGAAAAGGATATGCAGGAATGGAGTGCGGGCCGGGTCTCAGCGGCGCGGTCGCAACCCTACTACCTCGATATCACCCACCCCAAGGCCAACAAAGGAGAGGTGGTGAAACTATTTTCAAAATACTGCGACATTCCTCCGGACGAGATCGCGACCATCGGCGACATGCCGAATGATGTGCTGATGTTTAAGAAAAGTGGGATCAGCATCGCCATGGGCAACGCAAGCCCGGAGGTGCAGAAGCAGGCCACCTTTGTCACCGCCTCGAATCAAGAGGAGGGTTTCGCCAAGGCAATGGAGCGCCTGCTGGAATCTGCCGCGCCCTCGTAAGAACAGTCACGATTTGCAGCGTGAGCCGGAGCAGCATTTCTCAGTTGTACGAACCGCTCCTGGCTGGTAGATTCATCCCCATCTTGGGATTGTTAGTCGGGGACAAAGTTGTGAAGCGGCATTTCCGAACGAGCCTGGTCCGAGGCCATGTCGTCCTCGCCTTGCTGTGCCTGTGCGTGGTGAGGTTCGCCGTGGCGGCGCCCAGTGGGGACCCTTCCATTCCCAGTATCTTCAATCCGGCTTCCACTCCAGCCGACTCCATCTATCACCTGTCGCTGTTCGTGCTGGAAATCTGCTTTGCCATCTTTGCTGTTGTTTTCAGTCTGCTGGTTTACGCGGCAGTGAAATTCCGGCAGCGTCCCGGCGATGACGGCCGCGAACCCGCGCAGATCTACGGCAGCAATCAGGTCGAGCTTGCCTGGACGGTGATTCCCATCCTGATTGTGGTTGTGCTGTTTCTCGCAACCGCGCGCGTGATCCATGCCGTCGAAGACGCCCGCTTCCCTCCCGACACGACCGAGATCACAGCCGTCGGTCACCAGTTCTGGTGGGAGTTCCAATATCCGCAACAGGGATTCATTGCCGCGAATGAGCTTCACATTCCTGTCAGTGACGCGAAACATCCAACGCCTACTCACATCACTCTGTTGTCGGCCGATACGGACCACAGCTTCTGGGTGCCCATGCTGGCCGGAAAGACCGACCTGATTCCCAACCGGACGAACAGTATGTGGGTTGACCCGCACGAGACTGGGGTGTTCGTGGGCCAGTGCGCGCAGTATTGCGGTACGCAGCATGCCAAGATGCTCCTGCGGGTGGTCGTGCAATCGCGCGAGGACTTCGACCGCTGGGTCGTGGCACAACAAAGGCCGGCACAAGTTTCGGACATCGTCGCCAAGGGCCGCCAGATTTTCGAGACCACGGCATGCGTGAACTGCCATGCCATCGCCGGAACCAATGCGCACGGGAAGTTTGGTCCTGACCTGACGCACCTGATGAGCCGCGAGACCATTGCGGCCGGCGCGGCGCTCAATAATCGTGCGAACCTGCGGCTGTGGGTCAAAGATCCAGATGCAATCAAGCCCGGTGCCTTGATGCCGGCGATGCAACTGGGCGAACAGGATTTGGACGCACTTGCAGACTATCTAATGACCTTGCAGTAGGGACATGGGGACCCCTTGATGTCAAACGCCGAGTCGGTTTTGAAACCAATGGCGGTTTCGCCCGCGCACGAGGGTGCCAAGCCGCTGTTTGACCGTGTGCACGAATGGATCGTCACGGTCGATCACAAGCAGCTGGGTCTCGATGTACATTCTCTACGGCTCTGTGTTCCTTGTAATTGGCGGCCTCGAAGCGACGATCATGCGCATCCAGTTGATCCGCCCGCACAATCATTTTGTCTCGCCGCAGGTCTTCAACCAGATGTTCACCATGCATGGAACCACGATGATTTTCCTCGTCGCCATGCCAGCTGATGTTTGGGTTCGCGAACTATCATGGTTCCGCTGATGATCGGCGCGCGCGACATGGCCTTCCCGCGCTTGAACGCGTTCAGTTTCTGGATGAGCGCGTTCGGCGGCGTCATCCTTTATTTCAGCTTCATCGGTGGAGGCGGCTTGTACGGCGCCGGCAGCGCTCCGGATGTTGGATGGTTTGCCTACGCACCACTCACCGCACAAGCCTTCTCTCCCGGCCACAGTACCGACTACTGGATTGTCGGGCTTGCTGGTCAGCGGCATCGGCAGCATCGGAACTGCGTTGCCAACATCGTGACCACCATTCTGTGCATGCGATGTCCCGGGATGACGCTGGGTCGTATGCCGCTTTTCGCGTGGCTGAACCTTGTGACGTCAGCGATGGTTCTGATCGTCATCTCGCCGTTGACGGCGGCCCAGATCATGCTGCTGATTGACCGCTACCTCGGCGGCCATTTTTTCGACACCCAAGCCGGAGGATCGGCCGTGATCTGGATGCACTTCTTCTGGATCTTCGGTCATCCGGAAGTCTACGTGCTCATCATTCCGGCATTTGCGATTGTCTCCGAGATCATTCCCGTATTCTCCCGCAAACCGATCTTTGGTTACTCGATCATGGTGGCGGCCACCCTGAGCCATCGGTTTCCTGAGCCTGGGCGTGTGGGCGCACCACATGTTCACCATCGGCATGACTTCCTATGCCAACGCCTTCTTCACCGCTTCCACAATGGCGATCGGGGTGCCGACGGGAATCAAGATCTTTAACTGGCTGGGAACGATGTGGGGCGGAAAGATCCGCTTCACGACGCCGATGATGTTCTGCGTCGCGTTTCTCTTCCAGTTCCTGATCGCGGGCCTGACGGGCATCATGCTGGCGGCGTCACCGTTCGATTGGCAACTCAGTGCTTCGTACTTCGTGGTCGCGCACTTCCACTATGTCATCGTGGGCGGAATTCTCTTCGCCCTTTTTGGCGCTTTCTACTATTGGTACCCGAAGATATCGGGAAGAATGTACGAACGAAACTCTGGGTAAGCTGGCACTTCTGGCTGTTCTTCATCGGTTTTCATTTGACTTTCGACTTCATGCACATCCCCGGACTACTGGGAATGCCGCGCAGGATTTATACCTACGAGCCGGGACGCGGCTGGGATATTTGGAACCTGATCGTGTCGATAGGTGTGATCTTTCAGGCGGCCGCCGATGTTGTTTTTGGTTGTCAATTTCTTGTGGTCCTACTTCAAGGGCAAGCCTGCCGGCAATGATCCCTGGGACGCCTGGACACTGGAATGGTCCACCGCCTCGCCGCCGCCTGATTACAACTTTGCGAGGATTCCGGTAGTACGCAGCCGTCGTCCACTGTGGGACTTGAAGCATCCCGAAGATCCTGACTGGAAGTACGAGTAACCGCGCAAGAACGGCGCGGCTTGGCCGAAAGGAGACTTTCACTTGGCAGCTACCACGATCGCGATACCGCAATCCGAAATGCCCCTCGCGCACGAATTGCGAGGGCGCGTCGGCATGTGGTGTTTGATTGCGGCTGAGTCCGCCATCTTCAGCATCTTTGTAGTTGCCTACCTGTACTACGCGGGAAAAAGCCTGAACGGCCCCACGCCCCGCGAAGTCCTTCACGTTCCTATCTTCAACTCGATCTGCCTGTTCTCCAGCAGCTTCACGATTGTGATGGCGGAACGCGCCATTGCGCGCGGTAAGAGCCGGCTGTTTGGGATTTGGTGGCTGCTCACGATCGCGCTGGGAACGATCTTCATCCTGGGCACCGCTCGCGAGTGGTACCACTTGATCTATGACGAGGGGCTGACCATCAGCTCCAGCCTGTTCGGGACCACCTTCTATTCTTTGGTCGGCCTGCACGCCTTTCACGTCATTGTCGGTCTGACCGGGCTATCGATCATCATGATCTTTACCCTGCTGGGCTACGTGAAGCAGGAGCACGCGCCGAAGATCGAAGTCTTTGCGATGTATTGGCACTTTGTCGATGCCGTATGGGTCGTTGTACTCACGGTTGTCTATTTTGTTGCGCGGTAGGTGACTGAAAGATCGTCATGGAAACGCCAGACCAGCACGTCGCAGGCAATCCCGAGGCAGTCGTTCTACCCGCGCCGACGGCGTGGCCGTTCGTGCTGGCGCTCGGAGTCTCGTTGATTTTCGCTGGACTGCTGACCAATGCGTCGATCAGCGTGCTGGGCGCGATCCTGTACATCGCCGGAGCGGTCGGCTGGTTCCGGCAGGTGCTTCCGCATGAGCACCATGTCGAAGTTCCGGTGGTCCCTGAACCGGAGCCGGCAGCTATTCCGGCGCCCGAAGTCATGCGCTTGCCGGTTGCCCAACAAGTGCAGCGTGCCTGGCTTCCTCTGAAGATATATCCCATCTCGGCTGGCGTGAAGGGTGGTCTGGCGGGCGGTGTCGCCATGGCTCTGCTGGCCATGCTCTACGGCCTGATCTTCTATCGCAGCGTCTGGTACCCGATCAACCTGCTGGCCGGAAGTTTATATGCTTCGCCTGCCATGCCCACGACCGAGGCGCTGATGCACTTCCGCTTCGACTGGTTCCTGTTCGCGCTCGCCCTGCACATCACCATGTGCCTCCTGGTTGGGCTTCTGTACGGTGCGATGCTTCCTATGCTGCCGACCCGCCCGATTATCCTGGGAGGAATTATCGGCCCGCTGCTGTGGACGGGATTGCTCTATCGCGTTCTCGATCTTGTAAACCCGTTGCTGGACCAGGCAGATCAACTGGCTGTGGTTTGCGGCCTCGCAGGTTGCGTTCGGAGTCGTAGCCGGGCTTGTGGTGGTGCGCCAGAACAAAGTGTGGACGTCGGAGAACTTGCCGCTCGCCATGCGGGCCGGTATTGAGGCACCCGGCATCATGCATGAGCGCGACGGCGAGGACCACCAGCGATGAAGCAACGTTTCGCCTGGCTGGCGTTGACCCTCGCCGCGATGCTGGCGCTGGCGGCTTGCTCCCTCAGCGGCAAGCCTGCGCCCGGCCCAGAGGTTCCCCGGCCCGATTCTGTGCTCGACCCTGTAGTGCTCTATCGCGAGAACTGCGCTGGGTGTCACGGCGCCGAAGGCAAGCAGGGGCCGGCGATGGCGTTGTCCGATCCGGTTTACCTGGCCATCGTTGACGACGACACCCTGCGTTCCACGATTTCCAAAGGCCGCCGCGGCACCGCCATGTCAGCCTTCGCGCAAAAAGAAGGCGGGATGCTAACCGACCAGCAGATCAACGCCATCATTCGCGGCATCCGCGAGCGCTGGAGCAAGCCAAACGCACTGGCTGGTGCAGTTGCTCCTCCTTATGCCGCGAAAGAACCCGGTGTCCCGCAGCAGGGGGAGATCGTGTACGGAACCTACTGCGCGTCGTGCCACGGCACGGGCAGTAAGGGCGGGCCGAAAGCCGGCTCGGTGACGAACGGAGCCTATCTCAGCCTGATCAGCGATCAGGGGCTGCGCACAATTGTCATCACCGGACGTCCCGACTTCGGCGCGCCCGACTGGCGCGGAAACGTTCCCGGGCACCCCATGACCGACCAGCAGATTTCTGATGTTGTGGCGTGGCTTGTGGCGCAACGGCCCAAACAGCCGGCCCAGGCTTCTTCTGCGAATTCATCTTCTTCGTCCGGAGGACTTCCTTGAGCGATCAGGACAAGAACGAAATCTCCCGGCGAGATCTGTTCGCCAAGATCGGAATGCTGTTGAACGGCCTGGCGGTCACCATCCTGGCCGTGCCGGTGATTGGATACCTGGTTTCGCCGATCCTCGGCGGAGATCGCGGGCAGTACAAGCGGTGGATCACCCTGGGTGAGCTGGATGAATTCCCGGAAGGCCAGACCCGGCTGGCCAAGTTTCAAAATCCCATTGCCGGTGTCGCGGACGGAGAGACCGACCGCATTCCCTGCTGGGTCCGCCGAATCCAGGGCGAACAGTTTCAGGTGTTCGCGGTCAACTGCGCCCACCTCGGCTGCCCGGTTCGCTGGTTTGCCCAATCCGGATTATTCATGTGCCCGTGTCACGGTGGCGTGTATTACCAGGATGGCTCGCGCGCCTCGGGACCGCCTCCGCGTGGGCTGTTTGAGTATGCGTACAAGGTGGAAGGCGGCAAGCTGCTGATCGAAGCCGGACAACTGCCGACATTGTCCACCACGGCGAGCCTGGGAGCGAGGAAGAGTGGATGTCAAGGTTAAAGAACATCGCGGACTGGTTCGACCAGAGATTGCAGATCGGCGGTGTGGTCCGCGAAGCGATGAGCCATCCCGTTCCCCGCAAGTCGGCGAGCTGGTGGTACGTCTTTGGCAGCGCCGCCCTCACCCTCTTTATTCTCCAGGTCGTCACCGGCATCATGCTGGCGCTGATCTATGTTCCCTCGGCGGCGGAAGCCTGGAACAGCCTGCAGTATCTCAACCACGGTGTCACCCTGGGATGGTTCCTCCGCGCCGTACACGGCTGGGGCTCCAACTTCATGGTCGCCGTCGTGCTCATCCATTTGTGCCAGGTGTTCCTGTTCGGCGCCTACAAGTTTCCCCGCGAGCTCACCTGGGTGGTTGGCATCTTCCTGCTCCTGATGACGCTCGGCATGGCCTTCACCGGTCAGGTCTTGCGCTTCGATCAGGATGCCTACTGGGGCCTGGGGATCGGCGCATCCATCACCAGCCGTGTTCCCTTTGTTGGTGCGTCCATGGTCCACATGTTGCTGGGTGGCCCGATCATCGCCGGGGCAACGCTTTCGCGCTTCTTTGCGCTTCATGTCTTTCTGATTCCCGGTCTGCTGATCGCGCTCGTCTCGTTGCACCTGCTGCTGGTGTTGAAGTGCGGCATCAACGACTGGCCCATGCCCGGGCGCGTCGTGCGCCGCTCGACGTACCTCAAGGAGTACGAGGAGCTGATACACAAGGATGGCGTTCCGTTCGTGCCGGCGGCCATCTGGAAGGACATGTTTTTCTCCGCCGCCATCATCGTCAGCGTGATGGCGTGTGCCTGGTTCTTCGGGCCGTTTGGCCCGAGCGGCTATCCCGATCCGACCATCGTGCAGACCATCCCCAAGCCGGACTTCTTCTTCCTGTGGCTGTATGCGATGTTGGCCCTGCTGCCACCGTCGATGGAGACGCCTGCTCTGCTCATCGGGCCCGTGATCGTCATTGGGTTCCTGATTCTGCTGCCATTCCTGTCGGGCGAAGGCGAAAAAAGCTGGAAGCGACGGCCGGTTGCGGTGGTTACGCTGCTGCTGGTTGCCGTCGCACTCGGCACATTCACCAAGCTGGCAACCTATTCTCCCTGGAGTCCGGTCATGAACGGCTGGAGTGGCGATCCCGTTCCGGTTGAATTCCTCAACGGGCGGTCGCCGCTGGAACGGCAAGGCGCGCTGGTCTTCCAGGTGAAACAGTGCCGCAACTGTCATGCGATTGGCGGCTCCGGCGGCAAGCGCGGCCCGGAGCTTGACCGGGTTGCAACCCGCATGACCCACGACCAGCTTGTGCGCCAGGTCATTCAAGGCGGCGGCAATATGCCCGCGTACGGGAAAAACCTCAATCCGGCGGAGGTGACGGCTTTGGTTTCCTTCCTGGAGACTTTGCGCCCGCCCAACCAGCCTCCGGCACGCGACGCATCGCAGGCGGTACTGACCCAGGAAGACCAGGGCCGTCCTCCGGCGAACAACCGCTGACCGGCCATGCAGCCCGTTTATCAAGCCGTACTGCGTTCGTGGTCAATTCCTCCCGCGGCGACGTTCGCCATTGCTTTGTCGGCTCTCATCTATCTGCGCGGATGGTGGCTGCTGCGGCGCGCGGGTTCGCCCAATCTTCCGCCCTGGCGAGCCGTCACTTTCTTGCTCGGGCTTTTTTCCCTCTGGTTCGCGCTCGCATCACCCATGGATGTGTTCAACGGCTTCGTGCTCACCGCCCACATGCTGCAGCACATGGTGTTGATGATGATCGCGCCGCCGCTGGTCCTGCTGGGCGCGCCGCTGGTTCCGATGGTACGTGGGCTGCCGGTCTTCGCGGCACGCGAGTTTGCCGGGCCGTTCTTGAACTGGCCTCTCGCCGGGCGAATCGGACGCACGCTGACGCATCCGGTTTGCGCATTGCTGCTGATGGGTATCGCGATGTTCGCCTGGCACACCCCGCGCTGTATGAACTGGCGTTGCGTTCTCCCGCGTGGCACCAGGTCGAACATGCCTGCTTCTTTGTCACGTCGCTAATCTTCTGGTGGCCAGTCGTCCAGCCGTGGCCAAGCAAAGCGCAGTGGCCTCGCTGGGCAATGGTGCCGTACCTTCTGATAGCTGACCTCCAGAACACGGCGTTGTCGGCGATCCTGGTCTTCTCCGACCGGGTGCTGTATCCCTCGTATTCGGCCGTACCCCGGCTGTTTGGCTTCTCCGCGCTGGAAGATCAAATCGCCGCTGGAGCCATCATGTGGGTTGTCGGATCGTTGGCCTTCATCGTGCCGGCCATCGTCATCGCGGTTCAGTGCTTGTCGAGGAAACCGTCGCGAGAGTCAATCACGCCAGTTCGCCGCCGCGAGACGACATCACTCGACGCGCTCCCACAAGCCGTCCCGTTTCTCTCTCGCTTTCTGCCCGCACGATGGAGAGGCGAACGGATTGAAGCCATCTCCTTTGTAGTTTTGTTCGCTGTAACCTGTCTCTGTTTTGCCGGATTGCTGACAGCGGGTTCGAACGATGACGATAATCAGGCCCTCCGGTTCAAAGGCGCATCGGGACCATTCACTGTCGCCGTTTTCGCTTCCTGCCGGAGATCTCACCGCTGGTTCCTCGCCCTTCAGCGTGCTGGTCCAGGACCGGAATACTCGCAGAGATCCTGCTCGATACGACGGTCGATCTCACGGCACATCCGACTGGCGACCCGCATGGTCCACCTGCGACCGCGCACGCCAGCCATGAGGATTCCGAGAACAAGCTGCTGCAAACCGCGGACCTGAACCTGCCGGCGACGGGGGATTGGACGGTAAACATGGTTCTCCGGCGGAATTCGGAGGTCGCTAGCTTTTCGCTACCACTTCATGTGGTCAAGGCCGAGACGGGTTTCGAAGTGCCCTGGAGCTTATCTCCTTGTCCTGCTGTTTATCTCGATATTGGTCCTGGCTTACGCTCGACGACACTGGCTGCGACCGGCCGAGCGCCTCGAACACTCCACCCTGGCGGAATAGCGGGCGATTGCGGTTTCACTAAGAAAATAAGACGTTGCGAAAGAATGTCCTTCGCATGGCTGGGCTGGACTTCACGTAGAATGCCAGTTAAATCCAAAAAGGCTAACTGGCTGCCCGCGCCAAAAGGCAAATTCGTTTTGGTCATGGGCTTGTACTGGCCGACGACAACGCCGCCATCGATCCTGGATGGCAGCTGGAAATCGGCAGCTGTAACCCGGCTACCGCAGGAATAGGTTCACCGGATAGGATAACTTCGCTAAGAAACGAGAGGACAAAATGATTCAACCTTTAATACCCGGATTCAAACGCATGGCGATCGCCTTGACGGTCACCATCTCCGCAGGCTTGCTTTCAACCGCGCCGGCAGCGGCACAAAATCCCCAGATGGCGGACAAGCTGATGGCCATCAAACAAGCCCAGGAGACCAACAAGCAAAAGCTTGCCCAGTACACCTGGACCGAAACCGAAACCATCAGCATCAAGGGAAGCGTCAAAGACACCAAGACTTACCAGGTCCAGATGGTAAACGGCCAGCAGCAGAAGACCGAGGTCGGTAACCAGAAGGCTGGATCAGGCGGCGGACGTGAAGGCCGGGTGAAAGAGCATGTCGTCGAGAAGAAGACCCAGGAGTACGAACAGTACGGGCAGCAGATCAGCGCGCTGGCCAAGCAGTACACAACGCCCAACCCCGAAGCCCTGATGCAGGCGAAACAGGCGGGCAACATCTCGATACAACCTGGCGGCGGCACGGTGAGCCTGATCATCAAGAACTATGTGAAGCAGGGCGACTCGGTGACCATGACCGTCAGCGAGCAGAACCACTCGCCGGTAAGCGTCCAGGTGAATTCGTACCTGAACGATCTCAAGGACGCGGTCACCATCTCCGCCCAGTTCGCGCAGTTGCCGGACGGGACCAACCACGTCGCGACGACCAACATCAACGGTGTCAGTAAGCAGCTCGGCATTAACGAAACGAATTCGAATTATCAGAAGATGCAATAAGGCACGGAAGAACCCGAATGCGTCATTCTCTCGGGACTGCGCTGGCTCTCATTGCGCAGTAGGGCGCCAGCGTTGGTCTGCATGAGCCGCGTTGGATGGAGACAACGGCGATGCTGGACAAAGCACAGTCGCGACCGGATCTGTTGCTCCTGCTGTCTCTGCTGCTGGTCATTCTGGTATATCCGGTGCTGGATCGCGGCGATTTTCGGCGAATGATTCTCGGCGTGCTCATGTTTGTGCCGGTGATCCTGGCGACCGTCAGGCTATCGAAGATAAGGCGCTGGGTGTGGCCATCCGTGTTGCTGATGGTGGCCGCATTCATCTTCTCGGTGGTGAGCACGTTTGATCCGGCTCCAGCACTCGTCGGGACGAAATGGGGGTTGCTGACCGCATTTTTCGCACTCACCGTGGTCGGCCTTTTCTCTTATCTCAAGAATGCCCACTCCGTTGTCGAATCCCACCTTTTTACCGCGGTCAGCATTTACCTCTTGCTTGGAATGCTGTGGTTCAGCCTCTACTCTGCCATCGACAATTTCTATCCGGGATCAATCCTCCACAACGGCGCCACGGTGACAGATCGTTCAAGCGAGCTGCTTTACTTCAGTTTTGTAACTCTCTCGACGATCGGCTACGGCGACGTCGTCCCCATCCACGGTGAGGTCCGCATGCTGGCAGCGTTGGAGGGGGTTACGGGCGTTCTCTACGTTGCGATCACGGTGGCGATACTGGTCAGCGCCTACAAACAGCAGGGCAATTCGCGTTAGTCACGACCGCGGCAAACACCAGCACAATACCGGATGGTTGCTACGTTCTACGGCGCGGGCACCACTTTGTAGTACACGCCATTCGCCCCATATGCCGGCTGGAACCAGGTATTCCCGCACAAGTAGTACGTCCCGCCCGACACGTTGGGTGTGATGCAACCGGAGGGTAACGCCCCATGCACCGAGCCCATGGTGTAAGCGGTGTTCGTGCTGGCAGCGGCCATATTGGCATTCGCAGCCGCAGCGTTAGCGTTGGCGGCCGCCATATTGGCGTTGGCAGCAGCGGTATTCGCGTTAGCAGTGCTGGCGTTGGCCGAGCCGGCGTTGTAGCCCTGTGCGTAGGCATTTTGGGATGCGGCAGCACTTTGCGAAGCAGCCGCGGAGGAGGCGATGGCTGCGCCCGTAGCCACGCCGACCGCAGCGCCCACGGCGACGGCGCCCGCAGTCGAACTGCAGTTGTAGCACCCTGCTCCGTAGTAGCCCACGGTCGTTGGCGGATGATACGGATAGTACGGCGCGGGTGGATGATAGTACGCGTCAGTCGGAGGGTGATAGGCAGTTGTCGCACCGTAGGTGTCAGTATGAGTTGCGCCGTAGCCAGCCTCGCCCGACGTGGTGCCGCCATAGGCGTTGGTGTGGCTCGTGCCCCCGTCGTAGTTATGCGAAGTGCTGCCACCGTATTCGTTGGTGTGCGACGAGCCCTCGCCGTAGGTGTGTGAAGAACTGGTGCCGTAAGCGCTAGAGTGGCTCGTGGACCCATAGCTGTGTGAGGTGCTGCCGCCGTAGCGATTCGCGTGCGAGTAAGCGGTTGCAGCGTTGAAAGGGAGCAGTGCGAACGCAAAGCTCACCAAGCTAACCGTGATCTTTTTCATGATGTGCCCTACCTCTTCATTGCTGTGCTTTGGGTGGCTTGGCCTTGGCCGGAGGCTTAGCGCCCGGCGGAGGCTGAGGGTGGGGGTGAGCGAACGGGATGTGCTTGGCGTTGGCAGCGTTCGTCGGCGCAAAGGCATCCGCCGGGATGGCAAGGTCGAGTTTCCAGTCGGAGAGCAGCAGATTGTGGCGTAGCTGCGCCGGATCATCGAGGTAAACCGCATGGATCAGCCGCGGCAGCTTGTCTTCAACCCCAATCCAGATCTCGATGAACACCCCATTGTCAACGTAGGCGACCATGTCCGTCGTTGTGTCGCCGACGATATGAGACTGACCGATGTAATAAGCGAGCTTCAAACCTTCGGCCATGTCCTTATAGGGATCGGCAACGATCAGATCGTCAAAAGGAAAGTAAGTCCCGGACAAGCGATAGGCCGCTTCCATGGCTGCGTCGATCGTCGGCGGTGCATCGGCAACGGCAATCAGGTTCTCGGCCGGCGCGAAGGCCGTCATGGTCTTGCCGTTGTAATAGAACTCGGAAGCGGGACCATCGCCAGGCGTGATGACCCGCAGCTTATCCGGCCGCTGCAAGGTGACCTCAGACTTGTTCGCAAAGACTAGCGGATGGCCCTGGCGACTGGGGCTCTCATACGTCTCCACCGCGGTGAAGGCCATAGTATGAGCGGCCGCCAGGCGATCGCTCATGGCCTTCAGCAGTTCGACTGCCTTCGGTTCGAGCGCGGGATGGGTGTCGGTCGGCGCCGCCTTGGCCTTCGGCGCCGGCTTTTTCTTCGGCGGCTGCGGGTTGCTCTGCGCGTACGCTGTGCCCGCGACTAGCAACATGCCGGCCATACCCAGCCATACCCATCGCGACATCTTGTCTCGCATCATTGTGGTCCTCCGTGACCAGTGAGCGACAACGACCCTTACGGAATCATGCCGCAATCGAACATCTTGTTGGCGATCGGAGCGGCAATCTTGTTGATGAACGCCTGTCGCATCTGCGGATCGCCTTTCAGCATCTGGATCACATTTTGTTCTTGCTGTGTCGGAGGGGCTTTCTGTGCTTTCTTCTCCCACAGTTGCTCGCAGGAGGAATTTTGGTACTTCTGGATGACCTTGTTGGCGACCATGTCCATCATGGGGTATTGCTGCGCGTTTCCGACACACACGTACAGCAAGGTTAGCAGCACTGCAAACGCGTAGTGACGTTTCATCCCAGTTCTCCTCTAAATGGGTGTTGTCGACGATGCCGGACCACTCGAGACCCGAGCTTGGCATCACCCTGACGAGGCCGTACACCACTAGCGTCGACCTTGTTCGGGCCTTTGGTGGTCAGGTAGCACCTAACGCTAAACGGAATGCTGGCGTCCAAAGTTTGGTCTCTTGTGACTTCTTCTTGGTCAGTATAGTCCACCATGTCCAGCTTGCCGCCGGGCGTCAACTGCATCCGTTGTCCATTCGCTAAGGCTTCTTGTGGTTCTTCCTCGAACCTAGAAAGCGTGATTGCGAAGGCTGGAGAACTCGGAGTGTATTTGAGCGATATGCCATCGTCTCTCAGACGGACATCTCGGAGGCGATGCAGAAATTAGAGATTCAGCAGAACGGGCATAGAAATGGGCATAGTGACAGCCCTGAGCCTGAAACGGCTGTTCCCGCGGATTCCGATAACCCTCTGATTCAATAGGAGTAATAGTGGTGCCGGGAGGGGGAATCGAACCCCCAAGGGCCGAAGCCCGGCGGATTTTGAGTCCGCTGCGTCTGCCAGTTCCGCCATCCCGGCGAATAAGTGGCATCAACAGAGTAGCACAGGGTTTCGAGCCCACCCAACTTCGCAAATAGGGCATTGATGGCCTTCGGCAGACCACGCGAGGCCGGGTCAGGACGCGGCCCAAGCCATACTATGAACAACACATTGAGCGAACCTGGGAGAGCGTTTCACATACGCTTAGTATTCAAGGGACTCCCCCCCGCATTACAATGAACGTCTGTCCTGCACCTATACCCCTTTATGAGTACATCGCTGAAAACCGCTCCTTCCAAAGCGCGGCGAAAATCTGTTCGCGCCAGCACCGCAACGGCCCGCGCCACCGGCACGAATGGAGTACGTGGCCATGCCGTTGCCCAGCCCGCACGCGACTTGGACGATCCAGCACTGTTCATCAACCGGGAGCTGAGTCTGCTGGATTTTCAGCGGCGGGTACTGGAAGAGGCCCAGGACAGCAGCAATCCTCTGCTGGAGCGGCTGATGTTTCTGTCATTCGTTGGCTCCAACGTGGACGAATTCTTCATGGTGCGGGTTGCCGGCCTGAAGCGGCAGGTCGAAAAGGGCGTGAGTGATCCCGGACCCGACGGCATGAGTTCGTCGGAACAGCTGCGGGCCATCCGGGCCTCGGTGATACGTCTCTATCGCAGCACCCAGGAATACTGGAGCAAGGAACTCGTGCCGGCGCTGGAGCAAGCGGGAATTCGCATCTTGAATTACTCCGATCTCACGGAAGAACAGCGTGCACTTGCCGATTCCTATTTTCAGGAGACGGTCTTTCCCACCCTCACTCCGCTGGCCTTTGATCCCGGCCGTCCCTTCCCCCACATCTCAAACCTGAGCCTGAACCTTGCCGTGCTTCTGCGGGGAGGCGAAGGCGACGAGCACTTCGCGCGCGTGAAGATTCCTGACACGTTGCCGCAGCTGGTTCCGGTTAATGTTGCCCCCAAGCTGAAGAGCCGCGCCAAGAAGCCTCGGTCAAGGAACAAGGTTTTGTCTGGTTGGAGCAGTTGGTCATCGCTAATCTGGGAGCGCTTTTCCCGGGCATGGAGATCCTCGAAGCGCATCCCTTCCACATAACCCGCGATGCCGATAGCGAGATCCAGAACCTGGAGGCTGGGGACTTGCTGGAATCGGTGGAAGAGGGCGTGTGGCAACGCCGGTTTGCCGATGTAGTGCGCGTGGAGATCAACGAGGCAATGCCCGCGCCGGTGCTCGACATCCTGATCGAAAACCTGGAACTTGATCGCGACGACATTTACAAGGTGTCCGGTCCATTGTCGCTAGTCCGGGTACGCCACCTGACCAAAGTGGATCGTCCGGATTTGAAGTTTGCCCCTTTTGTTCCCGCACTTCCCGCACCGCTCAAAGAGTCCGAGGAGGAGGACATTTTCGCCACCATCCGGCGCGGAGATGTGCTCTTTCATCATCCTTTTGATTCCTTCCAGCCGATTGTCGGGCTTTTGCAGAAGGCAGCCAAGGACCCTAACGTCCTTGCCATCAAGATCACTCTCTACCGGGTCGGCCGCAATGCGCCGGTTGTTGACGCTCTTCTGGAAGCGGTAGAAAACGGGAAGCAGGTAGCCGTCCTGCTCGAATTGAAAGCGCGGTTCGATGAAGAAAGCAACATCGAATGGGCGCGCAAGCTGGAAGAATATGGCGTCCACGTCGTATACGGCCTGATGGGACTGAAGGTGCACTGCAAAGCCTTGTTGATTGTGCGCAAGGAAGGCGACGTGATTCGCCGTTATGCGCATCTATCCACCGGCAATTACAACAGCGTTACCGCCCAACTCTACACCGACCTGGGGATGCTCACGTGCGATCCCGCCATCGGAGCTGATTGCACTGACCTGTTCAACTACCTGACCGGGTATTCGGTGAAGACCTCGTACCGCAAGCTGCTGGTCGCACCAGTTACATTGCGTCAGGGATTCGAGAGGTTGATCGAGCGCGAAATCGAACACCGGCAAAACGGCCGAGCCGGTCATCTCATCCTGAAAATGAACGCCCTGCTCGACAGGAAAATGATTCAACTCCTGTACCAGGCTTCGCAGGCGGGGGTAAAAGTTGATCTGCTGGTGCGCGGTATCTGCTGCTTGCGCCCGGGTCTGCCGGGCGTCAGCGAGAATATCCGGGTTACGAGCATCGTTGGACGCTTCCTCGAGCACAGCCGGATCTTTTATTTCCGCAACGGCGGCAAGGAAGAGATATATCTGGGCAGCGCAGATCTCATGCCGCGCAATCTGAATCGCCGGGTCGAGGTAGATTTCCCGGTGCAGGACGGGAATCTTGTCCGCGTGATCCGTGATGAAGTGCTGGGCACCTACCTCAAAGACCAGGCCAAGGCCCGCCACATGAGCTCCGACGGCAAGTACGTGCGCGATCCTGACTTTCAGAAAAAGAACGCCTTCAACGCCCAGGAGGCGCTCATTGCGCGCGCCACCAAACGCCAGGAATAAGCGCTCCGCAGATCCACGCACGAAGGATTTGGCCTGCTAACATCATGTAGTGAGCACTCCTGCCAAGGTGCGTGTTCGATTCGCCCCTTCACCAACCGGACATTTGCACGTCGGTAACGCCCGCACAGCGTTGTTTAACTGGCTCTTCGCGCGGCAGAAGGGCGGCACGATGGTCCTGCGCATCGAGGACACCGATGTCGAGCGCAGCGAGGAGCGCTTTGAAGGGCAGCTTCTGGAAGACCTGAAATGGCTTGGCCTGGATTGGGATGAAGGCCCCGATGTCGGCGGTCCGCATGCCCCGTATCGTCAAAGCGATCGTCTCGAGTTTTATCGGGAACAAGCCGAGCGGCTGTTGCGCGAGGGCAAAGCTTACCTCTGTTTTTGTTCGCAGGAAGAACTGGAGCGCGAGCGAGAGCAGGCGCTCGCACATCAGCAGCCGCCTATCTATGCGGGAAAGTGCAGGGCACTCGATCGTGCCGAGTCCGAGCGCCGCCGTACGAACGGCGAGTTGGCAGCGATTCGCCTCCGCATTCCTGAGCATCCCATTCGCTTCCACGATATCGTGCACGGCCCGGTCGAGTTCTCCAACGAAGTGGTCAGCGATCCCATCATCGTGCGGTCTAGCGGCATGCCGGTTTACAACTATGTGGTCGTGGTGGACGACGCGCTGATGGACATCACGCACGTGATCCGCGGCGACGACCACCTCTCCAACACACCCAAGCAGGTAGCACTGTACGAGGCGCTGGGTTGGCCTGTGCCCGAGTTCGCGCACCTGTCCACCATTCTGGGTAAAGATCGCGAGCGGCTGTCGAAGCGGCACGGCGCAACCTCCATCGCCAACTTTCGCGACATGGGCGTACTGCCGGAAGCGCTGATGAACTACCTCGCCCTGCTCGGCTGGGCGCCCAGCGGCGGCACCCGCGAAATCTTCACGCCCGAGGAACTGAAGACGGAATTCTCGCTGGAGCGGGTTACGCCGTCGCCCGCCGTCTTCGACATGGAGAAGCTCTATTGGCTCAACCGGCATTACATCAAGCAGAGCCCGCCGGAGAGGATCGAGCGGTTGGCAGAGCCATTCTTTATCCGGGCTGGACTGTTGCCGAAGGATCCAGATGAGCGAACGCGAGCGTGGTTCGCCAAGGTTGTCGCATTGCTCGCGCCGTCGGTGGACAGGCTGGACCAACTCCCGGAGCGAGCAGGCCTGATCTTCCGCTATGATGCCGCCGCTGCTCTAGCTGCGCCCGATAATGCCGAGGTCCTTGCAGCGCCGAAGACGAACGATGTACTCGCTGTTTTCGCGCAGCAGGTGGAAGGCGATCCTGCGCCGATGACGCCCGAGCGGTTCAAGTCAATCATGAATGAAGTGAAAGAAAAGATTGGCGCCAAGGGCAAGGACCTGTTTCATCCGGTGCGCATCGTGTTCACTGGATCGCACTCCGGGCCTGAATTCGACAAGCTGATTCCAATCCTTGAAGAAGGCTCGCAGCTTCAGCTTCCGCGGCACGTACTGAACACCCACGAACGCCTGGCGGCGTTTCGCAAGGCGAGCGGCCCTAGAGGCCTTGAATAACTGCGCCAACCGGGCTCTCCAAACGCTCAAGACGCACGTCTGGCCCAGAACCGGGCCCCCCGACTGTAGCTAGCCAAACGGATAGTCGAGAGCCTCCATTCAGATAGGCTTTTCAGGCGGCATTGAATCAGTGATCTGTCTGAAACTGGCCGCCACCACGGTATCGCATTGGAAATACATGGAGATCAAATCTGCCACTTCAGTAGTTCTGACTTGGTACGCGCTTTGCAACAGTTCTCCAGCGTGGCAGCAAACTCGCAAATCATGAAGATGCAAAGAGGAGGATCAATATGCGTCGCTTCACTTTCTCGATTGTCTTGTTCTGCTTATTGTGGGCCTCGCTCAGTTCGGCCCAGGAGGGCATTGTTCCACTAAAGCCGGTCAATCATGCCCGAGTCACAATTGAGACGTCGGTCAACGGAAATTATGCGTTTGTCGCCCTTCCTTGGAGCTTCGCCTTTCCAGACACGAATTACACAGCCACCTGTGCTCCCGAGGCGACTGACACACAATTGTGGTTTTTCCAATTTATTCGCTTGCACCGGCGTCCATCGTAGTGGAAATCGCGACTTACGGTGTTGCGGAGCAACTCACCATCCACTGTATCGGCATTCACGATTAGCCAGGGTGCCTAATTTCTCGCCGGGCTCCCGCCCTTCTCGCCCGCTTCTGGCGAGAGGAGGCTGCCCGAGTCGAAGGGTAGGCGCCTCGCGGGTTCGTTCCAGCTGACTCACCAGCAGATAGTTGGGAATGGTACATGTACTTTCGTAACTTGACTCGGGCGAAAACGGCGGTACACTGCCAAAAGGAGACGTAGTGTCTCTCCGTGCCCCCTATGAGGGCACACGGTGCGCGGGCGCCCGGAACCCAGTTTAGCCCGCCTACGTTCTTTGAAAACATGTTGCCAATGGCCAATTTTCGGGGCCGCTGGCTGATAACCATAGTTAATTGCAGCTCGCGAGGTCGTTCCAAAACGGGAGCATGGGCTGGTCGCGATTGCCCCGTAAGTCCTTTGTATGCAAGATTTTGATATCTAACTCCTTTGGATGGAAGATTTTGCGAGGGGAGATTTTTTTCGCTCCTTTGTTTTCAAGATTTTGCAAGGGTATAGGGGAGGGGAGTGGAGGCCAAGTACCCGAGTGCGTCGAGCGGTCCCTCCCAAAATGGGAAAAACGTCAACCCATTACAAGGTTATTGGCTAGTTAACAGAATCAGGCGCTGTGCTTCTGCGGCGCCACGATTAGCCGAGCGCTTTTCTTATCGCCGCTCGCGCCAGAATGCGCGTCGAGTCGAGCGTGGGTAACGGAGAGTTGGTGTCGTCGATCAGCAACGGAATCTCCGTGCAACCGAGCACCACGGCATCACAGCCCTCATGGCTTAGCCTTGCGATCACTTGCTGGAGGTATTTTCGCGATTCACTCGCGAAGACTCCGTTCACCAGTTCATCCATGATGATCGCGTCGATGCGCGCTCGTTCGTCGGCACTTGGCATGAGATGTTCGATACCAGCCGCCGACAACGTCTGCGGATAGACCGGCCCTTCCATGGTGTATTTAGTGCCGGTAATTGCGAGTTTGCGAAAGTCGCTTTGCTGCGCCACGACGGCGACTTCTTCGACGATGTGCAGCCAAGGAAGAGGGGAGCTTGGCGCAACCAGATGGAAGGCCCGATGGATTGTGTTGTCGGGACAAATGAGAAATTCGGCGCCTGCTCTGGCTAGCTTGTGAGCCGACGACAGCATCAGGTCGGCAACGCCTTGCCAGTCATCCTGGTAAATGAACTCCATGTACTTGGCAAGACAGTGGGTGTGCATGCTGACTTCAGGATGCATGTGGCGGCCCATCAACGCCGGTGCTTCTGTGCAGATGGTGCGATAGCAGAGCGCCGCACCTTCGGCGCTGCACGCCACGATTCCAATGTGCTTTGGCACGACGACTCCAGTTAACGCGTTCGCGTCGAAAAGCGAACATGAACTAAGCACGTTCAGTCGAACGGATGCTCCAGCGACGGGCTTTGCGGCGTGAACAGTTGGGCTCCGTCGGCCGTGATGTGCATATCATCTTCCAGGCGCACGCCGAACTCGCCGCGAATATAGATGCCGGGCTCGTCGCTGAAGCACATATTCGCCTAAGCGGGAGCGTGTCACCGCGTACCAGGTACGGCCACTCGTGACCATCCATTCCGATGCCGTGACCAACGCGATGGGTGAAGTGAGCGTAATTGGGGCCGAAGCCGGCGGTACGATCACCTTCCGCGCAGCCGCGTCCACCGACTGCGCTTCGACACCGGGTCGCGCCGCGGCCAGTGCTGCCGACTGCGCCCGATGAACCATGTCGAAGATGCGGCGCATTTTGTCCGCCGATGGGCCGGCAACCTTGCCCAGAACAAATGTGCGGCTGATGTCCGACGCGTAACCTTCCACACTGCAGCCGCCGTCAATCAGCAGAATGGCGCCCTCCCGTACCACTTGTGGCGTGGCAGAGCCGTGCGGCAGTGCCGAATACTCGCCGACCTGGACGCTGGCGTCGCCATGGAAGCCGAGGCGGGAATGTGCGGTCTCGACCAGCCCGGCAAAATCGTTCTGCGTCATGCCCGGTCGCAAGGCCTGGTAGGCGGCCTTGTAAGCTGCCAGAGTGACCTGATTGGCCAGCAGCATGAGTGCCAGTTCGTGCTCGCTCTTGATCATGCGGCACCCGGCGGTGACCGGAGTGGCGCTGCAGAGCGTCAATTGCGGCGCCGCCCGCGCCAGCCCGGCGCTGAAGACGTAGGCGACACGCTCTTCAATCCCCAGTTGCCGGCGGCGAGGCCGCGCGCGCGCAAGCCCTGCTGCGACGAGGGCATAAGGGTTCTCGTCTTCCTGCCAGGTGCGGATGTCAGCGTCGCGATCGAAGGGGCCTTTGGCGATCTGCTCGCGCGCGCGTTCTTCCTCGAATGCAGGACAGACAAAAAATGGTGGGCCTTTCTGCGGTAGCACCATGGCGAACAGGCGCTCGCTGTTGTCCCAATCTATGCCGGTGAAATAGACGAGCGAGGTGCCGCCGGCCAGGAAGATGGCGTCGAGCTTGTTCTCCCCCATCAACTGGCGAGCGCGTTCCAGGCGCTCACGACGCTCGTCCGCAGTGATAGGCTGGGCTTCCGCGGCGCGGGATTGCAGCGCAGCGACCGAGGGCGGCAGCTTGCCGGCCGGCTTGGTAGTGTCGTGCTGGGCGAGAGCAGGCACAGCGGCGGCACCCAAAATCGCAGCGTTGGTCAGAAACTGTCTTCTTGAGGGCATAGGAGGATTAACTTTGTATCACAGCTCCCGTTCCAATTCGAAGCGGGACGGCCCTTCGCCCTAAGAGCTGGCCTGCTCCGACACAGTGTCGCATCAGGTTGGCTTTGTCATTGCCCTGGCAGTGATTGCTCTTATGCTTTAGTCTTAAGCTCGCCTTGAATACCCGTCTCTTTTCCCGTTACCATGACGGGACTTCTTAACAATGGAGGGTCAATTGATGCGTCGGGGACTTGCGCTGTGCCCACTGGCGTTCTTGTTGTTGGCAGCGAATGCGCTTGCGCAGGTCAATCCTGCAATCGTCGGTGGCATGAAGTGGCGGCAGATCGGGCCATTTCGCGGCGGCCGCGTGCTGGCTGTCGCCGGAGTTCCCGGCGATCCCAACATCTACTATTTTGGCGCCGTCGCCGGAGGGATCTTCAAGAGCACCAACGGCGGCCTTACTTGGACTCCGACCTTCGATCACCAGAGCATCTCCTCCATTGGCGCGATCGCGGTGGCCGATAGCGACCACAACGTCATTTATGCGGGCAGCGGGGAAGCCTGCCTGCGCGGCAACATCTCCTACGGTGACGGGGTTTACAAGTCAACCGACGCCGGCCAGACCTGGAAGAACGTCGGCCTGAAAGACACGCGCCACATCGGAGCCGTCATCATCGATCCTCGCAACCCTGACATTGTTCTGGTCGCTGCCTTGGGACATGCGTGGGGACCGAATTCCGAGCGCGGCGTTTTCCGCACCGCAGACGGCGGTAAGAGCTGGCAAAAAGTCCTCTACAAAGACGACGATACCGGGGCGATTGACGTCGTATTCGATCCCAGAAATTCCAGCGTCGTTTACGCTTCGCTATGGCAGGTCCGGCGTCAGCCCTGGTACTTCAACAGCGGCGGGCCGGGCAGCGGCCTCTACAAATCCGTGGACGGCGGGCTCACCTGGAAGCATCTGGAAGGTCACGGTCTGCCGGAGGGCGATCTGGGGCGCATTGGCATCTCGGTTTCGGGAGCGGATTCCAATCGCGTTTATGCGCTCATCGAAGCCAAGGAAGGCGGACTCTATCGTTCCGACGATGCCGGCAATTCCTGGACCCGCGTCAACGACGATGAGCGCTATCGGCAGCGCGCCTGGTATTACATGCACGTATTCGCCGATCCCAAGCAGGCCGACACGGTGTATGTGCTGAACACCGGCGCGTTCCGTTCCTCCGACGGCGGAAAAACTTTCGAGCTGCTGCCGGCGCCGCACGGCGATCATCATGGACTTTGGATCGATCCTACCAACCCGCAACGTCTCATCAACAGCAACGACGGCGGAGTGACGATTTCCGTGGACGGCGGAAAGACCTGGACGCAGCAGAACAATCAGCCCACCGCCCAGTTCTACCATGTCGCCGTCGATAATCACTGGCCTTATCGCGTGTATGGGGCGCAACAGGACAACAGCACGGTGGCCATCGCCAGCCAGACCGACGACGGGGTGATCGCGCGCCAGGATTGGTATGACGTAGGCGGCGGCGAAAGCGGATATATTTCCCCCGATCCCCGTGACCCTGAAATCGTGTACGCAGGTTCGGAAGGCTCCATCATTACGCCGCTACGATCACCGCACCAACCAGTTGCAGGACGTCTCGCCCTATCCGCTGGACACCTCGGGTAACGGCGCGGGCGACCTCAAGTACCGCTTTCAGTGGACGGAGCCGGTGTTGGTCTCGGCCTACGACTCCAATGTCATCTACAGCGCGAACCAGTTCGTGCTGAAGAGTACGGACCAGGGTCGCAGCTGGAATCCCATCAGCCCGGACCTGACCCGCAACGACAAGACCAAGCAAAAACCTTCTGGCGGCAATATCACCCTGGACATCACAAGCGTCGAGTATTACGACACGGTGTTCGCCCTTGCCGAGTCACCCTCGCAGAAAGGAATGCTCTGGGCGGGTACCGACGACGGATTGATTCACCTTACGCGGGATGACGGGAAGACGTGGGAAAACGTTACTCCGAAAGATATGCCGGAGTGGAGCATGGTCAGCATTATCGAGGCTTCGCACCACGACGCCGGCACTGCATATGCGGCGATCGACCGTCACAAGCTGGACGACTTCAATCCGCTGATCTACAAGACCCACGATTTCGGCAAGACCTGGACTCGGATCGCCAACGGGATACCGGCCGGCTCGTACGTGCGATCGGTGCGCGAAGACCCCAAAATGAAAGGACTGCTCTACGCAGGCACCGAGACGGGGATCTATTTCTCGGCCGACGACGGCGCGCACTGGCAGTCACTGCAGTTGAACCTGCCGACTTCACCGATCCACGACCTGGCAGTCAAAGACGACGACCTCGTCGCCGCGACCCATGGTCGCGCGTTCTGGATCCTCGACGACGTCAGCCCTCTGCGACAGGCGAACTCCGCGATCGCCGCAGAAGATTTCCATCTCTATCAGCCAGCCACGGCCATACGCCTGCACTTTCCCGACGACGTCGACCGCAAGCGCCCAGTGGGTGACAATCCTCCCAAAGGTGCAATTCTGGATTACTACCTCAAGAGCAAGCCCGCGGACAAAGAAGAGATCACGATTGAGATCCTCGACGCGCAAGGCAAACGGGCGCGCAAGCTTTCCAATCATAAGGAAAACAAGCAGGAGCAGCCGCCTGAGTGGCCCGACCACGAGAAGCCAGTGACTCTGTTGCCGGCCGATGCGGGCATGAACCGTTTTGCGTGGGACTTCCGCTACGATCCTCCCACCCAGATTCCAGGGGCGTTCTACGTGGGTGAACCGCCGCGGGGTCCGCTGGTGATTCCCGGCACTTATCAGGTGAAGCTCAACGTTAGAGGAAAGACGCAGACCGCGCCTTTGGAGGTGAAGCTCGATCCACGGTTGCAGAGTTCCGTTAGCGCCGCCGACCTGCAAAAGCAGATTGACCTCGCCTTCAAGGTGCAGCAGGACATTGACGCCCTGCATCGTGCGGTCAACCAGATACGCGAGTTACGCGCAAACTTGCAAACCTTGCAGAAGTGGGCCGGAGAAAACCCTTCCAGCACCGAAGTTG
>CAVXDA010000010.1:0-145740 GCA_963760415.1 uncultured Acidobacteriaceae bacterium | reverse complement strand
GAGCGAAAATCGACAGCGGAGGGGACTTTTTGGGGAGAAACCGGGGACAGGCCGGGCCAGACGTTAATCAATCTCCATTTGCTCGAAAAACTGGGAATGTTCCATCTGTCCGACTCGTCCACGCGCCAAGAAGGCGCAACTACCCGAATTCTCGCCCGGCTACTACCAAATGGGGGGAACACTTCCGTCCGCTCCCGGTTTCGCAGGTTCCGCAACCATTCAACGTGTTACTCGACGCCTCTAACTGCTTTCGATAGAATCGCGCTCGGCGGTATGGAACTGATACAGATGCCCTTTGTTAGAATACCGAGGCGTTTATGGCGGCACATACAGCAGTAGCCGATCTGTGGGATGGTGCACAAGGCCCTCAGATCAAGCCAGTGCGCGTCCCCAAGACGTGGCATAACGATCGAGACCGATCGCGTCGCCGCGCCACATTTGGTGTTCTTTACCCACTCTTAGAAGTCGCCATCGACACATCTGATGACCGGCTCGCGAAGTTTCCCGCCCGTTTTGAAGCAACAAAACGGCGTTCTGTTCCAGGCGTTCGCCTGGTCCTAACAGGTCCAAAATCTGATTCTTTTCCGATACGGATTTCCGCGAGTGCGACTTTCACTGGCGAGAGACCCTGGGCGAGTCAAAGGTCTTGGGATCAACATTTAAGAATTGTGTTTTTTGTCGTTGTATGCTCGGAGGAATCCTCTTTAATCAAGTCACGTTCGAGGGTTGTACGTTTAATCGATGCGATTTCGGGGGATCCAAATTCGATGAGTGCCAGTTCGTTAACTGCATATTCACGGAGTGCACTGCGGAAAACGCGAGCTTCGTCGCAACGGAAATTGATCCAACGGCTTTTCTCAAAGGAATGCCTCCTCCAGTCTACAACTGCGAAAATCCTATTCCTGACGGTGAACCGAATGCTGCCGAGCTCGCGGCAGATTGGGCGGAGGTCCGGCGAAAACTCGCCGCTCAACTCCTCAGATCGAATACTGACATTTACCATAGCTCTAACTCCGACCGCGGGCTCTTTGAGCTAAAGCGGGCTGAACTAAAGGCTCGTGTTCAGGCGCTTCAACCCCACTCTCTGAAAGACTTGGCCCGCTTGCCGCAGGTCGCTGTGTCATGGTCGGTTCTGCACGCAACCAGGGGAGGTACCTCTCTTTCTCGCCTTGGCCTCTTCGCGACAATCGCCATACTGGCGTACGCATATCTTCTTTCCCACTCCCACGTCACGTTCCTGAGTCAAGACTGTCATTTGAACTCCCCCGCGCCGTCTCTCGTGCTGCAACAACTAGCGCGCGCGACGTCTTTGTTCCTTGCCGTTGGCTATACGGATTTTAGCGGCGGACCCCTCGCCACTGTCCTTCTCACCGCCGCAGCTTCGCTTGGCCTCTTCTGGTATGCGCTTGTAGCCGAGGTCGTAATCCACCGTGTTTACCGCTGATAAGGTGCGAGAGGTGATGGAGACAATCAAGCCGCCATTCAGGGCGCTTTTTTTGTATGGAAGCCATGCGAGAGGCGACGCCCAGGAAGCCTCCGACGTTGACATCCTCCAAGTGACGCCAACCCATACTGCGCCCTACGCCGTTGGGCGGGTGAACGTCACCTGCTATACGCTTGACCAGCTATTACGTCTCGCCCGTAAGGGCGGCCTCTTTGCACGGCACCTCGTAGAGGAAGCATTGCCGCTTGCCGACCCTCACGACATCCTGGGGGCTCTGAAGTCGGCCTATGTCCGTCCCTTGGACTACCATGAAGTAAAGAGCGAAGTATGTGGCTGTGCACCACTGCTTGATGTCGCAGACCCCCAATTCAATGACAATACTAACGGGCTGAGCTCGCTCGTAAGTTATCTGATCCGCACCTATCTTTACGCAACAGCTTTCGATCATCGGGCTACGTCGTTCGCCATGGGACACGTGCTCGACCTCCTTGGCCAACAGCGCGCTAGCAGCATCCTCTCGAACGTCCGGTCGCAGCACAGCATCTCAGCGTTTGCTGCGGCACGCACATTCTTCGAGGAGCTGACGGGAACCATCTGTCAACGGAAGGAGGGGTCCTTGGAAGCCTTTGTCGTCAATGCGAGCGCCCACAACGAGCTCGCTATGATCTTAGGGCTCCGACTCTTGGCCCGGGGACGTACTTTCACATATGATGCACTCTCGGACGTGGAGTTCTAGCCTGTGGTGGAAAGACTCGCATTCATAGGAGACGTTCATGGGGACAACGTCCGATTGTCGGCCCTTCTTGGAAATATTGACAGCCGAAGACTTGTATTTCTTGGCGACTACGTAGATCACGGGCCGAATTCACCTGAAGTAGTCGAAATCTTGATGGAGGTTGCAAACCGCAAGACAAATGCGGTTTTCTTGTTTGGCAATCACGAGGTCGCCTTGCTCGCTTTTCTCTCGGGAAAGCTTTCTTTCCTCGAATACGCTTGGATGGGAGGCCTACCCACAATTCGAAGCTACATTGGGAAGGCAAGCGAAGACGTTCGTAGTGAACTTGCAGCGGCTATGCCAAGATCGCATCGTGAATTCCTGTCAAACTGTAAGCCGTTCTTCGAAACTGATCAATTAGTGGCTTCCCACGCTGGCATCAATCCGGCTTGTCCGGAGAGCCGTGAATTCGGGGAGATTGTTCTTGGCCGCCATCCTTCGCTTTTCCATAGCAACCTTCAGCTTAATAAGCTCGTTATATGCGGGCATTACCTCCAAACCACACTGAGACCGTTTGCAGAAAACGGTGTCACCTGTCTGAACACGGGATGCGGAACGATTGAAGGCCCGCTAACAGCGCTTCTTTATCCAGAGATGAGTTTTCTGCAAGCGTGAACTGGGTGGCGATGCTGCGTGTGCTATTTGATTTTGATGTGGACAGGTGATCAAACCCACGTCGCGCCGGCATTTCCGACTCCAGCCCCTTCGGCTCCGCTCAGGGCAGGCTCTTCGCAAAAAAACGCGAAGGAATTCGCCAACCTCTGTACTGGTAATGCCCGCAAGATCAAAAGCCCGGGCCACCCGGCCGAGCTCAACCTTTTGGTGATGTAGCATCATTCCTCGTCATGGCAACGCAGGAAATTTCCGGGCTACCTTTCCTGTGCTGGGTGCCAGATGTGCAGAATTTCAACGGCATCGTCCTTCGCGCGGTAGGCGATGATATGCGGCAAGCGCCGCTGCCGGGTGCCGGGTGCCCCACTCATTCGCGGTTTTCGAATGAGTGGGATCGCGAGGCGGAGTACGTTATCCTCAACGGCCACTCCTGACAGTTGACCTTTACCAAGCCCTCTTCCCCGCAAGCGTAAGTCCGGAAGCTACTCCATTTCCATTCCTCGGGAGCTGTCACCAGGCCGCGTTTTACAGGATTGCGATGCATGTAGCGCAGCTTCTCGACGCGCTTTTCGGTACTGCTCACATTGAAGTCGTAGAAACGCTTTTGCCAGATCAGGCCCGTGCGCACGCCGCCGTGGTGAAGCAACTTTGTGAATCGCTCTTTGACCACTTTCATCACCACGGAAGGATCGCCCACTTCCGGCTCGGTTATCAGAAGGTGAAAATGCTCAGGCATCACCACGTAGCCGAGCACCATGAACCGATACTTTTGCCGGGCGCGCTCCAACACACGCAGGAACAGATCGCGGCGCTCGGTGTCGCCAAGCTGTGGGCGGCGGTGATAACAACTACAGGTTATGAAGTGTAAATCGTGCCCACCATACCAGCGCTCCAAACCTTTCGTCATGCCTCGAAAGTATTGGGATCAGACCTTTCCGTCTGTGATGGGAGGTACCAGAGGCTGTGACTCGTGGACCCACTCATTCGAAACCCGCGAATGAGTGGGGCACCCGGCATATAGCGAAGTTTCTCGACTCGCTTGTGGGCCGTACAGACGTTGAAGTCATAGTACCGGGTTTGCCAAACGCGCTCTGCAGAGTGCTCGAACAAGTCCGTTTTTGCGCTGCGGCGTCGTCGGCGTTGCTCGGCCAGCACGCGCCGTGCGAAGCCGAGTTTCAGCGCTTGTATGGCCGTCGACAGCGTCCGCTGTGGCGGCTCGCTGACCAGAAGATGAATGTGTTCGGGCATCACCACGTAGCCGACGACCACCCATTGGTAACGCTGCCGAACCTGTTCCAGCACTTTCACGAACAGGTCGCGGCGAGGGGCGCTGGCCAGCCAGGGCTGTCGCCGGTAACAACTAAATGTGAGGAAGTGCAGATCGTGTCCTCCCTGCCAGCGCTGCAAGCCCCAAGGCATGACCGTAGGCTAAAGGAGCCATTGTCTTCGCGCTGTGATTTAGCGCACATTGTGGAAGTGACCGATGACAAAAATCCCCAGGTCTCGAAAACCGCGAGACCTGGGCCACGCTGCCCGCCCATCGAGGGAGACAAATTCAAGCACATTGACTTTTCTCATGACTAAGTTCCTTCGAGTCCTATCTGATTTTCACGGGTGTCCGCGGTTTAGAACGATTTCAGCGTTGCTGTGGCCGGTCTTGAAAGGGCACGGCTTCAGCCGTGCCGTCTCGAGACACGAACGGGGTCGGCCTTTAGGCCCCGAGGAACCTCGCCCTCAGCGGCTGAAGCCGATTTCATTTCTTCGCTGTTGCGGCACGCCTGAAGGCGTGCCCCTTCAAAACGGGTTACACCTACGCCGAAAACACCGCAGCCAGGTAATGGCACTTGGAAGCAGGGATGCTGACCCGGCTCGCGGCGGCCCGGGCTGTTTACTTGCTTCCGCCGGGTCCTTGTTCCGGAGCCGGGAAGAATAGAAGTTCGCGCACCTCGCCCACCGCATCGCAGGAGATGGAACCCTTGCGCGCCCACGCCAGCGCCTCGTCCATATCGGCGGCTTCCAGTATCCAAAAACCGCCTATGTGCTCCTTGGTCTCCAGGTACGGCCCGTCGGTGACGAGCACCGTGCCGTCGGACTGCTTCCGCACCGTCTTGGCGTTGGCGGCCGGGGAAATGCCGCAGGCGAACTTCCTCACGCCGGCAGCAATCATTTCGCGGTTGAGCGCGTGGATCTCTTCGATCATCGCTTCGGTTACAGTGGACGGGTCGAAGTCGTCGGGGAGGTAGTTAGCAACCAGATACTGTGGCATGACTTTTTCTCCTTTTCCTGTAACGGTCTTCGGGCGGGCCGTTTGCCCTGCCTTCACGATATAGTCGAACGGCCAGAGCGGAATTCGACAAATCGTCCAAGAAATTTTTCTTCTTCCGCGCTTTAGAGTCTGTGTGAGAACCTGTGTCGTCCCCGGGGGACTCGGATCTTCTTCCCACTCCACCCAGCACTCCGCCTTCCCACCCCAATTCGCGCAAAGGCGGCGCGAATCGGGGACCCCGTTGCGGCTACGTGCTGGGCTATCATTATTCCGCCCTTCGGGCTCGATTTTCGCTCGATTTGTTCCACACGCGAACCAAAACTCTTGTTCTCACACAGACTCTTTAGAACTATGCTTTGCGCCTGGTCATCTCAATATCCAGTAGTGGGTCAGTTTGAAACTCACCGGTGTAGGGTGGAGCACGCCTTGAGGCGTGCATATTGCAGCCCCAATTCGATGCGCGCTTTAGCGCCTGAGGTAAATCTACCCCTTACCTCAGCGGCTGAAGCCGAGACATTAGAGAGAGTATCTCAACTGCACGCCTGAAGGCGTGCTCCACCCAAGATTACTTGACCACAACTTCAGACTGACCCATTACGCAATATCCGCATCGGCTTTTGACGGGTCCTTTTTTATTTCAGCTGCCGAATCCGCTCCTGCAGGAATTGCCGCTCCGGTTCCTGTTGGGTCAGCGCCAGAGCTTTCTCATAAGAGGACCGGGCCTCAGCCGTCCTGCCGAGCCTGCGGTACATATCGGCACGGGCGGAATGCGCCAGGTAATAATTTGCCAATTCGCCATGTTCCAGGACCGCGTCGATCTGCGCCAGACCGGCCTCCGGACCATCGCACATTGCGATGGCCACGGCACGATTGAGCTGTACAACTGGCGAAGGCTGAATTCGTAGCAATCGGTCGTAAAGCGCAACAATCTGCCGCCAGTCGGTCACAGCGACCGATTCCGCCTCCGCATGAACGGCCGCAATCGCAGCCTGCAGTGTGTAAGAGCCGAAGCGGCGGGACTTCAGGGCTTTCTCCAGCAATGCCACTCCCTCCGCGATCTGCTCCCGGTTCCAGAGCGAGCGATCCTGGTTCTCCAGCAAAATCAGCTCTCCGGCCGGAGAGGTTCTCGCGGCGTGACGGGATTCCTGTAGCAACATCAGGGAAAGCAGCCCAATGACTTCTGGCTCTGGCCGGAGTTCGATCAGCAACCGGCCCAGTCGAATGGCCTCGCCGGTTAGCTCGGCCCGCGTTACCTCCGCTCCCGCCGCAGCCGAGTAACCCTCGTTAAAGACGAGATAGATGACCTGAAGCACCGCGCCCAGCCGCTCCGGCAATTCCTTGGGCGTCGGCACCTCGTACGGAATCCGTGTCTCTCGAATCTTTGCCTTGGCGCGCACAATGCGCTGCGCCAGCGTACGCGGAGTGATGAGGAAGGCCTTTGCTATCTCCTCGGTTGTCAGCCCGCACACCTCACGCAAGGTGAGCGCAACGTGCGCTTCCGGCGCTAGAGATGGATGACAGCAGGTAAAAATCAGGCGCAGCCGATCATCCTCAAGGCTGTCCTCTTCACTTGGAGCTTTCCGCCGAACTCCATTGCGCTTCGAGATATCGCACGAGCTCGTCTTGCGACGCATCAAATCTTGCCCGTCGACGCAGAGTATCAATAGCTTTGAATCGGGCCGTCGAAATCAACCATGGTCGCGGGTTGCCGGGTACTCCACTGCTCGGCCACAGGCTCAGCGCAGCCGCAAAGCCTTCGTGCATCGCCTCCTCGGCAAGATCAAAATCACCGAGCAAGCGGATCAGAGTTGCCAGGATTCGTCCCGAATCCACGCGATAAAGGGAGTCGAGCAATTCGCGTATCTGCTCGGTGGAACGCTCGGACATGACGACGACCTTAGCAAACCAGCTACCCCGAATCAATCTGGCAAACGGCGGATCGATGTAAAGTGCCCAGGTCGTGACTCTGAAATCTGGACAACCGAACGCTTCCTCGGTTGACGCAAAATCGCCAATGCACTCACTTGAGCTTTGTACAAGCTCAACACTACCGCGTCGCTCTCGAGTCACGAGTAAGCCGGAAGTTATCGGTCGTCCGTCGGATTACCGCCGACAAACGCCCTTGTGTCCGGGAATCGAATAGTTCCCGGTTTGCCGGCAATCTGGAAGTTGGAGCAATGTCAGAAGAGCCAAACGGGATCCAGCCATCAAGAAGAACCTCAGCGGATACGCCACTGAGGAGGTATCCAGAGGCGTGCACAACCCGCGCGATACGTGTAGGATTTTGCTGGCCATCTTGTTGTTCTAATCGATGAATGAGGCATCGCTATGCCAATCTTCAAGCAATCGCTTTCCGTCTTTCTCAGCATCAGTGTGATCTTCAGCGTCTTGGGGCTCGACGGCTGCAGCAAAAAGCCGGAGCCGGCGCAGCCTGCCGCAACTGAGCAGGCGGCCCAGGGACAGGCGCCAGCCACGACTTACGCCGCACCGACGGCCGACCAGCTCTATCAGCTGGTGGCTCCCATCGCGCTGTTTCCCGACAATCTGGTCGCGATGGTGCTGGCTGCCTCCACCTATCCCGACCAGGTCAACGCTGCATATCAGTGGCTGCAACAGAACTCGAACCTCAAGGGCGAGCAGCTTACCGAGGCAGCCAATCAGCAGCCCTGGGACGCGAGCGTGAAGGGCCTGACACAGTTTTCTGATGTGTTGAGTCAGATGGCCACCAATCTGTCGTGGACCTCCGCTCTGGGCGATGCCTACTACAACATTCCGCAGAGTGTGATGAACGCGGTGCAGGTCATGCGCCAGCGCGCTTATCAGGCGGGAAATCTGAAGAGCAGCCAGCAGCAGAACGTAACCGTGCAGAACCAGGCGCCGGGAACGGCGCCGCCTCCGACGCCCTCGGAGGCACCCGAGGTGACGGTTGTGCAGCCTCCGCCACAGACGATCATCATCCAGCCGGCGCAGCCGGAAGTGGTTTACGTGCCCACTTATAACCCGACGGTCGTCTATGGAGCGCCGGTGCCGGTTTATCCCGGATACTCGACCGGCGCCATGGTGGCCACCAGCCTGCTTTCCTTTGGAGTCGGAATCGCGGTGGGGGCGGCGATCAGTGGCGGCGGTGGATGCTGCGGATGGGGATACAACTCATGGGGATGCGGCTGGAACAACTCCACCGTGGTCTACAACCACAACACCTACATCTCCAACTCCAATACCTTCGTGAATCGCAACAACTACTACAACCGCAACGTGAATAACCTTAACCGGAACAACATCAACGCCAACAATATCAACCGCAACAACCTGAACGCGAACAACATCAACCGGAACAACGTTAACCGTAACAACCTCAACGCCAATAACCGGGCCAACAACTTCAACAGCAACTACTCAACGCCGCATTTCAACCAGAAGTACGACCAGTCGCAGTATCGAAATGCAAACCAGGGAAACCTGGGACAACAACGCGCCGGCGGCAACCAACCCAACTTCAATCAACAGAACCGCGGGAATCAGCAAAACCGCATGGGAGCGAATCAGAACCAGGCACGTGGCGGCAATTTCAACCAGAACCAGCGGCAGGCGGAGCGCGGCTATGGAAAGCAGCCAGCTCCGAATTCCGGCAAGAGCGCCTTCAGCAACTACGGCCAGGGCGGGAACGCCCGCACCAATAGCGCCCGCGGGCAGCAGAGTCTGGCCGGAACGCGCGGTGGAGGCGGAGGAGGTGCCCGAATCGCGGCGGTGGCGGAGGGGGTGGCCAGAATCGCGGCGGTGGTGGCGGGCGCCGCCGGTAACTTGCAGGAGTCCAGGTCCCGTCGGTGTTGAATTCGGTTCGAAGCCAGGAGCAGACGCTTTATGAAATCTAGATCGCATTCTTACCAGCTGATGGATTTTCGCCGGCGTAATTTTAGTGCGCTTATCGTGGCCGTATTCGCGCTGTCGCTCGCGCTGTTCGTCCCGCGCAGCTTTGCCCAGCAAGGCAATGAGAAGACCTTCGCCTCACCCGGCGACGCGGTGCTGGCCATCTACAACGCCGTGAAGTCCGGTGACCAACCGACGTTGAACGCCATCCTGGGCTCGAACGCGGGTCAGGTCCTGCATACCGGTGATGAAGTGGCGGACAAGAAGATGGCGACCGACTTCATTCGGCGATACGACCAGATGCATCGGGTTGTGATCGAACCGGACCAGACCGCCACCCTCTACGTGGGCGCAGAGAATTGGCCGATGCCGATACCCATCGTCAAGAACAACAGCGGCGCATGGTACTTCGATACCGAGTCCGGAATGAAGGAAATCCTCTTTCGGAGGATTGGCGCCAACGAAAACGACGCCATCGACGTCCTGCACACCCTGGTCGCGGCCCAACGCGAGTACGCGTCAGCTTTGCAGGATGGCGACAAGGCCAAGCATTATGCGCTCAGGTTCGTGAGCGACGAGGGCAAGCACAACGGACTTTACTGGAAGACCAGCGACAACGAGGCCCCGAGCCCGATTGGGCCGTTGCTCGTGGATGCCGCCGGCCAAGGCTACAACATACAACAGGGTAAGCAGACGCCGTTCCACGGCTACTACTACCGCATGCTCACCGCACAGGGAGCCGCGGCCAAAGGCGGCGCGCGCAACTACCTGGTGAACGGCGAACTGGTCCGCGGCTTCGCTTTCGTGGCCTATCCCGCGGAGTATCGCAATTCCGGCGTCATGACCTTCATCGTCAACCAGGATGGCGTGATATACGAAAAAGACCTCGGTCAGGACACGGAAAAGCTTGCGAGCGACATGTCGGAATATAACCCCGACAACAGTTGGATTCGTACCGACTAAGATCCGGCCGGCGGCCATCGCAGCCGGTATCCGGGCCCCCGGGAGGGAAGAATGAGTAACTGGGTGATCGAAGCACGCGGACTCCGGAAATCTTTCAAGCGGCAACCCGCACTGACAGGCCTTAACCTCGAAGTGCCTGCGGCGCCTGAGAAAAGACAGATTTCTCGCGGGCGGTAGTCCGCTCGGAATGACAATAAAAAGTTCATGCGGCGTACCTGAAGGTGCAGCCTTTCAAAATATCCTCAAATTCTTCTTTTTCAGCGACCCCACAGGACGTGCCAGACGCGACTCTCGCCCTGTGCTATTTATTGATATGAATCCCGGCCTGTGCAATTTATGAACAGAGTCCTCACCACGACCTCGTCGCCTGGCGCCACCTCGCCTGACGCCGGTCAGCCAATCCGCTTCCCTGCGGTCTGGAGCTTTGCCGCAGCGGCGGCGCTGGCCGCCTTCTACCTGGCGACCAGTATTTATATTGCGTCGCATCGTCTGTTCTGGTTCGACGAGCTGTTCATTGTTCGCCTCTCGCAGGTGCCCAGCGTCGCCATTCTGTGGCAGGCGCTGGCCCATGCGGCCGACACCATGCCTCCCGGCTATCACCTGCTGATGCGGTGGTTCGGCAACGCGTTCGGACACGGCGAAGTTGCGATGAGACTGCCCTCAGCTTTGGCTATGATCGCCGGCCTGCTGGTGACTTTCGATTGCGCGCGGCGCCTCACCGACGGCCTGCATGGACTGATTGCGCTCTCGGTGCTGACTTGTTCCTTCCTTCCCTACTACGGTTACGAGGCCCGTCCCTACGCGTTTTATTTCCTGCTCTCGGCGCTGGCTTTCTGGATCTGGACCTGCACCGCGGACGACAGCAATTGGGCCGCGCTGGCTTTCGGAGCCGTGCTTGCGCTGGCCATCACCATGCACTATTACGCGGTGTTGAACATCGTGCCGTACGCGCTGTGGGAGATTTTTCGCTGGAGGCCGGGGAAGCGTCCTTCGCGAAAGCTGATTGCCGGAGTGCTGGGAGTAGGCATTCCCACCGTGGTCCTGCTGCCGATGTCGCTGGCCTTCTCGCGGCAGTTTTCGGTCGGCTTCTGGGCCCATCCATCTTTCTATCAGCTTCGCGTGGCCTTCTTTGAGTTATTCCCCGACGGCTTGTTTCTGCTGGTGCTGGCGATGATCTGGATCGTTGTGGCGCGGCCGCGTGAGGGAGAGACAGTGATCGAGCCAATGCCACCGGCCGAATCGCTGGGCTGGTTCTTTCTGTTCATTCCGCTGGCGGGCTTTGTGGTGGCGGAATTGAAAACTAATGCTTTCCTGATGCGCTACTTTATCGGCGCACTGCCGGGAATTGCAGTCGCCTTCGCCTGCCTGCCGTGGCGACACTTCCGCAACGACTATCGCGTGCCGGCGGGAATCCTGCTGCTTCTGGCCGGATGGGGCGCGGCCACCCAGTGGGCGATCGTGCAGCATCCGGAATCAATTGATCCCTTTGAGCAACAGACAGCAACCCGGCGATTCTTGAGGTTGGAAGATCGCCTGCGCCGCGATGGCAAGCGCTTTGTGGTGTTCCGTGATCCCATGCTGTACCAGGAAGCGACCCATTATGCCCGGCATCCCGAGGAATGTATTTTGCTTCTGGCGGAGGATGGGAAAGAAAACATCCCCACCGCCCGGGTGCAGATGAATATGTCGCACTATTCTCCGCTACAGTTCTGGCAACTGAACGATCTCAGGAATCATGCCCGGGAGACGGCGCTGATCGATCCCGCGCCGGAGACGTTGGAGACGCTGCGGCAGGCCGGAGTTCAGGTGGAGATGCGATCTTCCAAGCCGATGGAAGTTGTGTACTTACAGTGAAGATTGTTACTGAAGCCGGGAAGGAAGTACCCGCCCGTAGCGGATTAGCGTTTCGACCTGACTTCCTCCTGCAATTCAATTTTTCGACGCTCCCACGCCTGGATCACCTTGCCCCTCTCCTCAGGCGAGATGTTGTGCACGTCTCGCAGGTCAAGGCCAGCGAAAGGTAGCAACCCGGCTACAATTTTGTATCGTGGTTTGAGCAACTCGAAAGGCGTGTGGTACTCGAGGTAGGCGTTGTCGTCCGTATTCAAGTCGTGGCTCGGGATACTGGCGAAATACCTGGCAATCTCGTCGGGTCCCATCAGCATAAGGGCCAGCAACTCGGGCGCGGCGTGGATGTCGATGGAGTTCAGGTCGCCTTTCACAGCGGGATCCTGCATCCGCGCCACCAAGTCTCGAAAGTCAATCTGAAACGGCTCTACCGTGGCGATGAACAAGCCGGTCCCGACGTACCAAAACGAAGCGTTGGGAAAGACGGTCACAAAGGTCCTGAACGCGACGTCGAAAGATTCTTTCGACATCCCAGACAGCGGCATCCACTGGCACACAACTCCCTGAGGCCCCAGGCGGCGCTTGATCGACTCGTAGTATTCCCTGGTGTAAAGGTAGCCGACGCCGGTGTTACGGGGGTGAATGGGATCGGCCGTTATCATGTCGAAGCTGCGATCGGACATCGCCATGAAGTTGCGGCCGTCGTCAATCCGCAGATGAAGCTTCGGGCTCCTCAGCACTCCGCCGGAAATGTCCTCTAAGTAGCGCTGGGCCTCCACCATCTCACGACTGAGCTCAATCACTTGAATATTCTGCACCTTGGGATTGCGGTTCGTTGCGCTCAGGGTTATTCCCAGGCCGAGCCCAATGACCGCTACATTCTTGGGATCGGGATGCAGCAACAAAGGCAGATGAGCTTTGAGAATAAAGTGACGGCGCTGAGCATAACTTGTGTCAGCTTCTCCTGCGCCGTTTATGGCCATGGTTGTAATGTCGCCAGACTTAAAGATGTCCACGTTGTGGGCGATGCCTTCGCCATGGTAGATGACGTAGGGATGCCTCCAACTCGCATAGTACAGATTGGTGACGGTCTGCCGCGGCATGGCCCAGCCGACTACTGCACTCAGCAGGAAAAGCAGCAACATCCCCACGGTGATAGGATCCTTCAACCTCGCCCAGTCGGCGGGACCATTTTGCCGGAGCAAGAGTAAAACGCCGGCGCCTACGAAAATGGCCGCTATTACCACCAGGCTCCTGTGGGATCCCACGGCTGGAATTAGAACCATGCCTCCAAAGAGGGCGCCCAGGATGGCGCCGACCGTATTGGCTGCGTAGACAGTAGCGACGCCCCGTCCGACAACCGCCAGGCTGGGGGTGCAAATCCTCACGGCCACCGGAAACGTTGCTCCCAGGAGCAGGGCCGGCACCATGATGAGGCAGGCGGAAACAATGAATTGGGCGGCGATGTACCGCCAACCGAAGTTGGCTTCGGAGATAGCAAGCGAACTAAAAAGCAACCTACTGAAGAGGGCTGGCGCAAAATAAGTAAGGATTGCGAGCGAAGCCACACTGAATCCCAGACCGAGTTCCAGGAGACCGAAAAGACGTAGCAAGGACGCGTGCCGATCCACCCGACGGGAGATCCACCTGCTGCCGTAGAAGATGCCAAACAGAAAGCACGACAGCATGATCGAAAATGCATACACGGTGGCGCAGAACGACTGGATCAAGATCCGCATCCAAACCACTTCCAGGGCCAGCGCTGCAAAGCCGGAGAGCGCGATCGCGACCAGGGCGATCCTGGCAACCGAACGGTCGTAGGCGGGGTGAGCGGCCGCTGTATACGCGGCGCCTCGGAATGCGTCGAGAGGCTCAGCAGAAACACCCGTGAAATAGGGTCTGCTGAGGACCAGCGCGGTGACGCCAATTAGGAGGTTGAGGCTACAGGCCACGGCCGTGCTGGCCTTCATCCCCAGCCCCGGGAGAAGCACAAATCCGACACCCAGCACCCCCGCCAGGGCGCCACACGTGTTAACGGAATAAAAGAAGCCACTGTACCTGCCGATCGCGCCGGCGCGACACAAGTGTTTGACGATCAAGGGCAAGGTCGCCCCCATCATGGTCGTCGGGATGATCATGGTGACGGTTGCCACCAGAATGCGAAAGGCATGGTATCGCCATGGCGCGCTATCAAAATATGCGCGGTAGACTTGCTGATACTGGGATGCAAAGGCATTCAGAAACATCGCGAAGAACAATGCGTAAAGCCCAATACAGATTTCCAGCAGCCCATACCAGAGAAGGGCTTGCCTGAGGCGGTCGGCATATCGCGACGCCAACAAGCTTCCCAAAGCAAGTCCGCCCATGAATGCACTCAGTGTGAAAGCAGCCGAATAGACGTCGCCTCCAAGAAAGAGCGCCAGCCGGCGCATCCAAACTACTTCGTAAACTAATGAGGCGAATCCCGAGAGGAAAAAGACTGCGGCTATGATGGGAAGGACGGCAGACCGCCGGCTGGTTACAACCGCAACCGCTGACGTAGCTTGAGCCAATGTGTCCACCTTTCGAAACGCCCAAGGCGCAGGTTCGTGAAGCTGGCTTATGTCCGAGCTGTGAGTAGCAGGCGCAAGTTGGTGGAATTTAGACTTATAACCCTGTTGCGGACTTATTGTTGCGGACTCACTACAAGTTTTTCTTCCGGGAGCACTTTGAACCGCCGGGTTGGACATGCCGTGGTCACTGTAGATATTGGAGTCCACGAGTCAGTTCTCTCCGCGCTTGATGTCGCACGCAGCTTACAGAATCAACGTGCACAATCCGCCGCGGTTTTATAAGATGATGGAACGGATCACCTCTAGCTGTACGTCGACTGGCCGGCGACGGGTTGCGGCCGGCCGAGAGTGTCTTCGTAGGTGTAATGAAGTGGCGACCGTGACAGGGGGTGTTGCTTGCGAATCTCGATTCTAGGTTGCGGATACGTCGGGTTGGTCACGGGAGCATGTCTGGCCGAGATGGGCCACGAAGTGGTCTGCACGGACAACGATTCGGAGCAAGATTGAGACCCTCAATCGGGGCGTCTTGCCCATCTACGAGCTGGACCTGGACGAAATCGTGGCGCGCAATCGGGGTGCCGAGCGGCTCACGTTCACTGCGGACCTGGGCGAGGCGGTGCGTTTCGGCGACGCCATCTTTATCTGCGTCGGCACGCCGCCGATGGAGGACGGCGACGCGGACCTGAGCTCCATGGACAGCTCGGCGCGTCTGATCGCCGCCGAAGCGCGCAGCTCCAAGCTGGTGATCGAGAAAAGCACTGTCCCCATGCAAACCGGGCAGAAGCTGAAGCGCGCGCTGGCGATTTACGGGCGCAACTCCGGGTTTAGTTTTTCCGTCGCCTCCAATCCCGAGTTCCTTCGCGAAGGCACGGCGGTTGAGGATTTTCTGCATCCGGACCGCATCGTGATCGGCGTGGAAGACGAACACACCGAGGCGCAACTGCGCGAGATCTATCGTCCGCTGGTGGAGCAAAACATCGCCTGTCCCGTTCACCACGGCAATTGTCCTCCCAAGCCCGCGCCGCGGCTGGTGGTGACCAGCATCAACAGCGCGGAACTCATCAAGCACGCGTGCAACTCGTTTCTGGCGGTCAAGATTTCCTACGCCAACCTGATTGCCGACATCTGCGAGAACATGGGCGCCGATGTGGACGAAGTGATGCAGGCCATGGGCCTGGATCCGCGCATCGGTCCGCAGTTCCTGCGTCCCGGCCTGGGGTTCGGCGGGTTCTGCCTGCCCAAGGACGTGCAGGCGTTTATCCGCCTGGGCGAAAAAGCGGGTACCGACGTCTCCTTGTTGCGCGATGCAGAATGCATCAACAAGAAACGCATTGACAGCTTCCTGGCCAAGGCGCGGCACGCGCTCTGGACCTTGAAAGACAAGCGCATCGGCATCCTCGGCCTGGCGTTCAAACCGGGCACCGACGATATCCGGTTCGCGCCGGCGACGGAGCTGATTCGCAAGCTGCTCCAGGAGCATGCGCGGATTCAGGTCCATGATCCGCAGGCGATGGAGAGAATGAAGACGGTGTTCCCTTCGCTGGACTACTGCGCTGACCCGTACGAGGTCGCCGAAAAATGCCGAAGCCCTCATGATCGTGACCGAGTGGCCAGAGTTCAAGAACCTGGACTGGGAACGGATCAAGCATTCCATGCTGCGGCCCTTGATCCTGGATGGCCGCAATCTTCTGAATGGCGATGAGATGGCGGCCCTGGGCTTTGAGTATCAGGGAGTGGGCAAGCCGATGGAAGAGGCGGTGCACGCGAAGACGGTGAAGTCCAATTAGCGCGGCTCGGCTCTATTGACGGTGGAAGCGCCGGGCGTCAGCCCGGCGATTGCGGCAGAAAGGGAATCGGGCTTGTACCATTCTTGAAGTCTTTCACCAGGGTCAATTCCAGCTTGGATCCCGAACTTAACAAATCAACCGAGATCGTAGCCGACATTGGCGCGCCGATTCCCGCGCCGCCGCAGAAGCCTGCCGATCGGACCCTGGTCCGGGCGGTGGCGTGGACGGGCGCGGGCCGCTGGGCAACCCAGCTTTTGACGTGGGTCTCGACCATCGTGGTCGCGCGCATCCTAGCGCCTTCCGATTACGGACTGTTCGGCATGGCAACGCTCTATCTCGGGTTGGTGGCGCTGGTCAGCGAATTTGGCCTGGGACAAGCGGTCATCACGCTGCGCGAAATGCCGGCCAAGCATGTGGCGCAAATCAATTCTCTGTCCATCGCTGCGGGCGCGCTGTTGTTCGGAATTTCCTGCGCGGTCGCCGGTCCGCTGGGAACGTTCTTCCACACCGCCAAGCTTCCGCCGGTAGTGATGGTGATGAGCCTCGCGTTTCTCATCTCCGGCGGGCAGGTTGTGCCGGATGCGCTGCTGCAACGCGATCTGCGGTTCAAGCTGCTGGCCTCGTTCGACACCGCGCGGGCGGTGGTTCAGGCGGGCACCACCGTCGTTCTCGCATTGCTGGGCTTCAACTACTGGAGCCTCGCCCTGGGCAGCCTGGCGGGCGCCGTCCTGGCGACGACGATGGCGGTGATTGCGCGGCCGCACTCTTTTGCCTGGCCGCGACTGAAGGAAATCAAGCACGCCCTGAAATTCAGCGGCGACATCCTGGGCTCGCGGGTGGCGTGGTACATCTACTCGAACTCGGACTTCCTGGTCGCCGGGCGCAAGTTGGGACAGGCTCCGCTGGGAGCGTACACGGTCGCGTGGACCATCGCCTCCACGCCGGTCGAGAAAATCACCAACATGATTACGCGGGTGTCGCCGGCCTTCTTCTCCGCGGTGCAGGATGACAAGCCGCATTTGCGCCGATACGTGCTGGGCATCACCGACGGGCTTGTCGCTGTTCACCTTCCCGGCGAGTCTCGGCATGGCGCTGGTGGCCGATCAATTCGTGATGGTGGTGCTGGGGGCCAAGTGGGCGCCGGCCATCATCCCCTTGCAACTGCTGGCGTTGTACGCGGCCTTGCGCTCCATCACCACGTTCTTCCCCTACATGCTGTTTGCGCTACGCCAATCGCGGTTCGTGATGTGGAACACCGTTATCGCGGCCGTCGTGTTTCCTGCCGCGTTCTACTACAGCAGCCGCTGGGGAACCACCGGCATCGGGGTGACGTGGGTCCTGCTGTATCCCCTGAGCGCCGCGCCGATTATCTGGCGCACGCTGGTGGCGACCGAGCTATCGGTCTGGACCTATCTGCGCTCGATGGTGCCCGCGTTGCGAGCATCACTGGTTATGATCGTCATGGTGCTGGGCGTGCGATTTCTCACGCCGGCTGTCTGGCCGCTGGCCGTGCGGTTCGCGATTTCTGTGCTGACCGGGATACTCTCGTATCTGGCGGTAATGTACATCGCGGAACGACAGAGGATAGGAGATCTTTTCCGGTTAATGCGAGGGGAGGATGTGTAGAGATCCTCTGGCGCCACCATCATGCGTGCGGTTCATTTGAAATCCTTCATCAATAAATGTCGGGAAGGCGCTTACCTGCGTCCATCCAACCTTAGACTGGCCGTTGGGCAGTTGCTTGAGGAACGACCGGCCACCGGCCCGACGGCCTATTCCGATGACGACCATCTGCTGGCGGCCGTCGCCTGGCTGGAGCGAGCGCAGGATGCCATGAAGGACGGCGGAGTATGTGGCCGCTATAAGCTGGGCAGCGGCTGGACATCCTCGTATCCGGAAACCACCGGATATATCGTACCCACCTTTCTGCAGCTGCGCCGGGCCTTGAATGCAAATCGCTTTCATGACCGCGCACAGCGTGCGGTGGAGTTTCTCCTGCGCTTGCAGCTTCCAGACGGGCGGCTTCCCCGGCGGTGAAGTTGACCAGAACCGCACCGAACCTTCTCCCTTCAACACCGCGCAAATCATGCACGGATTGCAGGCGTGGGCGGTCGAAACCGGCGATGCCCGATGCATCGAGGCGTTGCGAAATGCGGGAAATTGGCTTTGCGAGCAGCAGAACGCCGATGGCGCATGGCGCAAGTATTTTTATGGAGGTATCGAGACCACGTACAGCGCGCACCTCACCTGCTGGCTGGCAGAAGCCGGAGAGTTCCTGGGCGAAGAGCGATTTCTCGACGCGGCCCGCAAACATCTGGCGTGGGTCTTGCAGCACTTCGACTCTGAGCACAAGTGGTTCGATCGCAGTGGCTTTGAGCGAGACGACCACCAGGCCCGCAGCTCCTTCACCCATACCATCGCCTACACCATTTGGGGCGTGCTGCGAACGGCGGAAGTTTTGTCCGACCAGAGCGGGCAGAAAGCCGCGGCGGACGCGGCGTGGGCGGGCCTGCGGCGTCTGGAACTATCACGCTGGCTGCCGGGGGTGCTGGACTACCGATGGCGCGGTGTGTCGAACTACGCTTGCCTGACCGGCAACTGTCAGTTCGCGCTGATCTGGCTGCACCTGTACCGCAAGAGCGGAGACCCTCGGCTGCTGAACGCGGCGATGAAAGCCCTCGATCTGGTCCGGCGCACCCAGCCGATGACCGATTCGAGGGATGGCGTTCGCGGTGGCATCGCCGGTTCGAACCCCATCTGGGGAGGCTACATCTCGCATGCCTTTCCCAACTGGGCAGCAAAGTACTTCGTAGACGCTTGCCTGGCGTTGAATCACGCGCTGGAGAACCCTGTGGAGTTCCGCGATCGGCCCGCCGTTCCTGCCGACATCCCAACTGCGCTGCCGGAAAGGTCGCGGGCGGCACCGGGGAAAAAGTTGACCGTAGGATTGTTGACCACTGCCCACTCGAGCAAGTTCGCCCAGTTCATGCAAGCGTCTTCGTCCTGGAATTTCCGGCCGGATCTGGTTCTGATTGACGCGCCAACACCGGTTCCCGCTCATGCGGCGGGTACGCAACCGGCTGCTGCGTCTTCGGTCATCAGCCGGTCCATCGAGGCCTGTTTCTGCAAGCGCCGTCGCCGCGGAACGAGTTGACGTGGCGCAGTACTGCCGCCAGCGCGGGATTCCGGCGATCCAGGTCGTACCCAATTCGGCGGAAGCCATCGAGACAATACGGAGGCACGGCATTGACCTGCTGGTACACCTGGGCGGCGGCGGGATTGTGAGACAGCCGATCATCGAGGCATCGCGGCTCGGCGTGTTGAACGCGCACATGGGCGTGTTGCCGCCGTATCGTGGGATGAACGTCACCGAGTGGGCGCTGTGGAACGGCGATCGCGCGGGATGCACCGTGCACTTGATTGATCGCGGTATCGACACCGGAGACATCCTTCTGCTCCGTCACGTGGATGTGACCGCAGCGGAGAGCGTGGCGCAGGCGCGCGAGCTGGTCAACCGGGCGCAGCTCGCTCAACTCTCCGAGGTGCTTCGCTATGCGCTCGCGACGGGAGAGTTGCCGCCGCGGAAGCCGCAGTCGAAGGAGGCTGGGCTGCAGTATTTCACCATGCATCCCCGGCTCGTCGAACGATTGAATCAACGGCTGCGAGCGCCCGCGCTGGTGGATTCCTGCCCGCGATAAAGAGCGATAACTCTTTGTCATGCTGAGCGAGCACGGCGGCAGTTGGCCGTGCGAGTCGAAGCACCCCTATGGGAGCAATCAGCTTCAGGTCAGGTATAGGGGGCCTTCGACTCGGACCGAAGTCCTCGCTCAGGATGACAGCGGGAAGAGGGATGTCAACAGGGACAAATAGATTGATGTCATAATAGTCGGGAATTGCTATCGGTTTAGGACCTCACCTTCACGGGTGAGGTCTTTTTTTTGCTTCGCGGCAGGACTGTTATGGCAGCGCAAGAGCTAAGGTCGCGGCCTTTCATCTTCCGAAGACGTGGCTCCGGCGGCGGGCGCGGCAGGGACAGCAGGTGAAACCTTCTCTGTCGGAGGTTGCGCGGGGTTGCCGTACTCATAGGCACCGATGTCGATGGCCGGGCCGACGATTACACGCGGCGTAGCACTCAGAGGATGAACGTATTCGTAGAGCGGCGTTAGATCATACCGTGCAGCGGTGCCAGGCCGCGTACCTTTATTAATCGCCGGGGAACCTTTGGCGAGATGGTAATCGTACTCCGCCTGATTCACCAGTTGGGCATTGCGGGTGGCGAGATTCGTCTTTTGGGTTCCTTGTCCTTGAAGGACGGTACCAGGGCCGATAAAGAGATTGTTGACCAAGAGTGCAGCAGAAGGCAAGCCGGAAATGTGGACAAAGATTCCACCCTCTGCATAATCATTCACGATCGTGTTATTGACTACATAAAGCTCCTGGACGGCATTCCTTCCTCCTTCCTCGGCGAAGGAAATAATAGTTTCGTTATCCGTCGTGGGGCTTTGCTGGATCAGGTTGCCGATAATATAAGACCGGCCGCCAGCGGGGAGGTCGATTTCATAGCTGGCAGTACCAGTTTCATCGGTCAGCCGGTTGTAGAGAATATAGTTGGTCTGCGCGCGGCTCTTAACCAGGTGCCCGATTTTGGCCAGGTGGCTATAAGAGTAGCGCAGGGTAAAGCTTCGGACCGTGCCAATGTAAATGTTATGGGTCTGCCCGTCTCCGAAGCCGTTGCGGGCGAATTCACTATTCTCAATGACGATGTCGCTGCTTAGGTTGGCGCCGGTCAGGATGCCATTCTCATTATCGTGAAAGTAGCAGTTACGTAGAGTGAGTCCTGGGCCTTCCTGACGGATGCCCGCGCCATTCTGGTCGGGAACCTTAGCGCCCGAGAATTCGACATTCTCGATGGTCGTATTCGCTCCTTGAATGACCCAGATGCCCTTACCTTGCGCGTTCCTGCCATGGGCGTCGAGATGGGCGCGCCCTCCCACGCCACGGATGGTGAGGTCGTTGCGCGTCCAGGTGGCCACGTCTCCGGAATAGAGTCCGGCATCAATTTCAATCGTATCGCCATTCTTGGCTGCCGCCGCGGCCTGACTGGGCGTTTTCAACTTGCGCGTGGGGCCCACCTGCAGGGTCCTACCCGAAGCTTGACTGTAAGTGACATTGGACTGCAGCCCGGCGGAGACCAGCAAGGCACACGCCAGAAGCCGTAACAACTTGTGACGACGCAAGCGAAGGGCGGCGGTTGAGGCACTATTGGTGGCCAGGTCGCTAGGTTGCTCTTCTTGCGCCAGCCGACTGTGCCGTCTAAGTTTCACTACCTGCCCTCCGACTTTCCCGCAAACTCCTCGCACCCAACTCCCGAGCGATTCGTCGAAAATGTGGCTGCCGACGGTGGAAGCGCCGGGCTGAAGCCCGGCGCTTCCACCCGTTTTCACCACATCCCCAGACTATCGCCTGTGGTTATCCTGGCCGACCGAACCCTCGACCGCAATACCGGACACGGGCAGTTCAACCTTCAGGAGGTTCTTGCCTCCCTGCAAAATTGGCCCCGTATTCTCGTAGATCTCCAGCACCGTCTGTATGTGCTCCCGATTGCTTATGACGGGGATTTTCGTCAGCAGCTTAAACTGGTCCTGGTGAAGCAGCGCAACCAGCATCTGCATCGACTTTAAGTCCGGCCAGAAGTCCGGCTCGATCACGATGTAATGCACGCCGTAGTGGCCCAGCATCTCTTTAAAGCGGGCCTCGGTCACTCCAAATTCCTGGACGCCGAATAGATCGCGGTGGATGGCAACCTTCAGGAGAAGCTTATCGGCCCTGATCACGGTCAGGTCCTTACACTCCGGCATGCTCCTTACGTTAAATATGAACGAGCCGTCCCGCATCCCGGAAAACAGAACTACGCTGTCGGGTGACGCCATCGAACATACGTATTGAGCAGCAGCCCGGTATCCCGATATATAAGGGACGGGCTTGGTTGCCAACGTATAGGCAAAGGTACCAGCCGCGAACACCAGAGCCACGTACGGAGCTATCCTTGGCGGCAGGCCCTGCACGATTGCAGCGATCGAAAACACTACCAGAGGGAAAACAAGGAAAATAGTGTAGCGCTGCGAGGATACAGAAATGAGCGTGAAGAACGCGTAACCCGTCACCAGCCAGGCAACCAGGAAAAACAAGGCTGGTTTAGAGAGGCGCCATTGCTTGCGAATGACGCATCCGGCGCAGTAGATAAGCGCGAGTGTCAGCACCGCCCATCCCAGTTGACGCGGCCATTCGAAGGCGGCCACATACGACCAGGTCGCCAGACTCAGGCGTGAGTGCTTTATCCACCCGCCGCCTACCGCCTGCTGCATATTGGCCCTGCCCCACAACCAGGTGAACAGTACGAGAGGAACAAGGCCGGCGGCAAAGAGCGCGGCTGACCACCAGAATTCGGCGCGCCGGAACATCCCATTCCGCTGAACAAAATAGAGAGTCAGGAGAAAGGCGGGCAATATGAAGACGGCCGGCTGCTTGGTATCGGCGGCCGCAAGAACCAGAAGAATGACCAGGAGCAGGTATCGAGGTTTATTCGAGTCCAGATATACAAAGAAGAAGTAGCAGCTCCACAGAAGGAAGGCGAAGGTTGGGATTTCCAGCATCACCTGCCTTCCCCAGAGCGCCATGACGGGAGTGCCGATAAACAGCAGCGCCGTCGCCAGTGCAGCGACGCGGCCCATCCAGCGTCGCGCCAGGAAATAAGCACCGAATGCCGTCAGCAGCAGGAAGAAAGCTACGGTCAATTGGGCCGTGGTGTGCGATACCCCGAAAATACCGAAGAATCCCGCTTCCACCAGTGCAAATAGTGGCGGATAGGTCAAAGCCGTTACCGCAGGGTACTGCAGGTAGTAGTCGATGGCCCATTGCTTCAGGTGGTGGATCGGCAGGGCGTGAGCCATGTCGTAATAGAACGTGCCGTCCATGGCGTGCCGAGGGGCATCGCTCCACCAGAAATCCCCCTGCACGGGAGAAGTCTTAAAGAGGATAACCACCGCAACCGTGAGGAGCAGCAGACAGGCGAGGTCTCCCCATCTCGATTTGTGCGAGACATCTTTAGACGAATGGCGCATATACTCTTATCCGGATACCCTAAGTGAGCCGACCCGGCCCAGGCCAGACCGAAGCGGCTGAAATGCCAGGCATCCATGCGGCTGCAGTCGTTTCGCAATGCCGCCGAAGATCCGGCTCTAGCTCATCCTGTAACGGCGTTCACCTCTCGATCGAGCGTCCGAGCATGCGATTTAGATCTATCCTGATTTTCCCGACTCGAGGACCGGCGTGATTTCGATATCGATAAACTTGCACTTCGTCCGCAGGCCCACCGGCGGCCTCTCCTCCAGAATACGTTCCGAGAGACTCCCACATTGTAGGGTGCTCCCGGATCAGTTCGACAAGCTGAACGTAGTCTGGATGCACTGTACCACCCCCGCCTCGATGCAAAACAACGATCGTGACCGGTATGTCGTCCAGAAAGCGCATCGCCTGGTCGTTGGACGGATACAACAACGTGTTCTCGAAGCCGAACCAGTCCCCTTCTGCCAGCATCTTGCTGCCGCGTAGCACGATGTGGCCGGGACGGTGTTCACGCATCGCCATTTCGGCGATAAATCTACCTTCGCCATAATCTTGAGACGAAACCAGCAAGACTGCTTCGCGCAAATCAGGACGAGCCAGGAGATCCTCAACCACCTGACGGAACGGTCCGGGTGTGAACTTCGGAACATAGAACGTGGTCAGGGCAAAGTAACAGCAATCACCACCGCTATAGCAACTGCCTTGGCCTTGACATTGACCGAGCCGGGGGGCAAACGAGCCGCCAGCCAGGCTGCTCCGGCAACGAGGAACATCGCGAGGGGAGCCGCCGCGGTCAAGAGGTAGCGATCAACCAGACCAGCCGGCACGATGGACTGGAAAAGCCAAACCCCTAAGATGAGCATTCCGAGCGCGACCCACCGCGCTTCCTTCGGCTGCGGCCGGATGAGCTTAACCGCCATCCCGAGAAGCACCACCGGCAATAGCGCGACGCCCAATATGCGTGCGAGTTGCCACCCGTTCCACGATATTGCCTTCAGGACGAACCGCAAGCTCAGTTTCTCTCCAAGGGTGTTTTGCACCATGCCTACGGTGAACAGGTACCACACACCGCAAAGCGCGATCACAATTGCGGGCGCGATCCAAAACGATGGGCGCGCCAGCCACCGCAGTCGGCGGAGAGGAACAAGTGCGAACACGACCAGCAGAACTGCGAATGCGGTGCCCTTGGTCAGGATCGCAAGGGACGCAAACACGCCAAACCAGGCCGAAAAGCGCCATTCTCCCGTCTCAAGATATCGCCCAAAGGCAAGCGCCGCCCACAGGCAGAACAAAGCAACAGGAACCTCGGCCATCACTTGCGCGCTGTATCGCTGAATGAGCGGTATGGAGATCACTAATGCTCCCGACGCCAGACCGGCCACCTCCCCAAACTCCATGCGGATGAACCTGTAGACAGTAAAGGCCAGGAGGGTTGTGAAAACAGCCATCAAGGCCAGCACCGATGAGCGCGAGGTCGAGGTAACCGACATCCAAATAGCTTGCATGGCGTAGAAGAGCGGTGGCCAGTGCCCTATAGCCACCTCGGGGTAATGGCTGTAAAAATCCTCGGCGAATTGCATTGGAGGAGGAGGAGGCCAACGGTGGAAGTAATCATGAACCATCAGGCCAGTCACGTAATGGGCGGGTTCGTCGGGCCCCGAAAAACCTGCCGAGTACGCTCCACTCCGCCATTGTAGAAAGACCGTGAGGCATAGGAACAGGCTGGCAGCACAGACCACGCGGATGATTTCGCCGCGGCGTCCGAGTTGCGCGGTCCCCGCAAGCATACCCGCACCCTGGGCGTGAGGTGGCGAGGACCGTAGTTCCTTGTCGATGCTGTTAAAACTCATGCCAAGTAACATCTGTTCGAAAGGGTTGACGTTCTTGATGATGCCGCCGCCACGCGCCCGCGATCTGCCAACACTGGACCCCTTGTACCGTCTTATTGGGAACGCTGGGCCGCCGAGAGCGATAAACCAGAGTCGCGGACTGTCCCATTGGATTCAGCCGACTGCATAGGGTTATCGTTCCGTAACAACTGCGGCAGACTGGAACCTAATGCCTGGGTAAAGACTTCGGCGCCCTCGTAGTTCAGGTGGAACCCGTCGGAATACAGATTCGAGGGCAATTCTTGAGGTTGGAAAGGAACAAAAACCTGCACGCCGATGCGGTTTCCGGCCGTTTGAATGGCGCTCGAGCCGTCGCGGGCCGTAATGCTGGGCGGCACAACGAGAACGAATTGCGCTCCGTAACGGGAACATAGGCTTGAAATGTCTCTGAGACGCTTGGTTGCCACGCGGTCAATCTCATCGTCGGCGGCTAACGGCGGGGTCGGCGGCCGGAGCTTGGCCGCCAAATCGGGGAAGTCAGGCAGCATGTGCAACAGGAAGGTTTTATGCACCTCGCTGCGCAAGCCGTAAAACCGGCTGAGGTTCGCGAACAGGAGATTACTGGTAACGGTATTGTCGGTGGCGATGGTCCGCTTGACGGCGAGAACGTCGCGACGGTCCATCAGGAGCTGGGCAAAGGCGTCTCCATGAACGTCCGGCGCTATTAACTGCCGGGCATTCATCACCAGGATCACCGCCTTGGGCCGGGCGCCTTCCAGAAACAAGCGATGCAAGCCGTAGTACCAGTCAAGATAATTTGTGTCTTCCACGACAAATCGGGTGACCGAATAGTCGGGACGCAGCTTCTGATTGAGCAGCGAAAGATTGACGCCCTTCTTCAACAGGGAGTTCCCCACAATCAGGATGGGGAGAGGTTCACCCGGCACCGGCCTGATGGCTTCGGCCCCGGCATACTCTCGGGTAATGCGTGCGTCCATCGCCTCGATCCGCGGTAAGGCATATCTCTCGCCGAACTCCAGCCCGGCGCAGAAGATTGCGCACAGCGTCAGCAGGATCAGGCTATAGCGACTCAAGATTTATCCCTAAAACTGAAAATAGATGAAGGTGTTGGCCTGGTTGGCGGAGAAAAAAGCAATCGCCGCCAGTGCGGACACACCCAGCGCCGTGCGAAACAAGGGCGACGCATGCTGGAAAACATACTCTTCGTCGTTTCTCTCCATTCGCAAGTCCATCAGGAACATGGGGACCGAGAACAGGGCCAGAAACTTAAACGCGGTAAAGTATTCCGGCTCCCATGCCAGGCTGGTTAGCCCGCGCAGGAAAACAAAGGCCCCATGGACTGATGTTGCGCGGAAGAATACCCAGGTAAGGCAGACCAGATTGAACAGCAGAATTCGCTTCAACCAGGTAACGGCCCAGCTTGACTGCACGTCCTCCTCCCTGCCCAGTCCGAGGAGACGCTCCAGAGCCAACCATCCGCCGTGAATCCCGCCCCAGATCACGAAGGTCCAGTTGGCGCCGTGCCACAAGCCGCCAATCAGCATGGTGGTAAGCAGGTTGCTGTACGTCCTACCCCCGCCCTTGCGATTTCCGCCCAAGGGAATGTAGAGGTAATCGCGCAGCCACGAGCTCAGGCTGATGTGCCAGCGCCGCCAGAAGTCCTGCAGCGTGGTCGCCAGATAGGGCTGCCGGAAGTTCACCATGAAGTGGAAGCCGAGAAGTTGTGCCGCGCCCCTGGCAATATTACTATAGCCGGCAAAATCGCCGTAGATTTGCCAGGCGAAGGCGTAGGTGCCCAGCAACACGACCGGTAACGTAGAGGCCCCGAAATTACCGTTAAATGCGGAGTTGGCAATCAACGCACAGTTGTCGGCAATCACGCACTTCTGAAACAGACCAAAGAGAACCAGCATCAAGCCATCGAAGAACTTGTCCCAATCCATCGTTCGTTCGCGCTGCACTTGCGGCAGCAGATGATTGGGGCGTTGAATCGGCCCGGCGATCAGGTGCGGGAACAGGCTGATGAAGAGAGCATAATCCACCAGCGAATCCGCAGGCTCCAGCTTCCCTTTATAGACATCGACGATATAAGCGACTTCCTGGAAGGTGTAGAAGGAAATCCCCGGGGGCAGCAGAATCCGCAGAAGTGACGTCGGCACGTTGTGGAAACCCACCGAAGACAGCATTCCGGCGAACGACTGAATGAAAAAATTGAAATACTTGAAGAAGCCGAGAAAGCTAAAATTGACCACCAACGACAAGATCAGCAGGGCCCGCCGCTGCGCTGGATTCTGCAAAGTGGCCAGCTTCTTCGCGATCAGGAAGTCAATGCAGGTGCTGCCGGCCATCAGCAGCAGAAATCGCCAATCCCACCAGCCATAAAAGAAATAGCTTGCGCCGAGCAGAAAGACATTCTGAGCGCGCCAGCCCAATCTCCAATAGACCACGACCACCAGAATGAGAAATGCGATAAACGCTGGGGAATCAAATAGCATAGCCGCCCGTCATCTTGGGACCAGGGTTCTGACACACCCAAGATTGGATCGAGATTGAGTTCCTTTCCAGCATCGGCACAAGTCGTCCCGATGCAGAGAGAGTGCAATTAGCCTTCCAATAGCCCACATGCGTCTCTGGTCGCCCGCCAGCGGGAATTAGCCTCGCAGGTTCTCCCCACTTTTTCGCACGGATCCGGAACGATATGGCCCAACGGCCTATCGGACAATAGCTTACCTGCTGGCGAAGAGGATGGAAAGCCTTCCGTCCGACGGGCGAAGGTGCAGTCAACAGGCGCTCCGTGGTGCAGTCGAGGCCTTATTCCATGCCCAGTACAAACAAAAAGGAAGGGCCAAAGCCCTTCCTTTTTCAATGCCAATCACCTGCTGGAGGCTTAAGCGCCCAACATCTTCCGGCGCAATCCCGCTCCGAAGGCGAACAACCCAGCGCCCAGGACGGAGAGTGTTGCCGGTTCAGGAATGGTCTGAAGGGTGGTAGAGGAATTAAAGATCGATCCATTGCAGGCGCCACCATTGCCGCAAGCAGGATTGATCGAGATGCTTATATCGTCATTGGCACCGCCGACATATTTGTACGTTCCCAGGTTAGGGTTCAGAAAAATGCTGGCCAAATTGATGCTGCCGATATACGAGCCAATGGTTCCAGCTCCGGTAAAGATCCCGCCGGGCAGGAACTGTGCGCTAAAGATGAGCGCCGAGTTAATGTTATGGGAGGGGATGCTGCCGAATATCTGAATCTGTCCTCCAGCGCCGAAGGTATACGTGAAGGAACCACCACCTGCAGAGCCGCTGGTTTCTCCGCCGCTCATCAAGGTCATGTAGCCACCCGTTATTGCGCAGTCCCCGCCGCAGATAAACAGGCTGTTCGTCAGATCCGTAACCAGCGCGCCCATGCCGCCGTTGCCGGCTCCAATGGTCAGATCATTTCCTATACCGGGGTTGAAGTTCAAGGCTCCCTGGCCAGCTGAAAGTGGTACCGATGAAGTCCAAGGTTCCAGCCGAGGCGGGGACAACTATCGCCAGGCACATCGCCAGAATGGCACACAATACTAGCTTGCGGACAGCCATTTCGTTCCTCCTCAGTTCGGCCCTTAGGTGGCGCACTGAAAGCACATAGGTGTCGTACACCTATACACTACTTCCTACAACTGTACTAGAGCACTTCGAATACCAAATTGAATAACTTCTATCTATCTGAAACAAAAGCACAATCACCTAAGAAAGAGTAACTCTACGATGACACTGCGCAAACTCGTACACATAAAAAGGGAACTCACTTGCCGAACTGTTAAGCCTGCCCGGACTCTATCACCTCACCCGATTAGACACCCCCGGGAAAGACATCCCGCCCACAAAATCGGTCAGTCCTTCAATCGCTTGAGATGCCTGGGAGTTGATACTGGCTGAGACTACAAACAATGCAACCCTCCCGGGACGCCCAGCCAGTCGAGACTCAGCTTGCAGCAACTTGATTCTATAGGGACTGGCAGTCACCTGATCGCCCGCTAAGTACCAAATCCATACAACTCGACGCTCACCGCCACGCGCCACCAGGTACTCAGGGACCGAAACTTGCCTGCCCGCAAGCACTATATCGCGATAATTGCTAAACAGCAAGTCCCATTCGCCATATGTACCAACGGCGTTTGAGGCATTAATCAGTTCCACGCCTCCTCGCTTGACCGGATAAGAAGCGACGTAGAGTGACACCTCGTGCGGGCCGCGGGTAAACGTCTCCGATGTTTCGGATTCGAGACTGTCAAAGTTCGGCGCCCACTCGTGATCGGGTGCGGCAAGACCGAGCCAACCCTCGGGTGCCGACCAAAGTCCGGCGACCGGCCGTGGCGGGGCAGGACGAGACCACAGGAAATCAGCCGTGGAAGTCGCGGATACCACGATGATGATCGCCAGGGCCGTGAACCCCAACAAGCGGCTGGTCTGGAGCGTGATCTGGTTCGGGTCGCTTGAACTGCGGACCGGCTGTGCCAGCGGAGGTTCCGGCTCGCGCCATCCCAGCGCCAGGCCGATCAGCAGCGCCGTCACCAGGGAAAAGAAAAGCCAGCCGTAAACCACGTGGTCTATTCCCGCAGCGATTCGATTATTACTGATATAGGCAACAACTACGATGAGATAGGCCCTAAGCGCATTGGCCAGGACGGGCACCAGGACCGAAATTAGTACCAGGAGAATACGCCGCTTCCAACTGCGAAACGCCACGCCCGCGAACAAGACCCCGACCACGATCGAGGACGTCAAGTATCGAATCCCGCTGCACGCCTCCGCAATTCTCCAGTCTCCCGAAGGAGTCGAGATGACAAAACCGTCCTGGACCGCGGGGATGCCGGAGAGTCGAACCGCATTCACCGTAAAGGCCGCCGTGAGTTGCTGGAGGGGCCCGACCAGACTTTCCCCGGTGGGTACCATGAAGAAAAGGAAGAGCAGCGGAAATCGCAGAAGGCGCACGACCCTGCTTCCCAGGAACGTCCAGACCAATGCATCGAGCAACCCTATGAAAGCGACCTGTTGGGCGATCTGAACATCGGCAATGTTGCCGGCGACCCAAATCGCAGCGCAAAGTGACACCAGCGCTAGCCCGATCAGCGACGGGCTGGGATGGAGGGCCTTCAGTTGCGCCCGACGCCGCCAGACCAGAAATGCCGATATGGGAGCAATCACAAAACCGTAGGAATAGGTACTGCTGCCATACCAGATGGTGACCATGGAAGCGACGGTCGAACGGAGCAGAACGAAGGTGACGACCCCGGCCAGTGCCAACCCAAGGAGCGGCCGGACCCACAGGCTTGTCGCCTGGTATTGTTCTCCGAGAGCGGGTTCCGCCGTGGAAACGGGCGTCGACGAAGGGGAAGTCGACAAGTACTCTCTCCTTGGGGTCAGCAACGCCAAACTTATCTCACGCTCCACTTCCCACGATGCACTTCCAGCGCGTTATCGTTATCGCCGACGGCAGTCCGGGGTCGTCGAAGCAGCTTCCAACCAAGCAACCGATAAACCGCTATCTTCACGAGTTCGGACAACAGCAGCTTCCGCGAGTTCGGATCGCGCCACCAGTGCGCGCGCAAATACCGGCCCTCATCCGGGACGGAGACAAAGCTGAGTCTTGTACTCTCATCGACCAGGCCGCGGCAACACATACGGATTCGCTTGAGATGAAAACCGCTGCTGACAATCGTCGCCGACCGAACAAGACGATGGGCCCGCAGCCAATCGGAAAACGTCCGAATCTCGCTTAAGGTGCCGAACCGGCCAACGCCAATTCGTTGCGCCTCTGCGGTCCCGGAGGCGACGGTCACAAAGTAATGCCGGCGCCGGGGCTCGGTGCTGGAGGCGAGGGCAAGCAGATCCACGGACGCCGGCAGCTCCAGGCTTGCGAAGCGGCGTATCTCGAACCGGCCAACGCTGAGCAGCAATGTGGGGGCCCAGCCTTCCCGCAACAACGAAAGAGCGAAGCGCTTGCGACATTCCCGGCCGGCGAGGACAAAGATGACATCGGATGGCTCAAAGGGATCCGACGCGGCAAGCCAGTCGTACAGCCGGCTTCGAAGACCGAAGTTTTGAGCCGCAGGAATCAGGTTTCCCTCCCACTAGCTATTGCAAGGACCGACCGCCGACTGCGGCAGGAATTTCACCTCGCCGCCACGCTGCTGCGTAACGAAGTCGTAAACTGCCTGATAGCGCCGCGCCAGTACCTTCCAGTCCTTATCGCGCAAAACCATCTCGCGACCACGTTCCCCGAGTTGCCGGCGCAGGACAGGCGAGCCGATTAGCCGCTCCGCCTGATGACAGAAATCAGCGATGTCCTCGGGCCGGAAAAGCAAACCGGTGCGATCATGTTCCACCAGCTCCCGGTGACCGCCCACATTACTCGCCAGCACCGCTTTCTGCAGCGACATGGCCTCCAGCGGCTTCAGCGGCGTAACCAGTTCCGTCAGGCGCACGCTCAGCCGGGGAAACACCATGACGTCCACAAGCGAGTAATAGCGCCTTATCTCGTCGTGAGGAACGCGGTCGAGGGTACGAACATATCCCGCCGCACCGCATTCGCGGATTGCATTGTCGATCGCCTCTTGGTCTTCCCCACTGCCGATAATCAGCACCTTGAACCGGCTTCCGCGAGAGTATAACTCGCTGACTGCACGAATCAGCCAGGCAACGCCCTCGTAGCGGTATAACGAGCCAAAAAAACCGAATACGGGTTCGTCGGTCAAACCGAGTTCCTCAGCCAAATGCACGTCTCGTGGGACGGGCGCGAAGACATCGGCATCGACCCCGTTGGGCAGATGAAACAACTTCTCCGCCGGAAGTCCGCGGCGGCGCAGGTCATCGAGCAGAGATTGCGAGATGGCGGCGACCGCGTCTGCCTTGCGCGCGACGTAGGTTTCCAGCCCGCGGGTCAACCGATAGCGCAACGAAGCAGCCCGGGTACGTTTCTGGTCCACCGCAGCATCTTCCCAGAAGGCCCGCACCTCATACACAAACGGCAAGCCTCTGCGGCCCGCCGCCTGCAAAGCGGCAAGTCCACACAAAGCCGGAGAGTGAGCATACACGATGGACACTGGCTGGCTGTCGATCAGTTGCAAAATGCGATTCCGTAAGAGCCGCACCGTCTCCCACTCGCGCAGCACGGGCCAATGCTCTCGGAGCGCGCGGCCCGCCAGGACGCCGGCGATCCGCGTGCGCTTGTATAAGACGCCGTCCACCGCAACCTCCGAGGCGGTGGGATCGTCGAGTTCATGCAGGGGCCCGGTGACCACCAGAATGGGCTGGCCAAGCCTGTGTTGGGCGCTAACCAGGTTTCGGCTGCGTATGCTGTAGCCGCTCATGACCGGCCAGGAGTGGTCCAGGACGTGGAGCACACACCCAGTTGCCGCTCCGGAATGTGTTGCTGTGACCAACCCCTCTCACCCCGATGTCGAGTCGTTCAGCCTGGGGACTACTTCTTCGTCACTTGAGCGCCCGCTGTCAATCTGCCCGTGGCAATCTTGACGAACCCGTCGTCGGGATCGGGATAGCTCACGTACAGAGTGTCATCGGGGCCGATCGCCGCGTCGACATTGTCGTATTGCTGCACCGCACCCGAAACGACATTCTCGATCTGCCACTTCTTGCCGTCCCAAAAGGCATGCTTGATCACGCCAAAATCGCCGTAAACGATATGTGGATTGTCGTGGCTGTCCCGGAGCAGCGTCGTACTGCCACCGTAGAAGTCGTAACCGGGGGCGACCGCATCAACCTTCTCCACCACCCACTTCCCCTTCACCTGATGGGCATACTTCAACGTCCTGCCGTCAAAGTAGCTGATGTGCGCCGAGCCGTCGGGCCACAACGCCAGGCTATTGTCGAAGCCCCGGTAGCTGTGCGCGTTCTCCGATGAATCGACGGTAGTGATGAGCCAATTCGTGCCGTCCCATTCCGCGTAGTCGAGGTCGCCTCCGTGAGCAAACTGGCTGTAGCTGGCATGCGGAAATCCTTTGGAATCGACGACCATCGAGCTCCACTTACCAGCGATGCCGCCGTCCACCGAGCGCGCCATCCATGCCCCATCTTCCAGTACGGCATGCCGGAAGTGGCTGTATTGCGTTCCGCCCGGCAGATATTCGTGATACCAGCCCAGGTGCGGCACCCCCTCAGCGCTGACCGCGATCGAACAGTGATAAGAAATGATTCCCGAACCTGGATCCACCTGCTGCGTCACCCAGCGATTGGTCTTGCTTAAGGTGACATACATCAGCGTTCCAAAAGACACGCACAAATGCGGTCTGCCCTGCTTATCGACCGCCACCCGGGGATAGACATTGGTGTTGGCGTGGGTGGATTCGATCACCGGTTTGAAAAACCACTTCGACGCCCCGGCAGGCCGCAAGGCGTAGAACATCTTGGCATCCTTGGTCAAATAGGTAAGGTGGATGTTCTGGTCTGCGTCCAAAGCAATCGAGCTGGTTGACCCACGGGCTACCTTATCGGTTTTCCAACTCCTCTCCTGTGCGCACACCTGCGCGCACGGCAACATCAGAACGCCAAGTACTACCAGGACCCCGAGGTTTCGCAACCTTTTCTCCTTTGTACAATCCAGCCGCAGAAACGCGGCTTGCAACAGAATCGCTATTCCAGAACAGATCGACATCCGCGCAACCCAATCTTGCTATGCCGCCACAACTTCCAAGGTCTCCACCTGCGGCTCTTCCGTGCGTGGCCGCTTGCAGATCCGGAGTCACCAGTATCTTAAGAAGGATGACCAGAGCAACAATCTGGTAAAAAAAGTCGAAATAGGCGCGGCCGAGAGTTGCGCCATTCACCATATAAGCCAGTAACGTGACCTCGAACATGTGGGTATACGGTTCGGCCCATTCCGCTTGCGGGTAGATCTTTATCTGCTTGCGAAGTCCCCGCATACTTAAGAAGCACGACAAAAGAAGAAATAGGAACAGCCCCAGTCCGACGAATCCCTGTTCCCCCAGCATCTCAAAATAAATACTATGCGAGCTATGCAGGTGATGCACCTTGCTGTATAAGGCGTTTCTCAGGCTGGGAGGAACGAACTCGGGAAATATGCCTTCGTCGGTAAACACATCGAAGCCGCCTCCGGTTATCGGATACTGCAGGGCCAGGTTGAATCCTCCGCCCCAGGCGACCAGTCGCGAGTAGGCCGACGCATCCAGGTTGCCCTGCATGAAGTCCCTCATGCGATCCCGCCATATGTTCGTTGTGAACGTCAAAACGCACACCACGGCGACCGCGACGAAACCCAGGCCAAGCACCTTCTGCCGCGATTTCGCGATAAGGGCAAGCGTGACCGTCGCCAGGCCAACCATGGCGCCTCGCGAATACGTCCCGATTACGCAGATGACGACACATACCATCAGAAACCGGAGTCCGACGCGCATCCACAACTTCGGTTCAGCACGGGCCATGAAGAAGAACATGGGGATGGTCATGTTCAAGGCCAGCCCGAAATCGTTGTTATCGTAAAGAAACGAACCCTCCGGTCCCCAGACGATGAACTGGCCGCCGGTGCGGAGATACCAAATCGCCACGACCAATGCCCTGAACCCGAAGCTTCCCAGGATGACGAGCACCAGAAGGCGGAATTTCTTACGGGTATTGACCAGCAGGATGGTGACGAAGGTCATCAGCAATATCTTGCTGACTTCCTGCAAGTGGATGAAAGCGTCCGCCGTGTGTCCGGCAAATTCAGGCACAAGAGAAATGTAGAAGGTGGTGAAGCCGAACCAGAACCACATCGCCGCCAGGACAATCGTCTCGCGGGTAAAAATGCGGGAATTTTTCGGCGCGAACAACACCCCGACCAAAGTTGGAACCGCAATAATGATGGCGGGCTGGAAAAATCCGTACCGGGCGGCGCCCCACGCATAGCGATGCGGATTGAAGTAGGCGATCCACGTCCACATCAAAATGCCGAAGTAGGGGTTGAACAGCGTTACCGGCGCTGCCAACAGAATGATCGCAATTACGAGAGTGTCACGGATCGCCATAAATACCTGATAACCGGCTAGGCAGCGGCCTGGCCGGCTAGTGCCGTTGCCTCCTCGTGCCCTGGGCGAAAGAATAGCCGCTGCAAACGGTACGCGAACATCGCGATGGAAGGCTCTTCCCCTTGAACCATCCGTCGCAGCCGAAACGGGTCTGCCCCGGGCTCATTGACGCCCACAACTGTGGTCATCGCAGTGCGAAGCCCGAGAGCCGATAGAGCGCTCGCCCCAATCGCTCCACAATCGGAAGGCTTACCGAAGGGAAATGCGAAATCGTCCACCTGGATGCCCAGGCGCTGTTCGATCAACCATTTTGATTCGGCGACTTCCCGCTGAACAGCATCGGGTGTGAGGCGGCTCAGGACCGGATGCGTCATTGTATGACAGCCAAACGAGATCCCGGCGGCCTGCATCTCTCGAACCTGGTCCCAATTCATCATCGAGCCGCGCAGCTCTTCGGCCGGCAACGGTATCGCTTCCGCCAGAGATTCACACCAGCGCTGACGTTCTTCGTCGGGTAGAGTTCGCAAGTACGAGACGACGGCGGTCGCAGCCTCCACACGGCTGGCAAGATCGGTCAACCGAAAGGTCTTTCGGGTTTCCAACGTTACGGTCACTTCCGAAGCGGCCCGCTGAAATCGCAAGAAGATCCGGTCATACCAGGCCGGTTCGCCACTTTCGATCGAAGCGGCGATCAGGTACACCGTCGCCGGAATCGCGTACTCTTTCAGGACCGGAAAAGCGTCGATGTACGTTCCCAGATAGCCATCGTCGAACGTGACCACCACGCTCTGTCTCTGCGGCTTCGGGTCGTGCAGCTCCTCCACCATCTGGCGCAGGGAAATAACGCGATAATTGCGTTTGATGTACTTCATTTGCTCGGCAAAAACCTGCTTCGGCAACCTGCAATATAGTGGCAGGCTGTGGCTTCCAACGCTGTGATACCCCAATACGGCATATTTCGGTTGCCGCACTCTTCGCAACCGCTCGCCGCCGCCATTCTCGGAAGCCAACTCGCAGTGGCGCGATACCGCTTGCAGCGCCCGCAACAGACCGGTCTGGTATAGACCGGCCGCGACCATGTGGCGCCAGTCTCCAGCAGCGGGTTGCTTCTCAGGTTCAGCTTGCACGTACGGCTCCAACTCCACAGGCTGCGGACTCTCCAGCGGCATGGTCCCGGTGCTGACGGTGCCAAAGTTCCAGCACCAGCAGGACCCATAACACCTCGCCGTAGTATCCAGGATGGGTGCGATTGAGTTCCTGCATGCGCGACAGAAAGTCCGGCCGGAAATAGCCGCGCTGGCGAGCTTGCGGTTCGTCCAGAACGGCCGCGAGCGATTTCATCTCCGGATCGTGCAGCATCCAGTAGCCGACCGGGACCCCAAATCCATGCTTTTTCTTGTAAAGTATGCGATCCGGCAGGATGCCCTTCATGGCTTGCTTAAAGATGTAGCGCTTCTCAAACCCTTTCAGCTTGAGGTTTGATGGAATCCGGCCAGAGAGTTCCGCCAAGCGGCGATCCAACAGGGGATAACGAACCCGAACACCCGCCAGTTCCGCGGTCCCCGTGACCTTCCTGATGTCGTTGTCCGCCAGCGTCATCTTGACGTCCAGATAGAGGAGGCGGTTCAACTCCGAGCTGGCATGCGGCGCCGAATCAAAGTGCGCCTGGGCGATGTCGAACGCGGTTTCGGACCGCGCCTGCGCAAGAAAATCAGGCTCGAATGCCGCCTCGCCCTCCGCTGTCCGGAAAAAGCCATAGGACAACATCCGTTGCGGATTAGGGATTTCTGCGCGGCGAATGTAACGGGCCGGAAATGAAAGTGGGCCAATCTGCGGCAGAAGCCTTGCGGCTGGCTTGATCAGCTCCATTGCGCAGAACCGCAGGAATCGAGTGATATAGCGCAAACTTCTTGTCCGCGGCGTAGCGTTCATTTCCGGCGAACAGCTCATCGCCGCCATCTCCCGCCAGCAGCACATCAACGCCGCTTTCACGAGCCAATCGCGCGCAGTGATAGGCGCCGATCGCAGACGAGTTGGCAAAGGGCTCCTCATAGTACTCGATGATTCTGGGGATGGCTTCAGCAGCATCGCTTGCCTGCAAACATTTTTCGTGATGATGGGCGTGGAAATGCTCCGCCGCGGTGCGCGCAAATCCTATCTCGTCGTATCGCGGATTTTCGAAGTGAATGGAAAACGTATTGAACGGCGATTGCCGCTCGCTTCCGAACGCCAACACACTGCTGCTGTCGGTCCCTCCACTCAGGTACGCTCCCGTGCGCCCGGGCTCGCAACCGTCGAGGTGCGAATGGACGGCCTGCCGCATGGTCTCGCGAAGTTCCTGAGACCAATCAGCGACATTGCCGTTGCGGGACTCCTCATAGTTCAAGTCCCAATAGCGCGTCTTTCGCGTCTGCTGTCGTTCGTAGATCAGGAGGGTGCCGGGCTCCAGCCGCTCGATCCCCTTGTAGATCGTGAGAGGAGCCGGCACGACAGAGTGAATCAGGAACTGCATGACCGCGGCCGGATCAACTTCGGCATGCTGCTTCACGCCTGCGACCGCACTGAGCTGCGAGGCGAACAGGATTCTCGCGCCCTCGCGGGACCAGTACAGCGTCTTGAAACCGAAATCGATCGATGGCCAGCACCAGCCGCTGATGTTGGGGATCCCACACTGCCAGCGCAAACGCGCCCTCCAGCTTCTCAACAAAATTCAAGCCGTATTGCGCATACAAAAGTGCAATCAGCTCTGCGGTGGAGCTGATACCGGTTCCATGCGATTTCTCGTGCTCCGCGAACAACTGGCTGGAGTTGCACAAATCCGCATCAACCGCGACCAGCGAACCATGCGCCGCGTCAACCGACGCGGCATCCAAGCCCGGCGCTGCGCCCAGCAATGCTCCCTCGCCACCGATCGTCTGGTTCCTGCTTCAGGTCGCATGGCCACGGACATCGGCTCCAGTTCGCGGGGCTGGAGTTGAACGCCGGGTTCGCAGATGCCGTAAATTCCGCTCATGAGTTCTTCGCTAGGCCTGAAATACTTGCTGCCACTTGCGGAACATCAGCACAGTCCACAAGTAGGCCGAACGGTCGAACCTGCCGGCCTGATGCTGTTTCCAGATGATGGATAAGTAGTTGCGATCGAGAATACCATCCTGATTCCGGTCGATGACCAGATCGTGGGCCATCTCTTTCAGCTCGCCGCGGAACCAGCGATCCACCGGAATCGCAAATCCCTGCTTCGGACGGTACAAGATGTCGTGCGGCAGCAGGGGCTCCATGGCCTTCTTAAAGATGTACTTTCCGGTGCTGCCGCGCAGCTTCAAATCCGACGGAATGGAAGCCACCAGTTCCATGAACTGGTGGTCGAGTATGGGAGCACGGAGTTCGAGAGAAACCGCCATGCTCGCGCGGTCCACCTTGGTCAGAATGTCATCCGGCAAATAGGTTTTGATATCGACGTACTGGATGCGGGACAGCGGGTCGGTCGTGTCCGCCTCCTCGTAATATTTCCTGAGCACGTCGAGCGAGTCGTAATCGGCCAGCTGCCGCTGGAAGTCCCGGGTGAACAACAGCGCCTTCTCGTCGGGCCTGAACACCGAGATGGAATTGAAGTAACCCTCCAACGGCGATCGCGACAGCGACTGAAAGGTCGCCTTGGCGCGCAAGGGACGCGGCGCCCACGCCAGTCCGGGATACCACCGGCCCAATGGTCCGAAGACGGTGCGCCGTACCGGCGCGGGCACAAGGCTCCGCATCCGGTTCTCCATGCGGTCAAACATGTAGCGACGGTAGCCGGCAAAGTTCTCGTCTCCGCCGTCACCTCCCAACGCCACCGTGACCTGCCGGCGGGCCATCTTGGAAACATAGTAAGTCGGCACAGCACTTGAGTCGGCGAACGGCTCATCGTAGTGCCAGGCCAGTTTATCGAGCACATCCAGCGCCTGGACCTCGACCACATCCTCGTGGTGGTTCGTCTTGAATTGCGAAGCGACCTGGCGCGCGTATGGCGATTCGTCGTACTCCTGGGTGCTGAAGCCGATCGAGCAGGTGGTCACCGGGCGGTCCATCATCCCGCTCATCATGGCCACGATGGAAGAAGAGTCCACGCCTCCGCTGAGAAATGCGCCCAGCGGCACCTCGCTCATTAGCCGCACTCGGGTTGCTTCGCAAAGCTGCTCGCGTATGAGTTCGCACCATTCCGCTTCGGTATGGTTTTGCACATTGGCAAACGACAGCCGCCAGTACGGGACCTCCCGCAAACCGGCAGCGCTCACCACAAGATAGTGGGCCGGCAACAGCTTGCGTACGCTGCGGTAGATGGTCCGCGGCGCCGGGATGTAGGACAGGGAAAAGTAATCGCACACCGCCAGGGGATCAATGGCGCGCGGCACGCCATCGGCGGCCAGAACCGCCTTCAGTTCGGAACCAAAAATAAAGCGATTGCGGTCCGCAAAATAGTAAAGCGGCTTTTTCCCGACGCGATCACGTGCCAGCACCATGCGGCGTTGATTGCTGTCCCAAATCGCAATGGTGAACATGCCTCGCAATTTCGCGAAGCACTCTTCCCCATATTCCTCATACAAGTGGACGATGGCCTCGGTGTCGGACCGGGTCGTAAATTTGTGGCCACGAGAAAGCAGGTCCTGGCGGAGGGCTTCGTAGTTATAGATTTCGCCATTAAACATCACCCAGATAGTTCCGTCCTCGTTGCCGATCGGCTGATGACCTCCGGCGACGTCAATGATGCTTAGCCGCCGGTGTCCCAAACCAACGCCCCGGTCAATGAAGATGCCCTCGTCATCAGGACCGCGATGGCGCAACGTCTCGTTCATGCGATGCACGGTCTCCCGCTCGACCGTGCGGGACTGATCGAATTCGAAGATGCCGCTAATTCCGCACATAGGTCGTTGCCGCCACAGCCGACCGCCGGCGCATGGCCAAATCAAGATACAGATCGCGATAACGCCGCAGCATGCCTTCGAGGCTGAAGTGCCGCAGTGCCCGCTCTCGTGCGGCCCGTCCAAATTCGGTTCGCAGTCGCGGGTCCCGCAGCAAGGTCCTCAATTGGCTAACTAATCCCGGCACATCCTGCGGCGGGAAAAGATATCCGCACACCCCGTCGGCCACAACTTCCGGATTGCCTCCAACCCGGGTTGCCACGACGGGAAGGCCAACCGCCAACGCTTCCAGCAGAGTGTTAGACATGCCCTCCATGAGAGTGGGCAGCACAAAAATGTCCATAGCGTTGAGCAGATCGGCCACGCAGTCCACTGTCCCCGGGAAGACAACCCGTCCCGTCAGTTGCGGCGAATGGGCGACGTAGTCCTGAAGGCGGGACAACTCCGAACCCTGAGCCCACCAGGATGACATGAAGATTTGGCGTTTCCGGCACCAGCGCTTCGGCCGCCTTCAGCAAGGTCGTGAGGTCCTTGAGAGGCACCATTCGTCCCACCCAGCCGACCACCAGCGCATCCGCCGGAACACCCAGCCGGCGGCGCACGGCATCGCGCACCTGGGGCTGCGGACAGAACTCTTGTCCGTCTATTCCGTTGTAAAGAACGCTGACCGCCGCAGGATCCCACCAAGCTTGCCGCGCATGATAATCGCGCAATTCTTCTGTCACCGTAGCCACCGCACCGGCCATCCGGTACACAGCATGCCGCAATAACCGCCGATGCAATGGCAGACCTGACCGCATGTCCAGCTCATATCCGTGTTCGCTGTGCACCACAACCGGAACGCCAGCAAACCGCGCGGCGACGACCGCTTCAATGCCGCCCCAATTGCGGGAATGTACGATCGCGGGGCGAACCGTTCTCATGACCCGCACCAGACGAGGAACATTGAACTGAAACTCCTCCCCTTCTTGTCCGGCGTGCAGCACCGGAACCCCGGCAGCCCATTCGTCAGCCGCAGCGGATGCCCCGCGGAGCGTGCAGATATAGTGCTCGAACAATCCTGGCTCCAAACCTCTCACCAGCTTCATCACCGCTTTTTCCGTGCCCCCGACATCCAGGCGATCGAAGACATGCATGATGCGCAAGGGCCGCACCAGACCATCCATCGCGCCACCGTTCTGGCGCGAGGTGGGCGATGAATCACGCGTCGAATCCGCTGAGTCCTTTCCTTCCCGGATTGAGGTGGATGCTCTCGTCATGGCACTAGGCTTCCGTGACCAGCTCGCGTGAATGGGCACGCTTAGCGACGGCCTGAACGATCAACTCCTCCATCCTGCCCAGGCGGGTCTCCCAGCTCAGACGCTTTCGCACGCTCGCTGCCCCGTTGCGCAGCTCACGCCGCAAGCCTTGGTCGTTCAACACCGCACTCACCCTATCCGCAAAGGCCTCCGGCGTATCGGCAACGAAAAGCCCTTCGCGCTCCGACAGCCCGACGCCCGCCATCGCCCGGATGGTGGTGACCACCGGAGTTCCAACCGCCAACGATTCCGCGATTTTGTTGTGGAAGCCCTGAGAAATCCGGAAGGGCGCAACCGACACCTCCGCATTGCGGAAGTAGTCAAAGGCATCGGGCACGGCGCCCACAACGAAAACACCAGGAATGGCAGCCAACTCTCGAACCCGGCGATCGGGATCGCGGCCCACGATCACAAACTTCAGATCGGGGTGGAATTTACGGACCAGCGGAAGAATGTCCCGGGCGAAGTACGCGGCCGCGTCGGAGTTTGGCGGATAGCTCATGGTCCCAACGAACAACGCAAACGGCCGCAAGTCACGGAATTTACTCTGCTCTTCGATTGCCGAGGAATCGGGGACCTGCACTCCGTTGGAAACGACTTCGACCTTGAATCCGTCTGCGTTGCCCCCGCAAAGCTCCCTCGCGTCGTGCTCCGTCACGGCAAACGAAAGCGCGGCCATGTGTCCCAGCGACTGTTCCGCAGCGGCAACCGTCCGGGCTTCGCGAGTATGCAGCCAGCGGCGGAGAGGACCAGATCGGGCGGCATATTGGCGGAACTTCTGCGAATCAGCGTCCACGAAGTCGACCACAACGGGCGCGGGAGCAGGCCGCGGAACCGATTGGCCCATCGAAGAGCTGTAAACAAAAATAACGTCGTAATTGCAGCGGGACAGCGCCTGCCGCACTTTCTCTTGAACTTGCGGGAATGAAAAAATCCGAACGATATTGGCTTTCCGGTAACGAAGTTCACCCCAGCCTGCAAGAACCGGATTGGCTTGCCGGGGACTTCCACATAGATGCTGCGACACATATCTTGCAGGAACCGCTGGTTCCCGGCGCATTCCTGTGAGTCGGCAAAACAATAAAGATCAACTTCATGCCGGGCGGCCAAATAACGAAGCTCATGAAACGCACGAATCCTCTCGCCCTTGTCAGGTGGGTAGGGAAGGCGGTGGGTCAGGAAGAGGATCTGCATGGCATGCGAGATTGTGGCCTACGATCATCATGGAAACCAGCGTACAACGTGGGGCCCCAACCACGTGGTCGCTTTCAACGGCATGCGGCTCCACAGGTTGGCGGCCAGCGCAAACTTGGGATTCGCGGGAGAGAAGTTGGGAGGACTTCTCCGCCTGATCATGCATATCTGATACTGCAGGGGATCCACCTGCATATTCCAGGCGGACTTGAATTTGTAAGCCCCGGTGTTCTGCTTGCTGCGGCCAAAGTCAAAGCGCCGGATCCCCTGCTCGATCGCACTCTTCATCAGCTCCCAATAGATGAAGTTATTCGCCGCCAGCGCATTGGCATCCGGCGCCGCACCGGAGTAATGGGGAAACAAAGTATCGCGCAACACGAATGAGAACACGCCTGCCACCGGCCGCCCGTTGGCCCGCGCCATCACCAGGCTGGCGCTGCCCTGGAACTCCTGAACCAAAGCCTCCAGCCACTGCGGCGAAAAGACAGGCGTACCGAATCGGCGCCAGTTAAGCGTGAACAACCGGTAAAAATCCGGCAACTGCTCCAGCCCATGCTGGAGTTCCAGCCCCGCCTTCTCTCCCTTGCGAATCATGTAACGCGTGTCGCGCGGCAGGCGTTTCAACTGGGCCTCGGGTTCCGTCGCCAGGTCTGTCGCGAACGACACGTATAAATCCTTGACGTAGAATTCCGGACGCGGTTTTCCCATCTTGTGGCGCAACTCGAGGAAGTCGATCTTTTCCGCCTCGCCGGCCTCCACAGCGTGCGCAACCAAGGCGTCCGCCGATTCCTCATCCTCCGCACAAATACCTCCGTAGTCCGCGAAGGGAGTGGAAATCAGGCAACGCCCGACGATCCAGTTGGAAATCAGAAACAGCGGCAGCACACCGGTGATCTTGCCCGCCCTCTCGCTGTAGAAGGACCGGTTTTCGTAGTCAAAAGTTCGTTCGAGGGCCCGCATCCAAGCCGTGGAATGAAACGGCGTGCCTTGCGGACTTGAAGCTACAAATTGGTCCCATTCAGCGGCAACTTTGGGATGGAAATCCCGAATCGCGATGGAGGCAGGTTTGTCCTCAGCGGCCACCGCAAGGGTCCTAACTGCCGCCATTTTTCTCTCCGCGCATGGCCGAGAAAAAAGCCGCCTGAGGAGGAGAAACGTTGTCGTACCGCTCGAACAACCACGACTCATCCACTCGCAAATACATGGCGAGAAGATGCCGTTCATCTGCGGAGGGTTCGCGGTACCCGTGGATGATCTTGCTCAACTGGCTTTCGGCGAACTTCAAGTCCTTCGCAATCTGGTTCTGGCGAATACCCGATTTAAATATCTGCAGTTTAAGATTCGGATACATGGTCACTCATCCTGAAGGACTGCGAAGCGTCCGCTTGCGCCGCCCGCATTACCATAACCACCGCTGACCGTACTATCCTTTTTGGCCGATTTTGGAATAGTAGTAACCATAGTGCGTCTTGCGGTGCTGCCGTTCCTGCCCGTTCAAAAGCACCCCGAGCAACTTCTTGCCTTGGAGATGCGGCGCGAGCAGGCTTAAGACCTCGCGCTTTGTTCTCCGCGCTCGCACCACCACCAGCACTGCATCACAGGCGGCTCCCACAACGTCGAAGTCGGCCAGACCGATGATCGGTGGACAATCCACGATGATCATGCTGAAAGTTTCGTTGCACCAGCCAAGGAAATCCCTGAACCTGGGACCGGCAAACAAGTCCCCCGCCGGTTTCTTGGCCTCGCCGGCTCCCACGATGTAGAGGTTTGGCACACTGGTCGACATGGGAGCAGTTTCAAAGGCCGCTTCCCCAGCCAGGACATCCGCCAGCCCGGGAGGCTTCCACTGCGCCGGTTGCCGAACTCAGTCCCGAGGTCCGAAGGTCGGCATCGACGAGCAGCACCCGCTGGCTGGGAAGCTGCGCCAGCGACAATGCAAGGTTCACTACAGAAACCGTCTTACCTTCGCCCGCTTCCGCGCTGGTCACGACCACGGAGCGCACCCCTTCTGTTGATTGAAAGCGGATAAGCTTGGTGCGAAGCGCACGATAGGCCTCAAACGCGCCGTGCGTGGAAGGAGTCTCATCACTTGCCAGCAAGAAAGGACGCTTGAGGGGAAGCATTTCCAGGCGACGCCAACCTTGGAGCGCATTCGCTGTGGCCCGGCTGACAACCTCCCTATCCGCACCAACTTCTTCGAGCAACTCAGCCAGCGCCGGACTGTCCGCCGGCCGTTCCGCAGACTGTCGCGCCGCATCCTGCATGTTGTGAAACAGTTTGCTCACAATTCTCCTCGACCCGCAGCCTGCAAAGAGTCGCCAAACAGCTCCAGCGGTGTCAACCTCGCTTTGGCCGGCTCCGAAGCTTCCGCACCCAAACTCAGTTGGTGGCGGGCGGCGGCCTCTTCCACGATGTCGTCGCCGATTGCCTCGCGTTTGCTTTCGGCACCGAGGTTCAGGCAGGTGTCACAAACAATATTAATCAGACGCGGCACGCCGCCTGTGTACTCGTAGATCCGGTCGAACGATGAAGAAGTAAAGGGCACAGCTTGCTCGAATCCAGCGATGCGCAGGCGTTCGCAGATATACATGCGCATTTCCGATTGGCTCAACGCCCGCAAAGTCGCCCGTTCCGCAATCCTCTGGCGCAGGGCCTTCGTCGCCGGATCGTTCAAGAGCTGGGTTAGTTCAGGCTGGCCGCATAAAATTACTTGCAGAAGCTTCTCGCGATAGGAGTCCGTGTTCATGAGGAGACGAATCTCCTCCAGGACATCCGCCGACAGGAGATGGGCTTCATCCACAATCAACAGGCAGGTTCCGCCGCCGCTAAGGGCGTTGAACATGAGACCCTGCAAGTGCCGCAAGCCGGGAGGGCCGGGAAGTTGCCCCGCAGGGCACTTCAAACTCGAACAGCAAGGCCTCCAACAGCTCGTCCCGCGTCAGCCGGGGGTTAACCAGCAGCGCCGTGGGCAGCTGTCTGGCGGGATAGCGGCGCGCCAGCACGCTGAGAAGGCCATTAAGAATTGTGGTCTTCCCCGTACCGATGGGGCCGCTCAAAAGCATGAGGCCTTTGCGGCCAATCACACCGCGCGCCAGCCGCGTCAGAGCGTCCCGGTGCGGCTCCGGGAGCTGCAGAAACTTCGGATCGGGCGTCAGCCGGAAAGGCTCTTCCCTGAGGTGATAGAAGGATAGGTACATATTAGAGGAACCGTGCACTGATTTGGGCGATTCCTATTCCCAGCCCAATCGAAACTATGACCGTCACCGCAGCAACCGCGCACATTCTCAAGGTATTGTTCCAAAGTTGCTGAGGGTTCAGTATCTCGGGCACTCCGCTGAGCACCTGGGTGCCAAGAAGAGTTTCGGCTTCGCGCTCATTGCGCACAGAATCGTCCGTCGCCTCCCTTGCCAAGGCGACTCCGAGGCCAACCAGCAGGCCGAGAAATATCCCGCCGATCATCATGATCGGGCGATTCGGGGAATACGGTCGGTCCGGCACCTGGGCAGAATCAAGGATCACAAATCGTTCGCTCTTTTCCCGGCTCTCCATCGCGTTGGCGGTTTCCGCCACCATCTTCTTGCCCAGCCAGGATTTGTACCGGTCCTGCAGGGCGTCGTAATCACGCTGCACAAATCCGATCTTTTGCTCATAGGCCGGCACAGTCTGCAGGGCTGCCATTTGGGAGGCGATCGCGGCCTGGAATTGGGTGATCAGGCTCTTCTGCTTCTCGATGTCCTGGTCCAACTGTTCCAATTGGGCATCGATCACCGGGTTGTGGATCTTGCGCGCCGTCGGGGTCGCCGTCTTCGGAGCAGGGTTCTCACCTTCCTTGGCTTTGGCCTGAGCCAGTTCAGCTTGCGCCTTCCGCACATCGGGATGATTGGGTCCGTAGCGGGTCCGAAGCGCATTCAACTTGGTTTGCAGCTCGTCCGCCTGGGAATTGCCACTTGCACTCTGGGCCCCTAAGTCTTGGTCAACCGTCGGCGCGGTGGTTGACGCCAGCGACTGCAAGTCCGCTTTCTGCTGCTGGTCCTGGGTTATTTGTTGCTCCGCATTATGCAATTGCTGCCGCAAGGGCAGCCACTTCCTGCAGGCGAAACTGCGCGCCTTCGGGCAGGTCCTGACCATAACGCGCCCGCACTTCAGCTAGTTCATTTGCCTTCTCTTGAAGCTGCTGCGCCGTCTTCTGCAGCTCGCCCTCGATAAAATCGGAGGTCCCATAGGATTGCTCCTCGCGCACCTTGAGATTCTCTTCAATAAACATGGCGGTGATCTGGTTGGTTACCTGCGCGGTCTCGGAGGGTTTGCTGCCCTTATACCCGATCCGGTATGCGGCCGCCGTGGCGCCCAGAGCGGTGACCTGGTCCACAGTAATCGCCGCCGCCATCTGCCGGACTGCCTCTTGTTCTCCCTCCCGCTTCCTGACCTCGGGATATAGCCCCATACTGTCGATCAGACGCCGTAGCCGGTTGGGCGAAGTTACCTCCTGATAGATGGTGGACATTCGCTCTGTCATGCCCGTCGTCACTGTCGGCGCCACATAACCTACAGCCACTTTTTGCGGCTCGACCAGAATGACCGCCGCACAGCGGTAGACGTTGGGCAGCCTCCAGGCGGTCACGGCTACCGTAATCATCACCGCCAACGCGGGGAAGAGGATCCAGAACTTTCGGCGCCTCGCCAAAGCGAAGTAGTCCTGGAGATTCATCTCCCCAAACCCTTGGATCGCAGCAGGTTTCTGTGTGTTACTCATACTCGGTTTCCGGCGACACTCCGGATATTATTCACCTTCCGTCATTTATTGAGCAGATTTACTTCCAAACCCAGGCTCCAACTCAATCCCGGCGTCGGTGCGATGGGGCACGAATTCCCTCGGTTCAGGCGGAATATGGAAAATGTTTTCCTATGGTTTGGAATCTTAATGCAACGTGAAGAAGTTGCGGCGTTACAATCCGGAGCGAGACCCCAACAACCAATTCAACCCGATACTGAAGTAGCTCACATTCTCAACAAAAGGAGCAAGGTTCGACGGCAGCGTGCCGCTCTGGTGCGCATAATTGTAACCCGCATTCAAGCTGAGACGGGGCGAGCACATGTAATTAACTGATCCTCCAGCCCGTGTCCCGGTTTGACGATAAGCAGTATAGCTCGTCCGGTATTCACCTGCGCCGACGTTAAAATTCATGTTTCGCCCGATCTTTCGCTGGTATTCAATATCGGCCTGGTCGAAGTAGCCATTCGAGACCAAAACGTAGCTTGCCTCTGTCCGAGTGTAAGCGGCGCTAATCGAGGACTGGCCGAACGACTTCATTAACCTGAGCGTGCCGTCTGGCGTTACCGCGTAAGATCCTGCGTAAGTTTGGGTGCTTGCGGAGACGCTACCTCCAAGCGACCATCCTCGGTACCGGAGGAATGTCCCTTGAAAACTCACACCTAGATTCTGACTGACCCAATTGGGAGAAGTGGAAGCCAGTCCGGAAGTTACAACATACGAGAGGTTATAGAAGCCGCTCACACTTAGATCGGGAGTCAAAATTCGAGTAACCGCGACTCCACCGCCGAACTGATGGACGTTACTCCAACCTCCCTGCAGGTACTGAAATGTCGCGCCAACTATCGGTGTAAACGAGATTTGGGTACGCTCACCCAGCTGATAATTCAAGGACAAGTAGTTGGATTCGTACGCACTATACGAACTCTGTAAAAGGTATAGCGACTGCTGAACGATTCCACTGTTCTGGTAAGACAGCAGGTATTGCGGATTTGCCAAAATCGAGTTTTGAAAGTACGTAAGTTGAGCGGACCCGCTTAACGACAAGTGCTCGCTCAACTGGTCACTGTAGGTGGCTACGATTCCCGTGTTGAAATACGGTTGCGATTGCGTAAACGAGAGCTGTCCCTGTGCCTGAACCGCGAGAATACTCCCATTGTTGAACTGTTTGGTGGAAACAAGATTGGCTTGAAGCGAGTTTCCCACATAAGTCTGAGTAGGGGACCCTGGAGAGCTATTCACTGCGTAGAAGAACGAATCTGAAATGTTGGTGAGGTAGAACGGCCCGATCTTCAACCCCTGCGGCTGAAGCTGCAGCGGAAACGGCGTTCCCATCTGATAAATGGTATTGTCCGGATTTGCGGGCGCTACAGCGGCAGCCGGATTGATGCTTGCACTGCCGGCCGCATCCTGATTCGGAGCGTCGCCGGAAGTCTGGCTGGAACTATCGCCGGGAGTCTGGCTAGCTGTATTGGAAGAGCCTTCAGCAGCGGTTTCTGCAACCGCACCTGGAACTACGACGCCTTGAGCTTGCCCCTCTCTACCAACCGGTGGTTGAATGGGACCGCCCCATGCAATTGGGTTTTGGAAAGGAAGCGGAGCCACCTGGCCGACAGCCGCTGCCGCACTGAACAACAGAACCAGTGCAACCATCCGAGCACGCCGTAGATTCTCGCACATGACGGCCTCCCAATACGTGGTCACGGGACAACAATTACGTCACCAACATTAAGCTCTAAATCTGGTTCAGCACCCGATAAGACCTTCTTATAGTTGAACGGAATCCGCTTCTGCTGGGTCCCCACGGTACGCAGCACATACATCTTCTGCGGCTTGGCAAACTGCGATGGTCCACCAGCGTCCGCCAGCACCTGCAAGACGGTTTCATGGCCGGTGAGCATCACTCCGCCGGGACGCCCCACTTTGCCCACCAAGTATACCTTACGACTGTGAATGTCACGCACAATTACTGTGACCTGGGGCTCCGTCACAACGCTTTTTAGCTTCTCGGTCAGGATGTCCTGCACTTGTAAGGTGGTCAAGCCGACAACATGAATGTCGCCAATCACAGGTACGGTAATGATCCCATCCGGACGCACGACGACCGGTCCGGAGAAATCCGGTTCCTTCCAGACCGAGATCACCAGAGCATCGGCGATCCCAACGATGTAAGACTCATCGACTTTAGATTTCGGGGCCGGCGGCGCTTTCACGTCCTGATGGACGTCCCCGCCACCGGAAGTCGGCTCCGCGGTTGGCTCGGCGCTCTTGGCGTCGGCGGATGCGGTATTGGCTGACGAAGCCCCGCCCTTTGTACCTTTGCTACTGCTAAAAGAGGGCGGAACATTCGATCCAACCCCTTTTTCAGCCGCTGGAGACTGGGCCAGGGCCGAAATCCCGCATGCCAACCCAAGAGCCAAAATCACCAGCGCCCCGCTTGGGGCACCGGCGCCAAACCGCATACTCATGTCGCCTCCGGGAGCGAACGAACTCCACCATCATAATTGGAGGCAAGCAAGCTGCCAATTAGCCAACTTTCAGACCGGAGGGGGCTATATATCGCTAAAGCCCGCTAACCCGTCATTTTTGGGAAATTTATTTCCACCTGCCCCTGAAAACCCTTTCATAGCCAGAATTGGGCCGAAACACCACCATCCGGCTATTCAGTTCTTCAATTCGGCGCCGACGGGCTTGATACAGAACTTTGGACTGAAGTTCGAACACGCCCGCAAGTGGGGACGATCGGAATAGAACCACTGCCAGACCGCCTGCCCCCGATAATCGTCCACGCTCAATCCGGCCATGTAGCTCAGCGCGCTCATGGCTATCAAGCCATATGCGTTGTCCGTGTCCTCTCGCGACTCATTTCCCCGCCAACCCGTCGGCAGGTGCGCATATAGTTTTTGATATGTGTCCCACTCGCTCACCCATCCGGAAGCGGTGCGTGTGGGATAAACATACTGCTCGATCAGGTAGTGATTGACCTTGGGGTCGCTCAGAACGTGAAAATAGCGCTTGGCGGTGAACTGCAGCAAGGGCGTGGTATCGGCAATTCCCAATTGCTTCACCATGCCTAACGTGACCAACAGGAAGCCTTCCATGAAAGTAGCTTCGGCTCCATAGGCGCCGGCCGTCATGTTATTTACCGGTGTGGCATAGCAACCGACTTGTCGCCACGGCGTGGGACCGGAGCAGTCGTCGGCGCGCCACGCCCCCAGCGGAGACGGATTCGCACTCTGCGTATACTGCTCGACTTTGCCGTAGTCGTAGGCAGCAGTGCGATCGGCGGAGTCTTTGACGGACAACGCAACTCCGTGTTCACCCTCCAGCATGGCTACGTTGTTACGCACTTTGTCGGCAAAGTAGGGGCCCTCTGGTTCGCCATCCGGCGATACAAACCCTGCATACGCCATAGTCCGGATTGCCCAAGCTTCCTGCCGGCTCACGTTTGGAATGACTCCTAGAGAACCCTGCCGATGATAGCTCTCCGGCTGAGGGTTCGGGATGAAGCATCCAATGTAGGTGCCCACCGACCACGCGGCATCCATCTGAAGTTGTTCCAGGTAGTAATACTTCCCTGTCAAGGTATACGGAATATAGCCGTAATCAGGCGCGTGGGTCGTATCCTGCGAGGCTCCCCAGGAGCCAACACTCTCGGCGCCCGGAAGATTAATGTTGTCGGCCTGCTCTCCCGGGCAGCCGGGATGCCAGTTGTTGAGACTCAGCGTCACCTGCCGACGAGCGTTAATCGAGATCACCCTGCCATAGGTATCCACACTACCCGAGTTGGGATGGTCGAAGTAATGACCGGAACCCGCCTTGTGGTCGGCTTCCCGATACCAGTTCGGAAATCGTCCAGCAAGATCGGCATTGGTAATCATCATCTGCTCCATGTACGGATCGCCGGTCAACAGATACATGATGTCCCACGTAGTAGCAGGCCCGATCCAGTCGGCCTGGCCCGCGGCGTTGAGCGCCTGGTCATATCGTCCAATTCCGCCCAGACCTTTGCCCTTGGTGGCGTAGATATCGTCATACCCCGGAATAGTGAAGCGCGCCGGATTCAGCTTGGCGTTGAGTGCGTTTTCGCCCGCCACCGCGGCCGGGCTCGGCAAAGCGTCGGTGTCCCAGTTGGGATAGGCCCCTGTCTGCAACAGGTACTTTGGGTTCCAATTGATGTTGATCGGCGCCGGGTCCGCGCCGATCCAGAATGCCCGCCGCCAACGCGTAAACACGAACTGGGTAAACTTCGCTTGCTTCAAGCGCACCGTGGGCGCGGCGTGGCCGGTCGAAAGCGTCAACTCAAAGTCCTGGTTGCGGGCGCTGTTCGCCGGCGTCGATGAAGCCCATGAGTTCTCCACCGTGAAGCCGAGTTCCACCTTGTGCGACACCGGATAGAACCAGGCTTCAAAGATCGGATGCAGCGGGTTGCCGGTCCCTCCATCGGTATTCACATCGTCGCTGCGTCCGTCGCGGTCTTCGATGATGATTGCGGTCACAACCGGTCCGCGCAACCAGTATCGGAAGTGCCCCGCTTGCAGCATGGAGCGCGCGCTGATCACATGACTCGCAGTTCCGGCAAGGCTGATGGTTCCGTCGAAGTCGTAAGCGCCATCCAGCATGGCGTTTTTTTCGAGATAGCCCTCATTGTTGCCCGTGGGTTGGTCCTGGAACCTTACTTCGAGTCCATGGGAAGTGACCTTGGGAACAACGAAGCTGATAATCGCGAACTTGAGCGATCCATCGGACCAGCGGTTCTTAACGTCGCATTGCGTCAAGATGGGTGTTCCACTTGCCACAGCCTGGGCAAAATGCGGGATGTCTCCCCGCTTGAAGAAACGCGGCACCGAAACGAAACGATTTTCCTGGGCACGTCCGGAGATGGTGACTCCGTTGTTAATGCTGCCCGGATTAGCTCTGGCAGTCGCCGCCGGAGGAGTTGAGGCTTCCTGAGAGATCCCCGAGGCCTGAGTGGTTGGCATGGCTGCGGAATCACTGGCGGGGCCAGGGCTGATTGAAGTATCCGCCGGGGCTGAGGCTGGATCAATTGCGAGGTGGGAGGAATCGCCGAGCCACCCGCCTAAAGCGAGGCAAAAGCAAACCGAGATCCAGAGCGGCATGCTGGCGTCGCAACCTCCATTCCCGGCGTCAGCTTTGACTGGATAGCTGGCAGAGAGATTGGCCCGATGCTACCACACGGCACACCAGAGATTAGTCGGCAAGGATGGGGAACTCGCACGAAAATCCCGTGTCAAGTTCCCCTCCCCGCGAAACGAGCTGCCTCGGCTCACTGCATCGGCTGAATGCACCACTGCGGTTCATTGTGGTACACGAGACCCAACTGCGTGGCGTCGCTGGTGGAGAAGAAATTCCAGGCGTCCTGCCCGTTGTAGCCATCCACCGTGAACTTGGTCATGAAGCTCAATGCGCTGGCTGCCTCTGCCCCGTAGTCAACCTGGCGATCGCTCCATCCGCTCGGCAGGGTCAGGTAGCCGGCTTGGAACGTGCCCCAATCCGAGATCCACGCACATCCCGGATTCGCTGGATTCTTGCACACATTCCCCACCAGGGTGGTGGGGTAAACGTATTGTTCCACCAGATAGTGGTTGACGGCCGGATTCAACAGGATGTTGAAGTAGCGGCGCGCATTGCGTTGCAGGATGGACGTCGTATCGACAATTCCCAGCTGGTTGGTCATTCCCAGCACGATGTCAATGAAGCTTGACATGAATCCGCTCTCGGCCGACTGCACGATGCTGGCGTTGATGTTGTTGTTCGCGCCTTGTCCGTTGGCGACGTAGCAGGTACTCGTACCATCCTGGCAATCCCCCATGCGCCAGAAACTAAGCGGTGATGGGTTGGCGGCCTGCGAATACTGGAAGTAGTTCATGCCCCAGTTGTAAGCCCAGGTCGGGTCCGCTCCGCTTACGGTCTGCGGCAAAGCGTGCTCGCCTTCGATCATGGCAATGTTGTTGGCGACCTTGCTGGCGAAGTATGGACCTTCGGGAGCGCCATCGGGCGCGATGAAGGCGGCGTACGCCATGGTCCGCAACGCCCACGCCGTCTCTCGCGTGGTGCTGTACAACATTCCGTAATGTCCCTGACGATCGTAGCCGTATTGTGCGGAGTAGCAGCCCACACCATGGCCGGCAGCGAAACCGGCCTCCAGCAACTCGTGCTCCAGGTAAAAGTATTTGCCCGTCAAGGTATAGGGAACGTAGGCGAAGTCCGGCAGATGACTGGTGTCGCCGGGTACGCCATACCAGCCACTCCCATCGCCGGGAAGACTGGTAGCGATGACGTCGGCGCCGTTGCTATTGCAGCTTATGTTCCAGGCGTTGGCCAGGTTCAGCGTGGCATACTGGCGCGCATTGATGGAGACCACGTGCCCGTAAGGATCCACGCTGCCACTGCCGGGAGCGTCAAAGTAATGGCCGGTTCCGGCGTTGTGGTCGGCCTCGCGGAAGAAGATCGGGAAACGGCCTGACAGATCGGCGTTGTCGGTGCTCATCTTCTGCATCCGGCTGTCGCCGGTCATCAGGTAGTCCACATCCCACTGCGAATAAGGTCCAATCCAGGGATTGTAGCCCGGGCCGTTGGTGTTCTCCTGGTAATCGACGATACCTCCGTTGCCGTAATAGTTGTCGATGCCGGGAATCGTTAGCCTGCCCGAATTGGCCCCTGTGGTGTCGCTGGTGTAAACCGCATACATCGACTCCAGGTCGCTTTCGTTGGGCGTGTAGTTCGGGTTGAAGTTCGCGTAGGCCGTGGTGGACGCGAGGTAAGGCCAGTTGTAGTCGATCTGAATGGGCGCGGGAGTGGAATCAATCCAGAAGCTGCGACGCCAGCGGCTGAAAATAAGCTGGGTGAACGAGCTCTGGGTAAGCTGCGTGGCCGGACTGTTGAAGCCCGTGGTCAGCGTCAGCGCGTAGGTCTGATTTCGGGCTGAGTTGGCTGCGGTAGAGGAAGCCCACGAATTCTCCAGCGTGAAGCCCAGCTCGACCTGGTGGGTTTGCGGGTAGAACGACGCCTCAAAAATCGGATGGAGAGGATTACCGCTTCCGCCGTCGGTATTCACGTCGAAGCTGCGGTTGTCCCGGTCCTCCAGAATCACCGAGGTCACGATCGGCCCTTGCAGCCAATAGCGGAAATCGCCGGCTTGCAGCACCGAACGCGCGCTGATGGAGGGGCTGGCTGCGCCCGTCAGCTGCATCACCCCGTCGAAATCGTAGGCTGAATTCAACATATCGGCCTGCGCGAGGTAGTTCGTGTTGTGGCCCGATGCTCTGGTCCTGGAAGCTGACGGCGGTTCCTCCCGTTGCCACGCTCGGCACGATGAAACTGACGATCGCAAATTTCAGCGATCCGTCCGCCCAACGGTTCTTTACGTCGCATTGCGTCAATATCGCTGTCCCACCCACAACCGCCTGGGCGAAGTGAGGAATGTCGCCTTGCTTGAAGAGCCGTCCGATCGAGACAACACGATTCGACTGTGGTGATCCAGAGGTTGAGTAAACGATGATTCCATTTCCGCCGCCACCGCCTCCGCCCGAAGACGTAACCGTCAAGCTGACGGTCGCGTTCTGCTGGATGCCGCCGCCGTTGCCCGTCACCGTGATGGGATAAGTCCCCGTCGGCGTGCTGCCGCCCACGGTAATGGTCATCGCCGAGTTGCCCGAGCCCGGTGCTGGAATGGTCTGCGGATTAAAGCTGACCGTGGTTCCCGATGGCATGCCCGCTGCCGATAGAGCGATGGAACTGTTGAATCCACCGCTGATGGTGGTGGTGACGGTCGAATTGCCCTGATTGCCCTGCTGGATGCTGAGCGAAGCGGGCGATGTGGAAAGCGTGAAGCTGGGCTGTTGCGCCGTCACTGTCAGGGTAACGGTGGCAGTTTGCTTGATTCCTCCGCCGCTGCCCGTCACCGTGATGGGATAAGTCCCCACTGGCGTGCTGCCACCTACGGTAATGGTCATCGCCGAGTTGCCCGAGCCGGGAGCCGGAATGGTCTGCGGATTAAAGCTGACCGTGGTGCCCGATGGCATGCCGGCAGCCGATAGCGCGATGGAACTGTTGAATCCCCCGCTGATGGTGGTGGTGATGGTTGAATTGCCCTGATTGCCCTGCTGGACGCTGAGCGAAGCCGGCGATGCCGAAAGCGTGAAGCTGGGCTGTTGTTGCGCCGTTACCGTCAGGGTAACCGTGGCAGTTTGCTTGATTCCTCCACCGCTGCCCGTCACCGTGATGGGATACGTCCCCACGGGTGTGCTGCTGCCAACCGTGATGTTCATGCTCGAGCTGCCTGCGCCCGGCGCCGGTATCGTGCTCGGATTGAAACTGACCGTCGTGCCCGATGGCATGCCCGAGGCCGACAGACTGATCGCGCTGTTGAATCCACCACTGATCACCGTAGTGATGGTCGACGCTCCCTGATTGCCCTGCTGGATGCTGACTGAAGCCGGCGAGGCCGCCATCGTGAACGTCGGTGGCGCCGAGGCTTGCGCCACTCCCAGGAAGGCGATCGGAGTCGAGTCTCCCGAAGACGTTTTTGTCCCTATCACCACCGTCAGGCGCGTACCCGAAAGCGTCACTTGTTGGCTGACGTTGCTGCCCGGCCAGGCCGCGGCTGACCAATTGTTTCCCTTCGCATCGTAAAAGTAGCCCAATTTCGTTGAGCCTAAGCTCAGCGTGGCCAGTACCGTGTTGCCATCCAGAAATTGAATCTGGCACTGCACCCAGCATGCCTGGTAGCCCGCATCCCCCAAGGCCAACGACAGGTTGTAGGTGCCTGCCGAGGGCACGTCCACATTGAACGTTGCCGGTGAACCATTGGCCGCAAAGTTCACTCCGGCCAGCCGCGGATCCACCTTGAGACTGCGGTCGCGGCCTTGCACCAGTGAAGTTTTCACCCAGCCATAGGTGACGCCGTTTCCCTTGGTCGGATAGGCCGTGGTGGCAAGTACATAGGTAGACCCAGAGGGATCGCTGACGTAAGTCTTCGTGTTGCGGAAGTCAAAACCAAAACTCTGCTGCCCACCCGAGGGAGTCACCGTCAGGGAGACGGTGGTGTTTTGCTGGATGCCTCCGCCCTTGCCGGTAACGGTGATGGGGTAAGTTCCCACCGGCGTCGTGGAAGCCACGGTGATGGTCATGGTCGAGTTGCCGGAGCCCGGCGCCGGAATCGTCTGCGGGCTGAAGCCGACCGTCGTACCTGTAGGCATACCTGAAGCCGACAGACTAATGGAGCTGTTGAATCCTCCGCTGATGGCGGTGGTGATGACCGATACGCCCTGACCATTTTGCGGGATGCTGAGAGAAGCAGGTGCAGCAGAAATCGTGAAGTTCGGCTGCTGTTGCGCGGTCACCGTCAGCACTACCGTGGCGTTTTGCTGGATGCCTCCGCCGCTGCCCGTCACGGTGATGGGATAGGTTCCCACCGGCGTACTGGCGCCAACGGTGATGGTCATGGTCGAGCTGCCAGAGCCTGGCGCCGGAATCGTCTGCGGATTAAAGCTCACGGTTGTCCCCGACGGCAGGCCTGAAGCCGACAGGCTGATGGAGCTATTGAACGCGCCGTTAATGGCGGTGGTGATGGTCGAGGTTCCCTGATTGCCTTGCGCTACGCTGAGCGAGGCCGGCGAGGCCGAAATGGTGAAGCTCGACGGACCTGTTACGGTCAGCGTTACCGTTACTGTCTGCTGAATTCCTCCGCCACTCCCGGTAACCGTAATGGGATACGTTCCCACGGGCGTGCCCGCCCCCACCGAGATGGTCATCAGTGATGCCCCAATCCCGGGAGCCGGTATGGTTTGCGGGTTGAAGGTCACCGTCGTCCCCGAGGGCATCCCCGAAGCCGATAGGCTGACGGAGTTGTTGAAGCCGTTGATGATGTTGGTTGTTATCGTCGATGTACCCTGGTTCCCTTGGGCAACGCTGACTGCAGATGGCGTAGCCGCAATCGTAAAGCTGGGCTGCGCTGTTACCGTCAGGTTGACCGTGGTCGTCTGCTTGATTCCTCCCCCACTGCCCGTTACCGTGATGGGGTAAGTCCCGGTCGGCGTACTCAACCCGACCGTCACCATCATCGTCGAGGTGCCCGCACCCGGCGCCGGTATGGGGTTCGGATTGAAACTAACCGTAGCGCCTGACGGCATACCCGCTGCCGACAAGGTGATGGCGCTGCTGAAGCCTCCGCCGACGGCGGTGGTAATTGTGGATCCCGCCTGGTTGCCCTGCGCGATAGTCAGCGAGGCAGGCGCCGCCGAAATGGTGAAGTTCGGCTGGCCTCCAATGGTCACCGTCAGCGTTACCGTCGTCGTCTGCTGGATGCCGCCGCCCGTGCCGGCAACCGTGATGGGATAGGTGCCGGGTGGTGTCGTCGCACCGACGGTGATGGTCATGGTCGAATTCCCAGACCCCGGCGCTGGTATGGTCTGCGGGTTGAAACTCACGGTGGCGCCCGCCGGCAGGCCGGAAGCCGACAGACTTATCGGGTTGTTGAAGCCACCACTCACCGTTGTCGTAACCGCCGATGTCCCTTGATTCCCCTGGGCGACAGCTGAGCGACGCCGGTGACGCTGAAACCGCGAAGCTTCCTGTCGAGATCACGGTCACCACGACGGTCGCGCTCTGCTGAATCCCGCCGCCATTGCCGGTCACGGTGATGGGATAGCTCCCCGTCGGCGTGCTCCCGCCTGCGGTGATGAGTCATCAGCGAGTTCCCCACCCCCGGAGCAGGAATTGTGCCGGGATTGAAACTCACGGTCATGCCCGCAGGCATGCCGGAAGCGGACAGCGTTATCGAACTGTTGAAACCACCGCTAATTGAGGTAGTAACGGTCGACGTTCCCTGGTTCCCCTGCACGATGGTCAGCGAAGCGGGTGAAGCGGAAAGCGTGAAGCCCGGCTGGTTTCCCGGGGTCACCGACAGAGTAATCGTTAAATTTTGGGTATCGCCGCCACCGAAGGCGCTCACTGCGATGGGATACGTCCCCACCGCCGTGCTCGCGCCCACATTGATCAGCATGCTTGCGCTGCCGGCGCCCGGGGCCCTGATGGTGGCGGGCGTAAAGCTGACCGTGGTGCCCGCAGGGACGCCGGCGGCAGACAAGGTGATGGCGTTGTTGAAACCATTGGAAACCGTGGTCGAGATTACCGAGGTTCCCTGCCCGCCTTGCGCAATCGTCAAAGCCGCGGGAGAAACCGACGCCGAGAAGTTGGGAGCCGGACTGCCTCCGGTCAACTGCATGGTCCAGGCATTCTTGGTGCGATCATTCACCATCGCGAAGGTGTCAATGGACGCGAAGTAGGCGAATCGCCCGTAGATACCGAGGTTGGCGCCAATCGGTGTGCCTTCAGGATCTTGTGGATAGTCGACGCCTTTCACCGGCGAAGGGTTCAAGCTGATCGGCACGTCCAGGCATTTATGGGAAGGAACGGTTCCGAATGGCGTGACTACATCCTGTGCGCCGGTGTTGAGAAGATAGACTTGATTGCCTCCGCCGGGATAACCCACCATAAGCCCGAGAATCGAATCCCATGCCAGCCCGCCGCTGCGGTACGTCAAGTCACAACTGGGATCGGACCAGACACCCATGGTGTAAGGAGGATTCAGACTGAATGCCTGGACGGTGTGGGAGGTGGGAACGGAAGGATAGCCCAGATTGTCCGTTGTTCCGGCTGCGCCAACTACGATGAACAGGTTATTTACCGGGTCAACCGCCGCGGTTGTTCCATCGTCGATATTGTAACCATAAATCAGGGTCGTCCAATTTCCGGTGTTGGGGTCGAAATCGAACAGGGTCATGTTCTTGTCGTGCATGACAATGTGACCCGTGCCCGGATTGTAAGCGCTGGTGGGATAATTGGGGGCTTGCGAGTAAGGCGGCCCTAGCAAGGTCCATTTCGCCGTACCCATATCGAGGCTCCAGGTTTCAGACGAGAAATTCCCGGCGTTAGCCACCCCTCCGCCAAACGAGTACAGTTTGTTCTGGTAAGGAACGTATTGCACACCGTTGTAGGTGTGGCGGGACGAAGGACTGGCTCCGGCCTGGTACTTGCCACCATCGGCCGCACGGACGAAGTATGGCTGCAGACCCTCCCAACTGTTTCCATCCCCGTTGTAGGGAACCGGGATAGTTGGAGTGGTAATGGCCTGCCATGCAGGAGTGCCATTCAGATTCAGCGCCGATACTTCGTTGCCCGCATAATCGCTGTGCCCACCACCCCAGACAATGAGGCGCTGATTCTTGTCGTCTCCCGCCCCTCCGCTCCAGGGAATAATCTGATTGCAGTTGAAGTTGTAGTTCGTGGTGGTCGTCATGGTGGCGTCGCTGTACATGCCATTGGGCACGTTGCCGAGGCAAACCGATGTCATGTTGGTGTTCGCCAGTTGATGCCAGCCATAGCCGGCAGGCAGACCTTGGGATTGAGAAAATCCCAGTACCGCCGTAAGCCAGACAGTTGCAGTAACTGCAACCCAGTAACTTAAGAAACCATGACCTTCACACCGACGGCCAGATCGGAGGGCAATTAAACGAGCAATTACCGACTTCATATACCCAAGCTTATCGGTAAATTGTCCGTGGCGATTAGTTTAGATTGAGGCGAAAATTACTTTGGTAACAGTGCAATTTTGAAGTTCCATTACTTTAGTAACATCCTACCAAAGGAATTTCCTGCGGTTGCCCAGAGAACTGGAACAACAGATAGTTTACCGAATTGGCCGATGACGTTTAGCAGGGGAACTGCCCGCTGCTAGGACATTTCTGGTTAAAACTATAGCTCTCCAGCTGAACAATAGTGTCGGAGATCGCCCACGAGGTTACTTTGGTTCTGACGGTCGGTTACTAGTTCCAAAAGCCGAACAAAACCAGTTCGAGGTGAAGTGCCGAGTGCATGGAAGCGGTTCCCTATCGCGAATCTACTTGTCCGCTGGCAGTTGGGCCAGCATTTTTCTGGCATCCGCAGCCTGGGCGAAGTTGGGGTATTTGAGGGCCGCCTCAAGCTCTCGCTTCGCGTCCGCCGTTTTGCCCAGCTTGTAATACGCCGTCCCCAAGTGATAAAGGCCACTAGGATCATGCGGGTTCTTGGCGACGGAATTTTTCAAGTTCGCGATCGCCGCTTCGTACGAGCCTTTCTTGACATAGATCCACCCCAGCGTATCGGTGATGGTGGGATCTTCAGGCGCCTTTTCCTTCGCCTCCTCCGCCAGCCTTAAAGCCACGTCGATGTTGCCTCCGTGCTCAACATAGACCCAAGCCAGGTTATTCTTGGCCACAATGTTATCCGGATCGGCAACGAGAGCCTTTTCGTAGGATTTGCGGGCATTGTCAAAATCCCCGGCCGCTTCGTAGATCTGACCGAGTCGAGCCATGGCATAGGAACGGCCGGATTCCTGTAGCGCTGCCTTCTCAAACTGCTGCCGCGCCAAATCAGGCTGCTTGTTCATCCAGTAGGTATCGCCCAAAGCCAAGGTGGCGGAAGTCATTTTGGGGTCGAGGCTCAACGCTTTGCTGAAGGCGTCCACAGCGAGCGACAAGCGGCCCGCGCTGCTGCGCCACTTGACCAAGGATCAGGTACCCTTGGGCCCAGTCGGGGGTTTTGTCCAGACGGGCTTTAACCGCCGCAATGCCCTTGTCGGGCTGCTGCTGATCCACATAACTCATGCCCAGTGTGTAGAGCGCTGAGGGCAGCTGCGGCGAGGCGTCGAGGGCGGTAGCAGCCAGATTGGCCGCTTCGGTGTACTGCTTTTGAGCCAGCTTGATGGAAGCCAACGATTGCAGAATGATGCTTTTCTTTTGCGGGGTGCCTGCACTTCCCAAAATACTTTGCAGTTGCGACTCAGCTGAACGGTAATCGCCCTTGGCGGCATACGCTTGGGAAAGCAGGAACGAGCGCTCGACAGATCCAGCCTCTTGCGCTTGATCCTGGTTGAGGTTCTGGAGCGCCTGATCGACACGACCTCCCTCCAGATTGATGGCCGCAAGCAGGATCAGAGCGCCGGAAAATTTCGCATTGACCCTCATCACATCCTGCAAGGCCGACTCCGCGTCTTTAAGCTTTCCTTGGGCAATGTAGGCACGGGCCAAATCGAAAGCCGGTTCCGGCGCTTCGGGATGGATTTTGTGACTCTGCTGCAGGGGCGGGATGGCGTCTGCAGTCTGCCCCCGATCAAGAAGGATCCGCCCCTTCAAGCCCAGCGCTTCCCAATCTCTGGGGTTGTTCTTGAGGACCTGATCCAAAACTCCGACTGATTCCTGGTAGCGCCCCTGAATCAGGTAAGTAATCGCCAACCCATGCCAGCTCTGCCAGTCCTTGTCGTTTACCTGCACCAGACGCTTGTATTCCATTTCGGCGTCTTTGATGCGGGAGGAACCCAGGTAAAACTGCGCCAGAACGTCGTGATATTGAGGTTCGTCCTTGGCTTCGGCCTGGATCTGCCGATAAAGCGGTTCGGCTTCTGCATACCTTTGGTGGCGCATATAGAAGCCTGCCAAAAGGGATTGGAACGCAATCTCCTTAGGATTTTGACTCAAGGCTTCTTTGAGGACGGATTCGGCGGTTTGCAAGTCCCGTTGCCCTTCGTAGGTGCTACTAAGAACGGCGACGGCGGCAGGAGACTTGGGGTCTAATTGCCATGCCCGGCGAAGGGTCGCCTGGGCCTGCGGCAGGTCATTCTGCGCCATTTGCAAAAGCGCCAGATCCTGCAGGGCCCGGACATTGCCGGGATCGCTGGCCAAAACCTCATTCACCAGGCCTTGACCGCGTTTGTAATTCTGCAGACCTATCTCGCTTTCCGCGAGCAACAGGATTCCGGTCTTGTTATCGGGCCAGCGGCTGAGAATGAGCTCAGCCTGACGTCTGGACTGGGTATAGTTGCGTGCCCTGGCCAACAATTCCGCGACCATGACTTGGGCCTGGGTGTTATCCGGGTCGGCCAGGGAGGCTGCGTAAAACTCCTGGAAGGCGGTCAGCATGGACCCACGCTGGAGCTCCACGGCACCCAGCGCGAAGTGCGCTTTGGCCAGTTGCGGATTCAGTTGCAAGGCCCTGCGCAGCTCAATGACCGCCGCGTCCGGCCTATTTTCCCGCAAGTATTTTTCTGCGCGCTTGTAGCTGCTTTCCGCCCTGACCACGGGGTCGCGGCTGCAACCGGCCAGGACCAGCAGCAAAACCGCTGTCAGGGACACAATCACAGCGGCGTTGCCGTGCCTCGATGCACGCCGGCATTTCCCGGTTGATCACGGTGACGAGGGTGCAACCTTGCGTTCTCATGGTTATCGCCGGGGCCGGAGAAGGCCTCACTTTGCGCCCCGCCCCGACAACATGACCTTGCCGGTTTCGAAAAGAATCACCAAATCCAACACCATAGACAAGTGCTTGATATAAAACAAATCGTACTCCAGCTTCATCCTGGATTCCTGGACGGTCGCTCCGTATCCACACTTGACCTGCGCCCAACCGGTTATTCCCGGTCGCAGCGAGTGTCTCTGCCTATAGTAGGGGATCTCTTGTTCCAGCACGTGCGTGTACGCTGGCTGCTCGGGCCTGGGCCCAACCAGGCTCATATCGCCCAGCAGCACATTGACCAACTGAGGAATCTCATCGAGGCGAAGTTTGCGAATGAAGCGCCCCACCCTGGTTATGCGGGGATCCTGCTCCGAAGTCCAGTTGGTATGCGCGGGAATTGACTGGTGTCGCATGGAGCGGAACTTGATGATTTGGAAGGTCCGGCCGCGCAAACCGACGCGCGGTTGCCGGAATAGAACCGGGCGGCCGCTTTCCAGGAACACGGCCAGCGCCACCAGAGCCGCCACCGGAGCCATGATCACCATGATGAGGATCGAGAAAACGACGTCGCTGATACGCTTGGCTGCCAGCAGCGCCGGAGACTTCCGGAAGCCTTCCGACAGGATCAGCCAACTGGGCGAGAGCTGATCCAACAGGATGCGGCCCGCTATGCGCTCGTACAGGTTGTGGGCTTCTTCAACCTGGACGCCCAAGAACTTGAGGTTCAACAGCTCCTTAAGCGGCATCTGGCCCCGACGCTCGGCCAGCGAAAGTACCACCAGATCAGCCTTCTCCCGGATCGCAACCCGTTCCACATCGGCCACCGACCCGATCGTTGAAAACGTGACCGTCACTCCGCGTCGGTGGCGGCACGAAAGCCGGGGCGACGGCAGCGGCCCCATCCCCAAGCGGCAGCATAACGTGAGTTTAGGAAAATCGGCGCCGCGAACCGATGAGCTGTCCTCCGCCCCATGAAAGGCGTAAACATTCGCGTGCGGCCCCGACTGGCGAGACTCACCCTGGGACTCGCGCGACGCCACTGCGAGGGGCGCGCTTGGCGAACTCTGCTCTTCTTCGAGGAAGCCAACGACCTCGGCATTGAGCTCCGGCCGGTCGGTGATCTCCTGGGCCAGGGACTTGCCGACGGGACCGCTTCCCATAATCAGGATCCGCTGGCGAGTTCCGAGAAAGGGAAGACCCACGTCCACCAGCAATCGCCAACCCAGCACAAAAGAAATGATGATCGGCGCGGCAATCGCCGCTATCCCGCGGCCGAGGCTCAAGTCTGGGGCGGCGTAGTAAAACACCGCCAGGATGAGACAGGCAGCGCCCAGCGCCTGCACCAGTCGCGCAAACAGCATGGAGCGTCTGCGCACCACGCTCAGATCGTAGAGATCGTAGTAATAGAGAGCAAAGTCGCAGGCTGCGATAACCAGCAGGTAACGCGCCAGAGTGTCAGGTTCGCTCAATTGCTGGCGCAGTGCATTCAGATCGCGGAACCGCAATGCGGTAGCGAACAGCAGTCCGCAGCCGATGAGCGCGCCTTCCGACAAGATCAGCACCAGTGTCTTGCCCGGGATTCTTTGGCCACCAATTCTCATGGATGGAAATGGTAGGCGGAGCAGGAATCGAACCTGCGACCTCCCCGGTGTAATCGGGGCGCTCTCCAGCTGAGCTATCCGCCTATCCCACAATAGAATAGTCGCAAGTCACAGTCCAAAGAAGATCCAGCAGGATGAAAAAACCGTAAACATAACAAACATGTCAAGTTAGCTGGATATTTCGAGCCGGTGCGTACGGAGCTGATTCCTAGATTGGGCCTCATCGGAATCCATCAGCGCCAACCGGGATAATTTCTCATTCGGGAAATAGGAATATATTTTCCTGAGAGGCTGGAAAAACTTGTAACCATCCACCAAAAGGGATGGTTACCTAGAGTCCAGATATGCACTTTTAGGCTATTCTGTCGGGAAAGTGCTTGTATTTCCTGCCCAGGTTCGAGGCTGGATGAGCAATTGCAACGATTCCGCCAGCTACGGTATCAAGGTGAAATGGCCATTTACGTCCGCCGGCAAATCTAATCGACGACGAGAGGATACTGACGGACCTGGCCCGAAAATATCTTAACCAAGACGCTGACGAGAGACGGTTTCGCTGGCTTTACCGCGAGAATCCGTTTGGACCGGCGCGGGCCTGGATCGCTTACGAAAAGGACGCCGAGGCCGTCGGAATGGCTGCGGTCTTTCCCCGGCAGATGTATTGTGATGGCACCGTGGTCCCGGGTTGTGTGCTGGGAGACCTTTGCATCGCTACGAAATACCGGAGCTTGGGACCGGCTCTGCAATTGCAACGCGCGTGCCTGGAATGTGTCCGATCCGGAGAGTTTGCGCTGGCCTATGATTTCCCCAGCACCACGATGTTGGGCATCTATCAGCACCTGGGCATCCAGCCGGTCGCGACCTCAATCCGCATGGCCAAAGTATTGCGTGCCGATGAAAAAATGAGGCGCGTTTTCCCCTCGCGGATTCTCTCGCGTCCCGCTGCCGCTGCCGCAAACTTCGCGTTGTCGCTGACAGAGCAAAGGTCTGCTGATCTACCCGGCGTCGAATTTCAACTGCAGGATGCGCCCTGCACGTCCGAGTACTCGGATTTGGCTGGTCGAATCGGTTCGTCCCTGGGCGCGTGCACGGTTAGAAGTGCGGAATACTTGAACTGGCGCTACTGGCAGCATCCGCATCGCAAGTACGAGTTCTTCGTGGCTCGCCGGAATTCGGAGCTGCTGGCATACTGCACGTTCGCGGCTGGAGGATGGAAACGCCATCGTCGCAGAATTGTTTGGTAGCATAGACGACCAAGCGATGCCCAGCTTGCTGCAAAGGCTGGTCGTATTACTACGCGCTCGCGGGGTGGCAACCTTGAGCTTGCCGATGCTGAACGGTGATCGGCGCGCTGATTGGCTACGAAGAATGGGATTCCGGGCGCGCGAAGCGGTGCCAGTCATGATTTTTGGCTCCAAGAGCGCCGAATGCGGCTCCAAGATGTTGCTCATGCACGGTGACCGGGAAAGTTAAGAACTGGGTGAATGGCGTGTCAGAAAACAGGGATGCAATCTCACGAATCAGGGAATTCGTGTTGCAGAAATTTCCTCTCGCGCGCAAGCGAAAGGTAACCAATCACGACAACTTACTGGAGAGCGGCGTCATCGATTCGCTTGGAGTCCTGGACCTTGTGACCTTTTTGCAGCAGGAGTTCTCCGTTGCGGTGGAGGATGACGACCTGACGCCCGAAAATTTTCAGAACATAGAGCGCATGGCACAGTTCGTGGAGCGCAGTCCGGCACGGCAGCCTGGGCCCGTCGAATGAACTCGCTCGTCATGCCCCTTGATGCCGTCGCGCCGGAAGTCGGACGGAGAAGAGACTCGATGGATTTCCTGATCCACCACATGTTGCGCCACAGTGCCGCGCAGCATCCGGAGAAAGAAGCCCTGGTCCACGGACCGCGGCGCCTGACCTATCGCGAAGTCGCCGATCGTTGCGCATCGGTGGCGTGCGGTCTTCGCGGCGCAGGTATGCAGCGTGGCGATCGCGTCGGAATCTATCTCGATCCGTCGGTCGAACAGGTGCTATCGATTTTCTCCATCTCCCAAGCCGGTGGCGTATATGTGCCGATCAACACCGTGCTGGTTCCCGACCAGGTCGCCCACATCGCCCGCGATTGCGGGATGAAGGCACTGATCACCACGCCCGACAAGCTGGAGATGCTGCTTCCCGCCCTGCATGACGTCTCCTCGCTGCAGTTCTTCGTGCTTACGGGCAAATCGAACGGACAGGATCCGGCGAACGTAAAAGCGGATTCCAGACCGGTGCATGGCTTCGAAGAAATGTTGCGTCTGCCGGTCGCAGGATCGCTGGCAGGATTGGGGCATCTCCGTGGACCTGGCCGCGATCCTCTACACTTCAGGCTCAACCGGAAAGCCCAAAGGCGTCATGCTGAGCCACGCCAACGTGATGGCAGGTAGCACCATCGTTTCAACCTACCTCGAGATCAGCCAGCGGGACCGCATTCTCGCCGTTCTGCCGTTTAGTTTCGATGCCGGCATGAATCAGTTGATGACCGCGTTTCAGCAGGGCGGAACGATTGTGTTGCTCAAGTTTGTGTTTGCGAAGGAGATCATTGATGCGTTGCTGGCGGAACGCATCACCGGATTGGCCGGCGTGCCGACGGTCTGGTCTCTGCTGGCAAACGGAGGAATACTGAAGCACAAATTTCCGGACCTGCGATACATCACCAACACCGGCGGCGCCATGCCCCAGGCGGTGCTGAAAGTGCTGCGGGAAGCGTTGCCGACCACGAAGATCTTCCTGATGTATGGTCTTACCGAGGCGTTCCGGTCAACCTATCTGCCTCCCGAAGAGCTTGACCGCCGGCCCACTTCGATGGGAAAGGCGATCCCCGATACCGAGATACTGGTTTTGAATGAACGCGGGGAACGATGCCGAGCCGGGAGAGGTTGGCGAACTCGTGCACCGCGGGCCCACGGTCTCGATGGGGTATTGGGGAAACCCCGAGGCGACCGACCGCGTGCTGAAGCCCAATCCGCTGCTGCCGCCGGAGTTGGGTGATTGCGAGAAGGTCTGCTACTCCGGCGATCTGGTCAAGATGGATGAGGATGGTTTTCTCTATTACGTGGGCCGTCGCGACACCATGATCAAGTCGTCGGGTTATCGAATCAGTCCTACCGAGGTGGAAGAGGTGCTGTTTCAGACCGGCAAGATTCGCCAGGCGGCAGTTATCGGCATCCCGGATGAAGTGCTGGGCCAGACCATCAAGGCGTTCCTGGTTGCCAAGGACGGCTTGCAACTCGACTGTGATGCCATTCTGGAGTTTTGCACGGAGAAAATGCCGCGGCACATGGTTCCCAAGCAGTTTGAAGTCCTGAAGGAGCTGCCCAAGACCTCGAGTGGAAAAGTGGATTATCCCGAGCTTCGCCGTCGTGAGGGCCTGTAACCGGCATGCAACTGGTACCCGGCATCGAAGATTCGTTCTCCGCTTCTGGCGGCGAATTGCAGATCGGGGGCGTCCCGGTCAGCAAGCTGGCCGAGGAGTTCGGCACTCCCCTGTTCGCCTACGACGAATCAATCATGCGGCGCAAATGGGAGCTGCTGCGTTCGACCTTCCCGCCGCGATTTGAGATCAACTATTCGGTCAAGGCCAATCCGAACCTGAACATCCTGGCATTCTTTCTGGCGCAAGGCGCCGGCCTGGAAATCGCTTCGGCGGGCGAGCTGTACCAAGCCCGGGAAGCAGGGCTGCCCGCTCGATCGCATTTTGTTCGCTGGTCCGGGAAAGGCTCCCGCCGAGCTCTATTTAGCGCTTAGCGAAGGCGTTGGCGAGATCCATGCTGAGTCCATGCTCGAACTGGAGCGTATTGGGTACATGGCGACGGGTCTGCACCGAAAAGCTCCTGTTGCCATCAGGGTCAATCCTGAGGCCGACGCGCAAGGCGGAGCCATGCGGATGGGAGGCAAGCCGGCTCCATTCGGGATCGATGAGGAGTCGCTGGATGCGGCTTTGGACTTTGCGCTGTCGCACCCGTCCATAGAATTTCGCGGCATTCATCTTTTCACCGGCACTCAGATTCTGGACAGCGATGTCTTGCTCGCGCAGTACCGCAAAGGCGTTCAAGTTGCCAGGCGCGTTGCCGCGCGCATCGGGCGACCGCTGCACAGTCTCGACTTCGGCGGAGGACTCGGCGTTCCCTACTTCCCCAATGAGCGTCCGCTGGATATGGCGGCGCTCAGCGCGGGCCTCGCTGAGTTGGAGCGCGAGATTGCTGCCGACCCGGCATTCGCCGGAACCCGGCTGGTGATTGAGCCCGGCCGGTACCTGATTGCCGAGGCGGGCGTCTATCTGACCCGGGTCCTCGATGTCAAAGTGTCGCGCGGAAAGAAGTTCGTGATTCTTGACGGCGGGATGAACCATCATCTGGCGGCATCGGGAAACCTCGGCCAGACCATCAAACGAAATTTCCCCATTGCAGTTGCCACCAAATGGGGTAAACCCGACGAGGAGACGGTCGAAATCGTTGGGCCGCTGTGCACTCCGTTGGACACGCTGGGCCGCGCCGTCGCCGTACCGCATGTCGAAGTCGGCGATCTCATGGCGGTGTTTCAGTCGGGCGCCTACGCGCGCGCTGCCAGTCCGCTCGGATTCTTGAGCCATCCCTCGCCACCAGAAGTAATGGTTCACGATGGGCAGGCGCGGTTGATTCGCAAACGCGGTGACGTTTCCGACTACGTTCGCGATGTCGAATTCGCTGCCAGCCTCGCGGCCAACACCAAGGCGGATGACTAAGAGCCGTGACTGCTTACCCTCAGCACCCTTCCTCCGAAAAGGCCGCTCCGCCCCCGGAAGCTGTGCTCAGCGAGTGGGAAGAGAACCACGGTGCGCAGACTTCATCGCCGGTTGGCGTCCGCGGACGAGTGCTTATCGTTGCTTACCATTTTCCTCCCCAAGCCGGCAGCAGCGGGTTGTTGCGATCGCTGAAATTCTGCCGGTATCTGCCTGAATTCGGCTGGGCGCCCACGGTGCTGACCATTGATCCTCGCGCCTATGTGCGAACCGACGGTTCACAGATTGGTGAGATCCCGGCCGAGGTCAACGTCATTCGGGCATTCGGCCTGGATTCGCAGCGGCATCTTTCGCTGGGCGGACGCTACCTGCGCTCCAGTGCCCTTCCCGATCGCTGGGTCACCTGGCTTGCCGGAGCGGTCCCTGCGGGGCTGAGCGTCATCAGGAAGCAGAACATTGACGTCATCTTCACGACCTATCCGATTGCCACCGCGATATTGATCGGATACTTCCTGCATGTCCTGAGCGGCAAACCGTGGATCGTGGACTTCCGCGACTCCATGACGGAAGAGGGCTACCCGCAGGATCCGCTCACCCGGCGCATCTACCAGTGGATCGAGCGCAAGGCGATTCGACATGGATCGCGTTTTATTTTTACCGCTCCCGCCGCAGTTCGCATGTACCTCGAACGCTATCCGGCTCTCAAACCCGATCAGTGCCTGCTCCTGCCCAATGGATACGACGAAGCGGATTTCGAAGGCTTGGTTCCGCACCATACCGTGCATGAGAGGATCCGACTGCTGCATTCCGGGCTGATTTATCCCTGGGAGCGCGATCCGAGCTCGTTCTTCCGAGCGCTGGCCCGATTGAAGAAGGAAGGTCAGATCAGTTCGGAGACGGTTTCGATTGACCTCAGGGCCTGCGGCTCGGAAGCTCAGTTTCAAAAGGACGTTGATGAGCTTGGGATTCAGGACCTGGTTCACTTCCTGCCCGCTCTTCCCTACCGAGCTTCTCTGCAAGACGCTGCGGATGTGGACAGCCTTCTGCTCCTGCAGGCTGCCTGCTGCGACCATCAGATTCCGGCGAAGGCGTACGAATACCTTCGCCTGAACAAGCCGATTCTCGCATTGACCACGCAAAGCGGCGACACCGCCGGCCTGCTGAACGAAGCCGGAGGCGCAACCATCGTGGACATAGCTAACGAGGACGCAATTCATGCAGCGCTGCCCGGCTTCTTCCGCAGCGTGACGAAGTGGCATTCATCCCCTGCCAAGGACCAGCAATGCCTACAGCCGCCGCGCTCAAGCGCAACGGCTGGCCGAGTGCATGAGCGGCGTGATAGCAGAGTGATTTTGAATCAGCCGAGGCAGAGCAGATTCGATCTCGGCAACCTATTCACCGGGCTAAAGCCCGGTGCTTCCACCGGAACACAACGCCTGTGGTGCCACTTGGAAACTGCATTAATTGAAATCCACGATGGTTCGTGGACGTCTTCCGAGGATTATCTCGCCGTTATGGGAAAGCAGTTCTGCCGGGGTCTGCCGTCCGAGGAAGAGTAGCGGACTCGCGGTGAATCCGTAGCTGCCGGACTTCAACACGGCGATGAGGTCGCCAATCTCGGGCCTGGGCAACTCGACATCAATTCCCAACAGGTCGGTGGGATTGCAGGACGGACCCGCGATGCTGCAGCGTATCTTCTCGGCAGCGGGCCGAGACAGATTGCGCAGTAAGAAATTGGTGCGAAATGCGGCCCCAAAACTTCCCGCGGCCGCGAGATGGTGATGCAGGCCGCCATCCACCATGAAGAAAGTCTTGCCTCGCGACTCCTTGCTGCCGATAACTCGGGCGACGTAGATGCCCGCGTCGGCCGTCAAGAAACGCCCCAGCTCGAAGATAATCTTGCGTTCCGTCTTGGAAGAGCTTCGAAACTCACGCAGGACGGGAACGAGATCCTTGGCGAGAGCGGCGATGTCCAGCTCGCGACCCTCTTCGGTGTGAGAAGCGCCGAACCCTCCGCCCAGGTTTATGGTCCGGCAGAGCAGGCTGGTGCTGGACTCGATCCGGTTGGCGATTTGCAAACAGTTTTGTACTCCGGCGATCACACCGGCAGGATCGAAGCATTGGCTGCCTGCATAGATGTGAATCCCTTGAAATTCCAGGGTCTCGGCGTTGGCCATAACATGCTCAAGCAATGGAGCGAGCTCTTCTTCGTCGATGCCGAACTGCGCCGCCTTTCCACCCATCTTCATTCCGAAGGAGCGATTGAGCTGCAGTGGGTTAACGCGCACCACGATGTTCGCTTTCCGGCCGAGCTGCCGGGATATCCTGACACACTCCATCAACTCCCGCAGGGACTCGATGCTGATGCAGCCGACTCCATTTTGAATTGACGCGGTCAGCTCCGCTGGTGGTCTTGGCGGGACCGGCAAAGCTGACCTTCGCCAGGTCATACCCCGCTAAAGAAGCCTGCTCCAATTCGCCACCGGACGAGATATCGAGACCGTCTGCGACAGTGGCGCAACCTCCGCAACAGCTCAAGATTCGGATTGGCCTTAACGGCGTAGTAAACCTTGACGAGTCCGGCGAGCGATTCCCGCACCAACTCGATGCGGCGCGCGATGTCATCGACGTCGTACAGGAAGTACGGCGTGCCGTAGCGATCCGCGAGGGAATGCAGCTCGGCGAGAGAGGTTTTATGCCATCCTTTTTCGATGTTTGATTCCATGGGAAGCCGGGATTGCTGCTAGACACTCGTCGCTGCGACGGGCTGCTCGGACAAGGTGATGCCTTCCACCCAGATTTGATATCTCCGGTCGATTAGAATGACCGGCTTGCTGCTCTTGGCAGATGCCACCAAGCCCACCACTCGCGCACACCATATCCTCCGAGAGCGCTTGCGCGCCGCCGCCGGTAAGAATGACTTGCGAGATCCGGGCGAGATCGCCGATCGGCAGCCCTGGTCCGCGTCCCTGGGCAAAACGATCGAGCGCGACAAACAAGCACCCGTACGCGAGCAACTCTGGCGAAGGCTGATACTCCCCTTCGCGGAAGAGCTGGTACGTCTCGGTTACATCTCCGGAAACAACCTCGCTCAGGAATTCATACAGGCGCGGATGGCTCCTCAATTGGAGCAGCAAGCTTTCACGCGAAGCCACAATACCCAGGTCAGCAAATACGTAGCGCGCCACCGAACATCCCGCCGAGTGCGGATGGGCTGCCCCGTTCTCCTTGATGATCTCCACGGTGTAGTGCAGGTCCGTCGTCGCTCCGCCGATGTCGAGCAGCACGCAGGGAGCGATAACCCCGATGTTCGAGCGGTTCAGCACTGCCCGTTGGAATCCGAGGTTTACCACTTCGGGGGTGGGCCTTATGCCGCCGGACAAGTTGGCTCGCAGCTCGCTTACCCCTTCCTTGTAGATCAGGTCGTCGAGGTAGGCTCGCCGAACCGCCTCAAATACGGGGTGCGTTCGGCTCACAAGTTCTTCGGCCAGCGGGTTCGCGATCACCGACGCGGATGGGCAGCGCTGACAAAACAGGTCGGCAAGATATTTGTTGCCCGCAAAGAGCAGAGCGCCATAGCGATAGTTCTCGGGATCAAAGCGTCGGAGCCTGCTCTCGAGAGGCGCGGCATCGCTGCAATCGATACCACCTCCGACCAGCAATATGTCCACGTAGCTTGGGTTGCCGCCATCCTCGTCGAAATCGCGAACGAAGACCGGATTCGCCCCGGCCAAAAGCACTTGATCGCGAAGCACCGCACCGCTGAAGCGCTGGGTGAGGCACACGATTCCAACCCGCAAGCCGCCGTTGGCCGAGGAACAAACCAGAACATCGGAGCGATCGGGAGAGACACCGAGAGAACCCAGCAGGGACTCCACTTGCCGGACAATACCCGCCTCGAAGTCCCGGGGATAAAACTGCTGTGAAATCAGATTGTCGTCTTCGCCCACCTGCGCAACCTTGACCACGGTTGATCCGATGTCAACCGCGACGCGAGCTGGAGATGGATGGGGGTTCGGATCCAAGGTCACACCATGAGCCTGATGTCGGTCAGCATCTGCCGGTAGGTTTTGTCCGCGCGGTCTTCTCTCGATTCCAGCAGTTCCTTCTCGAGGCGCGCATCCTCGTTCGAAATCGGCACGGCGGCAGCGTCTGCAATCCGGATCGAGCCGTTGGCATCCCGCACCGACAGCAGCTTGTTTGCATTGTCCACATGCGGCGAGAAAGGCACGTCGAGATAACCTACCTGGAAGGCCCGGAAAACACTCTCCCAGAAAGCTGCTGCCCGAGATATCGAAGATCGCATCGAGGATGCTCGTGGCCTCCGATCGAATCAGCGCGGTCTCGCGTTCAATCATGGGCGAGGTGACGGTTTCGGCTGACCGGAAGGTGCGCAGCAGATACCGGACTGTGTCGCAGGCTTCCGCATTAATTTCGGGACGCGGCACGCCGAGCGCCTCGTCCACCGTCTTTACCACAATCTTGTCAGCCGAGATCATGCTGGCGATGATGGCCGAGCCTGCAATCAGTGCAGCCGCCCGCTCGCGCTGCGCCGGGAACTGTCCCATCCACTGATGATAGACAAGGTAGCTCTGCACCGAGCCGAATCCAAACAGGTCGAGATAGTAGCGGGTAAGTTCTCGCAGCACAGTTGCCGTCGCAATGTCCTGGATCATGGAGCCGGTTTGCCCAAAGCTAACGGCAAACGAAGTGACACCCTGTTCCGCTGCCAGCAAAGCTTCGATGATCTCGATCGCGATGACCACCGCGGGCGGCACCAGCGTCGCGGTCAGCGGACCGAAGCTCTCGCGGTGAATGGGCAGGTCCTCCGTAGAATTGACGGCGCATACACGATCCACATATTGCCAGTACAAAAGGCATCGATCCAGCGGAAAACCCTCCGAGTAGGGCAGGCAGTAACAAATGGCTCCGCCCTCGATCTCGGCGATGCCGGAAGCCATCGCGACCTCCGCCAACAGCCGCGCATCGGGCGTGCCGTGACGCAGACTGACCGGCTTCTCCAAATCGCAATACAACTGCCGGGTCAGTTCATACCCGTGGCTTATCAAGGGATAGCCGTTCAGGTAACTCTTGCCCTCCTCCTCGCTGCGATGCAGGAGTTGGGTGGCGGTGTCGTATTGGTTGTGGCGGGTATAGCTGTCGATGGTGAGAGGAATGAAGTCCGCGCCGGCTTCGCTCAATTGGCGCGTCAAGTCAAGCTGGTCTTCGAACAAAGGAACTCCGCCGCGCGGCTGAATGCACGGGGCTGGACCCCGGTTGGCATAGGCGACGCGAGGAAAGCGCTGGCGCGGCACTTGCGCGAGGTGATCGCGGACCTCATCCGGCGAAATACCTCGCGCCAAGGGATGAGAAAGTACCTGCCCCCGATACCTCTCAATGCTGGTGAGCCTTGACTGCGCGCTGGGCCGCGCCATGTTTCAGATCCTCCTGAAGATCGGCTATAGCGACGCTGATATCGGGTTCCTGATGGTACACACGATCGAATCCAAACTGCTTGAACAGCCTTATGACCTCATCCTTGGAACGTTTCCCTACCACGATGTTTCCGCCCACGTAGAGGAGAACATGCTCCAGACCAGCTTTGCGGAACAAGCCGCGAACATCAGCGCACCAGTACTCTCCTTCGCCGTTCAGAGAAGAAACAAACACCGCGTCGGCGTTGACCTCGAGCGCAGCCTGGCAGAATTCTTCGGGACGGTTACGGGCGCGCAGGTTGAAGACCTGAAATCCAGATTCCTCCAGCGCCAGCTGCATAATTCGATTGCCGACGATGTGAATGTCGTCCCCAATGACACCAATGACGACTCGCCCTTGATAAACGCTCACTTCCCCACCTGTCAGACTTGGACCGAACCGGACTCAACCGCTGGTTGCTGCGTGCCGAGTCGCTCGAAAGCCGCTTGTTTAATGGCTTTTCGGTCCAGTTTCCCGGCATTGCCTGTGATCGGAAAGCCCTCAAAGTGTATCAGGTAGGCCGGCACCATATGGTTGGGCAAGTTGGTCTTCAGGTACTGCTTCAGAAGGTGCTCGGGAAGAGGCCGCCGGGTGACGGTTGTGTAAGCGCAACCCACGTCCTCACCGACCGCGATGTTAGGCACGGCAAACGCTACGGCGTCGACGATTTCCGGATGACGAACGACTTCTGCCTCCACCTCCGTAGGACTGACGCGGAAGCCCTTGGTCTTGATCATCTCATCGCCCCGGGCGACAAAATACAGATAGCCCTCCTCATCGCGCCTTGCTTTATCTCCGCTGAAGACCAGCGTCTCGCCCGGGAACCTGGGATGGGAGCGAAAGACTTTCGCGGTGTTCTCCGGATCGCGCCAGTACCCTTTGGTGACCGTCGCCCCGCGATGCACGAGCTCACCAACGACATTGGGCGGACACTCTTCGCCCTTCTCATCCAGCACAAATACCTGACAGTCGGGGATGGCCTTGCCGATGGAAGTCGGGATGGGAATCAATCTTCGAGGGATCGAGATAGGTGGAGCGAAAGGCCTCCGTCAAGCCGAACATCGAGTAGATCTTGGCACTCGGAAAGGTTGTCTTGAGATCGTGGAGCATGTCGTCCGACAACCGGCCACCGGTCGAGCATACATAGCGCAGAGACGAAAAATCGTAAGACCCCGTCGCCAGCTTTAGCCGCCGGTCGAACATCTTGGTGATGATCACCGGCATGACCGGAAGCGCGGTGATCTTTTCTGCCGCCAACAGCGCAAACAAATCGTTAGGCAGGGCCAGATTGTGCAGATAAAGGGTGGCGCCTTTGCGAATCGTCTGCCAGATCTGATTCAACCCATAGTCAAAGTTGAACGACAGCACGCTGCAAATCCGGTCCTCCTGGTTCGTGCCCAGATACTCCGCCACAATGTCAGTCCCGTCCGCCAGATTTCGGTGCGAGATCAAAATTCCCTTGGGACGTCCCGTAGAACCGGAGGAGTAGATGATGGCGGCATTGTCGGCGCCGATGCGGTCGAAGAACATCTTGGGCCGGATGAAACGGCGCATGTAGGGAAGATTGGGCCAGTCACGGTCCAGGTCCCCATGACCAACGATCAGCTTGGTGATACCGGCAAAATCCACCACCTCATTCATCCTGTCAGAGTCGGTAACCAGAGCCACCATGCCGGAGTTTTCGATGATGTGCCGGATGTTGGACTCTTTGAGCCGCGGCAGGATCGGGACGACAACCGCGTTGGCGAAGAGGACACCCAGGATGACGGAAACCTGGTCGAGCGTTTTTTCCATGCAGATGCCAACGCGATCGCCCGCCTCCACGCCTATCTCACGCAGGCATTCCGCCGTCGCAAGCGCTTCCTGATGGAGCTGTGAGAATGTCGCCGACCGCGTCTTGCAGACCACGGCAACCTTGTCGGGAAGCCGCTCAGCAACCTCACACAGAAACCTGGGTAATCGAACTGGGCATCGTATCTTCTCCTGCGATCTTCACGAGCCGGGGAACCGCGACAACCGCTGAAATTCAGGGTGCAAACGTTCGCTGAAAAACACGCTATGGATTCAGTTCGGCTTTTCGCCTTGCCCTACGCCGGCGGACCTCTTGCTGTCTATCAGCGCCATCACCTTGGCCAAGCTGGAGAGATTATCGCGTACCAATTCCTCAGCTTCAAGCTCGATCCGGAAGCGCTCCTGAATAAACAGCGCCCACTGCACAATGCTGAAGGAATCCAGGATTTGCTTTTCCAGCAAGTCGAGATCGGGATCAAGATCTCCTTCGTATCCTGTCTCGTTCCTGATGTACTCACGAAGAATCTCTAAGTCTGTCATAACGATGGTTTCCGCTTCCCAGGTTGGACAACGCTTCTGGACCTCTGTCCGCTTGCTAGTGTGCCAGACTGCCATACCTTGTGTTCCGCCTACGGTCGGCCCTTAAGGTTAGCCTCCAGCCGGTGTGCAAAGCCGCCCGCCACCGGCAGCGTTGCTGGAGGGCAAGCATCTTGCCGTAATTTCAAGCGCACACGGTCGTGCTTTCCGAACGAGATGTGCACAAAGGGTGGAACCGTCGCGACCATGAATTCCACTTGCCACATCCGCAGAACAAAGACGCGGCCTACGCACCGCGCACCAAGCTGCAAATGGGCCCGCCGGGACGCAAGATTGAAGCGCGTGAGCCGGCTGAAGGAGCACTTGACTCCCGGTTGCGCAGAAACTCGTTCGCTCCATTCCATATTCCGACAAAGCCGAGCCCCATGCGGTACTCCGGAAAGAGAAAAAGGTCAAAATCAAAAACTGCCTGCTCCCCTTCCGGCAAAACGAACGTGCACCGAACCTCATCTTCTTCGTAGGCGTGGAAACAGAACCAGATATGCCCAATAAACTGGTTCTTCTGAAAGGCGCCCAGGCAGATCGCATTTTGTTTAAACCGCGACTCCTTGATGTCAGGCCGGGCGGGCATAAGGGCAATCTCCGGGGCGCCTTCCGGGATCTCACGCATCTCCAACCCTTTTGACAGGCGACTCGGAAGCAACGGCTCGTCCGGAATCGGCTGGACAAGGAGTTCGTAGAAGTACAGGTGCAGGCTTGGGGACAATCGCTGCAGGAGCCGGTCAATGGCGTAAATCAAGCCAGCAAACCAGCCAAACTCTTTGAATGGACTCAACAGCCTCGTTAGCACCGATTGTCACCAGTTCCCTACCGAAGTCGCCGCACTCCTCCTCACCTCTGCAAGGAGAGGGCCAACAACGTAACCGACTGATGGTAAACGACTATCTCGTGGAGCGCTAGGCGGTCCGGACCGCATCAGCTCGTGCATTAGGCAAAAGGCTTCACATCTACTGCTCGAGCCTGAGGATCCACGGATTCGCAGGGGTGGGGATGTAAATGTAAACATCCTCGTTGGGATAGTACTTGAAGCGACTGTAAACTCCAGGACCAAACGACATAGGAGGATTTGGTCCGTAGCTCGCGGCAAAACATTGCTGCGGCTGAATGGTTTGTTGCTTGCCTTGATACGTGATGGTGACCGGATTACTCGGGTCCGGGTTCAGAAGATAGACGGTGTTAAAGGGCGGAGTGCATCCGGCTCCGCTGCAGTTCGTCGATGAGGGGAACAGGGCCATGACGTCGCGATTGGAGTCCCATGTGACACCTGCCCAATATCCAAGAGCGCCCTTGCACGACGCTACGGCGTCCAGGTTGGTAACGTTGCAACTCTTGCCGTTACAACTGTCAATGTTGACGATCCTCAGGTGATAGCCCCCATTGGCATCGCCATTCTCCATGACCAGATAGTGATGAACTGGATCAAGATCAAGGTTGGCGTTATACCCGATGTAAGGAAGGGTATTCGACAGGACGGTATAGGTGTCCGTTGCCGGATTGTACGCATAAAGCGTGCGGGTCTCATCGAACACCAGATCGTATCCGCTGGTCGAATGACCGACGGTGTAGTCGAAAACCGCTGCGGTATACCACTGGTATGAGTTGTCCTTGAGGCGCGTCCACTGGGCTGGATTCTGGTTCAGGTCCAGGGCCCAATTGCTATACATCAAGCCGGTTGGATTGGCAGCTGGAGCTCCACCCCACGCATACAGCCGGTTAGCAGGCGTGTTATAAACCATCCCACCATAAATTTCACGGGCGTTGGGGGTAAATCTCGCGCCGTAACCGCAGGAGGGCTGCCCATGCGTCCCATCCGGCGCCGGAGTGGATTCAAACAGCGGTCCGCCGTAACCTGACTCGAAATATGGGCTGCTCACCGGGTGGCCGCCCCCATCATGCCACATTCCCTGGCCACAGTTGTTGGTACCCCGGCAGGCGCAGTCGGGCGGGACATCCGTGTTGTCCACCGTCCAGTCCGGATCCGTGATACGCGCAACCGAGGGACTCGCCCCTTGCAAGTTCAGAACGTACATCTCATTCCCCTGGTAGTTGTCATGACCTGATGTCCAGAGGAAGTAACGGTCGTTGGTTGTATCGGCGGCGCCGCCGCTGTAAGCAACCATTTGTCCGGCGATGCAGCCACCCAGGAAGTCGAAAACATCCACTTCGCCAACTTCAGGGTTGTAATACGAGTAGCCGGGATTGGCATTACAGAAGTCAGTCCCGTCGCCGAGCTGTACCCAGCCCGTACCTGCGGGAAGATTGACGTTGCCCGACCCGGAAACGGTCAGGGTTGTGGTGGCCGTCTGGTTGCCTTGTCCGCTGGTGGCGTTCACGGTGATGGGGTAGCTTCCGAACGCGGCATTCCCGGGAACCGTCACCGTCATGATTGAAATGCCCGCCCCTGGCGCAGGAATCGTGGCCGGACTGAAGCTCACGGTCGTGCCACTAGGCGCACCTGAGGCGGACAAACTAACCGCACTGTTAAATCCATTCGAAACTGTGGTCAGGATAGTCGCTGTCGTCTGCCCTCCCGGGACGGTGCTCACGGCGCTCGGCACGGTCAAGGTAAACGACGGAGGGGCTGCCACCGTAACTGCCAGCACAACCGTCACGTTCTGGACGATGCCGCCACCTTTTGCGGTGACAGTCAACGGGTAGTTGCCCAAAGGTGTGTTCTTCGCAACACTGATGGTCATGACCGACGTGCCGGCTCCGGGTGCGGGGATCGTACTCGGGTTAAAGGTCACGGTCGCCCCTGCCGGCGCTCCCGCAGCCGACAGATTGATAGCGTGGTTGAACGCCCCGATTAGCACCGTAGACACGTCGGCGGTTGAATATTGGCCCTGACCGACACTGACTGAAGTCGGCGCTTGCAGCGCGAAGGTCGGGCCACTTGACACCTGCGTCAAGCCCAGATAAGCCAGCGGGCTAGCGTCCCCGCTGTATTGGTTGGTTCCCACCAGCACAGTCAACTGCGTCCCGGTCAGCGTTAGTGGCAAGCTGACGTTGTTGTTCGGCCACGCTGCCGTTGACCACTTATTTCCCTGTGCATCGTAGAAGTAGCCGAGATCCAGGGATCCGCCGCTCACAGTGGCGAGACATCGTCTCCATCCAGGAACTGGACCTGACACTGTATCGAGCATTCCGGATAACCGGCATCTCCCATAGCGAGCGCAAGGTTGTAGGTGCCGGGCGCTGGAAGGTCCACGTAGAAGGCGGCTGGCGCGCCGTTATTGACATAGTTGACCCCCGCCAGACGCGGGTCAATCGTGTTGTCACGATTCCGAGTTACAAAGTTTGCCGTGTACGACCATCCGTAAGTTGTAAGCGTGCCCGTCGTCGGGTAAACCGTCGAGAATATGACATCCGTATCGCCCGGCGGGTCTGTGACAAACTCTGCCGAGGCGCGGAAATCGAACCCCTGCTGCCACACAGCCGAGATGACCATCAGGGTCAACGTAGTGTTGTGCTGCGTGCCGCCTCCGTTGCCGGTCACGGTTATCGGATAGGTGCCCAGTGGAGTGTTCGCTGCCACCGTAACGGTAATTGTCGAGCTACCGGCGCCGGGCGCAGGAATTGTCTGTGGGTTGAAGGTCAGGGTCGTACCCGCGGGCATGCCCGAGGCCGACAAGGTAATTGCGCTGTTGAAGCCGCCGAGGATGGTTGTCGTTGCGGTTGCGTTCCCGGCTGATCCTTGTGCCACCGGTAATGCCGGAGGCGAAACTGACAGTGTGAAGTCCGGCTGCTGGGTCGCGGTCACCGTGAGATTGACGGTGGTGGTCTGCTTGATCCCTCCGCCGCTACCCGTCACCGTAATGGGATAAGTTCCCACTGGAGTGTTGGCGCCGACCATGACGGTCATGGCAGAAGTCCCAGAGCCCGGCGCCGGAATTGGGTTCGGATTGAAACTAACGGTGGCGCCTGCGGGCACACCCGAGGCCGACAGGGTGATTGCGCTGTTAAATCCACCACTGACGATCGTCGTGATCGTGGACTTTCCCTGATTGCCTTGTGCAATGCTAAGCGAGGCGGGCGCCGCCGAAATCGTGAACTGCGGTGAGGGTGCGCTTTGCGCCACTCCGAGGAAGGCGATCGGCGTGGCAGTCTCCTGTCGCATTGCTCGTCCCCACTATCATCGTCAGTTGCGAACCGGCCAGTGTTACCTGCTGGCTGAGGTTGCTGCCAGGCCACGCTGCGGCTGACCAGTCATTCTCCTTCGCATCGTAGAAATAGGCCTGGTTGGTGGATCCCACAGCCACGGTGGCTAGCACTGTACTTCCGTCCAGGAACTGAATCTGGCACTGCACCCAGCACGCCTGGTAGCCGGCATCGCCTAGTGCCAGCGACAGGTTGTAGGTACCAGGCGACGGCAAATCCACATTGAAGGTTGCCGGCGCACCATTGTTCGCGAAGTTGATTCCTGCCAGCCGTGGATCCAACTTGTTATTGCGGTCGCGGGCTTGTACCAGTAAGTTCTTTACCCAGCCGTAAGTGACTCCGTTCCCTTTGGTCGGATAGGCCGTAGTGGCGAGCACGTAGGTGTCGCCCGGGGGATCGGTCACGTAGGCCGCCGTGTTGCGGAAGTCAAACCCCTGCTGCCAACCGCTGACCGCCGTCACCGTCAGCGTGACCGTGGTGTTTTGCTGGATGCCTCCACCATTGCCTGTCACGGTGATGGGATAAGTTCCCCGCAGGCGTGCTGCCGCCTACCGTGATGGTCATGGTCGAGCTGCCCGAACCCGGCGCGGGTATCGGGTTGGGATTGAAACTAACAGTTGTCCCCGACGGCGCTCCCGACGCCGACAGAGTGATCGCGCTGTTGAAGCCTCCGCTGACGGTCGTCGTAATGGTGGACGTTCCCTGATTCCCTTGCTGGACGCTGAGCGAAGCCGGCGAAGCTGAGATCGTGAAGTTTGGCTGCTGTTGCGCCGTTACCGTCAGCGTAACCGTGGTGTTTTGCTGGATGCCTCCGCCATTGCCTGTCACCGTAATCGGATAGCTCCCCACCGGCGTGCTTCCGCCTACCGTGATGGTCATGGTCGAGCTGCCCGATCCCGGCGCGGGTATCGGATTGGGATTGAAGCTAACAGTCGTGCCCGACGGCACGCCTGAGGCCGACAGAGTGATCGCGCTGTTGAAGCCTCCGCTGATGGTCGTCGTGATGGTCGACGTGCCCTGATTGCCCTGCTGGACGCTGAGCGAAGCCGGCGAGGCTGAGATCGTGAAGTTCGGCTGCTGTTGCGCCGTTACCGTTAGCGTGACCGTGGTGTTTTGCTGAATGCCTCCGCCACTGCCCGTCACCGTGATGGGATACGTCCCCAGCGGCGTGCTTCCGCCCACCGTGATGGTCATGGTCGAGCTTCCCGATCCTGGCGCTGGTATCGGGTCGGGATTGAAACTCACGGTCGTACCTGAAGGCACACCCGAGGCCGATAGACTGATCGCGCTGTTGAAACCTCCGCTGACGCTCGTGGTGATGGTGGACGTTCCCTGGTTGCCCTGTTGGATGCTGAGCGAAGCCGGCGAGGCCGACATCGTGAAGTTCGGCGAACCGGACCCTTGTGACACTCCCAGGAAAGCGATTGGCGTCATGTCTCCCGTGGCCTGATTTGTTCCGACTACCACGGTCAGTCGCGTGCCGCTCAGCGTTACCTGCCGGCTGACATTGCTGCCCGGCCACGCAGCGGCGGACCAGTTGTTCCCGACAGCATCGTAGAAGTAACCCAGGTTGGTCGTTCCCTCGGTCAACGTAGCCACCACCGTGTTGCCGTCCAGGAACTGAATCTGACACTGCACCCAACACTCCTGGTAGCCAGCATCGCCCATGGCCAGCGACAAGTTGTAGGTACCAGGCGACGGCAGGTCCACGTAGAACGTCGCCGGCGAGCCGTTGGTGATGAGGTTGACGCCCGCCAGCCGCGGGTCGAGCTTGGCATTGCGGTCCCGGCCTTGCACCAGGTAAGTATTCACCCAGCCAAAGCTTACCCCGTTCACCATAGTTGGGTACTTGGTTGTCGGCAGAACGTAGGTGTCGCCCGAAGGATCTGTCACGAAGGTTGAAGTGTTGCGGAAGTCGAATCCCTGCTGAAATGTCTGCGCCGAGGAGAGACTTGCAATGAGGAATAGAAGGCCCAAAACCAGAAGTCGAATGGCCCAAAGAGTTTGGCGTCCTCGCGAACGAGGGACGGAACTCCGACGAGGCCCTATCATGCCCCGGATGCTATGTGGAGGAGCCACTTTCCGTCAAGCGAAACCTAGCACCTGAAAATAGTACTAAAGTAACACTCTGGTAACCGGAGTTGTGCCGGTTCCCGGAGGCTCGGCCGAAGGCATGGCGTCGGCCAACCGGGTTTGCATTGGGTCCCGATGCGTCAGTCGGACTACAGGAGGATGTAGATCGTACTGCTTGATCTTGTAGAGCAGCGCTTTGTAGCTAATCTTCAGCAAAGCCGCGGCCTTTTGCCGATGCCAGTTGGTCTGCTCGAGAGCATGTGCGATAGCCGCCGCCTCCGCTTCTTTCTTCACGCCGCGAGCCAGAAGCTTCAAACCACCCAGCTCGGGCTGCCGTAACTCCCCGTTGCCCCGATGGCTGACACGAAGTTCCGACAATGCCAGCTCCTCATCGCCGAGGACCAGATAGCGTCGCACGAAGTTTTCCAGCTGACGCAAGTTGCCCGGCCACGAGTAGCTCAAACATGCCTGGATCAGCCTCGGACTGAACTTGCGCGCCGGGCTGGAAAACTGGGCGGCATTGCGCTGCATGAAGTGCTCCAGCAGCACCGGAATCTCCCTTTTCCTTTCCCGCAGGGGGGGTATCTGCAGGGTGAATCCGCTCAAACGGTAGTACAGGTCCTCGCGCAACATCTTCGACGCCAAGGCTTCTTCGACCCTGATGTTGGTGGCCGCCAGGATTCGGACATCAGCCTTGGTTGTGGTGCGGCTGCCCAGACGCGAAAATCTGTGGTCCTGCAGAAAATGAAGCAACTTGGCCTGCAATGCAGGTGGCATTTCCCCGATTTCGTCGAGCAGGATAGTGCCCTGCTCGCAAAGCTCGAACTTGCCCGGTTTCGACTTGGTAGCACCCGTGAACGCGCCGACCTCATAGCCGAATAACTCACTCTCCAGCAACTCCGCCGGAACGGCAGCGCAGTTGACCTTTAGAAATGGAAAGTTGGCGCGGGGTGAGAGTTGATGGATGAGTAAGGAAAGGACCTCTTTGCCGGTACCGCTTTCCCCCAGCATTAGCACCGGCATGTCAAACTTCGCGATGACGGCTGCCTGGGCGTGAATCCGCCTCATGGCCGCACTTCCGCAGACAAAGGAAGCCCCCTCGGGAAGGTTGATTACCGTAGTTTCCGCATCCTCCACCGGATCGGGCACGCTCTCGACGGGCAATAGGTGTTGAGCTAGGACGGATTTCAACTCCGATTCATGGAACGGCTCCGGCAGGTAGTCAACCGCACCCATACGAACCGCCTGCGCTGCGCTGCGCGTGTCGTCCACGGCCCCCAGCATCACCACCTTCAGATCGGGATGCAGATTACGAGCGCGTTGCAAGGTCTCCAGTCCATCTGCGCCGGGCATGGCGACATCCATCAAGACCAGGTTCGGCACCGGAGGGCGCTGCAGCCGCTCGAGCGCTGCTTGCGCCGAAGCAGCGGTCTCTACCTGGTAGCCCCCCAAGTCGAGGGCAACGGTAAAATGCTTCAGTACCAGTGGCCGGTGATTGACCACGAGTATGAGCGGGAGCGGACTCGACTTGGATGTAGCGGCCACTGGCATCCTCCTCCACAACCACCGATCAGGTACCTCGACGTAACCGCCTTAGTTGTCAATCGAGTACGAACACCAATCCCATACTTCGGAAGGCTGATGTTCCACCTGTAACCGTGGCGCGACCGGTTCGGCTGGGGAGCGCAACTATGATGTGGTGCTGTAATAAGCCATTTTTTCGTGAGTGTCAAGAAAAAAATGTAAAATCCTTCACATCGGCACCACTATAGCATGTAATCGGCAGAAATGAGTTAATAAATCTTTAATTTCAAGCCATTCTAGGCTCGATATGCATGGTACGAATAGGCTATTTTTCCACGCTTCGAGGAAAACTATCTAGCAAATCTTTTCCCAAATTTCATCGCCAACTACACTTAAATGCCTCCCTATCCCACCAAAGCGCAAACCAACTATATCCTGCTTCGGCTGCTTCGAAAAGAAAAAAATCGCATCGTAACTGGAATGTGAATGACCAGAAGTGAGCACATTTGTCCGAAAGAAATATTTTCCTCGACCCTGGCCTGCACTCCAACTGCGGAAATAGTCCTGAAACCCAGCTCAAAAGTGCTTTCTTGCGTTAATTACAGACTCATTTAACGATCAGCAGCTACTTTGGTTTGCGTCGTGCTCCAACCCGCTCGGAGGTTCGGTGTTCGCACCTTCTTGGCTATGAGCGTAATGGAGAAGACGAAGTCAAACGGCTGCGCTCTGACGGTGCCTCCCGATGACATCATCTTCGGTCACTCGGAGATCATGCGGAACCTCCAGCAGGCGGTCGAACAGATAGCCGCAGTACAGCTTCCTGTCCTTATCTACGGCGAGACTGGAACCGGCAAGGAGGTTCTGGCCAATTACATTCACCGGCACTCCCGGCGCGAGAACGGACCCTTTGTAAAAATCAGCTGTGCTGCCATTCCCGCGTCGCTGTTGGAAGCCGAGTTGTTTGGCTACGAAGAGGGCGCATTCACCGGCGCCTACTCCACCAAGCCCGGCCTTGTGGAACAAGCCGACACCGGGACGTTGTTGTTGGACCACATCGCCGAGCTGGATGTCACAATTCAGGCCAAGCTTTTGCAGTTACTGCAGGATGGCACCTTTACTCGCATCGGAGGAGAGCGCGAGCTCAAGATAGACACGCGCATCATCTGTATCGCCAGCCGAAGCCTTCAAGAGGAAACCGCCAACGGAAGGTTCCGTCTGGATCTGTTTCATCGGATTAACGGCGCCAGCTTCCGTGTCCCTGAGCTCCGGGAGCGCTCGGAGGACATACCCGTCGATCGCGGCCTATCTGGTAGCGCTGTTCAACGAAATGTTTGCCGCGGAAGCGTGGCCCTTGTCGCCGGCGATGTGCCGGCGTCTTCAGCAGTATCGTTGGCCGGGAAACATCAGAGAGCTAGAAAACGTGCTCCGGCGATATGTCGTGATGGGCAGTCCGGAGTCAATCGCAGAGGACATCGCTCGACGCTCCTTCGCATTTCCTCCCACTGAGCTTCCCATGCATCGCAGCCTTCCCTTGAAAGCTCGCACCCAGCAGCTTGTGCGCGAGGTTGAGACCCAAGCCATTTTGAGGGTCCTCCATCTTAACAACTGGAACCGCAGGAAGTCAGCGCAAATGTTGAACATCAGCTACCGGGCGTTGCTGTACAAAATCCGCAGCGCAGGGATTGGCGAGTATTGTCCGCCCAAGCGCGCCAACTAACGAACTTAGGTTCCCGGGGCCAGAACCGGCCCGTCCTCCCGCTCAAGACAATTCGCTCGGCAACGCCCTAGGGATTCGTTGCGGATCCGTACGCGCTTACGCCGAGGCCGTGCTGAAAACCGGCTCATCCAGGTCCCGGCCGCTGCGCAGGGGGAGATATACAGCATCGTAGATGGACGCCAATGTGAAGTCTCGCAGCAGGCGCTCCAGCTTCGCCTTCATCCCGGCCAGGCCGGTGTACTGGCGCGTTCGTGATTTCCACGACACTTCCAAGCGAGGCTGGGAATCATCGATCTCCCAGGGATGCATGTAGAGCACGGCGGGAGCCTTCTCCTTCTTGTTGATCGAGCGGATGCCGTGTCTCATCAGAGCATAAGGAAGTATTCGCAGATAAGCGCCGCCGGCGACCGGCACGTTCTGCTTGAACACCCGCCATGTCGCGACGGGAATCTCTATCAGTTTCTCGCCGGCCAGGTACGGATATCGCTGTGCACCGTGATTTCCGTACAGTTCGTGATGAATTGGGTAAACACTGGAGTCATACTCGAACCCCAGTTCCTCCAGGATGGGATAGGCCCACGGCACCGACTGATTGATGGAAAAATTCGGGGCCCGGTAGCCTCTTACCGGTGCTCCCGTCGCATCCTGGATCACATTTCGGGCACGATAGGTGTCTTGCCTGAACTCGTCCGGAGACATCCTGAAAACCGGGTGGTGCCAATAGCTGTGACAGCCAACCTCATGTCCAAGCTCGTGAGCCTGCCGCACAACCTGCGGAAAGCGCTCCGCCACCCATCCCAGGAAGAAGAAAGTAGCCCGAACCTGATATTGCGCGAATAGCTCGAACAAGGCACATTGGTGTTGGCTTCGACGTGCGGAGCAAAGCTGTCCCAGCGGGTGCGTGGCGCCACGGCGGACATGGCCTCGGTCTGGAAATAGTCCTCTACATCGACCGACATGGCATTGGTGGGTTTCATCCGTTACTTTCAGCCGCACTCAAACTGCCAAACCTTCCGGCTCATGAAGAAGCTATGCCACAGAAACTAGGGAGCAGCTCTTCTTGTCCGTCTTTCCGTCAGACGCAGAATCCAGGCATTCCGGCCTCTATCGTTAACCAGCACAAATATATCAAGAGAGGGGAAGTAAGCGAATCGTCCATAGACCCCAAGATTACCTTCGCGTCCCGTTCCCTCGGGATCCGGCGGGTAGTCGACACCTTTGACCGGTGAGGGCTTCGTACTGATCGCCACATCGAGACATCTGTGGGACGGCACCGTGCCGAAAGGCGTGACCATGTCCTTTGGTCCGGTGTTGAGCAGGTAAACCTGGTTGCCGCCTCCGGGATATCCCACCATCAATCCAAGTGCCGAATCCCATGCCAGTCCGCCACTGCGGAAGGTCAAATCACAACCGTTGTTGTTCCAGGTCTGCGTCTTGCCCAGGCCTGAGAGGGAGAACACCTGCAGGGTGTGATACTTCGGCACAGAGGGAAATCCAGTGTTACTGTGCGTACCTCCTGCCCCCACTACGACAAAGAGATTGTTGACCGGATCAATCGCTGCGGTTGTGCCGTCGTCAACATGGACGCCGGTAGCCAGGGTCTTCCACTTGTTGGTGTGCGGATCGTAGTCGAACAAGCTCCAGTTCTTGTCGTGCATCACGATATGGCCGTTGCTCGGATTGTAGGCCGTCGTCGGATAAGTGGGCGATTGCGAAAACGGTGGACCGAGCATCGTCCAGGTCTTGGTGCCCATGTCGAGGGTCCAGGTTTCTTGCGAAAGGTATCCTCCGTTAGCCACCGAGCCACCAAAGGAATACAGCTTGTTCTGGTAGGGAACATATTGCAGGCCGTTGTAGGTGTGGCGGGACGACGGACTCGCTCCGGGCTGATACTGGCCACCATCATGCAAGCGAACAAAGTACGGCTTCAGTCCTTCCCAATGCTTGCCATCCCAGACATACGGAACGGGCATGGTTGGACCGGTAAACCTCTCCCACGCCGGCGTGCCATTCAAGTTCAGCACCGAAACTTCATTGCCCGCATAGTCGCTGTGTCCTCCACCCCAGACGATCAGGCGCTGGTGTTCATCATCGGCGGCACCGCCACTCCAGGGAATGATCTGATTGCAGTCGAAGCTGTATTCCTTGGTCGCGGTCATGGTCGCGTCGGTGTACTGGCCGTCCGGCACATCGCCCAGGCAAACCGACCTCATCTGAGTGTTGGCCAACTCATGCCAGCCGGGACCCGAAGGAAGTCCGCTGGGCGGCGCTGGCGCCGGTGACGCCTGGCCGAAAACACTCAGCGACGCGAACCCGATAAGTAAGATCGCCAAACCTCGCTTCACGACAACATCCCTCCTGCGCGGCCTAAGGCTCTTCACGGCAATCCCTTTTTCTCGAAACTTGAGCTTCGAAGTTGCTCGCATTGTACTATCAGTGAACACGTGACTGGACAGATGCCCCTATTGTGAAACGCCCCATTATTTAGGATGATCTCGACAGCAGGAGGCGTCGTGATTTGTAGCGCCTGTGGACATGACAACCCGGCCGGGTATCATTTCTGCGGCATGTGCGGCACTCCCCTGCCGCATCGTCCGCTGGAAACGCCGGGCGCGCACAGCACCATGAGCCTCGCGCGCGGCCCCCTCGAAATTCCCCGGCCAGTGAAGGATCAATCCGCACCGGTTGACGATTCCGGCGGTCAACGCTCGCATGCCGACGCCTTGGCTACCGGTGCATCTGGCAATGAGAGCTCGGGTCCTGACGAGGCTGTTTCACAGGAAGTCACTCGGTCCGCCGGACGAAGCTCTCAAACCCTTTCTAGTCGAAACGCCTGAGCAACATATCTATCCTGAATCCGGCTCGCTTCCGAGCGGCACCTCGGTTCCTGAAGATCCGCCAGAGCTCTTCGCCGGAACCCTGGAGCACGCGGAACAATCCAGCCGTGCGAAGCAGACGGCCACCGCGGGTGACCTTCCGATGCCTTCGGAAGTCCTGGCCTTCGCAGATGCGCTGGCGATTCCCGTTGCAGAAGCGCCTCCGCCGGTCGAAGCGCCGCACTTCCAGTGGATGGATGAGGTGCTCGATGAGATTGAAGTGGAAGCGGCGAAGTCCGCCCGCAGACAGGATGAGCCGCAATCTCCAGATTTCCTGGACGAGCTGGCGCTGCCGGAGTTTGAGCCGAGCCCGGTCGCGCCCAGCGAAGCTCCTCCGCCTTACCTCGAAATAAGCGCCGCACCGCCGGTCCCTTCTCCAGCCCGAATCAGAGTGAAAGAGCCACGAAGCGGAAACTGGCGGATCGTGGTGGCCTATGCGGCAGCCGTGGTGTTCGCTGCCGTCGTCCTGCTGCAGTTCAGGTCCTACAGAAACGAGACCAATGACGGCCCCATTGACATCGTCGAGAAAAAGATTCAAGCGTGGATGCCCGACAATCAAGAGGACGCTGATAGCGATCAACCCGGAACTCCGGCTGATTCCGGCGCGAGCGCCTCCACTCCCTCGCCCCAAACGGAACAGCCGTCCCAGCCGCAGAACCAGAGCTCAGCGGAAAAGACCCAATCCCCGAAACCAGGTCCGGTTGCCGCGAATCCACCGCCAGCCGGTAACAGCCCGAAAGTAACTATTCCACCGCCTGCCTCGCAGTCTGCCTCATCCGTTGCGGAAAAACCCAAGCGCCGCCCACGATCGCAAGACAACGAGCCGGAGGTTGTCGTAAAGAGCTCGGTCCCGGGCGCAGCCGAGATGGCCAAAGCCAAGCATGCCAGCGATGCCGCCGCTCAAGCGGCATGGTTGTGGAAAGCCACCGCCAAAGGCAATCCCGACGCTCCGGTGATGCTGGCGGAGATGTATATCAAGGGTGATGGCGTGCCGCGCAGTTGCGAGCAGGCTGTGGTGCTGCTGAAGACGGCGGCGATCAACGAAGATGTCCGGGCATGCAATCGGCTGGCTTCCATGTACGCCACCGGAGTTTGTGTGCCGCGCAGCCATGTGGAAGCGTATCACTGGTTGAGTTCGGCGCTCGCGGCCGATCCCAACAGCCAATGGGCGCGGCAGAACCGCGATCTCACCTGGCAGCAGATGACGCCCGAGGAACGGGCGTTGGCGGAAAAGTATCGCTAGCATTTCTTATCGTGACGCTTCGACCAGCGGAATCGTGATTGGCTGCGCGTGATCAAAGGTAATGCTGCTCGGAGGCATCGCCGCCAGGTCGGCGGAGCCGGGCGCCATCAGATACCACATGAAGAGCAACTGGCGATGCTGGGTGACAAACAGCGTGTCCGCCATGCGGTTGGAAAGAACTTCTCCCGGCGACCGCAATCCGATGATGCCGTGAAAGATCACGAAGACTTTGTCCCCCAGAAAAGCCAGTTGACTGGACTTGATCTCGCCAAATTCCGAAAACAATTCCAGTTCGGCAGTGATTTCGTCCGCCGTCTTCTTGTCGTCCACGGAAGAGGGTGCTCGCATGGCGAGACAGCCCGGATCCAGCGCTCGCAGGATGATGGATGGCCGCGCGCCCTGCGCCGGAGCGCCTGACCTGCCCTGCACCACGCGCAGAAGGGTGCGCGAACAAGCGTGCAGCAATTCGTATTCACGCCGCTCCCTTTCATCCTGCGGCGGCTCCCGGCTAATGTCCACCTGGACGAGCTCCCACCCGCTGGGAAACTCATACTGCAAGCCCAGATCTGCGTTCTGATATACGCCCTCACGAACCACGCCGGCAGGAATGCCGAGTCCGGGCTTGTTCGTAATCGCCGCGTCCACACGCCAGGTAGGCGCTGTCGGTCCGTCGTACGCGTCGCCTGGGGGCACGAAAACCTTGCCTTCTTTCGTGATCAGTTGGCCGCTTTTTCCTGTGCAATAGAATTGCGCCTTCCTTAGGCCTTCCTTGGACTTCTTCAGGAACTCCGGATCGTTGGACTCCACCGCGACCCGAATGATGTAGCTCCTGATCCGCGTCCAGTAATGGTGAATGCGGTAACTTCCGCGGTGGGCCTGGTTGGCGTAGAAGGACCCAAAGTGCAGCATAAAGCTCGGAATCCCAGGCCGTTGTGGTTCGGAACCAGTATCTGGCGCATCGGGACATTCCGCCTGCACATCGTCGTACCACGGCAGTTCCTTCGGAGACTCTTCGGCGGTAATCACCATCCTGCCGAAGCGCTTTCCCTGCTCGAATCCGATGGCCAGCAATGCGTGCTGCTTCTCCAGCATGACCGGAATCGTGATGCGATGTCCTTCGCTGGCGATGGGCAACTCGATGGAGAAGCCGAAGAAGCGATTGGTGTAACTGTCGCTGGCAAGAAATCCGTCTTCCGGCAGCAGCTTTTCCTTGTCTGCAATCCCGCCACAACTCTTGGCATCGGAGCCGGTCCGTCCGAGCGCGCATTGACTGTAGCTAGAAGGGGAAGAAAAGAAGACCAGCGTGAGTGCCAGCGTTAAAACAAAGCGCTTGATCACCGGACAGAGTTGCCTCCGAAATTTTCCAGGCAGGGGATGATCGCGGCGCCAAGGCATTGCGATTAACTTCTAAAAGCTATCTCACGAATCCGATCTTGAAAGGGCATGGCTTCAGCCGTGCCGCAAATCGCCATTTTATCTGCTGGGCTTTAGCCCCTGAGCTACTCTCGCTTGACGCGCTCAGTATTTGGGCGGCAACTTCTCGCTCAACTCCGGGCAGCGTCTCGGGCGGCCTTCATTACCGTTTTCTGCATGCGATTTTCGCCCGCCCAGTACAAGCTTATCTCGTGGCCATCGGGGTCGTTGAGATAGGCGTGCCGCCAGCCCCACGGCATCATGCGCGGCATCTGGGTGATGTAGAAGCCTTTTTGCTGGAGCTTGCGGCAGAAGCCATCGAGGTCGCGGATTTCGAAGTACAGCCGCACACCATCGCTCGCCAGAGAGACGCCGGGGCCCGCCAGGTGCAGGGCGATGGTGCCGTCGCCGCCCGGCGCGCGCAGCCGCGCGTAAACCGATGCGCCTTCGTAGCGGAAGTCTTCGATCAGCTTGAATCCCATCAAGTCGCGGTAAAAGCGCATCCCGCGGTCCACGTCCTTAACGTAGATCATGGCGTGGTTGAAAGTAAGCTTCTCGCCCGCCTCGGGAACTGGGGCAACCTTGGCTGGCTGAGCTTTCGCCGGCGCTTTTGACTTGACGGCTTTGGCCGGCGCGGCTTTCCGGGCGACGGCGCGCGTCGCCGGGCTCGCGGCCCGGGCTTTTTTCGCAGAAACTTTTTTTGCGGTCTTCTTCTTCATGTGCCGTCACCCGTCAGTTTTCGGCCAAGCGGCGCAAGTATGGTCGGAGGCGACAGCAGTTGTCAAATTGCAGAAGTTAGCAATATTCCATCGGGATTACCGTCACGAGCGCAGCGAGGGATCCGCCTGGGGCATGGTTGTGCAGAAGGCAGATTCCTCGCGTCAAAAATGCTCGCTCGCAATTACAACTTCTCAGCTGCGATCCACCCCTTACTTGGATCTGGGGTTTCACTACAACTTGCCATCCTCAATGCCCTGCCGTTCCGTTTCACTTCGTTGTCGGCAAGTAGAGGATGTAGGGCGTCAGATCAATCTGATCTAGCTGCCCACCGGATAGAGGTGGAGCTGCCTGAGCGCCCGCCAGATCTACTCTGGCGACCCAGTTTTGCCCGTCATTCACCAGAAAACCGTAATGCTTTCCGTCCACTACGCTGGTGAAAACCGATACGCCATGCGGATCGCCTCCATTGAACCAGGAGCCACTGTCGGGAGTATTGGGCATGTTTCCCCAAACATAGGCAGTTGGACTCGGAGGAGTGCCCACCGGAACCGAGGAGGGCAGACTCTCGACCGCCGTGCAAACGTCGAACTCGGCGCTCGAAAACAGGGTGTGGCTGCCGCTATCAACGGCAATCATGGTCATATCAGTATCGCCACCCACACACCCGGGAATGGGGAAGTCTGTGGTGGGCGCCGTCCAGTTTCCTCCGGAAACAGCAATCTCATTCAAATTAATCAGATTCTGTTTGCCGGTGTACTCCTCGACGACGACGGCGACGTTCGTACTGAGATCGGTGGCGGCCGAGTCGGGAGTGGCGTTGTTCAGGGTGATATTGGTAGTAATCGTGTTGGCGGTTACATTGAGGATCTGAACCTCGCTCGAGTTGATCGGGTCCTGCTGGTACGTCGGGCTGATGATCAGCTGCGTCGTCGAGTCCAGGGAAAAGTTCTCGGCAGTAAAAGCGAGAACGAGCGGAGTAAACGAGCCTGTATTCAGGTCCATCGTGTAGTACCCTTGTCCGGTGTCGAGCACAGCCAAATTACTAACCGGGTTGATTAACACTCCACAGATGGTGCAGGAACCGCCGCTGAAGTCGGCAGATTTGGTAACCGGAGATTTGAAAGTACTGACTACGACATTCTTAGTCGCATCAATAACTTGTACATCCGGCGACGTATAGCTAACCACCACGACCTGCATGCTGGTTTGGCTTGCGGCGGTAGCGTTTGGCGTATATCCAGCAGGCATTGGAATGGACGTGATCAGTGCGGAGCTCGAGGAAATCGAATCCAGATTGATCACTTGGACGGTACCGCCCGATGACATGGGCTGATAGGCGGCGTCAACACTCTTTCCGCCAAAGGGAACCACCAGAATACCGGTCGAACCCGAAGAAGAACCGCCGCTCCCCGTTACCATTAGACTGGCGGTACCGACGATCGCCTGAAAAGTTGCCGAGATGGCAGCCGTTCCCACTCCTGCGCCGGTTGCAAGACCGCCGCTGGTGATCGTCGCCACCGTCGTAGGTGTGGAACTCCAAGTCGCACTCTTGGTGAGATCTTGTTGGCTGTTGTCAGTATAAGTACCGGTTGCCGTGAACTGCTGGGTTCCTCCGATCACAACCGATGCCGTAGCCGGCGTCACTGTAATCGTCTTCAACGCAATCACCGTTAAGGTGGCCGTTCCCATCACCGATCCAGAAGCTGCCGTGATGGTCGCTGGACCAGCGGCAACACCTGTAGCCAAACCACTAGCGTTAATAGTGGCCACACCCGTAGCCGAGGAACTCCAGGTTGCACTCGAGGTAAGGTCCTGGGTGCTGTTGTCACTGTAAGTGCCCATTGCCTTAAATTGCTGGGTCGATCCCGCAGTGATTGTTGCCGTAGCCGGCGTCACTGTAATTGTTGTCAACGTAACCGTCACGGTTAAAGTGGCTGTTCCCGTCACCGATCCAGAAACTGCCGTGATGGTTGTCGAACCAGCAGCGACACCTGTAGCCAGGCCAGTGGTGTTAATGGTGGCCGTGGCCGGAGTCGAGGAACTCCAGGTTGCGCTCGAGGTAAGATCCTGGGTGCTGTTGTCACTGAAAGTACCCATTGCCGTAAATTGCTGCGTTGCTCCGGTACCGATCGATGCCGTAGCCGGCGAGACCTGTATCGAGGTAAGCTTTTTCACGGAAGGACTGCTGCTGCAGCCAACCAACAAAACTTCGAGCGCGAGCGCGATCAAAACCATCGCACTCGAGACGAGCCGATACTTCATTTTCAGCGATCTTTTCATTTTGAGACTCCTCTCTCTATCGTTGGGTCCGGAACAAGGTACTCACCAAGGGTTCCCGAGAGATCGATAACCAGGGCCGAAGGCTGCGGTGAGCCACACCGCAGTTACCCCACCACCGAAGGCAGCTTATGGAGCGCTGCCAAGGAGAATGGCCAGAAATTTTGTGTGTCAGTATGGCACGTATCTGGTGATTGTCAAGAACAATAACAATAATTGAGAAAATTTCGTCCAAAATAGCTAGGCCTGAAGATAGGTTGAGATTCATGAACCATGTTATGGTCGGACTAATTTGTCGAAGCTAGGCTAGCTACAAGCTCAACTATACAAGGGAGATACGGGCTATGTGGCGGTCCTGTCGTGCGACAAGCTAAGGAGTTAGCTAGGTTGGAGAAGTAGCACGATTGTGGCCCTAGTCAGCTACCTGTCGATAACTTGCCAGCTAGTAGATAGCTACCTTTTCGGCGCGTGGCCCACCCTTTCCGGACGAGTCTTTAATCCTGGGGTGCCCCAACCTTGTCGCCCGCTTTTGGCGACAGGGTGGGCACAGGCCTGTAACGCACGTCACAGCGCGAGCCGGAAACAACACGTATCTTCAGCTTTGTGCCGCGAGGACTCAACCGCTATCAGCAGGCGCGGGACCTGCACTTCATCACCTTCAGTTGTTATCGTCGGGCTCCGCTGTTGGGTAACCCGCACGCGCGTCGCGTGTTCGAACAAACTCTGGAACGGCGACGGAAGCGGGTAGCTGCTAGCAGCAGCCCGGATCCCATGAGGATCAGGCTGGATGGCTCCGGAGTGGCCGACGTCGCCGTCGCGACCACCACGTCATCCAGATAATTATCTATGTTGCCCGGCGTATCGCTCACAAACAGGAGGTAGCCGGGGGAGTTGAGCGTCACCAGTTGGTTGACAACAATCCCGCTGCTATCGTCCTGACTCGCTAAGGTAAACGTCTGATTGTAGTTTCCGAAGGTCACGGTGGTGGATGCCATGACGCCGCGCTGGCTGCCGATCAGGTCAAAGCTCAGTAGGTAACTGCCGGCAGGAAACAGCATATTCGACTGTAGCTGCCCCGTTGGGTCGCCGGGGTACCCGGCGGTACCTCCCAAGTCGATGCAGGTGCCTGACTCTGGCGGCTGGCACGGGTAACCAAATATGCCCCCATTTACGACGATGTCAACATTGGTGTTGTTGATCGTGCTGAATGCACCAGCCGACATGACGCCTTGCTGTGCCATCAGTTCGTCAAAGTTTTCGAACAGAATCACGCCGCCATAAAGGGACGTGGAAAGGCAGCATAAGGTAATGACTGCAAGCATCAAAGACAAGCGTCGCATAAGCCCTCCTGGGGTCCAAATAGATTTGAAATTCCGCATGGTTGAGCTCCTTCCAACTTCGTCGTCATTCTGTTGCTATCAGCCCCCATTGCCGGAATACTGCAGAGGGCGAGACCAGCAAGCAGAGTGACCATGCCAAATTCCCAGTTCAAATTGTTAGCTCCGTGGTTCAGAGTCCTGACTCGCGAGTGAATCTGTAAACCAACGCCTCCGTGGCTGTTCAAGGAAGGCAGGGTTACTGGGAAGGAACGGGTCGTGACCACGAGAACACTCCTTGCCAGGAACTCACATACCACAGCGAAGGACTGCTACCTGGGAAACCTAAAGAGTGGTTTCCATTTCGGCATCCTGAAATGCCGACAATGTATAGCTGATGCGACGTTGAGTCTGTGACCGCGGTCACGAGTGGTTGTTCACCACCCGGAGTGGGCTTCCGGTTCCCGGACAGGAAGTGAGAAGCCCTGTTTCCCGGATTGCCTGTAGCCTGCGCAGAATTACCAAAGTACTAGCTCTACAATCGTTGAATGGACCACCATATCGTCGCGGCTGTCAGCATCACGGGCACATGTCTGGATGTGCTCGGCAGTCTCTACCTTGCCTACGACCTGTTGGGTGGACAACACGGTCCGTTGCGGTTCCTTACCCGCGCGGTAACCTACGCTCTTGTCTTCGGCATCGGCTACGGCCTTGGTCTTGGTCTTTTTTTTGGCCTGGCTGCTGGTATTGCCACCGGTATAACCCTGGCGATTGAATTCAATCGAGCGGCTCGTGGGCTCGATCATTACTCCTTGCCTTGGGAAGCACTCTTTTCTGCCATCCGCGGGTTCGGCTTCGGGGTCGGACTGTACAGGATTGTGGGCATTAGATTCGCTGTCGCATTTGCCATTCTCATCACCGTCGGCCAAATACTCGCCTACTCTCGCGGCATGCGTCCTGCCCTCGATTATGCAGCGTCTCGCCGTCCACGCATCACACGCCGTCAGTTTCGGGGAACCGTCGTCCGGACGGCCGGCTACATTGTCGCGGCCCTTATCTGCAGCACCCTTATCCATCACCTGGACCATGCCTGGGCTTTTGCGATTCGCGTAGGGCTCGTGACCGGCATTGTCACCGGCGTCGGGGTGACGGTCAATCCTTACATCGAATACTATGCCGACAATCTTCCGGAGCGGCGGCTTGGCGCCTTCGGCATCGGACTCATTTTTTGCGGCTTTGCTCTGCAATCCTTTCAGTATTGGCTGGCATTATTTGACGTGCACCTGAGTTAAGTAGCCGACGCCCTCACGATCCTTCGTCAATCTGGGCGGATGGCCGGGTGGCCCAGGTTCGCGCCCGTTTTTGGCGCTAACCTGGGACAGCTTGCGATTAATACCGTGATATCGATGTGATATCATTGTAATAGGAGTGATCATGGCGAACGTCTTAATTCGCAATCTCGATGACGAGGTACTGTCCCGCTTGAAATCGGCTGCCAGGGCGCACGGCCGGTCACTGCAGGGGGAAATCCATGACGCACTGCAGCGCGCCAGCACACGCAGCCTGGCGGAGACCCGCCGCCTCTCCAGAGAATGGCTCAAACGCTTGCGCGCGTCTTCGCAATCGGATAGCGCAAGGCTTATTCGCGAAGCGCGGGAGAAACGGTGAGCGTCTTCGTCGTTGATGCCAGCGTGGTCATCAAATGGTTCCTTCCCGAGATTCACAGCGACGCTGCTCGCCGGTTGCTGGAGCAGGACCACGAGTATCTTGCGCCGGACCTGCTCTTCGCCGAGACGGCCAACACCATTTGGAAGAAGATGCGACGCGGAGAACTTTCGCCGGGGCAGGGTGAGCGATTGGTGACAGATCTGGGAACCATCGGGGTGGAGACAGTCCCTGTCCGCACGCTTGCCAGCGACGCCTATTCCCTGGCGGCTACTACGGGTCGCACCGTGTACGATGCGCTGTACCTCGCCCTCGCCTTGCGCCTCGATACCCAAATGATCACGGCTGACGAGCGCCTGGTGAGTGCGCTGGCTGGCAATCCAGCCGTCGCGCCACACATCCAAAGCCTTCAGGGCTTCCAATCAGGGGGGCCTTAATCCCGCCCAGGTGCCCGCACAAGATCAAGACCCGTCGCGTTGGCGAAGGCGCGGAAGTCCCGGTCCCGCGTGAGCAGGGGAACGCCTCTATCAATGCAACTCTGGGCAATTAGCGCATCGCCGAGCCGCGCCTTGCGCCGCTTTGCCAGGGCTTCCGCTCGCAGTGCTCCGGCCCGTTGCCAATAGCCCGGTGTGACCTCCATGGCAGGCACTTGGGATAATGTTTCCGCAACTGCGGAAGGAAGCTTCGGGTCGCTTAACAATTCCGTGAGCACGACCGGCACCATGACCACCTGTCGCTCGGCCAGCGCGTGGTCAAGCACTTGCACATCCTTGCCTTTGCTGCCCTCCAGAAAAGCGATCCAGGTACTGGTATCGGCAGCGATCATCGGTCAGCTTTCAGTTCGGCCAGGGTGCGGGTGAACCGGACCTTGCCTCGGAGTTGCCGCAGGCGAGCGTAGGTTTGCGATGCCGCAACCAGCTGCAATCCCGTACGGACCGTCTGGGTGACACCCGTCCCCCCGGCGCGTTGTGCCCTCTCGAGTAGCTCAGCCGGCACCTCCACTGTGATCTTGCGAGCGGCTTTCATAATGGCCTCATTGTACCGTATTCGATACCAGCATTGAATATGGTATTAGACCAACCCAGACGGAGTGAGATGGTCATTGGCGAGCGCGAAATGCTGTGGTGACCAGGAAAGCCCAAAAGCCGGGCGAGCTTGGCACCCTTGCCCCTACCAACAGCCGGCGTGAGCACCACCATCCACGTGGATGATCTCTCCGGTTACTTGATCTGCCTGTGCCAGATAGAGGACAGCTCCGACAATGTCTTCTACCCTTACGATTTTTCCCATTGGCTGCCTTGCCTTAAGAGATTCCCTGGGACCATCGTTGTGCAGTGCTGTGTCCACGACGCCGGGGGCTACGGCGTTGAAGCGGATACCTTCTTTTGCATACTCGATTGCGAGACTCCGGGTGACTGTATTCAGGCCTCCCTTGGTAATCATCGAAACCGAGGCATTGACCCCGGCGATTGGCTGATCGGCAAGCGCCGCCGAGATGCTCACAACGTTCCCCGATTTCTGTTTCAGCATCTGTTTGACTGTAAGCTGAGTCATGTAAAGGAATCCCAGCAGGTTGATCGAGACCAGGGCATTGAAGTCCTCGGTAGTAAAGTCCGTGAAGGGCTTGGTGCGGTAGATTCCGGCGTTATTCACCAGAACGTCGATGGTTCCGAAGTGCTTGATCGCTGCTTCGACAGCTTTGGCAGCGGTCTCCTGCTTACTTATATCGCCATCGATGAGAACCACGCTGGGTGAGGCGGTCAACGATTCACTGGCATCAAGAGCCGTTGCGACGACGTTATAACCCTGCTTCAGGAAGGCCTCGACCAAACCCGCCCCAATACCGTGCGATGCTCCCGTGACGATCGCTGTTTTCTTGTCTGACATACATGGTCCTTTGTTCGCAGTTTGGAATCCAATGCGCAGTTGGGATTAGGGCGAAAGCCTCAGCCAACGCGGCGCACCTGGAGCCCGCCGTGTAAAGAGCTGACAAAGTCTCGGACCCATGCGGCGATCTCATCTGCAGCCGTCTCCAATGCGAAATGACCGGCGTCGCGAACGTAGACGCGTCGCTTAGCTCCGCTCATGCAAGCTCGCCGAACCAGTGCTCGCTGTGTTTCTCACTCTTGCCCACCTCACATGGTCAGAACGACGCGGAACTCTGCCTTGCCGCTCATCATGCGCGCGTAAGCCTCGGCCGCCTTTTCGAGCGGATAGGTCTCGATCATGGGACGCACGCCGGTCAGTTCGGCGAAGCGCAGTGTGTCCTCGGAATCGGCTGGTGTTCCCGCGGCCCAGCCTTGAATGCGTTCGACTTCCAGTGATGAGCTGTACCGGTGTGACCTCAATGGGATCAAATGTCGCGCCGATCACCATGAGCTTGCCGTTCGGCCCCAGACCGTCGATCAGCTCGGACATCGCTTTCGAGCTTGGGGCCGTCGCCAGAATTACCTGTGCGCCGCCCAGTTTCTGCAATGCCTCGGCTGCGTTCGTCGCTTGGCTGTCGATGTACACGCTCGCTCCGAGTTTCTTTGCGAGCGCCGCGTTTTCCGGCCCGCGCCCGATGGCCGCGACCTTATAACCAAATTTGTTGGCGAATTGAATTCCGAGGTGACCCAGACCGCCGATACCCTGCACCGCAACCAGGTCGCCGGGCAGCGCGCCGCTGTGCCGCAGCGCGTTGTAGGTGGTAATTCCGGCGCAGAGCAGCGGCGCTGCTTCGGCGTCACTTAGAGTTTCCGGTATCGCCACCAGCGCCTCCACGGGAGCCACCATGTATTGCTGGTATCCGCCGTCATAGCTGATGCCGGGAATTTTCAGGTTCTGGCAATTGCGAAAATCTCCGCGCCGGCACTCGCGACAGGTGCCGTCGTGGCCGCCGTGCCAGCCGACGCCGACGCGCTGCCCCTTCTTCCACGCGGAAACACCGGCGCCCACTTCATCGATGATGCCCGCGACTTCGTGTCCGGGAACGCGGGGATACTGAATTCCGGGCCAGGAGCCTTCTTTCGTGAGCACGTCACTGTGGCAAACGCCACAGGCCTGCACCTTGATCCGCACCTGTCCTGCACCCGGCTTAGGAATCTCGCGCTCGACGATCTGGAAATCTGCTCCGGGCTTGGAGACCTGCGCCACCTTCATCGTTGCTACTGCGACTGTTGTCGTTGCCATAAATCCTCCTATGAATTTTGTAGCTATTGTTGAAAAGCATTTACTGCTCTATCCGTTTACCTTCGGCGGGTAGCTCGTGAAAAAAAGTCTGTTAGCGTCTTCGGCTGCTGGAGGCGCAAGTGCGGATGTGGCTGACGAATCATACGATCTCTTGCCAGCATTGCTTTCACCTCTAATTTCAGCAACCAAACTCCGAGCGAGGACCGTACCAACGACGAAGCAGCAGGCTGCAGTTATTCGGTCGAGATACAGCGCCAGTAGGACGGAGTGATGCCTCAAGTTCCGGCGAGGATTCTTCAAAAACCGTAGCCTGAAACGGACATTACGCGTGGAACGTTTCAGCTCGACACCGATCGGGTGTATAGTGCTGGCCACCAAGAGTGCCAAAGTGGAAATCCTGGTTTATTACCTGGCAGTTGTAAAATGCGCTGGGTACTTCGCGAGACTACTCCCAGCGTTTTTCCTGCCCGTTCCGATTCGCGCCCAGGTGGCTAGAAGTAGACCTCTCTTTCTCTCCCGCGCGCCCAATCCCACACGTTCTGCCCTGGATCCGCGAACGTTTACCGCCATTGCGAGGAGCACACGCCGATGCAAAGCCAAGTGCAACGTTTCATCTCCCTCTTTCGCACAATCGTTCTGGCCGGAGTCATTGCGTTATTGATAACGTCGGCTGCGCTTCCCATGCCCGCACAGAATTCCGTTCCGCCAACGGCGGTGCAGGCAGCAAGAACGCCGGAGTTCGCGAAGCGACTGGCGCGTCCGGACCATCGTCCGGCGTCACCGCCGAACCAACCGCTTGCGCGCCCAGGGTCTCGTGGTGGCCCGCCGCAAGGCGGCGTGCTCTACGACAACGGTCCCATCAACGGCACCACCGATGCCTGGACGATTAACTTCGGATTTATCGTCAGCGAAACTTTCACAGTAACCGGCAGCAGCAGCGGACCAGTCACCGGAATGAGCTTTGGGGCATGGCTATTCCCCAACGACACGCTGGGGTTCGCCGAGGTTTCCATCACCTCGGAGCCAAACGGTGGCACCAGCTACTTCGATCAGACGCTGAACTTTACACAGAGCGACTGTGCGGTGAACCAGTACGGCTATGACGTCTGCACCGAGACAAGCAGCAACATCAACGGCCCTACGCTGCAGCCGGGAATTTACTGGGTGAACTTGCAAAATGCCAGCGTCCCCAGCGGCGATCCGGTGTACTGGGACGAGAACAGTGGAGTCGGATGCATGTCTCCCGGCTGCCCCTCGCAGGCCCAGGAAAGCAGCGTGGGCACAATTCCTTCGGAGCGTTCACCATCCTGGGTGACAACTGCATCAGTCCTACAGAGGCGAGGGCGGCGACCGCGGCGAAAATTGTCACCGCTCCGGCGTCCCCAACCCAGAACTACCGCGTGATCTACAACTTTACGGGCGGCGAAGATGGCGCCTCTCCGTTCGCCGGTTTGGTGATTGACGCTGCGGGTAATCTCTACGGCACGACCGGCGGCGGTGGTCCGGCTGGAGGAGGTACGGCGTTCAAGCTTACTCCCAGCGCTTCCGGTTGGCGGTTCAGTCGGGTGTATTCGTTCATCGGGGCGAATGGCAGTCGTTCCCGACAGCACCCTCGTCCGCGGCCCGGACGGCAGGCTTTACGGCACAACCGTTGTCGGAGGCTTGGGCGATGGCACGCTCTTCGGCCTATCGCCCGCCGGAAACATCTTGCCGAGTGTTTTTAGCAATTGGATGGAGACCCTGCTGTACAGCTTCACCGGCGGCAGCGATGGTGCGAATCCGGGTGGGAGCCTTGTGGTCGACAGCTCAGGCAATATCTATGGAAATGCTGCCAAGGGAGGCGCAAATCGCGGCGGTACGCTCTATGAGTTCACCAATGGCGGCATCCAGGTCCTGCACGCATTTCCCGCCTTCGGCGGCGACGGCACTAATCCGATAGGAGTAGTGAGTGGCTCTGATGGCTTGTACGGCATCACCGGATCGGGTGGCAACATGGGCGCCGGTACGTTATACACAACAGCAGGAGGTTACCAGGTCCTTCACAACTTCGCGTTTAACTATCCAGAGGGCAGTCCGAACAGTCTGGCGGCAGACCAGGCGGGCAATCTGTACGGCACGTCCACCTATTCCAGTCCTTGTGGGGTGGCTGACGCGACTGTCTCCCAGTTGTCCCCGCCGGGGTGGGACCCTGTACCCCTGGCAAGCATCGGCCCAGATACCCTGGGGCTGTTGTCTTGGATAACGACCGACGCCCTGGGGAATATCTACGGTACAACCAATTTCGATGGAGCCTATTTCTCGGGTACCGTATTTGAGCTGACCTGCTGTTGGAACTACACCGGTCTGCATGACTTCGCCGGAGGCCCTAATGATGGCGCCCAGCCTATGGCCGGCCCCGTGGTCGACGCCCAAGGCAACATCTACGGCACCACTTCGTATGGCGGAGCTTACGGGCAGGGAGTGGTCTGGGAGATTTCACCGTAGGTTCTTTCCGGGCCCACGAACGCTTACAGCCATTGCGAGGAGCACAAGCCTGGTGCCTCGGGGTTCGCGTCCGTCTTTTGCACGCTGACCTGGGCAGAGGAAGGTTCGGGCCGTCCCGCCGAACATTTTCAACTCATGATCTCGGCCGTACATTCCGATTCGATTTCCACCACTACGTTGACCCAGGTTAGCCCAACAGAAGGGCGAACCTGGGCACCCGGCGGGGGTCACAATGCCAGCATAATGGCCTTTCATACAATATCTGGAACTTGCTGGCGGTCTTCTCCCACCGAAGGCGTCCATAAAGTCACCTGTGGTCAATCAAAGCAGCGTTACTTAAGGAGTCGCTGGGGGCGGTGGACTTGGGAGTTTGTTTTTCGCAGTCAGGAGTGCCTCGACCGTGGCGCGGTCGTCATAAAGGTCTTCGATGATACGTTGGGTATATCGGTGGGAGTTCTCAACCTCGTCATCGGTAACCTCCCGCCAGTCGTCGTGTAATACGTCATTGCCGAGTGAGCGAATGTCGTCGTGGGCTCTCTTTCGGCGGGCATCGGTGATAACGCCATCTGCCGCAGCTGCGTCAATTCGCTTTTGCAGGTCCTTCAAGGTCGGATCGTTGCCCCTAGTGTAGCCATTAGCTTTTAACGTTTTTTCCAAAACAGAACGGAAGAGCGCAGAAGCGGCGCGGTTAGCCTTGAATGAGGCACATCGTTCAGCTTCTCGAAACTCAGCTTGAATGTCAGCCGGTACACTCTGGGGGAGTGGCGCGGCATCGATAGAAAAGGGGAAGAAGCTTTCTAGAACGGCAGTCTGAAGGCTTCCTCTGTCCGGTACCGTAGCTAGTCCTCCGTGGCCGCATCTTGCACATTGGCTAAAGATGTAGAGCACGCGCCCATAAATTGTCCCTTTGTAGGTGTGACGGCCGTCAACAGTTGCGATCGATCTCTGATCGAAGCTTGTGACTGCTTGGCAAGTAGGGCATTGGGCTGAGACGCTGTAGTTTCGACCGAGTTCAGGATTCATGGCGGGCGCGCTTCGTGCTCTCTCTACTTTCTCACACTTTAGAACCCGGGCAATCGCTTGATGCCCAACATAAGCATCCCGCCTGCCTCTGCCCAGGTTAGCGTCCACAAGCGGGACGCGAACCTGATGGGATAAGAACGAAGGCTTCAGTGGACTCGGTATGCTTTGGTTTGTGAGGACCAAGCTCTGAGTCAGGAGAAGCCTTCATGGTTATTGTAGGGTGTGATTTCCATCCCAAATGGCAACAGGTCGCGATTTTCGATGCAGCGACCGGTGAGATAGTGGAACGCAAACTGGTCAACGGTAACGGCGAGGCGGAGCAGTTTTACCGCAGCTTGCCGGTACCTTCGTTGATTGGTGTGGAGAGTTGCGGGAACAGTCAGTGGTTCGTGGAGTTGGTGGAGCAGTTAGGACACGAGGTGTGGATCGGCGATGCCGCCCAGATTCGGGCCAGCTATGTGCGCCAGCAGAAGACGGATCGTCGGGACGCGGGGCACATTCTGAAGCTGTTGATGGAAGGACGGTTTCCGCGGCTGTGGAGGCCGGATGCCGAGGTGCGCGATCTGCGTCAGTTGCTGATCCATCGTCATCGCCTGGTGCAGATTCGTACGCGCGTGAAGAACGGGTTGCAGCACTTGGCGCTGAATCGCGGGATGCAGAAGAAGTCTAAGCTGTGGAGCGAAGCCGGACAGCGGGCTTTCCTGGAGTTGCCGTTGCCAGGCTGGGCGGGGTGCCGGCGGCAAGATCTGCTGGCGCTGTTGACCAAGCTGAACGGGCAAATCGGGCCGCTGGATGCGGCGGTGGAGAAAGCGGCGCTTGTCCACGCGCAAGCCAGGCTGCTGATGACACAGCCGGGAGTGGGCGCCATCACCGCCCTGGCGTTCGTAGTGACGATCGGCGACACCAACCGGTTTCAGCGGGGCAAGCAGGTGGCCAGCTATCTGGGACTGATTCCGCGCGAACACAGCTCGGGCGGACGACAGCGGCTGGGAGCCATCAGCAAGCAGGGCAATGGTTTTCTGCGCATGCTGCTGGTGGAAGCGGCCCAGACGGCGGTTCGCCTGGATGAAGGATTGCGCAAGAAGTATCAACACCGTTGCCATCGCAAGGCCAAGGGAGTAGCCAAAGTGGCAGCGGCACGCAAGTTGGCGGTACGACTCTACTGGATGCTGCGCACCAATACCGGGTATCCAGAGATCGTTCATAACGAGAGTAGCTCGCGGTGCCCCATGGCTGGCGCAAGCTAGGCCGCGAACCTGATTGGGCGCTCTCGCATCCAGCGGACCGGTGCAAAAGACGCGCTGGCGCGCTTGGAAAACCAGAAAACGGTTTTCCACTTTCGCACCGGCGACGGCGGCTGGATGTTCGCATAAAGCATCATGGCGGAAAGTGCAAGCCGTATCGATGGGTGGTGGAACGAGTGGTTCCACCGGAAGTGAGCAGCGAGTCATGTTCCAGAGTCTTGGTCCTCACAACCCAACTCTGGCGTCGAACCCAGCGGTGCTCGCGCACCGCTTAGGAACACCTCGCTCTTGACAACGCCTTCGTTCTTATCGATGGGGCACCAGGCGAAACACCCATGCGCCGCTGAGTCTCCCCGGCACGCTTTCAACCGCAGGACATTGGGACCAGTCGAGAGTTGCCATGTTCTTTGTCTTTCTGTTTCTTTCTACCACGGTTTCGGCGGCGGCGTCACGCGCAGGATGACAGGCTAGGCTCCCCAGGTTCGCGTCCTTCTTTGGACACTACTGGGCAGAGGAAGGTTCGGACGACCCACCGTACATTTTCGACTCACGATCTCGGGGTGTCCACCCCGATTCGATCTCCACCACTCCGTTGACCCCAGGTTAGCCCAACAGAAGGGCGAACCGGGGCACCAGGCAGATTATGAAAGCGGGAGACGCTGAGGAGCCGCGCAACGCAGACGGGCGTTGCTTATGAAATTCGATTCGAGCAGTCAGTAGTGCAGTAGCGGGCGATTCGATCGAACGTCACCAGTGGGCAGCGTAGTTGTGCCCGCAATTGCCACAGAGATCCGCATTGCCCGTAAACGCTGGACAATTACAACCGCTAACAGAACACTTTCCAAATCCCATGAACTTACGTAGCGCGGGCTCATCCATCGTCGAGATCCGGCCCAATGGCGTTATCACTGACGTTGAAGCGGAGCATACTTCATCTTCACAGACAGTCATCAGAATCTCCTTTGTGAAGCGTCAAACCGCCCTAATATACACTAGATCACTGTGCACAAGAAGGGCGTGACCTCTCCGTGTTGCCCCCTTCGGCAAGGGGAGTCCGCCTGCTGACTCGCTAGATAAAGTACAGGCGCGACTCGCGGCACGACTAACGGCGAAACTTCCAATACCGCAACATGGCTGAGATCCCCAGTGCCGAAAAGAGTCCGTCTTCTCTACGTGAGATGGTGAGCTAAAGGACGCCCCCTCTGGTGGACTGCTGGTTTTCTTGTTCTGGCAGCTCTGGTTATCGCGATTCTGTGGAAGGTTCCACAATTGCAAGTGGAACATGCGGGCATCGCACCCGAGAATCGATTTAACAGCGAAAACGAAGCTCGTAAGACACTCGCGACAATGCTGGGTGCGATCGTGGTTCTGGGAGGCGCTTACTTTACTTGGCGGAACATTAAATTGGTGCAAGAAGGACAAATCACCGACCGGTTTACCAAGGCCATCGAGCAGATTGGAGCAGTTAACGCCGATGGGAAGAAAAAGATGGAGGTCCGATTAGGCGGAATCTACGCACTGGAGCGCATCGCTAACCAGTCCGAAAGAGATCATTGGCCAATCGTAGAGGTGCTGACTGCGTACGTTCGGGAGAATACTCCCCGCAAGTCGCAGGGATCGACTCAGGAGAATCAAGCATCGGCCGAGCCCCCACACCAAGCCCCCGATATTCGGGCTATCCTAACGGTCCTCGGCAGACGAGATCACAAACACGAAAATCAACGTATTGATCTCGCGGAGGCAGATATTCACGGGGCGCGCCTCGGCAGAGCGGCCCTCACAGGGGCGTACCTCAGCGGAGCGGACCTCACAGGGGCGGACCTCCACGAGGCGGACCTAAGCGGGGCGGAGCTCTGGCACTCGGATCTCCGGGGGGCGCACCTCAGGGGGGCGAACCTAAGCGGGGCGGAGCTCTGGACTGCGAACCTCAGCGGGGCCGACCTCCGCGAGGCGAACCTTCGCGGGGCACTCCTGGACCGGGCGAACCTCAGCGGGGCGGACCTCAGCGCAGCGGATCTCCGATCGACTCAAGGTCTCACTCAAGAACAAGTCGATGCAGCTAAGGGGGATACTACTACACAGCTACCCAAGAACCTGCATAAGCCCGAAAGCTGGGGAAAGTAACGTGACCTCCAAGCAAAGTTGCTTCAACAGTTGCTGGGTCGCCGAGTGCCCCGGGCAGGGCAGACCTTCTTCGAACAGGCGTTGCTGGGGCGCTCGGCGGTAACAACGTGCCCTTGAACGCCTCTAACCACTCGCGAACTTCACACTAAGAGACTGTCATCTCGAGCGAGGACTTTAGTCCGAGTCGAGAGACCTGCTGTTCGCACAAGAAAAGCAGGTTCCTCCACTCGCGGCTGGAGCCGCTCGGTCGGAATGACATCTTCACCAGCGGGCACGCTGGGCTACACTGAACTGTGATTTATGAGTGGAATGCGGCGAAGGCAAGAGCCAACCTCCAGAAACACGGTGTATCCTTTGAAGAGGCGGCGACCGTCTTCCTCGACCCACTGGCCTTGACCTTTTCCGATCCCGATCATTCCCTTGGAGAGGAGCGGGAGATCACGATCGGCAATACCGGTGCCCAACGGGTCGTGTTAGTGTCGCATTGCCAGCGCGGAGACCGCACGCGGATTATCAGCGCTCGAAAGGCGACCAGGAAAGAGCGCAAGCAATATGAAGAAGGCATCAGCAAATAGACGAAACGACGACTTACGTCCGGAGTACGATCTCACGCGGCTCGCGGGAGGCGTTCGTGGCAAGTACTACCGGCAAGCTATCGCGGGGACGAACCTGGTCTTGATCGAGCCGGAACTCGCTCACGTGTTCCGCGACTCAGAATCCGTGAACCGCGCGTTGCGACTCCTGGTGAATACGGCAGAAGCTGCCGCAACTCCCGCCCAAAGTCGGCGCCGTGCGCCCAAAAAGCGCCTGCAAACGACGCCGTAAAGACCGCGGCGCTCGGCGCCTCGGCCACGCGACGACTGGCTAACGGCCAGCAGAGGCAGGCGCCGCATTCTCCGCCGCGAACTGCAGCACGGCGATGAGTTGTTGCAGAGTGATCTCGAAGACCTCGGCAATTTCCAGAAACGGATGGCCGTCGGCAACGCTCTGCAAGACCTCTGCCAGCGGCGCGTCAGTTCCACGAACCATCCAAACCTTGCCGGTTTTTCCCTGAACGCTCTGCGCCGCCGCACATTTTGACCAATCCAACTGCGCCGCTCTGCGGAACCAGGCCCGCGAAGCGGTTCCCAGGTTAGGGATGCGGACTGCTGCCGGACGCCGAGGAAGCCGCTCCCTCGGTCTGGCGCCGGTCTTGCCGGCGTATCGCACCGGGTTTTGGCTGGCCAGGCATCGGCGCATCCGCGCTGGTCCGCGTGCCCCGCGCTGGGTTGGGAGCGGGCGTTGGCCGTCGAAGCTGTGACTCCCAAGTCTGGAACGCTTGCAGCGTGGCTTGCCGCAAGGTCAGGCCCTGACTCACGGCCAGGGTCTTGATGTGGCGCTTCTCGGCTTCGGTTAATTGAACCTGAAGCAGGTTGGTTCTGTTTGCTGGCATATTAGTGTCCCTTGGCCTGCAGCCCATCCTTACGATGAAAATCGGGCGGAAGCGTCGGACTGCCGGCCGGCCCTTTCCACCGCTCCTTGCTTGCGACAGTCTTATGACTTCTATGTATTCTATGACACATAGTTCTATGTATAGTATGACACAATACGCTGGAAAAATAGCGATTTCTTGCTTCTAAGTCCTTATTTCACAAATGGATACATGTAAGCCTTGCAGAATCAAATGCTTGCGAAGTGTTTGGTGGATAAGTAATTGATTCTACGTAAAATCTCGACAGCGGAGCTACGCAACACAAATCCGCGTTCATCCGTGAGAATCCGCGGTTGGTTTCTTGCCCGCTTTTCGGAAAGCAGTCTGCAAGCTCGGCGCTCTCCGCTCGGACTAAGTCCTCGGTCGGGATGACAGCCCAACGAGACTGAGGTCGTCGGCTACAGGAAAAGCCGTACGCTGCAATAATTCGCAATGATCGCAACGAGCTTGGTTGAGCGCTGACTGCTGATATCTGATGGCTGATAGCTGACGGCTGACACCTGACAAGCAGACTCTTCTTCCCGCCGCGTCCTATAATTTCAACGGAGATTCATAACTCTCAAGGACCAACATGCTTCTACACGGAATCTTTCCTCCCGTTACGACGCCGTTTTATCCCGACGGCAAGATCTACTTCCGCAAGCTGGAACAGAACGTCGAGCAGTACTCGCGCGCGCCGCTGGCCGGCATCGTGGTGCAAGGCTCGACCGGCGAAGCCGTTCTGCTCAGCGATGAAGAGCGTCGCGAGGTGCTGAAGTCCGCGCGCGATGCGGCCTCCAACGAGAAGGTCCTGATCGCCGGAACCGGAATCGAGTCGGCCATCGAGACGCTGCGCTTGACCGAGTACGCCTACGATCTCGGCTACGACGTTGCCATGGTGCGCACGCCGCATTACTACAAGGGCCAGATGTCGAACCCGGCCAACATGCTGGCGTTCTACCGCTTCGTGTGCGACCGCTCGCCGCTGCCGGTCATCATCTATAACTTTCCGCAGGCCACCGGATACGACATTCCCGCGGAAGTGGTCATTGAGTTGGCCGAGCACCCGAATCTCATCGGCATCAAGGAATCGTCGGGCTCGATCGAGAAGGTGCAGAAGATGGTGGAAGGCACGCGCCACATCAAGCGGAAGGCGACCGTCACCGAGACCTTCGCCGCCGTTACCGGACGCATGATGAAGGCCGCGATCTCGCCCGCCGCCGACGCCGATGGAGGCGCGATGGTTCCGGTGGGCGCATTGACTGGAACAGGTTCCGCGCCGAAGCCTTCGTCCGCAGCGGTAAAGGTCGTCGGCGGACTGAAGACGCGCGAGAAAGAAGTCGGCTTCCAGGTGCTGGTGGGCGCTGCGCAGAAGTTGCATCCCTCGCTCGACGCTGGCGCGGTGGGCGCGATTCTGGCCTTTGCCGACTGCGCTCCGACAGCGTGCTACGAAATCTACGCCGCGTGGAAGGACGGCGACGCTGCGCTGGCGCGCGAGAAGCAGGAGCGCATCGCCAAAGCCGCCGAGCGCATTGTCGGTGGACTGAGTATTCCGGGCGTGAAGTACGCCATGGATTACAACGGCTTTTACGGCGGGCCTCCGCGCTTGCCGCTGCTGCCGCTCACCGCCGACAAGAAGGCTGAAGTCGAGCAGTTGCTGGCGAACATCCGTTTATGATGGCCGGTTGTGTCAACCTCGCCGCGTCCAGGAGGAAATGGTGAAAGCGATTCGAGTGCACGAGTTCGGTGGTCCGGAAGTGATGAAGCTTGAGGATGTGCCCGATCTGCAAGCCGGACCGGGACAGGTTGTGGTACGCATTCATGCGGCCGGCGTGAATCCGGTGGAGGCTTATATCCGCACAGGCACGTACGCGTTCAAGCCCAATCTGCCTTACACGCCCGGCAACGACGGTGCTGGCGTAGTCATGAGCGTCGGAGAAGGCGTCAAGCGAGTGAAGGCTGGCGACCGCGTTTATGTCTCCGGTTCGCTCAGCGGCACCTATGCCGAACAGGCGCTCTGCAACGAAGCGCAGGTGCATCGCTTGCCGGACAACGTCAGCTTCGAACAGGGCGCGGCGATGGGCGTTGCTTATGGCACAGCCTATCGCGGGCTGTTTCAGCGCGGCGACGCCAAGGCGGCGGAAACTGTTCTGGTTCACGGCGCCAGCGGCGGAGTTGGCACCGCGGCCGTGCAACTGGCGCGCGCTGCCGGTCTCACGGTGATTGGCACTGCGGGCAGCGAGCGCGGCATGCAGTTGGTGCAGGCCGAGGGCGCGCAGCATGTGCTCAATCATTCCGCCGAGGGTTATCTCGAGGAGTTGATGAAGTTGACTGAAGGACGCGGCGTGGACCTCATCCTGGAGATGCTGGCCAACAAGAACCTGGGCAAGGACCTGACGGTGCTGGCGAAGAAAGGCCGCGTGGTTGTGATCGGCAGCCGCGGCCCCATCGAGATCAACCCGCGCGACGCCATGGGACGCGACGCCGATATTCGCGGCACCACGCTGCTGAACACCTCCGAGCAGGAATACAAGCAGATGCACGCCGCGCTGGTGGCGGGACTGGAGAACGGAACGCTGCGTCCGGTCGTCGGACAGAAGATCCCGCTGGCGGAAGCGCCGCGCGCGCACATCGAAGTGATGAAGCCTTCGGGTGCGTACGGAAAGATCGTGCTCGTGCCGTAACGAGCAGCACAGAGACTGTTGCGACCAAGCGCTTTGTCCAATTTCGGTCTCCCGAATTGGAATAGAGATGCCTGTGAAACCTCAAGCCCGCGAAGTCTATCGTTGACACGCTCTGACGGCGAACGATAGAGTTTGAGTGCCTCGACTGGTGGTTTCCAAAAGCTCCTCCCGTCCGGCGCAAGTAACTCCACTTGTGCGACACTCGATGTCCGCCTTGCCTAACGACAAAGAAAGCGATATCCGATGACACAGATTTCTTCCCGTGCCTGCGGCGGCTTCGGCCGTGCCGCGCTCGTTCTCACTCTTATTTGCACCTTGTGCTTGTTCGCCGCCGTTCCGGCAGGTGCGCAAAGTCTATTCCGACAGCTCAGTCAGGACACCTTCAGCGGCGGTAACGGCCAGCACCAGACCGAAGTTGAACCTGGGGCTTTCGCCTACGGCTCGACCATCGTAGCCGCGTTCCAGGTGGCCCGCGTCGTCCAGCGGCGGTGGCATGGACATCGGCTGGGCCACCTCGACCAATGGCGGTATTGCCTGGACCAACGGCTACTTGCCCGGTCTTACGAAGTGGTATCCAGGGCAAGGCAGCAACTATGCGGCGGCCAGCGACCCGTCCGTCGCCTACGACCTGAAGCATGGCGTGTGGATCATCAATACCATACCCATTGCGGGCGGCGTGGATGTCGCCGTCAGCCGTTCCAAGGATGGCCTGCATTGGGACAACCCGATTTTCGTTTCCAAGCCCGGCGATGCCGACAAGAACTGGATCATCTGCGATAACACCTCGACCAGTCCGTACTTCGGCAACTGCTACGTGGGATGGGACAACTCCGCAGATCCAGATGACCACCTCCACCGACGGTGGGCTCACCTGGAGCGCGCCGAAGGCCACGGCGGCGGTTTCGACTACGGTATTGGCATCAATCCTGTAGTGCAGCCCAACGGCAACGTCGTCGTGGGATTTGCCGACTACAACGGCGGGATGTCGGCCTTCATGTCCACCAACGGCGGCCAGAGCTGGACCGCAGCGATAAGCATTGCGAACGCTCCCAGTCACGGCGAGGCGGGCGGCCTGCGCAGCGCCGGTCTGCCTTCCACGGCCATTGATGGAGCGGGCACGGTGTACGTCTCCTGGCCGGATTGCCGTTTCGAGAGCGGCTGCAGCGCCAACGACATCGTGTACAGCAGCTTCCAGCGACGGCATCCACTGGAGCTCGGTGTCCGCATTCCCATTGATCCGGTTGGCAGCGGCGTGGACCACTTCATCCACGGCTATGGGCATTGATCCCAAGACTTCGGGCGGCTCGGCCCACATGGCGATCACCTATTACTATCTATCCCGTTTCGAATTGCGGAAATTCCTGCACGCTTGTACGCCGGCTACACGCAGTCGAGCGATGGCGGCACAACCTGGACCGCAGGGCGGCAGATCTCGCGCGGGCATGCAGCTCAGTTGGCTGCCCAAACTTCTCGAAGGTCTGCATGGTGGCCGACTACGTGGCCACCGTGTTCCCGCGGGACCGAGAGCGTTTCCCATCTACGTGATTGCCAATCAGCCATGCGGAGGACTCTACCAGGAGGCGGTCTACACCGAGGGCTACGGCTTCTCCTTCAACAGCGGATGTCGGAACCGACCTTCAGTTCGGCGAATGATCGTGCCAATTCCGGGAATGCCAAGTCGGACCACCCACCGAGATGCCTGAAGATCGCGACAACGAGCTTCCATCGCAGGCGGGCAGAGGACTCCGCCAGAGAGAGAGTAAGAGCATATCTTGACGACTTGCATGGCCGCTGGCGCTCTCGCGCTGGCGGCTTTTTTTCGTCGCGCAAAATTCGAGGCTCTGTGCCTCAGCTCAACGGTTGCCGGACTCCTTCCGTTTCGGCTAGAATCCCTCTGATCCGTTGTTCACCGCACGCTTGGTCTGGGTTCGGCCTCGGAGAAAAGACAATGTTCATCCTTCCGTAACACGCTCCTCTCTCGCTGGTCCGCGCAGCGAATAATCTGATGCGGACAACTCTTTCTCCTTAGCATCGCAACAGCGCTTTCGCTCTACGCACGTTTGCCAGGGCGCAGAATACTGCAGGTCGCTTTGGATGCCATCCCCACAACTACGGCCCAATCGCAGCCCACTTTCTGGGGTTCGCTTCGCGAGGCGCTTCGCGGCTCGCACCAGGACTTCACGTCCGGAAGCCTGAACCGCGCCATCTTCCTGCTGGCCGTGCCGATGGTTCTGGAAATGGTCCTGGAGTCGCTGTTCGCGGTGGTGGACGTTTTCTGGGTGGCACATCTTGGGGCTGACGCTGTGGCTACCGTCGGGCTGACGGAATCAATGTTGAGCCTGGTCTTCGCGGTCGCCATGGGATTGAGCCTGTCCACCACAGCCATGGTGGCGCGGCGCATCGGAGAGAAGGACCCGGCAGACGCCGCTATCGCCGCGGTGCAGGCGATCATTCTCGGACTTGCAATCTCGCTCGCCATCGGCGTTCCGTGCTTCCTGTTTGCGCCGCGCCTGTTGCAGCTGATGGGCGCAACGCCCGAGATCGTCTGCCTTGGGAAGCAATTACGCCAGGATTGCGCTCGGCGGCAGCGGCGTTGTCCTTATGCTGTTTCTGAACAACGCCATCTTCCGCGGCGCCGGCGATGCCGCTATCGCCATGCGGCTGCTTTGGGTCTCCAACATCATCAACCTTGCACTCGATCCTTGTCTGATCTTCGGTCTCGGACCGTTTCCGCGCCTAGGCGTGACCGGAGCGGCGGTCGCGACCTTGACCGGCCGCAGCATCGGAATGGTCTATCAGTTCTATCGGCTGCTGCGCGGGACCGAGCGTATTCGTATTCTTCGGCAGCAGATTCGCGCGAACCTGCCGGTCCTGCTGAGGCTGGCACGCGTGTCAACCACCGGAATCCTGCAGTTTGCCATCGCGCACACCAGTTGGATCGGCCTGGTTCGCATCGTCAGCACGTTCGGAGCTGCAGCGCTCGCCGGCTACACGATTGCCATTCGCGTGGTGATCTTCGTCCTGTTGCCGTCGTGGGGCTTGAGCAATGCCGCCGCTACGCTGGTCGGCCAGAATCTCGGCGCCAAACAGCCGGAGCGGGCCGAGAAGTCGGTCTGGAGGACGGGCGTCTACAACATGTTGTTCCTCGGAATTATCGGCGTGTTCTTCGTGTTCTTCGCTGAACCAATCGTGCGCGGCTTTACGTCCGATCCGGAAGTGGTGCGGCTGGGAGCGTCCTGTTTGCGCATTATCAGCTACGGCAATATCGGATATGCGTACCTGATGGTGACGTTGCAGGCGTTCAACGGTGCGGGCGACACGGTGACCCCGACGATCGTGTATTTCTTCGGCTTCTGGATGCTGGAAATCCCGCTGGCTTACTGGCTGGCGATTCCGGCCGGCTTGCGTTCCAACGGCGTTTACATTGCGATTGTCATCGCCGAAGGGTCAATTGCCGTCGCCAGCATCATATTGTTCAGGCGCGGCCGCTGGAAACAGCAGCAGATCTGATGTCGCCAATCCGAAACGCACCTCGATTGGCGTAATTCGCCTGCCGACAACTCGATTTTCCGTAGAATTAGAGGTTGACGTTTCTTGCAGGAGTCAGTCCATGTACGGGCAGGAGTTGTTTGGGCTCTTGCACGCTTTTATTGCCAACATAACCCCTAACATCATGAACCTTTAAGCACTTTCGTGCGTATTACTCAGAGGCCACAGGAACAAACCAAAGCAGAGAACACCAACTGATGCATGCGTCAGTTTCAGGAGATAAGGAAATGTTCGTTTCGCGTTTCGTCGAATTTGCGTTCCGGAAGACGATCTCACTGGCGTTCGTGGGTTTGCTTGTCACCGCGAGTTTTGCTCAAAATGCAGCTCCGCAAAGCACCCAGGCAAGCATGCCGCCGCTGACGCCAATGCCGCAGGCGCCGGCGCCGCAGAACAACGCTCATCCCTATTCGGACCAGAACTACGCGAAGCCTGCAGCCTCCATTTCCCAATGTCCTGGCTCCGTACAGGGTGCGGAATGTGCCGGCCCCGAACCTGAGCAATTCAGCGCGGACCGACCAATTATTCCGCGATGGCAAGATCTACCTGTCCATCAACGATGCGGTGGCGATGGCGCTGGAGAATAACCTGGACATCGTCCTTCAGCGCTACAACCTTTCCATTGCAGACACGGACCTGCTGCGCACCAAATCCGGGATGTTCGGACTGGGTGTTCCTCAGGGAGTGGTGCAGGGCACGCCCGGCGGCTCAGCGGGAACATCCGCTGGAGGGACCGGCTTTTCTACCGGAGCGACTGGCACCGGCGCAGGCGGCACGCAGGTTGGTGTCGGCGGCGCTGGCGCTGGCGCGGGAGGACTGGTGGGATCCACATTTGGTGGCAGGTCCGCCGCTCAGCAGCTATGACCCGGTCCTGACGGGTACGATTCAAGGCGAGCGCGCAGCCACGCCTCAGGCGAACCTGTTCTTCTCCGGCGGCGCCCCGACCGTGGTGCAGAACACGAATATCTATAACTTCGCCTACACCCAGGCGTTCGCAACCGGCACCACCGCCAACGTTAGCTTCAACAACAGCCGCATCACGACCAACATTCCTTACGACCTGTTGAATCCACAGATATCGCCGAACTTCCGGTTTCAATTGACCCAGCACCTGCTGCAAGGCTTCGGCTTCGATCCCAACCTGCGCTGGATCCGGATTGCCCGCAATACTCGCGAGAACGGAGACATCGTGTTCCGCCAGCAGATTATCGCCACCGTCTCGCAAGTCGAAAACATCTACTGGGACCTGGTGACCGCGTACGAGGCGGTGAGGGTGAACGAGCGCGCGCTGCAACTGGCGCAGAAGACGCAGTCCGACGATGAGGAGCAGATCAGAATTGGCACGCTGGCGCCCATCACCCTGGCACAGGCCCAAAGCGGAGTGGCAACCGCCAAGCAGAACCTGATTACTTCGCAGACCAATCTTCAGCTCGAGCAACTGCTGATGAAGAACGCCATCACCAAGAACATGGGAGATCCGATCCTGGCCGTCGCGCCGGTCATTCCCACCGATACCCTGAAGCCCGGCGAGCAGTTCGAGGTCCGTCCCATCGAGGACCTGATCCAGGAAGCCTTGCAGGCCCGTCCCGAGATTGCCACCGCGCGCATCAATCTGACCAATGCGGAGATCTCGCGCAAGGCGCTTAAGAATGCCCTGCGTCCGTCGCTTGGACGTGTACGCGTTTTATGGCGCCTCAGGGCTGGCTGGCGATCAGACCGCGCTCCTGCCTCCCTGCAACTTCAACGGCGCGGTTCCGGGGCAGAACTGCCTGGACCCGGGAACGATTCCCCGAAGTGGCTATCCGAACGCGTTTCACGACCTCTTCAACAGCTCGGGGCCGGACAAGGGCGTCGGGGTGAACCTCAACATTGTTCTTCGCAACCGTGCCGCGCAGTCCGAACAAGTACGCTCTGAGTTGGAATACCGGCAGTCTCAAGTCGGCTTGCAACAAATCGAGAACCAAATCACCATCGAAGTCAGGCAGGCCCAATTTTCGGTGCAGCAGAATTATGCTGCTCTGCAGGCGGCCATAGCGGCCCGCGACTACAAGAACGAGAGCCTGCAGGCGGAGCAGAAGAAGTTCGGCTACGGTGCTTCGACGCCTACCGCGGTATTGCAGGCGTCCAGCGACTTGACCCAGGCGGAATCGAACGTTCTCAACGCTGCTGCCAACTACGAAAAGTCCAAGGTCCAACTGGATAAGTCCACCGCTGAAACCCTCGCCAAGCTCGGCATCGATATTGCTGATGCCGAATCGGGCCAGGTGAAGCAAATGCCGACGGTGAAAGGCGTTGTTCCGGCGAACGTGCAGGAATTGACTTCGCCGACCCCGCCTTACAAGCCGCCACAAGGACCTGGCGTGACTCCGACTCCACCGCCGGCCACCACGCCGCCTCCACAAAATCACTAACCAAACCTGAGCATGCCGTTCGCGAGAGCGGCATGCTCATCTCGTTTAGGCGGGAATGCGAGACGTCGCCCGCTTCAAGGCCTCGAGAAACTGCTCGTTGTGCTCAGGCGTGCCGACCGTGAGGCGGAAGGCGTCGGGCGCGCCCCAGCCGCCGCTCATGTGGCGAACAATGATTCCGTGTCCCTTGCAATTTCTGGCACAGACTGCCAGCCTCATCGCCCACTCGGCAGAACAAGAAGTTCGCCCACGTCGGCGTCACCTGAATTCCCGCCTCCGAGAGAGCTTCGGTCAAAAGCTTCGCGCCCACGGCATTGGCTTTCGACGGCGCGCTGAATATGGTCGGCATCCGCCAAGCGCGGCCAACGCTGCCGCCTCGCCGATGGACGAAACCATGAACGCGGGCTTCATGCGCGCGAAGTAGCCCATCAACTCCGCCGGTCCCATTCCATAGCCGACGCGCAGACCCGCCAGCCCATGCGCCTTCGAAAAGGTGCGCAGCACGACCACCGGCCGTCCCTGCCGGACATAGTCGCAGCGCGTGCGAGTAGTCCAGTCCGCGCTCGGCGGCGAAGTAGCTGGCGTAATCGCAATAGGCTTCGTCGAGCACGGTGATGACATGCGACGGAAGCCGGTCGAGGAAGTGGTCGATCGCCGTGGCATCCAGAATCGTGCCGGTCGGATTGTTGGGGTTCGCGATGTAAACCACGCGGGTGCGAACATCCACCGCCTCCAGGATGCGCTCGAGATCGTAGCCGTCGTGCAGCGTGGGCACTTCGATAAATTGCGCGCCGGTCGCCCGCGTAATAATCGGATAGGAAATGAACGAAAGCTTGCTGGTGACAGCGTTCAGCCCCGGTCCCGAGCAAGCGTCCGCGCCAGAATGTCGAGGAATCCGGTTGACCCCGCTGTAACCAGCACCTGCTCCCGCTCAACCTCATGCAACTCCGCCAGGCGCGCGGTGAGCTCGGTCACGTTGTTGTCGGGATAATAGTTCACCTCCGAGGCCGCCGCCTTGATCGCTTCAATCGCCAAAGGCGAAGGCCCAAAAGGATTTTCGTTTGAGGCCATCTTGATGCAACGCACGCCGCTCTCCAATTCCGCCTGTCGTACCGGCTTTCCCGGCTTATAAGTGGTTAAGGTATGCACCCACGCCGGAACCAGCTTCCCAAAATCCGTCATTCTCTCTCCAGTGGTTCAATCTGCCTCATCCTCCGACCTTGTCATCCCCACCGAGGACTTTAGTCCGAGTGGAGGGACCTGCTTTTCGGTGCAGTGGTGATCACTCTCGCCCCTGCTGCGCTCTTCATCTGCCCCACTTCCTTCGCCGTCAAGAACCGGAATTTTCCCGGTTCCACATCCAACTGCAGCGGACCGTAACGCACGCGTTTGATTTTTTCCACGTGATGCCCGATCTCTTCGAACATGCGACGAATTTGCCGGTTGCGTCCCTCGACCAGCGTCACTTCATACCACGGATTGGCGGCCTCGCGCAGGATCTTGATTTGCACAGGTGCCGTCTGCACCGGCGCAGAGCGCCGCCTCTGGGCCGTCTTGTGCAACTTGCCCTCTGGAACCCCGGAGTCCCCGCCACGCGCCGCTTTTGCGTGTGGTGGGGCTTTGAGCCGCGAGCGCTCGGCTGGCAACTTGATGCCGCCGCGCAGCTTGTCAATCTCTGCGTCGGAAGCCTTGCCGCTGATCTTCACCAGATAGGTCTTGGGCACGTGCGACGAAGCGTGCATCAACTTCTGCGCCAGCTCGCCGTCGTTGGTCAGCAGCAGCAGTCCCTCGCTAAGGTAATCGAGCCGTCCGACAGGATACACGCGCGCGCCAACTCCGCGCACCAGGTCCAGCACCGTCGGGCGGCCTTCGGGATCGCTGACCGTGGTGACATATCCCTTGGGCTTGTGGAGCACGACGTAAACGTGGCGCTCAGGTCCACGCAGCGGCTTGCCATTGACCTTGATGTGATCGATCTCGGGATCGGCCTTGGTGCCGAGCGTGGTCACCGTCTGCCCGTTCACCGATACCAGACCGCGGTGATGAGCTCTTCGGCTTTGCGCCGCGAAGCGATTCCAGCAGCGGCAATGATCTTCTGCAGGCGTTCAGCAGGCACGGGACCCTCCGTCGCTATCCGCTCTTCGCTGTTCGACTTACTTGCGCGTACAATTGTTCACCTTAACCGCCATGTAGTAAGAGGTCTGCGGCACAACCACAGCTACTTGGTCGCGGCCACTCTTTCCGAGTGGAGTTGTTGCAGCGCGTACACCTTGGCTTCGCCGCGTTGCAGAGCGGCGATGCCTTCGCAGGCGGCGCGGGCCGCCGAAAGCGTGGTGATGGTGGGGATGTGGGCCATGACGGCGGCGCGGCGGATGGCCTTCTCGTCGAACCAGGGCTCAACGCCATGGGGCGTGTTGATGATCAACTGAATGCGCTCGCCCTTGATGAGGTCCACCACGTTAGGACGGCCTTCCTTCACCTTGTACACGCGCTCGACGCGCAGGCCGGCGGCCTCCAGCACCACCGCCGTACCGTGGGTTGCAACAACGCTGAAGCCGAGATCGACGAAGCGCTGTGCCAGTTCCGGCATAAAGGGCTTGTCGCGATCGTTGGCGCTGATGAAGACGGTGCCGGAGGTTGGAAGCATCTGCCCGGCGGCGGTCTGCGCCTTGGCGAAGGCCTCTCCGAAGTTGTCAGCCACACCCATGACCTCGCCGGTGGACTTCATCTCCGGACCGAGCACCGTATCCACGCCCGGGAACTTGCCCCAGGGAAAGACGGGCGACTTCACGAAGTAGAAATTTCCCGTGTCAAGGTCGGTCCGTCGCTCGACATTTTCCGGCAGGAACTCGCGCAGCTTGCGGCCGGTCATCAGGCGGGCGGCGATCTTGGCCAGCGGAATCCCAGTCGCCTTGGACACATAAGGCACGGTGCGTGACGCACGCGGGTTCACTTCGATGACGTAAACCCGGTTGCGCTGAATGGCAAACTGCACATTCATAAGGCCTACAACCTTGAGCGCGCGCGCCAGTTGGAACGTATAGTCGCGGACGGTATTGAGCAGGGCGCGGGGAATGTCCACCGCGGGCAGCACGCAGGACGAATCGCCAGAATGGATGCCGGCCTCTTCGATGTGTTGCATGATGCCGCCGATGACCACGTCCTCACCATCGGAGAGCGCGTCCACGTCAAGCTCGGTGGCCGACTCGAGGAAGTGGTCGATCAGCACCGGCCGCTCCTGCGAGTACTCCACCGCCTCCTTCATGTAGTGAATGACCGACTCGTCGTCGTAGGCGATGACCATGGCGCGTCCGCCGAGCACGTACGACGGCCGTACCAGCACGGGATAGCGGATGCGGTTGGCGTTGATCACCGCCTCCTCGACGCTGGCCGCGGTGGCGCCGCGTGGCTGCGGAATCGAAAGCTCCTCCAGCAGCTTGCCGAAACGCTTGCGGTCTTCGGCGAGGTCGATGCTTTCAGGCGAGGTACCGATGATGGGCACGCCCGCGGCTTTCAGCGGCAGCGCAAGGTTCAGCGGCGTCTGTCCGCCGAACTGCACGATCACGCCGATGGGAGCGCCGCTTTTGGCTTCGTGCTCGTACACCGCCATCACGTCTTCGTAGGTGAGCGGCTCGAAGTAGAGGCGGTCGCTGGTGTCGTAATCGGTCGAGACGGTCTCGGGATTGCAATTGATCATGATCGTCTCGTAACCGTCATCCCGCAGCGCGAAGGCCGCGTGGCAACAGCAATAATCGAACTCAATTCCCTGCCCGATACGGTTGGGCCCGCTGCCCAGGATGATGACTTTCTTGCGGTCAGTCGGCGTGGCCTCGTCTTCCTCTTCGTAGGTCGAGTAGAGATAGGGCGTATAGCTCTCGAATTCGGCGGCGCATGTGTCCACGCGCTTGTACACCGGCTGGACGCCGTGCTGGCCGCGGAGTTGGTGCATTCTTTCCGACGAGCCTTTGTCGCCGTTGAACCATGAAGCCGCCAGTCGCGCGTCGGAAAAACCCATGCGCTTGAGATGCTGCAGGCGCTCGGCATCCACCTCGCCCTCGCCGAGCTTCGTCTGTTCTTCGGAGATCTCCTTGAGCTGGTGCAGGAACCAGGGGTCGATATTGGTCATCTGCGCGATCTCGCGCACGCTCATGCCCTGCGCCAGAGCGTAGCGAATGTACGCCAGCCGCTCCGGGTTGGGGGTAACCAGCCGCTTGGTCAGAATGCGCGGCTCGATGTCTTCCACGCCCGCGCGCTTGCCGGTCTCCAGCGAGCGCACGCCCTTGAGCAGCGCCTGCTTGAAGGTGCGGCCGATGGACATCGCCTCCCCGACCGACTTCATCTGCGGGCCGAGCGCCTCGTCCGCACCGGGAAACTTTTCAAACTGCCATTTGGGAATCTTCACCACGACATAGTCGAGCGTCGGTTCGAAGCAGGCCGGTGTCTTGCGCGTAATGTCGTTGGTGATTTCGTCGAGGGTGTAACCGACCGCGAGCTTGGCCGCAATCTTCGCGATCGGAAACCCTGTCGCCTTCGAGGCCAGCGCCGAGGAGCGCGACACGCGCGGGTTCATCTCGATGACGACCATGCGCCCGTTGTGGGGATCGACGGCGAACTGAATATTGGAGCCGCCGGTCTCGACGCCGATCTCGCGAATGACGGCGATGGCCGCGTCGCGCATCGCCTGATACTCGCGATCGGTGAGCGTCTGCGCGGGTGCGACCGTGATCGAGTCGCCGGTGTGCACGCCCATGGGATCGAAGTTCTCGATGGAACAGATGACGATGACGTTGTCGGCCAGGTCGCGCATCAGCTCCAGCTCGTACTCCTTCCAGCCAAGCACGGACTCTTCCAGCAGGACCTCGTGCACCGGCGAGAGATCTAGGCCGCGCGCCAACAGTTCCAGCAATTCTTCGCGGTTGTACGCGATGCCGCCGCCCGTGCCGCCGAGGGTGAACGATGGGCGCAGGACGACCGGGAATCCGATTTTGCTGCTGAAATCCAGGCCGTCCTTCAGATTGTTCACCAGCATGGATTTCGGCACGTCGAGACCGATGGCCGTCATCGCATCTTTGAACAGCAGGCGGTCCTCGGCCTTCTTGATGGCCCCGAGTTGCGCTCCAATGAGCTGCACATTGTACTTCTCCAGCACGCCGCCGTCGGCCAACTCAACCGCGAGGTTCAGAGCGGTTTGCCCGCCGACCGTCGGCAGCAGCGCGAAGATGCCCGGCGCGCCGCTAGCGGCCAGCAGTTCGGCTTCGACGCGGATGATCTCTTCCAGATAGGTGCGGGTGAGCGGCTCGATGTAGGTGCGGTCGGCCATCTCGGGGTCGGTCATGATGGTCGCCGGGTTGGAGTTGGCCAGCACCACCTCATAGCCTTCTGACTTGAGCGCCTTGCAGGCCTGCGCGCCGGAGTAATCGAACTCAGCCGATTGCCCGATGACGATCGGCCCCGAACCGATGATGAGCACTTTCGCGATGTCGTTGCGGCGTGGCATGGGTCAGGAACTCTTCTTGCACGCGATGGCTCGAGCCATCAGCGAATTAATGAAGTTTCCAAAGTTAAGTTCTGCTGAAGGCTCGCGGTATTCGCCTGAAGGCCCAGTCTCACGGTTTGACATGAGAAAGCACGCAGAGTCGTATAGGCGCTCTCGGACGATCTTCGTCAGCAGGATCTCATAGCGCTTGGCGTAAGAGGCACTCTTGAACTCCTCAAAAACATTGAAATGGGGCTCCTGAGCACGAACAGGACGCAACGATTTGGGTACCTCCTCGAGCAGCATCAGATAGCCAAGCCATGGACGGGCCGAGGGCTTAAACGCACCCTCGCGATACGCAGCCCAGATGTCGGTCGCGCTGCCCAATGCCTCTTCCGTCCTGTTGTTGTAGTTGTTTCCGAACGATCCGACTTGTGACTTAAACTCGATCGCCGCTATCAGACAACCTTCGACCACGACCAGCAGATCCCATTTCTTTTCAGGCCTGAACCACCCAGGAAGCTCCACGGATCGCTCGGTAAAAATAACCGGTTTGCCGATGCCGCTTTCTTCAAGCAGGTCGCGTATGACAGAGATGAAGCCGTTCATCTGCGCTCCACCCGTCACCGCCGTCCTAGACCCCGCGTCGCGCACGCCGCCCTTTTCGCCTTGTTTAGTGGCCTGAGACTCGCGGGTCGTCCAAAATGCGCGAATGGCGGTTCGAAGACGCTGGTCCAGGTTCGGACTAAGTTCCATGCTCTCCGCCCTCGTCAGCATCAATCTTGATCTGGTGAAACAGCGATGAGGTTTGTTCCCTGATTCGCGCCACCGCCCCAGCAAGGTACTGTGGATCAATCTCGATTCCAATACTGTTACGGCCTGCCAGAGCTGCTGCGACAGTGCTCGTTCCTGTTCCCAGGAACGGATCGATGACCGTGTCGCCCACAAAACTAAACATGCGGACTAGCCGATCTGCCAGTTCGACCGGATATGGCGCAGGATGATGTCGAGTCGAGGCTCCCGTAACCCCTGTCCATATCTGCTGAAACCACACTTTGTGGTCTTCCGAACCAATGATGCTCAGAATTCGCGTGGCTGCCTCGGGAGTTCTGTATCCGCCCGGCTTTCTTTCCATGAGGATGAATTCGATATCGTTCTTGATTACCGCGTTCGGTTCATATGGCTTCCCCAAGAATCCAGATCCGCCGTTCTCAACTTCGTGGACAGCATTCGTAATTTTGTGCCAGATGATAGGAGCTAGATTATCGAAGCCAATCTTGCGACAGTTCTCTTGAATTGACGCATGCAGCGGAACCACTGTGTGACGACCATCGTTCTTTCTCCGAGACAGACATACATCTCCCACGACGCATACCAACCTTCCACCCGGAACCAACGCACGGTAACACCTCTGCCACACCCGATCCAATTCATTGATGAATTCTTCGTATCGCGAGATGTGGCCCATTTGACCAGCGGTCTCCCGATATTCTTTGAGGGTCCAATACGGGGGCGACGTCAGCACTAGGTGAACGCTGTTGTCCGGCATGCTCATCTCGCGCGCATCACCGAGGAGCAACCTGTGTCTGGTCGGTATTCTCCTGACCGCTCTTCCAATGGCAGCTACCAGTTCTTCGTTTTTTGCAATTCGCGGCAGCGCAGTTTGCAAATCATGGATGGGTGGCAACTCCGTGGGCAGAAATTCTTCAAACATTCCGCCACTACCTTTAGCCGTCAAGCTCAGAGTCGCCGCCCGAGAAGTCACTTCTTCCACTCCTCCATCATCTTCACAAAATCTTTGAACAGGTAGTGCGAGTCGTGCGGGCCGGGCGCGGCCTCGGGGTGATACTGCACGCTGAACAGCGGTAGCGAGCGATGCCGCAGACCTTCGAGCGTGTTGTCGTTCAGGTCGATGTGCGTCAGCTCCACTTCGCTCTGCTTCAGCGAATCGGGATCGACCGCGAAATTATGGTTGTGAGCCGTGATCTCGACTTTGCCGGTCGCCATCCGCTTCACCGGATGGTTGCCGCCGTGATGTCCGAACTTCAGCTTGTAGGTCTTGCCGCCCAGCGCCAGGCCGACCAACTGATGGCCGAGGCAGATGCCGAAGATCGGCACCCGGCCCATCATCTGGCGGATGCTGTCTTGCGCATACGTCACTGGCTCGGGATCGCCGGGGCCGTTCGAGAGGAAGACACCGTCCGGCTTCAGCGCAAGCACATCTTCCGCGCTGGTCGTCGCCGGCACAACGGTTACGCGGCAGCACTCGCCCACCAGACGCCGCAGAATGTTGTGCTTGATTCCGTAGTCGTAGGCGACCACATGATGGTTTGGCGGAGCGTCCTTCACACCTACGACTTCGGTCGGCACGTGCGAGCGCACGCCTTCATCCCACTCATAGACGCTGCGGGTGGTGACTTCCTTCGCCAGATCGGTGCCGTCCATCTTTGGGATGGAGCGAGCCTTGGCGATCAGCTTTTCGGTGTCGGTCTCCAGCATCGAGACGACGCCGCGCATGACGCCGTTGGTCCGCAGGTGCCGCACCAGGGCGCGCGTGTCGATTTCGGCGAGAACTGGGATCTTGTAGCGCTCCAGATATTCTTCCGCGACCTCCTGCGAGCGCCAGTTGGAGCTGACACGCGAAAACTCGCGCACAATCAGCCCCTCGATGTACGGGCGCGTGGCCTCGTTGTCGTCGGAGTTGGTGCCGTAGTTGCCGATCTCGGGGTTGGTGAGAACTACGATCTGCCCGGCATAGGAGGGATCGGTGAAGATTTCCTGATAGCCGGTGATGGAGGTATTAAAAACAACTTCCCCGTAACATTCGCCTTTTGCACCGTAGCCTTTGCCGCGGAAGATCCGGCCATCTTCCAGCGCAAGGATTGCCTGCATTGCTTCTCCGGGGAGTGGATTTTATAGATTCTATCAGGGAATGAGCCGCAGGATAAGAGGCGGCCTGTGGAATTCGCAGCGCACCGGTTTCGGTGCAGATCAGCGGCTGCGTCAACTTTCGCGAACCGCATGGGCAATTTGTGCATCCCATGGGTTAGTTTTCCGCCGGGCCCGCATCCTTCGCTATAATCGGCAATTCAGCTTCGCCGACTCGAGGAGCTCCCGAATGGACGCAGGCAAGAAACCGAAAGTTCTGGTGGTGGACGATGAGCAGATCATCGCCGACACGCTGGCCAAAATCCTCGAACTTAATGGTTACGAAGCGGCGGCGGTCTATACAGGAACGTCGGCGGTGGAGACCGCCAGGGCCACTCAGCCGGACCTCATCATCAGCGACGTCATCATGCCCGACATGAACGGCATCGAGGCAGCGATCAGGATTCGTGAATTTCTTCCCGGCTGCAAGATCCTGCTCTTCTCGGGCCAGGCGGCCACCGCGGATTTGCTGGAGAGCGCTCACGCCCAAGGCCATGAGTTTGAAATCCTCGCCAAGCCTGTCCATCCTGCCGATCTGCTGGCAAAGTTGAAGGGCTAATTCCGCCAGAGAAAGCCGGCCGTCCGACCGCCGCTCACATCGCCATCATTGCGGGTCGCGCAGACGTCGTCGTGATAAACGGCACCTTCCAGCGAAACCTTCTCAACAGGAACTGGATGAGCTTCGTCGTGCCAGCAAGGCTCAGCGAGCCGACGACCAGGCAAACCGGAATCAGCCACCACCCCAGAAGTTCGTGAACCGGCGATGCCGGATTCGTCATCGTAGCGCCCATGCGAAAGCTGAAATTGAATTCTCCCGGCCCGACCCACAGTCCGGTGTACTTGGGGAAAGAATGGCTTGAGCAGGGCGAGCAGCAGGAAGGCGACTCCCATTCCGTAACCCCACAGCGCGATGAGAACACCAGAAAGCCTTCGACCCCGGTGGTCGCCCAGCGCACCGTGGCCCGCAGAATCACCAGCGGCGAAATGCTGTGCCGTGCCTTTTGCACCAGCAGCCCGGTGCGGTATTGCTGGGCCAGCTCGTCGGCTGGCCCGAGTCCGGCGAGAATCTCCTCCACGCTGGTCTGTGGATCGCCGCAGCGTTCACGGATGTGCATCCGGATTTCCTCGACGATGTCCTCGCGCTCGGCCAGCGTCATGCCCGTTAGCGCCGCGCGAAGCCGCGCCAGATAGTCGTTCATCTGCTTTTCGGTCGTTGTCATAAGGCTCGCTCCACTTCCTTGTCTTTCAGAACCGGCTCGATCAGAAGGCCGAGACCGGCGGAAAACTCCGTCCACGTCTCCGCCATGCGCGTCGCGCGTTCGCGCCCGCTCTGCGTAAGTTCGTAATACTTGCGAGGGTGCCCTGCTTCGGCCTCCACCCATTGCGATTGCACCAGGCCCTCCAGCCGAAGCCGGTTGAGGATGGGATAGATCGTCCCTTCCGCGAGCACCAGGCGAGAGTCACGCTCCAGCACCCGCAGAATCTCCAGCCCGTAGAGGCGACCATGCCACAAGCTCGCGAGCACCGCCATTTCCAGGCAGCCCTTGCGCATCTGGGCTTCCCACTTGTCGCTGCGTCTCGACTTCCGGAGAGCTGAACTTAAGCTGTGCCATGAGTATTACCTAGCAATGCAATATATCTTGCCAAGCAACTTATAATTTGTCAAGCGCATTCAGCAAGAATTCTCATTTGCTAGCTTAAGTCACTTATGATCAATAGCATAGGATGAACAGCAGACTCCCAGTTGCATTGTATCTAGGTACTGTGGTACATAAGTAACATGAGTGAACATCAAGACCCACAACTCGAAGTCGAACGGGTGCAGACAGGAGTACGCATGGAGAAGCGTCTCCTGAAGGTCCTCAAGGGACTCGCCGAGCTCAAGGACCTCACGCTCGGCGATCTGCTGGAGGGAATTGTGCTGCATGCGTTCGAAGGCAAGGCGCCCTTTTCTCCCGAAACCCTGAAGGAAATCGAACAGCTTCGCAACATCTATGGCCTGACTCTCCGGGCCACCGACAGCCACAAACTCAAGGAGCACCACCGATGAGAACTGCCTTCGTACTCTGCGCCATTTCCGCGTTGATTCCGTTCATCGCGACGGTCTGCGCTCACACGCAGGAGCCGGCGTCCGCGCTTACGCACACGCGCAACGAGTTCACTTTCACGGTGGATGCGCCCTTCGAGCAGGTCGTACCGCTGTTCGGCGCGCACGAGGAGCGCAAGTGGGCGCACGATTGGAACCCGCAATTCGTGTATCCCAATCCAGCGAGCGACCAGCAGGGAATGGTCTTCACCGTCGCGCACGGGCACAACTCGAGCGTGTGGATCAACACCGCGCTCGACCTCGCCGCGGGACACATTCAGTACGCGTATGTCTTGAACGATGCAATGGCCACGCTCATCGACATTCACGCCACCCGCCAGGGCCCACAGAAGACCGGGGTCACCGTCGTCTATGAACGGACCGCGCTGCTTCCTGAGGCGAATGAACACGTGCAGCACTTCGCGAAGGGAGACGAAAACGCCGGCAAGGAGTGGGGTGAGAAGATGAATGCTTACTTCGCGAAGGCAAGTAAGGAAGCGCAATGACATCACGCTATCACGTTGCGGGTAGAGAAGAAGGCTGGGTCGAGCGCCGTAGGCGTGAAAAGAGCCTAGCTCAGGCCTTCAGCGCTGGGTGAGCGCATTAGAAAACGCCGAGTCCACTCGGGGACGGCACAAAAAGCAGGTCCCTCCACTCGGACTGAAGTGCTCGGTCGGGATGACAGCCTGCCAGCGAAGCAGGCCTATCCGCCATATAGGGGTCCTCCGACTCGGAGGTCGTCCGCGATGGCGGACGACTTCCTCGCTCAGGATGACAGAGGTTACGATGTTGGAACGCACCGGCGAAGAATCAGCCCCGAAGGGGCGGCTCAGTTTAGCCCAGCACGGAGCCGAAGGCGGAGTGCTGGGTGAGCGGGAAATTGACCAGAGCCCCGGAAAGGGGCGGCACGGGTTCTCACACGGACTCTCTGCGCTGAGTAACTCTGGCTAATGCTCCGTCCAAGGGTGCCTTGAAGCGCCTCCCTCTGGCGGAGCCCGTAAAGAACAAGATCTTCTCATTCTTACTGTCAAGCTCATATTTGATAAGGAGACCATCCTTAAAAGGCCACTTGCCGTTGATGACAACCACATCTCTGATCGTGGACAGATCGAGCGCTCGCCAAGTGCGCCCGAAAAGAAACAGACCTTAAAGATAAGCCGTTGATTTGTCACCTGAACTGCCAGAAGCCGAATCACGGTCACTGGTCCCCCGCTCAGCCATTCGAGAAGGTGCGGTTCCGGATTGAAAGCCATCCCAGATGGGAAGAACTTGCCCGACATGAAGCTGTTCTTGAAAACAGGTTCTTCGTCGGCATTGAGCGTGGCTTTATCCTCGCGAAGATTCCCGATGTAAGTGTCTTCTGCCCGCCGGGCCTGCCATATGATTAGTGCGATTACTCCTACAAACCAGGCTATTACCAACAGATCGTCGAGCCATTCCGGTATGCTCCCCTGATTTCGCGCGATACTGAAGCGATACAAGCCGAAGGCGAGCAGACAGGCCAGCAATATCTGCGTAGCCGATACAAGCCTCCTACTTCTCTTGGCAAGCATCTTGCCCTCCCTACAGCTCGCGCCGTCCCTCCATCGCTTTCTGCATGGTGACTTCGTCGGCGTATTCGATGTCGCTGCCGACGGGAACGCCGGTCGCGATGCGTGTCACCTTCACGGGCAAGGACTTGAACAGGTTCGCGAGGTAGGTCGCGGTGGCTTCGCCTTCGACCGTGGGATTGGTGGCGAGGATGAGTTCGTCCACGCTATCGGATTCGACGCGACGCGCAAGATTGGCAATGCGCAACTGCTCCGGCCCGACTCCGTGCAGCGGCGACAGGGTGCCGTGCAGCACGTGATACACGCCATTGTAGTGGCGCGTCTTTTCGATGGCGGCGATGTTGGTGGGCTCCTCCACTACACACACCAGGCGCTGATTGCGGGTCACGCTGGTGCAGTAGGTGCAGGGATCGACGTCGGTGATGTTGTTGCAGACCGAGCACAGACGCAAGCTGGCCTTCACCTCGCGAATGGCGCCCGCGAGCAATTCGGCGTCTTCGTCGCTGGCGCGCAGAATATGAAACGCCAGGCGCTGCGCGCTCTTGCTGCCCACCCCGGGCAACTTCTTCAATTCATCAATCAGTCGAACCATCGGCTCGGCGAATCTTGACATGTGACCTCGGGGTTGAAGCCCCTCAAATTTGTCGCACTCTGCACGCGGGCCTAAAGGCCCGCTCTACCCCGGACCTCTACATGCCCGGCAGGCCCATGCCGCCGAGCATCCCACCCAGGCTGGACTTCAGCGCCTCGTCCACCTTACGCGAGGCCTCGTTGACCGCGGCGATCACCAGGTCCTGGAGCATTTCGATGTCGCCGGACTTGACCACCTCGGGCTCGATCGTCACGCTCAGCAATTGCTTCTGGCCGCTCATGCGCACGGTGACGCTGCCACCGCCCGACGAGGCCTCGATGGTGATCTGCTGCATCTTCTCCTGCAGCTTTTCCGCCTGCTGTCGCGCTTGCGCCAGCATTTCCTGCAAATTGAAACCGCCCATTCGTTCTCCTACCTGAGCCGCCGAGCGTCGTCTGCGTGAAAAACCTATGCCGGCCCTACGGGGCTTAGATCAATTTCCTCACCTACCCAGCACTCCGCCTACGGCTCCGTGCTGGGCTAAACTAATCCGCCCCTGCGGGGCTTTTTTCTTGCTCAGGTCATGCCGCTGCCGCAAAACAAGACCCAGTTCTCACGCAGACTAGAGGCCCGCTCTACCACCTCAGCCACGGTCCTTCTGGTCGATCACGGTGCGAATTTCGGCACCAAACTTTTCCTGCATGCGCTGCACTACGGGATCGGACTGGGCCCGGCTGCGAGCGCCTACGCCGTTTGCAGGACGCGGCGCCGCCGGTTTGGCAGCCACCGAAGCTCCGCCACTCACCAGCTTGAACTTCAGCCGCTTGCCCGCTGCCTGGTTAAGCGCAGTTTGAATGACGCGCTTCGGTTCCGGCCCCAGCGCAACGTCAATCAGCACCTGTGAAATCGCAACTTCGACCGATACTTCCCAACCATTCAGCGACCACTCGCCTTCTTCCAGATTGTGCGCCAGCATCTCGTGTCCCGCATCTTCCAGCGCCGCCAACACCGCATTGCGCATGAGCTCGGCTGAAATCTCGCCAGTCGCCGGTTGCGGATCTGCCGGAGCATCCAGCGCGAGGGCGGTTGCCGATCCCACTTCCGTCGCGACCGAGGATGTTGCGCTGCTTGACGAAACCGAATCCGTGCCGTTCAAACTGGGTGCTTCAGCTTTCGGCCCGATCTTGCGACTGCGGTCGGCCTCAAACGGAGAGGGCTTGCTGAATGGCGAGGCCGCGGGAGAACGGGTCGCCGTAGGTTCGGCCTCACTCGACGAGCGCGGAGGCGAAGGCGTTCGCGCCGCGGCGGGAGCCGGCCGTGCAGCACTCGCTCCGGAGCGTGATGCCAATGCCGGCGCGCTGGTCTTCCCTGCCTCACCGCTCAGCAACTCTTCCAGCGGCAGCAGGCGCTGGGCGTGCACCAGCTTCAGCAAGCCAAGCTCCAGATGGAAACGCTGCTCCTGCTTATACCCCAGGTCGCTATGTGTGCGCAGCATGATCTGCATGAAGCGGGCCAGGTCTTCTTCGCTGAAACGCTCAGCCACTCGTGCCACGCGTGCACGTTCGTCCGACGAAATCTGGAGGACCGGCGAATCGCTGCCTGCGACTTTGGCCACCATTGCATTGCGCAGGAAGCGCAACATCTGCCGCGCGAAGTGTTGGGCGCTCTGACCCTCCACCAGCAGCCGGTCCACGGTGCGCAGCACGTCCTCACTGGAGTTGCGTGCCACCGCGTCCATCACATCTTCCAGCACCTCCGAGGGGACCGAGCCGACGAGTCCGCGAACGATCTCGGTGCTCAGCGTGGTTCCGCAGGAGGCGATGGCCTGGTCCATGATGCTGAGCGCATCCCGCATGGAACCGTCCCCGGCCTCCGCCAGCATGGCCAGCGCGTTGTCGTCGGCCTCGATTCCCTCTTGGCGAGCAATGTCGCGAAGTTGCCGCACGATGTCATCGAAGCGCACGGCATGAAAGCTGAAGTTCTGGCAGCGCGAGCGGATGGTCTGCGGAATGTCCTCGGGCTGCGTCGTCGCCATCATGAAGACAATGTGCCCGGGTGGCTCTTCCAGCGTCTTCAGCAGGGCGTTGAAGGCGGCGTCGGTGATTTGGTGTGCCTCGTCAAGAATGTAGATTTTGAAGCGGTCGCGCGCCGGACGATAGCGCGCCGCCTCACGCAGCTCGCGGATTTCGTCGATGCCGCGATTGGTAGCCGCGTCAATCTCGATCACGTCCACCGCGTTACCGGCGCGAATTTCGCGGCAGGAGTCGCACACGCCGCATGGTTCGGGTACTGGATGGTCCTGCGACTGGCAATTGAGCGCCATCGCCAATATGCGCGCGATCGTCGTCTTGCCGATGCCGCGATGCCCGCTGAAGATGTACCCGTGCGCAATTCGTCCCTGTTCGATGGCGTTCTTCAGGGTGCGAGTGACGTGCTCCTGACCGATGACGTCGGAGAATTTTTGTGGCCGGTATTTGCGTGCGAGAACCTGGTAACTCATGGAGGGAAAATTCGATTATACCGGGTGGAGCGGACGGTTACGTCCTGCGCCTCGGCGCTTCAACTTTTATCATTACGGGCGACGATTGCGCCCGGCAAGAGCCGCCCCTTGTGATCGCCTGGGAGGACTCAGACCGCGAGAACGTGTTCCCATCATTTTCTAACAAAAATTGTTCATTCGTCCTTCCAAAGGATGACCGCAGGGCATAATATGCAGAACTGCCCCGGAGATGCCAGAGTCGGGCGAGTTCTCTCTGAGGCGATTGGAAAACCAAAATTCCGGCTGTTGATTGGAGGCTACTATGTCGCTAACGAAACGTGCCGCTGCAGAATTCTTTGGGACTTTTTGGCTGGTATTTGGCGGATGCGGGAGCGCTGTGCTAGCCGCAGCCTTCCCCACCGGCGAACCCGGAGCCGGGCACCTGGGCATTGGCTTTCTAGGAGTCGCCTTCGCCTTCGGTCTCACCCTGCTCACCATGGCTTTCACGATTGGCCCTATTTCGGGCTGTCATATCAATCCCGCGGTTTCCATTGGATTAGTCGTAGGAAAGCGGTTTCCCGCATCCGAGCTGCCGCACTACATCATCGCCCAAGTGGCGGGCGGAATCGTGGCCTCAAGTGTCCTCTACGTGATCGCCAGCGGTAAGGAGGGATTCACCCTGGCAGCGGGATTTGCCTCCAACGGTTATGGCGAACATTCACCTGGCGGATACACCCTGCTCGCTTGCTTAGTGGCAGAAGTCGTGCTCACCATGTTCTTCCTTTTGGTCATCCTGGGTTCCACAGACGAGCGCGCGCCGAAGGGCTTTGCTCCCATAGCGATTGGACTGTGTCTCACCCTGATTCACCTCATTTCGATTCCGGTCACGAACACGTCAGTGAATCCGGCTCGTAGCACGGGGCCGGCGATCTTTGTTGGCGGCTGGGCGCTGGGGCAGCTGTGGCTCTTCTGGGTGGCTCCGATAGTGGGCGCTGCCATTGCCGGAGTCATTTACAACGCGCTCTTCAGCGCGGAAGACCCGCGGACTCGGTGAATCGCAGGACCTGGCGCGGAAAGGACTTCATCGTCGGCGACATTTGGAGGGTTGAGAATGCAAAGCCTGATGGTTCTGCAAGAACTGATCGACCGTCTCCCGGCGCGTCTGCAGGCCCTGCCCTCTGACAAAGTTGGGCACAAGCCCGCGCCCGACGCCTGGTCAGCGAAAGAAGAGTTGGGACATCTGCTGGATTCGGCGGCCAATAATCATCAGCGGATCGTTCGCACGCAACTTGAGGACAAGCCGGCCATGCCCGGCTACGATGGTGACGCGTGGGTGGCGTTGCATCGTTATCACAGCCGCGACTGGAATTCGCTGATCGAGCGCTGGGCGGCACTAAACCGCCAGCTTCTGGCCGCCGCCGAGGCCGTGCCCGATTCAGCCTGGTCGCGCACTTGCACCATCGGAGACTCGGAGCCACTGACCCTGCAGTTCGTCTTCGACGACTACATGCATCACATGCTTGAGCATCTGCGCCACATGGGCGTCAAAGAGGTGGACGACTCTGCGCTGCAGGCCAGCAGTGCGCATTGATTCGCAAAAAAGGCGCGATCGCTCGCGCCTTGCTGTTGCACTGAGTTTCAACCAACTACATACCACCGCCTCGGCTGGCCGGCGGGATGATCCCGTTCATGCGCAAGTACTCCACCATCTGGCCGTAGTGGTCGAAGGGATGGGAAAGCATGATTATGGTAAGAGTGAGCCGCGTCATCCTGTTGGACCCGAACGGACTTGGAACCATTTCCAGAACATTGGCCTCAGTAACACTGTTTGCCGCCTTGTGGGCGTAAGTGAATGAGTCCTTGAGGAACTTTACGACGTCGGCTTTCGACGTAATGCTGTCCGGCCCATTTTCGCCCTTCAAGTCAATGGGAGGCTTTTCGGCAAGGATGCCTGCGCCCAGCATGTAATTGACGGCAGCAATATGCTTTATCTGTTGGGCAAACGTCCGTACTCCCTTAAATTCACCCTGCGTTGGAGCGAAGTTAAACTTGTCGTCCGGCATGGCTTCGGCGGCGGAAACTACCTCTTTCTCCACGCCGCCCAGATTGCGGTCGAAAACCACGGCGAAGGTCGGTTTCTGGTCAGGTTTGGCTTGCATAGCGCCCTGCGCCTGGGCGGCCGTGGTTCCTCCGGCGCCGATCGCGAGCACTAGAATTGCCATTGCAACTTGCTTGTTCATGAAAACTGCCTCCGGTGAGAATGTGCGTTCAAGATTGTAGTCAAGTGAGCGTTCGAGCATTTTAGTCCATTCCGACGGCAGTTGCCTGGATTTGCCCGGGATGCAACCGAAACCAGAGCGTCGCCAGAATACCGACCACCAGGCCCAGTGCCGCGTAAGACAACGAGCGGGACATCCCGAACTGCTCGGCGACCTCTCCCCATAACGCGGCTCCTCCGGCCAGCCCACCTTGCAGCACCAGCAGATACATCGAAATCGCTCGGGCACGCATATGGCCGGGACACATGGTCTGCGCCGAGACATTCAAGCTGGCAAGAATCTGGATCCATGCCATCCCGGCAACGAACATGGTCAGCGACAGTATCGCGAACGTCTGCCAGCGCCCCCCCGCGAACGTGCACATGGCGAAAACCGCGGTCGAGATGGCGACCAGCATATCTGCCGAAACCCGGCGGCGGAAGAACGGAATCAACGTAGCGCCCAGCAGTGCGCCCGATCCGAAGAAGCCGAGCAGCAGCCCGTAGCCTTGCGAGCCAAAGGGGTGCGCCAGCAGCGGCAATAAGGCCGGTAACGCACTGGCGGAAATGCTGAAGACCGCACTGCGGACCAGCACCGCCTTCACCGCGGGGGAACGCCGCATGTGGCGGAAACCGGCAAACATCGCGTTGAACATGTGATCGGCGCGCAGGGAGATCCTTCCCGGCCTGCGCTTCCATTGATAGAGGAAATAAATCACTCCAAAGAATGAGAGGGCGTTCAGCAGAAACGCGATTCCGGAGCTGGTCGCCGCAATGACTAACCCGCCCAGCGCAGGCCCGATCGAGCGGGCGACGTTGAATCCCGCGGAATTGAGCGCAATGCCTGCGGTAAAGTTCCGATGGGAGACGATCTCCGGCGTAATGGCCTGCCAAGCTGGATCGTTCAGCACCGCGCCAAACCCCATAAGCAACGTGAACAATAAGAGCAAGGCTGGAGTAATCCGGCCCGCAAGCGTGAGCACGCCAAGTCCTGCTGCGGCGACAACCATCCAGGTCTGGGTGAAGAGCAATAGCTTGCGGCGATCTACCACGTCGGCGATGGCACCCGCAGGCAGCACCACCAGAAACACCGCAATACTGCCGGCTGCCTGCACTAATCCCACCATTAGAGGCGACATGGTGAGCGAGGTCATCAGCCACGCGGCCCCGACGTTCTGCATCCAGGTGCCGGTGTAGCTGACGACGGCGGCGATCCACAAGGTCCGAAACAGCGGCTCGTGCAACGGCCCCAGCACGCTGTGCCGCGGCGGCGCGATAGGCAACTCCGGAATCGAGCCCAGTTCCGACATGGACTCAGACCCCTCGTCTGTCGCCGGGTTGGCGACTGCAGACGCAAGAGGATCTTGCCATGCTCCGCTCGTGGCCATCGAAGGTCAGACCGCCTCGCCCAACAAAGGTAAGCCCGTTTACCCAGGATTCATCTGCGGGCGTTCTGAGCCGCTGCCAATTCGTGACCAAGCGCGCTGCGTGAATGACGGTCATCCTGCCGCCCCCATTGCAGCTGCCGGTGTAAATGGCCATTCTCTCCGCCGCCACGAGCGCACGAGGTAAATGAGCACACCAATTACCAGAAGCACAACCGCGTAACGGATTTCGCGCAGGAAATTTCTTCGCTCCACCAGGATGAAGGTGAATCCGGCGATGGCCAACAGCGCCGGCACGGGATACAGCCACATGCGAAAGGGTCGCGGCAGGTCCGGCCGTCGCACGCGCAATACAATCACTCCGACGGCCTGCACAATGAACTGCAATAAGATGCGTATGACCACCAGCGCAGCGATTACGTCGGCTAGGCGCAGGAAACAGAAAAGCATCGCCACTCCGCCTAAGACAAGCAGCGATACCGTAGGAAAACGGTGCTCGGGATGGACCCGCGCAAACGCGCGAAAGTAGTTACCGTCAAGCGCCGCGGCATAGGGGACGCGGGAGTAGCCCAGCAACAGCGAGAAGACCGACGCGAACGCCGTCCACATGATCAGGCACGCCGCAACCCGTCCGGCCCAGTTGCCGTAAATGCGCTGCATGAAGACGGAGATGACGTAGTTGTTCTGATCGTTGGAGAACTGTGTCATCTCGCGCCACGGAACCACGCTCAGCACACTGATATTCATAACGATGTAGAGGGCTGCCACCGCAATGATCGAGAGGATGAGTGCGCGAGGGATGGTCCGGCCGGGATCCTTCACTTCCCCGCCGATGAAACACACGTTGTAGTAGCCCCAATAGTCGTAAGTCGCAATGAGCATGGCTGCGCCGAGTCCGATGAAGAACTGATGCGAGAGATGAAACGCTCCCGCAGGAAAATCAAAGGCGCGCGCCGAGCTGAAATGCGTGAGGCCTGCCACAATCACCCAGAGGACGGATCCGATGACGACGACCCAAAGCAACTCCGCCAGTTTGCCGACGGCGGTAATCCGCCGATAGAGCAGGAGCACAACGCAGCCACAGGTGCCGATGGCGACGAAGGTAGCCGGCATGACCACCACCCGCGCCTCCAGCGTGCCGACCATGGGCAACGCAACGTGCAGCGTGTTCGCAGCGAGTACCCTTTCCAGACCAGGCCAGAGATATCCTGCATAATGCGCCAGACCGATACAGCCTGAGGCAACCGAAAGCGGTGCGCTGAAGGAGAGTTGCCAAATGAAGAGAAATGAGAGCAGCCGTCCGAGTGTCCTGGGTCCGTAGATTTCCTTCAGGTAGCGATACGATCCGCCCGCGCTCGGCATGGCCGCACCTAGCTCCGCCCAGACCAGTCCGTCGCACAGGGCCAGAACGGCGCCGACAATCCAGCCGAGCATGGCCTGTGGGCCGCCGGCAGCACTCACGATCAGCGGGATCGTGATGAACGGGCCCACCCCGATCATGTCAATCATGTTCAGCGTGGTCGCGCTTGCCAGTCCGACGCCGCGGATCAATTCCGGCTGTTCAGCCGGACTACTCTGGCTCATGTCCGACGCTCAGCAAGTTCACGTAGAGGCGAATGGCGCCTGGCACGCCGAACGGTAATTGCCGGAAAAATGCGTATCCGGTGTAGAGGTAGTGGCCCTTGCCGTATTGCGCCAGCAACAAGCCGCCCTTTTGCGGCTCCTGGCCCGGATCATTGGAGGCCAGTAGAGGTGTAACGTGGAGGTCCCATTGGTCCATGAAGTACAAGCCACGCTCCTGCACCCAGCCATCGAAATCGTGCGGCGTGATCTGGTTGGGATAGTGGAAGACAGGATTCTGCGGATCGAGAACTGTGACCGGGGTCTCCTCGACGGTGACACGATCGCGGCTGAGCTGCATCGCATACGGGGTGTATTTCCCGGTGTTGAAATCCCCCGGCGAAGTGTTGTATTGCACCACCAGCGTTCCGCCTTCGCGAACGTAATCGAGCAGCCGCTGATTATTTTTCTTCACGTCCTCGCGCGTGTCGTAGGCTCGAATGCCCAGGACGATGGTGCCGAAGCGGCTGAGATTGCCGTGCGCGAGGTCATCAGCGGTCAGGAGAGTGACATCCAGGCCAACCTGCCGCAGCACGGCAGGAATGTCGTCGCCGGCTCCCATGATGTAGCCGACTTTGAGATCGGGCGGGACCTTCACTTCGACCACGCTGGCCCGCTGCAGTGCCGGTTGATAGTAGAAGAAGCCGCCAATGTCGGGCCGCGCAACCAGGCTGTAGCCCTCGCTGTAGTCGCGTCCGCCCGCGTCGAGCAACGCGCGCACGCTGTATCGCGCTTCCTTGGCGCCGTCGGGCAGTATTTTGAATTCGGAGGCGTGCTCGCCCGGCTTGCCGAACTCGATCGTCGCCGACGGCGGTTCCACTCTCCACCCTGAAGGAATTTCGGGACGCACCTTTCCGGATGCGCGATCCTCGGTCGAACGAATTACGACGCTCAACTCCGCCGAGGGATCGGCTCCGGCCGGAATGATCTGCGTGCTCGGTGAGGCCTCAACTGAAAACGGGGGCACGACGGACATGGGCATCGACCAAGCCCCGCCTTTGGTGTCGTGCATCGGGGTACGCGCGACTGCGCGAATCACGCCTTCTTCGCCATTGACGCTGTAGACCACGCGGGCTGCAACCGGCGGCGGAGGCAACGCCAGCGTTATGTAGTTCGGATTATCGATGTGATAGATCGCATCGGTTTCTGGATTGTTGCGATGGAAGTAAGCCTTGGTGGGCTGCGCATCCAATGGCGGCGTAACCCGAAAGGTCAGGGCGCATCCGTCGCCAGGAGCCAACCGCTTCGGCACGTCGTCCATGAATAGCTCGGACTTCCAACCTTGCGGGACATCGAGCGAGAATTGCTTCAAGTCCACAGCAGCCGAACCGCCGTTATGCAGCTTCGTCATCAGCAGGAAGGACTTGCCGGCGGTGATGACCGCTGCCAGCACGTCGCCGTCGCCGGTCGAGAAGGTCTCGGCCATGGGGCGTCCGTCCGGAGTGCCCGGCCCAGCAGCCAAATCAATTTTGAGCGCGAGGTTCGCTGCTTGCTCGAACTGCGCCTCCTTGGTGTGCAGATCGGCGAGCAGGTCGGACTTTTCAACCGCGGACAGCCCGGAGCTCTCAACTTTGGCGATCAGGGCGCGCGTGAGACGTAAACCGAGCAGTAGTGCCTTGCCTGCTACCTCGTCGTTCTTATCCACTGCCGCTGTGGCTTCGTCCACCGTCTTCGCGATCGCCTCAAGCTGAGAACTCAGCCACGGGGCCTTCGCCTCGTCGGCGCCAAGCCGTGACGCCAGGCTGGGTAACGATGTGTCGATTCCATCGAAGAAGTCGTTTTCGTGAGCCTCAGTGGCCGGCGGCTTCGGCATGGCCGAGTCAATCAGTTTGTAGTAGCTGGTGCGACGTCCCTCCGGCAGCGTCCACGATCCGGCACCCTGCGAGAGCTGGTGCTTCAAACCTTTCCAGGCGAACTGAACGTAGGTTTCGCCGAGCAGCGAATCGAATTGCGACGTGTCCAACTGGACCTTCATCAAACGTGCCCGAAAGCTGGGTTTTTCCATTTCGGAGATCGGCCTGCTGCTCGCCCTCTGGCGCGATAAGGGCCGGCCGAGCCGAGAGGTCCAGCGCATCGCGAACTCCCATCTCGCTGATCTCGACGTTCGAATCGCCGAAATGCAGGCGATGGCGGCGACGTTGCGCAAGCTCGTGCACGCTTGCCACGGCGACGATCGGCCACACTGCCCGATCCTCGACGACCTCGCGATGGGCGGAGGCGGCATCCCTCGAGCTGAGGCGGCGCCAAGCGCTGGTCGCGAAGCCCGCAAACCCGGCGTATGAAATCCGTCGCTTGGTTTCCGATCCGACCGACCGGGATCGCATTCAAGGCGACGCTGATATTGACTCAGGGCCGCCTTCCGCCGGCCCAATTCGGCTCTCGACAAATAAATGCGGCTGCGAGGCGGATTTTGTGTTAGGCTGCACGCTGCCGGAGGGCGCGCCATGAGCGAGACCCGGAAGATTGCGGCGATTCTGGTTTCGGATATTGTCGGCTATAGCCGGCTCGCGGGAGCGGACGAGGATCGCATCCTCGCGCGGCTCCGCGCGCTGCGCAGCGACCTGATCGATCCGACCATTGCCCTCCATCACGGGCGCGTCGTCAAGCGCACCGGCGACGGCAGCCTCATCGAATTTCGCAGCGTGGTCGACGCCGTGCGCTGCGCGATCGAAGTGCAGAACGGCATGGTCGAACGCAATGCCGGCTTACCGCCGGAGCGCCGCATCGAGTTTCGTGTCGGCATTCATCGCGGCGACGTGGTCGAGGAGAGCGACGGCGACCTCATGGGCGACGGCGTCAATATCGCCGCGCGTCTGGAGGGCGTTTGCGAGCCGGGCGCGATCTGCTTGTCGGAAGACGCCTACCGCCAGGTGAGCGGCAGGCTCGACATGGCGGTCGCCGATCTCGGTCCGACCCAGCTCAAGAACATCGAAAGGCCGATCCGGGTCTACTCGCTGCAAGTTGGCATCCCCGCCCAGGCGAAACCCGCGCTGGCGGCAAAGCCTCCAGAGGCGAAAGTGCGCTCGCGGCTGGCGCTTCTGGCTGCCGGGATCGCCGCGCTGATCGCGGTTGCTGTAGGCGGCTGGCACTTTCTCGGCGCCAGTCGGCCCGCGCTGGCAGCAGCGCCGGCGGTCGCCGTCCTGCCGTTCGACAATTTGGGCGGCGATGAACAGGCGAGCCGCCTCGCCGACGGGATGACCGAAGACGTCATCACCGACCTTGCGCGCTACAAGGAGCTCATGGTCATCGCGCGCAATTCGACCCTGACCTACAAGGGCAAGCCGGTCGACCCCCGGCAGATCGCCAAGGACCTCAACGTCCGCTTCGTGCTCGCTGGCTCCATTCAGCGTCAGGCGGATCAATTGCGAGTCACGGCGGAGCTCATCGACGCGACGACTGGCGCTCAGGTGTGGTCCGAGCGGTGGGACCGGCCGGCCCAGGATATGTTCTTCGTGCAGGCCGAGGTGGCCGACAAGGTCGCGGCCTCGCTGGCCGGCGGCGGCGGCTCGAACGTCGGCGCGATCCAAAGCCGCCTGTTGACGGAGGCCAAGCATCGCCCCCCTGCTGACCTCTCAGCCTACGACTTCAACACGCTCGCCCGCGAACAGCGGAAGCTGGACACTAAGGAAGGCGTCTTGAAAGGGCTTGAGTACGCTGAAAAAGCCATCGCGCTCGACCCGAATTTTGCGCCTGCCTATGCTTCGCGAGCGTGGCTCAGATGGGCGAAAGGTAATCTCTTTGGCGCCCCCTATGCTACGAAGCTAGAACAATTCGAAAGCGACCTCCGGCAGGCCCCAAGACGGCGTCGCCATGACGGACTTAGCCTTGCGGCTCGATCCGCAGACCCCGGTGAGCAGGCGGGAACTTCTTATTCTACCCTACTTTTTTGACCGCAAGTTCGAACGTGCGATCGAGGTCATCGATCAAATTCCTGACGACCACCGCGACAAATTCGCTCGGTTTTTTCGATCCGCAAGCTACGCTTTGCTCGGACGCGCGGAGGACGCGGAACGCGCCAAGGCCGATCTCATTGCGAAAAACGGCGAGCAGGTGATGGAGATCTGGTTCAACGAAGGTGAAGTGTTTGCGCGGACGAATGAGCAGGACATCGAGCGCGAAGGGTTCCGCAAGCTCGGCTTTCGCATCTGCGCGACCGACGAGGATCTGAAGAAATTCGACAATCCGAAGCGCCTGCCGGAATGCGTCAAAACTTGAGGGGGAGATCGACCAGACAAAGAAAGCGAACCAATCGCCGCATTTCGGCCCCTTGCTGAACTCCGAGGCCGTCGCGTCTCGCAGGATAGGCCACAATATCCGATCCGCCGCGCATTGCGCTTGCTTGCGCCGCCGCACTGCTACATGACGCAAGCCGTGAACCTCGCTTCGCCCCCTTACGCGAGCAATTGGCTCGACCACATCCGCCCGGCGATGCGCGACGTTGCGACGAGCGGCATCGTTGAGGTGTTCAATTACGGCCGCGGGCGACAAGGGCTCATCCCGCTCTGGGTCGGCGAGGGCGACCTGCCGACCCCCGCTTTCATCAGCGAAGCGGCCAAGGCCTCGCTCGACCGCGGCGAGACTTTCTACACCTGGCAGCGCGGCGTCCCGGAACTGCGCGCGGCGATTGCGGCTTACATGACGCAGGTCTATGGCGCCGCGCCCGGCGGCCGCGCTTTCTCGCCTGAGAATTTCTTCGTCACCATCGGCGGCATGCATGCGATCGAGATCGCGACCAGGCTCATCGTCGGCCCGGGCGACGAGGCGCTGATCCCGACCCCCGCCTGGCCCAATTTCGTCGGCGCGCTGGAAATCTCCGGCGCGCGCGCCGTGCCAGTCCAGCTCGACAAAGGAAGCCGCTGGACCCTCGATCCGGCCAAGCTCGAGAAGGCGGTGACGCCCTTAACCCGCCTCATCTTTTTCAACACCCCCGCCAACCCGACCGGCTTCGTCGCCACGCGCGACGAGATCGTCGAGACGCTCGCCATCGCGCGCCGGCATGGGCTCTGGATCATCGCCGACGAGATTTATGGCCGCATCACCTATGACGGCGCCCGCGCGCCCTCGTTCCACGACGTCATGGCGCCCGACGACAAGATCCTGTTCGTTCAGACTTTGTCCAAGAACTGGGCGATGACCGGCTTTCGCATCGGCTGGCTCGAGGCGCCGGCCGCGCTCGGTCCCGTGATCGAGAACCTGGTCCAGTACACGACCTCGGGCGTGCCCGTGTTCAACCAGCGCGCGGCGACGGCGGCGATCGAGCAGGGCGAATCCTTCCTGGCCTGGCAGATCGAGCGCTGCCGGCGCTCGCGCGACGTTCTGTGCGAGGGGCTCGCCGCCACCGGCCGCGTTCGCTTCTTCAAGCCGGAGGCGGCGTTCTATTTGTTCTTCTCGATCGACGGCTTTTCCGACTTCCGCGCGCTGGCGCTGAGGCTCATCGACGAAGCCGGCGTCGGCGCGGCGCCCGGAGGCGCCTTCGGCCCCGGCGGCGAGGGCCATCTGCGTATTTGCTTCGCCCGCGATCCCGAGCAGATCGGCGAAGCGACGCGGCGAATGGCGCGGTGGCTCGCGACTTGAGCCGCGAGCGTTCGCGTCGCGGCGCATAGGCCGGGGCCCTTCGTCCAAAGCCCCATGCTGCCGTGGCGAACATCCCTCTGGCGCCGCAACAAACTTATCGTTAAATGCTAGCGGTTAAGCTCGGGAGATGTTTATGCTTGCTCGCCCGCGTCGCAGCGTCCTCTATATGCCCGGCTCCAACGCCAAAGCCGTGGCGAAGGCCAGGACGCTGCCCGCTGATTCGCTGATCCTCGACCTTGAGGATTCGGTCGCCCCCGACCTGAAAGTCACGGCGCGCGGCGAGGTCATCGAGGCGGTGCGCGCCGGCGGATTCGGCAGCCGCGAAGTCGTCATTCGCGTCAACGGGCCGCACACGCCGTGGGGAGAAGAAGATCTCATCGCCGCTTCCACCGCGGGAGCGGACGCCATCCTGTTACCCAAGGTCGACGGCGCTGGGGCGGTCATGGCCGCCGCCCGGACCTTGCGCGAAGCCGGCGCGCCCGATCGCACCCGCATCTGGGCGATGATGGAGACGCCGAACGCCATTTTGAACGCCGGCTCGATCGCCGCCGTCGCCGCCGATTTCGACCTCGCGCCTCGCGGTCATGGTCATGGGCCTTAACGATCTCGCCAAGGAGACGCGCGCGCGACTGACCCCGGGCCGCCCCACCATGACAGCATGGGTCGCGACCTGCGTGGTCGCGGCCCGCGCCCACGGCGTCGACATCATCGACGGCGTCTTCAATGACATCCAGGATCTCGACGGCTTCCGCCTCGAATGTCTGCAAGGCCGCGACATGGGCCTCGACGGCAAGACGCTGATCCACCCCAGCCAGATCGACATCTGCAACGCGGTGTTCGCGCCCACTTCCGCGGAGGTGGAGCACGCGGCCGCCATCGTCGCGGCGTTCGCGCTACCGGAGAACGCCGGGAAAGGCGCGATCCAGCTCAACGGCCGCATGGTGGAGCTTTTGCACGCCGACATGGCGCGCCGCACGCTCGCCATCGCCGCCGCGATCGCAGCGCTCACGAAGGCGGCGGCTTAGCCAAGGCGCCAAGAATCAGGACGCTGGAAGGAGTTCCCGCAACCTCAGCGATCAGCTCGAAGGAGCGCAATCGCTCGGGATGCTGGTAGACATCGGAGACGACGATGAGCTCATCGGCGCCGGTTTCCTCGATCAGCGCGGCAATGCCTTTCCGGACCGTATCCGGGGAGCCGATAATGGAGCGCGCCAGCATTCGCATCGCCTGCGCCTTCTCCATCGGCGTCCAATAGCCTTCAATGTCGTCGATCGGCGGCTGACTCAGGCCCCGCGCGCCGCGGAAGATGTTGGTGAACGACATCTGCTGAGTGGTGGCGAGCCGCCGCGCCTTGTCGTCGCTGTCGGCGGCGATGATGTTGACGCCGACCATGGCGTAGGGCCGATAGAGCTGCTCGGACGGCTTGAACCGAACGCGGTAAATCTGCAGCGCGGCGATCAGATGATCGGGCGCGAAATGCGAGGCGAAAGCGTAAGGCAGCCCCAACTCGGCGGCCAGCATCGCGCCGAAATGGCTGGAGCCGAGAATCCAGAGCGGCACTTCCGTTCCCGCCGCCGGCACGGCCTGGATGCGCTGAGTGGGACCGGCCGGCGCCAGGAACGCCTGCAGCTCCAGAACGTCCTGGGGGAAGGTTTCGGCCGCTTCCGGCGGCCGGCGCAACGCGCGCAACGTAAGCTGATCGGTGCCCGGCGCGCGGCCAAGCCCGAGGTCGATGCGGCCGGGGAAGAGCCGCGCCAGCGTTCCGAACTGCTCGGCGATGACATAGGGCGCATGGTTCGGGAGCATGATGCCTCCCGCCCCGACCCGAATGGTCGTGGTCCCAGCGGCGAGATGAGCCAGCACGACCGATGTCGCGGCGCTGCCGATTCCCACCATGTTGTGATGCTCCGCCACCCAG